>NZ_CP180258.1:4800000-6500472 GCF_047649235.1 Leptolyngbya sp. FACHB-1624
CACGGTTAGGGATTACGCCTTTTGAAGAAGCAAAGCCCGTTGAACTCCGTGCGAATTGGACTCAAGATGAAGTGCAGGCCGTGATTCGAGCAGCGTATCGGCAAGTGCTTGGCAACGAGCATCTGATGCAAAGCGAACGGTTGGTTGCAGCAGAATCGCAGCTCGTTCAGGGTGTGATTTCGGTGCGGGACTTTGTGCGGGCGATCGCAACGTCTGATCTCTATCGCGAGAAGTTTTTGTATCCGAACTTCCATGTGCGCTTTATCGAGTTGAACTATAAGCATTTCCTAGGACGTGCACCTTACGAGCAGGCTGAGATTTCCTACCATTTGGACTTGTTCCTGAATGAAGGCTACGAAGCTGAAATCAACTCTTATCTGGATTCAGTTGAGTATCAAAGCAGCTTCGGCGAAAACATTGTTCCTTACCATCGCGATTTCCAAGTCGATCACCCTGGATCACGGGCGATCGGCTTTAGTCGTTTATTGCACCTCTATCGCGGATATGCAAATAGCGATCGCTCTCAGGGACAAAAACAGCCTCGTTTAACCTGGGAAGTTGCGAAGAATCTAGCAACCCCGATCTCTGCTCCTTCGGCAACTGCACTTTCAGGTGCGTTAGGTGGCAACCGTGGTGATGTCTATCGTCTGCGGGTGTTGCGCTCTGCATCTCCAAACTCAGCCGTTGTGCGGCAGGCAACCACGGAAGTGCTTGTTTCTTATGATCAACTGTCCTCGAAACTTCAACAGTTGAATCGTTCGGGCAGCAGAGTGGTCAGTGTGACTCCTGTCTAAATCGATTGAGGGAATTGCTAATCGATGAAGTCCCAGGAACGATTTCTTTAATCTCGATTCTATCCCGCCCTAAGCTCAACTTCGGGCGGTTTCTGCAATGTAGCAGTGGGATTCTAATGAATGGCAAGTCCCTTATTCAGTTCATTTCCTACGATATAAAGGAGAGTTTTAGGTGGCTATTACAACAGCAGCAGCTCGCTTGGGTATCTCCAGTTTGGATGATGCCAAAGTCGAATTGCGTCCTTATGCGACTCAGGACGAGATCGAAGGCGTGATTCTTGCGGTTTATCAGCAAGTTTTGGGAAATCCTCATCTCTTAAAGTCTGAGCGCCTGACCATTTCAGAGTCTTTGCTCCGCAACCGTCAGATCACCGTGCAAGAGTTTGTGCGTCAAGTTGCTAAATCAGACTTGTACAAGGAGAAATTCTTTTACAACTGCTTCCAAAGCCGGACGATCGAGTTGAACTTTAAGCACCTGTTGGGTCGCGCACCTTACGATCAGTCTGAAATCACCGAGCATTTGGATCTGTATCAATCCAAGGGATTTGAAGCAGACATTGATTCTTACATTGATTCGGATGAGTATCAATCCAGCTTTGGCGAAAACATTGTGCCTTACTATCGGGATTTCACGACGACTGGCGTTGGTCAACGCACGGTTGGATTCCCTCGCTTGCTGCAACTGTATCGCGGCTATGCCAATAGTGATAATGCAACTCTGACCGGCAGTGCACCTCGCTTAGCGAAGAATATTGCTCAGAAATCTGCTCCGACGATTATTCCGTCTTCGGCACCGGGCTTTGCGTTCTTGTCTGCTCAGAAAGGAGATGCGACAGCGAGTGCATTTGGTGGCTCTAAGGCGCACGGATCGGGGCAATTCTACCGGGTGGAAGTGGCTGGTATTCGCGGTGGCGGTTATCCAAAAGTTCGCCGGGTGAATAAGGTTGTGGTGATTCCTTATGAGGAACTGTCGGCACATATGCAGCGAGTTCAGCGTCAGGGCGGTAAAATCGCGAGCATTACTCCGCTATAGGATGTGAATTAGTCGTCAACTGCATTGATTTTGCAGAGTGGGGAGTAGGGAGCGACCACGGGAACAATTCCCCACTCCCTACTCCCCACTCCCCACTTCATGCCTAATTTAGGACTGTTACACAAGGACTCCCCACACTCTCTTACTTCGTAATCTGTTTGACTGTATCAACTGCGCTATCGACAAAGTTTTTTGCACCGTTATCGCTGGTCTTCTGCATGGCAGGAGTCGCGGGAGTGGCATGTAGTTTTGGATCGGGTTGCGGTGGTTCTGGGATTGGACCAACGGCTTGGGGGTTAGCTACATACTCAAATTGACCTTTACCATCGATTGTCCTTTTGCCCATCGACCTTCAGCGCTTTCTTGACCTTCGGAGTTATTCCAGAATTGATAAGCGTACTCTTTCTTGCCATATTCGTGGGCAATCTTGGGAGTGACCGTCTCTTCAAATCCGTCGCTCTGTAATTCTTCGATCGCGGCTAACCATTGATTCTGATGCATCGTATCCCGTGCAATCATAAAGCTCAAGTGGTCTCTCACACCTGGATCGTCGGTCATTTCGTATAACCGAACCGCCTGCATTAGACCTTGTGATTCTGCGTGCAGGTTCGAGCGAAAATCTGCCAGCAAGTTTCCACTGGCAACAATAAAGCGACCGTTCCAAGGGAAGCCGACACTATCGGCGGGCATTGCACCTTGTCCAGACACAATTTCGTGCTGAGGATTCATCGCTGCTGCAATTACATCGCGGGGATTGGTTCCGCCCATGACTGCACCGACAACTGGATCTTTTGCGCCTTCTTCCTGCATTTCTACAGGTGCTTTGTCGAGCAGATGAGCTACCATCGTTGCCAACATTTCAACGTGACCAATTTCTTCGGTTCCCGTATCTAGCAATAGGTCGCGATATTTTGCAGGACCGCGACAGTTCCAGCCTTGGAATAAGTACTGCATCATTACGGTCATTTCACCCATCGAACCGCCAATTAATTCTTGTAGCTTTTTGGCGTAGATTGGGTCGGGCTTAGAGGGAGGAGTAAAGTACTGTAAACGCTTCGTGTGTAGAAACATAAGATTCCTCTAAAAAAGAGTTAATTTCATGCGAACCTCTCCGTTTTAGCGATGCAATCTAACCGTTGAATCAGCCTATAGTTGAACACTCAGGGCATAGATTCAGGAGCGTTTTTCCAGCGATCGAGTAATTTCAAACCCGCTATAATCAGCCCAATTCCAAACATTAAAAAACCAATGTCCCAAAGCAGGTAATGTGTGCCGGAATGGACATGATGAATTCCTAAAATTTCGTGATCAATGAAGCCTTCGATCGTATTAAATAATCCTGCCCCAAATAGAATTAATCCGATGAATGGTTGGGAAGATTTTGGTAGTTGATCTTGGAGATGCGATCGCCAAAGTAAAGTTACACCTGCGATCGTCAATCCATAATCGGCTAAATGAAACAATCCGTCTGCGACTGAATGGACTTTGACATCACTCATGTTCGTCATCGGTCGCACACTGCTTAACATGTGATGCCACTGCAAAATCTGATGCAGCACAATTCCATCGAAAAATCCCGCAAATCCCATACCGAGCAAGATTCCAGCGAGCATGAATTGCTTAGAGAGGAGCCGCGATTGTTGAGGTTCTAGAACTTGAGTCATAAGGCTAAAACCTAAATCCTAGTCAGGAGAAACTGAGCATCGTCTATCTATAGAGCCAAATGAACCTGACGAACAGGATGCATCGCGAAGTTGCGTGCTATGATAACGAGTCAAATCCCTGCGATAGTATAATTGAACCATCAATCAGATGATGCTGAATGAATCTTTCGATGCCTGTGGCACACATCAATGTGACCGTCATCCTCTCATCGATCTTGATCCAGCAGACTGGTGTTGGGCAACTTGGCGCAAACGTCCCCAGTTGGTTCGTCCAGAGCCACAACCTTTTGAATTAGAAGCCGCGATCGCGAAATTAAAAAAAGTAAAACGATTGAAAAGTAGACATTGGCAATGGGAGGCTTGTGAAATTCCGGTTTCAATGTCGATCGAGGAAGCATTTTTTTGGTATGAGGCAATTACGAAAGCACATCACTTCGATCGCGTTCGAGACTTAGTAAAACGCTTTGAAACTGAACGTTTTGAAACTGAGCATCTAGCCGCTCCAGTGGAGATTGCTGAAATACAGGAATGGTTTACTCTCGTTGAAAGTAACTATGCGCCTGCTCAAATGACGTTTATCCTAAGCTATTTTCTATCGATTGAACAGCTATTAGATAAATTAACTGAGCATCGGCAATATCAACTATTTGTAGGATTCAGGCAGCATATTTTGCCTTACTTGAATGAGACGAAATTTGAAGCAATCAAAACTTATATTAGGGCAAATTGGGAGCCTCAAAGGTTCTACTTTAGACCTCATCTTTCCGCCTTATTAGGTATACATGACTGGCTTGAAGCCTTAGTTGCAAAATGGAAGCCTGAAAGATCCTATGCTGCTTTCGATCGCAATTTTAGACTTGAAGTTATTTTTGGGCTAGAAAGTGCGGATTTAGTCATGCATCATGTTCGTCGTTTAAGATTACGATTGGGGACAGCCGAACAGGTTCGAGCATGGTTAGCACATACAGAATTAACGGCACTCGAACTCGTCACAGAAAGCATTGCTGCGCTCAATAGCAACAAAGAAGTATCAAATGCTGCTGAGATGTTTGATGTGCTGACTTTGATCCGATCGCCCATTGTCGCTCCCCAAATTCTTGCTCTTGTTCAGCGATCGCGAATTCGCGATCGAGCACAGCAATGGCTAGAAGAAAATCTAGAATTGTCGATCGCGGGATTACTTCCCCTCACGATTCAAAAACATCCTTTAAGAGAAACCGCGATCGCTTGGCTCAGAATGATGCAGCGACAAGGATTTGGTAATTTGATCCGTGAAAAAATGAATGATGAATATCAGCAGATCGAACTGCTCATTTTTGATGCTCCGCAGCGAGAAGAACTGGGCAAAACGCCTAAGTGGTTTAAAGCGATCGTAGATGCGGCTCCGAAGCTTGAGCCACTAGATTGGGTGAAAGTGAGTGATTTACCCGCGATCGTCGTTGGTGACACTCGACTCTCAACAACTCACCATCAAGCAATCTTGAATCTACTCCAAGCTGATCCTGACAATTGCTCATCAATTCTGAGACAACATACAAATGCTGATTCACTCAGCCAATTTGTGTGGCAACTCTATGAACAATGGAGCTTAAAAAAGCCGAAAGGTCGAGCAGACTGGGTGATTTTAGCATTAGGGCGATTAGGCGATGATGAGATTCTTCTCAAGTTAGCTGATTTGATTCGAGCTTGGTGTAAAGCATCAAAGCATCAGCTTGCAATATCGGGAATCGCTGCACTAACATTGCATGCGTCAGAGACAGCAATTTACCAATTGATGCAATTCGCATACCCGCCGATTTCTAGACTGATTCGACCTGAACAAGCACTCGATGAGATTGCAAAAGCGCGCAATCTATCTCGGCGACAGTTAGAAGATTTTGCAATGCGAGAAGTTCTTGAGAGGCATTGCACTACGATTGCGAATTCGGGAAGCCCCCGCAAACGTAGACCCAAGACCCATCAAACCCAACTCAGCAAAACCCAACTCAAGCAATTTCTCACCCTGCAATCGCTACGATTTGAGCAGCAAATGATTCACAGAGTTGCTTATACTGTTGCAGAATTTCAGTCCTTCGTCTTTCATCCGATCGTGCGTCCAATGGCTCAGAGTTTGATTTGGCAAGCTAAATCGATGTGTTTTCGCATTGCCGAGGATGGAACTCTCGCGGATAGCTCTGATATGCCCGTAGAACTCTCTTCAGAAGCCGAGATTTACTTGCCACATCCGTTGGAGATGCCAGATCGATCAACCTGGGCGGAGTTGTTGTCCGACTATGAATTGATTCCGCCCTTTGCCCAAGTCAATCGCCCAATATATTCTGTGTCAACCCAGGAACAAGATGCTACGATTGTCACCCGGTTCGCCGATCGAGGCGTTTTCACTGTCAATTTAACTCAATCTCTGATGAAGCTAGGCTGGACTGAAACCTATATCGGGCGCGGACATTGGCGCGGGTATTGTAAGCGATTTCGTGCTGACCATACCGCCGCTATTCTCAGTGTCTCGGAGATGCCCCGCGAGCACGGGTATCAACGCATCGATCGCATTTTCTTTGTTGCAAATGATTGGGATGGTAGGCGTGTCCCCACTGAGCGCGATCGCATTCCGCTAACGACAGTTGCTCCACTTGTTTTTAGCGAAGTGCTCCGCGAAATCGACCACCTGACCCACCGTTCCAAAAAACGTCATGCCTAAACGCGCTCAGATTGAACTTCAACGCCCCGCTGCCGAATCGCTCTACGCAACCGAACTGAAGAAACTTGCCGAACTCGATCAAGATGCACCTCGTCCGGGTGGATGGAAGCTCACCCCGCAATCGGTTTTGAAATTCATTTTAGGCGATCGCTCACTGAGCATTACTCAAAAATTCGTCGGCAGTCGTGCCCAATTGGAACGCTGCATCGTCGCACTCGCAACCAATCGAGGTTTGATGCTGATCGGTGAGCCGGGAACTGCAAAAAGCTATCTCAGCGAACTCTTAGCAGCGGGAATTAGTGGAGATTCAACTCTCACGATTCAAGGCAGTGCGGGGACAACTGAGGACAATATCAAATACTCTTGGAACTATGCTTTATTACTAGCAGAAGGCCCAAGTTCTCGATCGCTTGTTTCTGCCCCTCTTCATCGCGGCATGAGCGAAGGTAAGATTGTCCGATTTGAGGAAATTACGCGCTGTCCCTTAGAGATTCAAGACACTTTACTGTCTGTGCTCAGCGATCGTATGATGAGCATTCCAGAATTACCTGATAGCAATCGGAGCTTATATGCAAAAGTCGGATTTAATGTGATTGCAACTGCTAATACTCGCGATCGCGGGGTCAATGAAATGAGTGCAGCCCTGAAACGGCGCTTCAACTTCGAGACCTTGCAACCTATCTCAGATTTGCAGCAAGAAATCGAGCTAGTTCAGCGAGAAACAAATCGGATGTTAGAACAGGCTTCCATTCCAGCGAGTTTGAATGAAGATTTAACCGAAGTTTTAGTTACTACATTTCGCGAGCTTCGCACCGGACAAACTGAAGACGGGCGAACATTTGAGCCGCTGACAACTGTGATGAGTACGGCTGAGGCAGTTTCAGTCGGATATGCTTCGGTGATTCATGCTTATTATTATGGCGATCGCGCTCCAACTCCTGAAAATCTTTTACACAGCTTAGTGGGTTCCGCTTTAAAAGATGCAACTGATGATTTGAAAAAGCTCCGGCATTACTTTAATCATGTAGTAAAAAATCGCCAAGACCAGCTTTGGCAAGACTATTACACGGCTCATCATCAGGTGTTGTAATGGATTTTGATACTTCAATTCTGAATTTAGATGCGAAGGTGATCTTTTTTCCAGTTCGCCATCATAGTCCTGCTTGTGCGCGATTTGTTCGAGAGCTTGCAACGAAGATTCGCCCTGCTGCAATTTTGATTGAAGGACCTGCGGATTTTAATGATCAAATTTCCGAGCTTAACTTACCGCACCAATTACCGATCGCGGTGTATAGCTATGCTCATTTTTCAGACAATACTCGCTTAGCTGCGTTCTATCCTTACTGTGTCTATTCTCCAGAATGGCAAGCGCTACAAATCGCCAAAGAATTAGACATTCCGGCTGAATTCATTGATTTGCCCTGGTCGAAAATGGCGACGACAAAAACGGCTCATCATCGTTATAGCGATCGCGAACTTCGCCAAAGTCAGTACGTCAGCCAATTATGCGAAACGCTTGGAATTGAAGGGCTGGATCATCTCTGGGATCATTTATTTGAAATTGATCCAGCAATAACTTTGGAAACTTATCTCGATCGGGCGCATCAGTTCTGTTTCCACTGTCGAGCTTTAGACGAACCCACACTCGAAGATCAGCAGCGTGAAGCCTTTATGACCGAGAAAATTCGGCAAGCGATCGCGCGATACGGGGGTCAAATCTTAGTGGTAACGGGTGGCTTTCATAGTTATGCACTTCACACCCAGCTTTTGAATCCACCGACTGAGCCACAAGCAAGTCTAGTCTTTTCCTATCTTGAACAGTGCCTTAAACCTGCGATCGTTCAGCAAGGCATTGCGCTAACTCCTTTTTCTTACGATCGCTTAGATAGCCTGACTGGATATGATGCGGGAATGCCCAATCCAGGCTTCTATCATCAGGTTTGGCAGCATCGTTATCAAAGCTCCGCTCAAGAAGACACTTACACTCACAATGCGATCTATCGCGAAGTGTTTGCTCAAATCGTGACAGCATTACGATCGCATCAACAACTAATCAGCGCAGCAGATTTGATTGCCGTTGAATCTGCTGCCCATGCTCTCGCTGCTTTGCGAGGTCATGCAGAGATTTGGCGACAGGATATCATTGATGCGATCGTGACTTCTCTAATCAAAGAAGAAGTGACAACCACTCACCCCCTACTGCGGGCAGTCCATGAAGTTTTTCGAGGATCAGAACGAGGGAAGCTTGCTGCGGGAATTTCTGTGCCGCCTTTAGTTCAAGAGATCAAGCAGCAATTAAAACAGCATGATTTAGAACCCCAACCGATCGGGCGAATTGTCCAACTCAATCTACTCGAAGAACCCGCCTGCTCTAAACTTTTGCACCAACTGCGAATCTTACAAATTGCGGGCTTTAATCGCACAGGTGGAATCGATCTGGCTGCACGTCAGGATCTCTCGATTCAGTGGGAGGAATGGTCGATCGCGTGGAGTCCAGCCTATGAAGGCAGTTGTATTGAAGCTGCAATTTATGGGTCTACTTTACTGGAAGCGGCTGAGATGCGATTGCTAGAGCTTGCGAAAAAATGTGAGCAGCAATCTGAAAGTGCTGCCTTACTCTTACTCGATGCTTGCTTAATGGGAGTTCAAACACTGATTCCTCCTCTCTATCAGCAGCTTCTCACACTTATCCAATCTGATAGTGATTTCTTTGCTGTTACTAGCACCTTAACGCATTTACTTTATCTCTATAGCTATGACGAACTCTTGGGAATTGCAGAACATGCAGAAATTGGTTATCTCTTGCAGGTTACTTTTACTCGCAGCCTTTGGCTCTTAGAAAGTCTTGGACAAGTTCGAGATCAAGATCAACAGCTTCTCAATGCAGTCAAAACGCTCCTCGAAACAGTGCAAAGATGCGATCGCGCACTGAACCTCGATCGTGCAGCCTTTGTTGCTGTTCTCACTCGCACGAGCCAGGAGCAAACTCAAAATCCAGTTCTACGAGGTGCAACCATTGGCGCACTATGGGTACTCGACGAAGCTCCTACTGAGCAAGTTTTAACCGATTTATATGCGATTTCTAATCACTTAGGCGATTTCTTAACGGGTCTGTTCAGCATTGCGCGTGAGATTGTTCAGCGTTCTCCAGAACTGTTAAATCAAATCGATCGCATCATTGCCCAGTTTGATGACGAAGCATTTCTCGAAGCTCTGCCCTCACTGCGACTGGCGTTTACTTATTTCACTCCCAGAGAACAGCACATGTTTTCACACGCGCTGACTCAATTTTGGACAAAATCCCCTGCGCCAATCTTGGAAATCTCGCCTGAACAGATGGCTCAGGTTAAAGCACGAGAAGCCAGATTACTCAGCACGATCGCACAATATGGACTGCGAGGTATCCGCGAATGAATGATCCACTCACTCAAGCCATGCGTTGGAAAGTCATTTTATCGGCGCATCCAGATTCCAACATCGGACAAGATGCCTCAGAAACTTGGCAGCGACGAGCCGAAGCATTATCGTTTTTGTACGATCGAGAATACCAATCCCGCAATGTTCGCCCAAACTCAAGCCATTCTCGGATCAATCAAAAAGATCGACCGAGCAACTCCCAAAACCCATCTGACCCAAAGCATTCTCGCGAAGGCGGACTTGCAGGCTCAGCATTGACGATTCCAGAGTGGATTAATGAAATTCATGAACTCTTCCCGAAAAAGACAATTGAGCGTTTAGAAAAAGATGCCTTAGAGCGCTATCGGCTCGAAGAAATGATCACCGATCCAGATCTCCTGAGTCGTGCAGAACCAAGCCTAACTCTACTCAAAGCTGTCCTCCGAACAAAGCATTTAATGAATCAAGCCGTACTAGCTATGGCGCGGCAACTTGTTCAAAAAGTAATTGATCAATTACTCGAAAAACTCGCGCGTGAGGTTCAATCTCCGTTCTTAGGCACGCTCGATCGACAACATCGCTCTTGCCTAAAAATTGCGAAAAACTTCGACCCAAAAGCCACAATTCACCATAATCTCAGCACCTATGATCCTGAGACAAAACGGCTTTATATCAAAAGCCCTCATTTCTATTCTCGAATTCGTCGAAATCTCGATCGCTGGCAGTTAATCATTCTGGTCGATGAATCTGGCAGCATGATCGATAGCATTATTCACGCCGCAGTAACAGCTTCTATCTTTTGTCAATTGCAGCAGATCCGCACTCATCTTTGTATTTTCGATACCTCGATCGTCGATCTCACCGAACAATGCCGTGATCCGGTTGAAACCTTAATGCAAGTTCAACTCGGAGGCGGCACGAACATTGGGCAAGCGTTGAACTATGCTGAAACACTGATTGATCATCCTCGCAACACGATCGTTGTTCTGATCACTGATTTCTATGAAGGCGCACCTCGCGAAACGCTGTTTAGTACAACTCGCCGTTTAATTGAAAGTGGTGTGACGATGCTAGGACTTGCTGCACTCGACTCTGATGCCAATCCGAACTACGATCGCACAACTGCCCAAGCGCTGGTCAATCTGGGAATGCATGTTGGTGCAATGACTCCCGGAGAACTTGCAGAATGGATTGCTCGAACAGTGAGGAAGTAGCATGTCTCGGACAGATTTACTTGCATTAACCACAGATGATCTGACCCTCCTAACCAATCGCGGCATTGTCAATCGCGCTAAACGAGAACTCGAACAATTTACAGTTGAGATCATCGAGAAAAATGACTTCGTGCGTCTGAAATGGTCAGATTCAGTTGAATGTACCTTTCCGAATGGCGAACCTGTCAGCGATCGACACTGTACCTGTTCCGCAACTACAATTTGCCGCCACCTCATCCGCTCAATTCTCGCCTACCAGCAATCCAACTCTTTTACTCCTCAACCCTGGAATCCAGGCAGCATCTCAGACGAAGAACTTGCTAAGCATTTCACACCTTCCCAACTGCAAAGGCTCAAACAACAATTTGAAACGGATCAAGTCATCGAAGTGCGATCGAGTACAAAGCCGATCGCATATCTGCACTCTCTCGGTCACACCCTCCGCTTTCTCGTCCCTCACGATCTCCGATATACCCACTGCGACTGTTCCGAGCCTTCTCCTTGTCAGCATGTGCCTCTCGCAATTTGGGCATTCCGCCAACTTCATGATCAAACGAGCGCGATCATTTCCACTGAAACTGATCTGACGACTCCAACTCAGCTTCTCGACGACATCGAATCAGCTCTCGAAACCTTACTCCAGCGAGGACTGAACAATCTCACTTCAAGCTTACTCAGTAAACTTCAACGCTGTGAACAACACTGTCGCCAAGCTAACCTGATCTGGTTTGCTGAGATTCTCGTCGAACTCTTGGAACAATGCGATCGCTATCAAAACCGAGATGCTCGCTTTTCTCCTCACGAAGTCATTGCTTTAATCGCTGAACTCTGTATCCGCAGTGATGCTCTGCGTTCTAACACAGGCAAAGTTCCTCGTCTTTTCATCGCAGGTACACAGCGCGATCGCACAACCGCAATTGGAACTGCCCGCCTCATCGGTTTAGGCTGCGGTGTCCAGTTTAAACAGAACAGCACCACACTCACCAGCTACTTTCAAGATGCCAATACTGGAATGCTGACGGCATTTTCAACCGAGTTCGATGCTCCCGATCCCTTCTCCGATATCGCTCAAAAACCTGTTCTCAAGCAGCACACGTTCACTGAACTGGGTTCAGGACAACTGCTCATCCAATCTGCCAAACGCTCTCCCGATTTCCGTCTTCTGCCCGGACGTTCTCCGCTCTCTCTCAACCCTCAATCCTTCCAATGGAGCCAACTCCGCTCCCCGCTGCTCGTCGAAGACTTTTCTGAACTTTCCGCGCATTTACAACTTCTCCCTCCTGCTGATCTCCGTCCTCGTCATCTCACCGAGAATCTGTATGTGTTAGCGATCGACAAAGTAACCTCTGTTGAATTTTCCCCGATTGACCAATCTGTAACTGCGACGCTCTGGGATGCCCAACAAAACACAATTCGATTGAATTTTCCGTATCACGATCGTGCTCAAGCGGGCACAGAAGCACTGCTGACCCAACTCACCCAAGAGCCTCTCTGCTTTGTCTCCGGTCACATTCGTTCCGGTCATCAACTGACTATTTCGCCCATTGGACTTGTGTTTGAGGATTCCTTTTTGCAACCTTGGATCGCTGAACATGTCTCAGAAAGTGTATTGATTGCAAATTCAACTTCGATCGGGCTTGATCCGATTGAGACTTATTTAGAGAGCGTGTTAAATGCGATCGCGGATCTTCTCCTTATCGGAATCGAGCACTCCAATTCTCAGACCTTACAAACTTGGCAAGAGATCAATGAAGCCAGTCACAAGCTTGGATTTCAGACATTGACCGCAACGATCGACCCGATAACATCTCAATTAATCGAACCCCATCAGAACCTTCAATCTCTTAGCCAATCCATTCTCACCCTGTCCGTTCTGCACCATCTGGTCGATCGAGAATAAAGAGCGAAATTCTCAGCCAATCTTTGTAAGAACATCTTAGGATTGAAAAGCCTCTCTATCGAATGACGATCGACTAACCATGAACACTCCAGAACTTCTTTCACCTGCGGGAAATTGGGACTGTGCCAAAGCAGCGATCGAGAATGGCGCAGATGCAATCTACTTTGGACTGGAGCGGTTTAATGCTCGGATGCGGGCAGAAAATTTTACAGAATCCGATTTGCCAGAGCTAATGGAGTTTCTGCATTGGCGCGGCGTGAAAGGATACGTCACCTTGAACACGTTAATCTTTCAAAATGAATTAGTCGAGGCAGAACAATATCTACGATCGATTATTGCTGCCGGAGTCGATGCTGTCATTGTTCAAGACATCGGCATTTGTCGCCTGATTCGCCACTTGTCGCCGGATTTTCCGATTCATGGCTCGACACAAATGACCGTGACCAGTGCCGCAGGAGTCGAGTTTGCAAAAGAATTAGGCTGTCAGTTAGTCGTTCTCGCGCGCGAATGTTCGATCAAAGAAATCAACAAAATTCAAAAGCAACTTACGGAAAGCAATCTTACATTGCCGCTGGAAGTCTTTGTGCATGGAGCGTTGTGCGTTGCTTATTCAGGGCAATGTCTGACGAGTGAAGCATTGGGCGGTCGATCCGCAAACCGAGGCGAATGTGCTCAAGCCTGCCGAATGCCTTATGAATTAATTTCTGATGGCGAAGCCGTAAATTTAGGCGATCGACGATACTTGCTCAGTCCACAAGATTTGTCAGGCTTAGCTGTTCTACCAGACTTAGTAAAATCAGGAGTCACTTGCCTCAAAATCGAAGGACGACTGAAATCTCCTGAATACGTGGCAAACGTCACGCGAGTGTATCGCAATGCGCTCGATCAAGCGATCACCGATGTGAATGCTGAACGATACAACTTAGAAATGGCATTTTCGCGCGGATTACATACTGGATGGTTTGAGGGCATTAACAATCAAGAATTAGTCCATGCCAGGTTCGGGAAAAAACGAGGCGTTTATCTCGGCGAAGTCACCCAGATTCAGCACGAGCAAATTACGATCGCGACCAAAGCCCCCGTCAAACCCGGTGATGGCGTTGTATTCGACAGCGGACATCCCGAAGCCAAAGAAGAAGGCGGCAGAATTTATGCCGTCGAGCAACATCGCAATCAAACAGTGCTGACCTTCGGCAGAGATCAGTTGAATTTGAGACGAATTGATATTGGCGATCGCGTTTGGAAAACCAGCGACCCAGAACTCGATCGTCAAATTCGCCAAACCTATGCAGGAGATCAGCCAAAATTCCAGCGCCCGATCGACATCGAAATTCATGGCGAAATTGGCAAAGAATTGATCGCGATCGCCAGAGATACGGTCGGGCACATTACGCGCATTGAATCTGAAATGCCCCTGATCGAAGCGCATTCCAAGCCATTAACCACAGAACGACTGAAAGAACAATTCGGCAGATTAGGCAACACCCCTTTCTGTTTAGGCAAATTCGAGAACCATCTCACAGATGCAGCCATGATCCCCGTGAGCGAATTAAATCGAATGCGGCGGGAAATCGTCGATCGCTTAGAAAATCTCAGAATGCAGCCAAAACAATGGCAGTTAGACGAAGCGCGATCGCATTCAGAATTATTGCCTCGCATCGATAACGAATCTGAGAAATCCCCTGAATTCTCGATTCCGGCAGACTTCGAGCCGAAGACTTCCGATTCAAAGTCCCCCACTCGTGGGGGATTTAGGGGGCAGAATCCCCTCCAACCGCAGCCAGAACTCACCATCCTAGTTCGCAATCTCCAGCAACTCGAAACCGTTCTCAAACTCGGAATTCAAACCATCTACTGCGAATTTGAAGACCCGCGCGCTTATCGCCAAGCCGTTGAACTCACCCGCCAACGCTCAGATGCAGAAATTTGGGCCGCTCCCCCTCGCATTACCAAACCCAGTGAACAATGGATTTTAGAACAAGTTCGCAAATCCAACGCCGATGGATATTTGATCCGAAACTATGATCATTTGAAATTCTTTGAACACGATCGTAAAATTGGCGATTTCTCCCTCAACATCGCCAACGCCATCACCGCAAATTACTTCAAACAATTCGGCTTAGAACATCTCACGGCTTCCTATGATCTCAATATTCAACAACTGATTGCTCTGCTCAAAAGCTGCCCCCCAAATTGGTTAGAGATTACCATTCACCAACACATGCCAATGTTCCATATGGAACACTGTGTTTTCTGTGCATTCCTCTCGACTGGTACTGATTTCACCAATTGCGGGCGACCGTGTGAGCAGCATGAAGTAAAACTCCGCCTTGCCTCCGGTATCAGCAGCGCAAAACATCCCGGCATCGAACACATCCTTCAAGCAGATGCGGGTTGTCGAAACACGGTCTTCAACGGAACCGCACAAACCGGAGCAGAATTTCTGCATCACCTCGTTCACAGTGGCGCACAACGATTTAGAGTAGAATTTCTGAACGAATCGAGTCAGCAGATTACGCAAACGATCGCACTCTATCGCCAACTGCTCAATCACGAAATCACAGGTGCTCAACTCTGGCGAGATCTCAAACTCCAAAATCAACTCGGTGTCACGCGCGGAACTTTGACTTAGATGCACAACTGGGACAATTTAGTGATCCGATTAGTCCTTGCCATACTTGCAGGAGGCATGATCGGGTGGGATCGAGAACAACGACATAAGGCAGGTGGACTGAGAACGCATATGCTCGTCAGCTTGGGAGCGGCGTTGTTTGTGCTTGTCCCGATCGAAATCAATGGTTCGGGAGAGGAGTTAAGCAGGGCAATTCAAGGGATTGCAACTGGAGTCGGATTTTTGGGCGCAGGGGAAATTTTGCATCAATCGCGCCCTGATCAACGCAATCCTAAAGTCAAAGGGTTAACGTCTGCTGCCTCGATTTGGGTCACAGCCGCGTTGGGAATCACTTCAGGAGCAGGACTTTGGCTATTGACGCTCTTAGGTACGGTATTGACTCTGCTAATCTTAATTGGGGTCAAACAAGTTGAACAACGCGCGATCGTTTCCCGCCGAAATGACCTAGATGAAGAAGAATGATGCAGAATAAATGATACATTGCATCGACTCAGTGACATTTAGCCTAACAATTCAATATTTCCAACATGGATCATGAGATCTCCTCCGGTCAAAAATCAGGGATTGCGACAAAATACCAAGCTTGGATTGATCCGGCTTGGTCGATCGGGCTTTGGGCAGCCGCGCTCTTGTTATTCACAATCAATTTAGGCGGATTGCCCTTACGCGATTGGGATGAAGGAATTGTCGCGCAGATCGCCCGCGAAATTTCTAAAGCCCCATTTGATACGCTGGCTTGGCTCTTTCCGCTTGACCCCAATGGCGCACCCTATTGGAATAAACCACCGCTAGTGCATTGGATGGTGGCGCTGTTTTATCGAATTTGGGGCGTGAATGAATGGACATCTCGCCTTCCAGGAGCCTTGTTAACCGCAACTTCTGTACCCTTACTCTACGGAATCGGGCGCGAAATCTTTTTCCAACGCAGTCCCGCAATTTTTGCGGCTTTGGTGTATCTCACCTCACTGCCAGTCGTGCGGCAGGGACGCTTGGCAATGCTTGATGGAGCCATTCTCTGCTTTTTCTTGGCAATGATTTTGTGTGTTTTACGATCGCGCAGAGACTTGCGTTGGGGATTGGGCATTGGGCTTGCCTTTAGCTGCATTTGTTTAACGAAAGGAATTTTAGGAATTTTATTAGTGGCGATCGCGCTAGCGTTTCTCGCGTGGGATACGCCTCGATTGCTGACATCGGCATATTTGTGGAGTGGATTTGGATTAGGGTGCATCCCGGTTGTGCTGTGGAATGGTGCGCAGATCGTTCGCTATGGCAATGAATTTCTAGGCATCCATTTCTGGAACCAGTCTTTGAAACGAGTGTCAGACCCCGTAGAAGATAATCGCGGCACAGTCTTCTATTACGCTTTGGAAGTTCTGAAACAGGGCGTTCCGTGGGTGTTATTTCTACCCGTTGGATTGCGGCACGCTTGGGAAAATCGCAATCTCAGTTGGGCAAAATTGGCACTGGTTTGGAGCGGCGTGTATTTCGTTGTGATTTCGGTGATGCAGACAAAGCTGCCTTGGTATGCGATGCCGCTCTATCCTGCATTTGCGCTGATGATTGGCGCACAGATTCAGGAATTCTGGCAACCCGCAATGTTTTCCGATCCGCGCCCGATTCCCAAAGCCCGGATTTGGATGGCAGTCTTTTTGGTTTTATCGATCGTGGCTTGGGCAGGCACAATTTATTACGGCATGAGAGCGCAGCCGGATGTGCAGCTTGTATTCTCGACTTTAGCGTTGACGCTGACCGTAGCCTCGATTTTAGTTGCACGGCAGGATATTCAATTTATTGTGGTGTTGATTTGGGGAACGTATCTGACGCTGCTCGCGCTGATGATGTCAAATCATTGGGTATGGGAATTACAAGAAACTTTTCCAGCCAAACCCGTAGGCGTGATGATTCAGAGAGCAACTCCGAAGGGGCAAACCATCTATACGTCATATTCTTATTTCCGTCCGTCTTTGAATTTTTATAGTCAGAGAACGATCGTGCCTGAGACCTCTGAGAGGTTGATCAAGCGATGGAAAGAAGATGCTCATCCTCATTTGTTGCTGGACATGGAAGCCCTGAAGAAGTTGCCGCAGAAGCAAATGCAGTGGTTAGGAACGACAGAAAATTGGGTATTGGTGAGCCGGAATCCTGTAACCAAGACAACCACAACAGCAATTAAAAAACCGAAAAAATTGCCCCCTCGATCTGCACGCAGGTGAAACATCTTTGCATAATTCGATCCTCTGAATCGTGAGAGAAACCAAGACCAAATCAATTGCAGTTTGTGATTGATCTGGCAAAAGTTGATCTCAAGGAGATTCATGATGACTCGACTCTGTGTTCCCTCTCGTTCAATGAGCGCGATCGCCAGCCTCACACTGATCACACTCGCAGGAATTGGCAGCCCTGCCCTGGCTGTGATTGATTGTGATAAAACCCCAGATGCACCTTTATGTACTGGTGAACCGAGACCCAAACCCAAGCCCAGACCCGTTCCTGCCCCAGTTCCGCCTTCTCCCATCGTGCAACAAGTTTTAGCTCGATCCGGTCAAATCCAACAAACGATCGATACCGCTTGGAGCGAATTTGGCAAAGGCGTACTGGCGCAGCAAATCAAAGATGAGCTGGATGGAAAACGCGTTGGCAAAATCATAAAAACCATTCACCTGAAAAATGTCTCAGTCAATTTGCGAGATCTCGCCATCAAAGAGGTGAAAGCTGGTCCAGGAGCGAATCAAATTAGTGTGCGTCTCGTTGCTCCTCGGAATAATGTCAACGCTTCTGCGAATGTGTTTGCATTACCTGATCCGTCGTATCGTGTGTTTTTCGATTTAGAGCTAGACCTAACGCTGAGTTTGGATAACTCTAGTAGTCCAATTCGAGTTGATACGTTCAATGCTCGATCGACCAATCTCGATGTGCGCGGTTCCAATCTCGTCGGCACGGTCACCAAATCGATCGGAGACTTCTTCACTGGGGGTGGCTTTAGCCGCAATATTACTGCTCGCGCGACTCAAAGCATTACGAAAGAACAGTTGGCAGCCAATATTCGAGCGATCGCTGATCGCTTCAGTGTGTTCGCTGGATTGTAATTCTTTCGCTTAAAAAATGAGGTTCTTCTCCTGGTACCGGAGAGAACCTCATTTTCTCTAGCTTCTCAAAACTGATCTACGACTCTGGCTCTTGTTTCTCATGCTCCGTGGCTTCATATGCCACTTCTTCTTCGATCACCTCATCGGCTGTAACTGCCGAATCAGAAACACCAGCCACTTCTACAGGAGAAATCACTGTTGGTGTTTCAGCGATCGTGTCCTCCTCAAATCCGAAATCATCATCTTCATCCGTCACAACTTCAGTCGGAGTTGCAGGAATTGCTGATTCAACCGGAGTTGTAGGAGGAGTTGATTCAACCGGAGTTGCAGGAGTTGTCGATTCTTCGCGAAACTCTTTGCGAACGTAGACTTCTTTATTTTTCTCAGGCTTCTTAAATAAACCAGCGACCGCACCGCCCACTGCCCCAATCGTTCCCATCACATCCGGCTTACCCACTTCAGGATTGGGATTCCCAAAATCCTCGCGGGTCAAAGGCTGATAGGGTTCTGCCGTAGTCGTTTGCTCTCCTCGATTCAACAAGGATTGCGCGCGATCTTTCACCGTTGAGAACAGTTGTTTTCCTTGCTCGACTGCTTTCGCCGTCTTTTCCGAGTTGAGTGCTTCTGTAAATTTTGTTTGCAATTCAGCTGTCGAAGGCGTGTAGCCTAATCGAGAAGTCAGCGATTGATAGCCAAACCACCCAATCAGCGTCACACTTGCCATCTGTCCTAACAACACCCCCCCGGTAATACGATCGGCACAAATCCAAAGTACCAATGCGTAAAACAATCCCACTCCTGCCAGAGTTAGATCGCCTTTACGATAAATTTCTGGGTAAAAAAACGCGGACATGTAAAGCCCGAAGCTACCCAATGCAACGAATAACGCTAAAAGAAATGTCAGCATTTTGCTGCCCTCAACTCGGAAAAACTACATTAAATGTACTCTGAAGCGCCAGAGTACACAGGTAGGGTTAACAGAACTGCACTAAGCGAGAATTTGATCATCGAGTGAGAAATCAATCTCTTTGCGATCGCGTCCAGTCTTCAAATAGTCGTTCTGGAAGGAGTCTTTCAGCCCTGAAATCAAATCAAACTCCGGTGTCCAATCGAGTTCGGTGATCGCCTTGTGCACATCTGCAAAGAAATGTTGCGCCCGCATCGGAAAGGCTTTTTTCTTGCCAAAGTCAAACGATTTTGGATCGTAATGCACGATTTTAAGACTGCCTGGATCCTTGCCAACCGCTGTTGCACAAGCTCGCGCCAATCCATCAAAAGTGACTTCTCGTGTGCCTGACACGTTATAGATTTGTCCGATCGCGATTTGATTTCCTAGCACCTTCGCCATTGCTGCCGCTAAATCTTTCACATGCCCAAACTGGGTGAAATGTTGTCCATGTCCGGGAATCGGAACGGGACGATCGCGCACAATGCGATCGAAAAACCACGCTTCTAAGTCGTTATAGTTTTGCGGCCCGTAGATGTAAGTCGGACGAATCGAGGTAAACGGAATTCCAGCATCCGCCAAATAAGATTCGGTGTCATGTTTGCCTTTATGCCGACTCTTCGGATCGACGGCATCGCCTTCGACATGGGGCATTTGATCGGATTTGAGATAGACTCCCGCCGAACTCATATAGACAAAATGTTGAATTCGCCCTTTAAACAGTTCGGCTAAAGGCTGAGTATCACTGAGTTCTCGCCCGTTATTGTCAAACACGGCATCAAAATCGAGATTTGCCAACTGTTTCAAATCGTCTGCATTCGTGCGATCGCCCGTCACTTGCTTTACGCCTTCGACTGGAGCGGGCTTATTGCCTCGATTGAACAGAGTCACATCATGCCCTTGCTGCACCAAAAGCTGGGTGAGATAGACTCCGATAAACCGAGTCCCACCCATAATTAGAATTCGCATCGCGATCGCGCCTAATTTACAACAAGTTTTATCTTAGAGGATGTTTTAAAAGACAATTGAGGCTGTAAAAAAGCTCTCCGGTCATAAGCTGTAAATACGTAAAAGCACAGCACCGAGAGAGCTACATGAGTAAATCGTATCCCAGTAACCTCACTCCTGCCCAATATGAATTGTTGAGCGACCTGCTACCTGATGCAAAACCAGGGGGACGACCGCGAGAAGTAGACTTATGGGACATTCTCAATGCAATTTTTTATGTTTTAGTCGAAGGAGTGCGGTGGCGAGCGTTACCTGGAGATTTTCCAGCTTGGCAAACGGTCTACACTTACTTTCGTAATTGGCGTAAGGATGGAACCTGGTTGAGCATTCACGACCGTCTCTATCGCTGCATCCGCATCGAAGTCGGGCGCTCTCCGAGCCCATCTGAAGCAATTGTCGATAGCCAAAGCGTGAAAAGTGCGGCAGGAGTGCATGCAGCAATCGGATTTGATGCAGGTAAGGTGATCAAAGGGCGCAAGCGATTCATCACGGTCGATACGCTGGGATTGATCTTACGGGTCTTTGTCACTGCTGCCAGCACCCCAGAACGCGCCGGCGGCAAAACTGTCCTCCAGCGGGTGCGACAACGCGGGAAAGCCGTGTCTCGTCTACACACGATTTGGGTGGATGGCGGCTTCGATGGCTTTCCCTTTATGCACTGGGTGGTCACCATCTGTCGTTGGATTGTCCAAGTGGTCTTACGCCCGGAACAAACCAAAGGCTTTGTCCTGCTCAAAAAGCGATGGGTGGTGGAACGAACTCTGGGCTGGCTGATGCACTGTCGTCGCTTAGTTCGGGATTATGAGTTACTTCCAGAAACTTCAGAGACTTGGATTTACTTAGCAATGATTCGGATCATGGTTAGGAGATTGGCATAAAATTTGACCGACTCCGACTTTTAAAACACCCTCTTAGGGCGATTGGGGGAGTGGGGGAATGGGGAATTTCTGCATTCGCTGCTGTGCTGTTCGATTACGATCGCTGGAATAGCTTTGTCAGAAAAGCGAGGGATTTCCCCAAGGATTCGGATCATCACTGATAGACTTCGGGACAACATCCTTGCACAGGTCTTGGTATTGCTTGCCATTTGGATTGTATTTAAGATAACCATCGAGCCACTGACACCCTTGCTGTTGCAAGTCATCTAAGTCGAAATTCCAGAGAATAGCTGCTCCATCTTCACCCGCAGAAGCAAGCAGAAGATGACTCGGATTTGGACTGAAACTGATACTCTTGATCGGGCTGTTCTGCCCTTTCAAGGTACTCAGCATTTGTCCGTCTAGATTCCACAATCGGATCGTCTTGTCTTCACTCCCCGTCGCGATCGTCTTGCCATCAGGACTAAAGCTCACACTGTTCACAGAACCACTATGCCCTTTGAAAGTTCTAAGAAGTTGCCCGTCCAAATTCCATAATCTTGCTGTCTTGTCACCACTACTTGTCACAAGCAGTTTGCTATCAGGACTAAAGCTCACACTCTCCACAGACCAGTCATGACCTTTGAAGGTTTTGAGAACTTGCCCATCCAAATTCCACAACTTTACAGTCTTGTCATAGCTACCTGTGGCAAGCATTTTACCGTCGGAACTGAAGCTCACACTTTTTACAGACTCATCGTGTCCCTTAAAGGTTTTGAGAACTTGCCCATCTAAATTCCACAACTTTACGGTCTTATCGTCACTGCCTGTCGCGAGCATTTTACCGTCGGGGCTGAAGCTCACACTATTCACATGATAATCATGCCCCTTCAAGGTTCTAAGCTCTTGCCCGTCTCGATTCCAGAGCTTTACTGTATCGTCATAGCTAGCTGTCGCGATCGTTTTACCGTCCGGACTAAACCTGATAAACACGACACCGGAAATATGTCCTTTGAGGGTTCTGAGAGCTTGCCCGTTTCTATTCCATAGCTTGACTGTGTTGTCCTGACTACTCGTTGCGATCGTCTGACCATCGGGACTAAAACTCACACTATGTAAGCGGTCATCATGCCCTTTAAAGGTTTTTAGCCCTTGACCTTCAATGCTCCATACTCTTGCTGTACCATCATTACTGCTTGTCGCGATCGTTTTGCTATCAGGACTAAAGCTGAGACTCAGCACATACTCTTTATGTCCATTGAATACACCCAGTTCTTGCCCCTCAATGCTCCACAATTGAGCAGCATTCTCACTCGCGCCAGCAATCATCTTGCCATCGGGGCTAAAGCTCACACTGTCCACACCTCTACCAAGCCCATTGAGCGTTCTCAGGACTCGACCTTCCAGGCTCCACAGCTTAACCGTATTGTCACTACTGCCTGTGGCAAGAATTTTACCGTCAGGGCTAAAACTGATACTCTTTACACTACCACTATGACCCTTGAGCGTTTTAAGGAGTTGGCCATCTTTACTCCAGAGCTTCACTGTGCTGTCTGCACTCCCTGTCGCGATCGTTTTACCATCGGGACTAAAGCTCACACTGAAGACAGGATTGCTATGCCCCTTGAGGGTTTTGAGTAATTGTCCATCCAAATTCCAGAGTTTAACTGTGTTGTCATGGCTTCCTGTCGCGATCGTCGTACCATCCGGGCTGAAACTCACGCTGTTGACATAAGATTCGTGCCCTTCAAACGTTTTGAGTAATTGTCCATTCAAATTCCAGAGTTTAGCTGTGTTATCCCAACTTGCAGTCGCGATCGTTTGACCATCGGGACTAAAACTCACACTATGGACAAAGCCAGTATGTCCTTCAAGGGTCTTGAGTAATTGACCATCTTTGCTCCAGAGTTTGACTGTATTGTCTCCACTGCCAGTCGCGATCGTGTTGCCATCGGGGCTAAAACTCACACTATTGACAGCAAGGCTATGTCCTTCCAGTCGCGTGCGTTCCTTCACCCCGTAAATTAACTGGTGCAGCGTTGTCGCAACCTGCATTGCTGTATTGTCGATCTGAAGGTTTGCTTGTTTGATCTGTTGTCCTGCCTTCAGCCCTGCGAGTAAAGCTTCAATCTCCAGATGAGATGAGAACAGATTTAACGCGCTGAGGCTTTGAGCATTTAACTCCGCATTGACTTTTCGCTCGATCGCTTCTTGTCGCTGTTGAAAGGCAACCCCCGCAGATCCTAATGCTAGTAACGCGAATGTTCCGACTCCAGTCAAAAATGCTTGTTGCCGTCTCGCTTCTTGGCGCCGTTGCTTGCGCTCTGCCTCACGGCTTGCATTCACATACTGTCCCTGTCGTTCGGTCGGTTGCGGGTGCTTTCCTGTCCCGCGCAGCAATGCAGTTTCTGCGGCTTCTAAATCTGCTCCTCGTAGCAAATAGCTCTCGTTGCGCTGATGTTGCTCCCACTCGATCGCTCTAACTTCCAAGCGAGTATGCGATTTCACGTACTCTAAATCCATCTCGATCGCAGTTGTTAACTGCTGAAACCCACGATCGAAGTCATCCGATTCTCGAAAAAACAGCCAGTTATGTCTTGCGAGTGCCGGATGAGTGTGCCCAAAGCCTTCGCGATACACAATCGGCACAAGTCGCTTGTTATGTTTGACCGCATGATTGATTTCACGAGTGCAGACTTCTGACGCGATCGAATCTGGGCTAAGGATAAATACGAAGGTCGCAGTCCCTTCAATTCCACGCTCAATCTCCTGCCACCAATCTGCGGTCAGTGGAATATCCTGCCAATCCACCCAAGTTTCGCGTCCTTGGTCTTTCAGCGCATTGTGCAGCCGCTCCACAAAGAGCTTATCTTTCCGAGAATAGGAGATAAAAACGTCAGTCATGGCAGCAAAAGCGGGTCTCTGCGTGGGTAAAAAAGATACTAAATTCTACTCGCGTTTTACGGAGATGCTCGAAGCTTTTTTATGTCAGAGATCGAGTGTAGTAGGGAGTGGGGAGTGGGAAAACGACAGAGTACTACAAGCCGTCTTTTGAATCCAAGCTACGCCTGTTTTAGAGTTGGAACGACCTGTGAACGTGCAGTTTATGAAGATTGGTGTTTCTCTGTTTGGACTTTCGATTTGTTTGATGGCTCAACGTGTAGCGGCGCAGGAAACGCAGCCGATTACGATTCAGTTTCGCGGCATGGCGGGGCAGCAAGTTTTTCGATGCGATGCCGCTTACTCGCTTGGGACACCTGCGATTTCTGTTAACCCAACTGATTTTCGGTTCTATGTCTCGGAAGTCGCATTGATTGATGCTCAGGGTCGCACAGTGCCCGTTACCCTCACACAAGATCAGAAATGGCAGTATCAGAATGTGGCATTGATCGATTTTGAAAACAAATCTGGCATGTGTTCTAATGGCACGATCGACACCAACGATCGCATTGTTGGCACAGTTCCAAAAGGAACTTACAAAGGCGTGAAATTTACTTTAGGGGTGCCGTTTAATCTCAATCACAATGATGCTGCGATTGCACCTTCTCCGCTGAATCTGACTTCGCTCTGGTGGAATTGGCGAGCAGGCTACAAATTCGCTCGAATTGACTTCACGCCTGCGATGTCAGCACATTCCAAGCATGATGCTCCAGGTAAAACGCCTGCCCATCATCGCGATCGGGCTGGATTTATCATTCACTTGGGAAGTACTGGCTGTATGGGTGGAGCGCAAAAACCAGAAAGCTGCAAAAATCCCAACACTTCAACGATTACCTTCAATAATTTCAATCCAGAACAAGATGCAATTGCTGCCGACATCACGGCGCTCGTTGCCAATACAAATCTTGCAAAAAATCAGCCTGAAACACCACTCGGCTGCATGTCTGATCCAAAAGACGGCGATTGTGCTGGAGTGATGAGAAACTTCGGTTTACCTTGGAACGGACAACCTGCCCGTCAAACCTTCTTTCGTGTTGCTCCGAAACAATGAAGCGCTTTCTCACGTTAATCGTTCTGGCAGTTCTCTCATTCTGCTTGTCTGTGGGATTGAGTTCGGCTCTTGCAACCGAGCGCTATCAATGGAATCTGCCGGATTGGACACCCACGCCTATTGTCCCGGCAGATAATCCCATGAGCAATGCCAAGGTTGAGCTAGGACGACATTTGTTTTATGAAAAACGCTTGTCGATTACAGGTGAGTTTTCTTGTGCAACGTGTCATGACCAATCGAGAGCATTCACCGAGAAGAAATCTGTCTCGATCGGAGCAACAGGGGATTCTCATCCTCGCAATGCGATGAGCTTAACCAATGTTGCCTACAATTCGGTACTCACTTGGGCAAATCCCAACTTGATCAATTTAGAAGATCAATTGCTCGTGCCCTTGTTTGGAGAGCATCCGATCGAGATGGGCATGGTCGGCAAAGAGCAAGAAATCCTGGCAATGTTAAAGAACGATCCGAAGTATTCCAAATTGTTCAAAGCTGCTTTTGATGGAGAGGTCAGCATTAAAAATTTGGCAAAAGCGATCGCAGCTTTCGAGCGCACGTTAGTATCATTCAATTCGCCTTACGATCAGTATCGATATGGAGGCAACGATCGCGCCATTTCAGATGCGGCAAAACGGGGTGAAGCCTTATTTGAAAGTGAACGGCTCGAATGTTTTCATTGTCATGGGGGAATCAATTTCTCGGATTCTGTAAAACATTCGCGCTTAGCTTTTCATGAGATTGCGTTTCACAATACTGGGCTTTACAACCTAGATGGAAAAGGCGCTTATCCAAGCAATAACACTGGAATTCAGGAAATCACACTCAAACCCTCTGATATGGGTCGATTCAAGGCTCCGAGCCTCCGCAATATTGCTTTGACTGCGCCTTATATGCACGATGGCTCGATCGCATCTCTCGAAAAAGTGATTGAACATTACGAAGCAGGCGGACGAACGATTCACGCAGGCGCATTTGCCGGGATCGGCAGCGAGAATCCTTTCAAAAGTTCATTTGTCAAAGGGTTTCAATTGAGCGATCGAGAAAAGCAAGATCTCCTCGCTTTTCTGCAAAGCTTGACTGATGAATCGTTCATCCAAAATCCAGCGTTTAGCAATCCAAATTCCTGAGGATTGCAAATAAAAGACTTTATTCTGCTGCTCTCTCAACGATCCTGTTAAGAGAGCAGCAGAATATCTTTAACGCTTCGAGTCAATCGTTACTTCTAGAAACTAAACTGGGTGCGAACATTTCCTACAAACACGGTCGGATTACTCTCGAAATTGTTCGCGTTAAAAATCGCATAGAACGAAGGCACGATCGCAATATTTCGCGTCAACGGATAGTAGTAAGACACTTCTAAATCGTACTGCGTTCCCCCATCACCTCCACCTGACAGTAAAAATTCCCGACCATCAATGTAGTCATGTGGCATCACAAACGAAATCACGCCCAATGCCCCTTTCTTACCCAAATCCGGGAAACCCAATCCCGCTTGGAAAGATTGCACCTTCACATCACCACCCGCGCGCACAGGATTCACCGGATTGATGTTGGTACGTCCATAAGAATACCGCCCAAAAATTCCAAATCTCGGCGTAATCAACCAATCAAAGTTTGCAATAAACGCATCCGAAGTTGACTCTCGGACTCGCCCCCCAAATCCATCATCTGCAAAACCGTAAGGCAGCGGTTCACCTGCTGAACCTCCTGCAAAGCCATTCGTCGGGTCAAGATTCGATCGTGTATACAAAAACCGGAAATTAAAGCTAGGACTCGGAGCATAAGCTAATTCAGCACTGAGCGTATTTGTGCCCTTGAATAGTCCTCTAGCCGGATTACTCGACGTATTGAAGCCCGCAGCAGAGTTGAGAAATTCTGTATTCTCAGCTAAATAAGCTGCTGTGAGGCGTAGTTGTTTATTAATGTTCCAAGCAACAACCGCTCCCGAACCGCGATCGACTGCATTGGACAACGTACTTCCATTCGAGTTAAAGCTACTTGTCCCTGTCAAGTAAAAGGTAAACCGATTTTGATCAAAGTGGCGATAGAAGTTGACTCTCGGACCAACAACAACTCGAACTGCATCATTGAGCGGAAACGAGTAAAACAACTCACGAATTGCTAGTCCTGAATTCGGAGGCAATCCGGTTTGATCCAAGAAAGGAGTTCCCCAAGAGTTAAAAAAGCCCGAAGATACTAACTGATTGGCTGGGGAGTTGCCGTTTCCAGAAACAAGCTGAGTGACTAACTGATCTCGCCCTGTAAACGAAGTGGTTAAGTTTAAGAACGTATAGTAGCTAAATGTCGGATTTACATTGCGGCGCTGAACCCGCGAAGGCACTCCACCCGCTCCTCGCACAGGCGGCGCAAAAGCACTATTTCCCCCACCTGCGGGATTTCGTTCTGCGGTGATATCTCCACTGGGAAAAGCGCCCGTGAGATTAAACCAGACATTCCCGGTGAGCTTTGTCGTGGTTGAGAATTGTTGTTTTTCGAGCGTCGTTACTTTTGCTTCTAAAGCATCGACTCGACCTCGTAACGTTGCAAGTTCTGCAGCAAATTCTTCTTGCAGTTTCTGTAGTGTTGCTAAATCTTCTTTCTTGACTAAATCAGCAGTTGCAGCCGCAATCAGTTCATTCACTCGATCGAGACACGCATTTAACCCGGCGGCAAACTCGTATCGCGTCAACGCCCGATTGCCGCGATAGGTTCGGTCAGGATAGCCTGCAATGCATCCATATCGCTCAACCAAGGATTGCAGAGCTTGAAACGCCCAATCGGTCGGTCTCACGTCTGAAAGTTGCGAAACAGAAGTAACCTGACTCACGCTTGCAGGCACAGACTTCGATTCAGAAGTCTCAAGCTGGGAAAGAGGAGCAAAGCGCTGCATTCCATCCGCTGCTGGTTTTTGCTCGATCGCTGATTCTGCACTCACACTCGAAGCGAACCCAAGGCTCGCTATCCATGCAGCAGCCGGGGCTAACAGAAGCCGCTTATTCATAGATTTATTCACTCCTCCACCACCCGGATCGTATCCGGTATACAGACTTATTACTGACCTAATAAATACAGCGAGCACAATTTAATCTTCTGTAGTGCTGTATACATACTTTTGCTGGAGAACAGCATTTCCTAACTTTCCGCCTCTGTCGTAAGTAAGGCTTCTAACTCTTGAATTTCTTGTACGACTCGCTCCTTACTCGCGATTAAGTGATACTGAATGGCTTGCATCGCGGCGAGAGCATCCCGCTGGCGAATCGCTTCTAAGACGCGGCGATGTTCCCCGCGAATTTCTAAAACATTCGGGTTATGCTCGATCGTTCTCAATCTCAGCAGCGCCATCTTATCGAACACCTGATCTAAAATCTGCACCAGCCACGTATTACTAGAACTCTCCGCAACTGAGCGATGAAATTGATAATCCAAATGCAAAAGCTGATACGGAGTGAGCGAATTTGCGGGAGTCAAACTTGCTTTTTCTGCTTGTTGCAAGGCGCTTTCAATGCATTGAATTTGCTCATCACTCGCAGTTCCACACGCCGCAGAAACCGATAATTGCTCTAGCGCAATCCGGCAATCATAGAGTTGGATTGCATCCTTGATCGATAACACTGCGACTCGCATCGCTCCCTGAGCATCAGTCGTCACCAAATGATCGCGTTGCAATAACCTCAGGGCTTCTCGAATCGGCGTTCGGCTCACTTGCAACTGGTCGGCAAGTTGGGTTTCAATCAAACGACAGCCAGCAGCCAGTTCCCCAGACAGAATCGCACTGCGCAACATTTGATAGGTCTGTTCATGAAGCAATTGAGCACGTTGGAGAGATTGACCAGACATCAGCACAATAGAGTCCTCGCTCTAAAAAACTTGATAAGCGATCAAGCAATATTTTCGACGCTAAACCACAAAAATTTACTTCGTAAACGTTGAAAGCGTGAATGGTCGAGTTTCTTCATCATTCATCTTTCAAACTGGCAGGAAAGGGAAGTATATAAAAATTTTTATATTAGTTTGGAAATCATCCAAGCGCTTAAGAAACTCTAAACCCAGTAACGAAAGATACAGAAAGCAGGATAGATGATCTCAATAATGCTCTAAGGGAAGTTTTGTATCCTGTATGCACTACAAGCCTTGTTATTTACGGGCTTCGTAAGGGCAGCGATGCTGTACTCAATCCGCAACGCCTTCACTCAGCGCGCTATCTTCCTAACCCTACAACCCATCTTATATATTTTTGCGGATTTTGCGGTTTCGCTGACATTTAACGCTGGAGAATGATTGTGAGTAAGATATCAAGACGTTTATCAAGCCTATCCTTAATTGCGGCATCGATCGTGGTTTTCGGAGGATGCGCCTCTCAGCCCACGGCTACGGCTCCAACAGGCAGCGCTGCTAACTCGGCTAGCCCTGCCGCCAATCAGCAAGGACTCAAAGCCGTTCGCGTGCAACTTTCGTTTTTGAAACAGAGCTTAGATGCTCCCTTGATTGTTGCCATGAACAAAGGCTACTTCGCTCAAGAAGGCTTGAATGTCTCCTATGAACGAGGATTCGGCAACGCAGACACCATTAGCAAACTCGGGACTGGAAAATTTGATCTGTCTTTCAGCGACATGTACAACGCGCTGGAATTCAATGAGAAAAACCCGAATGATAAAGTGATTGCGGTGGCGGTGACGCAGAGTAGAGCACCTTTTGCAATTTTGACCCTCAAGGAGAAAGGGATTAATTCTCCCAAAGACCTCGTTGGCAAGAAACTAGGCGCACCCACCGGAGATGGGCCTCGCAAACTCTTTCCCGTGCTCGCCAAGGAAGTCGGCTTTGATCCCAACTCCGTGGAGTGGACGACCATGGAACCCCGACTTCGGGAAAGCTTCTTGCTTCAAGGTCAAGTCGATGCAATTAGCGGATTCTCAACCTCCGCATTGCCCAGTCTGCTCAAAGGCGGCAAGAAGCTAGAGGACATCAATATTTTCTACTACAACGACAATGGCATGGATTTTTATGGCAACGCCATTTTGTCAAAAGCCAGCTTTGTCGAGCAAAATCCTGACACCGTGAGAGCATTCGTTAAAGCTTACCTACGTGGCTTGCAGGATGTGCTGAAAGATCCAACGGCAGGACTTGATGCAGTCATGGCATCCGATGATTCAAAGCTGATGGATCGCGAAGCTGAGAAGGTGCGATTACAAGTTGCCTTAGAGCGGATGTTTATCAGTCCTGAAGTGGAGCAAATCGGGCTAGGCAGTGTTGATCCGGCGCGGCTAGAGAAAACCTTGAAGCAAACCGCCGAAGGGTTTGGCTTAAAAACGACGCCATCTGTCGCAGATATTTATACCGACAAGTTCTTGCCCCCGAAAGAGCAGCGGACTTTGCCCAGCGATCGTAAACCGTTGTCCTAACCTCGTTCACACCAGGGCTGATCTGTTCAGCCCTTTTTTCATTTACATCTTGAGGAATTATGCAGCCACAGGTTGATTCTCTATCGGTCAATTCTGGTTCGTCATCTGGAGAGCCATTATTGGAGTTTGATCGGGTTGGATTGGAGTATCCGTTTGAAGGGAAAATGCGACGGATTATTCAAGAAGTGAATCTCTCGATCCAACCGGGTGAGTTTGTGTCGTTTGTCGGTCCCAGTGGATGTGGGAAGACTTCAATTTTGCGGATGGTCTCAGGCTTGAGTCCGGCTCCGATCGGGGAAATTCGCTATCGCGGCACACCGATTAAAAAGCCCCTGCGCAATACTGGAATTGCCTTTCAGAATCCAGTCATGCTGCCGTGGCGCAATACGATCGACAATGTGATGCTGCCACTCGAAATCGTCGATTCGTACAAGAAAAACTATCGTCAGCGCAAAGAAGAGTATGTGCGCATGGCGCAAGATCTGCTGGCAACGGTGCGCTTACAAGATTTTCAGAAGCAATATCCTTGGCAGTTGTCCGGTGGGATGAGACAACGGGCTTCTTTGTGTCGATCGCTGATCCACAGCCCAGAAATTCTGCTCCTCGACGAGCCGTTCGGAGCATTAGATGCTTTTACCCGCGAGGAAATGTGGGGCATGTTGCAAAACCTGTGGATGAAGGTCAAATGCGTCGGTATTTTGATTACGCATGACTTACGAGAAGCGGTCTTTTTATCCGATACCGTCTATGTGATGGGCGCGCGTCCTAGCTCGATTATCTACGAAGTCAAAATTGATCTCCCGCGTCCAAGAACCTTGGAAATGGAGCTAAGCGACGAGTTTAATCACTACTTTGCCAGCATTCGCAAACACATTCAGCACAACTAGCACCGATGGAAAAATTTCTGAAATCAAAGTCAGCAGGCTTTGTGTTGCCATTCATTGCAACTGTTGTCCTCTTCATCGTCTGGGAATTGGTCGTGATCATTTTTAAGATCCCGCCCTTCAACTTGCCTGCACCCACCAATATCCTCAATGCTTTGATCAATTTTGCACCGCAGCTCACTGTCAATGCGATCCGCACGCTTTGGACAACGATGCTAGGGTTCATTATCGCCGTTGCAGTCGGAGTGGTACTGGGATTCATTATTGGGTATTCACGGACAGCTTATCTGACGCTGTACCCCCTGCTTGTGGCATTTAACACGATTCCCAAAGCTGCATTAGTGCCGCTGCTCGCCATTTGGTTTGGCGCGAATGCAATTCCAGCGACGTTAACTGCATTTTTGCTGGCTTTCTTCCCGATCGCGGTGAATGTGGCGCTCGGATTAGACACCGTTGAGCCAGAAATGAAAGATGTGCTGCGGGCATTAGGCGCAAATCAGGTCGAAGCGTTCCAGAAAATTGGTTGGCCTCACACCCTACCCTACATTTTTGCATCGCTGAAAATTGCCGCTTCATTTGCATTTATTGGAACGGTCATTTCTGAATCCGTGGCTTCTAATGCAGGACTCGGCTTTTTGATTGTGCAGGCCACCTCGGATTTCAATGTTCCCTTAGCCTTTGCAGCGTTGCTGATTCTGGCACTGATGGGAATTTTGCTGTATGGCTTTTTCGTTCTAGTTGAGAAAAAAGTAATTTATTGGGCGCGGTAGCCCATCTCCTGTATAATCAATTCAGTTTGAAGGGGAGTAGCTGCTGACATTTGTTCAGCCCGCTTGAGTCAACATACTGGCGATGAGCCTGGTTCAAGCGACAAGAAGCTTTTTTACTTGGAAGCGAGACCTTCACTAAGTTCACGAATTGCAGTGAGCTTGGTGAGGTCTTTTGTCTTTCATCAAGCTTGCTCAGTTCATTATCAACTGACTGAGAGGAAGCCTGATGTTAGAGGCATTTACAGCTGGATTATTGTTTATCACGATCGGGGAATTGGGCGATAAGACGTTCTTTATCTCGATGTGTTTAGCAATGCGACATTCGCGGCGGTTTGTATTTTTGGGATCGATGTTGGCATTAGCTGCGATGACGATCCTTTCGGTTCTACTTGGACAAGCTGCGAATGTTTTGCCTCAAAGTTGGGTGCATTACGGCACGATCGTGTTATTCACAGTGTTTGGATTCAAAATGCTCTACGATGCCAGCAAAATGAAGCCGGAGTGCCAAGACAAATCGCTGCTGGATAACTCGGAATGTGCTTCTGAGGCGGAGAAAGAAGCCATAGAAGCGGTTTTCCAAGCAGAGGCAAATCTCAAGAAGAAAACCCGTCTTGCAATTATGTTGGAAGCCTTTACGCTGACCTTTATTGCCGAGTGGGGCGATCGCACTCAAATTACCACGATGGCACTAGGAGCCTCGAAGAATTTAATCGGAGTAACGCTCGGTGCAATTTTGGGACATGCGATCTGTTGTGCGATCGCCGTATTTGGCGGTCGATTGATCGCGTCTCGAATTTCAGAGCGAACAGTGACGATCGTGGGGGGCTTATTGTTCTTTGTGTTTGCGATCGTAACTTGGGTACAGCCTGCTTAACTTCTTCTTTACTAAAACCTGCACTGCTCAGTTTCGCAGTGCAGATTCCTCGCGATTGCGCCCGCACTAGAATGATCATTTTCTCGAATTCCGTTACTCTACCCCAAGTTTTCAAGTTCTCAATGATTTTCCTTCTCAAAGCTGAGTGACCTTCTCTCTCAAGGAAGGTCGCTTGAGCTAGAGACATCCTGTATATTGCACATAGATGGCAAGCATCTACACGACAGAACGAAACCGTTAAAACAAATTACTGAAGAATTCCTATTTTTATTCAAACAGGAGATTATCACTATGGGTATTCTGGCTTGGGTTATTTTAGGACTATTAGCTGGAGCGATCGCCAAAGCAATTTATCCTGGCTATCAAGACAGCAACATTTTAGGAACAATGCTTTTGGGAATTGTTGGTGCTTTTATCGGTGGCACCTTGTACACCTTGTTGACTACAGGAATGTTATCCCTCAGTGCAGTAGGCTTCACCCTGCCTGGGCTATTGATTGCAGTAATGGGTGCTATCGTTGCCTTGTGGCTCTACTATGCTTTCGTCAGCCGCCGAAGAATCTACTAACGTCATTGAGCGAAGGTAAGGATTTGTCGTTTTCGCTGCAGCAGTCTTTCTACACCTAGTCCTAAGACTGCTGCGAAAACGAGTATTACTCAGGGCAATCCACGACCGCTGGTATTCGCAGGAATACTTTGTTCAAAACTGAAAAAATTACCCGGATCGTATTGCTGTTTCACCTGCTTTAATCGTTGCCAATTACTTCCGTAGTAGGCGGTTTGCCAGTTTTTAATCGAGCGATCGCAGTAATTCACATAGCATCCCCCAGTAACATACGGTTGCATGGCTGAGCGGAAATTTTGCACCCAATTGATATGGGCAGCTTGCTCCTGCGGTTTTGTCCAATATGCTTGATATTGAATGTTCCACTTCACTTGGCGATGGCAGAACGCTGTGGCATCAGGGGGAATTTTGGCGATCGCGCCGCCATAACTATCAAATTGCAGCACGACATTTCGACTGGGTGCTTGCTTGAGGAATTTAACAACCGTGGCAATGCCCTCTGCATTTAATGGACGAACAACATAATCAGAAGCATTCTTAAATTTCGTCTGTGAACCATGCCAATGAGCTAAGCGTTTTGGATAATCTGGCTTTAATCCAGCAAAGGCATAGACTGCTTCAAGGTAAGGCAAGGTCTCGATCTCGGTTTCTTTCGGTGCGATCGCGAATAAAGGCGCGAGCACAGTGCGTAATTCTGCTTCGGTTCCCACAAATTGACCCACGATATAGACCGAGTTTCCCGGTGTGAGTTTCAAAATGCTCGTATGACGATCGTCACTGTCTGGTGCAAAAGCTTGCCATTGTTGAATCACCCGTTCTATCTCAGTCGCATCCCATTTGAGTTGATAGATGGTGACTTTATCGATCGCATGAGTTTGAAACTTGAGCGCAGTCACAATGCCAAAATTTCCACCTCCGCCACCCCGCAACGCCCAGAACAAATCAGCATTCTGAGTCGCATCCGCAACAATGAGTTTTCCCTTAGCCGTCACCATTTCTACGGCTTGCAAGCTATCGCAAGTCAATCCTTTCCAGCGAGCGAGTAATCCATAGCCGCCTCCGAGCGTTAATCCGGTAATGCCTACCGTCGCACAAGATCCACCTGGAATTGTGACCCCTTCTGCCGCAAGAGTTTCATAGATCGCAACGAGTTCTGCGCCAGCTTGGATGGTAGCTTGTCCTGTAGTGCGATCAAATCGAATCTGCTCCATATCGTTGAGATCAATAATCAGCGCATCATCTGCAACCGAAAACGCCTCATAACTGTGTCGTCCACTCCGAACTCGTACCGGAACTCCACTCATTTGCGCCCAATTTACAGCGTTGACGACATCTTGCACAGACTGACAGAAGACAATCAACAGCGGCGAGGCAGCAAATCGCGCATTGAAGTTCAGCCGCGCATCTTCATACCCTGCTTCGCCTGCGTAAATGACTTTTCCAGTAAGTTCAGCCATTGCATTGTTCCAAATCGCTTGCCTTTCATAGACACAAACACACTGAGAAGCATTTCAGAAAATTCGCAGAGGATAATGACAGTTCAGCTGTCAAAATTCCCTAAGTACATCGGGCAAATACTACATTTCAAGTTGCGTTGCTTCAATCATCATGCCAAGCTAACGCATCAGCAATCTGTTGGGCAAGCGTGAGGGGACGAAATGGCTTAGTAAACACAGCGGCGATTTTTAAATCGTGGAGATTATGTTGCTCTGAAGCTTGCACTTTAGCAGTCATCAAAATGACAGGGATAAGCTGGGTCTCAGGATTTTGCTTAAGGTGATGTAACGTAGCACAGCCATCCATATCCGGCATCATCAGATCCAGCAGAATTGCATCCGGTTGATGTTGAGTCGCGATCGCAATTCCTTCTGCACCCGAACTTGCCGTTAAGACGTTCCAACCTGCTCCCATTTGCAGACCGAGTGTGGCGATCGCTCTCACATCTTCCTCATCATCCACAATCAAAATTTGCTTGTTCATTTCTAATCTTTGGAGGTCTGATATTCACAAAGTAGCAATGAATCGAGGAGAAGTCGGGGAGCTATTCTTAAATCGTTCCATCGCTAAGCGGCAATTCAACATGAAATGTGCTGCCTTGATTGACGATACTTTCGACCCAAATTCTGCCACCATGTTGCTCGACGATGTTGCGACAGATCGCAAGTCCTAGTCCAGTTCCTCCCTTTTGTCGGGCATCCGAGGCATCGACCTGCTGAAATCGCTCGAAGATGGTCTGGATCTGATGAGCAGGGATGCCTCGTCCTTGGTCACAAACACTAATACAGATGCTTGAAATCGTCGATCGTGCCTGCATCCAAACTTGATTGTTAGGTTGTGAGAATTTGATCGCATTGCTGAGCAGATTGGTTAAGGTCTGCACAATGCGATCGGGATCAACTGTGAGAAACAATGATAGCGGCTCTGTAATCAGTTGAATGTTTGAGCCATTCGCCATTGATTGCATTTCTTCGGTGGCTTGTGTCATTAAGTCGGCTAAATTGCACGATCGTAGATTCATCGTGATTTTGCCTGAGCGAATCCGTTCAAGATCAAGAATGTCGTTGATTAAGCGAATCAAGCGTTCTGCATTCTTGATCCCAATATTGAGAACGTGCTGTCCTTGTTCGGTGAGGTTGCCTAACTGCCCACTACCGAGCAGATCCAGCGAACCCATCATAGAAGTCAGCGGAGTCCGAAGTTCGTGGCTGACTAAAGAAATGAATTCGTTTTCGAGGCGTTTGCGTTCGGTGATGTCGTTAGCAATGAGGAGAGCGTAAGCGGTTCCATTGAGTTCAATGTGATCAACCGAAAGTAAAATGTGCTTCCTGGTTTGAGAACGAGTCAGCAATTCAAACTCTAGATTATGAAAGGCGGTGCGGGTTTGAAGACGACGCATGAATGCATCAATATCACGACCCAGATGTAATTGGGCGATCGTACAACCAATCACTTCATCCAGCGAGTAGCCGCTAATGCTCAAGAAACTAGAGTTGACTTCGATGAATTGACCTTCAGGAATGGTCACGATCGCGATCGGGTTTGGACTTTGCCGAAAAATGGTTGCAAACTTTTCTTCTGCGTGTTGACGATCTCGGATCTCTTGCTGGAGTTGTTCATTTTTCGATTGCAGTTGATTTTGTAATCGCCGCAGTGTTAGATGTGTTTCAATTCGAGCCAGCACTTCTTCGATTTGAAATGGTTTTGTAATGTAGTCAACGCCGCCCGCTTGAAATGCTTTTACTTTGTCGTTGACCGCTTCTAAAGCACTGATAAAAATAATGGGGATGTCACGAGTGCGATCGTCGGCTTTAAGCTGTTCACAGACTTCGTATCCATTCATCTGCGGCATATTGACATCGAGCAAAATGAGATCCGGCGGCATCACCTGTGCGCCTCGAATGCCCGTGGAACCCTTTGTCACGCTCCGAACTTTGTAGCCGCGATCGATCAGCATCGTTGAGAGCAGATTAAGGTTTTCCGGGGTATCGTCAATGACTAAGATATCGGCTTTCGGCAAATCGGACTCGGTCATTACAAACCTTAAGTGGAACGCTCATCAGATTTTATGACGTGACCGTAAGTCTCCAAAGAACCTTCATCAAAACAAAATTTCTTTTCTCGATGTTGTTCCAAATTTTTTCCACCTGCAAATTTCGGATTGATTTGTTGCTCTCTCTCTCCCGCACAGGGTTTAAAACCCCGTGCTAACTGTGCGAAGTCCCTGAAGGGACTGCATCGCTGTATTCTGGCAGTCTCTTTAGAGACTTCGCACGGTTAGACCGTGATTTTCAATCACGGGCGGGAGAGCGCGATCAACGTTCAACCGAAATTTACAGGTAGATTTTTTTCAGCATCTCCCCGACTTTTCCTCGATTGTTCCTTACTTTAAGGGTCATCAGCAAGTTAAAGCTGATGTATCCAATTTAGAACTTTCTCAGAGGTTATTATGTTGCATCATATTTCGGTTGCGGTAAATCAGCCATTGCATGTTGGAAATGTACTAGCAGAAGTTTTACAAGGTCGTTGTTTTCCTTTTCCGCCACACCCAGGAAGCTATATGGTGGTCGTTGGAGACGAGTATGGAACGGGAATCGAACTTTATCCGGCAGATACTCAATTGACTCCAGGGCTAGAAGAAGTTGAATTCTCCACTGGAAATATGGCTCAATCGTTTACTTCGATTCATGCAGCGATTTCCGTTCCTACTTCTTTAGAGCAGATTGGAGAAATTGCAAACCGGGAAGGCTGGCTGGTCAGACTGTGTGATCGTGGCCCCTTCGAAGTGATCGAATTTTGGGTGGAAAACAAATTAATGCTTGAATTTCTCACGCCTGAACTGGCGAAGGACTATTTACAGTTCGCACAGCCAGGTGTCTTTGAGGCGTTTTTCAATCAAGCTGCCGCCCAACTCGTTGAAGCTTAACTATTACTGTTGAACATTACTTGGAGTGAAAGACATCATGTTGACAATGGAAAGAATCGAAGTTGCTCCTCAAGAAGCAATGCTCAATCTCATTAGTGGGTTCTGGATTGCTCGATCGCTCTATCTCGCTGCAAAAATAGGGGTTGCCGATTTGTTTGACGACCAACCGAAAACGATCGCTCAACTTGCCGCCGGAACGAATACCGATCCGCGATCGCTGTATCGACTTCTGCGTGCTTTAGCCAGTATTGGTGTCTTTACTGAAGTATCTGATCAACAGTTTGCGCTGACTCCGCTGGCTGCAACCCTCAAAAGTGATCATCCAGCTTCAATGCGGTATGCAGTCATGGCGCAAATGGGATACGACCATTCTTTAGGCTGGAGCAATGGATTACACAGCTTGAAAACAGGCGAGATTGCGTTTGATCAGGCTGCGGGAATGAACATTTGGCAGCACTTCGCTCAACATCCTGAAGATGGACACATCTTCTCACAATCGATGTCGAGTATGGGAATTGCGATCGCGCAAGCGGTGGCTGCAAGCTATGACTTTTCTCAGTTCGATACGATCGTTGATGTCGGTGGAGCGCAAGGCAGCTTAATTTCTACGATTCTGCAAGCGAATCCTCATCTTAAAGGCATTCTGTTCGATTTACCCGAAGTTATTGGGAATATTGAGGGCGATAGAAATCTTCAACGGATTGCTGGAAATTTCTTTGAGTCTGTTCCGACGGGGGGTGATGCTTATGTGATGCGATGGATTATTCATGATTGGAATGATGAAAAGTCCTCGATCATTCTGAACAATTGTCATCGAGCCATGCCAGATCACGGCAAATTGCTGCTAGTTGAAAGCATTCTTCCACCCGGTAATGAACCGTCTCCAGCCAAGTTGATTGACATGATTATGTTGTTGATGACGGGTGGACGGGAACGCACTGAAGCAGAATATCGATCGTTGCTGCGATCGAATGGCTTTGAACTGACACGAGTCATTCCCACACCTTCAATGCTCAGCATTATTGAAGCTGTCAAACTTTAACGTATCTCCTTCCCAACCGTTATGAAGCGCCATTTTGCTCTCCTGCCGTTGACTGCTGCCCTTGCTTTAGGCTCCAGTGCCTGTCTGAACATTTATGCATCTGCTCCACCTTCTAAAAGCAGTCCGGTTGAAGTAGCATCTGCTCCACCCTCTAAGAGCAATCCGGTTGAAGTGGCACAGAACTCGAATCAATCGGTACAAGTTTCTCACGATGCTAGTACTGTTAGTTCTGACAACTCTCAATCAGAGCAAATCGGGGGCTTGAGTCCGTCTCAGCAAGCTTCACTCAAATCGTTAGGGATTGCGATCGCAGTGCCAGGCGCGATTCCAGCAGGCTATACGGTCATCAAAGTTGATACCGAACCTTGCCCTGAAAATGCGTCTCGTTCAGAGAAAGGCACTTGTCGGTTTGGGCCACAATACGGCATTGTTTATCGCAATGCCGAACAGAATAGCTGCTTTGCTATCGAAGCGACAGGCGGCGGAGTGGGTGGTGTGCCGAGAGAGTATGCAGCAAAAGTCAAGACTGAGTTGTTGGGAGAAACTTCGCTGCTATTCGGTCAAGAAAATGGTGAATTCAAAACGCCTTCAGCAGAGCAGCTTGATTCACCACAGCCCAATTTATTAACGGATTGGGCAGGTGTGGGTCCGTTCTATCGCATCAGTGGAGGCGATACTGCTCGGGACGCTTACTACAAAGGTGGATCACCTCTGTGCCAGAATACGATTACTCCAAATCAAGCGATTGAGATTATGCAATCAATCACTTGGCTCAATTAGCTTGCTATAGCGATCGTTGCTGATCTTGATCGAGCATCAGATTGTGTGATTCTCGGATTGAGAAAGCTCAGCAATTTCGTCAAAGCCAAACTGTTGAACTAGCTCGGTTAATGCGATCGCGATTTGCTGCTCAGATTTTGGAATTTGCTGAATTAATTGCAAAATTTGATCAGCATCTACCGCGAGCGATGCTTGATGTAGTTGGGCAATCCAAGCAGAAGGCATCGCATCTAGCATGTCACGAGTGAGTTCTAACGTTGGTTCAGTTGAGGGGGTTGTCTCTTCCTCGTAGACATAGTTCACGCCAAGATGCTGAGCTAATTTCTCAAATAAGTGAGCTTCTCGAAACGGTTTTGCTAATAAGTCATCACAGCCAGCCGCCAAGATCGAAGCGCGTTGTTCTTCAAAGGCACTGGCAGTCAACGCTAAGATCTTCGATCGAGTCTGAGCCGATTCCAGCGCGCGAATTTGTCGAGTTGCTTCATAGCCATCCATGACGGGCATTCGCATATCCATCAAAATTAAGTGTGGCTGCCAGTGTTGCCATTGAGCGATCGCATCTTCTCCATTGATTGCTGATCTCGTTTCAAATCCCACCATTGTGAGCAATTGTTCTACGAATTCTCGATTTTCAGCGCGATCGTCTACGACTAAAATTCGATAGCTCGATTGTTGTGGTGTAAGCTGCAACACCCGTTTTGAATTCACCATGGGTATAACATCTTTGGGATTCGCGATCGCGATTTGAATCCCAAATGAAAACGTTGATCCTTGTCCGACTGTCGATTCAACCTGAATATCACCGCCCATCAATCGCACAAAGCGACGACTGATTGTCAGTCCAAGCCCAGTACCTTCCCGCAATTGGGAACCGCTATGAGTTTGAATAAAGGGACGAAATAGCTGGTCAAATTCTTCTGGAGCAATGCCCTGTCCCGTGTCTTGGACTTTGAATTGGAGCATTGTTTCTGATTGCACTGTTGCTTCGAGCGTAATGCTGCCGTGGTCTGTAAACTTCATCGCATTGCTGAGCAAATTGATCAAGACTTGTCTGAGCTTGTTTTCGTCGGTTTGGATGTACTGCGGAAGATTAGGTGCGATCGTAAAATTCAACGCAAGATGTTTTGCTTTTGCCCGCATGAGAAACATTTCTTGTAGCGTGTACAAAAGATGATGCAAATCAAAGGAAACCAGGTTTAACGTCGTTCGTCCGGCTTCAATCTTGGACATCTCCAACACGTCATTAATCAGATCCAGCAAATGTTCACCACTGCGATTGATAATGGCAAGCGAATTGCGTTGTCGATCGGATAGTGCAACCTCGCGCTCCATCAATTGAGCAAATCCAAGAATTGCATTCAACGGCGTTCTCAGTTCATGGCTCATGTTGGCAAGAAACGTACTCTTTGCGAGATTTGCGGTTTCCGCTGCTTCTTTCGCGATGCGTAAATCGGCTTCAGCTTTGTATCTGGCTCTTCCGATCGCAATGAGTTCACCCACCAATCTGAGACTGTTAATATCCTCCTGACTCCAAGCTTTCTGAAAATGAGTCGTGTCCACGCCCATAAAGCCCGTCACGTTTCCCTGGTAAATCACGGGTACTGCCATTAACGATTGAATCGACTGTTGCATAAATAACCGTCGCTCTGGAGAGTCCGGAATCATTGCGATATTGGCCGTATATAAGGCTTCTCCAGAAAGAATCTGCTGATGTAACACCGGAAATTCAGGAACACTCGACCCTCTTGCTTCAGGAGTCAAAGGCACAACATTCTCACCGCACCATTCGTACAACAATTGGCATTCACTGTGATTGTTCCGGTACTCGAAAATGCAGCCACGCTCTGCACCAATATGGCGAGTAATTAGCTCCAAAGCTTCTCCAATTGCGGTTTCTGCATCTTGGTCAATGAACTGTCGAGAGATTTGACTGAGTAAGTTATCGAGTCCAGCGCGACGTTGCAGTGATTCTTCGGCAGCTTTACGATCGCTGATATCCACAATCACGAACTCAAAGCAGCCTTCTTCTAAGCTCGGACGCAGCGAAAACAAGCCCCAACCTGTTGAATCGTCTGCTCGACGCAATTGCGTTTCTAAATCGCGTACTTCTTCGTTTTGCTGAAGAGCATTCAACATCAGCTGCCGTGCCTGCGGATCAACCTGAAACTCGCTGGTGTAGCGTTTATCAATCAAGTCGTTTGCCGATTCAAGCCGCAGAATATCCGCACAGCGTTGATTCGCATCGAGAAATAAACCATCTTCGATGCGGGTGCGTCCAATCCCAACTTGAGAATTCTCGAACAAATGACGGTATTTCAATTCACTCCGCCGCAGCGCTTCTTCGGTTTGTCTGCGGGAGGTAATATCGGTAAAGACAGACTCTAAAACATTTTCGGCAGCATTGATCGACAAAGTAAACATTCCCCATCGCAATGATCCATCCCGATAACGAAACTGCATTTCATAGTTCGTGACTTTGCCATGCTTTTGAATTTCATCGAGAATGATGTCTCGATCGCTGAGATCGGCATAGAAATCGATCGTGTATTTCTTAGCAACGACTTCATCAGCGCGATCGTAACCAAGAGCTGCGATCGCATACGGATTTGCTTCTAGAATTAGCCCATCTTCTAAGCGAATTCGGTAGATGCCAACTTGAGCCGTTTCAAATAGATTGCGGTATTTGAGTTCACTGCGCTGTAAGGCTTGTTGTTGCGCTTGGAGTAAAGCATTCTGATGCCGCAATGCTTCTTCGGCTTGTTTTTGTTCAGTGATGTCGGTTTGCGTTCCAATCCACTCTTGAATCTTGCCCTGCTCATCGAAAATGGGGACACCTCGCACCGCAAACAATCGATATTCACCCGATGCTATCTGCACCCGTTGTTCAACTTCATAGATTGTTCCAGAATTGACTGCGTCTAACCAAACCTGTGCGGTAGGAGCGCGATCGTCGGGATGAACGCTTTCAAGCCATCCCCAGCCTTTTGCACTTTCGGCGCTGCGTCCCGTGAGCGCACACCAAAGCGGAATATCTTCGACTACTTCTCCTTGAGCATTGGTCATCCAAACCGCTTGAGCCGTTGCGGTGACAAAGGCACGATATCGACCTTCACTACGACGAAGTGCTTTCTCAGCACTCTTACGCTCGGTGATATCTCGAAAGAACGAAATCCGCCCGTAGTATTCACCTGTTGGAGACTTTACTGCTTTACTATGGCGTTCGATCGTTCGTCCATCTTTCAACAAAAGCTCATCGTGCAGAACTTCATCTAAGTTCTGATAAAGCGCTTCGATGTCTGCTAAAAAAGCTTCTGGGTCTTCTACCTGATCTGCAACCATTTCTGCAATCTGACGCGAGCTTCTAGCCGTTAGAATTTGTGGCAATCGCCAGATTTCACAGAACTTTTGATTGTAATCAACAATGTTGCGGTGTTCGTCTGCAACTAGGATGCCATCGATCGAGGCTTCTTGCTGAGCCTTGAGCAACGCATTACTACGTCGAAGTTGTTCTTCGATCGCTTTTTGCTCGGTAATGTCTCGCATCATTGAGGAAACGAACTTCAACGAGCCATCTGGATTTTTGTGCGTCATGATCACTTGGGACGTTGGAATCTCTTGTCCATCTGTCCTCAGCAGGCGCGTTTCGCCCATCCAAATTCCGTGTTGTAAAGCAATCGGAAAAGCTTCTTCCATCAAAAACTTAGCAGCTTCGGGAGAATGATAGTCTAGAATGCTTTTCTGTAAGAGGTCTTCGGTTTCTCCAAACCCCATGACTCGGCGGGTTGCGGGGTTGACATAAAGCGTTCTGCCTTCCGCATCGGCAATTCCAATCAAATCAATGGCTGACTCTAGAACGGTAATCAAATCGTCGCGTTGGAGTTGCGGAACTGAATTAGAGGCGTTACTCATAGGTTTAACCTTCTAAGCAGAGACTTGCAGCTTGATACAGCGCTTGTACAGTAAATCCATCGACTGGATATTGCACAATTGCAAATTCATACCTCATTGGGATGGCTGAGAGTTGTTTTTGCAAGGCTTCTTTTGAAGTGTGAGAAAGTGCAATCGCAAATTCTCCATTCCCCCAATATCCTAAGATTGCCGTGTTGTTAAAAGTCATTTCTAAATGTTGACTTAATTGTTTCAATGTTTGATTTCCAGCGGCGTGATCCTGTTGAATATTGATGTGCCTGAGTGTTGGCAGATATGCGATCGCAAAATAGCCCGATTGGGTTTGTGTTATGAGCGTCGCGATCGCTTGACTCGAATGATATTGATTGGAAAGTCCAGTGATCGAATCTTTAGTGGACAATGTTTGCAGCAATCGAATTCGCTCTAATCGTTGGGTAATCCGTGAAATTAATTCGTGCCCAACCACAGGTTTAACCACATAATCATCGGCTCCCGCTGCAAAAATTTGCTGAACCGTTGCAGGGTCTTGATGAGCAGTGAGGAAGACGATCGGCAAACTTTGCCAAGTTGGATTCGCTCGAATCGCTTGACAGAGTGCGACTCCATTGAGTTGCGGCATCTCCACATCCAAAATCATCAGATCCGGATTAACACTGGGTAGAATCGTCCAAAATTGTAAGGGATTCTCGATCGCCGTGACGCGCATTCCCCAAGGTTCAAGTTGTTGCTTTAAAGCGGCGAGAATGATCGGATCATCATCGACTGCGAGAATGTTCCACGATCGAATCGAAGCAGGTGTCGTAATGGGTTGAACTTCAATTTGAACTTCAATCTGCTCGATGCTCGACTGCTCAATCTCCAATACTTGACTCAACTGTTGAACGAGCAACTGGAGTGCGGGGTGCTGTTGAGAATTTAGTTGTCCTGAAAAAAGTTCCTCAAGCTGACGCGCAATCTGAGTGCCTTCGGGACGATCGAACATTCCCAATACGCCCGCCAATTTATGCGCCGCTCGTTCTGCCGCTTGCTGCATATCCTCGGTTAACGTCTCAGTCCTCAACGCTTGAACGGCTTGCTGTAGCACTGTTAGGCGTTCTTCCATTAACCCACGATACTGATTCCAAAGTTGCTCTACCGCTTGATTGTATGGTTCAGAATCGGGGACTTCGGGTTCAGAAACCGGAGAAGCGATCGCTTTCGCGTCATCGATCGCCGTTTTCTTCTCTTCTTTTCCGATGGTTTGATTCAATCGATAGCCTAATCCGTAGACGTTCTCAATCCAATTGACTGCACCGACGGCTTTTAACTTCTGCCGCAAGCCTTTGATATGGGATTTAACGCTGTCTTCTTGCGGGGGATCATCAAACGTCCATAGATGCTCAATAATGTCTCCACAGCTAAATACACGGGCAGGATGACGCAGAAATAGCTCTAAAAGGCTATATTCCTTCGGGGTCAGCGATAATAGTTCCTTGGCATAAGTAACTTGGCACGATTGCGGATCAAGCCGCAAATCTCCAACTTCTAACAGCGACGCTCCCACAACACCGCGTCTCAGGAGTGCTCGAACTCGTGCTTGCAGTTCTCCCAAGTCGATCGGCTTGACTAAGTAATCATCCGCTCCTGCATCTAATCCTCGAATGCGATGTTCGGTTGCATTTTTTGCCGTCATTAGCAAAATGGGAGTTTCACAGCGGCGATCGCGAAGTTGCTGACAAAGTGAAATCCCATCGAGTTTGGGCAAATCCACATCGAGCAGAATTAAGTCATAAGTGGTGCTTTCTGCGCATTCCCAGCCGATCGAACCATCATCAGCAATATCAACTGCATAGTGATGTGCTTTGAGCGATTGCGCGACTAAATTCGCGATCGCCTCATCATCTTCAACAATTAAAATCCGCATCCAATCCCAACATCCAACGCTGATTGCATTGTACGGGTTCACGATGCGAGGAAGCCTTACGGAATGCAACAAGTCCCCTAGTTCTCCCCGATTTGACTTTATGCGAGCGAGTCCTTTCGGAGTGCTGAAAATTCTCTTTTTGAGCAAGTTTCTCCACGGCTTCTCCCCGATAAATTGATTCAATTCAAATCAGTTCAGGAATGCGACGGAGACACAACTTAACGCTGCCACCGATAGCATTCAGAACCAAGTCACAAATTAGGGGAACATCCACGCTTCAAACTCTCAAAGAATTGCTACAAAACGCACAGTTGCAACAGCAACTCAAAACCACAGCCAATCAAGCAGAAGTCATCGCACTATTAGACCTCCTGCACGAATCAGTTTGAGTGAGTAAGCTCGTAGTTGAGTAAGCCTGCAATCAGGTTGAAGCGTAGCCCAAAGCGCTTGCGTCGATTGCGATAGCGCTCCGATAAGATGCGAAAGATCTTCAGCTTGCGAAAGGTGTGTTCTACCGTGATGCGAACTTGCGCTAATTGGCGATTGAATTGCCGTTCCGCTTTGGAGAGGGAGCGCTTGCGCGACTTTTTGAATGAAGTACACCTGTAAGCATGAAACTTGGCGATGCCTTGATAGCCTCGGTCTGCGACCCAGAGTTGCTCAAGTTGAGTCGGAAGTTGCGAACCCTTGAAGATGCGAAAGTCATGTTTTCGCCCTTTGTCAAAAGCAGTACAGATAATCATACCGCTGAGATAGTCCACAACCACTTGAGCTTTTAGCGTGTGCCATTTCTGCTTGCCACTGTAGTAAGGTCGTTGTTTTTTTTGGGGCGTTCAATTGGACTCTCACTCACATCGACGACGAGGATGTTCCATTCGGTCTGGGCTGAGTGCAGCGCTTTTTTACCTGGCAAGCAGAACTCACCCGACTGAATCAAGATGTTTTCAATCTTGCGGACAATGTGTCCAACCGTCGTTTCATGAATTCCCCAACTTTGCCCGATGTGGAACTGGCGCTCAATCCTGTAGGAGGGTTTCCCTCCGTAGGGAATTGAGTAAGATGGTGCGATATTCTCGCCAATATTCCATCGCAATGAGCAGTTGGTCTTCGACACCAAACTTGCCTTGTCCGCCACGTTTCCCCTTGCGCATGAGCCTTGGTTTAGAGATCGCACTCGGAGCCATAGAGGATTGTTCTTGTGCCAGACAGGGAGAATGCGATCGCATAATTTAAGGAACGATGCTTCCATGAGACGAGGTTGAGACGGGAGTCGATTCAAAGGGAAGTTTGGATACCTTCGGGTCAATTTGGGGAGCTAGTTCGTAGATATTGCGATAGCCGTAGTTATACAAGGCAATGTAGGTTGAGAGATTGAGGGAAGCCGTTGGTAGTTTTGAAGGAAAAGGTGCTTCAGCGTTGATGAAATTGTTGTTGCAATAGATGAGAATTCGCGCTGATTTGTCAGGAAACGTTTTTTTCAAACTTTCAACCGTAATGTCTGGAAAGCTCAGATTGATTGCCCCTTTGATATGCAGCAAATCATACTTCTCGCGGCTCCGGGCATCCAGGATGATCGTATTCGGTTCACGGCTCATGCGAATAAAGTCGTCCTCAGAAATTCGGCGTGTCTCCCGATGCTTTGCAGCTTCATAGGAAACGCGCAAATACCCTGGCATATCAATTGCCGGATTATCTAAAGGGGGTTTGGGAGCGGCGATCGCTGCCTGATTTCTAGAAGTAGCCAGCATCTCACTGGACAGAACGATGCAAGAGAGGAGAGCCACTGCGAGATATTTCATCACTGTTTCCTTATCAAAGAAGATCGAAGAAGCTTGACTGGCACCCATTTTCCATAACTCTGCTGCAATCCTACTGATAGAGATCCCGTCAGAGCTACTCAAGCTTATCAAACCAGAGAAAAACAAGGCTGGACTATCTCAATCTGTTAACGATCTCACTCGAAGCCGTAGAGGACTTTTCCCGATCCATCTGGAGAAAATCTGACGCACCATTCCCCATCCGCCAGCCAGATACGCAACGGGTGATGAATGAACTTGCCATAGATGAAGGCGAGAACCACGATAAGCAGGAATGAGATCCCCACACCTTGAAATACTTTCCAGGATCGGGCTGTCCATTGATTTTCCATTGGCGCAAATCTTGAGGGAACGGGCTTAGAATTCCCCTGTTGTGCCTCAAGATTTGCGTAAGCTTCCTGCCGCCGCCGAAGCGACTTCACAAGTTTGCAAAAATCCTCGGTTAACTCAGGGCTCCTCCCAGTATTGAGGGATCAGCTTTAATTGAAAATTTACCCATTCATACGAGGCTTCGTCTTCGCTATAGTTTCTGGCAGTGTAGAGAGCGGTTACGATCGCGGCTCTAATGATTTGGACTTCTTCAGTACCGCATGCTCGGAAGGAATACAAGGTCGAACACCTCGCCTAAACCGATTCCTAATCCAGCGATAAAGACAAGATAAATCCATATCTGACGCTGCTCAAACCCCGCAGAACGCAGGCTGAGATCCGCTAGAACCGCTGTCACAAGTGGCAGAAAGACTAAACCCAAGAACTCAAACTTGCTGACAAATAGAAATGCACAGACACTAATCAAAAAGCTCAGGAATACAACGATCAATAAAGTGCGAGAAATCACCCCGAACAACTGCTCAAGCAAAGCCCTGCCCGTTCCAGAAATGATCACGATTGCAAGGATTGCGGCGGCTCCAACAAGCCAGATAATATGATGCGCCGCAAGATACCATCCGAGCATGGCATGAGCGCACCAAAACAGTCCTAACGAGAGCCAGGGCAACGAACGAGAAGATTCGCTATTCATAGAATAAAAGCAATCGCTCAGCGAAATGGGTAAGAAGGAGCTTCCATGCTTCAGCGTACCGTAACCAAGCTAGTACCGTGTAGATCCAAAGCACGATCGCTAGAATCAGCTATGCTGCGGTCGTCATCGGCGCAGATGCAGACTCGAAATTTATCATCAAATCGATTCCTTCCATTGCCACTGGAATAGGGAACGGGCTTATGTTTTCTAGAGGCAAATTTTGTCGATCACGCTTGATACAACTGAACTTTAGTACGCGCGTCCACAACTTGCAGGTTGATTTTATAAGTGCAAGTTGTGAACGTAACAAATGAAAAATGCGGTATCAGTCTAGGTATTCATAGCTTTTTGTTGGGGTTTCCCCCTTAAGAAGCTGTGAATACGCTTTGATATCGCGTCTCACTTATTCGGTTGTAACTCGGTTTTAGGGATGTTTTAGGGAGCTATGAAACTCGGTATCCTGAAATTGATGGGCGATACTGGATTCGAACCAGTGACTTCATCCCTGTCAAGGATGCACTCTACCACTGAGTTAATCGCCCGCAGTTATTTACAGTAGCAAACTTCTCTCGGCTTGTCTAGTCCTAATTTTTTATCCGCAAATCCAATGTGAAACGTAAACAACTTTAAAGAAGTATGGCGCAATTTGGGGACTTGCTGGAATAATCAGTTTGTAAGCTAAACATCTGTCGTGAGTTTGATAGGGAGAATACGTTTTGGATTCGCGCACTCAGCAATCGGCACACTTGCCCTCTCAAGTCGCTGCTCAAGAGGACTTCAGTGAATACGTCGCTCATCTTCAACTTCATATGGCGTTACAAGCTCGGAATCTCGTTCCCCGACTGACCAACACTCCGGATCATCGGGAGCAGTTACTCCATCAAACCCAAGCAGATTTTGAGAAGTTCGCTTCTCGGCAAATGTTTTTCTAACTGGGCTTCCATCGATAAACGCTTCAATGTAGTCAGAGCACGAATGCTCTGACTTTTTTATTTCAGATTTATTTGATGAATAAATCCACGGGTAATCGCAAGTAAACGTTTTGAGGATCATTCATCGATTTCAGGCTTTCTAGCTCGGCTTGGAACTTTTTCATCTCGCTGGTGAGCGGATCGATCTCGGTAGATTCTTCAATGCTCGATCCCATCAAACTTTCGAGCAAGCGCTCTTCAAACGATCGCGGTTTTGGAAATTCTTCAATTTGCCAATCTTCCCCAAGGTTTGCTCGCTCGGCTGCGGCTCGAATTGCGTCTTGCAACCCACCCAATTGATCAACTAAGCCCAATTGCTTCGCCTGAATCCCTGACCAAACCCGACCTTGAGCAATTTCTGCCACCTTGGACTTCTGCAACTTGCGAGAAGCTGAAACCTTGGTGAGAAACTGATCATAAATACGATCGACACTCTTTTGAATCAGGGCTAGCTCTTGAGGGGTTTTCGGACGAGAAACGGTTTGAGCATCCGCAAATCGACCCGTTTTGACGACATCCCAAGTGATTCCATTGCGATTCGCAAGTTGCTGCACATTGAGAATTCTGCCGAAAACGCCAATCGACCCTGTAATCGTCGTTGGCTCTGCAAAAATCTCACTCGCATAGGTAGAAATCCAATATCCACCCGATGCGGCAACATTGCCCATCGAAACAATCACAGGTTTGACCTGATTGGTCAAAATTGCCTCACGCTGAATAATCTCTGAAGCGGTCGCACTGCCACCTGGACTATTGACTCTCAGCACGACAGCTTTCACATCGTCATCTAACCGTAATTCTCGCAGTTGTCTCGCTAAGCGATCGCCTCCGATTTGCCCAGTCGCACCTTGCCCATTGACAATTTCGCCTTCAGCATAAACAACGGCGATTTGATTGCGACTGGATCGATCATTGCGGTTGCTCTCTGCAACTCGTGCATAATTTCTTACGCTAATTTGTCGAAACGACTTGGTATCATCGTCCTGACCCGTAATCTTCTTCAGGTCTGCAATCACTTCATCGAAATACGCGACTCGATCAACTAATTTCTGTTTGACGGCTTCTTGAGGGTCTAACAGCCCGGCGCGATTTGTGATTGCTTGCAGTTGTCGAGGAGTCAGCTTTCTAGCTTTGCTCGTTGTACCTAAGATCTCAGTCCAAATGTCGCTTAATAGCTTCTGAGTTTGTTGGCGATCTGCCGGACTGCGACGATTCTGCAAAAATGGCTCAACCGCCGATTTATATTTACCGACCCGCGTCACCTGCACACCTACCCCAAACCGTTGGAGAGCCTGAGCAAAAAACACGCCCTCAGAACTTAATCCATTCATTTCCAGCCCACCGATCGGATTCATGGCGATCGTATCTGCGGTAGAGCCTAAATAATATTCGCGTTCCTGCCAATCGACATCATACGCGTAGATTCGTTTGCCACTCTGTTTGAAGCGCTCTAGAGCGGAACGGACTTCTCTTAACGTTGCATAACCTGTCGTATTCGGATTGTTGCCCCCATTCAGATATAGCCCGACAATCCGATCGTCTTTTGCTGCCTCATTGATCGCATCTAACACCGATCGCAACCCAATCACATTGGGACGATTTCCAGCGATCGCATCATTGAGAACATCCCGAGTACTAGCACTAGCAGGCGCATCCGTAATTGTCTGCGAAAGATCAAACACTAAGACAGATTTGTCTCGCACCGTCGGAGCCGAATCACGAGCCGCCATCATCGAAATCGAGATGAGTAGCAGTAAAAGCCCACCCACGCTGATACCTAGAAAAATAAACAAACCAAGTACAGTGGCGAGGGTGTGTTTCAGAAAGTCACGCATACGTTAGAGAAGCATGGGAAGAAGTCGCTTTTCCATGCTACATCTGTTTTTGCAGAATCAGTTGGAAGGCGGGGGAGTGGAGATATCTCTCTATCCCCCTATCTCCCTAATTTTCTGGAACATACGCTGGCAGCGATCGCACCAGACTCGTCCACTCCTGATTTGCATTCACATAGCCAATCTCAGCCATATAAGTGCGATCGCCTTGCGAAATCGGCACATCACAGCTCAATGCCATATCGTCGATGTCATGTTCCTCATAGCGAGCAGGCAATTGCGTTCCTGCATCTGTCACATCGTACAGCCGCAAGACCAGATTCTCACCAGAACTGATATCCAGTCGAGAACGCAACGATCGAGGAATATCCCAGGACGCATAAGCCCATCGAGAATTTCGAGGAGTCAACACCAAACGCCCTTCACTGATGCTTGTCGTGAATGAATTCGGTTCACCTGAGACAAACACATTGGTATCCACGAGATCGGGGTCAAATTCATAGGAATCGATCGCTGTCTCGCCCGTGACAAACTGATTCGGTTCAGTGACAGCAGCGTCTTGCGAGTCTTTGCGTTGACCCGATAAGAATGACCAAGCTGCGGCTCCTGCTCCAGCTGCTGCGGCTCCTGCTCCAGCTGCTGCGGCTCCTGCAGTTGCTGCGCCTCCTGCAAAAGTATTCACCCCCGTTTGAGCAGTATCGCTGGCAGTCTCCCCGGCTCGATTCGTAATTCGTTGGAACCAATTCGGCGAGTCAGAAGGTTCTGCTTCAGGCAATTCAGTAGACGCATCATCGCGATCGCCTGACAAGAAAGATTTTGCAGAATCGACTGCACCTGTTGCAGCTGCGGCTCCGCCTGCCACTGCTGTACTACCCGCGTTCGCTATATTGCCCAGGAAATTAGAACTCGAAGTTGCCGGAACGCGCACATGGGTCGATCGAGCTAATCCCAACCATTGACCTTCTGGAGTGAGATAGCCAATTTCAGCGAGATAATCGCGATCAGGGAGTGCGATCGGCAAGCGTTGACGTTGGGTTAATTCATCACAATCAAATTGTTGAACACTGTGAGCAGGCTGATTTTCCAAGTCGATATCGGTGACATCGTACAGCCGGAGCGCTAGCTTCTCGCCTCCCTGCTGACGCATTGCCTGACGCTCCTCGCTCGGAAGATCCCAAAATGCCTCAACTTCTTGAGGGCTACGCGATTTGAGCACGACTCGGCTCTGCTGACCCCGATTACCAAAGGTTGACCAAGCGGCGGCGCCTCCCGCGATCGCAGTTCCTCCCGCGATCGCAGCGCCTCCAAGATTGCCCCAATCCCCGAATCCATCTTGACCTGCCCGAGTCGCATCTCCGACGAAATTTGCATCTGCATTGGCATCGACACCTAGCCCAGTCCCGAATTCAGGCGCATCAACCGCTGCGGAGCCATTGCGATCGCCGTGGAGCGGATCAAACCCACCTTCTACATAAGGGGCGCTGAACGTATCGTCGCGTTCTGGTAAATCTCCGGCGGCATAGCCAGGAGCATTAAAGCTACCTGTTGCACCTGCATCGACTGGACCGCGACGACTGCGAGCGAGCATCCAGAGCAGGGTTGCACCAGAAGCAATTGGGAGTAGCCACCAGAGCCAGTTCGGTAAGCCTCCTGTGCCTGCTCCTGCGCCATTCGCCCCGGCTGTATCGCTACTTGGGAACAAGAATGCTAAAGGATTGCCGTCTCCAGTTTGCGAGGTTCCATCTTGAGCGTTATTGCCGCTTGGAGAGGTAGCTGTGGTTCCCGCTGTGCCTGCTGCGTTCTTTTCAGTTGCAACTGGGGCTTTTTTATTGTCTGTACCTGCTTTGCTCGGTGCTTTTGCCTCAGGTTTAGCCTCCACTTTCTTGCCTGAAGCTGGAGCGGCAGCACTCAGCGCGATCGCATCCGCGACTCCGGATTGGGTGAGCGTTTTTTGTCCGACTGGAGCCGTCGCAAATCCTAAAAAGGCTTTCACGGCATCGTTCGGTTCACCTTTATAAACGTAGTAAAGCGCTTGCGAGAAGGGATAGCGAGGATCGGTTGGGGCGACATTATCCAAGGCTATTGCCTTCGCGCCCGCCAAACCTTTCGTTTGATTCGCCGTCACGTAGCCGATACCAGTGTTGCCCAGTCTAGAGACAACTGCTTTCGTCGTATCTTCGTTCAGTTTCTCAACCGTTGCGCCTGTTGCAAAATTCCCTTGTCTGAAGACAGGATAGCTTTTGAACGCTTCGCGGGTGTCGCTAGAATCCGGTCGATCGACAAATTTCACCGGGGCAGAAGATCCACCCACTTCTGACCAGTTTTTGATTTCGCCGCGAAACATTTTGGCAAATTGGGTAATCGTGATGCTTTTTGCGAAGGGGTTGTCTGCACCGACCAAAATTGCAATTTTGTCTCGTCCCACGGGCACAGCCGTTAAGCCTTGCGCTTTTTCTTGCTCGTTGAGCGGTCGCCCGATCGCTGCGAGATCCACTTTTCCTTCAACAACGGCTTTGATGCCTTCGGGAACTCCGTTAGCCGCAACGTTAACTTTCGTGTCTTGAAATCTCTGCTCGAATCCTTTCTTCAAAACATCGTTGACCGCTGCCATGCTGGTTGAGCCATCGATTCGGACATTGGTGCCCGCTTTCACGGAAGCCGGAAGTTGGAAGGTGGGAAATTGTTGTGCTCGAACCAGTTGTACTTCTGCGACGGTGGTGGTCAAGAGAAGTGCAAAGCCGACTGCGGAGGAATATTTTTTATGCACCATACTTTTTTACCTGTGGGAGCAAAAACTTTTTTACACCGTTGCAGCCCATAAAGACAAGTGCAACTGGATACGAACGGCTCTGAATCGAACCCTGAATCGAACCTGAGAACGTCCGAATTCATATCAATTCATACCATTAGATTCGCGTATTGATCACCATAGGATGAATTTAATCGTTTTGATCCGCTGTTAAGAGTTTATTAATGGTTGGATGAATATGGGAAGATTGGGGCGTTCAAAATATCAATCAGTGTGGAATGCAGAATTCGCAGCGGCAAGAAGAAGTCACGCTCACGATGTCAGGCAAATTGATCGATTCAGGCTATCAAAATGCTTTTAAAGCAGAGGTGCGATCGTATTTCGATCACATTGCGGCGCAGATCGATCGCTGGAATCAGCGCAATCAATATTATTATCAAGACCTCGATCGCTTGCATCAATTCTTCATTCCACCGGGTCGCCGAGTCCTGGAAATTGGCTGTGGAACTGGAAATTTACTCGCTGCACTTGATCCTGCGATCGGAGTCGGCATTGACTTTTCTGAACCCATGATTCAGATTGCTCAAGCAAAATACCCTCATCTCCAGTTCTATTGCTTAGATGCAGAAACGCTCAGTCCGGATGATCTCAATCCGGCAGAATTCCAGTTTGATTTTATTGTGCTTTCTGGAGTATTAGGACATTTAAGCGATGTGCAGCAAGTATTAACAAGACTGCACCCTTTTTGCCATCCTCGAACCCGATTGCTTCTCACCTTTCACAATTTTTTATGGCAGCCTTTGTTGCACTTCGCTGAGAAAATTGGTCAGCGTCGTCCCCAGCCTGCTCAAAGTTGGTTATCGATGACCGATGTGCAAAATTTACTTCAAATTACAGGCTACTTACCGCTGCGATCGAGCAGGCGTTTCTTGTGTCCCAAGCAGATTCCCGTAATCGCACCCTTTTTTAATCGATTTTTGGCGCATCTGCCGATCCTGAATCATTTAGGACTCACCAATTACATTGTGGCAAAGCCTCAGTTTGGAGCAAATACACACCATTACTCTTGCTCAGTCATTGTGCCTGCTCGCAATGAGGCAGGCAATATTCGAGATGCGATCGCGCGTTTACCGCAATTAGGAAGTCATACCGAAGTCATTTTTATCGAAGGACACTCTCAGGACGAGACTTGGAACGAGATTCAAAACGTGGTCAGTCAAGGGCATCCGCACTTTACTTTAAAGGCTTTACAGCAGACAGGAAAAGGCAAAGGGGATGCGGTGCGGCTTGGATTCGCACAGGCAACGGGCGATATTTTGATGATTTTGGATGCAGATTTGACGGTGCAACCCGAGGATTTACCCCATTTCTTTGAGGTGATTGCTCGCGATCGCGGCGAATTTATCAATGGCTCAAGGTTGGTTTATCCGCGATCAGGCAAGGCAATGCCTTGGTTAAATAACTGGGCAAATAAGTTTTTTAGCTTGGCATTTTCTTTCTTACTCGGACAGCCAATCAAAGATACGCTATGCGGCACAAAAGTTTTGCGGCGAGATGATTACGAAAAAATTGCAGCCGGACGAAGCTATTTTGGGGATTTTGACCCGTTTGGTGACTTTGATTTACTCTTTGGGGCAACCAAACTGGGCTTGCATTTAGTCGATGTGCCTGTTCGGTATCAACCTCGAACTTATGGCACATCTAATATTGCGCATGTTCGTGAGGGATTAGTTTTATTGCGAATGTGCCTCTATGCCTCTCGGAAAATTAAGTTTTTCTAGGGTTGAGCGTTTCTAAATCCTGTATCTTGAGTGAATCGGCAATTTGCACAATAAAGCATGAAAAGACCTTGGAACCCGATCGAGGCTTGGGCAAAACTGACGAATCCGCGTCCTCCCCAACATGGACATGAATCTGCTCCACATTCGCCCCGGTTGAATCCACTTGAGCAAGTCTCGATCGTGCTTCCGGTTTATAACGAACAAGCTTGCATTCAGCGAACGTTTGAAGCGGTTTTGCACTATCTCAAAACGCATCCCAATTTTACGTTCATTTTTGTAGATGACGGATCGAGCGATCGCACGAAACACATCATCACCGCCGGAATTCGGATTGCAAAAACGCCTCAGATTAAATTGCTGTCTTACAAACCGCGAGCAGGCAAAGGGTATGCGATTCGGCGAGGAGTTGAATATGCAAATGGTGATTTGATCTGCTTTCTTGATGGCGATTTGGCTTATTCACTTGCCCACCTAGATCAATTGATTGAAAAATTGCAGACTTGCGATGTCGTTATCGGCAATCGCGCTCTGATACGAGGTCGTCACCAGCCCGAGAACTTCGATCGCAAAATTACCGAAAAAGTTTTCAACTTCTTATCCCGTAGGATTTTGAACTTGCAATACAGCGATATGCAGGCAGGGCTAAAAGGATTTCGGAGATTGGCTGCGAAACAATTATTTTTTTACCAAATTTTAACCGGATTTTCGTTTGATGTGGAGCTAATTTATTTAGCGAAACAGTGGGGATATACGATCGGAGAAGTTCCGGCGATCGTCTCGAAACAGCATCAGAAAAAAATGTCGAAAGTTCATCTGTTACGCGACTCGATTAAAATGCTTCTGGATCTGCTCAAAATCCGATTTAATGATCAGCTAGGTCGATATCAATAATGTCTTGGTTAAATTTAGTATCGTTTGCTGGAATCTTTATCCTGTGTGGAATTGCCTGGATCGGGTCTGAAAACCGCCGTGTGATTCCGTGGAAAGTGATTCTCTGGGGCATCGCACTGCAATTAATTCTCGGATTGCTGGTGTTTTCGTTTCCTGTCACCCGCGCGGTTGTGACCGTGATTAGCAACAGTGTGAATGCAATCTTAGATGCCACTGAAGCAGGAGCAAGGTTTCTGTTTGGCTCGCTCTTGGTTCCAGATGTCAGCACACCTGGTCCAATTTTAGCGGGGCGCTGGATTGCCCGCGCGATTACGCCAGCTTATGTTCCAGTTGCTGGCGATCGCTTAAGTCCAGACAATCTCAATTTAGGCTACGTCTTTGCCTTCCGAGCATTACCCTCGGTGATCTTTTTCTCGGCATTGATGTCTTTGCTATATCATTTGCGCGTCATTCAACCGATTGTAAATTTCTTTGCAAAAATCTTTCACCGATTGTTGAATCTCAGTGGTGCAGAAGCACTCAGCGGGGCAACTAATATTTTTGTCGGAATTGAATCTGCGTTAGTGATTCGTCCGTATCTCGCCAATATGACTCGTAGCGAACTCTGCGCGATTTTGACTTGCTGCTACGGGAGTATCGCTTCTACTGTTCTTGCACTTTATGCGGGATTGTTACGTCCAACATTTCCGAATATTACTGGGCATTTGGTTTCAGCCTCGTTCATGGCAATTCCAGCGTGTTTTGTCGTGTCCAAACTCTTGGTGCCGGAAACAGAAACGCCTAAAACGATCGCTGCTTTACCCAAAGAAGAAGAACCTGAAGAGAGTACGTCGAGCGCGATGGAAAGCGTGATTGCAGGCGCATTGGACGGTGTGAAATTAGCGATCGCGATCGCGGCTTTACTCGTTGCTGTGCTCGGTTTAGTAGCGATCGTCAATCTCTTTTTTGCGAACTTAGGTGGACTTGCCGAAAGTAACAATTTAACGATTCGGCGCATTGGCATTATTTTCCAGATTGTGACGCTGCAAAATATCGTCGGTGCGCTGTTTGTTCCACTAACGGCAATCACAGGTGTTTCTGCAAACTGGAACGAGATCTGGGAAACTTCGGTATTGATTGGGCGCAGATTGCTCGAAACAGAAGTGCCGGCTTATCAACAGCTTGGGGTATTAGCGAGTCAGGGGAGAATTAGCGATCGAGCTTTAGTGATTACGAGCTATTGTCTCTGCGGATTTGCGCATTTGCCTTCAGTTGGAATTTTCGTCGGTGGATTTTCTAGTTTGATTCCATCGCGTCGTAAAGAACTCGCAAGTGTTGGCTGGAAAGCGCTTTGGGCTGCGACTCTCGCAACTTTGATGATTGGTTGTGTGGCGGGTGTTTTTTATCTTGGTAATCCATCGGTTTTGAGAGGGTAGAACATGAAACGCAATTGGCTTATTGGATGGTTTGCTCTCGCAATTGTCCTATTCACAACTCTCTCCAGCATTGCCCAAACTCCTGCTCCTACCCCAACTGGAGCTTTAGGCGTTCCGGTTGCTCCGATTCCGGTTGATCCGTCTTTACCTGCGAATCGTCCGCCAATTCCGACAGCTTCTCCTTCACCTACAACTTCTCCGGTTGCGTCTCCTGGGGCATCCCCTGCGCCAATTCCAATTGCGCCTCCTGCGCCTGCGCCGCTACCTGCTGCACCCACGGCAGATCCACTGCCGACCAGTGGCGACTATAAAGATCCCAACGGACGTTTTATCGTTGGAATCCTGAAAGACTACAAAGTCAGTCCGCTTGCTGGAACGGTTCTGATCGAATCTCCAGATGGAAATTTAGCTTATAGCGTTCTTGCTCAGCCTCAATCTCAGTTGGGTGTCGCTGGAAGTATTATTCCAAATGAAGCATTAGTGACTGCTGCACAGAATGCATTTCGCCAGGGGGAAGGATTTCAAACAGGTGAAGTGCGATCAATCCCAGGTGGTGTGCAGATCGATTGGACAGGGAATTTGACGATCGCAGGTGCAACTCAACCGGTTGGCGGTGTAATTGTGGCAAGACAGACCAGTAATAGTGTTTTGCTCGTTTTAGTTGCAGCCACAAACGAAGGGGGAAGTCGCGTTTTAGGTGCAGCAACTACAATTGCAAATAGTTTGCGGGCAAGTTAATGGCGTTTGTAATAGCAGGAGAACGGAGTGGAGCAGGCAAAACCACAGTCACGCTCGCATTGTTAGCTGCATTGAGACGGCGCAATCTGACAGTGCAATCGTTTAAAGTTGGACCGGATTACATTGATCCGATGTTTCATCGTCATGTGACGGGGCAAGCTTGCTATAACCTTGATCCGGTTTTAACTTCGGAAGCTTATGTACACCAGTGCTTTGCTCAACGGGCTTCCGAGTATTCGATCGTAGAAGGGGTGATGGGCTTATTCGATGGAGCCGCCGGACACAAGGATTTTGCGAGTACTGCTCATATCGCTCGATTATTAGATCTGCCGATTTTGCTCGTGGTGGACTGTCGAAGCTTGTCTTACTCGGTTGCTGCGATCGTGCATGGCTATCGATCGCTTGATCCGCGATTGAAATTTGCGGGAGTCGTTTTAAACCGAGTCGGCAGCGATCGCCATTTAGAACTGCTGAAATCTGCCTTAATAGATGTGCCGATTTTGGGAGTTTTACGGCGACAAGACGCGATCGAGATTCCCGATCGCCATTTAGGATTAGTTCCAACCGATGAACTGCCAGGATTGACTGAGTTAATCGATCGCTTAGCCGAATTAGGGGAATCTTGCTTCGATTGGGACGCATTGATGCCCTATTTGAAAACAGCAACAACCCCAAAAGTCTCAGTTCCTGAATCTTCAAGATCTGTCAAAATCGCGATCGCAAGAGATGCCGCGTTTAATTTTTACTATCAGGACAATCTTGATCTGCTGAGGCAAGCAGGAGCGGAACTCATCGAATGGAGTCCTTTAAGAGATACATTCCCCAATGATGTAGATGGACTGTATTTTGGTGGTGGCTTTCCTGAAATGTTTGCAGAAACGCTGAGCGAAAATCATGCAACACGACACGCAATTCGAGCAGCCATTCAATCGGGAATGCCAACTTATGCAGAATGCGGTGGACTGATGTATCTCAGTGAAAAAATTATCGATTTCTCAGAACAAGCTTTTTCAATGGTTGGAGCAATTCCAACAACAACCGTCATGCGATCGCGCTTAACCTTGGGATATCGCAAAGCGACCGCATTACAAACAACCCCGATCGTCAAAAAAGACGAGACACTACACGGGCATGAATTTCATCGATCGAGTCCTACAACTGAATCAGAGAAACCTTTATTTGAATTGACAGGCCTTTCTCGATCGTCGATGCAATACGACGGTTGGCAAACACCCAAATTACACGCTTCCTATCTGCATCTACACTGGGGCGCAACTTCGCAAATCCCACAGCGATTTGTTCGATACTGTACTAAATTCCGCAGCGATCGCTATCCTTAAAAAGAACATGGATAACAGATTAGACATGGCTGGATCGATTCAAGAAATTGCTCAACGTCTTACCGCCCTAGATCAGAAAATTGAGACAATGGGCGACACCTTCACCGAAACCTATCGCAGCTATCTTCAGCAACTCGGTCAAACCGTGCGGCAGCAACTCATTCTGTCGTGCTACAAAATCTGTACCGAAAATTATCCCAAACGCTTTTTAGCCCTCCCCCTCAGTCAGCGTCAACAACTCCAAGACGACCTCAAAGCGCTCGCCGATCAAACTGCAACCGATTTACAAGAACTGCTTCAACCGATCGAGCATACCCAACCCGAGCCAGTCGAACTCCCCGACGAACTCGCAGCCCTGCTCTCGGACGAAGATCTCGATGACGAGGACGACGAATATCAAGAGGAACTCGAACCTAAAACCCCTCTGACCCCGATCGAAGCATTGACCATTTGGCAAGAACAACTCGATCGCTCCATTCACAAGACCCTAAAAACTGCCTCGAATCGCGCCAATCAATATCTCCAAGACGCTGAAATTCTGCAAAAGCGCATTCCCCAAGCGGTAATTGATGCTGCATCCAAATCCGAAGGCAACGATCCCAATTCTCCTAACCTACTCAATGTGCTCGTCAGCGCGAGTGAAAAATCTGGTACAGATGGAACTCCCGCAGCAGCGGCAGCAGCACTGAATGCACTCATCCATGTCGTTGCCGTCAATCTCAAGCTAAACGAATTAGAATTCAATGACATTCCGCTGATGAACTTGCGAAACAAGATCCGAGATCTCAAGAAACAATTTCAGGCGATCGCGCGTGAGTATCAGAAAAAACAGCGGGAACACGCCGTTCTCGAAGCCCAACATGCCTGGAAATCAACCTGGACATAAACCATCCTCAATCAATCGAGCTATGCCAAAATTCCCCACCCCGCCTATCCTAGAAAGAAGGAAACCAAGGGGAGGCGCGTAGTGGTAAAGCAAACCATTAAATTAGCCGCGATCGGAGATGTTCACGATCGATGGGAGGCTGAAGACGAAGCAGCGCTGAAAGCTTTAGGAGTAGATTTAGCTCTGTTTGTCGGAGATTTTGGCAATGAATCGGTTGAAATCGTCCGCTTAATTTCTCAGGTGCAAATACCAAAAGCAGCGATCATGGGCAATCACGACGCTTGGTATAGTGCAACCGATTGGGGTCGTCAAAAAAGCCCCTACGATCACCGCAAAGAAGATCGCGTTCAGCAACAGTTAGATTTGCTCGGTGAAGCTCATGTCGGGTATGGGAAGCTTGATTTTCCCAACTTCAATCTCAGCGTCGTGGGGAGCCGTCCGTTTAGCTGGGGTGGCTCGAAGTGGAAATATGAGCAATTTCATCATGAACGCTTCGGAGTCGAGAGCTTTGATGAATCGGTGAATCTAATCATGAATGCCGTGGAACAAACGGAGAGTGATACGATTCTCTTCATCGGACACAATGGACCCAAAGGACTAGGAGATCGACCTGAAGATCCCTGCGGCAAAGATTGGCAACCGATCGGAGGCGATCACGGTGATCCAGATTTTGCAGACGCGATCGCGCAAGCTCGTCAACTCGGAAAAAAGATTCCGTTCGTGACGTTTGGGCATATGCATCACACGTTGCGTCACACGCAAACCGAACTCCGTCGCGCCATTCACGTTGATACTGCTGGAACGGTTTACTTAAATGCTGCCAGCGTGCCCAGAATCATCAAACAAGACGGACAAAAACTGCGGAATTTCTCAATCGTCACCCTCGAAGATGGCATCGTCACCCAAGCCGAACTCCTTTGGCTCGATGCCAACTTTAAAACTGCATCCAAGACTGTTCTCTATCAAATCCAGGAAGCAGAAGCGATCGCCTAGCAACTTGCATCTAAGCCGAGGAAAGCACAGGTAGCATTTAGCAATAAAAAAGGAGGTTCAAAAAACCTCCTACGAGTGCTCAGAGTTAGCAAACGTTAAGAAACGGCATCAGCCTTAAGCCAAACCTGTATTCATCCCAGGTCTGCCAGTTGCCAATTCAACCTTGACAATCTTGCCGCCCATCTTCTGGATGCGTTGCTGTTCTTTAAACCAGTTTTCGTAAGGAACAAGCTTCGTGAAGAACGTATTTTGCAATTCTCGCTGAGTCCGGATGCGGGTCTGGCTGGGGACGCAAGCCGTAATCTTGAACATTCTCATGAGTCGGTCTCTCCTAAGGGATAAAAAGGTAGGAAGAAGTGCCCCTACGAATGAAGGGAAGTCGCGTTTAGAAAGATCTCAAAAATAGTGCGATCGCTTAGACTCAGCTATTGATGATAGCGCCTTAACAAATCGTAAACGAAATCGCATCACAGAACAATGCTGTTTTTAAAAGGTTGGAAGCCAAGAGTCAAGATTAAATCGTAAAAGCCAAAACGAGCCTCAACAACCTAACCGTCACTCCAGACTTCCAAACTTAGAAGCTAAAGAACAAAAGCGATCAGCATTTCGTTCTGTAACTTAGTCTTAGCTCAAGCCAGAGCAGATGTAGTCGAAGTAAACGCCCATTTCTTTACCAGCGTCTGCACCAACCAAGCTAGCGGTGACTTCTTTCATTGCTTGGATTGCTTGTACAGTCGAAGTAACAGGCACGCCCAAGCTGTTGTAGGTTTCTTTCAATCCGTTGAGAACGCGCTCATCGAGGATCGAAGGATCTCCAGCCAACATTGCATAGGTGGAGTAGCGGAGGTAGTAGTCGAGGTCGCGGATGCAAGCAGCATAACGACGAGTCGTGTACATGTTGCCACCGGGACGGGTTACATCCGAGTACAACAAGGACTTAGCAACTGCTTCTTTCACGATCGCTGCTGCGTTAGCAGAGATGGTGGTTGCTGCACGAACGCGCAGTTCGCCAGTTGCGAAGTAGCCTTTGAGTTTGTCGAGCGCAGAGCTATCCAGGTATTTACCCTGAACGTCAGAAGTGTTGATTACCGAGGTAATTGCGTCTTGCATGATTTCAAGTTCCGTAAGTCGCGTGGTCTTAAATTAAAAAAGAATCGATCGTGGCGAGCAATTACTGCATTGCACCGACGAGGTAGTCGAAGTAAGCACCTGCTTCTGCTGCATCATCAGCCGAGAGCAAGGAGGTTGCAACGCTCTTCATAGCACGAACGCCTTCTGCAACTGCGGGGATCGGGGTTCCCAAAGAGTTGTACATTTCTTTGACACCAACGACTCCGATTTCTTCGATCGGGGTTACGTCGCCTGCTACGATTCCGTAGGTTACGAGGCGCAGGTAGTAATCCAAGTCACGCAAGCAGGTTGCGGTCATTTCTTCGCCGTATGCGTTTCCACCAGGAGAAACAACGTCAGGACGCTTTTGGAACAATTGGTCGCCTGCTTGCTTCACGATGCGCTCACGAGCACCCGTCAAGGTTTCAGCAATGCGTAGACGCTTTTCACCAGTGGTGACGAAGCCTTTGATCCGATCCAATTCGCCGGGGCTGAGGTAACGTGCCTCAGCGTCAGCATTCACGATTGATTTCGTGACAATACTCATTGATGGATTCCTCCAAAGAAATGTAACCGAATTTGTTTAAAAGGGAGTTCCCCAAGTGGTTTTGGAGTCACGCGATTGGGTTGAGCCACCGCCTTTGACTTCGCCACCTTCCGAAAATTATTGTGCGGCATTGCGTTAACCTTCCTGGGCGCTCTGCAACATTTTGTAATATCTTTACTCAGGTTTGAGGCAAGTTCTGAAATTCCGATTAAAAACGTGCCACAAGTTTGTATAATTTCTACCGCTAAAAATCGTGCGCTCGATTGCTAGCCCATTCTGTAGCGAGGTGCGATCGCTGGCAACCCTGGTTCAGTTGCCAGATTTGATTCCAGCTAAAAGAGTTTTGTCGGTTTGAGAAAGAGCCAACTCACGAAGAAGAACGAGGCTGTGAACAGTTGTGCGATGTCGAGTGCTGAGAGGTAGCCGTCCATTAAAGCAGCGATCGATCGGTCTGCGATGCCAAAGAGCCAGGATGAAATGCCGAGAATCCAGATACTAGAACGCAGTCGCGCCAAAAACGCGACGGATTCGCCAGAAGGTTTGCGAAACATAATGTGGGTTCCGAGAGAGTGCAACAGGTTCAAAGTGCCTCTATGTTACAAAATATTATTTATGCTTGCCATAAGTCCACCGATATACATAGTGAAGTTCTGACTTTTGGAGTCTTGCTCTAGAGGCAGGAGTTGTGATTTGGTGAGGTCAGAAGAATCTGTTCGTTTCACCTTCATCTCCAATGCCCTACGCGATCGATTTCGGAACCAGTAACACCGTCATTACGCGCTGGAATGCTGTGACTCAGCAGCCAGAAACTTTAGCAATTCCAGGAATTTCTCAACGTCTCGCCCAGAATCCGTCGCTGATTCCCAGTTTGTTGTATGCCGAGAATGCAGCACAGGGCAAAGTTACGATCGGGCAGGAGGTACGCGATCGCGGTTTAGATATCAGTCAGGACTCCCGATTTTTCCGCAACTTCAAGCGCGGGATCGGAACAGAGGTGCAAGGATTTCTGCCCGAATTAGATGGTCAGGTGATTCGATTTGAGCAGGTGGGCGAGTGGTATCTCACCCAAATTATCAATCAGTTGAAAACGACCGATCCAGAGATTGCAGAGTCAATTGTCTTTACTGTCCCAGTGGATAGTTTTGAAGCGTATCGGCTTTGGCTCGGGCAGATTTGTGAGTCTTTGGATATTAATCAGGTGCGGATGATTGATGAGCCAACAGCAGCGGCATTGGGATATGGATTTGTCGATCGACAAACTTTACTCGTGGTCGATTTTGGCGGTGGAACGCTGGATTTATCGATTGTTCAAACAAATGTGAATCAATCGTCAAAGCCGACAGGATTCATTTTGAAATGGGGACAGAAATCATTTAAGGAACAGTCAGGACAACAAGCAAAGACGGCGAGAGTGATTGCAAAAGCTGGACAAAATTTAGGCGGATCGGATCTAGATAATTGGCTTGTCGATCATTTTGTGAATACACAAGGATTCACAGCAACGCCATTAATTTCGAGATTGGCAGAACGATTGAAAATTCAGCTTTCGCTCTCCACTGAAGCGCAGGAAGTTTTCTTTGATGATGAGCGTTTTGAAAGCTATGACTTGTCTTTAACGCGATCGCAGTTTGAGCAGATTTTGAGCGATCGCGGTTTCTTTACGAAGCTCGATGAATCGATGGAACAAGTCTTGCAACAAGCCCGCAGACAAGGGTTAGCTGTGAGTGATATTGATGCGGTTTTACTGGTCGGTGGAACGGTTCAAATTCCAGCAGTGCAGAACTGGGTGAAACAGTATTTTGATGAGCGTTTGATTCGGTGTGAAAAGCCGTTTGAAGCGATCGCTCAAGGGGCATTGCAACTGAGCCAAGGCATTGAGCTAAAAGATTTTCTTTATCACGGCTATGGAATTCGCTATTGGGATCGGCGGCAGAATCGCCATAATTGGCATCCTTTGATTAAAGCAGGACAGCCTTACCCGATGGAGAATCCAGTAGAGTTGGTACTAGGAGCGTCGTTAGAGAGTCAGCCGAGTATTGAATTAGTTGTGGGTGAGTTAGGAGCCGAAACAGTTCAGACCGAGGTTTATTTTGATGGCGATCGCTTAGTGACTCGCAATGTTTCAAGCTCGCAAACGCAGGTGCAGCCCTTGAATGATAAAGATGGGTCACGCAGCATTGCTGAGCTTGATCCGCCGGGAAGTCCGGGCAGCGATCGCATTAAGGTACAGTTCATGGTCGATCGCGATCGTTTTTTGCGGATTACGGTGGAAGATTTACTGACGGCTCGAACATTGGTTGAAGATCAAGCAGTTGTCCAGTTGAGTTAGCTACTCTGCTGAATAGTTTGTTATTCTGACCAGAATTTGGCTGAATATACTTGAGAAGTACTCGTGAATACATGCCCTATGACTCAAGCGATTCCTTTTCAAACGGTTATTGAATACGTCGAAGCACTCTCTGAGGATGAACAGAATGAGTTGTTTGATTTGATTCAGAAACGGCGGGTGATGAAGCGGAGGCAGAAAATTGCTCAAAATGCAGAAAAGACACTGGAAGCTGTCAGGAATGGCACAGCAGAACGAGGAACAGCGGCTGACGTGATGGCTGTTATCTTCGGGGATGATAAATGAGAACGCTAATCTATGACCGACTAGAGTTGAGATGAAAGAGTGGTGATAAGAATTCGATTCTGTTCATCTGTACCAACGCTGATCCGAAGTTTGTCATCAAGTTTGGGTTGGTTGAAGTAGCGTACTAGGATGTTTTGCTGCTTAAGCGCCTCATAGATTTTTGCAGCATTGCCTGGAGGTTGAGTGAGGAGGAAATTTGTTTGAGAATTCCAGACCTCAAAGCCCAACTGTCTAAGTTCGATCGCTAACTTTTCCCGCGATTTTTTCACCTTCTCCGCACATTCATTTTTATAGTCCTGGTCACGCATTGCGGCAGCACCAACTAAAGTTGCGATCGCATCGACACTATAGCTATCACGAACTTTGAATAAGCCTCGAATGAGGTGAGGTTGCGCGATCGCAAATCCAAGCCGCAATCCTGCTAAACTGTAGCCTTTTGAAAGCGTTCTCAAAATGATCACATTCTGAAACTGTTCTACTAAAGGCAAAGCGGTCTCTTCAGCAAAATCGACATATGCCTCATCAATCACAAGTACGCCGTTCAAGTTTGCGGCAAGTTGACGCAGATCGGACATTGGAACTACATGCCCCGAAGGACTATTTGGAGACGCAATAAAAGTTACTGCACCTTGAGCCTCAATCAGTGCATCTAGCGGTAGCTGATTGTTTTCACCATAAGGAATTTCTAAGCGATCGGCATCTTGAATTTCCGTCAAAGTCCGATACAGGACATAAGTCGGCATCGGATACACGACTTTACGCCCCGGCTCTGCACAGGCTCTCACGACAACATTCAACATGTCATCGCTGCCATTTCCTACCATGATCCAATCTTTGGGAATGTTCAATGCTTCGCTTGTCGCTTGTCTGAAATCATTTGCATAAGGATCAGGGTAGCGGCGAAGCCATTCGGGATCGAGATTTTTCAGAACTGCGATCGCATGTGGAGACGGAAGATACGGATTCTCATTGGTATTGAGTTTAATGATGGGTGTTCCAGGTTTTGGTTGCTCACCGGGAACGTATCCCGTCATCGCATCAACACTGGGGCGAAAGTAAGAATGCATGAAGAATGATTTGCGCGACAGTTATCAGCTTAGCGCTTGCTCAGATCGCTGGAGAAGACCATTCGCAAAAGACATCAATGCCAATATGCAGAATGTAAAGCGCGATCGCAGTTGCAATGGCAGAGTCAATTGGAAGAGGAACACCAGAGAGATTGACTAGAGCAGTAATGATTCCGGTGACTAAGGTTGCATTTGCAGGGTTCTTTTTTGCGCCTTGGATTAAGCTGCGGAGGCTGTCATTTTCGCCGCAGACTTCTTGTTGGACTCGTTTGAGGAAGATTTGCCAGAGCGATCGCTTTTCGTCGCCAAAAGAACGGGGTTCACCATAGCGATCGACGTAAATTTGCGCGAAGGTTGCTTCAAAATCTTGGGTCTGTTCTAAAAGTTGTAAGACCTCGCGATCGGCAGCGGGAGATTGACGGAATTGGTTGATTTCTTCTGGGGTGGGAAAGATTGCCATAAAGATTTTCTGACGATCGAAGTGTGTCTCTCCGGAGATGCTAGATGATGAGTGTAGCTTTTTACAAGCCTCTACTTGTGTTTGGACTATGCAGACGATCGAAATTCGGCAAACGACGGGATTTGATGCGATCGTGTCGATCGCAGGATCAGAGTTTGAGATTACGGTGAGCGATCCGTTTGCGGAGCAAGATGAGAAGCTTTTGGAATGGTACTTTGAGCAGTGGATTCAGTTTCCATTCTCAGATGGCACGATCGCGAAAAGAGCAGCGGATAGTGTGCGATCGTATGGCGAGAATTTGTTTGATCAAGTGTTTGCCGGACGAGCTTATGGGGCATATCAGAGAGTCAACACGCCGTTAAGTCATTTGGAAATCGTGATATCGGGCGATCCGGAGTTTCAGGCGTTGCACTGGGAGGCGATGTGGGATCGAGATTTTGCCCGTCCGTTAGCGATCGACTGTGTGATGGTGCGACAGCGCAGGATTCGTGGAAAGGTAAATACGGGGCAGGTGCAAGAGTCGCCTGTGCTGAATTTGCTGATTGTGACAGCGCGACCAAATGAAGAAAAGGATGTCGGGTATCGAACGATTTCGCGTCCGATGGTGGAAGCGATTCGGGATGCAGAGTTGCGGGTGAATGTGGAGATTGTGCGTCCGGGGACATATGAGGCGTTTGTACAGCATTTAGAAGCAAAGCCAGAAGGGTTTTATCATGTTGTGCATTTCGATTTGCATGGCGGATTGATGGACTATCAGCAGTTTCAGACTTATTCGCATCAGGCGGGAAATTATACGTTTCAGCGAGGGTACGGGCTGAAGGATTTGGCAGAGTATGGCGGAGTAAAGGCGTTTCTGTTTTTTGAGGGAGATGAGGCGGGGCAAGCGGTTCCGGTAACGGCGGATGAGATGGCGGAGCGGTTGCAGGGGCGGGGAATTCCAGTTTGTATTTTGAATGCTTGTCAGTCAGGGAAGCAGGTGGGGAGTGGGGAGAATGGAGTGGATGAGCGCGAGACGAGTTTGGGCGCGCGGTTGATGGATGCGGGAATGCAGATGGTCGTGGCGATGGGATATAGCGTCACGGTAGATGCGGCAAAAGTGCTCATGCAGCAGGTGTATCGGCAGGTGTTTGCGGGGGAGGCATTGTCTCAGGCGGTGCGATCGGGGAGACGGGAATTGTTCGATCGTAAAAAACGGCGGGTGTATTTCAATCAGGAAGTGGATCTCGAAGATTGGTTGTTGCCTGTGGTGTATGGCAATCAGAAGCTCGATTTTCGGTTGCGAGAGATGACGCTTGCGGAGGCAGATGAGTATTTTGCGAATCGAGGGACGGAGTATCAGTTTGCGGGGGCGACTTACGGGTTTGTGGGTCGAGATTTAGATATTTTGAAGTTGGAGAAGGGACTGCTCAAGCATGGGGTTGTGCTAGTACAGGGAATGGGTGGCACGGGGAAAACGTCGCTACTGCGGTATTTGCAGGAGTGGTGGGTGCAGACGAATTTTGTCGATCGCGTCTTCTACTTTGGCTATGACGTGAAGGCTTGGACGCTGGAGCAGATTTGTTTTGCGATCGCGGAGGTGCTGTTTTCAGATGTGGAGCGGCGGCAGTTTCAGGCGATGCAGATGCAGGCGCGGGTGGGGAGACTGGTGCAGGAGTTGCGGAGTCGGCGCTGTTGTTTGATGTTGGATAATTTGGAGTCGGTGACGGGGGAGGCGTTGGCGATTCAGAATACTTTGCCTCTGGAGGAGCAGGAGCGGATTCGGGATTGTTTGGGGCGGATTGCGGGTGGAAAGTCGATCGTGCTGCTAGGTTCGCGGAGTCGGGAGGAATGGTTGCGATCGGTTTATCGCGATCGCTATGAGTTGAAGGGGTTGGATCAAGAGTCGCGATCGCAGTTGGCGAAGTTGGTACTGGAGCGGCATGTTTCGGATGTGGCAAAGCGGAAGGAGATTTTGGCAGATCGGGAATTTGAGCGGTTGATGCGATTGTTGGCGGGGTATCCGTTGGCGATCGAGGTAGTGTTGGCGAATTTGGCACGGCAGAGTGTGGGGGAGGTGTTGCAGGGGTTGGATGCGGCGGATGTGTCGCTCGATCGGGCTGGGGGACGGACGGAGAGTATTTTGAAATGTGTGGAGTATTCGCATAGCAATTTGTCGGAGGAGGCGCAGAAGTTGCTGCTGTGTTTGGCTCCGTTTAGTGGGTTTATCGATCTACGTGATTTGAAGAATTATGCTCAACAGTTGCAGCAGCTAGAACCGTTTCAGGATTATGCGTTTGAGCAGTTTGATGCGGCGGTACAGGAGGCGATTGATTGGGGATTATTAGCTCCGAAGTTTGAGGAGATGTCGCAGTTGCTTTCAATTCAGCCTGTGTTTCCTTATTTTCTGAAGACGAAGTTAGCTCAGCAGGATGAAAAGACTCGTGAAGCACTGCGAGAGGGATTTAAGAATCACTATCTGGGATTGGGAAATTATTACTATCAGTTGATGAATTCTAAAGATGCACAGGAGCGGCAGTTAGGGATCTTCTTCTGCAAGTTGGAATATGAGAACTTGTCCAGTGGGTTACAGATTTGTTTTGACCTCCAAGAATCTAGTCTTTTGATTTTCAATTGCCTTCAAGAATATCTAGAAAAGATTGGAGATAAGAAAGTCAATCTGGAATTAGTTAGATCAGTAGAAATGAATTTAGAAACTTATCCACTAGACAGGCGTGATCAGGAATTTTGGCGACAATTGATCAACCTATTAGATCAGTTGGGACGATGCTATTTATGGCTTCAACAATATCAACAGTCACGCGACACTCACAAGAAACTGATTGATACTATTCAAGAAGTGGATTTCCTAGATAATACTCAAAAAGCCCTTTCGCAAGCTGGCAGCTATCATCAATTAGGCATAACTGCCCAAAAGTTACACGATTATGACGAAGCTCGCAATTACTATCATCAGGCGCTCCAAATCAAAGTCGAATTCAATGATCGCTATTCCCAAGCTAGTACCTATCATCAGTTAGGTACAGTTGCTCAGGAGTTACGCAAATATGACGAAGCCCGCAATTACTATCATCAGGCGCTCCAAATCTATGTCGAATTCAACGATCGCTATTCCCAAGCCCACAGCTATCATTGGTTAGGCATGGTTGCTGAGGAGTTAGGCAAGTATGACGAAGCCTGCAATTACTATCAGCAAGCACTGCAAATTGAAGTCGAATTCAACGACCGCTATTCCCAAGCCCATAGCTATCATCAATTAGGTAACGTCGCCTTGGAACTAAGCGAATATGACGAAGCCCGCAACAACTATCAACAAGCACTGCAAATTAAAGTCGAATTCAACGACCGCTATTTTCAAGCCATCACCTATCATCAGTTAGGCAACGTTGCTTACCTAATGCAGGAGTATGATGAAGCCCGCAACAATTATCAACAAGCACTGCAAATTAAAGCCGAATTCAATGACCGCTATTCCCAAGCCAGTACCTGTCATCAGTTAGGTAATGTTGCTTACCTAATGCAGGAGTATGACGAAGCCCGTAACAACTATCAACAAGCACTGCAAATTAAAGCCGAATTCAACGACCGCTATTCTCAAGCTAGTACCTATCACCAGTTAGGTATGGTTGCCGAAGAACTCGGAGAGTATGAACAAGCCCACAATTACTATCAGCAAGCATTGCAAATCAAAGCCGAATTCAACGACCGCTATTCTCAAGCCAGTACCTATCACCAGTTAGGTATGGTTGCCGAAGAACTCGGAGAGTATGAACAAGCCCGCAATTACTATCAGCAAGCATTGCAAATCAAAGCCGAATTCAACGACCGCTATTCTCAAGCCAGTACCTACCACGGCTTAGGCATTGTTGCCGGGAACTTTGGGGAGTATGAACAAGCTCGAAACGACTATCAGCAAGCACTTCAAATTTATGGCGAATTCAATGATCACTATTCTCAAGCCCGCATTTATCATCAATTAGGCATCGTTGCTCAACACCTCAGAGAGTATGAACAAGCTCGAAACGACTATCAGCAAGCACTTCAGATCAAAATTGAATTCAACGATCGACATTCCCAAGCCCGCACTTACGCACAACTGGGATCGTTAGCAGAAGCGGAGGGAAATGCTGCGGAAGCTAGAGCTTGTCTGCAAACCGCACTGGAAATCTTTACGGAGTTTGGGGATGAGTATTCGATGGCGATCGTTCAACAGATGCTCGATCGCTTGTCGGAGTGAATGAGATCGAATTGTGAGATCGTTTTGATTTGTGCGATCGTAGACAAAGAAAAGCGAGTGAGATGCGATCGCACCTTTTCTCTAAACGGTGCTTTTAGCTAGGCGGAGCCACCGCGCTTTATGATTCAGGCTCAAAGACCTCAAACGTCAGAAATCCTTGAGGCTCATGAAAACAAATTCTGAAGCGATCGAAAAAACCAGCCTTGCCCAGAACATTCAACTTCACGCCCAACTGTTCTGAGAAGCCAATCTGACCAATGAAGCGCTCTGCCCCAAGTTGCACCTCTAAATCATGGAGAAAAATGCGAATCAGCGTCCCACTGCCAACCTGCAACAAAACTTGCCTTCCAGTCTGAAAATCAAACCCAACTTGACGCGCAACACTTGCCTGAAAAACACTGTAAGCCGCACCCGAATCGACATAAACCTCAATCCGCTCCCAACGATCTCCCAACTTCACCCCGATTGGAATAATCGGTTCAAGATTGCCTCGCCTTTGCACATAGGGAAACCGAATCAGAGCCACAAGATACACCTACTAAATCAACAAATCATACGATGTCTCTGGGTGAGGAACATCAATCACTAAGGGCAAAACTTCCACGCCTGCTTCAACAAAAGGACGACACACTTCTTCCCTAGTATCAGCAACGCCTACAATCTGCCCACCTTCGATCGCAACCACTTTACCAGGATATTTTGCAATCAGCTCGTCATAATGAGTCGCAAGCCATTGACTATCAGATGCGAGAATGTCGGCAAGCATTTGGACTTCCATACTCTCAGCCTCATTGACAATATTCTCAATTCTATCAATATGCGATCAATTGTCGGAGTGAATGAGATCGCTCACCTATAATCAACACAGTATTGCAACGATAGAACAGAAGCTCAGTTAGGCAAAATGGCTTAAACTCTTTCAGAAGCATTCAAAAAGTCACTCATTGCGGCAATCGATCGCGCTAGAAATCAGATTACTTAGAAACCTGGTGAAGCCGAACCCCACCTGACAATCCAGAAAAATACCTGAGTAATCCTAACTTTTTATCTGTTGGACAACTAAGAGAACTGTGATGAATCCTCTACTCGAACAGTACGCAGTGAGTACAGAATTTCCAGAAGCGAGCGGCGCTGAACAGCTAGAGATGTTGCAAATGCGCGATCGCCTTTTGGCAGTAGAATCAACGCTTTCCAATCAAGAAAAAGCTCTCCTCAGTCAAGCCGATCGTCGCCTCATCCAGCAAGCCCCACAAGTACTTCTAGAACTCTCTCAGTTTTTAGATTTAGCCGCAACACGACGGATTCAAGACATCCCCGCAGAGCGATGGTGGTGGTATTTAGATGTATTGGCACAAATTCAAGAAAACACTGCACTATCAACCGCGCTAACGTAATTCTTATCGAGCGTCAGATTGAGTGCGATCGTCAGTCTTGCCGTTAAAGCGATCAGGCAACTTAGAATGAAGAAAAGCGATCGCGAGTGATTACGAAATTCATGAAACTTCTGCTGATCGGATTGGTAAGAGGCTATCGTATCGCAATTTCACCGTTGTTTCCGCCGACTTGTCGGTTTTACCCAACCTGTTCACAATATGCGATCGAGGCTTTAGAAACACATGGCGTACTCAAGGGCAGTTGGCTCTCGGTGCGTCGAATTTGTCGCTGTCATCCGCTCAATCCGGGCGGTTATGATCCTGTTCCACCGAAAAAAGATGAAACCTTATCAGAAAGTTGAGATCGCCGAATGCCATGAACCTCTGGTCGAAATTTCAGAGCAGTTCAATCGAGTCACCCCACATCCTTATGCAAAATTAGGCGCACCTTATGGAGAGAAGTCGCCATTTTTTGTCAGAGCAGGAATTCTCGATCGCTTAATTCAAGCCGATGCAGAATTGCAGAAAATTCGACCCGGCTGGAAAATCCAAATCTTTGATGCCTATCGCCCAGTTGCAGTTCAGCAATTTATGGTCGATTACACGTTTACAGAATTAGTCAATGCAAATGGATTGCAATTAGAAACACTTTCAGAAACGCAGAGAGGAGAATTTCAGCAACAAGTCTATCAATTTTGGGCAATGCCGAATCTAGATCCTGCGACACCTCCACCTCATAGTACGGGAGCCGCGATCGATATTACCTTAATTGGTCAAAATGGCAATGTTATCGATATGGGATCAGAAATTGATGAGATTTCAGAGCGATCGTTTCCAAATCATTTTCCACCAGATTCAGAATACGGTCAGCATCGCAAAATTCTATTAAACGCAATGACCGCTACCGGATTTAAGCAGCACTGGAACGAATGGTGGCACTTTTCTTATGGAGATCAGATTTGGGCATGGCTGACAAATCAAGCAGATTCATCAGCCCATGCGATCGCGAAATATGGCAGAGTTTAGCCTTCGATCTTGACGGAAAGAATGCGATCGTTTCCACGAATTGCATTCACAACATCCATATCTTCGGTTTTACCAAAGACAGTATGCACGCCATCGAGGTGAGGCTGTGCAGAATGGCAGATGAAGAATTGGCTGCCGCCCGTGTTGCGTCCAGCATGAGCCATCGATAAGCTGCCTGCTTCGTGCTTGTTCGGATTGATTTCGCAGTTGATTTTGTATCCAGGGCCTCCGGTTCCTGGCATTCCAGGTGCGCCTTCACGCGAGTTTGGACATCCACCTTGGATCATAAAGTTGGGAATGACGCGATGGAATGCAAGCCCATCGTAAAAGCCTTTGTTTGCTAAATCGACAAAATTCTTGACGGTGTTTGGGGCATCCTTGTCAAACAATTCGAGATTGATTGTGCCCTTGTCGGTTTCCATGATTGCGCGAGTCATAATCTAAGCCCTTCGTTTTCGGCTTTTCCATCCTATCAGGGAGATTGAGGATCGAGGCATGGGTGGGAGGGGAAAATGGTGGGGAGTGGGGAGTAGGGAGTAGTCAACCGCATGAATTTTGCAGAGTGGGGAACTAGAGAGCACTCTGAGTCCGGTTTTTTCTAATCCCTCTATCAGATTGATTGTGGTAAACGAGTAGGAAAGTCAGGCAATTTCTCATTCCCCCACTCCCCACTCCCTACAGCTATCACTCAAATTAATACCGATCGCTTAACGCCGCCCGCGCCTGTTCTCGATCGTCAAAATGAATCTTCTCCGTTCCTAAAATTTGATAATCTTCATGCCCCTTGCCTGCAATCAAAACTCCATCTCCCGGTTTTGCCTGCATGATTGCGGTTTTGATGGCAACTGCGCGATCTGCAATTACTGTCGGATTGACTGTATCTGGAATGCCTGCCACGACATCCTTCAAAATCTGCTCTGGATCTTCAGTTCTCGGATTATCAGAAGTTACAATTACTTGATCTGCCAAAGTTGCAGCAATATTTCCCATCTTCGGGCGTTTGGTACGATCGCGATCTCCTCCACAGCCAAACACACAAATCATCTGCCCCGAAATAAACGGACGAGACGCTTTCAGCATGTTTTCCAAACTATCAGGCGTATGGGCATAATCCACAATTACGCTAATGTCTTGATCTGGCTTAATTTGCACTTGCTCCATGCGTCCTGGCACACCAGAGAAACCAGGCAGCGCTTCGACGATCGCACTTAATTCCAATCCAGAATGCAATGCGGCTCCAACTGCAGCAAGTAAATTTGCCAGGTTAAATTGTCCAACTAAAGGCGATTTAAAGGCTGCATCTCCCATTGGCGTATGCAAGGTTCCACTCACACCATCGGACTCATATTGCAAATTGCTGGTGCAAAGGTCGGCTTTCTCTTGAGTGCTATATGTCCAAACTGATTTTGGATCTAGCTTTTCCACCAATTTCTTACCATAAGCATCATCCAGATTGACGATCGCTTTTCCTTTCAAATAGCTCGAATCAAATAACAATGCCTTTGCCGCAAAGTAGTCATCCATATCGCGATGAAAATCGAGGTGATCTTGCGTCAAATTTGTAAAGACTGCCACCTCGAATTCACAACCCAAAGTTCTCCCCTGCGCCAACGCATGAGAACTCACTTCCATCACGGCAAAGTCACAACCTGCATCGATCGCGCTTTTCAACTGATGTTGTAATTCAACCGGAAAAGGAGTGGTATGCAGTGCCGTTTGTTGAAAGCCTTTCCAACGGGTGTAAAGCGTTCCTAATAACGCTGGAGATTTGCCCGATCGCTCTAGCAGATATTCGATTAAATGCGTCGTCGTCGTCTTACCATTCGTGCCAGTCACTCCGATCATTTTGAGCTTTTGGGCAGGAGAGTGATAGAACGTCGTTGCCAGTTGGGCGCAAGTTTGAGCCATATCGCTAGACGGAATCACCAGAGGCGGATTCTCAGATTGAAAGGCAGGATCGCTTTTCGCTTTTTCAGCAGCTTGAGGTGAAACAACGGCAGCGATCGCTCCAGCAGCGATCGCACTTTGCCAAAAATCGCCACCATCCACCCGCGTCCCCGGCATTCCGATAAACACATCTCCAGGCTGAACCGCTAAGGAATTCGTCGTGAGTCCCTTCACTTCGGCTTCCAATGCAGGATGATTCGGGAGTTCTCCCAACGTTGCCAAAAGTTCTCTGAGTTGCATCGCTCTCTCCTTGCCTGAGTTTTTCAGTTTCTAATCGTTTGCTGACATGTAATTCTGTAACATAGATTCCAATTGTGCGATCGACGACCTTGGCGAAGGACGGGGCAGAGCGCGATCGTCGAGATACAAAACCGGAATTTCGTACTGATAAGCCGCAAACCAATCCTCACGAGTGGTGATATCTCGAACCTCAAGATCAAAAGCGAGCGAGTGAATCTGCTCAAGTTTTTCTTGCAATCCTTCACAGAGATGGCATCCTGGCTTACTGTACAGAATTAGTTTCATTTGTATTCTCGTCGTAACTCACTGAAATCTTATGTCTAAAACAGTTCTCATTACGGGTGCATCGACGGGAATTGGTCGATCGACGGCAATTTTGTTTGCCGAAAAAGGCTGGAACGTAATTGCAACCATGCGAAATCCAGAAAAGGCAAATTTCTCATCCGACAAGATACACGTTCTGCCGCTAGATGTGACAAATTCAGATTCGATTCACACTGCGATCGCAAAATCTCTTGAATTCGGCAAAATTGATGTTCTCGTCAACAATGCAGGCTATGGTCTCATGGGCGCATTCGAGAATTGCTCCCCTGCTCAAATCCAGCGGCAGTTTGACACGAATGTATTCGGATTAATGGAAGTTACACGCGCCTTATTGCCGCATTTTCGAGAGTCCCGGTCGGGCGTGATTATCAACGTTGCCTCGATCGGTGGAAAAATGTCTTTTCCAACTTACTCGCTCTATAACTCGACAAAATGGGCAGTAGAAGGCTTTTCAGAAGGATTGCAGTACGAATTAGAGCAATTCAATATTCGAGTCAAACTGATCGAACCTGGCCCGATTAAAACGGACTTCTACGATCGCTCTCCTGAGATTGCGACTTCAGATCTCAAGGTTTACGACGAGTACGTCAACAAGATCATTCCGAAGATGAACCAAGCTGGAGAAAAAGCACCTGCACCCGAAGTCGTTGCCAAGGCGATTTACAAAGCTGCAACCGATCCGTCTCGAAGACTGCGATATCCAGCTGATCCGGGCGCATGGACTGCGGTGATCTTAAGAAAGCTCCTGCCCAGCCATATCTTTAGTACAATTATTCGCAGTAACTTTCACTGATCGGTATGGTCAAAATTCTCCACCTGTCGGACATTCATCTTGGAAGCGGGTTTGCTCACGGCAAGATTAACCCTGAAACTGGGTTGAATACTCGACTGGAGGATTTTGTCGCTACCTTGGCGCGCTGTATCGATCGCGCGATTTCTGAGTCAGTTGACTTAGTACTATTTGGCGGTGATGCTTTTCCGGATGCGACTCCGCCACCTTATATTCAGCAAGCCTTTGCGCGTCAATTTCGTCGCTTAGTGGATGCAGACATTCCAGCCGTTCTACTCGTTGGCAATCATGACCAACATTCTCAAGGAGTTGGAGGCGCAAGTTTGTGCATTTATCGAACCTTGTGCGTTCCGAATGTGATTGTAGGCGATCGCTTAGAAACGTATCGCCTTCAAACCCGCAGCGGAGACGTGCAGATCATTACCTTGCCGTGGTTAACGCGATCGACGTTATTAACGCGACCCGAAACCGAAGGATTATCCATGTCGGATGTCGGGCATTTATTACTCGATCGATTACGAGTTGCAATGGAAGGCGAAATTCGCAAGCTCGATCCAGAAATCCCAACGGTTCTCCTCGCGCATTTAATGGTTGATGCTGCTCACTACGGCGCAGAGCGGTTTCTTGCGGTTGGAAAAGGATTCACAATTCCATTGGAGTTTCTAACTCGCGACGCGTTCGATTATGTGGCATTGGGACATGTGCATCGACATCAAATTTTGTCAGAAGATCCGTTCGTCGTGTATCCAGGAAGTATTGAACGAGTTGATTTTAGTGAAGAACACGAAGAGAAAGGCTTTGTTTTAGTCGATCTAGAACGTGGCTCTACAGCGATCAAGTTTTGTCCTTTGCCAGTGCGATCGTTCTGCACAATTGAAGTAGATTTAACCGAATCCGACACGCCTCAAGCCGATTTACTCAAAGCGATCGCAAAAAGAGACATCACCGATGCAGTCGTGCGTGTCATTTATCAAGTTCGCCCAGAGCAAATTGACTTAATCGATGATGCAATTTTGCATGAAACGTTAGAAGTTGCTCATACTTACACGATTCAGGCAGGCTTAATCAGTCAAATGTCGCGATCGCGCTTACCAGAATTGGGCGTTGGCAGCGCGATCGCACCTCTAGATGCATTGCAGGCCTATTTAGCCAATCGAGAAGACCTGAAGCTTTTAGCAGAACCGATTCTAGAAGCAGCAAAAGCTTTGCTCGCTCAAGAAGAGTTTTACATCGAAACAGAAGCAGGCGTTGAAGAGACGCAGTTGCGGTTACTGTAGACGAGCAATACTAGTAAAAACACTGATTTGTGGAGTTGAGAATATACAGTACTACTACTTACGTATTAGCTTCACGATTCGGGCAATTTTAATAAAGACTTAGTTAATTGCTTTAGAGATCAAGGTGATTTCTCGACAGTTCGCTAAGATTTAGTCATGAAAGCCCCATAGAAACGACGAAATCTATGCAATTAGACTGCGTTCAGCAGGTCTAAAACATACCAGTATTCACCTAGATTCAGACTAGAGAATCATGAAAAAAATTAATAAAAGCAGCGTGTTTGCGATCGCTTGTACCGCATTCATGGGCGCTTTTGGAAATTCTCACGCAACCGCAGCAACCTTAAATCTCACAAATTCAGGCTTGCAAAATGGAACATTAAACGGAGCATTCTTTCAAGAGATTGATCCAAATGATCCAGCCGGGACAGGCGTTTTGAACTCTTTCGTGCGGTTACAATCTCCTGGCAACAGCACTGTTGAAGAAGGCTACAACACAGACGCTCGCCCTTTGCAGTTCAATGAGAATAACAGCCCGCAATTTACGAGATCGCTCAAACTCAGCGATGTTCCAATTTTTACGATTGGAGGCGTGAAATATCGCCAGTTTGTCTTGGACATCAACGAGCCGAATGCCACTCCCAGAGACCAAGACAAGCCCCTAATTGACCTAGAGAAATTGCAAATTTTCTTGGGCAACGCAGGCAACTTGGTGAATTATCCAACCTTCGGTGGCAATGCCGTGAAAATCTTTGATTTAGATGGCAACGAGGACAACACCGTCAAACTCCGGGATACCAACGCAGGAAGTGGCAGAGCTGATCTCTTGACTTACATCCCTGACAGCCTATTTTCCGGTCCCAATCAGTATGTATATCTGTACTCGAAGTTTTCAGGTGCAGAAGGTGGATTTGAAGAATGGGCAGTGCAGGTGAAAGAAAAACCTGATACTCCACCTAAATCTGTACCAGAACCCGCAGCGTTTGCAGGATTGGGCTTGGTCGCTGGAGCAATGACCTTTGCTCGCCGTCGTAAGTCGAGTCAAACTGCTTAGACCTAATTTTCCGCTGATTTGCCTGTCATCTCGCAAATCAGCGAGAACTGCGTCAGTTTGGAAAATCTGGTGTTAAAATCTGGTCGATATCCTAGAGTCGATCGTTATGCGCTGGTCTACAGTTCTGAAATTCTTCCTTGGTGTGCTGCTTGCGATCGCAATTTTGGCGGCTGGCGGGCTAGTTGCAGCACGGGTGATGATCGCGCGGCTATCTGTGCCGCCCTCGAAACCGATGTTTCCGAACGATACACCTACAACAAAACCACCAGCAGCAAAGCCTGCGGCAACAGCAAAACCGACAGCGGCAAAAACCGAAACTTCTGCAACCCCGCTTCCAACTGGAGCTTTCCCGGCAAAGGTAACGCAATCGATCGGGCTAGTGATCCGCGATGCACCTTCGCTGGACGCTGTTTCTATCGGTGGGGTTGATTTTAATCAGCAAGTGACGGTGATTGAAACCAGCGCAGATGGAAGCTGGCAAAAAATCCGTTTGGCTAACAATACAGAAGGATGGGTGCGCGCTGGAAATGTCGAGAAAGTGAGTAACTAAGTTCGGAACATATCCTGCTTGAGTTTCGACCTCGCTCAAACCGTGAAAAAACTTAGCGATCGATCACGTGTTGAGTGGACTTGAATCGTGGAAACTCTTCATTGAGATATAGCAATGCTAAAAAGAGTGGGGAGTTCTTCCTAAGAGATCAAAACTTCCCACTCTTTTTAGCATTTACACTTCAAACAGAATTGCTCTACAAACCCAAGACTTCAACAGCCTTTGCCATGACTTCATCAGGATCAAAAGGTTTCGTCAAATAGAGATTTGCTCCCACTTCGGCTCCTTTTTGCTTGTCAAATTCCTGACCTTTGGCAGTCAGTAGAATGATATAGATATCTTCAATCTCCTGCTTGACCGTCTGACACACTTCAAACCCGTTCATAAACGGCATCATCACATCCAAAAACACAAGTTGTGGACGTTCCGATTGGATCACCTCGATCGCTTCTTTTCCATTCGTCGCAGTCAAAAGCTCAACATCTTGATCCTCAAGCTCCTCTAAGGTCTGCTCTAGTAACAAACGAATATGAGGCTCATCGTCAACAATCAAAATTTTCATGATTCTATCCTCTAGTACAGTACTTCAAATACATCAACCGTCTGGGTTTTACCTTTCACAGTCAATGTCCCAACTTCTCGAAACGAAAAGCGATCTTTCGCTGCCTCATAGACATTGCGATTGACTAAAATCTGCCCCCCCTTCGCAACCGACTGCAAGCGAGAGGCAACATTCACTTCATCGCCGATCGCCGTATAGTCCATATGCTGCGGAGAACCAATATTGCCAACAATCACGCGCCCTGAACTAATGCCAATCCCCGTCAGAAAATGCTTCTGAATCCAATCAATCGGGATTGTCCGAATTCTTTGCTGCATCGCGATCGCGCTTTTGATCGCACAAGTCTCATGATGACTCACCTCAAAAGGCGCACCAAACAACGCCACAATCATGTCACCCACAAATTTATTGACCGTGCCTTGGTGAGTAAAAATCTCATCCACCATATGCGTAAAGTAAGTGTTGAGATATTCCACCATCTCAGTTGGCGGCAACTGTTCGCATTGCTGAGTAAAATTGCGAATATCCGAGAATAAAACGCTGATTTGTCGATACTCTGGAACCAGCGAAAAGCTCCCACTCGCATCGAGAATCGCTTGCACAAGCTGCGCGGGCACATAGCGCTCAAGATTACTTTTGACTCGTTCTTGATGCAATCGTTGCTTGTGCAAAAGCGCATTCTCTAGAGCGGATGCGGCTTGCGAAGCTAGCGTATTGAGTAACTTTAAATCAGCTGCGGTGTACGTAATCGCCTGTTCGCTGCCGAGCATCATGACCCCGATCGTGCGATCGCTCACCTTCAAAGGAGCCGCAATCAAGGCATGGAGCTTCGATTCTTCTGGATTACACCTTGCATCTGAGTAAACCTCATTGACGATATCGCTTTTTTGATGTTCTAGAACTGCTTCTAAGATTCCATCCTGCAATTGAGTCGGTGAATTTCCAAACGCGGTAATGACCTCTAACTCAGCCGCTTTCAGGAGCATCACAGCCCCACAATCACTTTGAATCGATCGCTTCGCTTCACTGAGCACTAAAGCCGCGACTGCTTCGACTTCTAGGCTTGCAGTCATTTTTTCAGAAAGATTGTGGAGCAGAGTTACTTCTTTATAGCGATCGAGCGTTTCCTGAGCCAACGTTTTTTTCTCAATCTCTCGGGCAGCAATGTAGCTCAGAACCGATGCAAAAGTTGCTTCACCAATCACATAGCCGATCAGTTCTCCATCGACCTGAATCGGATATTTCGATGATTCAGTCGGCGTGCCCCAAATTGTCTGCCCTTCACGATCTTGAATTGAAACTGAAGTTGCACTGAGCGCTTGAAGACGAGCCAGAATCTCCTTGACCTCAGATTTAGCAACGAGTCGTTTCAAGCGAATGGGAACCATGATGTTCTGCAACTAATAAAAACACAGCGTTTTGTAACCCTTCAGCTTGTGAAAGATCCTGCGCCCTATCTGAGTGTTCCCAAAATTTGACGCTGGCAATGACCATATCCGGTTGGGTAGATGCAACTTTCTTGAGTAATTCTGCATCGTTCGTTGCTTCAACTGCGGTAAAGCCTTTCGAGCGAAGAATATCCACAAGAATCTTCGAGGTCGTTTCATTCTCATCGACTACCAGAATTTTGCGCGGGGATCTCCCTTGAGCGATTAACGATTCGACTTCTTGGCAAAGCACTTCTAAGTTGATGGGTTTCGTGAGATGGCGATCGATTCCCAACGAATGACAGCGTTCAGGCGCATCGACGATCGACAAAATAATCAAGGGAATTCCCATCGTCTGAGGATGATGCCGCAAGACCGCAGCCACATCAAACCCGTTCATTTCAGGCATCATCACATCCAGAATGATCAAATGAGGAAGCGATTCCTTCGCCATCTGAATAGCTTCTTTGCCATCTCTAGCTTCTTCGACCTGATAGCCTTCTGTTTCTAACTGTTGGCGCAGCAGCGCACGAATCGGAGCTTCATCATCCACGATCAAAATCCGTTTTTGCGTTGCATTGACCTCACTACCCTGCTGTAATTGCTGAATCAATGCACTGAAATCAATTTCTCTGATGTGAGTCGGAGAAGCAGAACTCGGCAAGCTAAATGAGAACGTACTGCCTTTGCCAATTTCACTCTCGACCCAGATCTGTCCATCATGATGCTCGATAATTTGCTTACAGATCGGCAACCCTAACCCGGTTCCAGTTGGCTTATCGGTCAGCGTATCTCCCACTTGCTTAAACTTCTCAAAGACTTTGGGCTGATCTTCAGGACTGATGCCAATGCCCGAATCTGTAATACTCACCACAATCGTGTCGCCTTGCCGAGCAACTTTACACGTAATATCGCCGCTGTCGGTAAATTTGATCGCGTTCGAGAGCAGATTGATCACGACCTGGATTAAGCGATCGCGATCGCCAACCAATTGCGGCAAATGTGGATCAAATTGTTCTACTAAGGTGAGATTCTTCGCTTGCAGTAAGGCAGACGTTGCCGCGATCGCACGTTCTACAACTTCGGTAATCTGAAGTGGCTCAGATTTCCAGTCCACTTTACCGGCTTCCATTTTGGCAATGTCGAGCACATCGTTGATCAACGCGGTTAATCGCATTCCTTCAGACACGATGATGTCGATATTGTCATTGACCTGACGTGCCGCTCGCTGCATTTTCTTATCAGTCGTATCCAGTGAGGGGAAAACAACCTCCTCTAGCTTTTTCTTAATGAGTTTGGCAAAGCCTAAAACTGAAGTCAGCGGTGTTCTCAGTTCATGAGAAACCGTTGAAATGAAGTCGGTTTTCATCTGATCGACTTCTTTTTCAGCCGTAATATCATGAATTAAAACAACAGTTCCAATCTTAATTCCTGTCCCATCCAGAATTGATGTAGCAACTGCCTTACCAACACTGCCTTGAGCAATTTCAACTTCAGTCACCAGTGTTTCTTGATTTTGCGATCGCTCGATCAGATTCACTAAGTCTTGCTTAAAAATGGCTTGAACTGACTTGCCATTCAAAGATTGTTCTTCTAAGCCAAACAGTTTAAGCAGTGCCGGATTGTAGCAAGTAATACTTCCCTCGGTATCACTAACAAGTAATCCATCAGCCAAGTTATCTAGAATTGTTGCTAGATATGCCAGAGTCGATTGCAGTTGCTGACTGGTCGCTTGTAATTGATTGTTTAATGCCGTTTCTTGCTCAGCTCGCTCGCGAATTTCTTCCCAGTGCTTCAACTGTGTGAGTGCAGTAATCATAACTACAACGAGCAGTCCTGCCATGACCATCGTTAGCGTATTCAACGCATTTAATTGCTCTTCTAAGTTCTCACGTGGAATGACTAATGCAACTGACCAATTTGCACGACGAATCGGCATATAAGCAACATAAACCGATCTGTGATCGAGTGTGACCATTTCAACGCCTTGTTTGCGGGCTGTCATCGACCGAGCGATCGCGGCAAGAGTTGAATCAGTATTCTGGGTTAAACTCTTTAGCCCTTCAGTAAATGCTGAGTTAGGATGAGCGATCGCAACGCCTTGAGCATCGAGCGCAAACGCATAGCTTCCTTTGCCAAGCTGAGTTGCTGAAATTGCTCTTGTTACTTCAGCAATGGGAATGTTTCCTGCAAGAATACCCGTTACTTTCGACTGCTCATTTACGGGTAAATTGTAGAAAGATAAGCTTTTCGATCGCATTTCTGCTCGATCTTTGTCCGTTGCTTTCGCCAACGGAATTGACCAAACTGGCACAGCAATATTAATTTGCCGTTTGCCTGTGGTACGGGAAATAATCAAATCGGAGACGTTCGATTCTCCTTTCATAGATTTTTGGAAATATTCGCGATCGCTCAAGTTCTTCCCGGTTGCAAATCCGCCTCTTGTTGTGGCATACGAGCCATCCGGATTGACTAAGATAAACATCCAGAAGTCAGCCAGTCGATCTTGTTCTAGCTGTAAGAACGGCTCTGCAATCTCCCAATTCATCGATCGGACTTCGACGCTATTCGACATTGACTCGACTTCGCCTAAGCGCCGATTCAGCCAAGAATCAATCTCTAATCCCGCAGATTGCACTTTCAGTAATGCATTTTCTTTGAGTGTGCTGAGAATAATACCCCGCACAATCCAATAGCTCGTAAACGCAGTCACTCCCACAGCAGCGATAAAGCTACCATGTAGTAGTAAAGATACGATTTTACGACGAGTCATTGATTTCATAGGATTCCTCTGGCAGGTTATTTAGCGAATAGGGCAAGCGTCAGCTTTCGAGCAGAAACAAACAGCAGAAACACTCCCAAACAGAACATCCCGGCTAAGTTCAAGTGGGCAGGTGCATAGAAAAATTGGTCAGCCGAAAAGATAAAAAGTAGCGTGATCACCGAAAAAGGCATTGACATCGCCAGCATTGCTGTTGCAAAGCCTAAGTCAAAGAATTGTTCAGCTTGTGCCGGGTATAGTTCATTAATTTTGGTGGTATGTAACAATGCCCAGAGGCTACAAGATGCTTGCGGAAGTGCCACATACAAAGCTGTTGCTTCGATCGAAGTGGGTTGCAGCACCACGATCGCGCAGCTACTCAGCAAAAATCCAACCCCTGCTCGCCCAAGCAAAATCACCAAGATTTTACTCGCTTCTAGTAATTTCAATTTCAGCGAAATTCCCACATACATGAGAATGAGGGGAGTTGAGCAAAGCGCAATTTTCTGAATTGTTTCGACTAAAACGTTGGGAAGTGTGCCTGCATTTAGCCCAAATGTTGCCAAAGCCATCCCCAATACGATCGCAATATTCACAGGTTCAGTCAGTAAAAATTTTCCTAGTTCAACCCATTGAATTTTGCTATTTTGCTGTTGCGATCGAGCGACCCATAAGTAAGCCAGAATATACAAGCCAATCAGCACAAAAATCTTGTTCCCCATATCTGCCAACGCTGCCCAAGCAAGCCCCTGTCGCCCGACAAACTGCTCAATAAAGGGGTAAACGGTAAGACCCGGCGCAAGCGATGGAAACATCAGGATTAAAGCTCTCGCCTGCGCCGCATTCTTCCGGTCTAGTACTAACGGCGTAAACAGAATGCCGAGAATTAAGAGATAGAAGTTAACACAGAGCGCAAACGCAGGAAGTAAAACTAAATTTAGGCTCGTGTTGATCTCAATGGTCGATAGAAAGATAGTTGCAGGGAGCGCAGCACTTAAGATGAATGTGCGTAAAACTGCGGTGGAATTCGGTGCAGAAAATTTCGGTTTGAGCAGATAGCCAATGCCGATGAGCAATAGAAGGGAGACAACTTTTTCGAGAATTAAGGGGTTCATGCGCGGGTAGCTCTCTGCACGTTTCCTTAGTACCCAAAAATCACCTCAAGAACGACATCTCCGCAATAATTCGGTCGTCCTTGAAAAACTCAGAAGCCTATCTTCGTGACTTTCCACATCATCAACCAATTATTGAGAGATGATCTTCATTGCTATCTAGCTTAATTAGAAATATTTGCAATTATTTACAATATAGGAATCAAAAAAATGTCGAGGTAAAGGTTTTATCTTTACTTACCAATTGCTTTATGTCTCAGTATTGACATTAATTCTTAGTAAGTGGTAGGGTCGCTATTGACCTTAGTTCCCAATAAAGTGGAGCAAGTTATCTAGTGTGAGTTGAGTGATGTCTAATATTGTTCGAGGTTTGGCAGGGCTTTCAGGCTTGGCACTGTCTGTTTTTTTAATGCAAACAGGAGAGGCTGCTGCTTCCGAAGTGCGATCAGTAGATGAGAATTTACTAGGAGAAAGTACATTAAAGCAGGTTACTTCCGTTTCCCAATTATCCGATGTGCGTCCGACTGACTGGGCATTTCAGGCGCTCCAGTCTCTAGTAGAACGATACGGATGTATCGCAGGCTATCCTGATCGAACTTATCGCGGCAATCGCGCCCTAACCCGCTATGAATTTGCAGCAGGATTAAATGCCTGTCTCGATCGTGTCAATGAGTTAATCGCCGCAGCAACAGCAGACCTCGTTAAAAAAGAAGATCTAGCAGCATTGCAAAAGCTACAAGAAGAGTTTGCTGCAGAACTTGCTACCTTACGAGGTCGAGTAGATTCACTTGAAGCTCGAACCACGACATTAGAAAAACAGCAATTCTCCACGACGACAAAGCTCCGTGGAGAAGTCATCTTCTCAGGTGCGAGTGTTTTTGGGGATGAAAGAGCAGGTGGCGGCGCTTTGAGCGATAATCCGACCTTCTCTTATCGGGCACGATTGAATTTTGAGAGTAGCTTTACAGGCAAAGATCAACTGCGCGTCAGATTACAAGGTCGCAACGTTATTCCTCTCAGCGGCAGTGCGACTGGAACCAATATGACGCGGCTTTCTTATGATGGAGATAGTGGCGGACAGGTTGGAGTTGATGACTTGTACTATCGCTTTCCGTTGGGAGATAACACTCGGGTTTGGCTGATCGCGAATGCTTATGGCTCGGAAAATATCGCGAATCCATTGAATCCATTTTTGCAAAGTGATGGCAGTGGTGCTTTATCGCGGTTCGGTCGTTATAGTCCCATCTATCGAGCCGTAGATGGACCCGGTGTTGCTTTAGAACATAAATTTGGCAATACCGCTACGCTCTCGCTTGCTTATCGTGCCCGAAATGCAAGTTCTCCTGAAGAGAAAGCAGGACTATTTGATGGCAATCATAGCGCTCTAGCCCAGTTGATCTTGAGTCCTAGCAGAAACTTGAGTGTTGGTTTAACCTACGCGCGCGCTTACTACTCGGGGACAGCGGTGGATACAACTGGTAGTACAGGCAGCGCCTTTGCTCAAAGACCCTTCGGCAATACGGCAACGCTGACAAATTCTTATGGCGCGATCGCAAGTTTTCGAGTCAGCCCACAGTTTAATATCTCTGGTTGGGTTGGATTGACCAATGCAGAAGCAAAAGCTGGGGTGAACCGAGGTGCAGATGCAGACATTTTCAATTGGTCAGTGGCCTTAGTGATGTAGAAAAGTCCTGAAACGTCTGATTTATCGAGAGTCTCATGTGAGACAAGAATGGCTTGGGCGGGGCAAATTGTGAGAGGCTTAAGTTCCTACACAAAAACAATCTCATGCAACTGCCCCATCTGTATCGTGAACTAATCGACCAATTCCGTCAATGGATTCAACCGCGTGACCAACGGCACTTAGAGGGCGTATCCGAAGCGGTTGCTGCAATTCTACAATCCGAGAGCGCCTGCTTGAATCATTGGTTGCCCTATTTGAGCCATCGCGGTTGTACCGCCCGCAGTCACCATGCTCGCTTGAATTACTTACTGACCAATCCGCAGGTCAATGCTGAAACCTTCTATGTTCCATTATTGCAGCAATTGCTCTGTGCCTTTGCCGGGACAGACTTGCTGCTGACGCTCGATACCAGTGTGTTGTGGGATCAGTTCTGTTGGATTGGGGTCTGCTTTGTTTGGGGTGGACGCTCGTTCACCTTAGCTCAGATGGTTTTGGAACATGGCAGTGCAACAGTTGCTTTTGAAGCTTATCTTCCTGTCTTAGAGCAAGTTTTCAGCCTGTTGCCCTCTGATTGTCGGGTGACGCTGCTGGCAGACCGTGGCTTTGAGCATGGCGAACTGATGCGGTGGTGCAATCGACACGCATGGGACTGGTTGATTCGGGCTAAAAGCAATCTCACGATTACCCTCGCTCCCGGTGTATCGCAGTCTGTTGCTCAATTGCTGTCTCCAGTCGAGCAGGCTTACTTGTTCCCGAACGTGACAATTCTCGAAGACATCCCCTGCCATCTCGCCACTGCTACACTGCCAGGGGGACAAGAGCCTTGGGCTGTCCTCAGTAGCCAACCCCCTTCATTACAGACGTTTGAGCGCTATGGTCATCGCTTTGGCGGAATTGAACCGCACATTAAAGACTACAAATCTGCTGCCTTTGACATCATTGGCTCTCATTTACGCGATGCCACAGGGCTTACCCGTCTGTTCATGCTGCTCGATATGGCAACGCTGATTGCTTTGGTTTTAGGCTTTTTGCTCGTGCGTTGCGGTCAACGCAAACGGCTCGATTCCCATCCAGAGCGAGGCTTGAGTTTTCTGCAACTTGGTTTGCGCTATCTCAAACAACTTCGTCATTTGGGTCAACCCTTGCCCCGATTTCAGCCTCTGCCACGTCGGAGTCCACCGACGGCATGTGCTTCTCAAAGTAAGCGCGATCGTTTAAATCAAAGGATTCTATTCTCCAAAGTCACCACGTTCTCATCGTGAGACAGCAAAAAGTTTTCTACATCACTAAGGGTCAGTGGCTCTAGCATTTCCTGACTTAGGCAAAAAAGGGAATTTAGGCGGCATCATTGTGGGAATGCCACCGAAAGCAACGAGTAATGATGTCGCAGCTCGCGAAGACCGTGATACTTCGCTGCATCTAGAAGCGCTTTACCGTTATCAAGTCTCCGATAAGATTTCGATCACACCTGGTTTAATGGTGATCTTGAATCCTGAGCATAATCGGAACAATGATACGCAATATGTGGGAGTCGTCAGAACGACGTTCTCTTTCTAGATCTTTATTCTTTTCTTCACACCTTCGACTCTCCAGAGCAATCCGGAGAGTTTTTTTGTGAGGGAGCCGAACTTGAAAGCATGTACCGATATCGATCGAGCTTGTCACTTTCATCCCAAATTGACTGGTCATCATCTCAAGGACTTTTCATACCATCGATCGATGATTGAGAGGCGGAAATCGCTTGCAAGCCTGTGACCAATCGTTGAATTCCTTCGATCGCGGTTTCCTTCTCTAATGCTCCATAGCCAACTCGGAGATAACATCCCTCTTTCAGCCCAAACGTGAATCCTGGCAAGACTGCGACCTGATGATCTCGAATCAATTGCTGGACTAACTCCATCGCATCTAAATCAGTCTGCACTTTCAGCAAAAAGTAGAATGCTCCCTCTGCTTTTGGCACGGTACACAGATGCGGAATGGTTTCTAATTTTGCCAAAACAATTTCTCGGACTTGGGCGATCGCGTTTAACTTTTCCTGACAATACGCTCTCCCCGCTTGCAATGCTCCCACCGCTGCAAACTGAGACACCACCGCCGGACAAATCACATTCGTATCCTGAATTTTTTGCACGGATTCCAACAAAAATTTCGGAATCACCATATACCCAATCCGCCAACTCGCAAATCCATAAGCCTTCGACAGACTGAAGAGCGAAATTGTATGGTTAGCACTTTCAGCAATGCTGCCTGCTGAAAAATGTTCAACCCCATAAGTGAAATATTCGTAAGCCTCATCTGTAATGTGAAAGCAATTGTGTTGGCGACAGATCTGATTCACTTCTCGCAAGGCTGATTCAGGATAAACTACCCCAGTCGGATTATTCGGTGAAATCGTCACGACTGCGCGCGTTCGCTGCGTCATTGCTGCCCGAATCAAATCAGGTTGGATTTGATAATGGTCATCCGTCGGTACAAGAACGGCTCGACAGCTTGCCAGATCGATCGCCATTTCATGATTAAAGTAAAACGGCGTTTGCAAAATGATTTCATCGCCTGGATCGGCGATCGCCAAAACCACATTCAAAAACGCCATATTGCTGCCAGCAGTCACGACAATTTCGCGATCGCTTAAATCAATTCGATTTTCTGTAGTTAACTTCTGAGCGATCGCGGATTTCAATTCTGGAATTCCTTCTACCGCTTGATACTTGTGATTTGCAGGGTCAGCGAGAAAATTGGTGATTTGGGCGATCGCCTGACCAGGAGGCGGATAATTTACGACACCTTGCCCTAAGGAAATCGTTCCGGGGGTTTGCCGAATCAACTCTCCTACGATCGGAATAATTGGCGACTGAACCGCTCTCATCCGCATCGAATCCTGCATCTTTCAATCTCTCCCTCTGCAAATCCAAAATTCAAACTTTCAAAATCCAAAATCCTTCTCTAACTCTGGCACAATGTTCTGTACTCATTTACTCGAATGAAGCAACATGATTTCTACGCTACAAACCGCGCTCACCAACCGCCACGCACTCAAAATCATCAGTGGCTTAAACAACTTTGATGCCAATAACGTCGCCTCGGTGATCAAAGCTGCCGATCTCGGTGGTGCGACCTTCGTTGATATCGCTGCCGATGCGACCTTGATCCGTATGGCAAAACAACTGACCGATCTGCCAATCTGCGTCTCTGCGGTCGAACCTGAAGCTTTCACAATGGCAGTCGAAGCAGGCGCAGATTTAATTGAAATCGGTAACTTCGATAGCTTCTACGCTCAAGGTCGCCGCTTTGAAGCTGAAGAAGTTTTAGCCTTGACTCACGCAACTCGCGCACTCTTGCCGAACATCATGTTATCGGTCACTGTTCCTCACATCTTGCCGCTCGATCAGCAAGTTGAACTCGCAGAACAGTTAGTCAAAGCAGGCGCAGACGTGATCCAAACCGAAGGCGGCACTTCTTCGAGTCCTGAGCACGCTGGAGCATTAGGTTTAATCGAAAAAGCTGCTCCAACTTTAGCAGCGGCTTACGAAATCTCCAGAGTCGTGACCGTTCCCGTACTCTGTGCATCTGGTCTCTCTAGCGTTACGGCTCCTCTCGCGATCGCGGCTGGAGCTTCTGGAATCGGAGTCGGCAGTGCCATTCACAAACTCAACGATGAACTGGCAATGATCGCTGTGGTTCGTTCGTTAGTCGAATCTCTGACCCGCGCATCCGTCAACGTTTAAAGACAAAAAACCGGAACGGCTTAAACCTGTTCCGGTTCTCATCTTTGAGCAACTGATTTGAGCACCTTAGAGCAAACGGAAAATAAACGGGTAGCGATACGCTTCATCTGGCTTGCCAATGCAATGGAGCAACGCCACGATCGTTAATCCCCAGTGCAGTAAGAATCCGAATGCAATCACCGGAAAGAACAGCCACCCACCTAATCCGAAGGTAATAAATGAGAGGAATGCGATCGGTGTACCAATGACGATCGCCCAGAACCAAACATTCAAGTGAAAATTCATCGATTCTTTTGCGTTGGCTTTCACCACTGGATCATCTGAAAGCAAATTGATCGCAAACGGTACACCAAACGAAAACAGAGTGGTACTAAAGAAAATTGAGCCGTGACTGAGGCAGGATAACAAGCGGCGCTTATCGGGATTAAAAGTGGTTTGCATCCTGGAGTTCTCCTATAGTGCTTTCGATTTACAGGTTGATCTTATCGTTTTGTATCTTGCCTGTAGTAGTGAAGCTTACCGCACTTCTAACGGTTCCCGCCTTTTCCTTTAGGCATATTAATTTCAGACTAAACGGAACTCTCACGAGAACGGTTAGCCGAAATCCTCGATCGATTTCAGACCGATTAAACGCCTCGTTGCGGCTGCGATGGGTTTTGTGCGTTCAAAATGAGCTGATATCGTCGCAAAATCGACTGGCTATAAGCTGCAATACTCGGATATCGATGTCCTGCATAATATTGCGTCTTAGTTGAGGTATATTTCTCCGGTTTCCCGCTGTACCACCAAGCGGCGACTCGTTGAATTGCGATCGCAACATTTCCACGACTTGCCACAATTGACTTCTGCCAGTACTGATTTAGCTTAAAATCCACGATCGCGATTTGCAATTCAGGGCTTGCCAAAAAGTCTTTTCTTGACACAGAAAAGCCCAACGCTTCTTTCGACCATTGCGGCAAATTTTCTGGCATGACTTGAGCATATCCCAACGCACCAGAATGTCGATTAACCGCTTGGAAATTTGCACCACTTTCCTGCCCAATAATTGCTTGGCGGATCAGCATAACCTCTGGTGCAATCTGCGTTTGAGGTTTAATTTCTAAACTGATGAACGTCGAAAATGAATCAACAATATCTGCCGCATAAACAGGCGAGTTTGTAACAAGTGGAGATGCGATCGCAAAAACAAGAATACTCGTAATCTCAGGCAAACGAAATCGGGTACAAAAGCTCTTCGCTTGAAAATTCAGACTCATTCAGGTAAAGAAGAAACGAACTCAAAAAGTCTACAGGTATCTGTGTCTTTTGTTGAATATGATTGAAATTTCTGATGCGTTCGATCGAGGAAAACAGAATAAAAAAATCGTTTTTATAAGAGATTTTCATAAAAAAAGCTGGATGTCTTAGACATCCAGCCCTCCCAATTCACATGAAAAAGAATTAGACCGCAGCAGCCGTTTTGTTCGTTACTGCATTCAATTCGCCTTTCTTGTATTTAACAGCAAACAATTCCATCGGTTGCTGTTTGATTTTGCTCGCTTGACCTGCTGCACCAAATTGGTTGTAACGGTCAGCACAAACTTTTTGCATGTACTTGATCGACGGTTTCAAGAAGTGGCGGGGGTCAAACTCTTTCGCGTTTGATGCCAAAGCTTCACGAACCGCAGCAGTGATTGCCAAACGGTTGTCGGTATCGATGTTGACTTTACGAACACCCGACTTGATGCCTTTTTGAATTTCTTCAACAGGAACACCATAGGTTTCAGGAATCGCACCGCCGTATTGGTTGATCAACGCGATCAAATCTTCAGGAACCGAAGAAGATCCGTGCATCACCAAGTGAGTGTTCGGCAAACGACGGTGAATTTCTTCAATCCGGCTGATTGCCAAGATTTCACCCGTCGGCTTGCGAGTGAACTTGTAAGCACCGTGGCTGGTTCCAATTGCAACTGCCAATGCGTCTACTTGAGTCCGCTCAACGAAGTCAACCGCTTCATCGGGATCGGTCAACAGCATCGAGTGATCCAATTCACCTTCAAACCCGTGACCATCTTCCGCTTCACCTTTTCCGGTTTCGAGCGATCCGAGACAGCCCAACTCACCTTCGACCGAAGCGCCGATCGCATGAGCGACCTTCACCACTTCCGAAGTCACAGCCACGTTGTATTCGTAGCTCGAAGGAGTCTTCGCATCTGCTTCTAAAGAACCGTCCATCATGACGCTGGTGAAGTTATTCTTCAGCGCCGTGTAGCAAGTTGCAGGCTCATTTCCATGATCTTGGTGCATCGCGATCGGAAGATGAGGATAGGTTTCAACTGCCGCCAAAATCAAGTGGCGGAGGAAATTTTCACCAGCGTAGTTCCGTGCACCACGCGAAGCTTGCAGAATGACCGGGCTATCGGTTTCATGGGCAGCAAACATGATCGATTGGATCTGCTCCATGTTGTTGACGTTAAATGCAGGGATGCCGTAACCGTTTTCAGCCGCGTGATCCAGCAACAGCCGCATCGGGACAAGCGCCATATCGAATTCTCCTGGTTATCTCAGCAAGGTCTGTTTTCACAAACTTAATTGTTACGATAATCTTAAGGCAATTTTTGCCTCTGTAGTCGTCGAATTTCCAGGTTTGTTAGGTAAAAATAGCTATTAAATATTCTGATAGGTTTTAGAAGCATTAATAAGTCGGGATCAAAACGCGATCGCAAAAGTCGATTCAAACCTCCACATTCGCGTTTTGACGCTCAGTAGATTCAATGCGGTGGCATGATCACGCGACGAGCCAAACCAAGCGATTGCAACGCTCGAATCGCCCACCAGGTCATATCAATCTCCCACCATTTCCGTCCAGCTTTCGCGACATTCGGCTGAGCGTGGTGGTTATTGTGCCATCCTTCGCCATAGGTCAGCAGCGCTGCCCACCAGAGATTTCGCGAATTATCCTCAATCTCATAGGTCTTGTACCCAAACACATGGGTTACGGAATTAATGAACCAAGTGCTATGCCATAGCAACACTGCCCGCAGCACAAATCCATAAATCACAAATGACCATCCTCCCAACCAGTAGAGAAACAGCACCACTGGGATTTGCAGCATCAAGAAATTGGGCGTGCGATCGAGCCAGCGATATAAGGGCTCTTTGTCGAGATCGGGGGCAAACTTTCTGTAGGAGTTGTAATCAAAAAACTTTTGTCGGGGATAAAGCACCCAGAGCATATGGCTCCACCAGAAGCCGCGTTGTGCGGAATACGGGTCGTTATCCACATCTTCCGTATGCAAATGGTGCATCCGATGTCCCGCAACCCAGAAGATTGGGCCGCCTTGCATTGCCAAGGTTCCAATAATAGTCAACACGTATTCCAAAGGCTTGGGAACTTGTAAGCTCCGATGCGTCAGCAATCGGTGATAGCCCAAACAAATCCCAATACTGCCAAACAACCAATGCAACAAGAGCATCACGCCTAGCGCTTTCCAGGAAAAACAGAACGGAGCCAGCAGCGCTAGAGCATGAAATGCCCCAAAGAAAAAAACGTTCGTCCACTCCAATTTCAGGGCTGGTTCAGAGTTGACTTGAACAGAATTAGAAGTCATGAAAATCCCTTACTAACATTGACTCTCGATCGACCAACATTGAGGACGACCGAATTCGTATCACCCAACTTACGACAAATCCGTTAAAGTTGAGAAACGCAATTGCAAGTAACACTTACATTTTTAGACTAGCAACGACTGAATTTAAATGCAAGTGCCACTTGCATATTTATTTCTAAAGACATGCCTACCCCACGCAACTCGACCCGGGAACGCCTCATCCAAGCCGCCTTAGAGTTATTCACGGCGAACGGTATTACCGACACTACTACCAAACAAATCGCTGAATTAGCCGACGTAAATGAAGTGACTCTGTTTCGGCATTTTGGCAACAAACATGGGCTGTTACTGGCTGCGATCGAAGAAGCGGCGGTTTTTACTCAACTCGGTCAAACGCTAGTAGAACGGGCAGATCAAGCTGATTATATCGACCAAGCGCTGAAAGAATATGCGATCGCCTGTTTGGAAGCGCTGGAGCAGGTTCCAGAAATGGTGCGATCAGTGGTGGGTGAAGCGGGACAATACCCGACCGAAAATCGAGAGGCTTTAGGGCGGGGTCTGACCCAAGCCAATCGCTATGTGGCGGAATATTTCGATCGCGTGATTCATCGCCGCCAAATGCAGCCTAATTTATCGTCTGAAAGTCTTGCAAGTCTTCTAAATGGCATGCTGTTAGGCTATGCAGTGATCGAATTCACCAGCGAATTTCATGAACTTTGGCAAAGCCGCGACGATTTTCTAACGAATTTGGTGACTTTATTTTTGCAAGGCGCGATCCAGCCGACCCAGGCTGAGTCTTTAGAGGTTCGAGATTTGCCAGCAGACACGGTTCATCAAATTTTACAGCGGGCAAAAAAGCAAGGCGTTCAGGATTATGCGATCGCTTATGTTTTATTCGGTGCAGGCTTAAGTGCGCGAGAACTCACTGAATTGACGCGATCGGATTACCACGTCAAGCAAATTCAAGTTTCGACGCGCCAAGTTCCGTTAAATCAATGGATATTAGAAAAACGCTACGGTTCTCATACAAAAAATCCGCTGACTCAATGGCTCAAAACTCGTAAAGATGCGCTTCCTGCCATGTTTCTAGCGAGTGAAAATCAGCCCATTACCGAAGCTGATATTCTGCAACGTTGGACTGATTGGACTGAGGGAATTCCAAATGAACCAGGGATCGAACAAGCCTATCAAACTTGGTGTGTTGATCTCTTAATGCGAGGCATTACGATCGCAGATCTGAAGATTTTGACGCAACAAACCGAAGCGCAACTTCAGCCTTTTGTCGATCGAGCACGAGAGAAATTAGCAATCGAACAAGCAATCAGACTTGATCAGCCACCTCGGTCAATTGCTAAATAGATGAAAACAATCTTTACTAATCTTTGTGCATTGCAAACTTAATCCACTGCGATCGGAGCTTGAACTAAATCGACAAAACTGACCTGGCGTAAGCGATCGAGTTCTGTGATACGTTGTTTCTCAACGTAAGCTTTTTGCTGATAAAACTGTCCCAGATCAGGCGTAGTACTGAGATCCGTTTTCTGCCAAAGATCGAGGAAGTGGCGATAGCGTTTTTCACACATTACCCGCTCAATGCCTGCGGTAGCAGACCGAATCACAAGCGGCGCGCGCAGGATATCTCGCTGTGTTTTTTCGTCGAGTTCAAACAGCGAATAGACTTGAGACATCTCGCGGGGGAAATTGTGTGTGCGATCGCGCAATTGTTCCAGCAAATCGACCTCTAGACTATCCTGCTCAATGTCTGTGATTTGTCGCCAGAGAAATCGGTGATGAGACAGACTGAATTCTAGATCTTGAGCAGAAATTGCGTTACGAAGTTCTACCCGGTATTCAGGAGCATGGAGGTAGAGACGCAGCAATTGAGCTTCGCATTCTTCAAGTAAATTGCGATCGCCCGGAGTTTGCCATTTCTGCGATCGACCATGCCAGCGCTGTCCTCGAACTTGAAGCCGCAGATTTTCTTCGATTTGTTGAGTAAGACGGCTATTGCCTTGGCTAAGCAGTTCTGAGCAATGATGAATGTAATGCGTTCGCAGGGAGGGATTGGGCAGGTTTCCGAGAAGTGCCACGATCGCCATAACTGCCTGTTGGAATTGATCAGATTGTTTTAGGTCTTGATTCGCGATCGCTTGATTAATTTGCCAATCGAGCCAGAGAGGAGCGTGATCGAGAAGATCCTGATAAGCCTTTGCAGAGTGATTCTTAAGAAAATCATCGGGATCTTTTCCATCTGGGAGATTTAAAATCCGAAGTTGCACTTCTCCTTGATAGGCAAGCGTTGCAACTTCTCCGATCGCGCGTTCTGCGGCTTGAACGCCTGCGCGATCTGCATCAAAGTTGAATACAACGCGCTTCGATTCGGTATAGCGAAGAAGTTGCTTGACTTGAGCAATGCTGAGCGCCGTTCCGAGAGATGCAACCGCATTCGTCACGCCAGCAGCATGAAGCGCAATCACATCGAAATAGCCTTCGACAACAACCGCTTGATCCTGTTTCGCGATCGCGCTTTTTGCTTTGTCTAGCCCAAACAGCGTCCGACCTTTATCAAAGAGTTCGGTTTCTGGAGAGTTGAGATATTTAGGCTGTTCATCCGTCAGAGTTCGTCCCCCAAAGCCAATTACCCGACCCTGACTATCTTGAATCGGAACCATTAAACGATTACGGAAACGATCGTAATAGCCGTCTCCAGTTTTCCGAGGCACGAGCAGACCTGCTTTTTCGAGTAAGACGATCGGATATTTCTTTTGTTCAACTAAGTATTTGCAAAGAATGTCCCAACCTGCCGGAGCGTAACCGAGTTGGAATTGCTGAATCGTTTCGACAGAAAGTTTGCGATCGCGGCGTAAGTAAGCTAGAGCATCGGCTCCTTGAGGTTGCTGTAAGGCGTGCTCGTAAAATTTCGCGGTAATTGCCAGAATTTCGTAGAGCTGTTCTCGAACTGACAATTGACGTTGAAGTTCTTGGCGATCCTCCGCTTGTAGAGTTTGAACGGGGACTTGATACTTGCGTGCCAGATCGAGCACAACTTCGCTAAAGTTGCGTTTGCCTAACTCCATTAAAAACTTAATCGTATTGCCGCCTGCACCACAGCTAAAGCAGTAATAGAATTGTTTACTGGGGCTAACTGTGAAGCTAGGGGATTTGTCGTCGTGAAATGGGCATAAGCCAACGAAGTCTTTACCCTGTTTTTTCAGGACGACATGTTCCGAAACAACGTCTACAATATCAGCGCGTTGTTTGACTTGCTCGATCGTATCGGGATGCAGGCGAGGAACGTTCATGATCGGCTCTTCGTTGGTACACCTATTCTAGCAGATTCTTTGGGGAATACGCTGTAAATAGGAATGAGTTAATCCAGTGTACGCTATCTGTAGCGTTTGACCGAAAGTTTAACACTCTAGATTGGATCATGCAACTTACGACCACTCGACTTCAAGCTCAGATTCAATTCATTGTCGAAATTGACAAACTGAAGCATGTGCTCCGACAGACGATTTTGATGGATCAGTCACGGCGAGAAAATGATGCGGAGCATTCTTGGCATCTGGCGATGATGGCGATCGTGCTTTCTGAATACGCTGATCCAGCGGTGAATTTGCTGCGAGTTCTCAAAATGGTGCTGATTCACGATTTAGTAGAAATCGATGCAGGAGATACGTTCTGTTACGATGCGATCGCGCTGCAAGATCAAGAAATTCGAGAGCAGAAAGCGGCAGATCGATTGTTTGGCATGTTGCCGGAAAATCTTGGGGCAGAATTGCGATCGCTCTGGGAGGAATTTGAGGCGAGAGAATCTTTAGATTCCCAGTTTGCAGCAGCACTCGATCGGCTTCAGCCTTTATTGCATAACTACAATACGCAGGGTGGAACTTGGAAAAAGGCGGGCGTGACGGTTGATAAGGTGAGAAAACGGATGGAGCCTGTTGCGATCGGATCTCCGGTGTTGGGCGAGTTTGTCGAAAGTTTGATTGAGGATGCAGTGCGGCAAGGTTTTATTCGTGAGGCTAGTCATTGAGCTTCTAGTGAGCTTCATTCTTCAGAACTCTCTTTGAACTGAAAGTTTTAAACTTCTGTAAGGTGGCTCAACTTAGCTTCTGCCAGTATTGATTACTATTGATGAAATTGAGGACAATTCTACTCATTATCTGGTAGAAGAACATCCAAATCGACATCAATCCCATTTGTTAAAGCGCGTATACGATCGATCAACTCGGAACTCACAGCTTGAATTCGTTGAGGATTCTTCTGCATATCTTCTGATAGAAACTCTAGGAATTGTTTAAGCACCGGACCATCTTCTTCTGTACGATCGCTGTAATAAGTCATCTCCTTCTCCTATTTCAACACTGCGTGAATTGCTAGCCAAATGCAAGCAGGATCATTGCTGGTATAGCTCACACGATGTTTTTGATGGGCTGGAATGAGTAGATAGTCTCCAGCTTTTAGCTCGATCGTACTTTCATCCTCATACATCAATTGCGCTTCACCTTGAAGCAGGATGACCCATTCATCACGCGATTGGTCGTACCACTGATCGGGTGGAGTTGTTTGCCCAGTTGAAATAATTCGCTCGATCGAGATTTGATCCGTTTCACACAACGACTCAAACAATTCTCGATCGAGCTTCAATCCCGTTAAATCAAATATATTATCTATCAAGGTTTCCCCCATGAGCCGGATTCACAGCGTAGTAGACGATTTAAGATTCCGATCGCTTTCGCATCTTTCGAGGTTTTCACTCGTCGCTCCATAGCAACATTCGTTAGTTCCATCGAGAGACGAACTAAGTACGCTTCATCTTCGGCTGTCTTCACTAGGTCGGGTTTCATCGCTTGTAGATTACCCCGAAACGATCGAGCTGGATCAAACTTGAATTGTTTGCTCAAAGACTCAATAACAAAGCGTTGTTCAGGACGGGCAATCTTAGCAAGCGGTGCGATCGGTTGTCCTAAAATCTGCTCTTGCATGGTTGGGTTGCTTACTTGCCGTTGTAGCCAAGCTTCAGACGTAGAAATTGGCAAATCAGTCGTGAACTTATCGACTTTTGCATAAGCATGAGCTTCAGAGTATGCAATGCGACCGTCTTTGTTGTAGTCAGCAGAAGCAACTTTTCGTCCAACGCGATCGCGTCCTGTCAACCCTGCAAAAAAGCTCGAACTATAGTCCCGATAATCTGCTTCGTTTACTTCTGGAGTACAGCCAACTGAAGGACGAGATTTGATCGTTGCAAAGAACCCGCAGCGAGTCTGCAAAGCAATGCCTTTATTCGGATCACCCCCTCGGTAAATCAAATTCGCAAATGAGCCAGAATAGCACTGAGACATCATGGTGACGAAAGGCTTATTCTGTGGCAGACGATCAAGCATTTGCGTGAAATTTTGCACATTCAATTGGCGATCGCGCCACATGAGTAAAGTCGAATTGTCTTCGTTCACTCGATTATGTCCGCCATGCCCGGAAAAGTAGAAAAATAAGGGAGTTGAAGATTTCTCTTTTGCTGCCTCTGTTAGCCAAGTTCTCAGATTCGCAATGCTAGAAGCACCTTGTACATTCGGAATCGTATGAGCTTTGTACTGTTCCCGACCTCGCTCATCGAGATATCGCACGGTTTTCTCACCTGTGTTGCCATTTGCGAAGTAAATCGGCGCAACGCTCGGATTGTATCCTAGCTCTTTGAGCGATCGCTGAAAGTACAGCATGTTCTTCTCTAGCGCAATTTCGTTATAAGAAGGTCCACCACCACCGCCAAAGACTAAAAAATTCTGAGTACTCGATCGCTGACAGGTTGGAGCCTGGGATAAAGAAGGCTGACTAATTGCCTGAGAATTGGTCAGAGTAACGCTTGCAAGCAAAACCGGGATAAAGCGTCGCATCATAATTGAGCAGAGATTGAGATGTGATTAGAGAAATGATACCCAAACCTATAAAGATTGAATGGCGTGAATCAGACCCTGACACACCCGTGTGAGAAAGTCAAAATCGAGCGTTTCAATGCGATCGCTCGGTTGATGATAATGCGGATTTCTCAGATTTGCTGTATCCGTCACCATCAAAGCCCGATATCCCCGATCCCAAAATGCAGCATGATCACTCCGGCGCGTATCCGGAATAATTTTGCCGCGCATTCCCGCAGGCAGCCATTCACAGCCCACTTGAGCGCGCCGAATCGATCGACTGAGGCGCATCAAATCGGGAATTGTCGGAATATTGCCAATTAACGCAATGAAGTTCCCCTGATCCGGATAAAATCTCTCTAAACCTGCTGGATAGCGTTGTGAATTGCGTTCATGATTACAATACCCAAGCATCTCCAAAGCAATCATTAACCTTAACGGTTCACCATTCAACGACTGTGCATATTGAGTGTTACCAAATGTATCCGATTGTGTGAAAATTTCTTCTAAATCAAAAGCAACTAACCGAATCGGGTAACGGGCAGGCTTTTCAGAAAACGCTTTTGCCATTTCTAACAACACCGCTACTCCCGTCGCATTGTCGTCGGCTCCCGGTGAATTGGGAACCGCGTCATAATGTGCGCCAATCAGAATTGGCGGTTTTTTCTTCTGCCCCGGCAAGTTCAGAATCCAGTTGTAGTGAATCTTTTGCCCGACTTGAAACGCATGAGATTCAACGGTTCCCCAGCGTGAGAACTGCTCGCGAATATAGTGTTGAACATAAAAATGCCCCTGCGTCGCGAAATACGGATCGCGATCGCGGGCAATGACTTCAATATGCGATCGTAATCGTGCAGTTAACTCTTGCATCTAATTGACGATCGTTAAAGCACTGTGAACATCGGAAGGCAACCGTCTTAAAATTTTGCCTTTCTCCATATCCACAGCAACTAAAATCACTCGACCGCTGACAAACAGAACCGTGTCATCCGTGGATCGAATCTCATACTCGATCGGAAGTCGCACCCCTTCGAGCGCAGTCAAGCGAGTTTTGACGATCGCTTTCATTCCCATCCGCAACGGTTGATGATAGCGAATTGCCAAATCGATCACCGGAAGATTACACCCCATCGCGACCAACTTCGAGAAATCGATACCCCGTGCCTGCAAGAACTCAATTCGGGCTTCTTCTAGCCATTGGATATAGCGTCCATGCCATACGACACCTGCGTAATCCGTATGGTGCGAATAGACAGTAATCGGATAAATAAACCATTCCGGCGGAATCACGGATGGCACAAGATTAGATGTGGGAAGTTGAGGAGACTCTGACACGATCGTACTTCACAAACGATAACAAACGAACTATCAGGGGACAGCAGCCCCTAGACTTGAAACAGGCGCAACGTGGGATTTTCTTTCCCAATTGCCTCACCCTTTTCAAAGTCTACTGAGAAACGAGACAGAAGCGATGATAGAAAAAATCTTATTAGCCGATTCTGGCACTGGGCGTTCTGAAGATATGCTGAATGCACTGCTGGCGATTCCCTCCATTCAACGCGCGATGGTGACGGTGCTGCATGTGGTTCCACCCCAAACCAGTTCAGATTCGATGACGGAGAAATGGGAAGAAGGTGGAAAAACCTTAGCAACCGCAGTCCAATCGCTGAAGATTGATCAGAGCCACGTTTCGGCGATGCTAAGAGAAGGCGACCCGAAAGATCAAGTCCTGAAAGCGGCGGATGAGGTGAACGCTGATCTGATTATTATGGGATCGCGCGGATTGAAGCGATTAGTCTCAATTTTGGAGAATTCCGTCAGTCAGTATGTGTTTCAGCTTTCCTCGCGCCCGATGCTGCTGGTGAAAGATGACATTTTTGTGCGATCGATTAATCGTATTGCTGTTGCCGTTGATAAGTCTGAGTCGTCGAAGCAAGCTTTGAAGATGGCGCTGTTTTTGGCACGCGATATTAAAGGCGGACAAGTAACGCTGATTCACATCGATTCTAATCCCAAAGGGGCTGAGAAAGTGGGAGCAGAAGCAGAAAGAGATCCTGCGTTCGCAGATGCGATCGCGCAAGCGAAACAAGCGGGAGTCGCCTACAAAGCAGTGGTTACCGCTGGAAAAGCAGGTGAAGCAATCTGCCGGGTTGCAGATGAGACGAAGGCAGATCTGCTGATCTTGGGATCGCCCGATCGCCGCCCTTCGATCGCGAAAGGATTGCCCGATCTCGATCGCTTATTAGGAACATCGTTGTCTGACTATGTGCGAGTCTATGCAAATTGCCCCGTGTTATTGACCCGAACGCTCGGGTAATTTCAATTTCGGTTCCAATAAACAATGGGTAGAGTATGGATGATTCCGTCTCTACCCGTTTTACGCTTCCAATTTGATCTGCATACAATCTAAGAGTTCAAATCGACTGTCACCTCAGCCGACATTCCAGGTGTCACTGCCGATTCAAATCCTCGAATCGAATCTCGATCGAACACAACTTTCACCGGAATGCGCTGCACGACTTTGGTAAAGTTCCCAGTCGCATTATCAGGCGGCAAGAGCGCAAACTGTGCCCCAGAAGCAGGAGAGACACTCTCAATCCGTCCTGTAAACTCATGATGCGGGAACGAATCTAATTTAATCTCAACTTTTTGTCCGGGATGCATCTTCTCAAGTTGGGTTTCCTTGAAATTCGCAGTCACCCAGTATTGATCATCCACGATCGCTAAAAGCGGAGTGCCCGCCTGAACCTGCTGCCCAGTCTGAACATTCTTCCGTCCCACTCGTCCACTGACCGGAGCCGTAATCGTCACATATGCCAACTGCTGCTTCGCATTCTTCAACGCGACTTGAGACTGATTAATCGCAGCTTGCGCTGTCTGATAATCACTCTGACTTACCTGGGTCTGAACATTTTGTGCCTGTGCCTGCTGCAATTCCCCTTGTGAAGATTCCAAGCCAGCTTGTGCCGTGGCAACGCCTTGTTCAGCTTGTGCGACCTTCGCCTGGGCTTGTCTAACGCCTTCACTCGCAGAATCGCGCTGAGCGCGTGCTACTTCATACGCTTGTCGTGCCGTATCTAACTCGCGCCGCGACACTGCACCCGAACTGTACAACTGATTAAACCGATTGTAGTCCGCTTGAGCCTTGGCTAAATTCGCATTCGTTTGCGCTAAGTCGGCTTGCGCTCTCGGCACTCCAGCTTGGGCTTCAGCAACTTGTGCCTGAGCTTGTGCGATCGCGGCTTGAGCCGTACCAATTCCACCCTGAGCTTTTGTATTCGATGCAGTTGCATTTTGACCGGAGAGCGCAACATTCACCTGTGCAGTATTCGCCTTCTGTTGTGCCGCCGCTAAATCCGCTTGCGCCTGTTGTAATTTAATTTGAAAATCTCGATCGTCTAGTCGAATCAATGGCTGACCCGCTTTCACGTCTTGGTTATCATCCACCAACACCTGATCGACCGTTCCTGCGACGCGAGAACCGATCGAGTGAATATTACCCGTAACCGTTGCATTATCTGTACTCTGGTGCGCTGAAGCGTATTGCCACCAGTTGTACCCAAACCCACTTGCTGCGATCGCACCAACACCCAAGCCTGCCAAAATTAGCTTCATTGGCTTCTTGCGGCGAGTCGCCACAGGCTGCTCTGGAGGAGCAACAACTTTAGGAGTCACTTGATCGAGCTGCGGCGCAGGTTTAACTAACTTGTTTTCCTGAACTGGAGCATGATCATCAAAAGATGCAGAACTCATAATTCACTCAAAATGTGAGGAGCAGTAAAGCAGAAATCCATTTCCTTAGAGCCCTAAGGATTTGCATAAATTCATAATACCACAATTTAATTCGAGCACTAATTGTTTGCACTATAACTATGGTCGGATTTCCGCAAAATTCAAAACCTGCTTCTAGAGAGATTTCTTAACTTAAATCCAGGCTTCACAGCCGTCTCAGGATTGAATATGTTAGCATCAGTGCAAATAAGCACGTCTTAAAAATCCGAATGGGAAAGGTTCTGGTGCTCAATGCCTCCTATGAACCGCTCAATATCACCAGTTGGCGGCGAGCAGTTGTCCTGCTAATCAAAGGCAAAGCTGAGCAAGTCGAGCATAACGGAAAGTTCGTTTATTCGGGGTTCCCACTCCCCACGGTGATTCGGCTGCGCCATTATGTGCGCGTGCCCTACAAGGAGATTCCCCTCACCCGCAAGAATCTCTTGCACCGAGATTCACACTCCTGTCAGTATTGTGGCTATACAGGCGATGACTTGACCCTGGATCATGTGATCCCGCGATCGCGAGGCGGAGCAGACACTTGGGAAAATATTGTGACTGCCTGTGTGCGCTGCAATGTGAAGAAGGGCAATCGCACGCCGAAAGAAGCATCGATGCCTTTATTCACGAATCCACACCGACCGCACAGTGGGCTTTATTTTGAGGTGACGAAGCATGTCAAAAATGGTGTGAACCAGGAGTGGCAGAAATACGTCATTGGTGGAGTGCGAGAAGAGTAGTTCCAATCAGAAGTGATGTAGTTTACGATCGCATTCTCTCTCTTATGAGAGAAATCGAACAAACCGATCTGCCGTTTTTTGAAGTTTTTTGCGAAGATCAAGAAGTGCCTACGATCGATCATGTCTAAACAGGATGGGATCGACTGAGGCTGGTTCTATTTTTCGCACAACTTTAACGTATGCAATCTGATTCAACTGTGCCCCTCTCTTCATTTGTAACAATGGAACCAGACTCCGGTATTTCTGGGCTGAATCCGACTGAGGTTCAAATTATTTCATCCCCTCAAACTTCTAACGGATCGAATTATACGACCGAATCGCGCGGAAGATTTCCTTACGAAGTGGTTCGATCGTCTGAGCAAGAACAAAAAATTGAAGCTTTTCGCCAAGTTCTCGAACGACATCGAGGCGAACGTCAAATTATTCTGCTTCAAGATTTCCCTGACCCAGACGCACTCTCTTCAGCTTGGGCATACAAATTAATCGCTCAAAAGTTTGAAATTCAGTGCGAGATTGTCTATGCCGGAATGCTTTCGCACCAGGAAAATATCGCCCTTGTTAAGCTCACAAATTTACCGCTCCAACGTCTACCGATTCAAACTGCGAAAACGAAAGATTTTTCAATTTATAAAGGCTGTGTCCTGATCGACAATCAGGGAACGACGAGCCAACTTCTCACGTCCGTTCAGCAGGCGAATATTCCGATTACCGTGATTATTGATCATCACAGTATGCAAGATGACCTCAAAGCTGAATTTATCGATATCCGCACCTACACCCGTGCCACTGCCACGATTCTGACCCAGTACATTCAATCGGGAATGTTGAAGCTGGATACGAGTACGCCTGAGCATGTGAAGTGTGCAACGGCGCTCATGCACGGATTGCGCTCAGATACGAATCGCCTGATGCAGGCGCAGGAAGAAGATTTTCTGGCTGCGGCTTATTTGAGTCGATTTTACGATGCGCAATTGCTGAATGCAGTGATGCAATCTTCGCGATCGAAGCAAGTCATGGAAGTGATTGAGCGATCGCTGAAAAATCGCATGGTACAGAATAATTTCTCGATCGCGGGAGTGGGTTATTTGCGATACGACGATCGTGATGCGATTCCGCAAGCTGCGGACTTCTTGGTTACTGAGGAGAATGTCCATACTGCGGTCGTTTACGGGATTGTTCACGACGAAGATGAAGAACTCGAATTCGTCGTGGGATCGCTGCGAACGAATAAAATTACGCTTGATCCCGATGAATTTATCAAAGAAGCGTTTGGACAAGATGCTCACGGCAGATTCTTTGGCGGAGGACGATCGCAAGCGGGGGGATTTGAAATTCCCATGGGATTTTTATCTGGATTTACAGAGAATAGCGACTATGCCAAAACAAAATGGTCAGTCTTTGATGCTCAGGTCAAACAAAAGCTATTGCGCCTAGTCAACCCGGATCAAAATTATCCAAAAGGCGTGAATTAATCCCAAGGTAGAGGATTGAGGGGCAAAGGGTGCTGTAATGATCCGTGTAGTCCTTCAATCTTCTGTAGATATGGAACTTTATCTGATCCGACATGGCTTAGCCGGACAACATGGCGACTATCCTGATGATGATCAGCGTCCTCTGACTCCAGAAGGGGAGCGTAAAACAGAACAGGTTGCAAAGCGAATGCGATCGCTCGATTTAAAATTTGATCTGATTCTGACCAGCCCTCTGACTCGTGCCAAGCAAACGGCTAAAATTTTGCAAAAAGCAGGGTTGAGCGATGCATTAGAAACTGCTGGCTACCTTGCCCCAGGAGGCGATATTCAGAATTGGCACGCTTGGGTTGAGAGTTGGCGATCGCCCGACAAAGCATTAGCGCTGGTTGGACACGAGCCGGATCTCAGCAGTTGGGCAGAGTTACTGATTTGGGGAGAAGTGCGCGATCGCTTCATTCTAAAAAAAGCGGGTGTGATCGGCTTAGAGCTTCCCGAGAGCGGAAGTGCGATCTCCAATAGCCAACTATTCTGGCTAACTCCGCCTCGGTTGTTTCTGTAAACAAAAAATGCGATCGCATGGTTCAGCATTGAGAGTTTGCCTCTGTTGGCTTGGCTAACTGCGATCGTGATGGACCTCTTGCCCATGTTTCCAATTATGGTAAGAGTTAAGCCGTTTGCAGCGTCATCGGTTCAGGAATCTGCTCACCTTCTACCTGCCAAGCTTCTAAATACATTTCGATCACGTCTTCACCATTACGAATCGCTTCTTCACGAGTTTTGCCAGATGTGCAAGGCATAACAACCAAGTCAGCAAATTCTGGAACAGTAACCAGGAACAGTTGATCTTCATCAGACCATTGAATGATCATGCTGTATCGGCTCATCTTTCCTGATCCTCCTCTCTTAAATTCTTGAGTTCTATCAGTAGTTTTTCGAGTTGTTTTTCTAAATAGAGTGGAACATCATCTCCATCTTTTCCTGGGATCGTCAATGTTTTTTTCAGGAGAGGATGCCGCCACCGCTCATGACTCCCTTTGCCACGCTTAGGCAGATATGTAAATCCTTCACGTCCAATCTGAGCTTTCAATTCTCGAATTTTTCTAGGCATGAATATTCGTTTAGAGCGTGCCCTATCTTTTCAATCCTTTTTTTTATTCTTACCTACTTCCTTTGCTCTCAAGTTCGCCTTTCGATGCCTCCGCTAGGAGAGTCCCAATCACACAAGCTCCGATCAGATTTGCGCCTGTTAGGTTTGCATCCTGGAGTTCTGCACAAAGCAGATTCGCACCTGAGAGGTTCGCGCCTGCTAAATTCGCACCTTGCAAATCGGCTTCTTCAAGATTCGCTTCGCTGAGCTGTGCGCCCTGCAAATCTGCTTGAGTCAAGTTTGCACCGAGCAAATTGACCCCACTTAAATTTGCGCCTCGTAAATCTGCACCTCGTAAATCAACGCCTTGCAAATTCACGCCCATCAAGTTTGTGCCGCTGAGAAATGCACCGGATAAAGCCGCGCGAGTTAGGCGCGATCGCATGAGATTCGCCCCGCGCAAATTACTGCCGCGCAAATCTGCCTCAGTCAAATCTGCCTGCATCAAATTTGCACCCGTCATCGACGCGCGCAAATCCGCCCCAATCAGCTGGCATCCGACTAAATTCGCACCGTCTAAAATGGCTCCCGCCAGCTTTGCGCCTGTGAAATCTGCCCCCGCCAGTTTTGCTCCCGCCAAAATCACGCCGCCCAAATCTGCTTTAGACAGATCTTCATCCTGCAAATCTACGCCCGCGAGTTGCGTTACTTTTCCCGATCGAATCGCCTGAATATCCATCTACCCTCGCTCCGTCACTTTCTCAGATAGATTCAGCAATTCTTCGTCAGAATGAGAATCTAACAACCACATTCCAGCCGCGATTTTCGGCATTTGAATCGGTAGGCTTAACCCTTGCTGAATCGCGCTGACAAGAAGCGTTAAAGCTTCGACGAGCTTTGTATCCCACCGCTCTCCCGCTTCCGCTTGGCACTGAGCGAGCGCATCGGTTAAATTGCTTTGAGTCACGCGCTGTTGAAACTCAGAGAGTAAGCCAAGGATTCTTGATTCTAAAGGAATTTCGTCGCCTGCGAGTCCAGCAGGTTGTCCTTTTCCATTCCAGTGTTCAGATTCATGCGTAATGATCGTTGCGATCGCATTCAATCTGCCCATATTTCTTAAAAGCTGAGCGCCTGGAACGATCGGACAACTCGGTGCGGCATCGGGATCAGGCTCGGTCACCCGTCCAAAGCTTCCTGGACTGAGTACACTATCTGCTCGCTGTAAGAATGCGAGTCGATGCAGCAAGGCAGAGAGCCGCAACCGATTCACCTGCCAAGCCGGAAGATCGAGCAACTGTGCCATCGCAACCGATAGTGAAGCCACTTCAGCCGCAGCATTTGGATTGCTCACATCGGTTTGATCAATCAATTGAGCCAGACGGAGAAAGGCTTGTAGCTCATTGGAAACGAGATTGTTATCTAACGCTTCGTGCTTGTGTTTCGAGTGACCGTCTTGTAAATAGTTCACAACCATTGAAACCGCTTGATAGATTTCGTCTTGGTCGCTACTCTGAGCAGAAATTTCTGCGACTTTTGCCCGAAGTTGATTGGCTAAATCCGGATTGTAGCGATCGATATGAGCGATCGCAATATTCACCGTCTCTTCGACTAAGCCCTGCTCAAATGTCCAAAAGCCGTAGAACTTCCGCTCTAAGTCTTCTTCTGGCACACCTTGAGTCCCATAGTCTTCAGGCGAGAGTTCCTGACAGAGCACCATGGCGGTATAAGACGGAGCCAAAATCATCAAGTGCCATTCTTGAGCAACCGGATCGGCTGGATCTAAATCGACTAAAGTGACATTCGATCGCTGACTGGTGGGATGTTCTGCAAATCCGGCATCTGCCGTCGCCATGATCACAATTTGGTCGGCTCGATTCGCGATATCGCCATAGCGATCAGCTTCGACGATATACCATTTTCCCCGCTGGAAAGCAGTAATCACGAGAGGCGCACTCTGACAGGTGAGAATGCAGTCTTCCAGAGCATGACAGAGTGAAACCAGCGTATTTTTGTAATACACACCGAAATTGAGCGGGCGTTTACCGACCTCGCCGGACTGGTGCGCGACTTTTAAATCTTTGAGAATTGAGCCTTCTAACATGAGCGGAAATTAGGGAGCAGTAACAAGTTGAGGATTGGATTTCTCGATCGGAGCAGTTAAGGCTTCTTCTAGATCAGCACGTCCGAGACGTTCTTCTAAAATATCCATGACTTCCCGTCCGAAATCATTGGGATTGCGCTGCCAAGCTTGCAGACAAACTTCACCAAAGAATGATCCCAAAGGTTCTGGATTCCATAACAGTTTGCGAACTGTCCAAGGTTTCACATTCATCGGATCGTATCCCGGCTTCAGAATGTCATTCTTGAGCGCATATTCTTCTAGATGCGTATGAGGTTGCAGCCCGATAAAGAAAATCGCAGGCTCAACTTTGTCAGCTCCGAAGATTTTTTCTAATTCGCGATGATACGCGATCGTTTGTCGAATCGTTTCCGGTCGCTCATCAATCACGTTAAACGAATAATTCACCGAAACAAGATCGTTGAATCCTGCCGCTTTCAAATCTCGACAGTTTTCTAAGACGGTTCGGAGATTGTACCCCATTCTCATTTTGCGTACGAGTTCCTGAGAGCCGCTGGTAATGCCGATCTCAAAGTAATTCATGCCAGTCTTCACCATCAATTCGGCAAGCTTCGGCGTGAGATTATCTGCGCGAATGTAAGCTGCCCAGTGAATATCGGTCATTCCAGCATCCACGATCTTTTGCAGAAGCTCGATCGCATCATCAATATACTTCCGAGCCGGAATAAATTGAGCATCTGTAAACCAGAAGTTGCGCACGCCTTTTTTATAAAGCTGCTGCATTTCTTTGACGACTTCATCGGCTGGATTGATCCGAACTTGTTTACCTTCAATCACGGTATAGACGCAGTAGCAGCAATTATGTGGACAACCGCGCTTGGTCTGGACTCCGATGTAGAAATCTTGAGATTGAAAATAGTAGTCAAATTCGTCCCAGATCGACGCAATGTAATCGTAATCGCAAGCCGCTTTCTCGATCGGGGTGGGAAATTCGTGAATCATGCGATCGCGCGGTTTCGTCTCGCCGACGATATAACACCGCTCATTTAAGAAATCTTCACCCCGCAGCAGTTTTTCAAGCAGCGTTTCCCCTTCGCCCACCGATACGATCGTGCCTTTCGGCAAACTTCTCGCAACTTGCTCATAAAACACGCTCACTGCGCCCCCACCCACAACCAATTTGGCATCTGGATGATATTTGCGAGCGCGTTTGAAGCCCCGTTTGATCAGATTGGCATTGCGCCACAATTCGCCGTAATAGCCTGAAGCGATTCGCAGTAAGCCAAGCGCGCCTCTCGCCTTCAAGAACGGATTTAAAGCGTAGTAGTACTCAAAGGTGTATTGCAGTGGATTTCCCCCGCGGCCCCCCACAGGTGCGTAAATCTGAATGTCGCGCCAAGAATAGACCAACAGCGTTGGCTTGAACTGATCAATGCAATCATCCAGCGCTGAGGCGTAATCCAAAGGCGGGACTGTGCCCAAATCTAAGATTTTTTGGGTGATGTCAGGAAACTGCTTGTGAACGTGATCGGCAAGATACACGGCTCCAATCGGAAAAATCGGATTACAAGGCAACCGGACGTAGAGAATGCGAGTTTCCATAGCCTTCATGGGTGAGGAATCCATCAGCGTTGATTCATCGGATCAATGGATCCTGAGTAATTTTCACATAACTTTACGATATCACTGACTCTCGTTCTCTGCATGGATTGTCCTCAAGAAGCATCCACGCGATCGCAAAACAGCCTTAATCTTTTTTGAGAACTCTGTATTTTTACTGCACAAAGTATTCAGGTATGAACTAAATTTAATTTTTTGCGTTGAAGACTTACAAGTTCTCAATCTCAAAGCATAAATCGTCTTGAAAAGAAACCGTTGGTAATCACCTTTACAGTTGTTAGAAATCCGGCAATGTTAGTGTCAAGGTACTTCGCTACTTATCTAAGGGGTTTCAATCGCCATGCCTCAAATTCTTGATCCCGTTCCTTCTAATGGATCTGATCCCGTCCTTTGTTGTTATGTAAATGCTACAAGTCAAATTCAAATTGCTCGGATTACAGATGTGCCAAATTGGTACTTTGAACGAGTCGTTTTTCCAGGTCAGCGATTGATCTTTGAAGCAATCGTGACAGCTCATTTGGAAATTCATACTGGCATGATGGCAAGTGCGATTTTGTCAGATACAATTCCTTGTTCAACTCTGATTGTGACGGAGGGAGACGAGGATGCCTCCTTTCGCCAAGAGCTGAGGTCAATTCTGGCAACTCCAGCGGAATCCTAAATTTTTTCTGCAATTTTTATAAGAAAAACCGCTTCGTCTATCGATTTGCTTAGTAAAAGGTGTGGGGATTCGTTAAGAAACAACCGCGATCGCATTTTGATCGCGGTTGTTTTTTGCACAATGAGAAGGCGAGTTAGGTAGAACGTTTTGGATTTACCGTCCTTTCTTTGGTTATGGCGAATTGCTGCTTGGGCGATGGGTTTGACAATCGTGGCGTATTTGCTTCAAGCAGCGACGGGATCAGGATTATTATTTGGCATCAAATGGGTGAGATCGCTGCATATTGGCGTAGGAATTGCGATCGCGATTTTAGTCTTGGTCTTACTGGGAATTGGCATTGTCGGAACCCTAGGGCATTACGGCAGTTTAGGTCATTCCAATCATTTATGGTCGGGGCTGGCTGTCGTTGAATTGGTATTTCTTTCTGCCTGGAGTGCCGTACAGATTCCCACTCAGCCTTGGGCACGTTCTGTTCACATTGGCGTGAATTTTCTCTTATGCTTAGGGCTAATTTGGGTCTCGATCACCGGGTGGGAAGTGGTTCAAAAATATCTTTCTTGACTCTCTTTCTTGGATCTTTAGTAAAAGGTATCGAAATTACTCTTCAAAAAGCGATCGAGATCCGCAAACGAGCAAGCATGAGTCGGAGTTGGCGTATCGTAACCTTTGAGATCAACGTTATATCGCTCAAAGAACGCCAACTCACCCACATGACTTGCCAGATGCCGATACGTCGTTTCACCCATCGCAATATCGAGTCCGATTTGTTTCGTTGCTGTTTCTAATCGAAATGCTGCATTCACGGTATCACCCAATGCTGTGTAATCGGGTCGATCTCCGCTACCTGTGTTACCGACCATCGCAAATCCCGTATTCACACCTGCCCCGATCCGAATCGGAAATGGCAAGGGATAGTCTCGATACAAATCACTCGTCATCTTATGAAGCGCATTAATCGCCTGACAGATTCGTAGTGACTCATCCCGCTCGACTCCATGCGCTCCATGCGTCCAGACCGCCATCACCGCATCGCCAATATATTTATCGACCCAACTGCCATACTCTCGAATAATCTCACCTGCTTGGCGAAACCAAGTCCCGATCATCTCAGAAAGAATGCTTTCGTCTAGCTGACGCGTCAGAATCGTAAAATCGCGAATATCAACAACCAAAACCGAGATTAAACAGCGCACTGAGAGCGCTGCGGTTGCCGTGAAATCTTTAGAGTCGAGATCGCTCGACGGAGCAGGACGATTCATAGGACAGAAGAAATCTAGTTCAGTCTGTCCAAACGTGAGACGATCGCCATTCTGCAATGTCACCGGAATGCTCACCCGCCGCCCATTCACAAAAGTGCCGTTGCGACTGCCGAGATCGATCAAATAATATTCTCCCGTTTCCATCCATTGCAGCATGGCATGGTTACGTGAAATCCAGCGATCGCCAATCACAAATGTGTTATCCTCGCTCCGTCCAATTGTCCAGCAGCTATTACCCACTAAAGGCAAGCGCTGACGATTGAGATCGCTATGTAGGATGAGATGAGGAATAGGTTGGAGAGTTACCACAGGCTCAACAAGGAAAATAAGGTCATTCTTTCCTTATGATGCAACGCTTGCGATGGAAATGTGTCAGTAGTAGCGCTTGTAATGTAAAGGTGAAGTGAATTATTTTTTACTGTATTTTCCGCAGTATTCAACTGATAGAAATTGCGTGCAATCGCGCTATCTACGAGTTTATGCCAGGGTTGCTGCAATCCAGAAAAGACTGTCAACTAGAATGGTACTGAGAACAGCACCACCAAATGCTACCCAATGCGGCGTTTTCACCCGCAGCGAGAGAACACCGATTACAAGGAGTAGTGTAGCTAGTGAAATCACCCAGAAAATGCCATGAGGTGTGTACATTTGCATAAGAGCTTCTTGAAAGATCGGCTGCACTGCATCTGGTTCTACCTGCATTAATCGCCGCCAATACGGAATCAAGTCACTCACGTAGAAATATAAATCAGTGATTGCAGTTCCAAAGAGGGAGCCTAAGTAGAAAAAGTTTCCAAGTTTGCACCAATTCTGCCGCAATCCCCAGATCGCGATCGGCAGCCCAATCGCTTCGATCGGTAAATGTAACGTGGGTTCCCAACGCATCCACCCCCAGTAAAGCGAGCCAGCAAGCCATGTCCAAGTGAATCCTGTGATTAACTCACCCCAGTGTTGTGTTTTTGATTTCGCAGAAAGCGAGATCGAGACCCAAACCCATACTGAAGTGAGTAAAAGGCAGAGCAGCGGAATCGATCGGACTAAGGGCGCTTCAAAGAACACAGGAACCGACACCAAAAAGACCGATGCACCGAAAATGAGACGATTGCGCGACGGGAGTTGCCGCTCTATCAGAGAAGATTCAGTGAGAGAAGATTTAGAAACCGCGATCACTTCAGCCTCTTGGGATGGGGTGGGGGTGGGCGAATAGGAAATCAAAGGAAAATTTAATCCTGTTCATTTTATTTACTTAACTTAACATTACCATAGGATTTTCTGGGGACGGGAGCCTCAATTTGTAAATCATTCTTAAGGAGAATGCCCCCCCTAGGCATATTTCAGAATAGCGGAACTATCTTGAAATTGCGAATAAATTTAGGAGAACGAATTCAGAAATCGCTGAAATGGCAGTACACTGCACAGCGAGAGTTCTGCTCCTAGTTTTTGAAGGTTGAGAAGCGCATGACCCCACTTTTAGTCGTTGCTAGTGAGAGCAATAGTCTGTTTGCTCTTTTCCAAGGTGTTGTCTTGGGTTTAGTGCAAGGAATTACAGAGTTTCTGCCGATCAGCAGTACGGCGCATTTGATTATTTTTACAGATGTGTTCGGCTGGCAGAACCAATGGAAAAAAGAAGCGATCGATGCGATTCAGTTCGGCAGTGTCATCGCGGTGCTGATGTACTTTTGGAAGGATATTCGGAATATTCTCTCAGGAGCTTTGGGGGCATTTGTGCGCAAGGAGTGGTATCGCGAAGACTGGAAGATCTTTATCGGCATTGTCTTCGGAACAGTTCCAGCCTTAGCGGGTGGCTTGATGCTCAAGGAGTCGGGCATCAAGTTAGAGAGTGCGACACTAATTGCTGTGATGTCGATCGTGATGTCGCTTTTGTTGGCACTTGCCGAGAAAGTCGGTTCTCGGAAACGGGGGTTTGATGAGCTTGAGGTTAAAGATGGGATTTTGGTTGGACTTGGGCAAATGATTGCGTTGCTGCCTGGAGCCTCGCGCTCAGGTTCGACTTTGACGACTGGCTTGTTTTTAGGATTACGCAGAGAAACAGCGGCTCGATTTTCCTTTCTGCTCGGTCTGCCGACTTTGGCGATTGCCACCTTAGTGCAAACGAAAGATGTGTTGCAAGATGGTTCAATGGGAATGCCTTTGCTGTTTGGCATCATTTCAGCGTTTGTGTTTTCGTATTTATCGATCGCTTGGCTGCTGAAGTTTTTGCAGCGTCAGAGTACTTGGGTCTTTGTCTGGTATCGCTTGGCGTTAGGCATTACATTATTAGCCGCAATCGCCACACAAGTTCTAAAGGCTTAAACTAGAGAAGCTGTCAAAGTTCGAGTCATGAGCGAGATTTCTATTCGTCCGGCGTTAATTACTGGGGTGTTGTCGGGTTCAATCGCGCAAGAGATTGGATTTGAGGTGGGCGATCGCATTGTATCGATCAACGGCGAAAAGCCTCGCGATCTGATCGACTATCAGTTTTTGTGTGCGGACGAATTTTTAGAACTCGACGTGATCGATCGCAAAGGAAAAACCCATCAGATCGAAATTGAGAAGGATTACGATGAGGATCTGGGTTTGGAGTTTGAAACGGCTCTGTTTGATGGGTTGATCCAATGTACGAATCGCTGTCCATTTTGCTTTATTGATCAACAGCCTCCGGGCAAGCGAGATAGTCTTTACCTCAAAGATGATGACTATCGGCTGAGTTTTCTTTATGGGAGCTATTTGACTCTGACGAATTTGACTCAGCGCGAGTGGAACCGGATTGAACAGATGAGGCTTTCCCCACTTTATGTTTCAGTTCATGCAACTGAAGCAGATGTCAGAACTCGGTTGCTGAAAAATTCAAGAGCAGGTCAAATTCTCGACCAGATGCGATGGTTCCAAGAACGACAGCTACAGATCCATGCTCAAGTGGTTCTCTGTCCTGGTATCAATGATGGTGAGCACTTAACTCGGACGATCGAGGATCTAGCGCAGTTTCACACAGGAGAGATTCCAGCAGTTGCGTCGATCGCGGTGGTGCCCGTTGGACTGACCCGATTTCGACCCGATGAAGATGAGTTGATTCCCGTTTCCCCGGAGAAAGCGAGAGAAGTAATTGCCCAAGTACAAGCACTGCAAGCTAAGTTTCGAAAAGAGCAGGGCAGTACGATTGTTTGGTTAGCAGATGAGTGGTTCTTAATTGCTGGAGCCGATTTACCTCCAGAATCACACTATGAAGACTATCCACAAATTGGTAATGGTGTAGGTTCGATTCGATTGTTCCTAAAAGAGTTTGAAACAGCAGCACAACGACTTCCACAGAAGATTGCGCCTGCACGCGAGTATATCTGGGTTTTGGGGAATGCAGTTGAGAGAGCGTTTCTGCCGATTCTCGATCGCTTAAACCAAGTTCAAGGTTTGACGGTCAAAATGGTTGCTCTGAATAGCCAGTACTGGGGTCAGAGCATGACTGTCACGGGGCTACTGACTGGGCAAGACATTTTGGCAGCACTGCAAGGGAGAGCGCTCGGAGACGGAATTCTTTTGCCGTCTTTGATGCTGAAACAAGATGCAGCCGTATTTTTAGATGACATGACTGTGGCAGATTTGGAGCATCGATTGGCAACGAAAATTACGATCGTTCAAGGGGTTGAAGGTCTGATTGAGGCTTGCCAATCGATGCAGGCTATTGCGGTTTAATTGCAGTTGCTAGATAGCTCTGCCCACTCGCAACTATGCAAATATTGTTAATCAGGCTTGCGAACTCGTTCTTCGATATCTTCCAAGGTTTTGAGTACTAGTCGTTTTGCTTGGAGTCGCCAGCCGAGTTTTTGAATTTGGAAGGCGATCGCGCCTCCAGCGATGGTGGCAACAAAATCTAACGGTTGCGACATGGAAATGCCAAACAATAAACCCAATCCAGCAATTCCCCAAAATGGTAGTGCAACCGTTTGACGCTGATCTTCAATGATTGTGCGAATTGGATCAGTTGGCATTTCTGTGAGCAGTTGCTCTTTGACTTGCTTTTGCTCATTGGCAGAAACCGATAAGCCAATTTTTTGTCGGAGCTTTTCAATTTTACGGGCATCGGTACTGTACTGTGTCAGTTCATCTTCTGCCATGAGAATTAAGCGATCGTACTGTCCCATTCTGTTTTGAATAACTCGCCTCCTCTATTGTTCATCAAATTCTGCTTTAATTCAGGGTTTTACGGTTGGATAAGTTTTTGCCGCAAGATTGTAGCAATCAAACGCAAGCCATTTCCTAGTAGACAACCTTCAACATGCCTAGTCCTAAACGATGAGCAATGACTCTAATTTTTGTTTGTTCTTCAGCACTGAGCGGACTGTCTAACGTCATTGCAGCTTGCAGGACTCGATGAGCATCACTTTGAGCAATTTGACCTGTGGCGAGAATTCGGTCAAGCACCGAGCTAACAGCACCATCAGAGCAGGTGGAATTGGTTTGAGTGTAAAGCATCGCAGATCTCGCTAGAGTAGATGTTCAGTAAGCATTGCAGCTTGTGTTCTTGTTTATACTTTCGTCGGCAAGGCGATGATTTCCGTACAGCTAAAGTAAAGAATCAGTGAATCTTATCACTCAGAGAAAATACTGAGATGGGTTGCTTGAAGCTGCGATCGCATCTAGAACTGCCCACGCATATCTAATAGCAGCGCTGATCGATCGAACGATTAGATCAACCTTCGTAATTCTTGTAGCAACCCATGAGGAATTGCTTTCATCAGGTGCCGAGTAGATGAAAGCAATTGAGTTAGCGATGCCGATTTCAACAAAAAAGCCCCCAGAATTTCTGGGGGCTTGCAATCTATCACTCAAAGCAACTTTTGTGCTTATTTGCCGATCACTGCTTTCGCACGAGCCACAACGTTATCGACGGTGTAGCCGAATTTCTCCATAGCAACGTTACCTGGAGCCGAGATACCAAAGCGCTCAATGCTGATTATGTCGCCTTCGCTTCCCATGTACTTCTGCCAACCGAAGCTAGAAGCAGCTTCAACCACGAGGCGTTTTTGATCTGCTTTCGGGAAGATGGTGTTCTTGTAAGCTTCATCTTGCTCCTCGAACAATTCCCAACAAGGCATCGATACCACGCGGACTTTGTGACCTTCTGCACGCAGTTTCTCAGCAGCAGTTACACAAAGGCTCACTTCACTTCCCGTTCCCACCAAGATGATGTCTGGCAGGTCATCGCTACCGGAAAGAATGTATGCACCGCGAGCGACTGCATCGATCGAGCTACCATCCAAGTTCGGCAATGCTTGACGAGTCATTGCCAACAGCGAAGGCTGCTTACGACGCTCCATTGCGATCTTGTATGCACCAGAGGTTTCATTTCCATCTGCAGGACGGAAGACCAACAGATTCGGAATCGCACGCAGCGATGCAAGCGTCTCAATCGGTTGGTGAGTGGGACCATCTTCACCCAATGCAACTGAGTCATGAGTCATGACATAAATCACGCCTGCTTCAGACAGTGCAGAAAGGCGAATCGCTGCCCGCATGTAGTCTACAAACACCAAGAAGGTTGCACAGTAAGGAATCAAGCCCGAATTGTGCAATGCAATTCCATTACAGATTGCGCCCATTGCATGTTCGCGGACTCCAAAGCGGAGGTTGCGGTTTTGGTAAGAGCCTTTCTGGAAGTCACCGAACCCTTTCAGCAAGGTCAAGTTCGAGTGAGTCAAGTCAGCCGAACCACCGATCAGTTCGGGAACCACAGGCGCGATCGCATTCAAGGTCTTCTCAGACGTTTGACGGGTCGCTAAGCCTTTATCTTCAGGCGAGTAGACCGGAAGGCACTTTTCCCAACCGTCTGGAAGCTTGCCGCTCAGCAGGCGCTCAAAGGTTGCTGCATCTTCAGGATATTTTGCTTTGTAGTCTGCAAATGCTGCATTCCAATCAGATTCGAGCTTCGCACCGCGCTCGATCGCTTTGCGCCAGTGATTCAACGCATCTTCGGGAACCACGAAAGGTTCGTAATCCCAACCTAACTGCTTGCGGGTTGCAGCTACTTCGTCACCACCCAAAGCAGCACCGTGAACGCCTGCGGTTCCTTGCTTGTTGGGTGAACCGAATCCGATCGTTGTGCGGATTTTGATCAAGGTCGGCTTGGTCGTTTCTTTCTTCGCTTCTGCGATCGCTGCTTCGATTGCAGCAGTATTGGTATCGCCATCGGGCACAGTGAGAACTTGCCAACCATACGCTTCGTAGCGTTTACCCACATCTTCAGTAAAGGAAACCTCAGTGTCTCCATCGATCGAGATATGGTTGTCATCATAGAGGGCAATCAGTTTACCCAAACCCAGGTGTCCAGCCAGTGAGCAAGCTTCACCCGAAACGCCTTCCATGTTGCAGCCATCACCCATGATCACATAGGTATAGTGATCAACAATCGTTGCATCGGGCTTGTTGAATTTTGCAGCCAGGTGCGCTTCAGCAATCGCCAAACCAACCCCATTACAAATCCCTTGACCCAAAGGCCCAGTTGTGACCTCAACACCCGCAGTTTCAAAATTTTCTGGGTGTCCAGGCGTGCGCGATCCGAGTTGGCGGAACTGTTTGATATCGTCGATCGTCACACTGTCATAGCCCGCTAAATAGAGCAATGCATATTGCAGCATTGAGCCGTGACCTGCGGACAGCACGAAGCGATCGCGGTTGAACCACTGCGGATTTTTGGGATTAAACCGCATGAACTTGTCCCATAGCACGAAGGACATCGGAGCCGCACCCATCGGCAATCCTGGGTGTCCGGATTTTGCTTTCTCAACGCCATCGATCGCTAAAAAGCGAATCGAATTAATGCAAAGTTCTTCGAGTGACTGGGCTGCAACGACCATGATTTCTGTTAAGAATGAACGACGAGTGGGAAATAACGGAAGAATTCGATCAAATCCGAATACTTGATTCCATTATGAGGAAAAGTAGGCACAAATACCTAATCAGAAAAAGCTATCAAAGGCTGTCAACTGATAACGGCCTCCTAATAATCCTAGATAACGGTAGCCAGTTCAAGTTTATGGCTCAAACTTTTTGAAGGCGAGCGTGACATTGTGTCCGCCAAACCCAAAAGAGTTGGACAGCGCAACGTTCACGACATGTTCGCGGCTTTCATTGGCAACGTAATCGAGATCACAAGCTGGATCGGGTTCGACCAAATTAATCGTTGGAGGAACGCGATCGTTGTGGATTGCCATCACGGTTGCAACGGCTTCAATTCCGCCAGAACCGCCGAGCAAGTGACCCGTCATCGATTTCGTGGAGCTGACGAGAATTTGTTTTGCGCGATCGCCCAGAGCAGTTTTAATCGCCATCGTCTCATTTGGATCATTGACGGGCGTACTGGTTCCGTGAGCATTGACGTAATCCACCTGATCCGGAGTGAGTCCGCCATCTTTTAGACAGAACTGAATCGCTCTTGCGGCATCTTTTCCGCCTGGAGTTTGTCCTGTGATGTGATAAGCATCGCAAGTTACGCCATAGCCGACGATTTCAGCGTAAATCTTTGCGCCACGAGCCAGCGCGTGTTCCATTTCTTCGAGCAGAAGAATTCCAGATCCTTCACCTAAGACGAAACCGTCGCGATCTTTATCAAACGGGCGGCTCGCGTGAGTAGGGTCATCATTTCTTAATGAGAGGGCTTTACACGCTGCAAATCCTGCTACTGCAAGCGAAGTGACTGCCGCTTCAGTACCACCGCAAATCATGGCTTGAGCATAGCCGCGTCGCACCCATTGAAACGCATCGCCGATCGCATTCGAGCCAGCCGCGCAAGCGGTCACTGAACAAGAGTTTGGACCTTTTGCACCAATGTGAATCGCCGTAAGACCTGCCGCCATATTCGCAATCATCATGGGAATCATGAACGGACTACAGCGATCGGGTCCTTTGGTCAGGTTAATTTCTTGCTGATCTTCGAGAACTTTCAAGCCGCCAATGCCCGTTCCGATCAAAACTCCGACCTGTTCTGCATTCAGATCATTGATCTCGAAATTTGCATCTGCCAAAGCTTGTTTACTGGCTGCAACCGCAAATTGACAAAAGCGATCCATCCGTTTTGCTTCTTTGCGATCCATATATTGAATCGGATCAAAGCCTTTTACCTCAGCGGCAAAACGACAATCATGCCGAGACGCATCGAATAAAGTAATGGGGGCAATGCCATTACGTCCCGCCATTAGCCCGTCCCAATACTCAGAAAGCGTATTGCCGATCGGCGTAATTGCACCAAGCCCTGTGACAACAACGCGCTTATTTACCGTATTTGTCATGATGTCCAATGAAAAAAGGATGTGGGGATAAAGAATGAGGGACAAGTCACAGTCTTATCCCCCATTCTTCGGAGATTTGACTAAGCCGAGGCTGCAACTTTGCCACTGATGTAATCGACTGCAGATTGAACCGTTGCAATTTCTTCTGCCGCTTCATCGGGGATTTCGATGTCGAATTCTTCTTCGAGTGCCATCACCAATTCAACGGTGTCGAGTGAATCTGCACCTAAATCGTTTGCAAAACTAGCAGCAGGAACAACTTTAGCGGCATCGACACCTAACTGTTCTGCCACGATCTTCTGGACTTTATCAAAAATTTCGGTCTCGCTCATAAAATTCCTCTTGAGTTGCAGCCGCAACGAATCACACTAAACACAGAAATGCTCATTCATTTTGAGCATCTCTTCATCTTATCTGAATGAAGTCATCTCATATCAGATTCGGGTGCGGTGAACATTTTGCCACGATCGCTGACCAAATTCCTCAGTTTTTCTTAAGATCGGTGTTTTCGAGGCGGTGGGCGCTACTATCAAAGTCGGATGAGTCGGGCAAATTCTATGGTTCTGAAATACGCTTATTTCCCTGGTTGTGTCGCGCAAGGAGCGTGTCGGGAGTTGGATCAATCGACCAAAGCTGTGTCGCGATCGCTCGGAATCGAATTGATCGAATTGAAAAAAGCTGCTTGTTGCGGTTCGGGAACGTTTAAAGAAGATTCTCAACTGCTCGAAGATACGGTCAATGCGAGAAATATTGCTTTAGCTGAAGAATTAAACTTGCCGCTCTTGACGCATTGCAGCACCTGTCAGGGCGTAATCGGGCATGTGGATGAACGGTTGAAATCAGCAGATTCAGAGTATTTGAATCAAGTGAATGGGTTTTTGAACCGGGAAGGATGTTCGCCTTATCAGGGAAGCACTGAGGTCAAACATTTACTCTGGGCATTGGTGAGTGATTATGGACTTGATGCGATCGCGGCAAAAGTCACTCGCAAGCTCTCAGGTCTTAAATGTGCAGCATTTTATGGCTGTTATCTCTTGCGCGGGCAGGATCGTCCTTTAGATGATCCATTCAATCCCACGTCAATGGAGAACTTATTTGAGGCAGTGGGCGCAACACCGATTCAGTATCGCGGTCGGACTCAATGTTGTGGATGGCCACTCTCGAGTTATGCAACTGAGCAGTCGTTTCAGATGGCAGGGAAGCATATCAAAGCGGCGATTCAAGCTGGAGCCGATTGTATGGTCACGCCATGTCCGCTGTGCCATTTGAATTTAGACTCGCGACAGCCAGAAGTTGAACAAGTCATTGGAGAGAAATTAGGCTTACCAATTTTGCATTTGCCGCAGTTGGTAGGATTGGCGATCGGGATTTCGCCTTCGGAGTTGGGACTCGATCGCCACATCGTTGCCACAAAATCAGTGCTTGCAAAATTAGGAAAATAGAAAAATACTAAGAAATAGTGCCAGGCTTGACACACTAGGTTACTTTAGTAGGTAAACGCACCGAATTCGTGAGTCTCTATGCAGCTACACTGCACTCGTCCTGGTTGTGCCCGTCCTGTGAATCATTTCGCAGACCTAGACGACCCCAACATCTTAAAATCTGTTCCCCAGAAATTTTGTATGCATTGTGGCATGCCATTGATATTGGTGGGACGGTATTTGCCGACAAAATTATTGGGACAAGGCGGATTTGGCACAGCATTTCTGGCGCGCGATCGCTATACGCCAGGCATGAGATCGTGTGTGGTCAAGCAGTTTCAACCTTCTGGCAATCTCAAGCCTGCTCAGCTCAAAGTTGCTCAAGATCTGTTTGAACGAGAAGCCGAAGTGCTCGAGCAACTCGGACGAGAACATCCGCAGATTCCCGATTTGTTCGCGTTTTTTGAAGTCACTGATCCGAATTCTCCGAAAAACGCCAAATTCTTTTACTTAGTTCAGGAATATATTGAAGGGCAAACCTTAGAAGCAGAGCTAGTTCAAAACGGAAGATTTTCTGAGTCAGACATGCGCAACGCTCTAGAGCAAACCCTGAAGATTTTAGAGTTTGTGCATGAGAATGGCTCAATTCATCGGGATATTAAGCCTTCTAATATCATGCGTCATCAGAATGGGCGCTTCTACTTGCTCGATTTCGGAGCAGTCAAATTTGTCACAAAGGCGGTTGGAAATATTCAAAGTTCAACCGGGATTTACTCCGCAGGATTTGCTCCGCCCGAACAGATTTCAGGCAGCCAGGTTTTTCCTGCAAGTGACTTGTACGCTCTAGCAGCCACTTGTGTGATGTTACTCACTGGAAAATCGCCGCAAGATTTATTTGATAGCTATAACAACCAGTGGAATTGGCGAAAGCAGGCTCAAGTCAGTTCGCAATTTGCAGACGTCCTCGATCGTATGCTGCGTCATGCTCCAGCAGAGCGCTTTCAATCTGCAACTGAAGTTCTCGCCGCCCTCGCTCCAAAACCCACTCCCCCACCTCCCACTCCCCCACTCCCCACTCCGACTCCTCAGCGATCGCCGATTATTTCCCGCTTCTCAACCCTAGAATGGATCGGCGGATCAATCTTCACTGGATTTGAGGCAGGCATTTTAGCGATCGCAATGGTGAGCCTGCTCGGAACAACCCTCATCAGTGCGACCTTCTGGCTGATGTTGGTTGGAATTCTGCTCTTGGCACAGTACTGGCGATTCATTGAAAAGATTGATCTCGTGATTTTGGCAGGCGTTTCACTGTTGACGGTTGGATTTGTCAGGCAGCTAAATGGGGCAGGTGAATTTGTTCGGGCAGGTCATCCGGCACTGAATGTTTTAATTTTTGCAGGCTTAACGGCGTTGGTTGCACTCGCGATCGGACTTGTATTTCGTTTAATCTTCAACCTAGTTTCTCGACTCTTATGACTCAGAAAAACGAAGCCCCTGCTTTACTTTTTTCGTTGTTGATTACAGGTAGCTTGATTGCTGCTGGCGTTTGGTGGCTAGCTGAGAAATCAGGCATTCCGGTTGGTAATTTTGAGCCGAAGCCTTCTGCGACTCCTTTGCCCAATTCAAAGCCTTCAACCGATTGGACAGAGGTGCAGAATGTCCCACCTGGAATTTTTAATTATGGTGGCAGTACGTCTTGGGCACCGATTCGTTTGAGTGTGGATGCAGCACTGCAAGCTGCTCGTCCCGAATTTCGACTGCGTTATGTGAATCCAGTTGGCAGCGCGCCTAGCTCAGCAGTCGGCATTCAGATGTTGTTGAATGGTCAAGTTCAGTTTGCTCAATCTTCACGACCTATCACGCCACAAGAGCAGCAAGACGCACAGCAAAAAGGCTTGAGCTTGAAAGAAATTCCCATCGCGATCGATGGCATTGCGATCGCAGTTCACCCCTCTCAATCTGCACCGGGATTAACCCTCGATCAACTCCGCGAGATTTACTTAGGGCGGATTACCAATTGGCAACAAGTCGGCGGGCAGGATTTAGCGATCGTTGTTTTTTCACGTCGGGATCTCGATGGCAATATCTTCTCTGAGCAAGTACTCAAAGGACAGCCTTTACCTGCAACGACTCAGATTGTTGGCACCACAACAGAGGGATTACAAAAAGTAGGCTCAACTCCTGGGGGAATCTACTTTGCTTCAGCGCCTGAAGTTGTGCCGCAGTGTACTGTGAAAACAATGCCGTTGGGAACAACGAATCAGTTTGTTGCAGCTTACGAAGGATCGCTTGCAACTTGTCCAACTCGGAATCGATTAAATACAAAAGCCTTTCAGGATGGCACTTATCCGCTGACCCGCAATCTTTCGGTAATTGTGAAACAAAACAATAGCAGAGAACAACAAGCAGGTGAAGCATATGCGAATCTGCTTTTGAGTACTCCAGCACAGGAGGCGATCGCGAAAGCAGGATTTGTGCGCGTGCGTTAATTTCCTCGTGGCTCTGTTGCAATAATATGCACATCAATGTTGCGCAAGGATTTTAGCAATCGCTGAGTCAGAGAGCCGCGAATCAAAGTGCTCCAGTACGATCGACGACTTTCCCCAATCACAATTTGCGTAATTCGGTACTCTTGAGCAACTTGTGCGATCGCTTTTGCTCGATCGGGTTCTGTTACGCGAATAAATTGACCGCCAAACTCCTGACAAACTCGCTCACAAGTCTCGATATGTAAGGTTTCTGCTTTTGTTAAAAATCGATCTGGCGCGTTGACAAACAGACAGTAAAGTAACCCGTGCATATATCCTGAAATTCTAGCTCCGCGCCGAAGTAACTGAATCGAATTGGGATACGTCGAAATGCAGACTAAGATGCGCTCATGAATGTTACAGAATGAAGCATTCTCACTTTCAATCTCCTTCTCTTCAACATTATCGGCAATCTCTCGCAGCGCTAGTTCTCTGAGTGCAATCAAATTCCGACGCTGAAAAAAGTTTTGCAAGGCTTGATCAATCTTCTCAGGCGCATAGATTTTGCCATCTTTGAGCCGCTCCTCTAACGTTTCAGGAGTCACATCAACTACGACAATCTCATCGGCTTGTTCTAAAACGCGATCGGGGATTCTCTCTCGGACAACAACGCCCGTAATTCGAGCTACCAGATCATTCAAGCTTTCTAGATGCTGAATGTTGACGGTCGAGAACACATCAATTCCCGCTGCCAAAATTTCTTCGACATCTTGATATCGCTTCTCGTACTTTGAACCTGGCACATTCGTATGCGCTAGCTCATCAATCAACGCAAGCTGAGGCTGGCGAGCCATCACTGCTGCTGTATCCATTTCAGTGAGGACAACTCCCGAAACCAGCAGTTGTTGGCGGGGGACTTGTTCTAGCCCAATCGCTTTTTGCGCGGTTTCCTCTCGGTTATGCGTTTCGAGTAGCCCGATGACAACATCGACACCTTCTTGTTTCAAGCCGCGCGCTTCTTCAAGCATCTTGACCGTCTTCCCAACACCAGGCGACATGCCGATGAAAATCTTATGCTTGCCCCGACGAGAAAGTGTGTTCATGGAGAGTGACTTCAAAGACTTCAGCAAACGCGATCGCAATTCTTTCTTTGACCTCTTCGACCGTAACGCCTGGAACAAACTGCGCCAAACTTCCGACCGGCTTATCTGCAATTCCACACGGCACAATTCGCTCAAATCCAGTCAAATCAGGGCAGACATTCAACGCAAACCCATGCATCGTAATCCAACGACTGACTTTTATCCCAATCGCCGCGAGCTTTCGCCCCTCCACCCAAACCCCAGTCAATCCTGGAATCCGAATTCCTTCTAATTCATACATTGCTAGAACTCGGATGATCACTTCTTCCAACTGTCGCAGATACCAATGCAAATCCTTGCGATAGTACTGCAAATTCAAAATCGGATAGCCCACCAGTTGCCCAGGGCAGTGATAGGTTACTTCTCCACCGCGCTCAATTCGATGCAATTCATACTCACCCGGAGCAAACTTGAGAAATCCGACATCCGAACCCTGTCCGAGCGTGTACACAGACGGGTGTTCTAGCAAAATTAAAATATCATCAAGAGCCGCATTTTCTTTGCGCTCATTCACCAGCGATCGCTGCCATTTCCAGGCAGTTTGATAAGGCACTAACCCTTGAGAGTACAAAAAACACGATCGCATAGAGCTTGGTGAATCCCCGATTAATAAGATTCGCTCAAAATTGCAGAAAGATCAAGCGAGAAACAGGGGAGATCACCGCCCTTTTTGAATCAAGAATTGTCAACAGATGCAAAACATTTTTAACCGAACTGTTTACTGCAATACCAAAGTGCTAGTGTGAAGTTAATCACCCACCATTCCAGGGGAGGAGCAGCTTATATGAAGCTTGTGATTCAGGGAAAGAACATTGAAATCACAGATGCGATTCGAGAGTACGTTCACCAAAAAATTGAAAAAGCGGTGAACCACTACCAGGCATTAACAACCGAAGTCGATGTTCATCTCTCTGTCGCCCGAAACCCTCGCGTTGCAAAACAAATTGCAGAGGTCACGATCTATGCGAACGGAACTGTCGTTCGCGCCGAAGAAGCCAGCGAAAATCTTTACGCCAGTATTGATTTAGTCGCAGATAAAATTAGTCGGAGACTCCGAAAATACAAAGAAAAACGTGCAAATCATCGTCATGAAAAAACGACTGAACTTCTAGAAGGACAGCCTGTGGTAGAAGAGTTGCGGCTCGACCGAGAACCGGAACTGCCTGCCCAAGTGGTTCGGACGAAGTATTTCTCAATGCCACCAATGACCGTTGATCAAGCGATCGAGCAGCTAGAACTTGTCGGACATGACTTCTATATGTTCCGCAATATCGAGACGGGTGAAATCAACGTCGCTTATGAACGGAATCACGGGGGATACGGTGTCATTCAACCGCGCAACGGCAACGGACACACTCACCAAAATGGGAATGGTAAACACGCGACTGAGACTGCCAGCTCGCTAATTTCATAAGACAAGATGGGGTGCTCAACGCGCCCCATTTTTGTTAAGACAATCTGAGATTTCAATCGATTGGATGCAATCAATTTGATAATCCATAGACTGAATAATTTCAGATTCAGAAATTCCCGATTTTCTATCTCAATTCAAGCTTCGATCGCGCTGTAAATTTAATGTCTGATTTTTGCACTCTTCAATGCAGAAATTTAGAGATTACATTTACAGAAATGCGATCGAGGTATGTTCTGCATTTCACTTAATTCAAGAGGTCAGATATGAAAGGTAATTCTATCGGCATCCGAAGTGTGGCGATCGTAGGTCCTTACCTGAGCGGCAAAACCACCTTACTCGAAAGCCTACTTTGGGTCACCAAAGCAGTGTCTCGCAAAGGAACGGTTCAAGACAAAAACACTGTCGGAGACAGCAGCCAAGAAGCCCGCGATCGCCAAATGACCGTTGAAGTCAACGCAGCACACACCGTCTATGAAGACGTGCGGTTTACCTTCCTTGACTGTCCCGGATCGGTAGAATTTGCTCAGGAAACCTTGAACGCCCTGATCGGCGTAGATGCAGTGGTTGTCGTCTGCGAACCTGTCGTCGATCGAGTGATGACTCTATCGCCCTTGTTCAAATTCCTAGACGATTGGGAAATTCCGCACTTTGTATTTTTGAACAAAATGGATCGCGCTGATGTAGATTTCATGGAAGTTCTACACGCGCTCAAAGCTGTTTCAAGCCGTCCACTGATTCCGCATCAATATCCGATTGGCCGGGGCGAATCGATTTTAGGCTTTATCAATCTCGTCAACGAGCAAGCCTACCACTATCATCCGGGCGCACCTGCTGACCCAGTTCCTTTCCCCAATGAACTCAAAGAAGAAGAGCAGCTTGCCCGTATGGAAATGCTGGAAACGCTCGCAAATTGGGATGATCACCTGCTAGAAGAACTTTTAGAAGAAATTGAGCCCCCCGAAGAAGAGATTTTGAACGATCTGAAAATGGAACTGGGTGCTGACTTGATTGTGCCTGTGTTCTTTGGATGCGCCGATCGCGATTATGGTGTGCGTCCTTTACTCGAAGCATTACTACGAGAAACATCAGAGCCAACTGCGATCGCAGAACGCCGCAACATCAAATCTGATGCAGAAATCGCTCAAGTGCTCAAAACTTACAACACTCAACAAGGAGGCAAGCTCTCTCTGATTCGCGTTTGGCAAGGCACCATCACAGACGGCATGACCTTAAATGGAGTACGCATCGGTGGAATGTATCGCCTGATGGGGCAACAACAGCAAAGTATCAATGAAGCTCATGCAGGTGAGATTGTTGCACTTGCCCGAATGGAAGGCATTAAAACAGGCGATACCCTTTCGCCAGCAGAAGTTCCAGCACTGCGTCAGCCTGAGCAGATCAAACCTGTCTTTGCCATGGCAATTCAAGCCGAGAAGCGCAATGATGAAGTGAAGCTAACGGGAACACTTGCAAAACTCTTAGAAGAAGATGCTGGACTCCGTTGGGAACAGCATGGCGATACCCATGAAATCATTCTGTGGGGACAGGGTGAAATTCACTTGCAAGTTGCACTCGATCGCTTACGCCGCAAGTACAATCTCCCAATGGTGACGCATCTGCCCCAAGTTCCCTACAAAGAAACCGTTCGCAAATCCACAAACTCTCATGGTCGCTACAAGCATCAAACAGGCGGACATGGACAATTTGGAGATGTCTATCTCGACATTCAGCCTGTTGCACGCGGGGATGGCTTCCGGTTTGGTGAAAAAATTGTGGGTGGAGTCGTTCCGAAACAGTACATTCCAGGAGTAGAAATGGGTGTACGGGAGTATCTCACAACGGGACCACTAGGGTTCCCAGTTGTCGATATTGCTGTGACTTTAACGAATGGTTCCTATCACAGTGTTGATAGTTCGGAGCAAGCTTTCAAGCAAGCCGCTCGGATTGCAATGCAGGAAGGCATGGCGAAGTGTGAGCCTGTGTTACTAGAACCGATCGTCAAAGCTGTGATTTCTGTTCCAACGGATTTCACTTCAAAGGTGCTACGGCTGTCGAGTGGTCGTCGCGGTCAAGTACTAGGCTACGACGCGAAAGAGGGTTGGACAGGTTGGGATGATGTCGTTGTGCTCCTGCCCCAAGCAGAAATGCATGACTTAATTGTAGAACTGCGATCGCAAACGATGGGAGTCGGATTCTTCCAGTGTGAATTCGATCATCTGCAAGAAGTCCCCGATAAGCTAGCCGAAAGAGTTCTCGTCACGACTGGACACAGCAACGGTAAACGTTAGTTTTTGATCTATCTCTCTAAGGATCAGCGTCTCCGGAGTCGAGCAATTTCGACTCCGGTTTCTTGTTGAAGGAACTTGCTCAATGACGACGATCGACCAATTGAATTCCTCTACTTAATCTATTTTGGTTCAAATGTACTATAATAGAGCGAGGGATGATCGGCAATCACTGACCATCCCTCGCTCTCGATTTGGGCACTCTGGCTACATGATGAACCTAGTAGAGGGGCTGTAAATGATCGAAACTAAGTACGATTTTGAACAGGCAATTCTTCCGACTGGTACCCCCCTTCAAACCAATTTATTGCTACGATTTCGAGCTGATCTTCCTGAATCTCCGCGCCGCGATTTGAACTTATCTCTCGTCATCGATCGCTCTGGATCAATGGCAGGCGCGCCGCTACATCATGCTTTGAAAGCTGCTGAATCTGTTGTCGATCAACTCGAAGCAACCGATACGCTTTCAGTCGTGGTTTACGATGATGTCGTAGATGTTCCGGTTGCTCCTCAAGCTGTGAGTGACAAATCTGCACTCAAATCTGCGATTCGTCGAGTTCAAGCAGGTGGGCTTACGAATCTTTCGGGTGGCTGGCTCAAAGGATGCGAGTTTGTCAAAGCGCATCTTGATCCACAAAAGGTCAACCGGGTGCTGCTCCTGACGGATGGTCATGCAAACATGGGGATTCAAGATCCGCGAGTCCTAACTACAACTTCAGGACAAAAAGCAGAAGAAGGCATTGCGACCACGACCTTAGGGTTTGCTCAAGGCTTTAATGAAGATATGCTGATTGGCATGGCAAGAGCCTCGAAAGGGAACTTCTACTTCATTCAGAGCATTGATGAAGCGAGCGAAGTGTTTAGCATCGAACTCGATAGCTTACGGGCAGTCGTGGGACAAAATCTCTCAGTGACGATCGAGCTTGCTCCCGGTGTTGAACTACTCGATACATTGAGCCTAGCTGAGGTGACACAAACTGCTCAAGGCGCAACTGTTATTGGCTTAGGCGATTTATATGAGCGCGAAGACAAGTTACTAGGCTTGAGCTTGTCACTTCCCTCTGCATCGGTTGGCGATTTGCCGATTATGAGAGTGCATTACAGCGCAGATGTGATTCAAGACGGAGCAATTCAATCCGTTGCAGGAACATCTGAGATTGTGGTAAAGATTGGCACGATCGAGGAATCTGCCAGCGCTGCATCTAGTCATATCCTTCTAGAACTCAGCCAACTGACGATCGCGAAAACGAAGGAAACTGCGCTGAATCTAGCAGAACAGGGCAAGCATCAAGAAGCAGAATTTGCTCTGCGATCGCTGATTCAAAATCTTCGCAGTAAAGGCTTAGACGAAACCTTTGAAATTGCAGAAGAGATCGAGCAGCTTGATTACTTTGCAAATCGGATTGCACAAGGAGCACTCGGAAATGCAGGACGCAAAGAACTAAGAGATCAAAGTTTCCAAAGCTTGACTCGCAATCGGAGCGATCTAGCAGGTCGGGGTGTGACGGCTGGCGAAGAAATTGCAGCCATGGCAACGGTGCAAGAAGTTGGCTCTGGAATTGAATTAATCTGCGTGCGAGAAGGCGGAAAACTGCGAGTCAAGGTCGTTTCCGATGGCTATGATTCGACCAAGAATGTACAGTTTCCACGTGCGATTCGAGCAGAAGGAGCGCGTTATGTCGTGGAAGGAATTGAGCTTTCCGCAGATCAATCTTTCTACCGAGTGCAAGGTCAGATCCAGCGATTTGTGAAGCCAGGGGAAGTAGATGTATTTGCAAGTTTTGGTCGATCGCGATCGAGAACTGCATCCACCGCATCAAAAGCACCCGCAACAGCCGCAGCTTTGCCAACCACAGATACAGTTGGAGATGGCATCTTAGTGCAGTGTGTGAAAGACGGCAGCAAGTTGAGAGCGCGAGTCGTTGCAGACGGGTACGAACCGGACTGGAACATGCGCTTTCCGCGATCGATTCGCGAAGAAGGAATGCTCTATGTCGTCGAAGCGGTGAAAACGGCTCCTGATGGTAAGTCTTACATTGCTTGCGGCGAGATCAAGCGGTTCGTCCAAGCTGCAATCGCAAGTTAACCCAATCTAAGCTTCGATCACAGGCTGATAGTCGTCTGGATTGTCAAATCCAGCTATCCAGGCGGCTGCCTGATGACAGGTTCGTAGATAAGGCGGAACTCGCAAAATATGCAGATGTCCCGTTGAAGGACAAGTCACTTTTAAGAGCATCAGCGGCTCGTCATCTTCAAAAGCAATACAGATCAGTTGACGTTCTCCACCCGCATCGGTATCACGATCTCGCACGACACCCCCCACCTGCTGCAAAAAGGTGTCGTATCCCAATCGCTCAATCAGCACCCGGCGCAGTTCAACATTTTCGACATTGAGAATATCTTGTCCCGTATGGGTTTCAAACGCGATCGCATCGCTGACCCGCACGCCCCGCCAGCGCAACACAAATCCATGCCCTTTCGGAAGGTGCATAATTCCGCTGTCTGCAATTTCAATCCAGTGCGTCACATGCAACCCTTTCGGCAGGAACGTGAGATTTGGACAATCACTAATATCCAAGCTTTCACACGTGAGATTTTCGGGCAGCGTGTAAAGGGCTGACGCGCGACTTAGATTCAAATGACCCAAAACGCGCATCCCGTCCCAAGCGCGACGTTCAAGAATCAACTTCCGAGCACGATCGCCCGAAATCGGTTCATGAGTTTCAGGAAGAGGACGAATCGACTTTTTGGGAATTCGCCCATTTGCCATTAAGCTCCGCATTAATCAGACACCTCAACATAGTGACCAGGACGATATTCGCGCTGTTTCCAAACTCGATACAATCCCTGCGGAAGCTCGATCGCATGATGTTCCTCGTGAACTAAGGTGGCACTGAATGCTTTAACTTCTAAAAATAGATTCTCACCTTGCTCCCAAAGTTGCACCGCTTGAACTTGCTGAATTCGATGCCGATGTCCTGTTACTTCACCTTCGGCTAAGGTTACACTCTCGCGTTTTCTCACGTTATTGGGAAGACGATCAATTTGTCTCAGTAAAACATCACCATGTCGGTAAAGCGTACCTGCAATCGGACTTCGCATCAGCGTACTCCTGAAAGTCTAAATTAGTACAATTTTACCAATTGAATACTCTGAAGGTCAATATTTATAGAGAGTCCTCAATCTTGCTTTAAGACAGGCGATCGCACTTTGAGTGTCATAACCAAGCGAATCGATGCTACTATTGCCAAGAATTGTTTCGCAAATTGTTCATATTCATGAACAATTGTCATTTGATCGCGATCGGAAACTTAATTCGTTTCGCCTCGGTCAAACTGAACAGGATGATTGAGCCGAATCACAACTCCGATCTGATGCAACGAGCCTGCGATGAAAATCCGCCGTTTGCAGATGATCGATAGGGACAGTAAACGCCTCGGATTTCAGTCGATGTATCGTTTTTGAAGCCAGGAGCAATCATGAAGTCATTGGTTCGTTGGAGTACAACCGCTGCGTTAGTTGGCGGAACCTTGATGGGGACGCTAGTCGGCGGGCTGCAGGCACTTGCCCTAACACCAGAACAAATTAGTCAAAAGTTACGGGCTGTTCCAGTTTTCACGATCGCCAATAACCAAGGTGCGCCACTCGTCGCCCAGCCTCCCAACGGTCAAAAGGGAAATCCGGTTGCAGGGGTATTTATTAGCCAGAAAGATGCAGCAGCATTTTTAGAGAATTTGAAAGCAAAGAATCCAGCCCTGGCAAAGGATGTCAGAGTCGTTCCGGTCTCGCTCGCTGAAGTCTATCAACTCAACCAGGGAGCACAAGGCAAGCCTGATAAGTTAGATTTCGCGTATGTTCCTACGAAGCAGCAGGTTGATTCTGCTGTCGCGATTCTGAAGCAAGGGGGTCAGCAAGTCAGCCAGTTTAATGGCACACCGCTATTCGTCGCACGAGCTGGAAAAGAAAAGGGATTTTTGACGATTCAAGAAGGCAACCAGTCTGTGATCCCAATGTTCTTTAACAAAGAAGATTTACAGCCGTTGGTTGATCGCTTTAAGCAACAAAAGCCTGATTTAGCAGCCACAGTGGATATTCAGGTCTTCCCGCTTGAAGGCGTAATGGAAGCGATGAAAAAGGAAAAAGACCCGCAACTCGATAAGATTGTGCTGATTCCGCCGAGAGAGACGATCGAGTTTGTGCGATCGCAGCAACCGCAGCAAGGTCAACAGCAAAGACCGCAGCAAGGTCAACAGCAAAGACCGCAGCAAGGTCAACAGCAAAGACCCGCTCCACAACCGCAAAGACGTTAATTTGAATGGGATTTTCAGTTCCCGGTGTCCAACTTTGGCAGTGGCGATCGCGCGCAAAAAATAGCGCGATCGCCCACGGTCTTCCCCCGAACGAAGTCGATTGGCTCTTGCAAGAATTAGCAGGAGTGAGTCGGCTTTTCCTGCGTTTGCAGCCAGAATCCGAGCTTGAGTTGAAGGTGTCTTTACAAGAACTCGATCGACTTTGGCAGCGCAGAGTGCAGGAATTCGTTCCCGTTCAGTATTTAGCGGGCGTTACGCCTTGGCGTGAATTTGAATTGCACGTCGCTCCGGGAGTCTTGATCCCGCGACCTGAAACGGAATTGCTGATTGATTTGGCACTCGCGCAAGATTTAACCCTCAAATCGGGGCATTGGGTAGATTTAGGAACCGGAAGCGGGGCAATCGCGATCGGACTCGCTTTTGCCCTACCGAATGCGACCATTCATGCCGTTGATCGCAGTGCAGAAGCTTTAGCGATCGCATCACTCAATGCAAAAACCTTGAATGCACCTGTTCAGTTCTATCAGGGCAACTGGTTTGACGCGATCCCTCATTTGAAAGGTCAACTCAGCGGAGTGGTGTCTAATCCGCCTTATATTCCGACTGAGAGTGTTGCTGAATTGCAGCCTGAAGTGAGATTACACGAACCGCATCTGGCTTTAGATGGCGGAGCAGATGGGTTAGAGAGTATTCGAGAATTGGTGAATCGTGCCCCGGACTATCTAATTTCGGGAGGCGTTTGGATGGTTGAGATGATGATGGGACAAGGAAACGCGATCGCACAACTGCTTTCGGCACAGGGAAGTTACGATCGCATTGAGATTCACAAAGATCTCGCTGGAATTGAACGATTTGTAACCGCTTACCGACTATGATGCGACCGACTCCAATACCACCCGAACCTGGACAGGAATCTGTCTGGGATTATCCGCGCCCACCGAGATTAGAGCCTGTTGAGAAACAGATTCAGATTATTTTTAATGGCGTGACGATCGTCGATACGCATCACGCGATGCGAGTGTTAGAGACAAGCCATCCTCCGACTTACTACATTCCACCAGAAGACATTCAGCAACAGTACTTACTGCCCTCGGCTCGCACCACATTCTGCGAATGGAAAGGGGCAGGCAGTTATTACAGTGTCAAAGTGGGAGAAAAAAGCGCGATCGATGTCGCTTGGTACTACAGCAATCCGACTCCAAACTTTGCAGCGATTCAGAACTATGTCGCGTTTTATGCAGCTCCGATGGATGGATGCTATGTGAATGGAGAAAAGGTGATTCCGCAGCCAGGACAGTTTTATGGAGGCTGGATTACAAAAGATATCGTAGGCCCATTTAAGGGTGAGATGGGATCTTGGGGGTGGTAGCTAAGAAACTGAAACCTTGAAGTGTTTCCAAAGCCTTCAATTTCTTCGCGTAAAATAGAGCCTAGACCGAGGACGATCTAGGCTCCGTTTTTTATAACCCAACCTAATTAAGCTAGTCGGGAAGTCTCGTAAGAGTTCAATACCTTTATTACTTTCAATCTTACGCAAAGCATTTCCAAACTGGTGGGAAAGCACACAGTTCTTTAGATTTTGACACTTAGTTTAACAATACGGCTGGGATCATACGACCGATCCTGCGAAACTACAGTTTTGGCAAAGACAGAACTAAACGCTAATTTTGCCCAAATTGGTCGATGAGATCGCGTCGCATCGCTAAAAATAACGCAACAATAAAAGTATCCTTAACTCCAAGTGTTCATGAGCAGCAACGAATTAAACAGCACCGAATTTGCCCGGTATCTTGAGCAAACTGGAAATGTGACAAAACCCTGGTTGCTCGCTCAGCTTAGACTCATGAAGCTGAAAGAACAACGATCGCAGCTATCCTTAGAAGAATATGAACAGCGAGTGACCGATATTCATCAGGATGTGATGAATTTGGGCGAATGGTGGGTTGGAATCGAAGATGAGGTGTTCTAATGCGACGGCGTAAGCAAGCGACGGTGGAAATTAATCTCAATGATCCGCAGTACTATCTGAATCGAGAGTTGAGTTGGATTGAGTTTAATAGCCGAGTTCTTCATGAAGCATTTGATCCACGCACGCCTTTACTTGAGCGCTTAAAGTTTTTAGCGATTTTTAGCTCGAACTTAGATGAGTATTTCATGGTACGCATCGGAGCACTCAAAGAGCAAATTGAAGCTCAGGTAAGAAAGCTGAGTCCAGATGGTCGCACGCCTCAAGAACAGTTAAATTTAATCAACGATCGCTTACGTCCCCTTGTTGCAAAACAGCATCGTCATTTTGAAGAAGCACTGCGCCCGCAGCTTTCAGCACAAGGCGTTTATCTACTGGACTATATCGATCTTAACCAAGAACAACGAGCATACTTACATCAATACTTTGAGGAAAAAGTTTTTCCAGTTCTGACTCCGTTAGCGATCGATCCTGGACATCCTTTTCCTTACATTTCCAATCTCAGTCTCAACTTAGCGGTTGTGATCAAAGACCCGGTAGACGACGAGGAACTGTATGCACGAGTAAAAGTTCCGAAAGTTTTGCCACGATTTATTCCTTTGCCGATCGAGACGCAAGATCTGCCAACGTCGATCGCAAAAAGTCGGGCAACCGTCTGGGCAGGTGTGCCGCTCGAGCAAGTCATTGCTCACAATCTAGAGGCATTATTTCCTGGCATGAACATTCAGGAATATCATCCCTTCCGAATCACGCGCAATGCCGATTTAGAAGTCGAAGAAGATGAAGCCGATGATTTGATGTCCGCGATCGAAGAAGAATTGAGAAAGCGGCGATTCGGTGGTTCTGCCGTGCGCCTTGAAGTCAATCCATCGATGCCCGAACAATTGCGATCGATGCTCATCGAAGAGATGGAGATTTCTTCAGAAGATGTCTATGAAATCGAGGGTCTACTCTGTCTGCGCGATCTGTTTATGTTTGGAGGATTACCGCTTCCAGAGCTAAAAGATCCCCCCTGGAGTCCGATTACACATCCGAAGCTCAAAAGAGTTAATGAAGTCCCTGTGCAAGAAGCTTTAACGCATGATGAGAACTTCTTTTCAGTCATGCGAAAGCAGGATTTGCTGGTACATCACCCGTATCATTCCTTTTCTCGCAGTGTGCAGCGATTTATTGAAGAAGCAGCCCACGATCCGAATGTGCTGGCAATCAAGATGACCCTATATCGAACTTCAGGGGATTCTCCGATCGTTCAAGCATTAATTGCAGCCGCAGAGAATGGCGTTCAAGTTGCCGCTTTAGTTGAACTCAAAGCTCGATTTGACGAAGAAAATAACATCAATTGGGCGAAAAAGTTAGAAAGCGCCGGGGTTCACGTTGTTTATGGGTTAGTCGGGCTAAAAACTCATACGAAGCTTGTCTTAGTCGTTCGACGTGAAGAAGACCGAATTAAAAGATATGTGCATATTGGCACAGGTAACTATAATCCGAAGACAGCTCGCCTTTATACCGATTTAGGGGTTTTTAGTTGTCGAGAGGAGCTAGGCGCTGATTTAACGGATCTCTTTAACTATTTGACCGGATATTCACGGCAGCAGTCTTATCGCAGATTATTGGTTGCGCCTGTGAATTTGCGCGATCGTATGTTGGCATATATCGAGCGTGAAATTGAGCATCAACAGAACGGCGGTCAAGGTCGAATTGTTGCCAAGATGAATGCTTTGGTTGATCCGCGCTTGATTATGGCATTGTATGAGGCTTCGCAAGCGGGGGTTCAAATTGATTTGATTGTGCGGGGAATTTGCTGTCTGCGCCCCGGATTGCCCGAGATTAGTGAGAATATCCGCGTCATCAGCATTGTGGGACGCTTTCTCGAACATGCGCGCATTTTCTATTTCAACAACAATGGTGAGCCAGAGGTCTTTATTGGCAGTGCTGACTGGATGCCGAGAAATCTCGATCGCCGAGTTGAAGCAGTTGTCCCTGTCGAAGAACCGAGTCTGGCTCAAGATTTGCAAGAAATTTTAGGCATTATGCTGGCAGATAACCGTCACGCCTGGGATTTGCAGTCGGATGGTAAATATGTCCAGCGCAAACCCCAAGCGGATCAAGCTGAGCAGAGTTCGCAGCAAACTTTTATGGACATGGCACAGAAACAAAGTTGATTGCTTTACGCCAACAGTTCCGGTGGCAAAATGGCTTGTAGCCCACCTTCTGGAAGAGGAGATTGTAAAACTGGTAATGGAACGCCTAAATTTGCTAGCACGTATTTAAGGCTATTAGGCAATGCCCACAAATTGTTTGCTGTCGCAGAACCATTTGAAAACCGATTTCCTTCTGCGTATATACCGTTCCAATATCTTAAACAAGCAGAAATGATAGGAATACAACGCCTTGTTGTCCAGTCTTCAACTGAATAAAGATTTTCTCGATACCAAACCCAAGGCTCATTTCTCAACGCCAATAGTCCAAGTAAGCCCCAATCAGCTTGAAGGGACGTATTAAATATCTCATCTTCCATATCCCAAGTTACATTGCCTTTATACTGCTGTTCCTTGAGTTGCTCCCAAAGTCTGTAACAGTGAAAATGTGAGCCATAGCTATCCATCATGCGATCTGGCCCATGAAGGACAATTAAGCCTGGATGGTCTTGTGTGCTGATTAATTCCTGAGCGTTCATAATTTCTTGCCAGGATGTCCCTTTGAGAAACTGTTTGACCAAACCCTTACAGCGATCTCGCACCTCTTTGGAAGAGCCAAAAAAGATTGCAGGGATGTACATCATCTACCCTCCTAGGAGCCGATTGACTGACAAAACGTCTGAAGTTTCTTGCACTGCAATTTTCATTCTGCCCAAAGCTAAACCTCCGGGCGGAGCGCGCAATAATAAAACTCTTTGTCAGCTAATTCGACCTACTACTTTGCAATAGATTTAAAATTAAAATCTGTTTAAACGACTAAAGCGGTAGACTCTTCTGAATCTACCGCTTTAGATTTGGTGGCGGGGCATGGATTTGAACCATGGACCTTCGGGTTATGAGCCCGACGAGCTACCAGACTGCTCTACCCCGCGTCGCTGTGTGCTTTCGCTTGGCAACTCAACTAGTATAACCCCAAGTTCCCAAAAGTTGCAATACCCAATTTAAAAAGAGAAGATAGAGAGGTTCTTATTCGAGCCGAAATCATGGCAACTTGGCGGTGCGTAAAATATTGTGGAGCTTGCTGCAACCTCGATCCGAGCGATCGACCAGAGTTAGAAACCTATCTCAATCCCGAACAACTCCATCTGTATCTCAGCATGGTCGGTGAAGACGGCTGGTGTGTGAATTTCAACCAAACGACTCGCGAATGCGAAATTTATGACACTCGACCGAGCTTTTGCCGCGTCACGCCGGAAACCTTTCAGGAGATGTTTGGCATTGAGCCAGAAGAATTAAACGAGTTCGCGATCGACTGCTGTCGCGAACAGATCGAAGCCGTTTATGGCGATCGCAGTTTGGAGTCGTTGAAATTTGAGCGAGAAATTGGACTCTAGCAAAAGAAAGCATTTGCGGGTATAGTGTCAGAATAATGAAAAGAAAATGAAAGTAGTTTCATGCCTTCTCCTGACCTCCCCACCCTTGAAACACAAGAAGTCATCATTCTTGAAAAGACCCAGCCGAGCCTGAAGGCGAATTTTCTGAGCGCCTTCGGTTCCACTTTCATCACGATCTTCTTAGCCGAGTTAGGCGACAAGACCCAACTGGCAACCTTGCTGATGAGCGCTCAATCTCATCATCCTTGGATCGTGTTTGCGGGCGCTGCGACTGCACTCGTGGCAACCAGCTTAGTCGGCGTTCTGGTCGGGCGTTGGCTCTGTCAAAACGTTTCTCCAAAAACCTTGGAAAAAGCAACCGGTGGAATTCTCTTATTAGTTGCAGCGCTGTTAGTTGTCGATGTCATGGGGATGTAAATTATGGACTGGCAATTAATGGGCATTAGTTTTGTCACTGTCTTTTTAGCAGAGCTAGGCGATAAAAGTCAGCTTGCCGCGATCGCGCTCAGCAGCAACAGCAATAACTCTCCCAAAGCAATTTTTCTTGGAACTGTAGCGGCGTTAGTTTTAGCCAGTTTTATTGGTGTGATTCTTGGAGAAGGAACCGCACAGCTTTTGCCGACAAAATGGACAAAAATCATTGCAGCGATCGGATTTTTGATCCTAGCCGTACGACTCCTTTGGTTTAGCAACTGCGAAGAAGAAGCGTAACCCCATTGCAATTCTACAATTTAGAAAAAATTAGAGAAAAAGCCTCCAAATGCTGGAGGCTTTTCAATGGAGTTCACCGCACGAATTGGAATTCACCATTCCAAACTTGTCTAAAATTCACGTTTCAGCAGCCATCCCCCTGCAAGTAGCTTGCACGATTCAAGCATCCAATAGCCGATGTGAAGCTGATCCATTCCCGTTGGAACTTGCGCAGGCGCAAAGAGATTCAGATTCAAGCCGAGCGCACTCATCTGAGGCGACAGCAAATAGGTGCAAGTTATCGCGATCGCAAACAACACTCCAGCTAATACGATCGAAGTTAAAGTCTTCTCAGACTGCTGCTGAACTAAAACACTCGTCAAAACCGAAGCAGCACAAAGCAATTCTAAGCGATTAAATATCCAGAAAATTCCATATCCAGCCGTTGCAAAATCAGGCTGCGACATCATTCCAGCTGCAAATAGACTTGGCAGAACTACCAAATCAAGCAACACACTACTGCTGATCCAAAATGCCAAGGTGAGGATCAAAATCTTTCGCCAATTTACAAAATTGGAACTGACTTTTGAAGCGACAGTCATAACGCAGACCTATGCTCGAATTACTCTAAATTCAGCCTAACAAATCCCACTTTAGACAATGGATTTGAGACAAGAAACTTAGCAAAGAAATTTAGATCAAAAATAGAGGATCTAGCGATAAAAACTAGATCCTCTATTCAGGTAATCGAACATTAAAATATAAATCGAAACTGATCAGAATCCTGCAACTTCCATCTTGAGAGATGCAATATCCTCCTTAATTGATAACAGTACAAACTCAATTGGCTACGTATCTTCTGAAAACAGCAAGATATCCAGTTGCAGGGGCTTTGAGGCGGAGACACAGAACTCAAAGCGGTGGTATGGAGATTGAGGAGAAACATCTCTCTGTGTCTGCATTTAAATTAGCATTTCTCTCCAAAATTGACGAGCGAGTTTAATAGTTAAAAATCGAAGTTAATATAAGTTAATCTTCTCTTAAACTCCGGTTTAAAGTACGATCGCTTAGACTGAAAGTATTGCTCTACATCGCTTTATGAAAAGCCAATTCGCTGCAATTGTCTTCAGTCTTTTGAGCTTGACGCTTCCCGCTCAAGCCGTACAAGTTCGAGGCACAACTTACTTTGTCTCCCCACCTCGGCTAGTCGGTGCATCCACCACTCAGAATCATGTCTATGCTTGGAGCGCAACCTACTACTTTACGTTAGAGATTCCAGACAATTCGGGCGAACCCCTGCAACGAGTGACGATCGCTCAAGACGATGGAGTTGATCGGGTTCGGTTCAATCTCAAGGAAACAGAAGCCTTCGACGGCGATCGACGATCGCGCACTAAACTTGGACTCGGTGAAGTTACGCTTGACGAGAAAACCAAAGCCGTAACTGTTAACTTCAATCCACCAGTTCCGGCTGGAAAACGAGTGACGATCGCACTTGCACCAGAGCGCAACCCAGCTTACGGAGGAGTCTACCTGTTTGGAGTCACTGCCTTTCCCACAGGCGATCCAGCCTATGGACAATTTCTAGGATTTGGGCGCATCTCAATTTACGACAATCGCTTTGATTCGTTCTTTTTCCGTCCTCGATTTCGGCATTAGCTACAGATCGATCTGTTTCTATCCCACATCAACCCTTGCGCGGCTGCAAACTCTGTATCTTCTATTCCGCAAGCTTTAGTGCCACTTCGGGAACAGGAACATCTTGCACCAAAATCGATTTTGTGACTAGTCATACTGAAACTGTGAGAGTCCCCAGGAGTGAACCCATCATGCAAGCTTCTCTACGCTGGTCAATTTTTCCGACTGCGATCATGGCTGTTTTCGCAATGTCTAATCTCGCTGCAAGTCAACAAGTGGTCTCGATCGCCTCTAATACGTCGCCCATTACTCTCAATGGCATATCCGGAGGTGACAAAAAAGATTCAAGCTGTGCTGGCTTCATTGGCGATCGTCCAAATCACACCGTTCAAGTCACTGCCGATCGTAATCTCAAATTTACACTTCAAGGCAGCGGCGAACCGACACTATTGATCATCGGTACACAAGGACAAAATTTTTGTGTCCAAGCTGATCGTCTTTCTAACGGCAAGGTGGAAATTCCAGGGCGATGGACAAAAGACAATTATTCAGTCTTTGTAGGAGACAGAGGACGGGCGCGAAATCCTTATACATTGTCTATTTCTCCGCAATAGAGCAGACAAATGAGCCGCTCGATACGAACATATCTGCTCTCAAACACGATCATTTCAAATCAACAAGAGCGCCGATCCTTCTAACAGGATCGGCATTCTAATTAAGAGTGACTTTTCTTGTGTTCCGCTTCTTGCCCCAATTGATTGACTATCGCAATCAAATCCTGCACTGCCGTCTCTTTATTACAAAACGCATCCACTTTTGCCGTCTGCAGCATCACCTCAGTCTGAGGATCTTCTAACGACGAATACGCCAAAATCTTAATCTGGGGATGCACGCTCTTAATCTGAGTTGAAGCACTCAGCCCATCCATGACAGGCATTTGTAGATCCAGAACTATCACATCGGGGCAATGCCGATCCGCCATTTCCACAGCTTCTCGTCCATTGCTCGCTAAACCTACTAACTCGATTCCCGCTTGACGCTGCATTGCTAACTTCAAGCTAAATCGGGTTAGTTCATGATCATCGACAATTAAAACACGCAACACTTTGCACTCACTAGACAGCATGGGACAACCGACCGATAATTCGAGTGTTACAGGAGAGTGTAGCGAGACGAACACTCTGAAAACCTCTACCGCAAGGATTAATCTAGTCAGCCATTTTGGAGAAGAGCGAGGAGAAGCAAAAAAAATCAGCGATCCTTTTACTAAATCAAGCATTTAGAAGAAGCATCGCTGATAGCAACCGACAGACTTGAAAACTTACATCCAATCTTTCAATAAGGCTTGACGACGAGGGTGACGTAGCTTTCTCATCGCTTTCGCTTGAATTTGGCGCACACGCTCGCGGGATAAATCATAGATCTGACCGATTTCGCTCAGGGTGTAGTGCTGACCATCCGTTAAACCAAATCGCAACTTAATAATTTCACGCTCACGATCGCTCAAATGATCCAACACGGAGTTGAGGCGATCGACTAATAATTTGTGATCCAGATTATCGTTGGGTGCAACATTATCTGCATCTTCGATCAGTTGCATTAATTCAGTATCTTCATCGCGTCCCACCCAAGCATGAAGCGATAAAGTACGCTGGCTCACGTCTAGAACCTGCTCTAACTTATCTTCCTCCATATCCAGCGCACCTGCTAACTCTTGCTTGGTCGGCTTGCGACCGAGTTCTTGAGAAAGCATTTGCCGAACTTTACGAACCTGATTGAGCTTTTCAACCATGTGTACGGGTAAGCGCACTGTTCTCGATTGAGACGCAATAGCACGGGTGATCCCTTGACGAATCCACCAGTAGGCATAGGTTGAGAACTTATAACCCCGTTCGTAATCGAACTTTTCAGCAGCCCTCATCAGACCCATCGCCCCTTCTTGAATTAGATCTAAGAAAGGTACGCCCCGATTCAGGTACTTTTTCGCGATCGAAACAACTAAGCGCAAATTTGCCCGGACTAACTTCCGCTTTGCTCGCTCTCCTATGACTCCACCTTTTGAAATTTCTCTAGCGAGTTCAATCTCTTGTGCCTGAGTTAAAAGGGGGTAGCGTGCCATCTCTCTCAGGAACATTCCAACCGAGTCATCTGATAGACCTAAATATTCGCTGGTTTTACCACGCAGCGATTTCGCCAAAGCTTCGGGTGAAAGATCTTCATTTTCGAGAGACTCGAGTTCGGAAAGATCGATATCGCCCTCAGTTACAACTGAGTCAACCGGAAAGGAGTCAGTGGGTAATTTAGTTGCCATTGTCAGGTTACGCTGGGTCTTTAATTTTTTCGGAAAGTCATCTTCAACTGCAACCTACTGTAATCGAAATGTTTGAGTTTGGTTCAGTAAAATAACGCTTTTTTGATTGTTTTTTATGCACTTTATCAAGGCTTAGTTTATGAATTGAAATGAGTCCGTTTTTTCGCTGAATTTCAGTAGCTATACGGAAGAAACAACACGGTGGAAAGGCGGTATAGTAATCGGTTTTTGCTTAAGTAACTGTCCAGAACTTTCACTGAGTTGTACAGTTACACTAACTCATTTTAAGAATTAGATCCGGGGAATTGCAGTGGTTTTTTGAAGAAATTTGAAATTGTGATGTTTCTCCGAAATATTGCGGAGGAATCAAAGAAACCTGGATCGATTCAATTTGAATTTTGAAATTAGTGTCTTTGTAGAGTAACTTAGACTACAAAAAATAGCGCACTAATTTGAAGAGTTAAAGACAAAAGTCGAAGATTGACACTTTTGAATGGGATAACCCAAAAAAACACGCCCTAAAGTACACTCAGGGCGTGTTAATGCAAAGATTGACAGTAGATTAGTCGCGGTTGCTCAATTTCCAAGTTGCGCCAGAAACGAGATTCGTCAGAATGTGCGCCACAATCGGGACTAAGAGATTTCCTGTCCAAACGGCACTCAGACCTAATGCTATGCCGACTAAGGATGCCCATACGACATACGACCATTGTTTAAGATTGCTCATATGCAGGACTCCAAAACAGAGGCTTGATAACAGAACGCCAAGCTCATCTAAGCCAAACTCTGGCAGCATGACCCCTCGAAATAAGAGTTCTTCACTTAACCCGGGAAGTAACCCAAGCCAAAGCAGATCAGGAACGAGCAGGGGTTTGATCACCATCGTGAGATATTGATCCGCACTTCTGCGATACTCTCCCCAAATCCGGTAGACGATCGCACTGGCAATCGAGATGCCAACGCCTAATGCTAGTCCTTCAAGCAAGGCTTGAACTGAGAAGCGAACGGGCAACATTGATAACTGGCTAAAATGAAGCCAAATTTTAGAAACAACTAATAGAACAACCGCGGTTACCCCCATTGCAATGAGAACTTGGGTACGAGTTAGCGGCTGCATTTCCGGCGTATCAGGAATTTGTTGTGCCACAGTAAATTTAAGGTGCTTGATTTAAGGCTCACAGTATAACTCAAGCGCTCGAAAGGAAACTAGAGGCTAAATTCCTGTAAGTTGCGATCCCCGAATCGATTGATCGAACCGTTTGAGAGCAGCGATTTCTGGACTTAACGCTGTCGGGTTGATCCCTGCACGATCGCAGATCAAAATCCCGATCGCTTCTAAATAAGATTTGACGATTGTTGCGCGAATTCCCAAAGCTTCTGCGGAAACATTAAGCTTTGTCTGGTTCTCTTGCACGGCAATAATTCGCGTGCGTGTCTGACTGAGATGCAAGATTGCACTCCCTCCGCAGGCAGAAGCAGGAATCACTAAAGCATTCATTTGATCCGCCCAAATTGCATGAGCCTTAGGAAATTCTGTAAATCGTGGCGCACGACTCAAGCCGACTAAGACACAAGGTAAGAAAGTATGTCCTAATTCTTCCGCTGCCGATCGCGGAGAGAGATCAGGATCAAGGGGTAACGCAGACAAAGCAGGCGCGTGTGCACAAGGCACATGAAATGTGCGCACAATGAGATGACTGATCACCGCTTCTGCTCCAGATAGCGGATCTACACCTTGCCCATGTCGATAGTTCTGCAATGCTTCACTACCTGTATCGTCAGGAAATCGAGCGACAACTGCGATCGCATCGGCTCCAGCCTGAATGAGTTTCTCAGCTGCTCTCAATAAGCTATCAGGATGCTCGATCGTGCCCCAGGTCGCGCCGGACTTTGCCGTTCTTAGTTCAACATTCAAAGGCTGATCTGTGACCACATAGTCCAAAATATTTAGTCCTAATGTGGCTCTTGCAGCATCCGCAACTTGTAAATGCCTTAGTTTCAGATCAGGTTCGATAGCTTGATCCAAAATCAAGCCAATCCGATTCGAGGTAGTGGGTAACAGTCCCCAATGTCCAGCAGCGAACTGATCTAACCCATAGCCTTCTACATAAAGTGCATTCGGTAGATTCCAGTAGAGTTGTGCGCCGTTGAGAACATTGGGGTGCGTGATCAAACAATCTGCAACTTCCGAGATCGCGCGCGCGACAGGCATTGCATCCCCTGCATATCCGCCGATTGCAGCTCCAATCCCAGTTGGAACAATCAGCCCAACCGTAAATGATGGTTTATTCACGAGTCACGACCGCTTCGATTTCAACTGTATTTGCATCAATTCGAGTAATTGCCCACCGCAGAGGCTCACCGAATTGACGCAGTTTTTGTTCGATAAGTGGATGTAACTCTCGAACGGGAGCTAAAGAAAGTTCGATCGTAATAAAATCCGTGATCATCCTTGCTGTCCGAATTGCTTTTTGTAAACGGTTTCTTCTTTTTCGGTTTCGAGTTTGATATTCGATCGCGGATACGAGACACAAAGCAGCGCATATCCTTGCGCTTGTAAATCGGGGCTTACACCCATCCCGTCTGTTTGATCAACTGTGCCTTCTGTAATCAACGCAGCACAGGTCGTACAAACGCCCGCTGTACAGGATACAGGGAGATTCAAACCTTTATCGTCATTCGCAACACTGAGAATCGTGCGATCGTCGGGCACTTCGATCGTGTAGATCTGACCTTGATGTGAAATTTCGACAGTATAAGTAGCCATAAACAATGATGTCTGGAGGATCATTATTATCCATCACGAGTGGCGATCCTGCCAGCGCAAAAGTTTTTGCTGACCATTCTAAATTTATCCTCAGTTAATAGCCCCTTAACCTCTTCTCAGTCGGAATTTAATAGCCAAGTGAGATGCTGCTGTAAGACCTGAAAAGTGCGTCTTTGTCGATCACGAGGTTTCTACTAGTAGGATCGCTACTCGTGCCATATTTTCAGATATTTCTAAGAGTGATCTATCGTGCTCTCTTCACGTCAAATGATCCAACTGCGGGGATAAATAATTTTGAGTTGATATTGACGGGTGGATCAGGCAAAAGGAACAGCAATAGCAATAGTACTGATTTCAGGAAAACGGCAGCAGCAATGCGATCGCATTTTACTCTCGTTAAGACCAGCACTGATTCGGGCATTCTAACCAATGATGAGCTTTGACCCAGAAAGAGATGAACGATCCGATTGCTCCAATCGTGAATCAGTTTGACCAAGATCCGAGTGCAATTCGGATTCAAAAGTTACTAGTTTACGTGTGTCGAAATCATTGGGAGAGTGAGATGTCCCTTTTCGATGCTAGCCAGTGGAGATCACTGATCGAAGAAGTCAGAATCGCGTATCCGACACTCGACCAATTGCGCTCTCGTCTGACTCATCAAATCGGAACGCTGAATAAATCCAAAGAATATGCCGCAATTGGACAAATCATTCTTTCTGTTCTAGAGGGACTTTATGCCGAAGGTGCGGTCACGATGGTTAGCGCGTCACGGCGATCCACGAAATTAGAACAAGATATCAACATTCATCGCATCAAGAAGCTTCTTATCTACACTTGTAAAAAATATTGGGAAGCGAATTCTTACATCATTGAACAAACCGCTCTTCCGGACCTGATTGATACTTTGATCAAACAGTATCCCACCACTGCAGAACTGCGATCGGGGTTGAATAAAATGGTGAAGACTTTGAATAAATCGGTTGAGTATGCATTGATTGCAGAGATCATTATTCGTGAAGTAGAACCCCTGTATGGCAATGATCAACCAGCAGACAATTTAGCGCTGTGTGATCCGATTGACTTATTTGATGTTCGGTGTGCGATTCTCAAATCTGTAAACCCTCTACAGACAAAGGTTTTACTGTTTTCATCCGTTTACTATTTGTTCGAGTTTTGTGAGCAAGATTGGTCAAATCTCAAACTTTATAGCTTAGATGGATTACTGCGAACCGTTGTGATTCAATCGGCAACGATCGAGGAACTCCAGCAGCTTTTAAATAGTAAAGCGAGCCAACTGCGAGATCCAGATACTTATCTAGAGATTGTGCCTGTGCTAATCAGATCTCTGAAAAAGGATTACAACGATCTCCGGCAAAAATTGCAACAAGTCTCTAGCGTGAGTAGTCTTGCAGATACAACAATTGCACGATCGACTCGCGCATTTTCCTAGAAGTTGGGAAAACTGAACATCAAGATCTTTGTAGGGCTGCATGACGATGAATGCTCAAGAATTGATGCGACAGTATGATGCCGGAAAACTCAACTTTTCGAGTCAAAATTTAAGCAGAATTAATTTGATAGGGGCGGATTTAATTGGCGCCAATTTGGCTCAGGCAGATCTCAATCATGCAGTTTTAATTCTAGCTTTTCTCAATCGCGCAAATCTGAGCCAGGCAAACTTGTTGCAAGCGAGCCTGAGCGGTGCAAATCTCAGTCAAGCCGATTTACTCAATGCGAATTTACGGGATGCAGATTTACACGGCGCAATTCTCTGTGGAGCCGATTTGCGTGGGGCTGACCTTTCACTCGCGATCGCATTAGATGCAAATTTTAGTGGAGCGGATTTGCGAAATGCAAATTTTAGCGGAGCCGACTTGCGCGGGGCGGATTTACGCGGCGCAAATTTTAGAGAGGAGAAACGCGCTTATGAAGGCGCAACGCTACGCGGAGCCGATTTACGTGGGGCGGATTTACGCGGCGCAAATCTGAGTGGAGCGGATTTAAGTCGCGCCAATCTCGCAGGTGCAAATCTCAGCGAAGCGAGTTTGAGAGAGGCTAACTTGGCGCAAGCGAATTTGAGTGAGGCAATTTTACGCGGTGCTTTTCTGACCGATGCGAACCTGAGCGAGGCAAATCTGACTCAAGCGAGCCTCAGAGACGCAAAGATGAATCGATCGATTCTCAATCAAGCAATCCTCAGCCAAGCGAATCTCTCAGAAGTGACCTTAAACCATGCAAAATTACATAAAGCGAAGCTCGATCGTGCGAATCTGACGCGCGCTCAAATGAATCAAGCAGATCTAAGTCGTGCGGATTTGCAGAATGCAATTTTAATGGATGCCGTTTTAGTCGCCGCTTATTTGGGACGTGCTGATTTGCGTCAGGCAAATCTGACTCGTGCGAATTTTACACGCGCTGAAATGAGTAGTGCTTTAATGACAGGTGCGATCACGGATTCTATGATTCAACCCGATGGTTCAACTGTATCGTAACCTGTCGTTCCAAGAACATAGAAGAACTCATACAAACCCTCTCTCGAAACCACCCAATTTTTTAATTGTCTTCTCTATCTAGCACTTGATAACGCTGCTTTAAAGCAGAAAAAGAGGGTACGATCGTACCCTCTCAACGTTGATTGAAGACTTCAAATTTAAAGTTAAACCTGACCACCAGCAGCCTGCAATCTAGCGCGCGCACGCTTCAATGCTTGAGTTGCTTTCAATTGGTCTTCTTTAGATCCACCTTGTTCTGCTTGAGCAAATTTGGTTTGTGCGTCCGCGTAAGCAGTTTGAGCAGCAGTCCGATCGATATCTTCACCACGTTCTGCCCCATTGACTAGAATCGTGACTTCATTCTTCTCGACTTCCGCAAAACCGCCCATCACTGCGATCGGAACCCAATTTTTCTCAGCCCGAACGCGCAGAACGCCCGTTTCTAAAGCCGTCAGCAAGGGAGCGTGACCTGAGAGAATGCCCAGCTGCCCTGTAGTGCTAGGAAGAATCACTTCCTCAGCCGAAGAATCCCAGACTGTTTTGTCTGGTGCAATTACACGAACAGTTAAAGCCATAGTAAAAAATGAAGGTAAAGGGTGAAATGAGAAGCGGTGAAGGATGAGAGTTCACCCTTCACAATTCAGATTTTCCTGGCAATTAGCCCGCCTTCATTTTTTCTGCTTTCGCGATCGCTTCATCGATGTCGCCAACCAAGTAGAATGCTTGCTCTGGCAGATCATCCAATTCACCAGCCAAGATCTTCTTGAAGCCTGCGATGGTTTTCTCCAGGGTTACATACTTACCAGGAGATCCGGTGAAGACTTCTGCCACGAAGAACGGCTGAGACAAGAAGCGCTCAATCTTACGTGCACGAGCAACGGTCAAACGATCGTCTTCCGACAATTCGTCCAAACCAAGAATCGCGATAATATCTTGCAATTCTTTGTAGCGTTGCAGTGTCGATTGAACTGCACGAGCCGTATCGTAGTGGTCGTTTCCAACGATGCTGGGTTGCAACATGGTCGAAGTCGAATCCAATGGATCTACCGCTGGATAAATTCCTTTTGCAGCCAAACCACGGGAAAGAACGGTGGTTCCATCCAAGTGAGCGAAGGTGGTTGCAGGTGCGGGGTCAGTCAAGTCATCCGCAGGTACGTAAACTGCTTGAATCGAAGTGATCGAACCTTCGGTCGTCGAGGTAATCCGCTCTTGCAAGTCCCCTACGTCTGTACCCAAAGTCGGCTGATATCCTACCGCAGACGGCATCCGACCCAAGAGTGCGGATACTTCAGAACCGGCTTGCACAAACCGGAAGATGTTGTCAACGAACAGCAATACGTCTTGCTTGTTCACGTCGCGGAAGTATTCTGCCATCGTCAATCCTGACAGACCGACGCGCATCCGTGCTCCCGGTGGTTCGTTCATTTGACCGTACACCAGAGCGATTTTCGATTCGTTCAGGTTGTCTTTTTTGATTACGCCAGACTCGATCATTTCGTTGTAAAGGTCATTTCCTTCACGAGTCCGCTCACCTACACCTGCGAATACGGATACTCCACCGTGATTCGTTGCGATGTTGTTGATCAATTCCATCATGATGACGGTTTTGCCGACACCCGCACCACCGAACAGACCGATTTTTCCACCACGACGGTAGGGCGTGAGCAAGTCGATCACCTTAATTCCAGTTTCAAAAACTGACGGCTTCGTTTCGAGTTCGGTCAGTTTCGGAGCGGGGCGGTGAATCGGAGAAGTTTCAGTGTTATTGACCGGACCTTGGTTGTCCACAGGTTCGCCCAATACGTTAAAGATTCGTCCTAAAGTTGCGGTTCCAACGGGGACGCTGATCGGTGCGCCCAAGTCTGCAACTTCCATGCCGCGAACTAAACCATCGGTGGAACTCATTGCCACCGCACGAACTTGGTTATCGCCCAAAAGTTGTTGCACTTCGCAGGTCACTGAAACGTGTTGACCTGATTCGGTTTGACCCGAAATGGAGAGTGCGTTGTAGATTCGGGGCATTTTGCCACCGGGAAATCGAACGTCCAATACGGGACCGATGATTTGTGTGATGTAACCGATGTTTGTTTTCTCTGCGGTGGTGACCATGAAGAACGCCCTACAAGTTGTGGTTCTACTATTTGTGAATAGACCGTGTGAATACACGGGTTGCGCGGATTCGCCAAGAGTTAGCTTATCATTGAAGGGTTACAGATGATTAAGCAATTTTTCCTATTGTGCGATCGTTTGTTGTCTATGACACTGCGAAGAAATTGAAGCGCAAATCTGAGTGAGCAAGGATGGACTCAACTCATGTTTTGAGATTTTTCAAGACGCTGTAGAATTTTGACTAACTCCGAAATAATCGACTGTAGAGCGTTTCATGAGACATGCTGGCGATCGCGAATCCCCAGCCACACGCTTCAAGCTCATCATCGCTTAGATCCGCGATCGTACTTTTCCCCATCTCTTCGCCTAACTTCAGCAGCAACTTTTGCCCAGAAGTTTGTCCCAATGGAATTAATTTCACGCCTGCGCTGACGAGATTGGTTGCCCAACTGTGCAGATAGGCAAGAAGCGCCGAGGATTCTTCAATTTCCCAGAGTGCCGCGACGAGTCCGAACGCGATAGCGAAATTGCACCCGTCTGGAAAATTTGGAATTGGTTCGGGATAGAGCGCGCGGAATAATCGTAAAAGTGAACCGCCCATTTGTAGACTTTGCGATCGCAGTTCTTCGGTTTCGCGAGCAGCGGTAAACCATTGATTCCACTCCAGAACGCGATCGAACTCTTGATTCAGTGTGGCGCGATACGATCGCAGCATCATGGCTGCTTCGAGCCGAACTGCACCATAGTTTAATTCTTGAATGATCCAATGTTCGAGAGCATCGACATCGTGAATCACACCTGTATGTACGAGAGTTTCTAATCCTTCTGAATAGCTATATGCGCCAACAGGCAAAGCAGGACTTGCCAATTGCAAAAGCTTAGTGAGAGTGTCCATACGCACCGGATTCGGGTTGAAAGGGAACGATTTCAGATTTCACTTGGAGTCCGCGATGTTCTAACAAGTCTTGCAGCACTGGATCAGGTGAAAGTCTCAAATACGCGCTACTAATTTCTAGCGGAACGTGGCGATTTCCTAAGTGATAGGCAGCTTGGAGCAGATCTAATGACTGTGAGGTTGTAACGGTGAGAACGGGTTCAGGCTTTGCTTGAATTTTGGCGAATTTTCCCTGATCGGATTCCAGCCAGTCGCCATCTTTGAGCGTTGTGCCTCTGGGAAGATTGAGATACACTTCTTGCCCGTCATCAGATTGGAAGAGAAAGCGAGATCGCGTTCTCTCTTCAGCCGTGAGCGAGAGAATATAATCCGGTGAGAATTGAGGGGGAATGCGTCGGACGAAAGTCGGAGTCACGATAACAAACTGAAAACGAATTGTTCTCAGAGTATCGTGCTGTGATTTGAGAGGGCTAAATTTTTAGAATATCGATCGCTTTGCCATTTGCCTGCATCGATTCAGAAAGTGCGACTAAAGTTTGGACTAACCCCGCACCGAGCCAACCTGAAGAAATTGCTGAAGTTCGATTGTGCTGAACGCAGTCTAGGAAATGATTGCAGACTTGTTGCAGCGGTTCTTGATTTTGTAGTTGAAGAATTTCGCGGCTTTGTGCGATCGGTCTAAATTTCTCGTCAAATTTTCCCCACTGTACAGTTAATTGATCTTGAGCGAGTTCGTCAAAAATCAAACTGCCATTCTCGCCAACAAGACACGATCGCCGCTGTTTGTCTGGATTGAGCCAGCTTAAATGCAGTCTTGCTTCAAAGCCAGAAGGATACGTCAAAGTCGCCCAAACGGTATCGGCTAACCCTGCTTGTAACCAAGTCGATCCTTTTGCTTCAACTTGGCAAGGCGTTTCACCGAGCCAAAAATTTAGGATGGCAATATCGTGAATCGCTAAATCCCACATTGCATCGACATCAGAGCGAACGGGGCTGAGATGCGATCGCGTTGAATACCCATATCGCAACTGCCCAAGTTTGCCAGATTGGACGAATTCTCGACCCCGCAACACCGCAGGATGGAACAAATAAGTGTGATCGATAACGAGTTGACGCTGTTGTTGCTCAGCTAAACGGCAAAGTTGGACTGATTCTGCAAAACTTAACGTCAGCGGCTTCGCTGCGAGGACGTGCAGATCTTGTTTCAGGGCGGCTGTGATTAGAGAATTGTGAGTCGTGGCGGGAGTAGTAATTGCAACTGCATCTAATCCATTCATTTCTAAAACGTCTTGCCACTGCGTTGTGCAGAAAACGTCTAATTCAAACCGTTTCGCGATCGCTTCTAATTGCTCAAGGCAGGGATCGACGACTGCCACCACTCGCGCTCTGGGATTGTGAAGAAAATTCCGCAGAAGATGCGCTCCCCAACGTCCAACGCCAAGCAGTGCGATCGCTGTTTGCTCTGACATAACCAACCTCTTAAAATCTTGGGCTGGTTAAGTCTCCTGACCGCTCAGCACCAAAAACGCCTCTTGCGCGGCTGCTTGTTCGGCAGCTTTGCGCGATCGACCTGTTCCTTGTCCCATACAGCGTCCTTGAATCCAGACTTCTGAAACAAAGCGGTTCGGATCATTGTGAGTGTTCCCCATTTCCTGAGTGCGATATTCAGGGAGCGTTTTCTGATGCCCTTGTGTCCAGTTCTGCAAAGCAGCTTTGTAGTTTTGCCGAGCCGGATCAGCGAGAATTTCTTCAGCAAGGGGGTGAAATTGCTCATCGAGCCAAGGATGAATCAAACTGAGGTTATGAGTGCTTAGGTAAAGTGCTGCAAGAACGGCTTCGAGAGAATCGGCAAGCCGAGAATCACGTCCAGCCGGATCAGATTTGGCACTCGATGCGACGAGAAGATAACGATCGAAGCCAAAGGAATCTGCAATTTTGGCAAGAATACGATCGCTCACTAGAACAGATCGAATTGCAGTAAATTCTCCGACTTTCAAATCCGGATAAGTCTTGAGCAGAAATTCGGCAGCTGCTAATTTCACCACTGCATCGCCTACGAATTCAAGCTGTTCGTAGTTTCGTTCGGCTGAGAAGGTAATGTGAATCAGCGCGAGATCCATCAAATTCCAGTCGATCGCGTCGAGCTTTGATAGCCCTAATCGTTGAGCCAGTGCGTGGAGTTCCTGCTGACGGCGCGGGTAGGCAAGAGACATGGGATCAGTAAAAAATCAGGCTGTTCCCATCGTAGGGGTGAAAGGACACTCCGACAAATTTAAGCGGATTTCAAAACGGCATAGGTGCGCTCGATTTCGCTAACGGTTGCGCTTGTCAGTAAGGGCACTTCCGGCGTTTCATGCCGATTCATCGAAATCGTGGTGACTTTTAGCTGATCTGAACCGGGGAGAAATGACATCGTTCCAGTTCTGCTGCCCCGCCAGTGTTGGACTCTAACTTGCTCGATCGTGCCCGGAAAGACACCCGCTAAAAGCGCTAACACTTCGCTGGGTAAGCCAATCACGACTTGCCGCCCAAAAAATTCTTCAAATCCGGCTAATAATTTTTCCGCCCGCATCATCGGGTCAGGATGTTCGACGATTTTCTGAAGCCATCGTCCCCACTGAATTCTTCGTCCATAGGCTCGCCGACGTTCGTCAAAGGTTTGAGTCGGAATTAATTCAGGAGACCCGATCGCAATCACAGCGCGATAAATCGGTTCGACGCCGCAATTCACTGCTGCACCGGGTCCGGCAAACTCTGCGTGATATTGCTTACAGAGGATTAAACCGCTCTTTTTATGTTCGCTAATTGCGAGCAGGGATTCTGAGGACGGGCATACCTCGGAATGCTTCGGGAGTTCGAGTGTAGAAGCTTGACTTTTCACAGACTTACCCTACGGGGGTGCAAGTGGGCGATTGACTGACGAACGGCTCAGACGCGGACGTTTAGCACATTTATAGTAGACCAGGCAACCCCAACTCATTGCTTAACTTTCATGGACTTTGCTGAATCTACATATTGGTTCCCACTGTTTAAAGTAAGTTCAAGAAGAAAAGCGCGGATCACAATTTCTGAAGGGAGTGATTCTCAGTATCGGGCGCGCGATCGAGGGAAAAGTCCGTGTTTTCCACGAGTTTAGAAGCGGGTCGAGAAGAGTTAGACATAAGCCGGATTCTGTTCTCTTCATATCAAAGATATAGAGAGGGCAGTTATCTATCTGGGATTGAAGTTACCTTCAACCTCAAGCGGTTCACAATCGTCCGCAGACATGTCCGCAAACAATTCGCCGAAACAGGAAAAAACCCAACCTTTGTTTCGTCTGACCTTGCTCCCAACCGGGGTTTACCGAGCCAATACCTCTCGATATTGCTGGTGCGCTCTTACCGCACCTTTGCACCCTTACCAACGGAGTTGGCGGTATCTTTCTGTGGCACTATCCTCACGCTCACGCGCACTGGGCGTTATCCAGCAAGTCTGGGTTTTTGGGAGTCCGGACTTTCCTCAGATTTAGAAAAACTAAATCCGCAACCGCCGCGCTGACTCTTCTCTGTTGTTTAGTCTAGCTGATTGAGGGGGAGTGGGGAGATGGGGAGTGGGGTAGAAGAATCATGATTTTGGGCTTCGTTATTTTCCCTAGCTCCTACGGCATCTTAGGATTCCAGGGAAGTCCGGCTGTCCAGTCGAGTTTGCGGACGTTGAAGCGGCAGACGAGGCGAATGCGATCGCCGGTTGGAGATGTGCCGAAACCGATGAAGCGCAAGACGAGATCGAGATCGAACTGGAACGGTTCTTTGCTATTGACGAAGTTTTTGTAGAGTTTTTTCTTGGCTTCGGGGGCTTTTTTATTGGGTTCTGAAAAGTCTAGTAAAGTTTTGCTTGCTTTGATCGTGCTATCTTTGCGAGCCATCATGTCTTCTGCAAAGATGTCCTCGAAGAGGGTTTTTCCAGGAGCAATGACGCTGAAAACTTGACGCTGAAATAGATCAGTCGAGTCGCCAGGAACGGAACGGGTGACCCGACGCGATCGCTTATCGTACTGTTCGGTTAAGACACAGTAGTCCCAATCGACATAGAGCGCCCGATCTTTCGTTTTGTTATTGATTCGGATTTGTAGCTTTTCCAGGTTGTGATATTCATAGCGACTGTTGAACTTAAAGCTAACGCCAACGGCATCAGTTAGATTTTGGTCGGCGAGCTGCTGCTTTAAGTCGTCCTCGTCGAGCCAGACCATCACTTCATCGTTGAATGAATTGACGATTTGGTAGAGGACGTAAGTAACGCACAAAAAATAGACCGTCAGTAAGACAAAATCGAGTTCAGTCATTCGCTTAGAGCAGATACAGTTTTGATTCTGTTCTTATACCATTTTGAGATTGGTTGTGTTCATCGATCAAAAAATCGGCGCAAGTTTCAATTGCGCCGATTTTTTCAAGACAAATTTAGAAGTTAATTTAACGCTCAAAATCTTTTTTGGCGTGTTTCCGATCGTAAACATCTCCACTAAATGGCTGTACTCCTGACTCTGGATACTGGTCATCTCTTAAACCGAAGATTCGACCAAATGCGCCGGAGAAATAGTCTACTACGTCTACTACAACTTTTGGAACGCTCATGAAATCACCTCTGAAGTTTCTAGGTCAACCAATTCAATGGGTGAATGATCTCTTACTGAGTCAATTATCAGGATTTCAAGAAAAAATGACTAGCGATCGCATCAATTTGTTAGAAAGAACAGGCTTTTTTCGGTGTTTCTTAAAGCTTTGTATTTTTGTTTTAAATAGCAACATAAATGAAGAGGGAGAACAGGCGCGATCGCGACAATTTCTTTACAAATCGAGAGGCTGATTTTTGTCGAATTCACTATAATGCGCCGCGCATCGCACATAAATTCGCTAGAAAAATCAGAAAGGGTCGCTTGACTTTTGGTTAAATTAACTATAATTTAGATGAAGAAGCGCTTTCAACTGCCCCCTAACTCTCACAACCCTTTTGCATCTAAGGAGGATTTGGGTGGAAGACCTTAAACTGACAATTCAACCTGAAGATTACAGTCTGCTCACTGATTTATATCAGTTAACAATGTCAGCTTGTTATGTGGGCGAGGGTTTGGATCAACGACGTGCCAGTTTTGAGCTTTCAGCGCGACGCTTGCCCAAAGGTTTTGGTTACGCGATCGCGATGGGTCTCGCACAAGCGTTAGATTATTTAGAAAGTTTTCGATTTAGCTTAGATCAAATTTCAGCACTGCAAGCCACCGGGATTTTTGACGATGCGCCCGCTGAATTTTGGACGGTGCTAGAAACAGCATGCTTTGAAGGAGATGTGTGGGCGGTTCCAGAAGGGACAGCAATTTTTGCCAATGAGCCATTTTTGAGAGTTGAAGCTCCGCTGTGGCAAGCGCAATTGGTGGAAACTTATTTGCTGAATGTGATTAATTATCAAACTTTGGTTGCAACTCGTGCGGCGCGGCTGCGAGATATTGCAGGCAAAGATGCGACATTGCTAGAGTTTGGAACTCGGCGGGCGTTTAGTCCACAAGCCTCAGTTTGGGCAGCCCGAGCGGCATTAGCAGGCGGACTTGATGCCACTTCAAATGTTTTGGCAGCTTTGAAGCTGGATCGTAAACCTGCTGGAACGATGGCGCATTCGTTGGTGATGGCGCTGGGTGCGATCGAAGGTACTGAATCTCAAGCGTTTCAAGCTTTTCATCGCTACTTTCCAGGTGCGCCATTATTAATTGATACCTATGACACGATCGCGGCGGCGGAAATGCTTTCTAAACAGCTTCAAGCCGGAGAAATTCAGCTTTCGGGTGTGCGGCTTGATTCAGGTGACTTGGTTGATCTCTCGAGAAAAGTACGATCGCTGCTGCCTGGCGTTCCAATTTTTGCCAGTGGCGATTTAGATGAATATCGGATTGCGGAACTGAAAGCTCAGGGTGCATGTATTGAGGGGTATGGCTTAGGCACGCAACTTGTCACAGGTGCGCCTGTGAATGGCGTTTATAAATTGGTCGAAATTGATGGCATTCCTGTGATGAAGGAAGCAACTGGAAAGATGACTTATCCAGGGCGCAAGCAAATTTTTCGAGGTGAAAACGGCGATCGCTTAGGTTTAATCACAGAAGCTGCGAATGGTGAAATTCCCTTATTACAATTAGTCTTGAAGCAGGGAGAGCGAGTCAATGAACCGGAGACGATTGCTGAAATTCGCGATCGGGCAACGGTCAATGTTGCGCGATTGCCAAAAGCGGTTCGATGTCTTGAAAACCCGGTATCGATTCCAGTCGAACTATCCCAAGCGTTATCTGAGTTAACCGATCGTACCCGGAGCCGCCACGCATGAGAATCGCGTTATTTGGAACAAGTGCCGATCCGCCTACGACGGGACATTTAGAGATTTTGCGCTGGCTCTCGCAGCGATTTGATCACGTTGCAGTTTGGGCCGCCGACAATCCGTTTAAATCTCAGCAAACTGAGTTGAGTTATCGAACCGAGATGCTGAAAATTTTGGTGGATGAGTTAGCTTGTGCCAACGTGGAAGTGCATCCAGAATTGAGCCATCCGAGAACTCTGATTACGGTCGATCGCATTCAGCAACGCTATCCGAATGCAGAATTAACGTTAGTGGTCGGATTTGATGTCGCGAGGCAATTATCGAAATGGTATCGTGCTCAAGAATTGTTGCAGCGTGTTCAAGTGCTAGTGATTCCGCGATCGCGCTATTCATTTACTCAAGAAGATTTGGAGCAGTTGAAGACTTTGGGCGCGAAGACTGAGATTGCCCCGGCAAGTGTTCCAGATGTTTCTTCAACGGCATATCGCGAAGGCTGTGACTTATCTGGGGTGACCGCTTCAATTCAGGCTTATATCGATCGGGAGCAATTGTATCCATGCCACGCACACATCGAAAAACAACCAGTTCATTAATAGGAGAGAAACTTGCAGATTTCAGGGTGGGAGTCGATAACGCGATTTTCTCAGTCGATACGGCGCAAAATCGATTACTGGTTTTGCTCGTGATGCGTCATGAGGAGCCGTTTTTGGGTCAGTGGAGTTTGCCTGGGACACTGGTTCGCCAAGGGGAATCGCTAGAAGATGCGGCGTATCGAATTCTGTCAGAGAAGATTCGGGCGCGTAATCTCTATTTGGAGCAGCTTTATACGTTTGGTGGCCCCGATCGCGATCCGCGTGAGGCGAAAGATAGTTATGACGTGCGGTATCTATCGGTGAGCTATTTTGCGTTAGTTCGATTTGCAGAAGCTGAACTGATTGCAGATGGGGTGAGCGGAATAGCTTGGTATCCTGTGGATCAATTACCTGAACTTGCCTTTGATCACAACAAGATTTTGGAGTATGGTCATCGACGTTTAAGAAACAAATTAGAGTACAGCCCGGTTGCGTTTGATGTATTGCCTGAACTGTTTACGCTGAGTGATTTGTTTCAGCTTTATACGACTGTGTTGGGAGAAAACTTTTCAGATTATTCTAATTTTCGATCGCGCTTACTCAAGCTTGGGTTTCTCTCAGATACTGGGGTAAAAGTTTCCAGAGGAGCGGGGCGACCGGCAAGTCTATATCGCTTTGATGCTGAGGCATTTGCGCCACTAAAAGATAAGCCTTTAGTGTTTATTTGAGTGTTGAAATTATGGGACTTGGGATTGAAGAATTACTAGCCGATAAGCGAGAAGAGATTTTAGCGATCGCGCGTAAGCACGGAGCTTACAATATCAGAGTTTTTGGCTCCGTTGCTCGTCATGAAGCAAATAGTAAGAGCGATATTGATTTCTTAGTGGATATGGGTGAAAAACATAGCTCCTGGTTTCCTGTTGGATTAATTCAAGATCTTGAAGATCTACTAGGGCGAGAAGTGGATGTTGCAACTGAGAAAATGCTGCATGAGCGGATTCGCGATCGTGTCTTGAAAGAGGCAGTTTCCTTATGATTGACGATGGCTTAAACATGACCTGCATTGCAGAATGTGTTGCCCGAATTGAAGAATATACTACTGCTGGACAAGACGCATTTTCAGCATCAACTTTAATTCAAGATGCCGTTATTCGGAACTTTCAAGTAATTGGCGATGCAACTAAAAACCTTTCTCCAGAACTTAGACAAGCTCATCCAGATGTTCCATGGCGAAGAATGGCTGGATTTCGAGATGTACTTGTTCATGACTATCTAAGAGTTGATCTGGCGATTGTTTGGGAAATTATCGAAATTGAATTGCCTAGTCTCAAACCGAAAATTCTAGAAATCTTGCAAACTTTGAATTCCACACCATCATGAAAATTGCGATCGCACAACTCAATCCGACGATCGGAGATCTCCAAGGTAACGCGGACAAAATTCTCAAAGCAGCTCACCGCGCAGCATCCGAAGGTGTTCGTTTGTTACTGACTCCAGAACTTTCACTTTGCGGCTATCCTCCTCGCGATTTACTGCTGCATCCAAGCTTTGTTGAAACAATGGCACAGCAGCTTTCTCAACTCGCATCAAGTTTGCCTGAAGGTGTAGCAGTGCTAATCGGAACAGTTGAGCCGAATGCGGAAGCGATTTCTACAGGTGGTAAGCCTCTGTTTAACAGCGTCGCTCTGATTGAGAAAAGCAACATTCTCAAAATCTTTCATAAGCGGTTACTACCAACCTACGATGTCTTTGATGAGGATCGTTACTTTGAACCGGGAAATGAGCCGAATCAGTTCGAGCTAGATAGCGTTCGGATTGGAGTCACAATCTGTGAAGATCTCTGGAATGATGAGGAATTCTGGGGAAAACGCACGTATAACTTGAACCCGATCGCGGATTTAGCTCAAGTAGGAGTCGATTTTACGATTAACCTTTCTGCGTCTCCTTACACGGTTGGAAAGCAAAAGCTTCGAGAAGCAATGTTGAAGCATGGAGCGGTAAGGTTCAATCAACCGTTGATCTATGCGAATCAGGTGGGTGGCAATGATGATCTGATTTTTGATGGGGCGAGTCTTGCGATCGATAGAAAAGGTGAACTGATTGCACGTGCCGTGAGCTTTGAAGAAGATTGGGTCGTGCTTGAGTACGATTCAGAAAAGCAAGACTTCGAGAAAAGCTCGATCGCGCCTGCACCAGAGTGTAAAGAAGCTGAACTTTGGGCAGCATTAGTTCTGGGTGTGCGAGATTATGCCCGCAAATGTGGCTTTTCTAAGATTGTGTTGGGCTTGAGTGGTGGGATTGATTCATCTTTGATTGCTGCGATCGCATCTGAAGCAGTAGGCAAAGATAACGTTCTCGGTATTTTAATGCCTTCGCCTTATAGTTCAGATCACTCGATCCAAGATGCTCTAGCACTCGCTGAGAATTTGGGAATTCAGACTCAAACATTTCCAATTGGAACCTTAATGGAATGTTTTGACCACACGCTCGATCCCTTGTTTGCTGGAACGCCCTTTGGACTGGCAGAAGAGAACTTACAGTCTCGAATTCGCGGCACCTTGCTGATGGCAGTATCGAACAAATTCGGACATCTACTCGTTTCGACTGGGAATAAATCTGAGGTCGCTGTTGGTTACTGTACGTTGTATGGCGATATGAATGGGGGACTTGCTGCGATCGCAGATGTTCCAAAAACTCAAGTCTACAAACTGTGCGGATGGTTAAATCGCTCTGCTGAAATCATTCCGAACAATGTTCTGACCAAGCCTCCGAGTGCAGAACTGAAGCCAGATCAAAAAGATCAAGACTCATTGCCAGAGTATGACGTGTTGGATGATATTCTCGATCGCTATCTTCACCAGCATCAATCTTTAACAGAAATCGTTGCAGCCGGACATGACGCTGCGATCGTCGAACGAGTGGCGAAATTAGTTCGGATTGCGGAATTCAAGCGCAAACAAGCTCCGCCTGGATTGAAAGTTACCGATCGCGCGTTTGGAACCGGGTGGAGAATGCCGATCGCGAGTCGCTGGATTGCTCAAATTTCTCACAATTCGTAAAATATGTAGTTGTGTGAAGCAGGACCGATGACGAGACGAACTTCTCCAGACGATTTACAAAATTGGGACGATGCTCAGGATATCGAGCATTTAGTGAACGATAAGCGATCTCATAAACGTGCCACACCTGCTAAAGGTCGTCGCCGCAATCGTCGCTATGAAAATCGCTTACTCAAATTGCAGATCGAGAACGTTGAGTTTGACGAAGGTAGCTAAGTTCATCGGGGGTTAATTCTCGCCATTCTCCGGGAGATAGTCCTGTGAGGCGAAGCTTTCCGATCGCAACTCGAACCAGTCTCAAAGTTGGAAATCCCACAGATGCAGTCATGCGGCGAACTTGGCGATTTCGTCCCTCAGTTAACGTGATTTCGAGCCAAGCGGTCGGAATGTTTTTGCGAAAGCGAATCGGTGGATCGCGATCAGGTAAATCTGGCTGAGCCAGTCGATCGACGATCGCCGGACGAGTTAAATAATCCTTGATTTTTACGCCTTTTCGTAATTGAGCGATCGCTTCGTCTGTTGGAATGTTTTCAACTTGTACCCAATAGGTTTTGGAATGTTCAAATTTTGGATCGCTGAGTCGGTGCTGAAGCTGACCGTTATCCGTCAACAGCATCAAGCCTTCGCTGTCTTGATCGAGCCGACCGACCGCGTAAACATTCGGCACAGGAATGAAATCTTTTAGCGTCGATCGAGGATTCGGTGAGTCATCGGTAAACTGACTCAGCACATTGTAAGGTTTATAAAACAGCAAGTGAGGCATAACGATTGCCAAAGACTTGCTTGATTTTACGATCCTAGGAAGGGCAATGTGAGCCAGCGGCGTGATCGACCATTTGAAGTTGTTTCTGACAGTTGCAGCACAATTTTTAATTCATGCAGCGGCTTTGTTGTGCGCGCGATCGGCGTATTGAATAGCAGCGCGATCGTAATCACTAGAACTAATGTCCAAGCGGTCGGAAACTTAATCAGTGGGAAATGACGAACCATCGATATGTCTGAGAACAGCTTGTTCATTATGGCGGAATTCGTCCAAGATGACACAGTTGAACAATCGGTGGCATTACGGAATTTATTGCGAACTTAAATCTTTCGTCCCAAAATAATCACATCGCGATCGCACTGCCAGGATTGAGCAACTTCGGGCAAATATCCCCATTGGGCAAAGCCGAATTTTTTCAGCAATTCAACACTGGGCATATTTTCAGCAAAAGCAATGCCGAGCAACGTTCTAATGCCGAGGTTTGGAGATTGTGAGATCGCATGTTTGAGCAAAGTCTGCCCAACTCCTTGTCGATGAAATTTCGGTGCAACGTACAAGCTAATTTCAGCCGTCGATCGATAGGCTTCTCGACCGTAATACATGCGAAATGCAAACCAGCCTGCAATCTGATGGTCTCGCTCTAGAACCCATAAAGGATAGCGATCGGGTGAATGTGATCGAAACCAATCGAATCGACTCTCGACTGATACAGGTTCAACATCAGCCGTAATGGTTTTTGCCGCAACTGCGTGATTATAGATTTCAACAATGGCGGGTAAATCCGCTTCAACAGCATCTCGAATCATTGCGGCGTAACCTGCTGAGAAATCCATTGCAAATAAGGGTGTGATCCTTGAACAATCGGGAGGGCAATAATTTCAGGAACTTCGTAAGAATGAAGTTCGCGGATTTTCGCTTCGAGTTCAGCAAAGCGATCGAGTTTTGACTTAATGACCAATTGCCATTCTTCTTCTTGGTGAATCTCCTCTCGCCAAGTGTAGACGGACTGTACGGGTAGGAGTGTTACGCAGGCTGCTAATTTCGCAGCAACCAGCGATCGCGCTAGCATTTCCGCCTGAGCCTTTGAGCTTGCGGTTACTAAAATCACTCCGAACTCTGATTGTGTCATAAGCTTAAAAATGAACCCTAGCGACTTTCAGTGTAATTGCCATGAGCAAAAAAATCCTGTTGACTTTAGTATGGATCGGTTTTGTAAGCTATGCTTTCACGCTTGCTCCTCCTCAGCAGCCTGACACGTTTGATTTAATTATCAATCTCTCAACCGGAAAGATCGCAGGGGTGAATCCTTTGATTGTGGCGCTCTTTAATATCATGGGCGTTCTGCCGATGGCGTATAGTTGCATCACATTCTTGGATGGTCGATCGCAAAAAATTCCGGCTTGGCTGTTTACGCTTGCATCATTTGGTACTGGTGCATTTGCGTTATTGCCGTATTTGATTTTCCGTCAGCCAAGTCCGACCTTTCAGGGACAGAAAAATTGGCTACTCAAGATTTTGGATTCTCGAATTACAGGCAGCGCGATCGCACTCAGCGGAATTGGTCTATTTCTTTACGGAGTGATGAATGGCGATTGGATTAACTTTGTGCAACAGTGGCAGACCAGCCGATTCATTCATGTAATGAGTTTAGATTTTTGTCTATTATGTGCATTGTTTCCGATTCTGTTGCAAGACGATATGAAACGACGTGGTTTAACTGATTCACAAGTGTTCAAGATTCTGTCATTCGTCCCGTTCTTTGGAGCGTTTATTTATTTGGCATTGCGTCCACCCACGATCGAGCAATCGACTCCTGTTCCATCTGAGCAAGTTGCAGTATGAAGTTAGGCGATTCTGAAGTCCACATTTGGCAAGTGAACTTAGACGAGGTGCAACTTCATCTCTTATCTGCTGATGAACAAATCAGAGCCGATCGATTTAAATTTGAGCAGCATCGCAAACGATTTATTGCAGGGCGATCGTTTTTGCGATCGCTGCTTTCCCGCTATTGTCAAACCGATCCAATGGCTCTGGAGTTTGAATATAGTTCGTATGGAAAACCTGCACTCAAGCGATCGCGAATTCAATTCAATCTGGCTCATTCGCAGCATTTAGCTTTATACGCAGTCACTTACGATCGACTTGTGGGAATTGATGTTGAAGCAATTCGACCGATGGATGATTTAGAAGCTCTAGTGCAGCGATTCTTTCTACCTTCGGAGTACAAAGCAATTCGAGTCGATCATGCTTTGTTTTTTCAGTACTGGACTTGCAAAGAAGCGTTTCTCAAAGCGATTGGAACCGGAATTTCAAAACTGAAAGAATTAGAGATTGAGAATGCACAATTAAAGACGATTCCAGTGGAAGCGAGATCGCGAAAATGGCATCTCCAGCAGCTATCCATTCAAGATGATTTTGCTGGAGCCATCGCAGTTGAGCAAAACTGTCCATCTCTCGAATTGAAGTCTTTTAAATCACTCACAGGTGAGATGCAGGAGATTGATTAGTCAAGCAATACTCCAGAAAGTATGCTCTCCTCAACAATATGACAATCGAGTTTAATCTCTTCGCGCCTCGCAACGAAGCAGTGGAGCTTATTGGTTCTTTTTCGGATTGGCAAGGCGTTCCGATGGAGAAAGATGAAACAGGCTTTTTCCGAGTTCAGCTTGAGCTAAAAGATGGTGATTATCAATATAAATTTCGCATTAAACATCAAGATAAATGGATTGAAACTAACGATCCGTACATGACAGAAATGGATCGTAAAACTCAAAATGGCATCGTTCATATTAAAGAAGGTCAACGCATCTTAGATACCTTTATTTGGCAACATGACGATCGCTTTCTCCCTGATAATCGCGATCTAGTTCTCTACGAAATGCACATTGCTGATTTCTGTAATGCCGATCCTTCTGATCCGACGAAATTCAAACAAGCCTTAGAAAAGCTCGATTATCTCAGCGAATTAGGCATTAATGCGATCGCGCTAATGTCGATTACTGAATATGCGGGCGATTACCGTTGGGGATATATGCCTCAACACTTTTTTGCCCTAGAAAGTAGCTATGGCAAACCTGCGGATTTCAAATCTTTTGTCGATGAATGCCATGCGCGTGGAATTCGCGTTTTCATCGACTGTATTTTCAATCATACGCATGAAGAAAGCCCGTTATTGCTAATAGATCGAGATTATTGGTACTACCACGATCGACATTACCCTGAAGACGATGCGAACTACTGGGGGCCTGAACTCAGCTACGAAAACTACGACCCCGATCGCGACATCCGCCCAACTTGGAACTACGTCAATGCCATCGTGCAATTCTGGACTCATGAGTATCACATTGATGGTATCCGTTATGATGCCGTTCGCCAAATTGCGAACGATGAATTCTTTGGCTGGTTATTTGATCAGGTTCAAGTTCCTAAGCCGTTCTTTCACATTGCAGAACACATTCCCGACTCTAGCGAAATCTGCAAACCGCAAGGCGTATTTGATGCCTGCTGGCATGAAAGCTTTCGCTACTTTCTCACAGATCTACTGATTGGCAAAGACATCGACTTCAACGAATTCAAATCTGCTATCGCGGCTCAACCGCAAGGCTATGCAGGTGCGACTTCTGTGATTAACTATCTCGCAACCCACGATCGCGAACATCTCATCGTCGAACTGCAAGACGCTGGCATTGATGATCTCGATCGCATCAAACTCGGCGCAATGATTCAATTCACTGCCCTTGGAATTCCTATGCTCTGGATGGGGGACGAATTCGGACAAGACACGTACAAAACCGAAACGACAACTGAACCTAACCCACTTGATTGGTCACTGCTTCAGAAAAATCAGCCTCTTTTTGACTTTTACAAACGCCTGATCGCACTGCGGCATGAAAAATCATCCTTACGCAGCGACAATCTTGAATTTTTCCATGAGAACGGCAAAGTTTTAGCCTATGTGCGGTGGAATGAGGCAGGAGAAAGAGTGGTCGTTGTTGCCAATTTCTCAGATCAAGATTTTGAGAATTATGCGATCGACCATTTTCCCGCTGATGGAACTTGGAAAGATTGGAGCGATGGGCAAGAGGTTGACCCTAGTGCGATCGATCTTCCCAGTTTCAGCGCCAAAATTTTGCTCCAATGATCCTGCTCCCGAATTGCTGTGATAATATTGTAAACTGCCGTATTCATCGCAATTCAGGACAACGTAATGGCACTGGTACAAGAGCGCAAACAAGAAATCATCACCCAATATCAAGTTCACGAAACCGACACCGGATCGGCTGATGTCCAAGTTGCCATCCTCACCGAGCGGATCAACAAACTCAGCCTTCACCTCCGCAGCAACAAAAAAGACCACGCATCTCGCACCGGACTTTTGAAAATGATCGGTCAGCGTAAGCGTCTGCTCGCCTACATCCAAAAAGGTGACGCTGCACACTACCGCGAACTCATTGCGCGCCTCGGCATCCGGGGTTAATCATCAATGGCTTCCGAATCCAATACCCCTGATCCCCAACCAGAGCGCCTACCTTTCGAGCCAGGACGCAAGAAAGCAGCGAAGCCTGCTAAACCTGCGCCCGAACCCGAAAAGAAAGCCAGCATGAAGTCGTCGGGCAAATCTGGCTTAATCGAGAAACGACCAACCTCGGTGAAGAAGCCAGCCGCTCGACCTGCTGCCCCAGCCCCAGCCCCCATCCCGGAAGTTGTGACTCAACGAATGGCGCGACGGATGGCGTTTTTTTGCGGCATTCCAACCACGCTGGGTATCGCTACATTTGTGGTCAGCTACTTCATCGTCACCCAAGGCATTTACAAACTGCCGAATGTTGCCGTGGTGCTGGTGAGTATGCTCTTTTTTGGGTTAGGGGTGATTGGATTGTCCTACGGTGTGCTATCCGCCTCTTGGGATGAAGATCGAGTCGGCGGACTCGTTGGAGCGAGCGAATTTACAACGAATGTAGGTCGCTTAGCAGGAGCCTGGAAAGAAGCACGGGCGCGACAAAAGCAACCGCGCAGCGAGAATTAGGCAATCGATCAGGCTACGATGAAAAATGCACTGCTGATCAGGGCGGATTCTAGCTCAATCAGCACGCTACAGAATCAATACACTCAGCAGGATTTTTTAACATGATTGTGGTTATGAAGGTTGGCTCCCCAGAAGCCGAAATTGCTCGCCTCACTGAGGAATTCGTCAGTTGGGGACTCAGCCCGGAAAAGATCGTCGGTAAGCACAAAGTTGTGATCGGGCTAGTTGGCGAAACTGTCGCAATGGATCCGCTGCAAATTCAAGAAGCTAGCGCTTGGATTGAACAAGTTTTAAGAGTTGAGCAACCTTTCAAACGCGCAAGCCGCGAGTACCGCAATGGTGAAGCGAGTGAAGTTGCCATCCCGACTCCCAATGGTGTGATTTATATCGGAGAGCATCACCCGATCGTCACAGTTGCAGGTCCTTGCTCGGTTGAAAACGAGGAAATGATCATCGAAACGGCACGGCGCGTTAAAGCGGCTGGTGCTCAATTCCTCCGAGGCGGTGCATTTAAGCCGAGAACGTCTCCTTATGCATTCCAAGGTCATGGTGAAAGCGCATTAGGCTTATTAGCTGCTGCCCGTGAAGCAACCGGATTGGGGATCATCACCGAATTGATGGATGCTTCTGATCTCGAACCGTTGGCAGAAATTGCAGACGTGATTCAAATCGGCGCGCGCAACATGCAGAACTTCTCGCTGTTGAAGAAAGTCGGCGCACAAGACAAGCCGATTCTGCTCAAGCGGGGTATGGCCGCAACGATCGAAGATTGGCTGATGGCGGCAGAATATATTCTTGCTGCAGGAAATCCGAACGTAATCTTGTGTGAGCGTGGAATTCGTACCTTCGATCGCCAATACGCTCGTAACACGCTCGATCTCTCTGCGATTCCAGTGCTGAGAACATTGACTCACCTGCCGATCATGATTGATCCGAGCCATGGAACCGGACGCGCAGAATATGTTCCTTCGATGGCAATGGCATCGATCGCGGCTGGAACCGATTCGCTGATGATCGAAGTTCACCCGAATCCGAAGAAAGCGCTCTCTGATGGGCCGCAATCTCTGACTCCTGATGCGTTTGATCAACTGATGCGCGATTTAGCGATCGTCGGTAAACCCCTCGGACGCTGGACAGAACAACGTCAACCTGTCGGTGTCTAATTTAAAAATTTGAAAGCAGTCCTCAGGTGTCTTTGACACCTGAGGATTTTTTGTGCAAAGTTCAATCTTGCTCAGAGAGCCAAGGGTAGTGTTCTAGATGTGTGGGCATAACGTTATACTGCTCGCCCGAACTCATGACGGTTGATGAATAATCCAATCACAGTATCATGCATCTTCTCAGTCTTGGAAAAACAGATCGTCTTTCTGGCAAGTCGCTTGATCCGAGTTCTCAAAGTTAGATGCTTCCGCTCAATGCGCTGTGTGTTGGCTTTGCCAACCGTATGGTGCTGCTCATCTAGCAATCGCAAGTAAGCTCCCCAACTATCGGTGTAAAACCGCTGAATCGAAAAAGGAGCTAACAGTTGCTGAAGTTGCTTAAGAGCTGAGTCTTCATGGGTGGCTAGCACATAGGCAAGTACTTTTCCAGTTTGATGGTCAATCGCGTGCCACAACCATCGTTGATGCTGCTTTGACTCGACAAAACTCCACATCTCGTCCAGCTCCGCCGCCTCGACTCTGACGACCATGACTGCCGTGTTATCCGGTTGGTGCTGTTCGAGCAGACTTGTGTTTACTTGTTCAAGTTGGCTTGACTTTTTTTCAGCGTTTCAATCACAGTCGTTGGGCTAATCTTCAACACTCTGGCGGTATCACGAATACCACTGCCGTTGATTGCCATGTCACTGATTTGCGCTTTGACTTCAGGCAGTCGTCCTCGATAGCTAAAGTTCAAGATAAATGATCGTCTGGAACACTCTAAGTTACGGCAACAATACCGTTGTTTTCCAGCAGCACTGCGACCATGCTTAACGACATCCACACTCTGGCAATCGGGACATTGAACAGGTTCTAGGACCATCTCTAGACTCAGCCCTCTAACACATCGTTTTCATTCTGCCATATATCCACACATCTAGAACACTGCCAGAGCCAAGTTTCTAAATCTTTCACTGTTGCGAAATCCAATAACGCTTCACCCAACTGCTCAAGCTGTTCAGAGGATAAAGTCGCAACCTGGCTTCGCATCGCTTCGTCAAGCTGCCCCACTTTCTTGGTCAATAGTCGGAAAATCAGCGATCGTTCTCCTTCTTCCTTTGCTTCCCGAATCGCCCTTGGTTCCTCAGTCAAATCTAGTCCCAACATTGCTCCAATCTCCGTTTGGCTTAAACTGGAAAATTTGTACAGCATAATCGAGGTCACAACATCTATTATGTTCTGGCGCTCTTGATCAGGGAAGTCCGCTTGCTGTGTACGAGTCAGCAAATATCGCGCTTCATCTGCGGCTTGCTCTTCTTTGACGATCGTTAAGACTACAACAGCGATTGGAACCGGCAATGAACGAATCTCACCTAATTCATTTAAGTAAACTCGATGCACCTGTTCGCCATTGAGCAAAGACCGATGCGGATGAATATCATCTTGCTCGGCTGAGCGTGAAGGATAAATAATCACAGCCTGCCAGTCAGAAAAACGCGATCGATTGCGATAAAAATACAGCGAGGATTCGCTAAACAATCGCTCATAAAGCGTTTGATCTTTTTGGAACTGCACTTCAGAAAAGAAAACGATCCCAGGCTCAGATTCAGGTGGGAGGAAGACCCCATCAATTTCAAACTTTGGCTCTTTGACAGCAACAGAATCGAATTGATAACTTGCTGCATTGTGAGGACGATCGCCGATCAAATCAAACAGCAGTTGAGGAGAACGCTGGAACATTTGATAAAAAATTGGATCGCGCCGCATACAGCAATCTGCAAACTCACTCGATCAAATGTATTGGTTTATTTGTCTTCCTGCAAGATTGACTCAAGACGAAAACCGCTCTAACCAGCGCCGGATTCTCACCTTTCCTGCGACATAAAACGGCAATTGATAATGCTCCGCCATCAGCCAAGCCACAAACGTGAAATGCAGCCCAAACGTCAACGCGATCCAGAACGTCGGAAACCAGGCTCCTGAATCCCCATCCAATGGCACAAAAATCTTCGAGGGTAGCCAGATCAAGCTAGGGGGCAAAACGACCAGCGCAAGTCCGACCATCCAAATAATGATCGACAAGTCCAGATCTGTCTGATTGACCGTCTGCCATTTCCGCCCATTCCAGCGCCAGGTCATCGGTTGCGAACTGTCCTCCACATGTACCGTTTGCTCTTTGAGATTCGTTGTGAAAATATGGCGACAGAAATTACAGGCAAATGCATCCATCAAGGTTAAGGCTTCGATTTGCCCATGCCGACAAATTGGGCAAGGAAAGGCTTCTTGTGTATTCAACGTTTTGCGATCGTGAACCCCATTCGTTTTTGGATGCTGCATGATCCAGCCTCAGAAAATCACTTTGTCTAGTCTAACGATTTTCATCTTGAGCATTGGGATTCCTCTAATTCCTTTAATCCTTGCTATCAGGAGATTCCATTTGCGGATTGAGCAATTCCACCTAGAATAGATGGATAAGTACATATACACAGCGCAGGGCTATCGATATGGCAGAGGGCGAATCTCAGGCACAAGCGCCTCTTTCAGAGCGTGAATTGCAGGTCATTGAATTGGTCGCTGCTGGCTTGACGAACCAAGACATTGCCGAAAAACTAGAAATCAGTAAGCGAACTGTCGATAACCACATCAGTAACATTCTCACGAAGACCGAAACGGAAAACCGGGTCGCCTTAGTGCGCTGGGCATTGCAGTGGGGCAAGGTTTGCCTAGATGATGTCAATTGTTGTCCCTTGCCCCCTTATAACGGAGCGGTATGAGTTATTCGGTTCAAAATCCCAAATTGCCGTTAGCAGTGTATCGCGAGGTCGCTGCTCATTTATCTCAGGTAGAGGGGGTTCAAACGGAACTCACTCCACAAACCTCGAAGCAGTTTGATTACACGCTGAGCCAAGTGGGAAGTTTAGAAATTCAATTCTCACAAACCGCTAGTTCAGAAGCGCGTGCCCAGGTTGAAAAAATCTTGGCGTACTACGGCGATCGCTTTGGGGCTTGGACAATCCTTGCTCAGGCTTAGCGCTGCTCATAAGGCAATCTATAACTTCGCGGCAATCAATTCCAAAGGGTGAAATGAAGATGGTTTCTTCTCCGGTACTCGAAGCAAAATCACTGACTCGTCGCTTTGGTGGATTAGTCGCAGTGAATGCGGTTTGTTTCTCGGTCAATCCCGGAGAAATTTTTGGGTTAATTGGGCCGAATGGAGCCGGGAAAACCACTTTGTTTAATCTCGTAACGGGGATGATTCCACCTTCGAGTGGACAGATGCTATACAACGGAGCAGAAATTTCTAAGCTCCGTCCGCATCAGATTGCCGCGAAAGGGATTGCTCGTACATTTCAAAATATTCGATTGTTTAGCAACTTATCCGTTTTGGAAAATGTGATGATTGCTCGACATCTGCAAACGAGCAGTGGATTACTTCAAGGGGTTATCGGAGCCGCCGCTCAGGAAGAACAGACGACTCGACAAGCGGCTTTAGAACTGTTGGAATTGGTAGGACTGAGCGATCGCGCGGAAGAGAAATCGCGCAATTTGCCCTATGGTGAACAACGCCGCTTAGAAATTGCCAGAGCTTTAGCGCTTCAGCCGCAGGTGTTATTGCTCGATGAACCTGCTGCGGGTATGAATTTGAACGAGAAACATCAACTGAGTGAATTTATCCGTCAAATCCGCGATCGCTTTAATCTGACGATTTTATTAATTGAACATCACGTCCCTTTAGTTATGGGATTGTGCGATCGCATTGCCGTTTTGGATTTTGGACAACTGATTGCAATGGGCGATCCGGCTCAGGTTCGCAATGATCGAGCGGTCATTGAAGCTTATTTAGGCGGCGAATAGGCGACAATACAGTCACTTTGCTTTTCTAGCTGTCCTATGTCTCCTTTGCTCGAACTGATCAATCTCAGCGTCAATTATGGTGGTATTCAGGCATTACAAGCGATCGACATTCAGATCAATCCCGGTGAAGTCGTCACCCTAGTCGGAGCCAATGGCGCAGGAAAAAGCACGACGCTGCGGGCGATTTCTCGAATTGTAGGAGTCCGCAGCGGCAAAATTATCTACGCCGGACAAGACATCACGCAGCGTCGTGCCAGCGAAGTCGTCAAGTTAGGCATCGCTCATAGTCCAGAAGGCAGAAGAGTTTTAGCCCGACAAACCGTGCTGGATAATTTAGAACTCGGGGCTTATATTCGCTCAGATCGGTTTGGAATCAAAGCTGATATGGAGCGGCAGTTTCAACTCTTTCCTCGACTCGCAGAACGGCGCAATCAACTTGCCGGGACGCTCAGTGGGGGTGAGCAACAAATGTTGGCGATCGCGCGCGCTTTGATGAGTCGTCCTCAATTGTTGTTACTCGACGAACCCAGTTTAGGCTTAGCGCCGACGATCGTGCGTGAAATCTTTTCGATTCTTGCCCAGTTGAAAACGACAGGCGTAACGATTCTTCTGGTGGAGCAGAATGCAAATTTAGCGTTACAAATTAGCGATCGCGCTTATGTCTTAGAAGCGGGATGTATTACGCTTTCTGGAAACGCTTCAGCATTATTGGGTGACGATCGTGTAAAACAAGCTTACTTAGGGTAATCAAAACGTGGTAAATCAACTCTAAGGACGAATTTTGTCTGCAATTCAAAATTACACGTGTGCTATGAAATCTATTGTTTCCCGTCGTTCGATCGTATTGTTTGCTCTCACGATCGCAGTTTCGGCTTGTAGTTCTGGAGGATCGAATTCTGGTGGGGGAACGATTTCTGGAGCGATCCCGATCGGAGTAGGGATTGCGCAGACGAGCAATGTTGCCTTACTTGGACAAGAACAAGTGGCAGGCGTGAAGATTGCAGAAAAATATTTCAATGACAACGGTGGTGTGAATGGTACGCCGATCAAAATCGTTCTGCAAGATACAGCAGGGGATGAACAAGGGGCGATCAATGCGTTTCAGACGTTGATTAATCGCGATCGCGTCGTCGGAATTGTCGGGCCGACTTTATCGCAACAGGCGTTTGCTGCAAGTCCGATCGCGAATAATGCGAAAGTGCCAGTTCTCGGCCCCTCAAATACTGCCAAGGGAATTCCACAAATTGGCGATTTTGTGGCGCGAGTGTCTGCCCCAGTGGCGGTCGTTGCGCCTAACTCTGTGCAAGCCGCGCTGAAGCAAAATCCCAATATCAAACGAGTCGCAGTCTTCTTTGCTCAGAATGATGCATTTAGTAAGTCAGAAACAGAGATCTTTCAGCAAACTGTGAAAGATAAAGGCTTAGAACTCGTAACGGTGCAGAAGTTTCAAACCACGGATACAGATTTTCAGACGCAAGCCACGGCTGGAATTAATGCTAAACCAGATTTGGTGATTATTTCGGGACTCGCAGCAGATGGTGGGAACTTAGTTAAACAGTTACGACAACTCGGCTACAAAGGACTGATCATTGGCGGAAACGGATTGAATACATCGAATGTGTTTCCGGTTTGTCAGGCGCTGTGTGATGGCATTCTGATTGCTCAAGCTTATAGTCCTGAACATCCAGGTGCAGTGAATAAAGCGTTTCGCTCAGCCTATCAAGCTCAGTTTAAGAAAGAACCACCCCAATTTTCGGCGCAAGCATTTACAGCCGTTCAGGTCTTTGTAGAAGCGTTGAAGCAAGTGGATACGAAAAAATCGTTAAATGAGGTTCGCACTCAACTCAATCAAACGCTGTTGAAAGGAAACTATGACACGCCGATCGGACAAATTTCTTTTAATCCTGAAGGCGAAATTTTTCAGCAAGCGTTCTATGTGGCTCAAGTGAAAATGTCACCCGATGGCAAGACTGGACGATTTGAGTTTCTCAAGTAATCGGCAAACGGCTCTTAATTCACCTTCTAAACCTTAAACTCGTGTCTTTCACTATCCTGCTGCAAAATCTGTTGAATGGTTTGTCGATCGGGAGCGTGTATGCGATCTTCGCGTTAGGCTACACGCTCGTTTTTTCGATTCTGGGCATTATCAATTTTGCTCACGGCGCGATTTTTACCCTCGGAGCCTATTTTACTTATGCGCTGATGGGGCAAGCTTTTGGTACGAATGGATTGCTGGCTTTAGCAGCTTTGCCGATTCAGTTGCCGTTTGTGCTGGCAATGATTTTTGGCGGGATTTTGACGGGCTTTGTCAGTTTAGCGATCGAAAGAATTGCTTTCCGTCCCCTACGACGCAGAGGAGCCGACCCCTTACTGACGGTGGTTTCAAGTTTAGGGGTCGCTGTTGTGATTGTGAATGTGATTCAGTACCTTGTTGGTGCTGAGATCTATACATTTCCAGCGGAAACGTATGGCAGCTTGCCTGATGCGGTGAACTTTGGGACAGATCAAGCCCCGATTCCAATTCGGAGTGTTCAAATTGTGATTTTTGGGGTTTCAGGTTTCATCCTGGCAGTGTTGGTTTATCTGATCAATGCTACTAAATTCGGTAAAGCGATGAAAGCCGTTGCAGAGGATGCGACGACTGCAAGTTTACTGGGAATTGATAGCGATCGCTTTATCGTTGGCACATTTTTTCTCAGCGGTTTTCTGGGTGGAATTGCTGGCACATTAGTGGCATCGAGCGTGGGAATTGCAGGGCCTTATTTTGGGATTAGTTTTGGCTTGAAAGGACTCGCCGTGATTGTTTTAGGCGGTTTAGGCAGTATTTCTGGAACGGTTTTAGGTGGCTTACTGATTGGGTTGATTGAAGCCTTTGTTCCGGGTGAATATTCGGCTTACAAAGATGCGGTTGCTTTTAGCATTTTGTTTCTGATGCTGCTCATCCGTCCTCAAGGCTTACTTGGTCGCAAATTGATTCAAAAAGTATGATTGATTTTATTTCGACTTATGATTTTCTCATTGTCTCAATGGTATTGGGTGCAATGTTGGGCTTATCGTTGTATCTTCCATTAATGGCAGGTCAACTTTCATTAGCAAGCCCTGGATTTTATGCCTTAGGTGGATACATTGCAGCGATTGGCTCAACTCGAATTTTTCCGACTTCGGGTAGCTTATTTCCAATTCCGCTGTTGCTCTTAGAAATGGTAGTTGCCGCGATCGCGTGTGGCATTTTAGGCGTTTTGATTGGTATTCCTGCACTGAGATTGCGTGGAATTTATTTAGCAATTGCAACGATCGCGTTTGTCGAAATTCTCCGCGTTCTATCGCTGAATTTAGACATTACAGGTGGAGCAGTGGGAATTTTTGGCATTCCTCAACCGTTTGCATCTCGGATTGAGTATCTTTGGATTGCGTTACCGTTACTGTTGCTTAGTGCTGCATTTGTCTATCGGCTCGAAAATATTCGAGTTGGGCGAGCATTTACAGCGATTCGAGAAGATGAGCTAGCAGCAGATGCAGTGGGCATTAATCCCACCTACTACAAAGTTTTAGCCTTTACTTTAGGTGCAATTTTGGCGGGAGTGGTTGGAGTCGTCTATGCTCACTTCCTCAATACTTGGAATGCTCGCCAGGGCACGTTTGATGCCAGTATTATCTATCTGACATTTGTGCTCATTGGTGGATCGCGATCGTTTCTCGGTGCGATTTTGGGTGGAATGGTGTTTACTGCATTGCCAGAAGTTTTAAGAGCGATCGCGGATCTGCCCAATTTACCGATCGCATTGGCACAGCTTTTGCGGGATGGGCGATTAATTATCTTTGGGTTGCTAATCGTGATTGGCAGTATCTTTTTTCCGCAAGGTTGGGTGACACCAGAGCTTTTGAATCGACTGAAACTAAAGCGCCGTTAACCCTCTTCACTAAAGTTAACCAAAAAGTTATGTTTTGAGAGGGTCTGAATCGCAAGTGCTAGAACAGAACTATCTTTTCTCAGGACAAAGATATGGGAAGCTTCATCACCCTAGTTTTAGCACTACTGATTTTGTCGGCGAATGGACTCAAGCTCGATCGTGAATATCAGCGAGGTGTGATTTTCCGCTTAGGACGAACGAAAGCGACGAAGGGGCCAGGTTTGTATTGGATTATCCCGTTTGTCGATCAGAAAGTGCAGATTGATATCCGTACGAAAACTGTCAATATTGAACCCCAAGAAACCGTAACTGCGGATAGTGTTACGATTCGCGTCAATGCCGTGCTGTACTATCGCATTATTGATCCAGCAAAAGCGATTAACCGCGTTGAGAACTACGAAATCGCCGTCTATCAAGTTGCCCTGACGACTCTTCGCAATGTCGTGGGTCAGAACATTTTGGATGACGTGTTGCAAAATCGCGACCAGATCAATACTCGCGTTCAAGAAATCGTCGATGAAATCACAGAACCGTGGGGAATTGTGATCGAGCGCGTTGAGATGAAAGATGTAGAAATCCCTGCTAGTATGCAGCGGGCAATGGCGAAAGAAGCGGAAGCAATCCGTGAAAAGCGTGCTCGGATTATCAAAGCAGCGGCGGAACAAGAAGCCTCAGCGAAGCTCGCGGAAGCATCTCAATTGATTAGCGCAAATCCGGCCGCGTTAGAGTTGCGACGGATGCAAATGCTGACTGAAATTGGAGCGGAGAATAATACGACAACGGTTGTGATGATGCCGTCAGATTTCATTAATGCTGCAAGACGCTTGGCAGAATCCCCTCAGCCTAGCTTTGCGAATGGGCAGGCTCAACCGTTTAATCCAGAGGTGCTGTTTGTGCCGAAGCAGGAGGAGAAGGAGTAGGGCGATCGCTGAAATGTGTTCTACAGGCGATCGATGAGTTACTCTCCGCTAATCTCTACTAGCTTTTCGCCAGATTTCAATAACTCTAATGCATCAGGCAAAGTCGAGCTTAGAATTTCCTGCAAACGGGCATTTGATGTATTGCCACAAGTTAACCAAATAATTTGTGGCGGTGCTTCCAAACGTTCAACGAGATCCACGAAATCGCTATCTTTAGTCATGAATATAACGCCTTGAGCTTTTGCAGCCTCAAAGATTGCGGGATCTTCGGCATCTCTCAAGCCGATATCCCGTAAAGCGATCGCGGTAATTCCAAATCTGCCTGTAATCCAAGTTGCGATCGCAGGCGACAAATGGGCATCGATCCAAATCGTTGTCACGCGACTAAAACAGGGTGGTTGACTTTACGTGAAGCGTAGGCAAGTGCTGCTCTTAAATCATCTCTTTCCAGATCAGGCAGTTCTTCCAAAATTTGTTCAGCACTTAACCCTGCTGCAAATAAATCCAAAACATCGGACACTCGAATTCTCATGCCACGAATACAGGGGCGACCCCCACACTGCTTAGGATTCACGGTGATTCGTTTAAGTAAGTCTGACATTGGATACAGCCTCTATAAAATTAAGTTTTTATCGAGAAGTGCGTTCGTTGAATTCTGCGTGGTGTTGACGACGAGTGCCTACCGTAACTTTACCCTCCTTGTCCAAATTTCAGGAGCATTTCATCATTTCTGCGATCGCATTCTGAAAGAATCGTCGATCGAGAAACGAAACCCGATAAAGTTAGAGAATCGCCTTAGTTGAAAAATATCGTGATTTCTGGCTGGACACATTCCTTATTTGGGCAATTGACGATCGCAACGCTCTGGCTGTTGATTGTGGGTTTGTGTGCCACGATCGTCAATCACTTCAATCCCGATCGTAATGAACTCGTTCGCAAAGTGATTCACATTGGTACAGGCAATATCATTTTGATTGCTTGGTGGTTAAATATTCCGATGTGGATAATCATCGCTGCCTCAATTTTCTTTAGCATTCTCACCCTTTTGTCTTACTATTTTCCAATCCTGCCGAATATCAACAGCATCGGACGGAAAAGCTTTGGAACTTTTTTCTACGCGGTCAGTATTGGGGTGCTAGCGGCTTGGTTTTGGACGGTAGGAAAGCCGGAATTCGCAGCGATCGGCATTCTTGTGATGACTTGGGGCGATGGATTTGCAGCTTTGATCGGGCAGCGCTTTGGTAAGCATACTTACCGACTTTGGGACATGAAAAAAAGTTGGGAAGGCTCGTCTGCTATGGCTGCGATTAGTTTTGCAGTCTGTGCCTTGATTCTGCTTTCGACGGTTGGAAATATTTGGCAAATCTGGCTTGTTTCGCTGCTGGTCGGTTTGTGTGCTGCTGGATTAGAAGCCTTTTCAAAATTTGGAATTGATAATTTGACTGTGCCGATTATGTCTGCTGCGATCGCATTTTTTCTAACGCAAAATCTGTTGTAGCGAGAAGATCGGTTAAAGTGGGTTTCATCGAAAACTACGCGCCAAATTCATGAACGAGCCGCTGTTCTCCGTCGAAAACCTCTCAGTTGCTTACCAAGCCGGACAGAATGCCGTTGTCGAGAATGTTTCGTTTGTCTTGCAACCTGGAGAACGGTTAGGACTCGTGGGTGAATCTGGGTGTGGCAAATCCACCCTGGGACGCGCAGCAATGCGGCTCTTGTCCGATTCTGCACAGATTCAAGGACAGGTCAAATTTCAGGGCAAATCTGTATTAGACATGTCTCCTACCGAACTTCGACACTTTCGGGGAGAAGCAGTTGCGCTGATTTTCCAAGATCCGATGACCCGGCTCGATCCTTTAATGACGATCGGCGATCATTGTCTCGAAACTTTAAAAGCACACGAGCCACATCTGTCAACCAAAGCAGCTAGAGAGATAGCGATCGAGACGCTAAAAGCGGTGAGCATTCCTGAAAATCGCTGGTCACAGTATCCTCATGAATTTAGCGGCGGTATGCGGCAACGAGTTGCGATCGCTCTTGCCTTACTGCTGAATCCCAAATTGATTGTGGCAGACGAGCCAACCACAAGCTTAGATGTCACCGTTTCAGCCCAAATTCTCAAAGAACTGACTCGCTTATGCAGTGAGCGAAACATGGCGCTGATTCTGATTTCACATGACTTAGCAATGGTGGCAGAATACTGCGATCGCATTGCAGTCATGTATGACGGTGAAATTGTTGAAACTGGTTCAACTGAATCGGTTTTTCGGAATCCGCAGCATGAGTATACGCAGACACTCCTGCATTCTGCTTTGCATTTGCAGAAAGATGCAGAGACGATTGTGAGTGCTGATTGCTCAAGTGTTGCACCGATTTTGCAATTATCTGATCTCAAACAGCACTATACGATCGAATCAAATTTCATCTCAAAGTTATTTGATAAAGAAGATCGGACGATTCGAGCTGTCGATGGCATTAATCTTGAACTCTATCCGGGTGAGACTTTAGGCTTAGTTGGCGAATCGGGTTGTGGGAAAAGTACGTTATCCAGAACCATCCTACAATTGCTCCGTCCGACGAGCGGCAAAGTAGAATTCTCAGGTCAAAATCTCACGCAACTGAATCGTGATCAGCTTCAACACCAGCGCCGTCAAATTCAGATGATCTTTCAAGATCCACATGCTTGTCTCAATCCGCGCATGACGATCGGCGAAAGCATTGCTGATCCGCTCCTAATTCACAAGATTGCAACTCCTGAAGCAGCAAAGCAGGAAGTCGAATATGTTCTAGAGCGAGTCGGGTTAACGCCAGTTGAATCTTTTTACAATCGCTATCCTGGAGAGCTTTCCGGCGGACAGCAGCAGCGCGTTGCGATCGCACGTGCCCTGATTACTCGTCCCAAATTAGTCATTTGCGATGAGCCTGTCAGTATGCTCGATGCGACCGTTCAAACTCAAGTCCTGCAATTAATGCAAGATTTGAAGGAAGAATTCGATCTGACTTATCTCTTCATCACTCATGATTTGTGGGTCGCCCGCTATTTCTGCGATCGCATTGCGGTGATGCATTGCGGTAAAATCGTCGAACTGGGTGAGACTCAAGCCCTGTTCAAATCGCCTCAACACCCCTATACTCAATCACTTCTCGGCGCAGCACCCCTATTGAACAAAATGACGGGTTAATCTGCCAATAATCTACCAATTCAGGGAATCGAAGCTAGAATGCTTTGCAGTGCGTGACTTTTTCTATGACCAAAACGGACTCAAAAAAGACCTTACCGAAACCGGATACTTTAGAACAGAGTGTTGGAAGTTGGCTGGTTCGCAGTCTGATTTTATTAGCGATCGTCATCTTCATCGGGCACATGCAGGGGAAACAACCTTCACTACGCTGGTTTGACAGTGCAGAACGCGGATCGGATGCGCCTTTAGTGATGCAGGGAGGCGATCCCTACATTCGTGCTTTGATGCGAACAATTTCTGCGAGCGAGTCGAATGTCCGCAATCCCTACAGTGTTCTCTACGGGGGCGATCGCATTCAGGATTTGAGTACCCATCCTGATCGCTGTATCACGATCGTCAATGGTCCAAATATGGGCAATTGCACAACCGCCGCAGGTCGCTATCAATTTATCACAACCACCTGGCAAGCCCAAGCAAAACGGTATCATCCGGCTCCTGGAGGTTTCTTATTCTGGCAAGATTATAGTTTTGAGCCGCAGTACCAAGATGAAGTGGTGTATCGGTGGCTCAGCGACTCCAGTGCATGGGGAGCCGACATTCGCCAATTATTGAAGCGAGGTCAAGTCAATGCTGTTCTCAAAATGCTATCAGGAACGTGGACAAGCCTGGGCTATGGAATCGAAGACAATTCGATGAGTGACGCGTTGCCAAAGATCTATCAGAAAGTTCTGCAACAAGAATTGCAATCTCGGTAAGTTACTTGGCTTGCAGAATTCTATGAAACTGAATTGAAAGTTCAGCGCGATCGCACATCTGAGATTACAGGCTACCAATCAAGTCAGTCAATTGACTGACTCTGTTGAATGAGCGGTTCAGAGGGATGAGCGATCGCGTGACTGATTCGACGAACTTGCAAACCGCAATGAGTGACATCCTCCATCATTCTGCTGAAAATTAAGTATTACTTTGGCTAATGTCTTACATAAACTAATGTTAAGACGCTCTAGAGTCGGTACAGAGAATTCGGTAAACTACTAGACACTATTTAGATTTTCTTAATAACTCGCTACTCGCTTGTTAGGCGAAATGTTAACTCTTGCCTAACTGTTTAGGAGGCGAGTGAGTTGATGGTGTTACCCATTTTTTCTTTCAATTCCTTGATTGTTTGGAGAACTCTATGAGCCTTGTTCCAGGTACTGCTGTCAGATTGCCCGATGGACGCGAAGGTGTGGTGATTCCGGCTTCGATTTGGTTTCGCGATCGCGTCTTAGTGAAAGTCAAGGGCGGCAGAAAATCTTGGTTCAAAGCGAGTGATTGTATCCCAACATCCTCTGTTGCATGAGGAGCACGGGTCTCGGAATTGATTCAGAAGGATGCAGGTAGTAGAGGACTTGAAGCGCCAAAGTTGTCGCAATTTAAAACTGTTAAAATTTAGGCAACGACTACAGAAAGTTTTAGATTCTGTCGCTTCGGTCGTTCTCCTTTCGCTTCACAGGCTGGATCCTAGGTATGTCACTACACCGAACCGTTCTTGTAATTGCTGCCTCGAGTGATGATGTAATCAAGTATCGACAGCAGTTACAGCACGATAGGAGGGTGACATATGAAATTCTCTCAAAGCAATACAATGCTCTAGAGTTGCCTCTGCCGCAATCGCAGAAAATTGACAGCATTCTCTTAGAGCTTCATTCCCGTTCCAGCAGCAATACGTTGCTACTGGAGCTAAAGCATCAGATGGGCAATAGTTGCCCGCCAATTGTGGTGGTTGATGACGAAGATATAGAAAGTGCAGTCCAGGCTTTTAGGAATGGTGCAGCGGACTATTTAGTCAGAGATCGATTCACCTCTGAGGATTTGTGTCGGGCGCTGGAAAGTGCGATCGCAAACGCCGAACTCCGTCGGGAGTGTCAACAGCGTCAGCACCAGACTATCGAGGCACTGCAACAGCTTAACCAGGAGTTGACTGATCGGGTCGTTGAACTGCAAACCCTGCTGGATATTTTGCCAGTCGGAGTCGCGATCGCAACGGATTCCGACTGTACGCACATGCACAGCAACGCCTACCTGCGGCAGTTACTCGGGGTTACCTCTGACGACAATATCTCGAAGAGTGCGTCCGCTGCCAATCAGCCTCCTTATCAAACCTTCCGCCATGGAGTAGAAATCGCTGCTGAAGATCTGCCGATGCAGATTGCGGGTCGCTCTGGTAAACAGGTGAACGATGTGGAATTTGATATTCTGCTGCCGGATGGGACCCTGCGCCAACTGCTGTGCTACGCAACGCCCCTGCAGAGCGACCAAAACCAAATTCGAGGCGTAATCGGCGCTTTTCTGGATATCACCGAGCGTCATCGAGATGCACTTGCCCTCAAAGCGAGTCAGCAGCGCTACCGCGAACTTGCCGAAGCGATGCCCCAAATGATCTGGACTGCCGATGCCAATGGCGTTGTGACCTACCGCAATCAGCGCTGGTACGAATACACTGGCATGAGTGATGCAGAGTCGATCGGAGTCGCTAGAGCCGATGCTGTCCACCCCGATGAACGAGATCAGGCTTTGAAGGTGTGGCGAACTGCGATCGCAACGGGAGAGCCTTTTGAAATAGAGTGCCGCTTTCGTCGTTGGGATGGTGAGTATCAGTGGTTTATTTGCCGAGCCGTACCCACCCGAGACGGTGAAGGTCAAATCACAGGCTGGATTGGCACGATTACCAATATTGATGACCAGAAGCAGCTAGAAGCCAGATTATTAGATGAAATTGCGAACCGTCAGCGGATGGATATCGCCCTGCAACAAAGCCAGAAACGCCTTGAACTGGCCATGGTAGCTGCTCAGTTGGGCAGCTGGGATTGGGATATTCAGACTGGCACAATTCATTGGTCTACCAGTCTAGAGGGCTTACTTGGCATGGCTCCCGGCAGCTTTGATGGGCAGTATGAAACATTCAGAACCATGATTCATCCTGACGATCTGACCCGGGTTGACCAAGCCATTCATCGCGCGATTTATGATCGGCAAGACTACAACATTGAGTTTCGCTTCATCAAGCCCGACGGGGCAGTGCGTTGGGCATTGAGCTTAGGGCGGGTCTTCTATGATGCCAATGGTCATCCTGTCGCCATGACTGGGGTCGATATGGATATCTCAGAGCGTAGGCAGGTAGAAGCCGATCTGCGCTCCAGTGAAGAACGATTCCGCAACTTAGCAGACCACGCACCCATGAAGATTTGGGTGACGGATGCTACTGGATATTGCACCTATCTCAACCAGCGCTGGTACAAGTTCACCGGGCAAACCGAAGCAACAGGGTTGGGATTCGGTTGGCTGGAGGCTGTGCACCCCGATGATCGCGAATTTTCTAAAGTTATCTTCCTGAATGCCTTAGAGCAGCAAATGGCTTTTCAACTGGAATATCGGTTGCGCCGGCATGATGGTGAATATTGTTGGGCGATCGATGCCGCTAGCCCCTGGATTGGGCAGGATGGGGAGTTCAAAGGCTATATCGGCTCTGTGGTAAATATTCACGATCGTAAACAGGCAGAACTGGCGCTGCAAGAAGCCCATATTCAGCTAGAAGCGGTTCTAACGGCGGGAGCGATCTACACTTGGCGCTGGAATATTGTTGAGGATGTGTTTGCTGCCGATCGCAATTTTGCCCATCTGTTCGGCGTTGATCCTGAGGAAGCGGCTAGAGGTATTCCCCTGGAGACCGTTCTGAACGGCATTCATCCCGACGATCGCGTTCGCATCGTTGCGCGCATTGAACACGCGATCACAACTGGTGAAACCTACACCGAAGAGTACCGCGTCCTGAATGCTGACGGAGAGGAACGATGTGTGATTGCCCGGGGACAGGTTGAATATGATGCGAACGGAAAGGCAATTGCTTTTCCAGGTGCTCTCGTCGATATTACCGAACGCAGAAAAACTGAGGAGGCGTTGCGGCTCTCTGAGGAGCGCTATCGCACCCTGTTTGAATCAATGGACGAAGGCTTTTGCGTCATTGAAATGATCTTTGATCAGAACGATCAACCCGTCGATTACATCTTTTTAGAAACGAACCCGGCGTTTGAGAGACAGTGCGGACTTTACAATGTCCAGGGCAAGCGGATGCGCGAGCTGATTCCGCACCATGAGAACTCTTGGTTTGAAATCTACGGCAGCGTTGCCCAAACTGGTACTCCTGTCCGATTTGAGAATTCGGCTGAAGCGTTGCAGCGGTGGTACGACCTGTATGCCTATCGCGTTGGGCTTCCTCATCAGCGAAAAGTGGCCGTTCTCTTCAAAGACATCACTGAGCGCAAACTTGCCGAAGAAGCCTTGCGCCAGAGTGAAGACCGCTTCCGCATCGCCATTGAGTCAGCCCAACTCGGCACTTGGGACTTGAATCCGAAGACGGGCGTTATGAAATGGGACGATCGGTGCAAAGCTGTATTTGGCATGTCGCCCACAGCCAACATTGACTATGACATTTTCCTAGCGGGACTGCATCCAGACGATCGCGATCGCACTCATCAAGTCGTGCTGCAATCGTTCAATCCTGAGAACAGCGGTGATTATGACATTGAATATCGCACTGTGGGTCTTGAAGACGGGATTGAACGATGGGTCGCCGCGAAAGGAAAAGCTTTTTGCAATTCAGATGGAGAGGTGATTCGCTTTATTGGAACGGTGCGTGACATTACCGAGAAGAAACAGGCGGAGGCTGAACGCGACCAGCTCCTGCAGCGCGAACAGGCCGCCAGAGCAGAAGCCGAACGGGCAAATCGGATCAAAGATGAATTTCTAGCCGTACTCTCTCATGAATTGCGATCGCCCTTGAACCCCATTTTGGGGTGGACTAAACTTCTGCAATTGGGCAGGTTAGATACTGCTAAAACCACTGAAGCCCTCGCGACCATTGAGCGCAACGCCAAGTTGCAGACGCAGCTCATTGATGACCTGCTGGATGTCGCTAAAATTTTGCGTGGCAAGCTGAGCCTAAATATGGCTGCTGCCAATCTATCTTTCGCCGTTGAAGCAGCGATCGGCACCGTCAGTGCGGCCGCTGCTGCTAAATCTATTTCGCTACGGGCTGTCCTACCCAACGTTGGACAAGTCTTTGGAGATATTGCCCGGCTTCAGCAGATTGTCTGGAACCTGTTGTCCAACGCGATCAAATTCACGCCCCAAGGTGGGCGCGTAGACGTTCAGCTTCAGCAGGTGGGCACTGAGGTTCACATCACCGTCAAAGATACTGGCAAAGGCATCAGCTCAGACTTTCTGCCTTACCTATTTGAATCTTTCCAACAGGAAGACGCTTCGATCACGCGCAAATATGGCGGTCTTGGACTCGGATTGGCAATTGTTCGTCAATTGGTCGAGGCTCACGGCGGTACTATCACGGCGCACAGCCTCGGAGAAGGGCTAGGCGCGACGTTCACTGTCCAACTGCCTCTACTCAACGTTACACCGGAGATTCAGCCGCTAGATGAGTATCCACAACAGGAACTTGACCTGACAGGAATTCGCGTGCTGGCGATCGATGACGAACCAGATGCCCGTGAGTTGTTAACAGCACTACTGACCCAATACGGTGCAGATGTTTTAACCGTTGCTTCTGCGGCAGAGGTGCTGTTAAATTTAGAAGCCTTTCAACCGACTGTGCTCGTGAGCGATATTGCGATGCCCGAAGTTGATGGCTATACGTTGATTCAAACGATCCGTGCATTACCTCCCACGCAAGGGGGGCAGATTCCTGCGATCGCGCTAACTGCTTATGCGAGAGAGGACGATCACAAACGGGCAATCAGCAGCGGGTTTCAACGCCATATCACAAAGCCTCTTGACCCAGAACGATTAGTTCAAGCAGTAGTCACCCTCGCCCAGAATCAACTCAATGCCTGTTTGTAAGGTGGTTCACATCGGGCATCTCGAACCAGACCGGAAGCGTTTGAAATTGACTTCCAGGCATCGGATGAAGTACAACGCCAGGTTGAAACTGTCTTCACAAGAATCGAATGATTTGTCCGGACGATCTGCCACGGTTGGGAAGAGTGAATTGGTAGATGCACCCTGATTATTTGCCCTGGTTTCTGACCAGGGTTTTTTATTGCCATTTTTTGAAAATCTTCCGGATTGAATCTCCTCAGTCAGAAGAGTGAATTGGTAGATGCACCCTGATTATTTGCCCTGGTTTCTGACCAGGGTTTTTTATTTTTAAAAATCAATCTGAGGATTTCTGGTTCTTCTTCTCGATCGATACTTCTCCAAAAATCCTAAAATCCCCACCGCCAACTGTTCTGGATACTCTTCATGCAATCCAAGTGATCCCGGCATTCGATAAACTTGCACGCCTGAAAAATGTGCTAAGACTTCCACTTCTTGACGAGATTTTGCAGGCATGTTTTCCCCAATCACCATCATCACAGGTACAGGCAAGGGCTGAAACCAGCTAAACCAATCCTCACGCGACTTGGCGCGATCGAGTCCTCCCGTGACAAATGCGGCTGAGGCAAATCTCGATCGCTTCGTCCGTGTCGTCTTCCACTTTTGCTCAATCAGTTCCGGCGTAATGTTCTGCGGATCTGCAAACACATGCCGCTGATACATCATTCTTAGAAATCCACGAGTCGTATTCAGAAAATACAAAAACTGTCCAATCAACGGCAGCCCAACCAATTTTTGCAAAATCCGATATACCCAACGATGTTCCCCCATCGCTGTTGGCAATGGACCTCGCCAGGTTGGGCATACCAACACCACCCATTCCCAAGGCGGCTGCCGCTGTGCTAACTCCATCACATACCCTGCTGAATGACCTGCGGCAATGACAACCACTGGATCAGGAAACATTGCCTGCACAAAATTTCGCAAACATGCCTCATATAAAGCAGGCGTATAAGCAACTGCCGGACGCGACGACTCCCCGAATCCAATCCAGTCGATCGTATAAACCTGATAATTTCCCGCCAACTGTTTCGCTAAGCCGCGCATCTCCGCCCGACTCGACACCGAACTTAATGCCGGAAGCAACAAAATGGGCTGCCCTTCCCCCACCACCTCATATGCCAACGTTAGCGCCTTCCCTTTCCAACTCCAGCGATGCTCTCGCAGTTCAGGACACTCGATCGTATCTGTTGGGGGATATTCGCTCATGCAAAACTGCCTCAGCCGCTAACTCAGTCCTCTATTGTCCAACAAAAAAGGCAGCCTACATCAAATTTTGTAGACTACCCGAATCGAATAGGAGTAATTGAGTGAAACTTTCTGCGATCGTGGCAACAGTTATCGCTAAACTCGTTGAGAATTTGCTGTCTACTGTGTCTCATCAATCATGAGAGAAGTGCAACCAACTTAGAAACCTAAGCATTTTGCCTTCGTAAATTGTCAGATCGCTCGTAACCTCTAATCTTTCTAACAGTCGTCTGATCACTGATTCTGGGAGATTCTACGGCTTTCGTCTAGTCTTCACTACATTTGAGGATTCGTCTTAGTTTGTACGGAGAATTTCATGGCTTTTCTGACCAGATGTCTGACCAGATGGCGAAAATTTCGCGTCTTAATCTCGTATTGATCCAGATAAATCGTCGAGCATTAGGACTGAGTTTAATGAATTTTCTGATAATCTCCGATTTGACCTCCGAAATTTAGCGATCAGCACTACGGATTAGAAAAAACTAATGCAGTACATCTACGAGGCAGACATTGCGATCGCTGCCGCCAAACAAGCAACGATTCTGTGCAAACACGTGCAGCACTCGATCCAGTTGACAAGTTTAGAAAAGCTCGATCAGTCTCCTGTCACGATCGCGGATTTTGGATCGCAGGCGATCATTTGCCGATTACTCGCTGAACATTTTCCGCAGGATGCGATCGTGGCAGAAGAATCCTCTGCCCTTCTGCGTCAATCTCCGACCCAATTCAGTGCCGTTCAGAAGCTTATTCCTGATGCAACTCCGGAGCAAATCTTGGACTGGATCGATTTGGGACAGGGCAAAGTCGAAGAACGATTTTGGACACTTGATCCGATCGATGGAACGAAAGGTTTTTTGAGAAATCAGCAGTATGCGATTGCGATCGCCTTGATTGAATCCGGCGAAGTCAAAGTCGGTGTTCTGTCCTGTCCTGCGTTTGAAGAGGGCTGCCTATTTGTGGCAATTCGGGGTCAGGGTACGCGCCGAATTTCCCTCGAAACTGGCGCATCTCGCGCGCTCTCAGCTTTAGATACGCCAAATTTCCGTCTTGCTGAAAGTGTAGAAACCAGCCACGGTGACCCAGAGTTACAGCGCAGGATTGCTCGATCGATTGGATTCACAACTCCATCGCTTCAGATGGATAGTCAGGCAAAATATGGTGCGATCGCATCCGGTCACGCCGGACTCTACATGAGACTACCTTGGAAAGAAAAGCCGAACTATCGAGAGAACATTTGGGATCATGCAGCGGGTGCCATCATCGTCGAAGAAGCGGGGGGACGGGTCACCGACATGGACGGCAACCCCCTCAATTTTTCGGTCTCCGCCCAACTGATTGAGAATCGTGGCATCATTGCGAGTTCAGGTGAAATTCATGCAGCAGTGCTGGCATCAATAGCGCAGCAGATGTCCCAAACGACCCCGGACAACCAGCAGGGTGAATAGAGAGATCGTGGCACTCATCACCAAATTTGTTTTTCTCAAGTCTGTGCCCCGCAGGAGTACCTCCATCATGATGGCAGGCAAAACAATCCCGGCACTCGCTAGCATCAAATACAGCTTTGGCTCATGTTTCAGAACATTCGTAATCATCGCCAGTAAAATTCCGAGCGGGATGAAAAATGTGCTGTAGAAGATAAACATCGATGCCAGTGAGAAATCCCACGTGGCAATCTGGACGGTTTGCTCCAATACAAGGAGCAGTCCGGCCGTCGCAACGAACCAGAGCACGGACAAAACCATCAACATTCTGGGTGAGAGCCAGTGACGAATCTGTTTTGCGATCGCACGCGATCCGTTGGGGAACATGTGCTGCCAAGCCAGATAAATCGCTGCTCCAATTGCGCCACCAGCTGTATTTGTACAAATATCAATCCAACTCGATGCCCGCCACGGTAGAAAAACTTGCAGCGTTTCTACCAGAAGAGACAGCGCTGTACTCAAGATCACAACGAGTAAAAATGTTGCTTTTGGTCTGAATCTTCGCTGACGCAATTCGTAAGCTAAATCAATTCCAAATGGCATAAATAGAAAAACATTGCCGACAATATCGCTGAAGCCACTTGCATGCTGAAAAAAACTGCGCATTGCGCTTCTGAATGTCACTCCTTCTGCTGTGAAATTAAACGGCAATAGCGTTACCAGCAAAACGAGTAAAACACTACTTAGCGTAATAAAAATCGAACGATGGGAAGAAGAATTGCTCATAGTCTCAAAGCGATCGTGCGTGACTGTTGATAGAATTTGGAGATTTTTCTAATCGGCAAACCGAGTGCTCTCACTCTCTTCATGCTCGGCAGACAGTATTCCGTTCAGGATCAAATCAATCTTGTCCATCTACTGTAGCGAAACTTTTTGAGACTGCAATGTCAGTGCGGACATAGCATAGGGTTTACATGATCTCAATCACAAGAATGAGTGAATTTTCTACTGAATTGTCAGTAATCTACATGGATTCAAATTTGAGGCACCCTTGCACGATTGCCCAATTTCACTCCCTATTCAATCACCCAAATGGAATTTTTTGCACCTCTATTTTGTTTAAGTAAAGATGACCAAGTTTGGATAAAGATTACGTAGAAATACTGGAAAATTATGCAGAGATGGTAGAGACTTGACTCAGCCAACCTTCAGACGATAATTACAACGTCAACCAGGGGCAACGTCTGCTTGAGTCCATGAGTTCTGATCGAGGTCAAGCTCCATGGACTGTGATTTTAGCGTCCTGATGCCGTGAGGTGCAGAAAGTTTATGAGTAGTTCGAGTTGTCGGTTTTGTGGTTCACCACTGCATCATACGTTCGTTGATTTGGGAATGTCGCCACTGTGCCAAACCCATATCACTCCTGAGCAATTAAACGAGATGGAGCCGTTTTACCCACTCCATACTTATGTTTGTGAGAATTGCTTTCTAGTGCAATTGCAGGAGTTCGTGAGTCCCCAGGACATCTTTACTGAGTACGCTTATTTTTCGTCCTATGTTGATGCGCTGCTCAAGAATGCTAGCGATTATAGCGATCTAATGGTTGAGCGCTTCGGCTTCAATGCTCAGAGTAAAGTGGTTGAGATTGCCAGCAATGATGGATATCTGTTGCAGTATTTCCACAAAAAAGGCATTCCCGTATTAGGCGTTGAACCTGCAGTCAACGTCTCGCAAGTTGCAAAAGACAAAGGCATTCCCGTAGTCAACAAGTTCTTCGGTGTGCAGACTGCAACCGAACTTGCTGCCGACGGCAAAGCTGATTTGCTTCTAGGTAACAATGTTTTGGCACATGTTCCCGACATTAATGATTTTGTCGGTGGCATGAAGATTATGCTGAAGCCAGACGGCGTCATCACAATGGAGTTTCCGCATCTGATGCGGCTGATGGAAGAGAATCAATTTGACACGATTTACCACGAGCATTTCTCGTATCTGTCCTTCATGGCGGTAAATCGCATTTTTGCATTCCACGGGCTGACATTGTTTGATGTGCAAGAAATCCCAATTCACGGTGGATCGCTGCGGATTTACGCGCGCCACACCGACGACGAATCGAAGCCGATTAGCGATCGTGTGACTGAACTGTTAGAACGTGAGAAAACCGCTGGATTCGACAAACTCGAAACCTATTCTCATTTCACAGAACAAGTCAAAGAAACCAAGCGCAAATTACTGGAATTCTTGATCACTGCCAAGCAGAAAGGGAAGACCATTGCAGGATATGGTGCGCCTGGAAAAGGAAACACCTTGCTCAACTACTGTGGTATCCGGACTGATTTTCTGGACTACACGGTCGATCGCAATCCTTATAAGCAAGGTAAATACACGCCTGGAACCCATATCCCCATCTACTCTCCGGACAAGATCCGAGAAACAAAACCCGATTATCTGTTGATTCTTCCCTGGAACGTCAAAGACGAAGTGATGGAGCAAGTCTCTTACATTCGTGAATGGGGCGGTCAGTTCGTGGTTCCTATTCCTGAAGTCAAAATTTACGCCTAGCACTTTTGGGTGTGAGTTTTGATGCGAGTTTTGCCAGTCTTGTGTTCTTGATGAGCTTTGAGTTCTACCGTTGTTCAAATCGATTTATGAGTGGAAGTAGTGTAGGCGCGAGCCTCAACGAAGAGAAACTAATGACTAACCCAACCCAAACCCGACTCCGTACGAAAGACATCATCGCTCAAGACCTTGACTATATCTGTGGCAACCTCACTGAAGAGTTTGGCACGATGGCAGGCAAGAATCTACTCATTACCGGTGGTGCAGGCTTCTTAGGTTACTATTTTGTCCAAGCCGTTTTACATTGGAACCAGAAGCAAGAATCAGCCCAGCAAATTCGCCTCACAGTCTACGATAACTATTCACGAGGCGTTCCGACTTGGCTAACGGATCTCAAAGATGATCCAACTTTGACCTTACTCAAGCATGATATGACTCAACCGTTGCCCGCAGATATGGGCGACTTCCAGTACATCATTCATGCAGCTTCGATTGCGTCTCCCACGTTCTACCGCCGAGATCCAATCGGCACCATGGATGCCAACGTCAACGGACTTCGCAATCTGCTGGAATACTTCAAAAATCAGAAGGATCAAGGTAAAGAAGTTGGCGGATTTCTATTCTTCTCGAGCAGTGAGATTTACGGCGATCCGACTCCAGAGAACATCCCAACTCCTGAAGACTACCGGGGGAATGTTTCCTGTACGGGACCTCGTGCCTGCTATGACGAAGCGAAGCGCTATGGCGAAACGCTGTGTGTGAACTTTGCTCAACAGTACGGATTACCGATTAAATCTGCCCGTCCGTTCAACAACTACGGACCTGGCTTGAAAATTACCGATCGACGTTTACTTCCCGACTTTGCACGCGATGTCTTCAGTGGTCGAGATATCACGATGCTTTCGGATGGTTCACCAAAGCGTACCTTTTGTTATTCGGCGGATTCGATCACGGGTTACTACAAAGTTCTCGTCAAAGGTCACGCAGGCGAAGCTTACAATATCGGAATCGAAACCCCTGAAATCTCAGTTCTAGAACTCGCTGAAAGAGTCGTTGCGCTCTCGAAAGAACTGTTTGGATACGAAGGTCAAGTGATTCGCAAAGTGAGCGAAGACAAGGACTATCTGGTTGACAATCCGGTTCGCCGTTGTCCTGTCATTGAGAAAGCAAGAACTCATCTCGGCTACAATCCAACGATCGGGATTGAAGAAGGACTACGTCGATCGCTGATTTGGTACGAAGGCAATCAAGAAGCGGAGGATGCATAATGCAAGTTTCAATTATTGGAACAGGTTATGTTGGCTTAGTTTCAGGCGTTTGCTTTGCAGAGAAAGGACATCAAGTATTCTGTGTTGATGTCGATCAATCAAAAGTAGACCAGATCAATCAGGGCGTTTCTCCCTTCTATGAGCCTGGATTGAATGAACTATTAGAGCGCAACATTCACACTCGGCTCAAAGCCACGACTGATTTCCGCCAAGCGATTCTCGACACAGATCTTTCACTCATTGCTGTGGGAACTCCATTTGACGGTAAAGAGGTCGATCTGACTTACGTGAAGCAAGTCGCTCAGCAGATTGGAGAAGCACTCAAGGATAAATCGACTTATCACTTAGTCGTTGTCAAAAGTACTGTTGTGCCTGGAACAACTGATCAAGTGGTTCTCCCGATTCTCGAAGCCGCTTCAGGTAAGAAAGCTGGTGTTGACTTTGGTGTGGGAATGAACCCGGAATTTCTCACCGAAGGTGAAGCGATCGACGATTTTATGTACCCGGATCGGATTGTGCTCGGCGGGATTGATGGACAAAGCATCGATATGCTAGACGCACTCTATACGGGATTTGAGAATGTCGATCGCTTAAGAACGAACAACTCCACTGCAGAGATGATCAAATACACGTCAAACTCATTGTTGGCGCTGTTGATCTCTTTCTCGAATGAAGTTGGTAATCTGTGTTCTGCAATTGGCAACACCGACATTGTGGAAGTCATGAAAGGCGTCCATAACAGTCGTTACTTGACAACCGTGCTGCCCAATGGCGAGCGTGTTGTTCCGCCCATTACTAGCTTCCTCGCCGCAGGCTGCGGATTTGGTGGAAGCTGTCTCCCCAAAGATGTGAAAGCTTTGATCGCTCATGGTGAGAAGTATCAAAGTCCGATGCCCTTGTTAGATGCAGTCATTCAAGTCAATCAATCTCAACCGCAGCAAGTCATTGCCCGATTGAACAAGCATTTTCCGTCACTCGATGGCGTGAAGATTGCAATTCTTGGTCTGTCATTTAGACCGAATACGAATGACATGCGCGAAACGCCTGCAATTCCCTTGATCAAAGCACTCAAAGCACAGAATGCATCCCTCAAAGCTTATGATCCGGTTGCAAATTCAGAAGCAGCAAAGTTGATCCGCCCAGAAGAGGCTGAACTTTGCAATAGCTTGAAAGAAGTCCTTGAGAATGTTGATGCGATCGTGCTTGTGACTCGTTGGGATGAGTTCAAAGCCGTTCCCGAACTGATTGCTCAATTTGATCCACAGCCCGTCTTTGTGGATGGTCGCCGAATGTTGGATAAGAATTCGATCCAACGATACGAAGGCATTGGACTTTAAGCAAGACAGCAATCCTTGATCAAGATAATCGCTCGATCAAGGATTGACCCTGGTTACAATTGAAGTAAGGAACCCTTATGCACACCGTTTATTTCGATTCCCCGGTGAGTGACGAAGTTAGACGCGATCGCCTTTACAATGGTCAGCTATTTCTTTACTCTCCTCGCCCTAGCATGTTGGCGCTCTGTGAACATGCGCGTCAAATGATTGCAGCGGCATTCGCTCCACTCGATCCGACTCAAGCACAACATCAGTTAAGCGTCGAAGAATTTGTCGCGATCGCTGCGTCACTTAAGCCTAGTTTTATCCATCATCCCAAGTCAAAGCAGCTCATTCAGAAGATTCTGGAAGAGTATGGCTATGACTTAGAGAAAACATATTTTGATGTACCTCGCTTAAAAATCATTACGAGTCACGCCTATCTCACAGCAGGAGTCGGATATCCTTTTCATCCTCACAGAGATACCTGGTACTGTGCGCCTCCAAGCCAAGTCAATTGGTGGCTACCAGTCTATGAATTTGAGTCAGAAAGCTCAATGGCATTCCATCCAAAATACTGGAACCAGGCTGTGAAAAATAGCTCTAGTGGATTTAACTACTACGAGTACAACAATACAGGTCGTAAGAATGCTGCTCAGCATGTGAAGAAAGACACTCGTTTTCAGCCTCGTGCCGAAGAATTTGTAGATATCGATCCACAAGTTCGTCTAGTTTGCGAAGTCGGTGGAGTTCTATTGTTCTCTGGCGCACAGATGCATTCAACTGTGCCAAATACTTCTGGACACACCCGTTTTAGTATCGATTTCAGAACCGTTCATCTCGATGATCTCATTGCCAAGCAAGGCGCACCAAATATCGATAATGCTTCTACTGGAACTGCGCTCAGAGACTTTATGCGAGCGACAGATCTCGCTCAGCTGCCTGAAGAAGTTGTTGCCTTATACGAAGATACTCCTCCGCCTGAAGGCGAGTTAGTGTTTCAACCGCCTGTTGCTCTCGCTGCCTATTAGAGCCAATGAACATTACTGACCTCAAAACAGTGCTTGATCCCCAAGCGATCGGTGAAGATCTGCATCGCTTTGCGACTACGTTATATCCCATCTGTCGTAGCATTACGGGCGATGGCTTCCGAGAAACGTTGCGTCAAATCGAGCAATTTATTCCACTCAAGCGGTATGAAGTGCCCACTGGAACACAAGTGTTTGATTGGACAGTGCCGCGTGAATGGAATATCCGAGATGCTTACGTCAAAAACTCTAAAGGGGAGCGCGTCATTGACTTTAAACAGCACAATCTGCATGTTGTGAACTACAGTGTTCCAGTTCATGAAACGATGTCGCTGGAAGCCTTAAAACCGCATCTATTTAGCTTGCCTGAGCATCCAGATTGGATTCCGTATCGTACGTCTTACTACAAAGATACCTGGGGGTTCTGCTTAACTCATCAGCAGTTGCTCGACCTACCAGAGGATCAGTATGAGGTTTGTATTGACTCAACTTTAGACGCTGGAAACTTAACCTATGGGGAGTACTACTTACCTGGAGAAGTCGAAGATGAAGTCTTAGTCTCTTGTCATGCTTGCCATCCATCTTTAGCAAATGACAATCTTTCAGGAATTGCGATCGCGGTGTATCTTGCTAAAGCCTTGAGTGAGGTTGCTCGCCGCTATTCCTACCGCTTCATCTTCATTCCAGCCACGATTGGGTCAATTACTTGGTTAAGTCAAAACGAAGATCAAGTCCATCGCATTAAGCATGGTTTAGTCCTGAGTTGTCTAGGCGATCCAGGCAAGTCAACCTACAAGAAAAGTCGGCAGGGGAATGCAGAAGTCGATCGAGCTGTCACCCATGTTCTGAGCCATTCGGAGCAGGATCACAACATTATCGATTTCTTGCCCTATGGCTATGATGAGCGGCAGTTTTGCTCACCCGGGTTTAATTTGCCTGTGGGTTGCTTTATGCGATCGCCCAATAGTAAGTTCCCGGAGTACCATACCTCGGCAGACAACTTGGACTTTATCCAGTCTGAATGCCTCGCAGACTCCTTTGTGAAATGCTTAGGAGTGCTGTCAGTCTTAGAGCACAATAAGATTTATGTAAACCAGAATCCGAAGTGTGAACCTCAACTCGGTAAACGGGGACTCTATCGATCGATAGGAGGTTCCTCTGGAACTGGATTGAATGAGCTTGCATTACTGTGGACATTGAATTTGTCAGATGGACAACATTCATTGCTTGACATTGCAGAGCGATCAGGATTTAAGTTTGACGTGATTAAGCAAGTCGCAGATGCGTTGATCGAGACTCATCTGTTGAAGGAATCGGCTAACTGAGAAAATTCATTAAGAGGGATATCTGCATGAAAGTTGTTTTGTTTTGTGGCGGTCTAGGCACTCGGTTGAGAGACTATTCGGAAAAAGTTCCCAAACCGATGGTCAACATCGGGTATCGTCCTATCTTGTGGCATTTGATGAAATACTATGCTCACTATGGACACAAAGATTTCATTCTCTGTCTGGGGTACAAAGCAGACTATATCAAAGAGTACTTTTTGAACTACAACGAATGCCTCTCCAATGACTTCGTGCTATCCGCAGGCGGCAAGCAAGTTCAAATGATTGGGAGTGACATTCACGACTGGCGGATCACCTTTGTTGATACTGGGTTGTCTTCTAACATCGGACAGCGCCTAAAAGCAGTTGAAAAGTATCTCGAAGGCGAAGAGATGTTCTTAGCCAACTACAGCGATGGACTTAGCAACCTGCCGCTTGATGACTTCATCGATCACTTCATGCGACATGACAAAGTTGCAAGTTTCCTCTCTGTGAAGCCGACTCAGACGTTCCACGTTGTCTCTACTCAAGAAGATGGATTAGTCAAGAGCATTGAACATGTGAACAATGCGGATCTACGCATCAATGGTGGATTTTTTGCGCTCAAGACCGAAATCTTTAAATACATGCAGCCTGGTGAGGAACTAGTGATTGAGCCATTCCAGCGCTTGATTGAGAAAGAGCAATTGGTTGCTTACAACTATGATGGCTTCTGGACTTGTATGGATACATTCAGAGACAAGCAAAATTTGGATGATATGTATTCTCAAGGGAATCCTCCCTGGGAAGTTTGGAAGACCCGCAAAACGCTCTAAGTTGCAAATCTGAGAAGGTGAAAATGCTGAAGTTGATGTTCGATCGAGGAAAAGACGCTGAATATCGGATTCTGTGTCTGGGCGCACACTGCGATGATATTGAAATCGGATGCGGTGGCACGATTTTGAAACTAATCGAAGAGTATCCGAACGCAATCTTTTACTGGGTTGTGTTTAGCTCTAGCGAAGTGCGATCGAAAGAAGCGTTCGAGAGCGCAGATCGATTTTTAGCAGGTGCGAAAGTTGAGAACATTGTTGTCAAAAACTTCCGCAACAGTTTCTTTCCATTCGTGGGTACTGAAATCAAGGAGTACTTTAACGAACTCAGCCAAGCATTTTCACCCGATCTGATCCTGACGCACTACAAGCATGATGCTCACCAAGATCACCGCGTGATTTCCGATCTCACTTGGAATAGCTATCGGAATCATTTCGTTCTGGAATACGAAATTCCCAAGTATGACGGGGATATTGGGAATCCAAATTTCTACGTTCCCGTTAGCGAAGAAATTTGCAATCGCAAGATTCAAACGCTGATGGAAGTGTTTGAAACGCAGAAAAAACGTCAGTGGTTCACTGAAGATACGTTCCAAGCCATCATGCGGCTCCGAGGAATTGAATCGAATGCGCCCAGTAAGTTTGCAGAGGCATTTTACAGTCGCAAGTTAGTGTTTTGATCACATTTTCACGAACCTCTGAAATGAAGCAGAAAGCCTGATGGTCATTGATTATCGACTTTCTGCGATCGTATTCATCAAACTGAAAAAAGCAAGATGACTCAATTTGATAACTATCAAGATGTAGTTGTTCACTGATTCGCTTAATTTGCTTGCAAAATCGGTGTCAGTTTGACGTGATATTCTGCCTCAAACTCCCCTTTTTTGAAATCCAAACTCCACAATTCTAGCGAACAAGGATCATCGGCTTGAGTCGGGGTGATAAGCAACTGAAAACTGCGTTGAACTGCATCAAAACGACATTCAATCGATTGAATGGCTCCGATTTGACGGCGATCGAGGGCAACTGCTAAACGCAACAATGAATGCAATTGTTCAACGACTCGCCGATGGTGTTTGCTCGTTAAATTTCGGTAGGTTTCATGACGTTTCTTAGGTGCATTCTTACGATGATAGCGAGCAAGATTTGCGATCGTTTCAATCTCCATTTCCGTAAACCCTAACAATTCGGCATGTCGGATCAGATAGTAAGAATGCTTGTGATGCGAAGAATGTCCAACATGGTGCCCGCAGTTGTGTAGAATCGCAGCCGCCCAAAGTAAAATTCGCTCTTCCTCGCTCCAAGTATGCAGTTTGCCCTGAGTTTGATCAAATAAACTTAGGGCAAATTCTGCAACTCGTTGGCTGTGCGCTAGATTCACCTGATACTTCTGTGCTGTTTTGAAGACACTTCGTTCGCGAACCGATTTCTGATAGCGTAGCCGATCTTCAATCAGCCCATGTGCCACCATCCAATCCACAATCACGCCTTCTCGCAGCGATCGCTCACAGATGACGATCGAGTCCGCTTTTAATTGCATCATCACTTCCAGCAGAATCATCGCTCCAGGCAAAATAATTTCTGCTCGCCGCTCATTTAATCCGGGAATGACTAAACGCTCTGAAAGACTCATTTTCCGTAACCGATTCACCCAGTCGCGCAAATCTTTTACGGACATTTCGCAGCCATTCAACGGAGTTGGAACTGTGCCAAATTTCTCGCGTGCATTGAGTGCGACTAAAGTTTCGATCGTGCCTGACGTTCCAACCATACGCAGACGTTCTCCAGGTTTGACATGGGCTTGGAGATCCTCAATCGATCGTTCCAACATGCCCCGAATATAAGCCTGTAGCGCATAAAATTCAGTTGAACTAATTGGATCGGTTTTGATATGTTCAGCCGTCAGTCGAACCGCGCCCACCTTGGTACTACTAAGGGTGCGAGGCTCATGCCCATCTCCCAAAATTAGCTCAGTTGAACCGCCCCCAATATCTACAATCACATGCGGCTGATTATCAAAGCTCATCCCCGACAGCACACCGAGATAAATCCGCCTCGCCTCTTCCGCTCCTGAAATTAAATTGACCCAAAGTCCAAGCTCATTCTCAATTCGTTGCAGAAATGCTTGTCCATTCGGGGCTTCGCGGACAGCACTTGTCGCGACCGCAATCACATGTTCGGCGTTCACACTTTTGGCGACATCCTGACATCGTCGGAGGGCTGCCATTGCGCGATCCATTGCCTCTTCTGACAATTCCCCCGTTTTCTTACAAAAATCTCCCAATCGCACGGTCGCTTTCTCTCGTCCAACAATCGTAAACGCAGGTAAATGAGGTTGAATGCGGGCAATCACCATATGAATCGAATTCGTTCCGACATCGATTGCGGCGAGGATGCGGTCTTGATCAGGAGGAATGATGGGAAGCGTCACCGGATTATTCTGGGGTTTCGGAATGGAGTTAACCATGAGACTAGACGTACTGCGATCGAATAAAGGGCTATTAGAGGCAAGAGCGAGAACACCAAACGTCTGACGTGAACAAAAGCGATCGAACTACTTCTAAACTAAGGTTTTACCTCAAATCTTGAGCAATTCAGCGGATCTTTACACAAAAACCGCGCTAAGTTCTTTTATAGACCTGCGATTGACCAATTTTCTATGTGGACTCAGCCGAATCAATCTCCAGAACCGACTTGGCGCGTGATTGCGCGACTTCTACGCTGGCACAAGCCTGAAGGACGACTCATTTTAATGATTCCGGCTCTGTGGGCTGTGGTCTTGGCTGCACAAGGCAAACCACCGGCATTATTAGTCGGCATTATTATTCTAGGAACTTTAGCGACCAGTGCAGCAGGTTGCGTTGCAAATGATCTCTGGGATCGCAATATTGATCCGCATGTCGAACGGACTCGCGATCGTCCTTTGGCTTCAAGAGCACTTTCTGTCAAGGTTGGAATTGGCGTTGGGCTAATTTCACTCTTGTGTGCTGCCGGATTAACAGTTTTTCTGAATCCACTCACATTCTGGCTGTGTGTTGCCGCAGTCCCGGTCATTTTGCTGTATCCAGCCGCGAAGCGAGTTTTTCCAGTCCCGCAGTTAGTGTTATCGATCGCGTGGGGGTTTGCAGTTCTGATTAGTTGGAGTGCGGTCAGTTGCCGTGATACATCAAATTTAGTGTGTCTGACTCAACCGATGTGGTTGCTCTGGGGCGCAACAATTCTCTGGACGTTGGGATTTGACACAGTGTATGCCATGTCCGATCGCGAAGACGACAAACGAATTGGTGTGAAATCAAGCGCCTTATTCTTCGGTCGATACGCGCCTTACGCAATCGCTGCCTTCTACGTCGGAACCGCATTAATTCTTGCGAAACTCGGTGTAGTAATGGGATTAAATGTCTGGTACTGGAGCGCATTAGGGTGCAGCGCGATCACTTGGGCATGGCAATCTTATCAACTCACCCAACCGACAATCCCCCATTCGTTTTACGCTTTCAGTTTCAAGCAGAACGTTTGGATCGGCTTTATTCTCTTAGGCGGCATGATTGCTGGAATCTAGACATCAATCCACTCAACTCGAACGAAGTGAGCCGGACGACCCCAACTGTCCTGCACGCTCGAAACTTCTCGAACCCTCAAGTTAAAGGGTACTGCGGTTGTAATGTACTGCTGGACGATGCGTCCTAACTCTGGGGTTAGTTGTGCGGCAGTCGTTGCAGCCACTCCGAATCCTAACAATTGCTCGATCGGCGTGCGAGGCAATACCAAATGGAACCCAAACGCGATCGCAGCCGTTAACAACATCCCGACTGAAAGATTTGTTCCACAACGTGGATGCACTGCGAGATTCCATTCTCCATGCGTAATTCGGGACAACGCTTGATTTACAGCCCGTCTGACATCAACCGTGTTCGCCTGCCCATAGAGATAAAATCCCTGCTCGGTTGATAATCCGCCTAAACCGCTATTGTCTTCCCAATCAGTTTGCGGTGAGCTACGCCGATCGGGTAATCCACTCAAAATCCAAACAGTGGCATGCTCTAGGGCATGAACTTGGCGCACCGTCAGCATTTCTTTCAATCCTGGAAGAAATCCAATTTTCCTAAGCAACTCAGTGTCTTGAGCCACTTGAGGAGTTGGGAGGAAAAAATTCAAAAACTCATCGAACTCAGAAGCATTTGCAGTCATAACAAAGCAACTTCAGACAATCCTAGAGAAGTTAGTGTCTCAACTCTAGCGTTTGTTTGCTGAAGTTGCAGGGCGGCTGTTGCAAATCGTTGCGACTTTTAGCTGAAAAGATTTGAAGTTGGAACCGCTGCTGCGGGTGCAGGTGGAACGCTTGGCAAATTTGGTGCGACTACAGGACTGCCGACTCCACGAGCCACTTCTATGCCATTTTGCTCCAGAATCACGAGCGGATCAGACCCTCCATTCATTTCAATTCGCTTGACTAAGACCTGTCCACCTGCAATGCGTTGCCCTGCTTGAACATAACGGCTTGTCGCCTCATTGGGAGCCTGAATAATGGCTTGAGGCACACCTGCAACAACAATCACACCTGTTACTTGCACCGATTTCGCAAGAGTCGGATCTGGCAGAGGTGGTAGTGCTTTAATGGGGGATTGCTCTGGCGATTTTGCAGCCACGACCTTCGGATTTGGACGGGATACAACAGCAGGTTGTTTCGCAATCGAGCGATCTCCAACATTCGGGCTGACAGCAGGTTGATTCGCAGTTTCAGGCAGTTTAATGGGAACTTTGAACGAGACGATCGGCGGAATGCTAGAAAATGGATCTTTGCCTTTGGTATTGATGCCGCGTTGAACTTGTCTCGCCCGTTCTGCTGGGTCAGTTGATTGCAGCAGCCCTGCGACCTTGCCTGCTTTACCTGTCGCTGCGTCTTTCTTGTCTTTATCCTTCTCTGGAACAGTGGGTTTTGCAAAAGCCTGGGTTGGGGTCGAAGGCGATGCCGCTGGAGAAGGACTGGCGCTCGTAACAGTTGGCTCTTCACCCACCGTACATCCGCCTATCCAGACTGTTAATGCGCTCGCGCAAAGTACCAGCGTCCCTTTCGGGATTCGTGCTGTGATTTGCTGTGTAAACCGCTTGCTCATGACCACTCCAAAAATTCGACTTAAAAATTCGCCTGGATCACCGTTCGCAGTACAAGCTTGAAATTGACCCGCAGCAGAGAACGATTCAGTTAGTGCAAGTGTGCCCAAATCCGATGGGTTTTTTACTCGCTGCTAATTTTTGAGCGAATTTTTAGAGAAGCTGGGATTAAGCTTCGCTGCAAACCATGATGCTTTGCAGTTTCTGAAGCCCTTTTTTCACTTGGCGTGAAACCGTCACAGCGCTGATTCCTAGTCGCTCCGCTGTCTCTTTCTGAGTCAGGTCATATAGAAAAACAAATTCCAACACTTCACGAGTGCGCTGTTCTAATTGGACGAGTGCCTGCTGCAGCCGAATTTGATCTTCTTGAGCCAGTTGGAAACTCCGATACCGTGAATCAGGAACGAGATCGCCTAAAAATGCTGTGCCTTCTTCGTCGCCGACAGGAGCATCTAAACTGAGCAGCGCGCGATTTTGCACCGAGAGCCGAATTTCCTGCCATTCCTCGATCGAGATATCCAATATCGCAGCGATCTCAATATCGGTGGGTTGCCGCCGCTCTTTTGCTTGAAAGTCACGGATCACGTGAGTGGCTTGACGTTGTAGCGCTTGCCAACGGCGCGGAATTCGGACTGAAGGGCTTTTGTCCCGTAAGTAGTGTTGGATTTCTCCTCGAATGTAGGGAATTGCAAATGAGCTAAATGCATGACCTTTCGACATATCAAACCGCTCGATCGCTCGAATCAGCCCAATACACCCAACTTGGAGCAAATCGTCGTAACTCTCAGTACACTGATTCATCCAGTGGTGAGCCTCTTTTCTCACCAGTCCAATATTCAATTCAACCAATTGATTACGAATAGCAGCAGTTGCGGTCGTTTGATATTGATGAAGCAGTTCTAAGGTTTCACTTTTGAGGTCGGTAGACACAAGATTAGGCATGACGAATTCAGTGGTTGGCGCAAAAGCTCAAGAAGAAATCAAACCGTTTTGCTGATTCAAACTGTGAGGGTAGGAATCACACCGGAAAGACATTAGAGAAAGTGAACAAATAATGAAACCGCGTTTCTTGCTCACTTTTCATGACACATAAAACTTATTTCTTCCAGCGAATTTGTTACAACTGCATTTCCACGGAACGTCTGTCTACCGTGATCTTGGTCACTTTTTTAACGAATTTTTAACGAATTTCTGATTAAGATTAAAACTTGTTTTTATCAAAAAATAAATAATAAAAATGGGGCTATCTGCCCCATAAAATTGAATATTTTGAGTTGAGATCGCACTAAGTTGTGGATCTGATTATCGGTAATTACGCTGCAGGTGCAACTCGTGCGTAGAACAATCCACGGATTTTTACCTCGCTTGCTTCACGCGATCCCATATCGGTTTCTGAGGGTTGATCGCTTTCAAAGGTTCCTGCAATTTCACCCGATGCACTGTCGATTTTTGCAACTTGCAGCGAGATAGTGCCTTTATCCAACTGGAAACGCTTGACGTTTTCCTTTCTCAATTCTTCAGAGTCAGCCGAAGCAGGAAGTGCAACTGCGTTGTCATAGCCTGTGGTCAGACCCCGACCTTTCGGATCAAGGAAGTTGGATGTCCGGTAGGAGGGCACACGGAATTCGCCGGTAAAGTCGGTTGACGTGTTGATGCTCGAAGAACCCGGATCGGTGGTTGCAACTAGACCTTTAATCGTGAACAAGAACGGCACGCGTTCGCCCCCAGGAAGCTGAACGGTAATCGCTTGGAAGTCCAGACCATCTTCTTCGGTGAAGGTCAAGCTACCATCAGAGTTCGATTTTAGGGTTCCTGAAACTGCATCGATCGAGGAAGTATAGCGAGTCATCAACTTCGCCGGGACAAACTCAGCTTCGCGACGCTTGCTCGCCGTTTCTTCTTTGACGAAATAAGATGTGGGTTGCAGACACAATCCAGTGATTGAGTAGGTTTTGCCGCTCTCAATCGGGATAGAGCCACGAGAGGTGGCTTCGATTTGGGGGCAGTTATTTGCCAAGCCCGTGTTACGGATTTGCTCGTAGGTTAAGCCTTCCGTACTGGCAGCGGGAGCTTCACTACAAGCGGTCAAAACACTCAGGCAGAACGCCAACAGTGTCACAATAAAAGCGCGATACCTCATGGTCAACCTCAAAGTAATGTCAAATTTCTGCCAGTGCGTTCGGGCGGGAGTTCAAAGAAGTCAATCTCGGAGAGTGATTCTTAGAAGGGCGCTCTAAACTGCTGTCAGATCTCATGGAGTTTCTAATAAATTCTGGAGTGGCTCTGATCGAACCTCTCATAGCATTTTACAGATATTCGTAAACTTTTTAAGAATCGCCCGCGATCGCATGTGTGGAAAAGTCGATTCGGCGCGATTCGGCTGCTTACGAAGAACGAACGAAATGCTCGAAAAGCAGTACCGTATTAGATTGCGCCCCTACGCTAGGAACGAATTGCATGAATGATGATGATGTGATGTTTAGAGAATATGCCTCGAATTCGGAGGCGCTATCGCGCGATCTCGATCAAATTGCCCAAGAGATTCGGACGATTGCAAAAAACTCGCGGGGAGATGGAATCGCGTTGCTGGCATTGCTGAGAGTTTTAGAAGCCCTCCATCGTGAAATCCGTGAAGGATTCTTTCAAGAGTCTTTGCCCAGTAATCGACAGGCGCTTTACGCGTTGCTGAAAGATATTGAAGCCAGTGGCGGGTGGCCCTATATCCATCGAATGCGGCTACAAGAATTTCTGAATAATTTGCTGGCTGAATCTAGCTTAGATTCGCCTGAATAAAAGTAAAAAGCGCTAGAGATGAAACTCCTAGCGCTTTTTCTGAGTGAAATTGTAAAGTTTTGTTACTCGTCTTTTGGTTGACGGCTAGCGGTCTGGATATAGAGAATCAGCAAAAACACGCTCGGCACAAGCACAAACAAAATCGACGCAATAAATCCTAATTCATTAACTTGCATAAAGCCCGATCCCTTCTAAACTCGGCATCAACACTTTTCAGGATACCACTCATTAGGGTTTCGTCTTTACGCTGACTTCGCCGTTGACTAGCGCCTGACAGGCAAGACGGTAGGACGCTGGTTTTTTCTTGAGTTTACGCTCCTCAAAGGCGGTTCGAGGCGAGAGATTTTCCATCCCTTCGACAATTTCAACGATGCAAGTGCCGCATTGTCCATACCCCCCGCAATTCATGAGCTTGCCACCGAGCGTGTAGAGATCCACTTGATTCTCGATCGCTTTAATCCGCAAATTTGCCCCTTGAGCCGCAACGACTTCTTTGTCTTCTTTGATGAATTTGATGCTGGCAGACTGAAACGCAGGTTTCGGCGGTTCAGCGCTCATCCCTTCTTCAGGTTGGACTTCAGAAATCGCTTGGAGGTCAGTATCGGCGGGTTGCATAGTCTTCCTCTTAAAGAGATAAGGGTTAGTATCCACTCTATTTGTAACTCAAATCGCGCCAAAAGTTAAGAATAATTAAGAAGTGAAACGGGCGAGTCGTCGGAATTTCAGGCGATTTCATATTCGCTTGCAATCGTTTCTAACACTGGTTACACTTCTTTATACACTTTCATTTTTTATGAATTCCTTGTCATACTGCCGATTCAACGTTCCAAGGAATAGCTGGATCATCAGAAACGGCGGGGGGACAGGATGCCTTATCTGGTAAAGTTACCCATATTAGGCACTTTAACAAAAGGCTGAAAGAAGCGTTGCAGTAGACGTAATTTAGAGGAGGAGAGTAGTCAATGGGACTACCCTGGTACCGCGTACACACAGTCCTGGTGAACGATCCGGGGCGGTTGATTGCGACTCACCTGATGCATACCGCACTGGTTGCAGGTTGGGCGGGATCAATGGCGCTTTATGAGCTTGCGATTTTTGACCCTAGCGATCCAGTTTTGAATCCTATGTGGAGACAAGGCATGTTCGTGCTGCCGTTTATGGCAAGACTCGGCGTGACTTCTTCTTGGGGCGGATGGAGCATTACGGGTGAAACCGTCACCGATCCAGGCTTCTGGTCGTTTGAGGGCGTTGCAGCTGCCCACATCGTTTTATCAGGTTTGCTGTTCTTAGCAGCTTGCTGGCATTGGGTTTATTGGGATTTGGAACTTTTCCGCGATCCGCGTACAGGTGAGCCTGCACTCGATTTGCCGAAAATGTTCGGGATTCATTTGTTCTTGTCGGGATTACTTTGTTTTGGCTTTGGCGCGTTCCACTTGACTGGATTGTTTGGTCCAGGAATGTGGGTATCGGACGCGTATGGGGTGACAGGGCATATTCAGCCTGTTGCGCCTGAATGGGGACCGTCTGGATTTAATCCGTTTAATCCAGGTGGGGTCGTCGCACACCACATTGCGGCGGGAATTGTCGGCATTATTGCAGGCTTGTTCCACCTCAGTGTCCGTCCGCCAGAGCGTTTATATCGCGCTTTGAGAATGGGGAACATCGAAACGGTGTTGTCGAGCAGTATCGCGGCTGTGTTCTTTGCGGCTTTTGTGGTTGCAGGAACGATGTGGTACGGCAATGCGACGACTCCGATCGAGTTGTTTGGTCCGACTCGTTATCAGTGGGATAGCGGCTACTTCCGCCAGGAAATCGATCGTCGAGTTCAGGGTGCAGTAGCGGATGGCGCGAGCTTATCAGAAGCGTATAACCAAATTCCTGAGAAATTGGCGTTCTATGACTATGTCGGTAACAGCCCCGCGAAAGGTGGTTTGTTCCGTACAGGTCAAATGAACAAGGGTGACGGGATTGCTCAAACTTGGCTCGGACATCCGGTGTTCAAGGACAGCGAAGGTCGTGAGTTGTTTGTGCGTCGCTTGCCGAACTTCTTTGAGAACTTCCCAGTTGTGCTTCAAGATGCAGATGGCGTGATCCGCGCTGACATTCCGTTCCGTAAGGCTGAGTCGAAGTACAGCTTTGAACAAGCAGGTGTAACGGCAAGCATTTACGGTGGAAAGTTGGATGGTCAGGTGATCACCGATCCAGCGCAGGTCAAACGCTTTGCGCGTGCGGCTCAGTTGGGTGAACCGTTTGAATTCGATCGTGAAACATTGAATTCGGATGGTGTATTCCGGACTAGCCCGCGTGGATGGTTCACGTTTGGTCATGCGGTCTTTGCATTGTTGTTCTTCTTTGGTCATATCTGGCACGGATCTCGGACGATTTTCCGGGATGTGTTTGCTGGGGTTGACCCAGATTTGTCGGAAGAACAAGTCGAATGGGGACGGTTTGCGAAAGTGGGTGATAAGACCACGCTTCGGGAACCTGTCTAAATGGTTTAACGGGTCTAGGCAGGTTGCTTAGGCCCGGTTCGATTCTTTTGTTGGGACACCATCATGGAAAGTGCAGCGTATATTTTGATTTTGGCTTTGGCGATCGGAGTTTTGTTTTTTGCGATCGCATTCCGCGAACCTCCGAGAATTGGTAAGTAAATCCTTCTGTGAAAGAACCCGTCTTGACTCAAGACGGGTTCTTTTTTGCGCTGATTTTGGGCAGGGTGATTTAGGATGTGAAGGTTGGGTTATCTGAGCTTGTGAGCGTTTCTTCGCGTCAAATGGATTATTCTAGTCCGACTCGCTATCGAATTCGGGCTGTGCAGCCGCAGGATTTGAACGAAATTGCGGGAATTTTGGTGGATAGTTTTCCGCTGTATCCGCCGTTTTTGCCCTGGTTGGGTGCGATTATTCGAGTAGGAATTTATGAGGATTTGCGGAGTCGAGCGCGCTCAATGACCTCAAACTATGCGTGTCTCGTCGCGATCGATACGACGCATCGGGATGAATTAATTGTGGGAACGGTGGAGGTGGGGATACGCAGCGCCAATCCTTGGCAACCGAAAACGAGCCAGTATATTTATTTGTCAAATTTGGCGGTGAGAGAAGAATTCCGGCGGCAAGGCATTGCAGAACAGCTGTTATTGGCGTGTGAGCCTTATGTAGAAAGTTGGGGCTATCGCCAGATTTATCTGCACGTTCTAGAGACGAATCAGGCAGCGAAAGCATTGTATTTCAAGTTGGGGTATCGATTGGAGGAAATTCAGTTGAGTTGGGATTGGTTTTTAGGAAAGCCAAGACGGATGCTGTTGCGTAAGGAAATGCGATCGACACATGCAAGAGAGGCTTAATCTGAATTTCCCAACTTGCTGTTAGCGTCCCATGCCGTGTACAATTCGCTGCTCCTTGAGGTTTAGAACCCGCCAAGGGTGCCTGCGTTGAATTAGCTTCTGTTCATGCCCTGAGGAAATTGACGTGGAAATGGATCAGATTGTCTTGCTCATTACGAGTCTTCTAGCATTCTATCTGGCATGGAATCTGGGCGCGAATGATGTTGCAAATTCGATGGGAACCTCGGTGGGTTCTAAAGCTGTCACGCTCAAACAGGCCTTAATCATTGCAGGAACTCTAGAATTCACGGGCGCAGTCTTGTTTGGTCAAACTGTTTCTCAGAAACTCGTTACAGGCATCATCAATCCCGCCCAATTCACGCCCCAAATCTTGCTGATTGGGATGATTTCGGTCTTAATCGCCGCAGGAGTTTGGTTGAATATTGCCACAGTGTTTGGATTTCCCGTGTCGTCTTCTCATGCAACTGTCGGCGCGATCGCTGGAGTTGGCTATCTCGCGTTCGGCAAAACTGCTGTCAATTGGAGCACGATCGGTCTTATTTCTCTCACTTGGGTGATCACTCCCTTAGTGAGTGGCACGATCGCGGCTGTTTTTTACAGTTTGATCAAACAATGGATTCTCGATCGACCTCATCAACTCGAAGAATGGATTCCCTGGCTCAGTGCCGTATTGATTAGCGTTTTCGGTGTGATTGTCTTTCCGACGATCGCCAAACCGATTCAAACTATTATTCATTTACCGATTCCATCTATTTCACTCATGCTTGGAGTCATTGGAATCGGAACGTTATCCGTTTATGGATTCCAAAATTTACAGACCGTAGAAGCGACGATCGCTAAATTTCAAGTGGTCAGTGCCTGCTTTGTCGCGTTTGCTCATGGCTCAAATGATGTTGGCAACGCGATCGCACCCTTTGCCGCGATCGTCTACATTCTGCAAACTGGAAACTTGCCGTTAGAAAACTTCCAGATTCCAGTTTGGAGTTTGATACTTGGTGGAGTTGGCATCGTTGCAGGGTTAGCCGTCTTAGGGAAAAAAGTCATTTCAACGATTGGAGAAGGAATTATTCCTTTGCAGCCTAGCGGCGGACTTTGTGCAGAACTCGCAACAGCAACCACAATATTGATTGCCTCTCGTATGGGATTTCCGGTTTCGACTTCTCACGCTCTAGTGGGCGGTGTCGTTGGAGTGGGATTTGTTCAAGGCATGAAAAGCATTCAGTTTCAAACTCTGAGATCGATCGGTTTAACTTGGTTTGTGACGATTCCCATTGCTGCTGTGCTCAGCGGAATTTTATTTTTGATTTTGCGTACGACTTTCATTGAATTTTAGACAATAGAGTTTATCAACTCTTCACTGGGCACTATAGGTTGTGAAGTTATCTACAGCCGGATGTCAAGGGTGAAGACCGATGGAGCAAGAGCAATCATGGGGTGATTCGCGCCCACCGAATCAAAATGAAGAGATTTCTGCTACATCTGGTGCAAGCACCGATCGGCGGGAAATTACGGAACTGCGCGAGGTGAATGCGCAGTTGAGGAAAGAGGTTGAAGAGTTACGGTCTCAATCTCAGCTTTCTCTCAAGCCCCAAAAACCTAAAGTATCAAAATTAAGGTTGGGGCTTTGGCTCGTTTTGCTTTCGACTTTTGCGCTGTCGATTCATAACGTGATTGTCCGCATCACGATCGGGCAACCGATTCGATTATTTGGTCTATTCTCCGCGGGTGGCTTTATCCAGCCGACAATCGGGAATTCGTTATTGATTCTCTGGATGCGAATGCTGGTGGTCGTGCCTTTGATGATTGGCATTGCGGGATTTCTTTACCCTCCAGTTTGGCAAGATCTTCAGAAAGTCCTGCTGAAGCGCGATCGTCGTCCGCTTTGGCACATTATCGGCAGCGGTGTTTTTCTGTTTTTGTCACAAGTTCTGATTTATATTGCGATCGCACAAATTGGACCAGGTGCTGCGGTCACGATTCTATTTATGTATCCACTGCTCACGGTTCCCCTCGCTTGGTGGTTGTTTAACGATCGACCAACTCGTCTGCGGGTTGTCGTGATGGGATTGATTTTGTTGGGTGTAATTTTGACAGCTATTCCCAGTTTAATGGTCGCAAAATTGGGCGGAGGCGTGTTTTTTGCCATATTCTCCGGAGCGGCATTCGCGCTGTATTTAATTTTGATGCAGCTTGGATTTCGCAAAGTGCATCCGGTTCCCGTCAGTGTGGTGCAATTTCTCACGGTGCTCGTTTGTACGAGTGTGAGTCTATCCTTACCACTTCAATTAGGGGTTGCAGTTTCAGCGACGGGCAGACCTGGATTATTCATGGGAGGTCTAGTCTTGGGGGCGTTCACTCTCGTCGGATACCTCTCGAACAATTTCGGGGTGCGCTATATGGGGGCGGCACAAGCTTCGATCATCGCATCGAGTGGTCCTGTGTTAACAGCGTTGCTAGCCGCTGTGATCATCCGTACTAAGTTAGATTGGGTACAAATTGCTGGAATTTTGCTTGTGACGATCGGGGTCACTGCTCTGAGCTTTGAGCGGATGAGAAAGACCGCAAAATCTGCATAATGGGAAAGGTGTTACTCAAATAATGTGATGCGATTTGCGGTTTCAAGTGGATCTGGGCAAGTTTTAGCGAATGGGTCGTTGCGAATTCAGACCGATGAGTCTGGGGTGCAACGACTTTGTTTTGAAAGCGATCGTGGAACTTTCATTGTGGGTGGTGAGATTGGCGAAGATGGAGATCTCACTGAGGCAGGGCAGGAATTGTATCGGCAATTTTTTCGGGCCTGGGGTGTGATGGGAATTAAGATGACTTCGCTCTAATGTTCGCAAATTGGAGATGAGAGAAGCGAATTGTTCTCTATCTTTCATGGAATTCGAATTTCGACTCTGCTCAACCTGTGAAGACCTCGGATCTAGAGTGTTGAGCAAAGTCGAAATGTAGCGCGATCGCTCAACTTAGCGATTTAATCGCGATGCAAGTGAAAGAAAACCTTCAAATTGCACTTGATTGTCTTTGATCGAACTCGCGCCGCTAATGCTCCGAATGCTACTCAAGCTATCTTGAAGCTGCGTGGCAAATGGATTGTTTGACCTCGATGCACCAAATATCATCGGAAACGCCGCAGTGTTCAAAAAGCTCATGAATGCGCCTTGATTGACATAGAAATAGCCTAAATTCGCATCGGGGAAGGGTGCGATCGCAGATTTAAAGTTGGCAGATTGCGGTAGAGTCCGAGTCGGTGTCGGGCTAAACTCGCTCATTGATCCGCCTCCAAATAACATCACTAAAGTCTGCTCATCTGTCCAACCATGACTTAAGAAATTCAGCGATCGACCTTTCTCAATGGATCCAAAACTCGTGACAGGTTGACCTGCCAGGGTAGATTGATGGACGAGCGCTTGCCCTAAACGAGGGGTGACAAACTCCTGGAATTTCTTTAATCCCGCTTCGGCGGCAGCGCGATCGTCTGTTTGCACCATCATGCCGAAGGCAATGTCTAACCCTGGCGAAATCGAGGGAATAAATCCTTGGCGAGTCGGATAAGCAAATATCGCGTACTCTCCATTCATCCAAGGGAAAATATCGCGATCGTCCACGCCAATGAAATCCTGCATCCACTTCCGGCTTTGTTCCAAGTTTTTCTTCCAGGATGGCTGCGATTCTAGTCCTAGCGTCAATGCTTGCCAATACAGCGCTAAATTCTGGCTATTGGACATCATGTAATTGACTTCTGGCAGGCGACTGAGAATCTGATTGCGAGTAGTCAACGGAGTTAACAAATTCTCTGGAACAGATTGAGTCAAATTCACTGCGAATTGCGCGCGTAATCCTGTGGATTCTGCCCAGACAAAGCCTTCGGCGGTGTCATAAAACTTTGCCAATGGATCCAGTAAACTCGGATCGAGCACGGGTGGCACAGGTAGGTTGGGATTTTTCTTGGTCAGTTCTTCAATCTGCTGTTGATTGAGTTGAGTAAACGCTTTGAGAAATTTGCCATACTCGCCATAGAGCGTCACGATCGATTTAAGCGCTTTCGGGTTTTGCTGAAATTTTTGAAACTTAGGATTTTCACTCAGCTTGCCTTGTGCATCGAGCAGTTCTTGAATCGCTTCCGTTGAAGTTGAACTGACAAAATGATTGGGAAGAACCGCGATCGCAAATTTGGGTTGAGTCGGAACGAAACTTGAGTCTTCTGAATCAGGGTCAGGTGCATCAGGCTGAGGTTTCTTGACAGTCGCTTTAGGCTCAGCTTGAATCGGTATTTTTTCTGCTTCAAACTCCAGGATCGTCACGCCTTTATACTGCGCTTCTTTCGGGGCTTTCTTGCGGCTTTTTTTAACACGATCGACATATTGCGCCAAAGCTGCCGGGTCTTTCACATCGGAAATCGTCACGATGCTTTTCGCTGAAAGAAAGGCAACTCCAAACTGCTCGCCTAGCCAGGGTTTAATATCTTTCTCGAAACTTGCATCTTTTTCAGTGGGATAGAGCAGACTGCCTGGAAATGCAAATCCGTCGGGGAACAACTGAAACTGGCTTAATTCTTGCCAGCGATCATCTTGCGTGTTGACGAGTACGACTCCGAGTGTTTCAGACGGGAGAATTGTCGAGAGAGAGATCCGGGTTGGCTGAGTCAGGGGGGCAACGACAGGAGTCGGCGCAGTCACCGCTTGAGCAGGACGAACCGACAAATCTGAGAAACTGGCTAGACTCAATACAGCCAGGGTTGAGAGCGCAGATCGTTTTAGCAACATGAGTTCACGTGAATATTGCGATTAATTTAGATCCTCGCGATGAGGATGAAATTACTGAGAAACTTCAGTAATCTTTACACAAATAGAATTCCCAAAAAGCGTACGGGAGCGGTGATTTGACGACTTTAGAGACATTTGAAATTGAAACGGCTGAGACACTTCTCCGTTTGCTAGTATTGCTGCTGTTTGTGCTAGCGGTTGCCTTCTTCGTGGCGGCAGAACTCGCGATCGTATCGGCTGCAAAAGGCGAAATCGATCATTTAGCGCAGCAAGGCAATCGTGCAGCACAGCAAGTTCAATATGCCCAAAACAATTTAGGGCAATATTTATCGGTAACGCAGACGGGGACAACGGCGGGTAGTCTGGTTTTGGGTTGGTTGGGGGAAGGGGCGACCGTGCATTGGATCGAACCGTGGATTGCGCTACTCCCGATCGCGCATTTGCCTGCGATGATCACGACGCATACGATTGCAACTGCGATCGCATTTCTGATTGTTACGTATGTCGAAATCGTACTGGGTGAACTGGTTCCAAAAGTATTAGCGGCTCATGCGCCAGAAAGAACAGCACTGTTTCTGATTCGTCCGCTGCAATTTTGCTTTTATCTCTTCTTTCCAGCGCTCGTGATTCTGAATGGAACCGTTCGATTGTTAACGGGGCGGATTACTCAGAAAGAAAATCATCAGGATGCGCTCGTTCCGAAAGACGCTCACTCGATCTTGCTCGCTGGGACGGTGGAGGTGAGCCAACTGAATGAGCAATTTGATTTAGGCTTATCTGCAAGTGATGCGTATCGGACGATCGCGGGATTCATGGTGCATCATTTAGCACGGGTTCCCACAACAGGTGATCGCCTTCAGTGGGGAGAGCTAGAACTGGAAGCAACGCGAGTGGTAGAAAATCAGGTCGAGAAGATTTTACTTCGGCGCGTGACGAGTCCTTTGATCGCTGAAATTGGTGAGAAAGAACTAGCTACGCGCTCTTAAAACGTGCAAAAACTCCGAGTTTGTCAAGACTCGGAGTTCTAATCGGAGGTCTAAGAGGCTATGCGATCGCGCCTGCGAGGCTTCTTTGTGGCAGAGATTTTCTCAAGCGATCGCCATACAGAGCTAAAGCATTGCCGCTCAGTAAGAGTTCGAGGTGATCGCGATCATAGTTCGTCACTTCAGCTGCCGATTTCACGCAGTCTCGCAGTACGCCATCCCAATGACCGTAGTCACCCGAGAAGCAAGCGAGCCGTTTACCCATCTCACCCATCGCGGTAGGGAGATAAGCAGGAGCCGGATCGTCAGACTCAAACGACGTAAAGATTTGACCACGCTCGAAGTACTCCATCGGATCGCGATGTTTCAGCTCAAAGTGTTCGTACAAGCTAGCATCATTGATCTTGGTGGGATCGTGCTGCTTCGTCCACAGCAGATCAAACAAGTTCTTCGCTTGGGTCACAATGCTGCTGCTATTGTGCGCCCCTTGCTCTTGAATCATCAGCTTCGTAAACTCAAGTGCGGAAGGACGATAAGGATGCTTCGGATCAAAGTCCCGAATCCGTTTTTCCCAATGTTCATGGAAAGAATGCGCCAAATCGGGCAGCCAACCGCATCCGCCTTCTAGGAAGCCAACTCTCAAGGTTGGATAGCGCTCAAACACACCGTCAAAGACCATCCGAGCCAGTGCTAACTGTTGCTGGTTTCGCTGCACGAAAATATGGCTCAACACGAAAGTTTCGGTGTGATCCGAGAGTCCGCCCACCATGTAAGACCCAGGCCCGCCATGAATGCCCAAGGCAATATCGAGTTCAACCGCAGCTTGGATAATCGGCTCAAAGTCGGGATGCGAAATCGTCTTGCAAGTCCGAACTTCGGGAAACGCTTCCGGCGCTTTTGGATGGGGAATGGCAATATTCGGAGGCACTGCAACCCCAATTAAGCCTAATTCCTCGACGCAGCGATGCATCTCTTTCACCGACTCTTGCACATCTTGAATCGGTAAAACGCCGATCGCTTTCAAGCGGTTATCGTAGCCCTTACAATCCTCGGCAATGTAGTTGTTGTAGGCTTTGCAAAGCGCGACGGCTAAATCTCGATCGAGATAACTGCCAAAACTGAGATTCCAAGTGCCATAAATGACTTGAACATCGACCCCTTCTTGATCCATGTGCTCAAGTCGCGTGCGATTAAACACAGCACCCAACGTCGTTTCGGGATGCAGATTCCGGAATCCACCTTTTCCGAGTCCTTGAGGTTGCGGGAACAGCCGCACCAAATCATTTTTTCCGGTTGCCGGATTGAAATCGACGATGCGCATCCGTTGATCGCCGAGATTATCAACAATTAATGTCACACGATCGCGATATTCAGGTTCAATATAATCGCGAATTACGAGCGGATTTTCAAGCTTATGAGCATCGGCATCGATGACTAATATGCCGTTATACATAAACGATTACTCCAAAATGAATGTTATGAATGAGCGTTGAAACGTTGAAAAATTTCTCGAAATCCAAACCAATGTTCAAATGACCAAGACAATGAAGCCAGGATAGTAATGCCAGGGTATTTCACAAATGCAGGGTGATTTTTTTCAAATACGGCATGACCGCCCAAAGCAAACACCTGAGTCAGAACAAGACACACAAGCGTCCATCGCCAGTCAATGAATAAAAAAATCACAGCGGAGATCGCTAATGCATTAGTTAAGTGATGAAGTTTTTGATTAATAGGGTGTTGGTGAGATGCAATGAAATGAGTCTTTGCTTCACGGTAGTAGCTCATGAAATCGCTCATGAGTCCCTCCTATTGGACACGGTTTTCCGAACGATAACATAAGCATCTTGAGGGCAATAACCGCTCAAGCATTCGTAACGCGGCGGTCTAAATTTGTAATTTATAGAAAAATAAAGTAACAAAAACTTTAGCTAAAATTTAGAATTTGTGAGTGTGCCAACGATTCGGCATCGCGTTTTTTCAAATATAAATGTGCCAACCTAGGTGACTTCGAGATTGGCACATTGATGCAAATGCTTTTTGTTGTGTTGTCCGAAATTTATAGCTGCCAAAAATTGGAATTGTTGATACCGAGTCCGATCGTACTGAAGCCCAGTGTCGAAGTATACGATCGACCAATATTTGCAAAGGCTGAACTCCCATTGGGTCCTGAAACTGCGCCTGTTTGGATCATGGATAAAAATTGATTAAAAGCAGTCAAGGTCGCTGCCCAATCTGCGCCGCCTTGAAGATCTTCACTGGCAGGTGGAGTTTCTTCAAAATTGAGATCAGAAATAATCATAAATGGCTCCTACAAAAAGAATAAAAATCGCGCATTCAAGAAGTATTAAATACGCGATTTATGTCGAACTTCAAGAGAAGAGTAGCTTAGAAAAAAATCGGTTTTCTAAACTTATGCACCCAATGCGATCATGCTAAAACCACCTGAGTTGATTTTCACGTGTTGAGCATTAGCGAACGATGCTGTACCAAGAGGGCCAGACGTTGTGCCCGATTGCATAGCCGAAAGCTCTTGTTTGTAGTAGTTACCAGTGATCGAAAGATCAAGTCCACCTTCGAGTTCGTTTGCTTCAACTGCGATTTCTTGATAGGTCAATTCATTGATAATCATGATGTTCTCCGTTTGGGTTGAATGTTTTTTGTGGTTAACAACTTTGATTTGAAGCTGTTATGTATAAGGTATCGGTTTGAATTTAGAAATAGGGCATATCTTGCTATTTATGTAGCCAAAATGGCGTAGTTTTTTAGCACTGCCAAAAGCAAAGCATTGTAAAATTCCTCTTAAAATTCAGAACAAGCTATGTTTTTGCGAGACAATGACGGCAGCCTCGAATTCTCAAATTCATCGATCACAAGTCTGTATCTATGACTGCCACATCCACCGATTCAACATTTTCAACGTCTCAATCCCTACGGCATCAGATTGTCATTGTCGGAGGAGGGGCTGCCGGAATTACGGTTGCTGCACAATTAATCGCTCAGGATGCAGCCCTAGATGTTCTGATTATTGAGCCATCCTCTCAGCATTATTATCAGCCTGCTTGGACGATGGTTGGTGCAGGCTGCTATTCCTATGAAGACACCGTGCAACCCGAGCAAAATTGCATTCCGAACGGTGTGAAATGGATTCAAGACGCAGTTGAATCTTTTGATCCTGAACAAAATCAGTTGCGAACCCGCGATGGCAAAACCGTATCCTACGAAGCGTTGGTCGTCTGTCCTGGTATTCAACTGAACTGGAAGGCAATTCCAGGATTAGAAGAAGCATTGGGTAAAAATGGCGTGTGTAGTAACTATGCGATCGCAGGCGCAAACTACACTTGGGAATTGCTGAATAACTTTAAGGGAGGGAATGTCTTATTTACCTTTCCGGCAACGCCGATTAAATGTGCGGGTGCGCCTCAAAAAATTATGTACTTGGCGGACGAGATTTTTCGCCGCAATGGAGTCCGAGAAAAATCGAATCTGCTTTACTGCACAGCGGGTCCTAAGATTTTTGCGATCGAAACATTTGTTTCTCCTTTAATGCAAGTCGTCGAACGCAAAGGAATTCAGCTGAAAACGAAACATAATCTCAAGGAAATTCGGGGTGAGGCGAAGGAGGCCGTTTTTGAAGTCACCACCGATGCGGGGACTGAAACGATCGTAATGCCCTATGAGATTCTGCATGTGGCTCCACCGATGAGCGCTCCGGACTTTATCAAAAATAGTCCGCTGGCTGTCTCTGCTCCGGGAGGTTGGGTAGATGTGCATAAACACACCTTGCAGCATCAGCGCTATCCCAATGTGTTTAGTCTCGGCGATGCTTCTTCGTTGCCGACCTCGAAAACGGCTGCTGCCATTCGTAAAGAAGCCCCTGTACTCGTGCAAAATCTGCTCAGTCATTTGCAGAAGCGACCCTTAGAAGGAAATTACAACGGCTATAGCTGTTGTCCCTTAATTACTGGATTTGGCAAAACGATTTTGGCAGAGTTTGACTATGACGGTAAGCCAGAGCCGAGTTTTCCACTCGATCCGACTCAGGAACGCTACAGTATGTGGATTCTCAAGCGACATGTGCTGCCCTGGGTTTATTGGAATCGCATGTTGAAAGGCAAACAGCACGAAGGAGAAATTATTCGGTCATTTGTCTAATCAGGAGGAGCGTTTCGGCTCTGAATCAAGGATCGAGGCGCGATCGCTGATTCAAAAAATTGATGGGGAGATGGGGAGAAGCAACCATGATTTCAGATCTTCCCCCTATCTCCCCATTAGATTGATTGCCTACTACGCATTCAAATACCGTTCAACAATCTGGACAATCCGTTCTGATGCCAGTCCATCTCCGAACGGACTGACTGCATTCGCCATCGTTTGATACGCACTTGCATCACTCAATAACGTTCCAGCTTCCTGCAAAATACGATCGGGATTTGTTCCAATCAATTTTGCGGTTCCCGCCATCACTGCTTCTGGTCGCTCTGTCGTTTCTCGCAGCACCAACACGGGCTTACCCAGACTCGGCGCTTCTTCTTGAATTCCGCCTGAATCCGTTAGCAATAGATAACACCGCTGCATTGCGCCGACGAGTTCGGTGTAATCCAATGGCTCTGTTAAAAAGACGCGCGGGTGATCTCCCAAGATTGCGGTCAAGGGTTCTCGCACGGTCGGATTGCGATGCAAGGGTAACAACAAAGCTGTATCTTCAAACTGATTCAAGACCTTCAAAAATCCTTGAGCGATGTCTTCGATCGGTTGCCCCCAATTCTCGCGCCGATGCACAGTTGCCAGGATCGTTCGATACTTCGACCAATCCAGTCCCGGAATCTCACAAGCAGGTTGACGATTCGCAACTGTTAACAACGCATCAATCACAGTATTTCCCGTCTGATGAATTTCTCCCAGAACGCCTGATTTCTGTAGATTTTCTACCGAAAGCGAAGTCGGCGCAAAGTGAAGTTGCGTAATCTGGGAAACTAATCGTCGATTTGCTTCTTCTGGATACGGATTAAACACATTCTCGGTTCGTAGTCCTGCTTCGACATGTCCGACCGGAATTTTTTGATAAAACGCTGCTAACGCTGCTGCAAATGCAGTCGTTGTATCGCCTTGTACCAAAACCATGCGGGGTTGAAGCTTCTGAAATAATTCCTCTAATCCTCGCAGCGCCCAACACGTAATATCCGTTAAGCTTTGCTTCGGCTGCATAATCGCTAAATCATGCTGCGGCGACAGTTCAAAAAAATTCATCACCTGATCAACCATCTCGCGATGTTGTCCGGTTAGCACAATCTGAGTCTCGAACAAGCTCGATCGCTGAAACGCCTGAATCACCGGAGCCATCTTAATCGCTTCCGGACGGGTTCCCACAATCAGACAAACTGGAATTGGCAACTTTAACATCACGACTCGTTTAATAATTTCAACAGCACACGATCCCGTTTTCTGCTTTTTCCGTAGAAATCCGGAGTTCGCTCGATCGCCCAATCATCATAAATCGGGATCTACCTTCTCAATATAATTAAGAAATGTAAAGCATATTCTCATAAAAAAGCCCGACCGAAGTCGGGGGAGTCAGACCAGTTCACCGAATGATGATTAACAACGCACCCTTACTCTTCAGTCAGGTTGCAGGTCAAGGGGCAAGAAGCATACACAGAAGTATGCAGGGGATTTTCGTTGCCGCTTAACCACCGTAAGAAATCAACTTCTTGGGGATGGATGCCTTTTGAGGTCAGCCAAGCAGCAGCCAGCATTACGCCAACTGCGTGCACACCCAGAACGCTAATCGAAACAAATAAGATCGAGCTAAATGGCAAAATCGTGTCCAAGACAAACGCCGCGAGTGCGCTCACTGAGACAACTAAAACAAAGACTGGGAAGCCAATCACAATCATGCAGACAGTCAGCGTGAAAACCCAAACCGAGAAGCTTTTCAGTGTAAACAAGACAGCAGAAGTTTCAGGGCTTTGACTGTTAGCCAAGGTCATAACTTTACTCCCAGAGTATAGAGGTTTATTTGATAGTGCGAAAACTTGTACGAGGATATGAAAACGAGAAACTCGTCTGACTGGCGGTTTCAGCAACCGCGCTTTGCTCATGAAAGTAGTATATGGAAAAGATTAGAAATAGTGAATAGTAGTTAAAGAAAGTTTAAATTTGTAGTGAATCTATGACAACGATTGAGTGAGATCACTGAATCTGGGTTCGCATTGTCACTGGGATTTCCACTGAGGATAAATACTTATCTTCCCTCACTCTGTTTTGCCATAAGAAATCTGCCACTGTCAACCCCACGATCGACGTTATTTGCGTGATCTTGATGGGAACTATTACGCAGTCAGGGCTGCATCGTTTTTGAAGACATGGAATTTTACGGAGGTTATTTCTGTAAAACTCACCATCATGACACTTACGCATTCAAATCCGAATCGTAGCCCTGCACACGACTCATCCTCGTTTGCAGGCTTTTTCTATGGCATCGCACACCCGCAAAATCGTTTTTCTCGCTAGCCAAGTCACACTGCTGTGTCTCACGAGTGTGCTGATCCCTCGGGCTGGACTCGCTCAAACGAGTCCAGCAGGTGTTCGGAAACTGGCAGCAGAAACGCAGTCTCAATCTGCAATTGCTGCGCTGAAACGACAGGGCAATCCTGCCATCAAAACGCTGATTCAGCTCGCGAGAGATGAGAAAGAGCCGCAGAAAAACCGAATTTTTGCGATCGTAGCCTTGGGTGAGTTGAATGCGCGCTCAGCGATTCCGGTCTTGAGTAATTTAGTCAGTGCTAGCCCAAAAGCGATTCGGCTAGCGGCACTCGATGCATTTACAAAGATTGAAAATCCTGGAAAAGAAGCGGTTGCTGCTCAAGTTACTGCCCTCAAGGATAAAGATACTGAAATTAAAATTGCGGCGGCTCAGGCATTAACGAATGCAGGGACTGAAGCCAGTCTCGCCATCACAGATTTGATTAGTGCACTTGCAGATCCGAATTTGAAGGTGCGAGTCAAGGCGGTTGATGCGATCGCAGCGGCAGGCTCGCAAGCCAAACCCGCGATCGCAGCTTTGATGGATACTTTGAGCTCACAGGAGCGTGAATTTAAAAAAGCGGCAGTCATTGCATTGAGTAAGTTAGGACAAGACGCAAAACCCGCGGTGCCGATCTTGGCGCAACTGCTTGCAGATCCGGATTCTGAAATTCGAGTTGCAACCGCGACAACGCTAGGAACATTAGAAGGCTATGCGGCTGAAGCAGTTCCGCAATTAGCTCGGGCATTACAAAACCCGGATCGCAATACGCGATCATTTGCCGCATCGGCCTTAGGACGGATTGGAAGTCAGTCACAACCCGCGGTTCCTGACTTGACAAGATTACTCAAAGATTTCGATAAAGATGTGCGAGCGAGCGCTGCAACTGCCTTAGGACGGATTGGGTTAGAAGCGCGATCGGCATTACCTGAATTAGTGAATGCTTTGAAAGATGAGAATGTAGGAGTTCGAGTCAATTCAGCCTTTGCCGTGGGTCGGCTGGCTGGAGCTTTACAAGATAGAGCAGCCAAACTCTCTGCTGACGAACTGAGTGCGGCTTACAGCACGCTAGAGACGGCACTCCCAATTCTGGAAGATCCGCAAGCTTCCTTTAATGAGGATGTGACGAATTCGGTTCGTCGATCGCTGAAATCGCTGAAAAATGAGAAAGACTCGCGTTTGTTTGAGCAAACCTGGGAGTGGGCACAAGCGAATCCAGCAACCGCAGGAATTGTAGCCTATCTACTGGCGATGCCGTCTCTTTGGCTGATGGTGTTGCTCATTCGTCCGATTTGGCTCCTGAAGTTGAACAATGTCCTTCAGCCCTACACGGATTTTGAGATTCCAAGTCCGACAGGTGGCAGTATCAAAATCCCGCTGAGATTTGTCTTATTTGTCGGTTGGTTTCACTATCATCCGAGAGTCCTAGATGCTTGGGTCGGGCAGCAAATTGAAGTTGCCCGCGAAGCCTTTGCCCACAAGAATACGGTCAATGATCGTAAAGTCTATATTCCGATTCCAGTGGTCATGGATGGCAATGCGATCGCAGAACTGTGTAGTGAGGATCTGCATACCACGTTCTGGGATGGTCGGCAGTGTTTACTGATTTGGGGTGAAGGGGGCATTGGTAAAACGAGCTTGGCTTGCCATCTTGCTAAATGGTCGATGTCGGACAATAAGCTAGAGCGGTTGAGCCGTCATCGGATGTTGCCTGTATTGCTTGAGCAAGAGTTAGACTTCAAATTACCAGAGGATAAGAATCCGTTCCGAGAAGCGATTCGAGGGCAGCTGCAAGCTCTAATTGATGCGGCTGAGCCGATTAGTGATGAATTTTTGGAAAAATTGCTGCGGCAGAGACGGATTTTGGTGATTGTCGATCGATTGTCTGAACTGAGCGAAGAAACCCGTCAGCAGATTCGTCCTGGACACCCTGATTTTCCAGCGAATGCTTTGATTGTGACTTCGCGAGTTGAAGAAACGTTAGATGAAGTTCCCAAAACAACGGTGAAGCCGCTTCGGATTGAAGGCAATCGTCTGTCATCCTTCCTCGAAGCTTATCTGAATCAGCGCAGCAAGCGGGAGCTTTTCACTGATCCAGAGTACTTTGATGCGTGTAGCCAACTCTCGAAGATGGTCGGTCAGCGCAATATTACCGTGTTACTGGCAAAGCTTTACGCTGAGCAAATGATTGCTAAAAAAGACGGCAGTGAAGATACATTGCCAGATAATATTCCAGACTTGATGTTGAGCTATTTGAATGAACTCAATCGAGATACTGCCGAAGATGAGCCTGATAATCTTATGGTGCATGAAGATGCCAAAATCATTGCTTGGGAGTGTTTAAAGCACTATTACCGTCCTGCACCAGCAAAGCGTGAAGCCATTCTCGAAGCACTTAAAGCAAAGACTAAAGCAGAGGAAGACGAAGTTAAAATTAGATTAAAGCATTTAGAAAGACGGCTGCGAATTGTTCACGCGATCGGGCCTGCTCAAGATCAAATTTGTTTCGCGCTTGATCCGCTTGCAGAATGTCTCGCAGCGTTGCATCTGGTTGAGCTTTATCAAGACGATCGGGCTGCTTGGGACAACTGGTTGATACAAGCTGATGCGATGCCGGGTGCGCCTGATGCAATTCAGGGGTTTCTGATGGCAATGCGAGATTGCTGTTTAACTCGCAGTGCTGAGATTGCTGTGCCTGATTCTGTGTTGGAGCAGTTAGGTCAAAGAGTGGGCTTAAGTGCTGAGGTGCTGAGAAAATCCCAAATTGACCAGCGCATGAGACGATTGACCCCGATGCTTTCGACTGGAGATACTGTCGATCGCATTGAGGCAATTCGCGAATTGGGCGAATTAGGAGCTGCTTCAAAAGATGTGCTTCCGGCTTTGATTCGAGAGTTTCAGGATCGTGATTGGTCTGTCCGGCGAGAAGTCGCCCGTGCGATCGGGAATATTGGTCCAGAAGCGCGAACGGCTATTCCTGCCTTAGTTGAGCGATTGCGTGATGAAGATCGACGGGTCTGCACAGAAGCGATCGCGACGTTAGGGAAGTTGGGGGTCAGTGCCATTCCTGCTTTAGTGAGTGCGCTGGATGCCAAGACACCCTTTGTCCGGAGTAGTGCAGCCTGGGTACTCGCAAGCTTCAATTCTGCCGCAAAACCTGCAATTCCAGCCCTGATTGCGGCGCTTAAGGATGAGGATTGGCAAGTTCGATGGGTGGCGGCTTATGCGCTGGGCTGTATTGGACCTGAAGCAAAATCTGCAATTCCGTCTTTGATTGAAGCGTTTCGAGGCGAATATGAGCTAGTCAGTAAAGAGGCGAGCCGGACACTTTGGCGGATTAGTGGTGAAGCAGGGGTGATTGTTTCTGCATTGGGAGGAATGCAGCAGAGTAACGATCGCAACTAAAAGAGGTAAATTCGTACTAAGCAAGAGAGATTTGTTGTTCACGACAATCAATCAGATAGGGGTATACAGATAGGGGCATAACACTATACCCGACTGAGCAATCCTCTGAATGCTGCGGCATCTAAACTTAGGGTTTTGTATCCAACTTGATCGAATAAAATCACAATTTTGTCGCCTTCGTATCGCATGACTATCCCTTTACCCCAAGATCGATGGATTACATCGCTATTGAGTGCATAAGGCTGTCTGCGATTGCACTCTGACTCAGAAATTCCTCGCCTACAGTTATCACAGATGCCACAGTGATCGTCTTTGTGTTCGCCAAAGTAGTTGAGTAAGTAGTTGCGTCGGCACTCTCGCACTTCAGCATAACCTCGCATCATTTCTAAGCGCGATCGCTCGACTTGGATCTTTCGTTCCTGAGCTTTGATAACCGCTTCTGCTGCTTGCTCTAGCTCAGAAACATCACTTGCAACGACTTCACCTGTTGGTAGTGATTCAACGATCCCAACTCCTTCTAGCTGTGACAATGCTGCTTTGAGTTTAGTTTGTGAGAGGTTGACGACTTCTTTTAAATCTTTGGGATGAATCGGCTCAGGTTGAGCTTGAATCGTTTGGGCAACTTCTACAATCTTTTCTGAATCAAGCTTGCCACTGCCAGAGAAGAATTTTCGCAGATTTAAGTCATCGGGTGTGTAAAACAGAATCGCTTCTGCAGGTTTTCCATCTCGTCCGGCTCGTCCAATCTCTTGATAGTAAGCATCGATCGAGTCACTGATGTTGTAGTGCAAGACAAACCGAACATTCGGCTTATCGATTCCCATGCCAAAAGCTGTTGTCGCAATGATTACTTCTACTTCATCGCTCATGAATGCAGTTTGAGCCTGTTCGCGCTCTTTGGCTTTGAGTCCTGCATGATATGCGATCGCAGAAACTCCAGCCTCGTTTAATTCTGCGGTAAGCTGCTCAGTCATTTTTCGAGTTGCTACGTAGACAATTCCAGGCTTTTGCAGCTTTTGTACATGGTGAAGAAATGCTGATCGCTTTTCATCGTCATCTTTCTCGTATCGCTTCACACAGAGCTTTAAATTGGGTCGATTGAAGCCTCGAACAATCACGCGCGGATTGTTCATCCCTAATCGCTGCACGATTTCCTCGCGAACAGGCGGAGACGCAGTTGCTGTCAGTGCCAGAATAGGCGGATGTCCTACTGCATTGATCACGGTTCCTAACCGGAGGTAATCAGGACGAAAATCATGTCCCCATTGACTAATGCAATGCGCTTCATCCACAACGAATAAAGAAGGTTTTGCAGCTTGAAGAAGCTCGATCGTATCCGGATTATTGAACTGTTCTGGAGCAAGAAAGAGGAATTCGAGGTCGCCTTGTCTCCAGCGATCGAGAATCGTAGAACGCTGACTTGCTGAGATTGTCGAGTTCAGAACGGCAGCATGACCGACATCAACGTCATCCTGAGAGATCGATTCAACTTGATCGCGTTGTAGAGCTAAGAGCGGGGAAATGACGATCGTTGAACCCGGAATTTGCGCGGCAGCAAGTTGGTAGATTGCCGATTTACCTGAGCCTGTTGGCATGACTGCCAAGGTGTCACGATGGTCTAAGATTGATGCGATCGCAGCTTCTTGTCCAGGGCGGAGGTCTTCATAACCGAGATGAATTTCTGCTAATTCTTGAATGGAAACAGTCTTTTTCTTAGGCATTTCAAACTGCGATCGTGGGGTGAAGACTCTGAGCTTTTGAACGACTCAGAGTCTTGAGAATCTCGACTTAATGCTTATCACTTGCGCCAGATAGTAAGAGCGACAATCCACCTAAAGCTGCAAGCGCGATCGTGCTGAACATTGCAGCCGGGTGTTTAGTGATTACATCGCTCACACTCGGCACTTCAAGCTGTTTGAAATCGCCTTCTACGCGATCGTATCCTTGCATCGGCTCGAACAGATTATTCGGTTCTTCACCCTTCTCGTCTGAGGTTCGCTGCCCGTCAAAGCTAATCGCGAGCAGAATCGCATCGACTAAGCTTGGCGAAATCCGTTGTGCTAAATCGAGCAATCGTCCCACATCTCCAACAATGTAGTCGCGCACTGGATGTTCAGCCGCATAGAGAATTGCATCTGTGACGAGACTCGGATTGTAGTAGGGCGGCAATCCCGTCGGTTTTACACCGAGCTTGGTTTTTCCTTTGTTGTAGAACGGTGTGTTAATCACCGAAGGTAGAATGTTCGCAACATTGATGTTGTTATATCCTTGATGCTTCAACTCAATGCGGAGGGCATCAAGAAAGCCTGCTGTGCCATGTTTAGAAGCAGAGTAAGGACTTTGGTAAGGTAGTGATCGCCGAGCTTCCATCGACGTAATATGAATCAGCGATCCACCTTTAGCGGCTTTTAAATGAGGTAAAGCAGCCATTGCTCCATACGCTTGCCCAGTCAAATTAACATCAATGACTCGCTTGAACTCTTCAGGAGAAATGCGATCGAACGTCGCAAACACACTCGTTGCTGCTGCATGTACCCAAGTATCAATCCGCCCAAATCGTTCAACGGTCTTATCTGCAACGGCTTTTACTTGATCAAAATCGGCTGTATCGGCTGGAACCGCGATCGCTTCTCCACCTTGCTGATAGATTGCTTCGACCAACGTTGCTAAGCCTTCTTGGCTCCGAGCAGAGACAACAACCTTTGCACCCTGCTCTGCAAACTTTAAGGCTGCATCGCGACCAATGCCACTCGATGCACCCATAATCGTGACAACTTGTTGACTAATCGGCTTTAAATTCATGCTTTTATCACTTTATTCAAGTTCGTCTTCTGTCATTCGTCGATCGTCGTAATCTTCAGAGGAACGCGGTTCAAGTTCCCAGCGGCGATCATCGCGATTTTCTAAAATCTCATTGGTATGCAGAAAGTTCCGGTCATCCATTTCTAGTCCAACGGCTCGACCGAGATCATCGACAATATCCATATCCGGAGTCATTGCTGTGCCGCCAACAGATTCATCCCCAACGGCGTTAGCTTGCTCGTAGTTCGCATCAATGTCTCCCCCGGTCAAATCAGGCGAAGCTTCATGAAGTTCGTGACGACGAGCCATCATCGTCCGACCGCCTATGTTGTATCCGGGTAGTTCTTCAACTCCAGTGCCATAAGACTCTGTATACTCTTGCGGAATGTCTCCGAAGTCCTGCTCGTCTTCCAAATCATCTAAATCATCGTCTTCTACTTCGCCGCCGAGGTCATTGAGCGACGCTTCTAAATCATCGAGATCAGTCGGATTTGGAAATGCTGAATCTTTGCTGTAGGTCATGATTGTGTTCTCCGTCTTAGAAAGCATCGCACTTTTGCAAGGTAACGAATTTGAGGACTTCTGCAACTCAGCAAATAGAAAGTTTGTTGATCCATCAAAAGTAAGAGCTTTGCTTCTGTCATCAGAGCGAGGAGCGATCGATACTCCCCTCTTACGCTAGGAGAGCATTGGGACACTGGGAGATATGGTGATGACTGAAGGATCGAAGCGAGTCGCGATCTTAATTGAGCAGGGAGTAGAGGATTCAGAGTTTCAACTTCCCTACACTGCTCTGAAAAAGGCAGGGGCTGAAGTTGTGGTGCTCGGATCGCGCATCAATGAAGAATACAAGGGCAAGCAAGGCAAGCTGACAACCAAAGCAGACGCAACGACAACAGAAGCGATTGCCACGGATTTTGATGCGGTCATTGTGCCGGGAGGACAAGCTCCTGACAAGATGCGAACAAACCTGAAGACCGTACAGTTCGTAGAAGATGCACTGGAGAATGGTGTTTTAGTTGCTTCAGTCTGTCACGGGCCGCAAGTGTTGATTGAAGGTGACATGCTGAAAGGCGTTCGTGCGACTGGATTTCGAGCCATTCGCAAAGATATGCAGAATGCAGGCGCAGAATTTGTAGATGAGCCTTTGGTGATCGATGACAACTTGATTACCTCGCGTCGTCCGGGAGATCTGCCGATTTTTGTCACAGCCATCTTACAGCACTTGGGATTGAGTATTCCTGATACAACCTTGCCGCCTGTGGGCGATATGGATGCAGGCTGGTGGAAACTCGGCGAAGATTGGGGTGGTTCTAGCAAGAGCGAGATTGTTCAGGCGATTAATACTGCACTTTCCGGCGAAAAATATGGATTAGAAGCATTCCAGCACTATTTGGATAATGCCGTAGATGATGCCATGAAAGAAGTATTCCAGGAGGTTTGCCAGCATAAGCAGCAGCATGTTCAACAATTAGAAGCAAGATTATCTGTCTTGGGTGAGCAGCCTTCTCTTACGGCAAATGTGAGTAATGTCTATGCAAGCATTAAGTCCTTTTTCCAAAACAATCAAACGGATGTAGAGATTCTGCGACGCGCGCTCGGCGATATCCAAACCGGAGTCGTCGATACCTACAATCTGCGGAATAAAATCACTGATCCGGCAACAGTCGAGATTTTTGATCAGATGGAAATTACTTTGGCGCGGGATGAATCTCGGATTGCCAATCTTTACAAGGATCGATTGGGCGAACGAACTCCTCAATCTCCGATGCCATCCAGTCGTCCTGCTGCAACAGGTGCGTAAATACAGGCTTGGAACTCGGAGGAAATTCCGAGTTCCGCTTTTTCAAACAGGTTTTCAAACAGGATGAATTATGGAAACTGAATCAAACAAAATTATCAATTCCTCAGAAACGCAGCCCCAGTCTCTAACTGATACCGAAAAGTGGGCATCGATCGTGGGCGGCAGTGCGATGGTGCTGTTTGGCTTGCAACAGCGATCGCTTAGAGGTGTATTAACTGCGATCGCAGGTGGAAGTCTTGCTTACCACGGTGCTACGGCTGAGAAAAGTCTGACCGACAAAGTATCCGATGCAGTGGGTATCAATCAATCACTGAAAGTTGAAAAGACCGTCACGATTAGAAAATCAGCCGAAGAACTTTACAACTACTGGCATAATTTCGAGAACCTACCGACATTCATGAAGCATGTGAAGTCGGTGACAGTCACGAATGGAACGCGATCGCATTGGATTGCTAATGCTCCATTAGGGCAGTCCGTTGAATGGGATGCAGACATTATCAAAGACGAACCGAATCATTTAATTGCTTGGGCATCAGCCGAAAACGCAGAAGTCAATAATTCAGGGTTTGTGCGGTTTAGCCCCGCTCCGGGCGATCGCGGAACCGAAGTCAAAGTCGTGCTGGAATACGACATTCCTGGGGGAAGAGTCAGCGCTGCGATCGCAAAACTGTTTGGTGAAGAACCAGAACAGCAGATTGGAGACGAACTTCGCCGCTTCAAGCAATTGATGGAAGCTGGAGAAATTGCAACGACGGAAGGGCAGCCTCGCTGTCATGGTTAATTTATCAAAGAGTCAATTATGAAAGCAGTCTGTTGGCACGGCGCAAACGATGTTCGCGTCGATAATGTGCCCGATCCTACCCTTCTGAATCCAAGAGATGCCATTCTCAAAGTTACAGCGACCACGATCTGCGGTTCAGACCTGCATATCTATGATGGCTACATTCCCTCCATGCAGCCCGGAGACATTATCGGGCATGAATTTATGGGGGAGATTGTCGAGACGGGGCGCGAAGTCAGAAAATTAAAAAAAGGCGATCGCGTTGTTGTTTCTTCGATTATTGGCTGTGGTCAATGTCACTATTGCAGCCATCACCAATGGTCATTGTGCGATAACTCAAATCCCAATGGTGCTTTACAAGAGCCAATCTTTGGGTTTGGAACTGCGGGAATTTTTGGCTATTCGCATCTGTTCGGGGGCTATGCTGGCTCACAAGCGCAGTATGTGCGGATTCCCTTCGCCGATCATGGCTGTATCAAAGTACCGGATGGCATGACCGACGAGCAGGCTTTACCGATTTCTGATGCCTTCCCCACGGGATATATGGGCGCAGATATGTGTGACATTAAGCCTGGAGATGTCGTTGCGGTCTGGGGCTGTGGGCCAGTTGGATTGTTTGCGATTAAGAGCGCCTATTTACTAGGAGCAGAAAAAGTAATCGCTATCGATCGCTTTCCAGAACGGTTACTGATGGCGAAAACACAGTGTAATGCAGAAGTCATCAACTATGAAGAAGTTGATGCGGGAGATGCACTCAAAGAAATGACAGGTGGACGTGGCCCCGATGCTTGTATCGATGCTGTCGGACTTGAGTCACATGGAACTGGGGTCATGGGTTTCTATGACGAAGTAAAACAGAGTGTTCGGCTTGAAACTGATCGACCTCACGTTCTGCGGCAAATGATTGTTGCTTGTAAGAAGGGCGGCGTGATTTCAGTGATGGGTGTCTATGCTGGCTTTGTCGATAAGATGCCGATGGGTGCTGCTTTTAATAAAGGTCTGACGTTCAAAATGGGTCAGATGCATGGACAGCGCTACATGCCGAAGCTGATTGATCATGTTCTCAAAGGTGAGATTGATCCAGCCTTTGTGTTTTCACATCACATGCCTTTGACTGAGGCAAAACAAGCTTACGAAATGTTCAAGCACAAAACCGATCAGTGCATTAAAGTTTTACTCCGACCTTAACTATGAAATTACTTCGCAAATTCTTTTCTACGATCGTTCTTAGTCTTATTCTCTTCGTCGGCTTCTCGAATATTCCTGCTCACGCTGCTATTACGCCTGGAGAAGCAAAAGGTGTTATTCGCGATTCTGGCAGCATGATGGAAGCAGCAGAAAAGCTCCGAGAAGCAGATTCAACAGCAGAAGTTCGCCAACAGTATAAATTCGACGGCGAAAACAAGATTCATACGGCTCAAGATCCGATCGCGAAAACTCAAGACAAACTAAAAGGCGCAGTTGAGAATGTGAAAGAAAAGATCAATCTAGATGAGCCTCTTCCACCTTCCACGAAAAATTTTCTGGGCAAACGCGAAGAAATCGGCGAGTCGAACGGCAAAACCTTGGTGAGAGAAGAGCCAGGTTCTTATCAACGCAATCGCCAAACTCAAGTCTTTACTGAGGAAAAATAGATGAAAGCACTTTGCTGGCATGGCGCGCTCGATGTCCGAGTCGATAACGTGCCTGATCCGAAAATTCTTAATCCCAGAGATGCGATCGTCAAAATTACTTCAACAGCAATTTGTGGTTCTGACCTGCATATCTATGATGGTTTCATTCCAACAATGCAGTCGGGCGATATTCTCGGTCATGAATTCATGGGTGAGATTGTTGAAGTTGGGCCTTCGGTAAAGAATCTGAAAATTGGCGATCGTGTCGTTGTTCCGTTTACGATCGCTTGTGGAAGCTGCGAATTCTGCCATCGCGATTTATGGTCACTGTGCGATAACTCGAATCCTAATGCTTGGCTGATTGAACCGTTGTATGGTCATTCTCCGGCTGGATTGTTTGGCTATTCACACTTCTTTGGTGGATATGCAGGCGGACAAGCAGAATATGTGCGAGTTCCCTTTGCAGACACAGGACTCTTCAAAGTGCCATCTGAGCTAACCGATGAACAGGTCTTGTTCTTAACGGATATTTTTCCGACAGGCTACATGGCTGCGGAGCATTGTGATATCAAACCAGGTCACGTTGTGGCAGTCTGGGGCTGTGGTCCAGTAGGGCAGTTTGCAATTAAGAGTGCTTTTCTACTCGGTGCAGAACGAGTGATTGCGATCGATCGTGTACCTGAGCGACTTGAACTTGCAAAACGCTATAGCGGGGCGGAAGTGCTTAACTATGAAGAAGTGGATGTAGGCGAAGCTGTCAAAGAACTGACGGGCGGGCGTGGCCCCGATTCAGTGATTGATGCTGTGGGCTTAGAAGCGCATGGAACCAACATTGATTACTGGATGGATAAAGCGAAGCAAGCGGTGAGATTGGAAACCGATCGACCTACAGCATTGCGGCAAGTCATTGTTGCTTGTAGTAAAGGTGGAACTGTTTCTGTACCGGGTGTCTATGGAGGCTTCATCGATAAAATGCCGATGGGTGCTGCCTTTAATAAAGGGCTAACCTTTAAGATGGGTCAAACTCATGTGCATCGATATCTTCAGCCGTTAATCGATCGGATTCAACGCGGAGAGATTGATCCGTCGTTTGTGGTGACGCACACTCTACCTTTAGAGCAAGCCCCTCACGGTTATGAGATCTTCAAGAAGAAGCAGGATAACTGCATTAAGGTTGTGTTGAAGCCTTAACGTCGAACTGCTGTGAACTGGTTGGATTCCCTCGTTCCTGCTAACAACAGGAATGAGGGAATCGTTTTAGGTATACTTCATACCAAGATTTAGCTAAGTCACAATCACGAACTTACCACTTGACAAGTCATAGCGTCCCCCAACAATTTTGAGTTTGCCTTCTTTGATCAAGCCAGCCAAGATAGTTGAACTCTCTGCCAGCCGCTCCGCCTGATATTGCACATTTGCGATAACTGCATTTTGCTGTAAGTCCCCCGTTTTCGCGACCACACGCGCAACAGCAGGCTTAATCTCTTCTACAAACGTACCTATGCGACCGGGTAAGGGGTCGCCTTTCGTGGCTGCTACGACTGCCCCACAACGGCTATGCCCCACGACTACAATGAGTTGCGAACCCAGTACAGCCGTAGAAAATTCTAAACTGCCGATCGCAGTTTGACTCGCCACATTTCCGGCAACGCGAACGACAAACAAATCTCCTAAGCCTTGATCAAACACGATTTCAGCAGGCACTCGCGAATCTGCACAGCCCAAAATCGACGCGAAGGGGTATTGAGCGACAGCAGTTTCTTGCAGACGCAAGCGAGATTGATTCGGGTTCTGTCGCTTCCCTTCCATAAAGCGCTGATTCCCTTCGAGCAGTCGCTTTATGGCAGCGTCTGGGCTAACAGGCTGAGGTTTGGTAGTAGGGTTTTGTGCTATTGATGCTTCTGGATGCCACAGAAGTCCGCTGCTGGCAGCAACACCCATTCCGCCTAATCCGGCAAGTTGCAGAAATGATCGTCGTCCAATAAATCCGTGTCTTTGAGTCATTTGATCAACCTCAAGCTACTATCATCAATGCAATTTTCTCTATCGATAGCATTGATGCAGGTGATGAGGAGACTATATCAGAATCACTGTTCACTTATTCAGCTAAGCCTGTCCATCCATACGAACTGGAGTTGAGGCTCAATCGAAGAGCAATCCTCTCTAACGATCGCGAATTGAATCAGGTTGGCAAGTACTCTTAACGCTTTGCAAGCGAATGTGCTAGGAAAAAGCTCGGAGGTAGTTAATTCACGAGCTTAGTAAAGTTCGTACTTCATCAACTGACAAGGTAATGCACCATTGTAAACTGCAAATCTTTGCGACGATCGCAGTCCGATCGATTGAGCAAGCTCCTTATTTCCGCTCAAAACAAATGCTGTCCAACCTTTGAAACGTTGCTTTAATACATTGCCTAAGCGTTTGTAGAATGCGCCTAAGTCGCTATCTCGACCTAAGCGCTCACCATAAGGTGGATTGCAAAACAGTACCCCACTATCTGCGGGTGCAGCAACGTCTTCTAGCTCGATCGTTGAAAAATAGACATGGTTTGATACCCCACAATTGGTCGCATTGACGATCGCTTGTTCAATTACTTCTGGATTGCGATCGCTGCCCCAAATCGGTGCAGGCAAACTTTCTTGCTGGCTCGCTTCTGCTGCTTTAATTAGCTCATCCAGTAAATTTAGATCAGCATCGAGCCAGGTTTCAAATCCAAATCGTTCACGAAATAGTCCTGGGGCAACATTTAGCGCTTTCAAACTTGCCTCTAAAGGCAATGTCCCAGACCCACAAAGCGGATCGTAAAACATTTGCTCTGGCTGCCATCCAGAGAGTTGGATCAATGCGGCTGCGAGTGATTCTTTTAGGGGAGCCGCACCAACGGCAGGGCGATATCCCCGACGATGCAAACTCTCACCTGAACTATCGAGGCTCACTGTGCAAAGGTCACGATCGATGTGTACTGTAACTTGCACATCGGGTGATTGCAATTCGACATTAGAGCGATCGCTAAATCGATCTTGCTGCTGATCAACGATCGCGTTTTTGACCTGAAGCGCTGTGAAATGAGTATGGTTGAGCTGTTGATTTTTACCTGTCGCCTTTACAGCTAAGGTCATATCGGGAGTTAGATACAATGACCAATCGATGGATTGCACTCCCCGATATAGGTCTTCCGAATCCTGACAGGGAAACTCATGTAACTTTATCAAAATCCGAAATGGTAATCTTGCCCAAAGGTTAACGCGATAGAGAAGATCACGATCGCCTGTGAATGAAACGCCACAAAATCCAGGCTCAATCGTTTTTGCTCCTAACTGCTCTAATTCCTGTGCAGCTAGGGATTCGAGTCCCCGCGCGACTGTTGCAAAATACTGATTCATCATTTAGAGCGCTTCTCTCACTAACTGTGCAGTTCGCTCTGCACTATCAATTATCGCGATCGACAATGCCTGCTGACTCATTGTTGCTAACCGAGCTGGATCATTCAATAGGTCAAGCACCGATTGCTGAAGTTGCTCGGCAGTCAATTCCGCTTGTCGAAACATCTCTGCTGCACCTACTCGAACCATTACCATCGCATTAAAAGCTTGATGATCCTCTGCGGCAAATGGATAAGGAATGAGAATTGCAGGCGTTCCTGTGACTAACAACTCAGTCACAGTTCCGGCTCCCGATCGACTAATTGCTAAATCGGCTCGCTGAAACAATGCCGCCATATTTTGATAGAACGGCAACGCTAAATACTGCGGATGCTGCAAGCTTTTTACGTCTGGATCGTTTTCTCCAGTCAAATGCACGACCCAAGCGCCTTTCTCAAACCAAGCAGGAGCCGCTTCGCGCACGAGTTTATTCATCGCGACTGCACCTTGACTGCCTCCGACCACCACAATTAGCGGCACGCCAGAGGGAATCGGCAAATCTGGCAATTCTGGATTAGCAAGTGCTGCTCGAAACTGCGATCGTACAGGCGTTCCCACTACAACGGTTTTTGCTTTCCGTAATGATTTGGCTGCGACATCAAACCCGATCGCCACAACGGTACACCAAGGCGCAAAAAATCGCGTCACTTTTCCGGGTAAAGCATTCGATTCATGCAAAATCACAGGCAATCCCAAGGTTCGAGCCGCGATAATTGCAGGTGCAGAGATGTATCCTCCAGTCGTCACTACGCCTTCAAACTTACCTCGCCGGATAATTTGGCGGACTTGACGAATCGAGTTGATCAAGCGAAATAGAATCTTCAGCGTCCCTAAGCCGAATTTTTGCTGAAAGCCTGCAACGGAGATTTTGTGCATCGGATAGCGATCGCCCACAAGTTGTGATTCTAGACGATCCGGAACTCCAAGCCATTCGATATGAAACTCTGGCAACTGTTCCGCAATTGCGATCGCAGGAAAAACATGTCCTCCTGTTCCACTAGCAGCAATCAGGAGACGGCGCGATTTAGGCTGATTTAACGAGGATTCCACGGCGAAATTAACAGAACACGAAGGGATTCTACCGCACTCTGGAAAGCATGACAGAAATTATTCTCAGTTCATGTTGGGAATTCGCCTCAGTCCTGAAAAACTTGCTCAATCTGGCAGTACTGTCTCTGCAAGCTCCATCGGTAATCCCACCAAAGATTTCACTCGCAGTTCCTGATAAAACTCATCCTGCGATAATTCCACTTTTGACTGTGCCGACAGCAGCAGTAGCGCCCAAAACACCCCAACTCGCTCATGATTTTCTGTATGATGCGGGTCAATTTTGTTGTTCCGTTCCTGCACTGCGACCCAAAACTCTAAAACCAATTCAAAATCAATCCAGTCTTTGCCATGCGAGACTTCTGACCAGTGATCCGCAAAAAATTCCTCGATCGCAACTGCCATCTCAGACAGATTTTCTTCATGCGCCAAAGCGGCGATCGTTTTAACGGCTTCGGCACGCGGAACTTTCAGCCGTTTCGTCCGAGGTCGCGGCTCCTTCTCTTCTAATGCCACTGCAATAATTTGCAGTTGCTCAATCAATTCTTTCAGCGTGACGCGCCGTCGTTGTGGCGGTTGAGCAACCGCGCGACGACGAAGTTGCCGTTCCAAATTCAAGGGCAAAACCGTTTGCCCAACTGCCATTTCATCAAAAAACTCTTCTTCCGGGAACTCCGAAACCTCTGGCGTAATCTCGACCTGTGCCAGCGTATTCGCTTTCAGCAATAGCAACATCGAGGCATAGAGAAACGCTTGCCCCGATTGAGAAAGATTTGCCTCATAGAGTTCGCGTCCAGTCGCCGGAGCAAGCTCACTGAGAAAGCGATCAATCACATCAATTACCTTCACGTCCCACGGATCGATTTCACCGCGTTCAGCCAGATCAATTAAAAGTGATATCGCATCTTGAGCGAGAGAAACTGCCATAAAATAGCTTGGAAATTAGCGGATCTTAACGCGTGCGAAATAGACGGCAGCCAGAATAATCAAGGCTAATAGCGTCAATGGTACACAAAAACTCCACGGACGACTCGATAAAAGATTAATCTGGCTGACTGAGTTTGTCACGTCGATCGGCATTTCTCCAAAGTTCATAGTGGGGAGTGGGGAGATGTGGAGCAGCAACCATGATTTCAGATCTTCACCCTATTCCCCCATTCCCCTACTGCGCATAAACCTCTGCATCTTGAACATTCGATGCCGCAGGCAATAGACGTTGCTGCTCTTCCAGTTCAGCCTTATACCGTTGGATATCGTCTTCGAGTTCATGAATCCGCTCGTCTCGAACGGTGACTTCTTTGCCGATTTCAACGGTATGTTGGACGTGCGACCAAACACTAAACACCCAAGCTAAAACTGCACCAATTCCGGCTGAGAGAATCAACTCGACCGATAAAGGGGCTTGAAACTGAATGTTTTTAACAATGTGAATCACGACAGGCTCGGTGTTTTCGATGCCGAATAACACCAAAGCTAAGCAGATGACAAAAATGATTACAAAATTTACTTGTCTCATCGTTTGATGCTCCGAATCACGCCGCTAGTTTAGCAAGATTCAGCAGAAACTAATTTGAAGAAAATCTAAGTAAATGATTAAACAGTTCTGCCCCCGCTGCACGATCGCGGTTACTCAATTTGAGTTTAAGCGGGTGGCAGTTCTTTCTCAGGGGGAATCACGATCGCTGAATTTCCCTGAACGATCGCATCAATGATGCCCTTAATCGTTCCTGCAATTGGAACTGCCACAATGATGCCTAACACTCCCGCCACCTGAAGTCCAATCAATAATGCAATAAAAATCCACAAAGGATTTAACCCCGTAAAATCTCCCATAATCTTGGGCGCAATCAGATTGTCTCGAATTTGCTGAAGCACGATCGCAGCGAATGCCACCTGAACGGCAAGCCAACCGCTCTGAAACGCTACCAATAACGTCACAAGACCAATTCCCAAGGTCGCACCGATAAATGGAATAATTTCCGCAACGCCGATGATCAGCGCAAACACTAACGTAAACGGCACTTTCAATGCGGTAAAGACTGGGATCACCGCTAACGCCATAAACAGTGCTAGGACAATTTGACTCAAGAAGAAGTTATGAAAATTTGTTCTCAGCGATCGACTCAACGGAACCGAAAACTTCGCTGGAATCAGATTTAAGAATCCAGTCCAAAGTTGTCCGCCGTACATCAACATATAAAACGCCAGCACAATCACCAGAACCGTATCGACTAAGCCTGTTACGGTTCCCAATGCCAGCCCTAAAGCTTGCGGGGCAATGTTTTGCAACTGGTTCTCAATCTGTGTACTCAGCCGTCCGCCAAATCCCTTAAGATCGATCGGATAATTTCGCGCTTTCGCCCAATTGTCCCAAAATTCTAAATTTGATTGGCTCAATTCTAACCAACCCGGAATTTTCCCCAAGAGTTGGGTGGTCTGGGTGAGCAAAATCGGCATCAAAGTTGTCGCCAAAATCGCCACAAGCGCGATCGTCATCACGATCACAATCACGATCGCTCCTTGCCGTTTAATCCGAAGTCTCTCAAAGGCTTGGACGGGATAATCGAGGAGAAACGCCAGAATTGCCGCGATCGTCAACACAGTAAATAGGTGATCAAAATATGACACGACCCATCCAAGCAGATAGACATTCAAGGCAATAATTGGACCACTTAGCCCAATCATCAACAAGCGCTGTAAATCGTGAGAAGGACGAGCCATATTGCCTTAACTCACTGTCACTGGCTGCTGTTTTTTGAAAAAGATTCCAGCCGCTACGATCGCCGCAATCACCAACGCTCCGATGCCCAATGGGTTAGGCATCCAAAATGCCGTTTCAATATGATTTTGTACACCCGGTTGAAGTGTCCAAATCAATTGTTTGCCGTTTCGACGAGCCGGAATCACCACCCCATTCTTTGTCCGGTTCAGACTCTGTGCGCCCCACGGAGCCTCGACGCTAAACTGCAAATCTAGCAATGAATTTGGACTAATTGGACTGTCTGCAGCAATTCCTAGCGATCGTAGATCGATGTCATAAATCAATCGCGTCCGCTCCAAGACAATGAAATTTCCTTGCTGCACCACAAATTTAGAATCGATTTGTGGCAATTCCAGGGATTTCTTGCCGCGAACTTTTGCCGCAAGTTCTGTGCTGAAAAACTCGTTAAATTTCTTCTCTAAGTCTTGCCCGTTGCTAAATGGAATGGTGGCAATGATCTCATTACTGGAGACTTTGCGAATTTTGCCCTGCAATTTGCGAGTGCGTTGCTCAATATTGGCGAGCCAAGTTTGAGATGTCCCACTGGTCAATAAGCGATCGTCAAGCTGAATTTTTTGGACGATCGTGCCCCCATTTGGACTATCAAACTTCACCCCGACATCGTAGTTGACACAGCCGGACGTGATCAGACAAACGATACACAAAACGATGAAATGTTTGAGCAAGCGAGCGAGTTTAGCAATCATATCGGGGGCGATTCAGTCAGTGTCTTCTATGATGTACCACGATGCGAGGTATAAATCCCTAACTTAGCCAAACTAAACCTGCAATAATCGCGATCGCGGCGATTAATGCTACCCAAATAAAAGCGTTGTCTTGGGTATTCACTTGGCTAAGATCAACTTCTTCCGGCACAATCGGTTTTTTCGGCTCCACTCGTCTGGTTGGCTTTGTTGGCGCAAATTTAGACCGTCCAAAATCGCGATCGGATTCATTTTCATCGATTCCTTCTAAATTTGGAATTTCGGTGAGCCATTCCGGTCGCGTCTTTAATCGTGGCGCTTCTAGAATGTAGAGCAAGCGTTTGCCCTGCTTACGGGTGGTCAAATCTGGATGTTGGCAAGCTTTGCGACACAGGGTAATTGCTTCAGTTCTCTGCCCTGCTGCTTCGTAAGCGGTCACTAACCAAATTTGCATCTCGCCCCCAAGTTTAGACCCTGGTTCGACCAGCGCATTCGATCGCTCTAAAGCGGTGACTGCTTGCCGATAATCTCCCCGCTCAAAAGCTGCTTTTCCTGCTTGATATTCCCGTTGTGCAAGCTCTTTCTGTTCTGTTGTCATGCCGAAAATTGAACCATTCGCCTTCTCTCAGGGTATCGAAAATTTAAGACCTCTGTTTCGCTTTCAATTCGTGGGGAAGCTCTGAATCTTGCGTATAAGCGCGAATTTCGTTGGTTTCTCCCCAAGCTGTCCAGGCTTCTAGGGTTCTCGCTGCCCCGAGTTTTTCGCCTTTTTGATCGAACAGTTCTACCCATCCATCGCTGCCATCGGTGCTGACGGTGACTGCAAACACTTCTTGATTTTGAAGTTTCTCGATCGTGGCTGTGACCGATCCCCAATCTGCGGCTTCGACTTCTTCGACGTAGTAATCATAAGCATTGAGAACAGGTTTAGGAACCATCGATCGTTCTTCTTCATCGGTCAAATTCAAAGTGATCGAAGGGTTCGCCTGAAAAGACTGTGCGCCATCTGCCTGCGCTTGATAGTCATTTGCAACCTTATTTGTCCAAATTTCTCGAACAGTTTCAGCCCACTCACTCATAAATCCATCCAAGGTTTTCAGCCTAAAATATCGTCTCATAGGGCAATCCAGGAGACCAGGTTGCTACAGAAAAATATATGCAACGCCCAAAATCCTTCGCTCTGAATATGCTTCGTAGAAATCTCGATATGGAACTCATTGCTGAAGTGACTGGCTTGACGATCGCTGAAATTCAAATCCTTCAATCTCAGCAACAGCAAGATTAATTGCTATCCTCAAACAAAAAAGAGGTGCAGACTCACTACACCTCTCTTCAGAAAAGTTGGAGAACAATTTACCACTTGAGTAAATTGAATTGTTCCATATCGACCGTATCGCGGTTCCGATAAATCGCTAGCACGATCGCTAACCCAACTGCCGCTTCTGCAGCCGCGATCGTAATCACGAAAATCGTAAACATCTGACCTTTGATCTCTTGCGGATCAAGATAGTTAGAAAACGCCATCAAATTCAAATTCACAGCGTTCAGCATCAACTCGATCGACATCAGGACTCGAACCGCATTTCGGCTCGTCACCAGACCATATACGCCAATGCAGAACAACGCGGCTGCAATGAGTAAGAAATATTGAAGTTGCATCGTTCAAAGTCCTTAGTTTTCAGGGTTGTTCTGTCCAGCGGGAACCAACTCTCGCGGACGCTCTGGCAAAGTTAAAGCGGTATCCGCATCCTCCTCATCCGGCAGAAACTCACGACGCGCCAGCACGATCGCGCCAACTAATGCCATCAGCAACAAAATCGATGCCAACTCAAACGGCAAGAGGAAATCGGTAAAGAAATGCAGCCCGATCGTAATAATCGAACTCTCGACCGGAACCGCTGTTGAAATCGCCCAAGGAGTCGTCAACACCATTGCGCTCAGCAGCGCAAAGATTCCAGCACAGACGAGTGCAGTTGCCGCCCGACGAATCCAAGACTTTGCAATCGGTTGAAATGCCTCGCGCTTGTTCACCAACATAATCGCGAACAAAATCAAGACGTTGACCGCCCCGACGTAAATCAAAACTTGCGCCGCCGCTACGAAGTCTGCATTCAGCAGCAAATACAGTCCTGCAATGCTAATAAAAACGCCGCCTAAAAGAAAGGCAGAATAAACAACATTTTCCAGTAAAACGACCCCGATCGCAGTGCCAATCATCATGGCTGCTAGGATCGCGAACGATACAATTTGAACACCTTCCGCTAAATTCACGGTCTCTCTCCCTAAATACCAAGGCGGGGCAGTCACGCCCCAACGAACATCTATTGCTGTGATTGTTCAACAATCTCTTCAGGACGCAAGCCAGCCCGACGCGAACCAGCAGGTAGATCATGCGGATCGGTCACACCCTTAGGTAAGTATGCAAACTCACGCAACGGGGTCACCATCGGATCATTCGTCACTTTGTACGGCAGGCGACCCAATGCAACACTGTCGTAGTTCAGCTCATGTCGATCGTAGGTAGACAGCTCATATTCTTCTGTCATGGATAAACAATTCGTGGGGCAATATTCCACGCAGTTTCCACAGAAAATACAAACGCCGAAATCAATACTGTAATGATTGAGTTTCTTTTTCTTGGTTTCTTTGTTGAATTCCCAATCTACAACCGGCAAGTTGATCGGGCAAACCCGCACACAGACTTCGCAAGCAATACACTTGTCAAATTCAAAGTGAATCCGTCCCCGGAAGCGCTCAGAAAGAATCAGCTTTTCGTAAGGATACTGAACGGTGATAGGGCGACGGCGCATGTGGTCAAAGGTCACAGACAAGCCTTGACCGATATACTTGCCTGCTTGGATCGCCTCTTTCGTGTAATCACCGACTTGTTTGAGAAATTTCATCATGATGGGTGTTCTCCAGTTCGAGAGGATTAGCCGCCAAACGCGACCGGGAATGCCAGTTTCAAACCTGCGGTGATCAGCAAGTTGACAAGCGAGACGGGAAGTAGAAACTTCCAGCCGAGGTCGAGCAGTTGGTCAATCCGCACACGGGGCACAGTCCAACGCATCAAAATCGCCAGGAAGATCAAGAAATAAGCCTTCAAGAGCGTCATTCCAATGCCGATCGTGGCGAAAATCAACTGCAACCAAGGAGTCGATTCGGGCACGCCAATCAGTCCGGAGATGACACTTAGCGAAATTGGGAATTCCCAACCACCCAGGTAAAGGACAGCAAACAGCAAGGCTGAGAGTGTCAAGTTCACATAAGACCCCAGATAGAACAGGGCAAACTTCATGCCTGAATATTCAGTCTGATACCCTGCAACGAGTTCTTCTTCCGCTTCTGGTAAGTCAAAGGGAATCCGCTCACATTCTGCCAGAGCCGCAATCCAGAAAATAATAAATCCAACCGGTTGCCGCCAAATATTCCAGCCCAGAATTCCGTAGCCCGCTTGCTGATTGACGATATCAACCGTACTCAGCGAGTTCGACATCATGACAACGGCTAAAACTGATAGTGCCAGCGGCAGTTCATAGCTAATCGACTGAGCCGCAGCCCGCAATCCACCCAGCAGCGAGTATTTGTTATTCGAGGCATAGCCCGACATCAAAAGCCCGATCGGCACAACGCTCGATAAGGCAATCCAGAGGAAAATTCCCAGCCCGACATCGGTGATTTGAAGGTTTTGTCCAAACGGCAGAATCAAGTAGGACAAAAAGACGGGAATAACCACGATCGCGGGACCTAGGGTAAAGAGCAGCTTATCTGCTTTCGCCGGAACCACATCTTCTTTCAATACGAGTTTTAAGCCATCCGCAAGCGGGGCGAGAACGCCGAGCGGTCCGATGAATTCAGGACCAATCCGCTGTTGCGCGGCGGCTGAGATTTTCCGTTCTAGCCACACCACAACCAGAACGCTGACCGTCGCTGCAACCAGCATGATCAGCATCGGCAATGGCATCCAGAGGGCTTTTGCTGCCCCGGCGGGGATGCCAAGGCTCTGCACAGTTTCAATAAAGGTTCCTTGAAGGTCAATTCCTGGGTTCATGGTTCCCAACGCAGTAAGAAGGCAGCGTTGAGAGGAGTAGATCTTCTCGACATGAAGATTTATCGATGCTCTCAACGTCTTTCAGTATAGCGGTCGGACTGGGTGCGAAACGTATCGAACTACTGAATTTCTGCCGATTTGAGCCATCAAAGTATCTGATGCAGCGGATTGAGTAAATTGAATGGTTCAGCCGATAAGGCCTGCTAATACTCTATATTGTCTAGGAAATTATCCCTAGTCAGAATTTGTAAAAATAAAAGAAACCCCCAGAAGCAAGATTCCTGAGGGCTGGAGTTCCTGAAAATCGTCACGTTGTTATAGTTGCAAGGGATTGGGGAATCTGCAAGAGGGGTCTAACCCATCATCGAAATTACGCAATCTTTATCCTCGTTTCTCGATCGTGGTGTAAGGCTGCCCATGTAGCCCCGTGTAAATCTGCGTCGGACGGAAGATCCGGTTTTCTGCAAGCTGCTCTTTCCAATGCGCTAACCAGCCTGCAGCGCGGGAAATTGCAAACACAGGCGTAAACAGATCGGTGGGAATGCCCAACTTGCGATACACCAGTCCCGAGTAAAAATCGACATTCGGGTAAATCCCTTTATGCCCCAGTTTTTCCTCGACCGCTTTCTCCAATTCAACTGCGATATCGTAATACTTGTCTTGCCCAAATTTGTCGAATAGCTGTTCAGCCAGCTGTTGCAGAATGATCGCTCTTGGATCTTTCACCTTGTAAACCCGGTGCCCAAATCCCATGATCCGATCTTTGCGCTCCAACCGATCTTGTAAGAATGGGCGGACATTCTCAACTGATCCAATTTCTTCCAGCATCAAAATGACTTCCTCGCTGGCTCCTCCATGTAGTGGGCCTGCCAGCGTTCCCACGGCTGAAGCAATCACTGCGTAAGGATCAGTGAGCGTCGAAGCGGTCACCATCGCTGAAAAGGTGGATGCGTTGATCGTGTGTTCAGCATGCAAAGTCAAGCTGATATCGAAAATTCGAGCGGCGAAGGGATCTGGCTCCTGCTCATTCAACATGTAAAGAAAGTTTGCAGCATACCCCAAATCATCTCGAGGCTGAACGGGGTCATTTCCTTTCCGCATCAGTTGAAATGCTGCGACCATCGTTGGAATCTTTGCCAGGATTCGCACGACAGCTTCTCGGATGTAGGTCGGATCATCGAGCGCCCGTTTCGAGTAGAACAAACCCAACGCCGCAGCACAGGCTTGCAGAGCATCCATGGGATGCCCCGACTCCGGAAAACACTTCATCATGTCGCGAATTCTGTACTTTAAGCGACGATGAAACTGAATTTCATGCTCAAACTCTGCCAAAGTGTCACGGTTTGGCAATTCGTTCCAAATCAGAAGATACGCAGTTTCTAAAAAGGTATTCTGCTCTTGCATCGCGAGATCCTGAATCGGAATGCCGCGATACTCCAGAATTCCTTTCTGCCCATCCACAAAGCTAATGCTGGACTGAGTTGCAGGAATGCCCTCTAGACCTGCCCTAAATTCGACAGTCATGTTTACGGTATGGCTAATGTAAGACTCACAAGTTAACTTACCAGATCTCCTGGCAAGCTTTGTCCAGAACAAACCTGTTCAGAATTTTTTAACAGTTTTCCTCACCTACTGAAATAGCACAGTTTGGTGTTAAAGATTACAAATTTGAGATATGAATCTGTAAACAATTGCGGTTTTTTATAAAAGCTAATACTATCGAGTTAGAAAGCTTTACATCTTGACGAAATTGCATCTACCACCTTGCCAACTGACTCTCTTCCCAAACTGGTTTCTGACTGGAGGGAGTCGATTGGCGATTTTTTATATTCGATCGTAAGGAGTTTTATGCCTCATAACCATGCTCGTAAACAACGTGAAACGGCTCATCATAAAGAACATCGCTCTAACAATTCTCGATTCCGTGAAGACGCTCCGAAGACCATGTTGACTCGCCTCATTGAGCAAGATGCCCCGCTCTTTTCTCACAGTCAACTGGTGTTAATGTACGGATTCTTTCAGGCTGAAATGTCTGCTGAAGCGAACCTTGGTGTTGCTTCCTGGATAAAAGATTGCATTCGACAATATGGACTTCCAAGTCTGGTTCGATTTGATTCTCATCGACGTGCCCAAATCTTCCGACGAGATCAATTTCAACCTTGGATTGAACCTTTGATGGATCAAGCGTGTTAGATTTTCCACGGGTTAGCTTTTCCGATTGTTAGCATCATCCGCTTGGGAACGCAGAATCAAAGATCCGAAATCTGCTAACAATTTTGAAATGTGCAACACCGTTCGCAAGTCTCTAGATCCGCTAGAGTTGAGCAGATCAGATTTCCTGCGGTGCTATGTCTTACGACCTTCTGCTTCGTCAATGTCAGTTACTTCGATCGCATCATGTTTCTGAGTTGGTGGATGTTGCGATTCATGCGGGTGAGATTGTTGAGATTGCCCCTCACTTAGACGCAACAGCGGAGGTGGAACTAGAAATCCAAGGGCATCTAGTTAGTCCTCCGTTTGTCGAATCGCATATTCATTTAGACTCTGCCCTTACCGCAGGTGAGCCTCGCTGGAACCAGAGTGGAACTCTGTTTGAGGGCATCGAAATTTGGAGAGAGCGGAAGCAAAATCTTTCGCTCGATGATGTAAAAGCGAGAGCGATCGAGACTCTGAAGCAACAAGCGATGCAGGGGGTTCTTTTCGTGCGAAGCCACGCGGATGTGAGTGAAGCAAGTTTAACGGCGCTAAACGCTTTGCTCGAAGTCCGCGAAGCTGTCAAAGATTGGATCACCTTGCAAGTCGTTGCGTTTCCCCAAGATGGCATCTATGGCGGGGCAAAGAATGATGCCTTGATGGAAGAAGCAATGGTGCTGGGGGCAGATGTGGTCGGAGGAATCCCGCACTATGAACTGACTCGCGAAGATGGGGTGCGATCGGTACATCGGATTTTTGAACTGGCAGAACAGTACGATCGCTTGATTGATATTCATTGCGATGAGATTGATGATGATCAGTCGCGATTTTTAGAAGTCGTCGCAGCTTGTGCGATTCGGACTGAAATGGGGTCAAGAGTGACAGCAAGCCATACGACTGCTTTTGGGTCGTATAACAATGCGTATGCGTTTAAGTTACTGGGTTTTCTCAAACGCACTCAGTTGAATTTCGTTGCAAATCCGTTGATTAATATTACGCTGCAAGGTCGGACAGATACTTATCCGAAACGGCGTGGGGTAACACGGGTGAAGGAGCTTTGGCAGCAGGGTATGAATGTCAGTTTAGGACATGACTGCGTTCAAGACCCGTGGTATTCGCTGGGGACAGGCAACATGCTTGATGTGGCTGCAATGGCGATTCATATCTGCCAGATGACGGGTCAGGATGAAATGAATGCGTGTTTCGACATGGTGACTTGGGGCGGAGCTAAGACGCTGAATCTAGACCAGTATGGAGTTGAGGTAGGTAAACCTGCAAATTTGATTGTCTTAGATGCGATCGATCGATATGATGCAATTCGCCGCCGTGCCACAGTGCAATATGTGATTTCGCAAGGCAAACTTTTGGCACAGACAGAGCCTCCGAAACCCAAATGGCGCGGGAATTAGAGCTGCCTTATTAGTGTAGAAAATTAGAGTAGAAAAACTGAATCGGAAATTGTATGCAAAACTGCTTTCCGATTCAGGAATCAAACACACAGGATCAAACAAGGAATCTCTACCCTTACTTTTTGCTGTTATAGACACAGGTGTGGCTATCAAGATGTCCCCAAACATGAGGATTGCGAGGGATTCTTCCCTTGAAGAAGAGTTCGACCGCTTTTGGAGCGAACAGTGCTTTGCAATACTTATTTGCTGCTGATTGCGACATCGTACCGATTAGGTGGTCGCAGGCAAATGGATTTTCCCAAGCTTGAAAGTCCGCTCTGTTGTAGCTAAATTTCAGTCCATTCATCTGGCAAACGGTCGAAGCTTTTGCAGGAGCAGTAGGTAACATCGTGGCGCTTCCAGTCACGATCGAGGATAGAGCGAGCAATGCGAGGAATTGGCGTTTCATGATGAAATTTCCTTTTGAGTGATATCGCCTGAAAGTCTTGTTTTGCTTGGCTTCTGGGCTGTTGATACTCATAAGGTATTCGGTTTTTTCGATTGAGTCGATGCCTAAAAATTGAGGAAAGTTAAGGAGATCAGTGAAGGTCTATTTTTAGGAAATGTTAGGTTCAGCACTCTAGCTTGTTCAAGAATGCGCTAAATCAAAGCTTAGTCTTCACGCTGAACGCTATGCCTACTTTACTGGTTAAGAATATTCATACCCTTGCCACAATGGATGCTGATCGCCGAGAAATCCGCCATGCGGCACTCTATATTCGAGACAATGTGATTGAGCAAGTTGGGACAACTGCTGAGTTGCCCCAGACCGCAGATGAAGTGCTAGATTTGCGCGATCGCTATGTTGTCCTTCCTGGTTTAGTCAACACGCATCATCATTTCTTCCAAACGTTAACGCGCGTGATTCCAGCCGCACAGAATTGTGATTTATTCAATTGGCTGCAAGCGCTTTATCCGATTTGGTCAAATCTGACTTCAGAAGCGATTTATATCAGTGCTCAACTGGCAGCAGCAGAATTGATTCTATCCGGCTGTACGACAGCCAGCGATCATCTATATATCTATCCGAATGGCAGTACTTTAGATGATGAAATTCGGGCAGTTCAAGAGATTGGATTACGATTCCATGCCAGTCGCGGCAGCATGAGTGTAGGGGAAAGTCAGGGTGGACTGCCACCTGATTCTGTTGTTGAGAAAGAGCCGGATATTCTCAAAGATAGTCAGCGATTGATCGAGCAATATCATGACAACGATCGACATGCGATGCTGAGAATTACGCTGGCTCCTTGTTCGCCGTTCTCAGTCACTCAGGATTTGATGCGAGAGTCAGCGGCACTTGCTCGATCGTATTCTGGCGTTCGATTGCATACTCACTTAGCTGAAAATCGCTCAGATGTCGAATACAGTTTAGCTACCTTCGGAATGACTCCAGGCGACTATGCAGAATCCGTCGGTTGGTTAGGCAATGATGTGTGGCACGCGCATTGTGTCCAGCTAGACGATCGCGCAATTCTCAGCTTTGGTAAGACTGGAACTGGGATTGCACATTGTCCTTGTAGTAATATGCGGCTTGCCAGTGGAATGGCTCCGATTCGGAAAATGCTCCAGCATCGGGTTCCTGTGGGATTAGGAGTTGATGGATCAGCCTCGAATGATACTTCAAACTTGTTGAATGAGGCGCGCACAGCTTTTCTGATGGCGCGAGTGCGAGAATTGGATGCTGCTGCCATGAGTGCGAGAGAAGCTTTAGAATTAGCGACACTAGGCGGAGCGAAAGTGTTGGGACGGGATGATATTGGCTATTTAGCGCCCGGAATGTCGGCGGATTTTATTGCAGTGAATCTCGATCGAGTCGAGTTTGCAGGGGCACTGCATGATCCGATCGCGGCAATGATTTTCTGTCAGGTGAATCAGGTTGATTACAGTGTTATCAATGGGCGAAAAGTTGTCGATCAGGGGCGATTGACCACGATCGAGCTTGAGACGTTGGTCGAGAAACACAATACTCTTTCGCTGAAATTGGTGCAGTAAAACTCGGTATGATGACAGAGCGAAAATTAAAGAGGGGAGCCAGATGCGGATCTTGTTTGTGGCAGCGGAAGCAGCACCGATCGCAAAAGTAGGCGGGATGGGGGATGTCGTAGGTGCATTGCCGAAAGTCCTGAAAGCGATGGGGCATGATGTCCGAATCTTTCTCCCATATTTCGGATTTCTCAACGACAAAATCGAAATTCCAGCCGAGCCGGTTTGGAAAGGCTATGCAATGTTTAACGACTTTGCGGTCTATGAGACGGTTTTGCCGGGAACCGATGTGCCGCTGTATTTATTCGGGCATCCTGCTTTTGATCCGCGTCGGATTTACGGTGGTGAGGATGAAGAGTGGCGGTATACATTTTTTGCAAATGGCGCGGCTGAGTTTGCTTGGAACTATTGGAAGCCGCAGGTGATGCATTGCCATGATTGGCATACGGGAATGATTCCGGTGTGGATGCATCAAGATCCTGATATTGCGACGATTTTTACGATTCATAATTTGGCGTATCAAGGGCCGTGGCGCTGGAAGTTAGAAAAAATTACTTGGTGTCCTTGGTACATGCAGGGACATAACACGATGGCGGCGGCTGTGCAGTACGCGAATTGGGTGACAACCGTTTCACCGACGTATGCCGAGCAGATTAAAACGCCGACGTATGGGGAGGAATTAGAGGGATTGCTCTCGTTTATCAGCGGTCGGCTGAGTGGAATTGTGAATGGAATTGATACCGAGGCTTACAATCCAGAGACGGATAAAGCGCTGACGAAGACGTTCTCGATCGATACCATCGACGATCGCATTAAAAACAAAATTGCTCTCCAAGAAGAAGTTGGCCTGGAAGTGAATTCCAAAGCCTTTCTCATTGGTATGGTTTCACGATTGGTTGAGCAGAAAGGCTTAGATTTGGTGATTCAAATTCTCGATCGCTATTTGGCTTATACCGATGCTCAATTTATTTTGCTAGGCACTGGCGATCGCTATTACGAAACGCAGATGTGGCAACTGTCTTCTCGCTATGGGGGGCGGATGTCTGTGTATTTGCTCTATAACGATGCGTTAGCTCGTCGAATTTATGCGGGTGCAGATGCGTTCTTGATGCCTTCAAGATTTGAGCCTTGTGGGATTAGTCAAATGCTGTCGATGCGATATGGCTGTGTGCCGATTGTGAGACGCACGGGTGGCTTAGTCGATACTGTTTCGCATCATGATCCGGAGAAACAGGCGGGAACCGGATATTGTTTCGATCGCTATGAGCCATTGGATCTCTTTACCTCAATGGTGCGGGCAAATGAAGCATTCCGCTTTAAAGGACTGTGGAAAGAACTTCAGCAACGAGGAATGCAGCAGAACTTTGATTGGAAGAAATCGGCGGTGGAATACGATCGATTATATCGACGAGTGTTGGGGATGCCAGAAGAAGAAGATTTGACGGTTGCTGTAGAAGCTTGATTGGTTGGTTTTAGCCAGATAACAATCTTGAGCTTGGAATGAGCGATCGCTGCGACAATGAAAACAAGTTTCGCGAACAGATTTCCTATGCCAGCGCTTGACCTCTATCATGATGCAGTGAAACGGGCACTGATTAAAGAAGGGTAGAATATTACCCATGACCCGTTTCATTTGCGTTGGGGACGCAAGGATATGTATGTGGATCTGGGAGCCAAACGCTTGTTAGTGGCAGAACGAGCAGAACAGAAGATCGCAGTTGAGGTGAAAAGCTTTATTAGCGATTCGGAAATGCAAGCGTTTCGAGATGCGATCGGGCAGTTTGCGATTTATCGTTCTGTCCTGCGTCGAACGAATCCAGACTATACGCTGTATTTGGCTGTGCGAAATGTGACGTATGTTTCGCTATTTGAAGAACCAATTGGACAACTTTTGATCGAAGATGAAGGTTTAAAGCTTGTTGTGTTTGACGCAGAGGAAGAGGTGATTCTGCAATGGAAAAACTAGACCAGTACCGTCAAATTATTCAGTCTGTTTTGATGCCTTATACTCAGATTCCTTATTCACACGGGGATTTGATTTGTAAGCCGATTTTCGATCAGCAGCGAGATAGCTATCTTTTAATGACTTTGGGCTGGGATCGGAAGACGCGCGTGCATGGGTGCTTGGTGCATCTGGATTTGATTGATGGGAAGGTATGGGTGCAGCGAGACGAGACAGAAGATGGCGTGACGCGTGAATTACTTGAGGCTGGGATTCCGAAGCAGGATATTGTATTGGCGTTTCATCCTGAAGATGTGCGTCCTTATACGGGATATGCGATCGCCTAATTGATAATTTAGCTCGATCGTGTTTCCCAAGTCGGTTTTCTGCTCGTTAAACTCATGTGTAACTTGTCAAGCAAGTGCTATGGTGGATCATCCGATTGGGGTTTTCTTCTCGTACTCGTATCGGTATGAGGAGTTTAAGGACGAGATTGGAGTAAACGGACAAATCCTTCTTGCTCAAAATGTCGATCGGTCGTTAATGCGTCTGTTATTCCACGCTGTCGCATCAAAACAAAGCTCACTGCATCACACAACGAATAAGTTTTATCCGCTCGATCGGCTAAAAGCGGCATCGCTTCTCGGTGCAGTTGTTCATCGACCCAAATCACTTCAATATCTGGACTGTCAAGTAAATCGGTCGCGTAAGTTAACCCTGCAGAACGAGGAAAACGACGGACTAAGGCTAAAGCAATCAACTCCGCTAAGACATAGCTATGAGTAAGCAGCCTCTGACTTGAACTATTGAGAAATCGCACTGCCTCCGGATGTTGAGGTTCATCTTGATGAAGGTAGCAAAGTAGTCCTGACGTATCTAACAGCACAAATCAATCCTGCCTCTGATACTCATCGGCATAAGCTCTGGCAAGATCAGCATCAATGCTTTCATTGTCTGATCCTGTGGGATGTCCAAGGCGAATCGATCCGGCATGATTCCTAAACCTTTGCCGAGCTTCTTCTTGCTGCGCTGTTAAGGGTGAATCCGCCTGGAGAGATCGATTTTGTTGGTTTAAAACCGTAATAATCCACTCTGTCATGGGCAATCCAGCAGCATTGGCTTTCTGTTGAAGGTCTGCATAGATCTCATCACTCAGTTGTAGCGTTAATTGCTGGCTCACGGTTACTTGATAAACATGGAGGTTAGAGTAATTATAACTCCTGGATTCAGCGCTCAATCTAAACAAATCGTTCAAAATAATGCTCAAGCTAGACCGACAAAATGCTTCTGACGAATGAAGATCGCTAGAGATACGATCGATAAAATAGCCTAGCCCCTTTTCCTGTTGCGCTATGTCTTTCCAGTTTTCCCGGTTTGACTGGTTTTGTTTTTGGTATCCGCCTGGATGGTTGATTCTGTTTAATCGTCATTGGCAGCATTATCATCCGGATCCGGAGGGTTGGAATTGGCTGGAATTCGGGCTGTTTCTGATTCCGGGTGGGTTTTATCTGGCTTTGCTGCTGCGCTGGATGCGATTGGGATTTCGTGCGCCGAAACCGACTGTCACAGAGCCTGATCCGGTTTATCAAAATGCGTTTCGAGAAGAGATTCTTTTCCCGATCGTGACTCGCTATTTTCGAGCCGAACTGCATGATGCGGAGAATTTACCGACAGAACCACCCGCGATCGTCACTCTCAACCATGCGGGAATGTGCTTTCCGTGGGATTTTGTCTGTCTAGGGGTATTGTTAGGACGAAAAACAGGTTGGTTTGTGCAACTCTTAGCTCATCCGATCTTTTTTGATCATCCTTGGTTGGTGTGGTGGTTGCCGCCTGGATGGGCACAGGCTTTGGGTGGGGTACGGGCAGAAAAAGACAGCTTTGAAGCAGCGATCGCAGAGAAAAAAGTATTACTTTATGCACCTGAAAGCTGGCGAGGATTGGTGAAAGGTTGGCGGCATCGATATCAGTTGGCAAAATATGATCCGAGCTTTTTACGCTTGAGTTCACAGTATCAGGTGCCGATTGTATCGACCGTTTGTATTGGCAATGAATCTCTCCATCCTTGGGCATTGAATTCTCAGGTATTGGCAAAATGGTTCAAGATGCCGATGTTACCTGTATCACCCTTAGTGTTGGTCTTTGTATTGTTTCCATCAATGGGGGTTTGGGCAATGAGATCGCGATTAAAGTACTATGTGCGATCGCGACAATTACCCGAAACTGACCTGAGTCGAGCTGAGTTGGTGCAGCGGGCAGAGCAGATGCGATCGCAATTACAGGAAGAAATTAATCAGCTTGTGACTCGCAGCTAGATGTCAACCCATACCGTGACTGAGGCAACAGCGATGTACATATCGTCATTCTTGTCATTGAATTCTTCGATCGCTCTGCCTTGCACAACCATTCCACCGGATTCGACTTTCAAAGTTTTTTGCCCGAATGGGAGAACTTCTAGAACCTCGGCTTCGCGGACTTGTTCGGGATAAGGAACTGCGATTTGGACTTCGATGATCATTTCGTTGGGATGACTGAGTCCCGCGACTTCCCAGATTCCGGGGAGAGCGTTATGAGAGATCGCATTTCTTACGGCTCTAGAAGCTGCAACAGTTGGATCTTGCCCGTGCTGATCGATTCCCATTCCCATTTCAATTACAAATCGTTTCCGTGTCATCGCTAAAATCCTAAATCTGCTTTTGCTGCTTCTGCCGCTCGAAAGACTTCTACATCGGGCATTTCCTCCCAAGCCGTATCGCCAATCTCACGGTAGAAGTTTTCATCATAAGGACGAGTTCGGACAACAACAGGCATCGGAACTGCGTGACCTAGAATTAAAGCTTGCTGTTTGGAATCCAGTTTGGCAAGTACCGATCGCAGACTTTGCCCTCCAGAAACGCCTGTAAAAATTGCCTCAATATCTTTGTCATCATTCAGCAAGGCCGTGATCCGGGTTCCAATTTGCGACATGACTTCATTATCAATCCCAGATGGACGCTGATCGACCACTAGCAACGTGACAAAGTACTTTCGCATCTCACGGGCGATCGTGCCAAAAATCGTTTGTCCGACGGTTGCAGGATCGAGGAATCGGTGTGCTTCTTCGATCGTAATCACAAGCTGCTGAGGTCGATCGTTAATGTCTTTGGTTTGGAGAAATTGCTCAGCTTTTCGAACATAGGCGTGGTGAATTCGTCTGGCAATGATGTTAGTTGCCAGCATGTAAGAGAGTAAATTCGATTGAGAACCAAACTCAACCACCACATGCTTTCCTGCATCAATACATTCAAGAATTTGACCGACATAATTATGTGGGCAACTATTGCGAATGTACTTTAATTCATCCAGACGATTGAGTTTTCGCTGCAATGCCATAATCGAAGATTTACTTCCCATCTTGGTTTCGCAGAATTCCTGAATCTCGCCATTGCTCATGGTTAAGAGTCGATTGATCCAAGCTTTACCAAACTCATTTCTGAGAATGATTGCGTTTTCGAGTGCAGCTTCAGAGAGGTTTAACTCGCCTCGAACGAGCATCAAATCTTCAACATCAATTTGGTCATAGCTGACGTAGAGTTCTTGAGCATCTCGAACGCCTCTTCGCTTTGTCGAATCAGGATCGAGCGTAAAGATTTGCACTTGCCCTGGAAAGAGCTGCCGCAAGCCTTTCACGGTACTAAATTGCTTGCCTTCTCTTGTTGCCTCCCAGCCGTACTCTGAGTGCATATCGAAGATTAAATTTACCGCCGCTTGCTTTCGGACAATTCCCGCAAGCAGCAATCGCGTCAGGAATGATTTTCCGGTTCCTGATTTTCCGAATACGCCGTTACTGCGTTCGACAAAGCGATCGAGATCTAAACAAATCGGAACCTCCATATCAATCGGTTCTCCGATCGCGAAATTGCGCCGATGGGGATCATCTTCCCAACCAAAGACTGCTCGAAAATCTCGTTCACTCGCATCAAAAACCTGGCTAAAGTGACTAGGAATCGTTTTTACGGGTAAGAGTTCGATCGCTTCACTCGAACTTGCTTCATACGAGGCTAATTTAGAAGATTTTTTCTTTGCGACAGGCTTCTCGGTTGGCGTAAACATCAACATCGGAGAAAGCTCGATCGTGCCATAGGTTCCGCTGCCAGCTAGCACTTCTTGCAGAAATAAATTTGTCGGTTCTGGCGGATTGGCAATAATTCGCTGACTAGAGGTGCCTAGAGAAACGTCAGTCAACATGCAAAAAAAGCGCGATCGCGTTCCCTGAACGACGAGGAACTTGCCAACCCGCATTTCTTCAACCGAGACATCGGGATGGAGCCGAACCTCTAGTCCTTGACTCAGAGATCCTTGAATGACTGACCCTAATGGTTTCTCTAAATCCATACGCTACGATAAAGCAATTGTTCTATCTTAGTTCAGCTTGAGACATGCGTACTAAAGTTGTCAAATCTTAAGTAATTTGTAATACGATTTAATCGCTGTAGTCCTCGTGTCGAATGCAAGTTTTAGAGACGGTTATCGATGCAATTGCGAATCGCAAAAGATTAGAAATAGAACTGATCTTTCAACTGTTTTGGATTCTATTTTTCGTGGGTTTGATTCCATCATGGATTGTGTCTCGATATTTCAGTCGCATCGCTCGATGGCTAGCGCTGATTTTGGCGATCGTCATTCTGCTCAACTATATTGGGCTGGTGATTCTCTATCCAACTTGGGCAGATTACGCTGATCCGGCTGAAGCAAATGTCGCAGTTGTGTCTTGGCTATTGCGACGAGGAGAACCCCTTTATCCAACGTTGGATGCAGCCGGGAGATATATCAATAACTATGGTGCTTTTTCTTATATTATCCAAGCTGCTTTCCTCAGTGTTTTCCAGCCGAGTATTTTCTCGTCAAAACTTGCAGGAAGTGTGGCAGGACTATCGAGTTTAACGTTGATTTTTTTATTAATCAGACATCAATTAAGCCGGTGGTTTGCGATCGTTGGAACTGCGATCGCGAGTCTTTGCTTTCTCAATCAAACTTCCGCTTCAGGATTGCTTACGTCTTCATTTTGGGTTCGCCCTGATTCTTTGCTGCTGTTTTTCTCAGTGTTGGGACTATTTTTAGTTGTGCGAGGTGGAAAAGCGATCGCGATTTTTGGTAGTGCGATCGCGCTAGGAGTTAGTACGAATCTCAAAGTTACTGCTTTTCTGCATTTCATTCCCATCTATGTTTTATTACTTGAGCGATTTGGAATCGTATCAGTACTGATCTCAGCAGCTAGCTCGATTTTCATTTCAGCTTTACCGTATCTTCTACCTCAAATCTCGCTCACGAACTATTGGAAGTGGTTACAACAGGTGCGGCTCAAAGGAATTAAATTCGAACAGATTCCCAAGAATCTCCTCTGGACAGCATTTATGGCGATTCCTAGCATGATCGCGCTTTTGTTGAACTGCAATCGAAGATGGTTCTCAAAGCGTTGGTTATACGGTTTAACTTTACTAGCTGGAATTGTGCTCAATGCTGTAATTAGCTCAACTCGTGGCGCATTAGAGAACAATATGCTGCCATTTGTACCGCTTTTGATTTACTTAGCCATTGATCTATTTCGACTGAGGGCATCACGACCTAAACTGATTTCTGTGCTTGGAATCAGTGCCGCGATCGCGTTTATTGCTGCGAGTAGCTTAGCTGTATATTCAACCGAAGTGAAGTTTGTTGAGCGTATGAATACGGCTCCTGGACACCGAGCGATCGCTGATCTCGATCGCTTTATTGCAGCGCATCCAAATCGTACAATCGGTATGGGATATGGGGCTGTGAGCTACCAGCTTTCGAGCTATCGTCCACCGCTCGTTTTTGCTGGCAATCCTTATCTACTAGATTCTGCTTCTTTGATGGAAATGCAAGCGTCTGGGTTGAATAACACTCCCGAAAAAACATTGCAGGCTTTGAAAACTTGCCAAACTCAGATCTGGCTAATTCCAAAAGAGAATCTGCCGTTTCAGGTTTATAGTTACTATCCGCCGCTTCAGAAACTATTTAGCGATCGCTTTAGAAAAATCTTTGCTGAGACTTACGATCGACAAGAATCTACCGAGTTCTACGATGCTTGGATTTGTAAAACTCGGTAGTCGTGAAATTATAAAGCCCCTAAAAAGGGACATTCAGGAAGCTTGCCCAGACTATTCAATATTGATCGAAGTTGGTGCTGATCCGCTTGGAGGTGTGTAACTGCTTGTCGTCGAAGCCTTGCGAAAATCAGCATAGAGCTTATCTCGCCAGTTAAAGAACGGGTCGAAGATGCTCACATCTGCAATACCAGCGACACCCTTGCCTTTGAGCGATTCAGGAATATCTAAATATGCGCCTGTTGGAAACTTGACATACATCGACAATCCAGCCACCGCAAAATCTGCCAGCGTCGGCGAATCACCGACCAAGTAGGGTTGCTCAGTCAACATAAACGAAAGAGCCGTCAAACTGCGTTTCAGTGCATCGGTTGCTTCTTTCACTGTGTCTGGACCCATGCCGACTCCCACGCCTAAAATCCCAAGAAAATCACCCGGAATTGCTCCGACCAAATTCTTCAAAATATCTGGAGTCGAAGTAGGTAGTACGGCTGTGCGAAAACTTTGATTTTGCGAAAGCGATCCGATTAATCCTTTCCGGGCATTCAACCCTAACGACTCATCTGCCCACTGTTCGATCAGCAGACATAGACCTTTTTGCTTTGGATCAGATGGGATAATTGGATTTTCGGGATATTTTCGATCGAGATATTCCGCGATCGCAGTCGAATCAGCAATAATTTCGCTCCCATCTTTCAGCACTGGAACCTTTCTCTGTCCTGACATTTGAAAGAGTTCAATCTGCCCAATTCCCGGTGTGACCTCAACTTTACGATAGGGAAGTCCTTTGTAATCGAGAATCAGCCGCACCTTTTCCGCATAATGCGACATCTCAAATTGATATAACTCAAGCATAAAAAAGCTCCTAAAGCCGATCTTGCCAATCTCTACCTTAGAACCAAATTCCCAGAAACGCATCCGATCCTATGGAGAGATTTCCGACGAAACTCAAATTTAGAAATCAGAATTTTGCAAAAACTCCGACTGCTCGCGCCGCATACTCTGCTCAAACAGATGTCCTGCTTTCACTTCCAAAATTTGAGCCGAATCAATCCACTGGGCATCAAATGATCCTAAGTGAGTCGTCGTGATCAAAGTCTGGAACCGATCCTGAATCGCATCGAGTAATTGATTTTGTCGATTTAGATCCAATTCTGCTAATACATCATCTAACAGTAACAACGGTGGCTCACCGATTACATCTTCGATCAGTTTCAGTTCTGCTAACTTCAATGCTAAAACTAATGTTCTCTGTTGCCCTTGTGAACCGTACTGACGAGCAGGGGTTTGATTGATCATAAATTCAATCTCATCGCGATGTGCGCCGACTAAAGTTGTGCCTTGATGTTGTTCTGCGATCGCTCTCGCCTGAATTTTCTCTAAAAATGCCTGCTGCAAGGCTTCTGGCGTATCTTGCTCTGCTTGGACATTCGGGGCGTAGCGAATTTCTAGTTTTTCAGTACTGCCACTAATCGCTTGATGCCATTCCTCGGCAAACGGCACTAAGCGATCGAGTACTCTAGCTCGGCGGCGAATCACGCGCGAACCTGCGATCGCGAGTTGAGCATCCCACAGAGCTAAATCTGGAGCTTCGATCGATCTGCCTTCACTTTCTTCTCGCAAGCGCGCTCTTAACAAAGCATTGCGCTGCCTTAGAACCTGAGTGTATTGCTGAAGCACATAGGCATAAACAGGTTCAAGCTGAACGAGTAGCCCATCAATCCAATGTCTGCGCTGATCGGGTCCACCTCGCACCAGATCGAGATCGAGACTAGAGAATTGCACCATATTCAACGTGCCAAGAAAATCAAGCTGTCGGCGCAAAGACATACCGTTTTGTGACACGGTGCGCCGCCCGTTTTCTCGTAACGTAATCGTCAGTTCGGTTTCTCCCGTTTCGCGTTTCAGGTGTCCGGTAATTTGAGAAAGCGTTTCACCGTCGTAGATCAAATCGCGATCGCGAGAAGTCCGATGCGATTTCAATGACGACAACAATTCAACCGCTTCAAGAACGTTCGATTTCCCCTGTGCATTGTTTCCCAGCAAAATCGTTTTGGATGAAGTGAAATCAACCTGCTGATCGAGGTAATTCCGAAAGTGACGAAGATGCAGAGAGCGCAGGTACATGATTGGCTTGGGCAAAGTCTTACCAAGTGTACCAAAGATGAAGAAACTGCCGTTCTGGATTTGAGCAGCGATCGCCAAATCGAAAGATCAATCGAAGATTTGAAGGTTGAACGCTCCTCCAGTTACCATATAGACCGTTCCCATCAAATTCTGAATGGTCGAGGGACTGATGAATCTACCAAATGTGCTACGTGCGCCGTCATTACTTCAGACCTTGCATTGGGTTGCTGATCCAGTCGGTTACATGGAAAAGTCGGCTCAACAATACCCTGATATTTTCTCAGCACCAATTTTGGGCGGGAAGCATTTAGTTTTTATCAATCATCCGCAGGCGATTCAAGAGATTCTCACCAGCGATCGTAAACGGTTTATTGCTCCAGGTAGAGTCAATCACATTCTCTCGCCACTGATTGGTGATGCGTCGGTGATTATGCTGGAGGGTGATCGTCATAAGCGCCGTCGGCAACTCTTGATGCCTCCTTTTCATGGGGAACGGATGCGGGCGTATGGGAATTTGATTTGCCAGTTAACTGAGAGAGTGGTGAGTCAACGCGCGATCGCCCAACCGTTTAATGCGCGATCGATGATGCAAGAAATCTCACTACAAGTGATTTTAGAAGCGGTGTTTGGAGTCTGCGAGGGCGAACGGTTTGAGCAACTGAGAGCGTCGATTACGCAAATGTGCGAACTGTTTCGCAATCCGTTAGGTGCGAGTTTTCTGTTTTTCCCCTGGATGCAGCAAGATTTGGGAACTTGGATGCCTTGGGGAAGATTTTTGCGCGCTAGATCGAACATTGATAAATTGCTTTATGCCGAAATTGCCGATCGCCGTCAGCAAGATCTTCGCGATCGAGTCGATATTCTCTCCTTACTGATGGAAACGCGAGATGAAGATGGTCAGCCGCTGAGTGATTCAGAACTCCGAGATGAACTGATGACTTTGCTATTTGCAGGACATGAAACGACTGCAACGGCTATGGCATGGGCACTGTACTGGATTCATCGTCAACCGGAAGTGCGCGAGAAACTGTTACAAGAACTAGATGCGCTCGGTGCGAATCCTGATCCGATGTCGATGGTTCGGTTGCCTTACCTGAGTGCAGTTTGCAATGAAACGCTCCGGCTCTACCCTGTTGCGATGCTGACGTTTACTAGAATTGTCAACGAACCTGTAGAACTGTTGGGATATCCACTTGAGCCAGGGGTGTCGGTGGTGGGCTGTATTTATTTACTGCATCACCGGGAAGATCTGTATCCCAATTCGTACGAGTTTCGACCGGAGCGGTTTTTAGAACGGCAGTTTTCTCCGTTTGAGTTCATGCCGTTTGGGGGTGGGGCGCGACGATGTATTGGGGAAGCACTTGCTGTGGCTGAAATGAAGCTTGTTCTAGCAACGATTTTGTCTCGATATCAGCTTGAGCTAGCTGATAGTCGTCCTGAAGTTCCGCGTCGTCGAGGGGTGACGCTTGGCCCGTCGGGAAGAGTCAAAATTCAGATTTTGAGCCAGAGAACGGCTCGATCGAGTGAAGCGATCGTGTCTTAAATGAGAAGGGGCGATTAGGACATGCCTTGGGAGATGAAGCCTGCCCAGTAGACGGGATGGGCAAAGGGATGGTCTTTTTTGCATAGCTGTTTGAGGCGGCGTTGGGTGCTGTCGATTTTGGTGGCGATCGCGCTCCAGTGTTTGTGGTCTTCTTTGAGGGAAGGGTTGGATTTTAGGCGATCGCGTTCTGCGGCAGCTTGATTGTATTGGCGATCGAGGACGGAGTTTAGTTGATCGTAGTAGTCGCGTTTGAGGTCGGCTCCGGTGAGGTTGCGTAGGTCTTGTTGGGTGTGGTAGAGGGCGATCGGGCGATTGTGGGTTTGGCGGTGGTGGTAGTAGCGAATCGTAAAAATCGAGGTTGCTAGGTCATCGACTGCCCAAAGGGTACTGACGACGTTTCTTGCTCCGGCACAGAGGAAGCCTGTAGCGAGGTTGAGGGGTTCGTCGGTGATGCTGGCAGTGTAGCTGAGTCCGGTTTCGCAGCAGGAGAGGAAGACATCGGCGAGGTTGGGGAAGCGCCAAGCGGGGGAGAGGAGTTGACCGAGGGTGATTTTGCCGTCGGCGAGGAGGAGATGGGATTCGAGGGGGGCATCTAGGCGGGATTGAGCGTGGTGGCTGGAGAGGATGCCGTGGGTGTTTTGGATGAGGGTGCGATAGTTTTGCACACGGGCTTGGCGGCTGCCTTGGAGTCGGCGATCGCTCTGAATATTCAGCAGGTCGGCGATCACTTGTCCTTCAAAGGGGGTGCAGGGGAGGTCGTCGGTGGCGTTTTCGACGGTGCTGTGATCGGTGGGGGTGAGGGCGGGACGATCGACGCAGAATTTTAGGACTTGGGTGTTGGGGATTTGGCGGAGGGTGAAGCGATCGCTGAGGAGTTCGCCTGTGGGGAGTTTGAGGGCGGCGAAGGGGATTTGGTGCAGAAGCAGGTGAGGGATGAGGATGAGTTCGTCGATGTTTTGTAGGTGTTGGCTGATTAAGGTGTTGAGGTCGAGGCGATCGCTTAGTTCATCGAGGAGAGTCGGGAAAGCGTTGCACCAGGTTGCGTAATTTTGGGTGTAGGGGATGAGCCAATTTTGGAGAAGCCAGATGTTGAGGGTTTCTAGGGTTTGGTCGGGGAGAGTGTGGCAGGTGGTTTCTAGTTCGCCGTTGGCAGTTTGGCGCAGGACAAAAATGTAAGTGCCGTTGTTCGTGATGTAGAAGCTGAGGAGGGCGATCGATGAATTTGTGATCAGGGGGGCGAAGCTGTCGATCGAAGGGGGAGTCAGTTGCAAGAGTCCGGCAGAAACGGGATCGAGGCGGCTGATCTGTTGGCGGACTTTTTGTTTTTTGGTTTCGAGCGATCGGATTTCTTCGGTGAGGGAGTCGAGCGCGGCACGGTTGCGGGTGTCGGCTAGGGCGGGGACGAGGGCAGGGGAGAGTTGATCGATTTCGGTTTGCAGGGTTTCGTATTGTTGTAGGTAGGTTTGGAGTTCGGCGGGGATTTCGCCGTTTTGATAGAGGTCGTTGCTTGCCATGAGTTCGGCGAGGCGGCGGGAGCGGGAGCGTTCGACGGTTTCGATCGCGTTGTCGTATTGCTTCAGGTTGACGTATGCCTGGACGAGATTCATGTAAACTCTGGCGGCTTCTTCGAGGATTTCTTGGCGGCGGTCTTCGTGTGCGCCCCAGCTTCTTAATCGATCGTTGGCTTGGATGGCGAGGCGATAGGCTTCTGCGGCGGGTTGCCAGTTGCCTGCGGTGAAGTGGAGGTTGCCGAGGTTGCGGCTAGTTTGGAAGCAGGCGGTGGGTAAAGCTGAGATCGTGCGAATCTCTAGAGCTTGTTGGTAGTGAAAGATGGCGAGTTCGATATTTTCAGCGCGATCTCCCACAATCCGGTCACGGTAGGCAGTGGCTAAGTTGTTCTGCGTCGTTGCCCATTGCTCCGGGAAGGCTTGGCGCGTTCTGACTTCTAGAGCTTGTTGGTAGTGAAAGATGGCGAGTTCGATATTTTCAGCGCGATCTCCCACAATCCGGTCACTGTAGGCAGTGGCTAAGTTGTTCTGCGTCATCGCCCAATCTACCGGGAAGGCTTGGCGCGTTCTGACTTCTAGAGCTTGTTGGTAGTGAAAGATGGCGAGTTCGATATTTTCAGCGCGATCTCCCACAATCCGGTCACGGTAGGCATTGGCTAAGTTGTTCTGCGTCATCGCCCAATCTACCGGGAAGGCTTGGCGCGTATAGACTTCTAGAGCTTGTTGGTAGTGAAAGATGGCGAGTTCGATATTTTCAGCGCGATCTCCCACAATCCGGTCACTGTAGGCAGTGGCTAAGTTGTTCTGCGTCGTTGCCCATTGCTCCGGGAAGGCTTGGCGCGTTCTGACTTCTAGAGCTTGTTGGTAGTGAAAGATGGCGAGTTCGATATTTTCAGCGCGATCTCCCACAATCCGGTCACTGTAGGCAGTGGCTAAGTTGTTCTGCGTCCCTGCCCAATCTACCGGGAAGGCTTGGCGCGTTCTGACTTCTAGAGCTTGTTGGTAGTGAAAGATGGCGAGTTCGATATTTTCAGCGCGATCTCCCACAATCCGGTCACGGTAGGCATTGGCTAAGTTGTTCTGCGTCATCGCCCAATCTACCGGGAAGGCTTGGCGCGTATAGACTTCTAGAGCTTGTTGGTAGTGAAAGATGGCGAGTTCGATATTTTCAGCGCGATCTCCCACAATCCGGTTACGGTAGGCATTGGCTAAGTTGTTCTGCGTCCCTGCCCATTGCTCCGGGAAGGCTTGGCGCGTATAGACTTCTAGAGCTTGTTGGTAGTGAAAGATGGCGAGTTCGATATTTTCAGCGCGATCTCCCACAATCCGGTCACGGTAGGCATTGGCTAAGTTGTTCTGCGTCCCTGCCCAATCTACCGGGAAGGCTTGGCGCGTTCTGACTTCTAGAGCTTGTTGGTAGTGAAAGATGGCGAGTTCGATATTTTCAGCGCGATCTCCCACAATCCGGTCACTGTAGGCATTGGCTAAGTTGTTCTGCGTCCCTGCCCAATCTACCGGGAAGGCTTGGCGCGTTCTGACTTCTAGAGCTTGTTGGTAGTGAAAGATGGCGAGTTCGATATTTTCAGCGCGATCTCCCACAATCCGGTCACTGTAGGCATTGGCTAAGTTGTTCTGCGTCGTTGCCCATTGCTCCGGGAACTTCTTAAAAGTGAAAATCTGAACCGCACAGGTGTAAGCAGCGATCGACAGTTCTAAATTCAACCAGCGATTTCCTAATGGGAACTGTGCAATCAAATTCGCAAAATTCACGGCATCTGCGGAAATCGACCATTGCTGCTCGGAGCTTTTCCCCTCTAGCACTCTCGCCACAACCAACGGAAACACCTGAAGCAGTTCTTCATTGAGTCGTACTAGATTCGCTTGAAAGAATGGATAAACCTGCTGAGGATTTCCACTATGATCAGCAACACACTGCAAAATTTCTAAAACAAACTGTGCTGCATCCTGACCCGACGTACTCTCCACTTCAGCCTGCACACTCTCACCTAGCACTTTCTCAAGCTGCCCTCTAAGATTATCTAGAAATGCTGCCGCATCCGGTTGACCATTTTCCTGAAGGTGCTGACTCATCGCCCCCATCACCATCAGTAACCCTTGATCGACTAACTCCTCATGCTGCTGCAAGATCTCGCCTTCCTGCCCACCCGGACACTCTAGCAATTTCCCGATCAACTCCACATAAGCTTGAATCCGTTGCTCATCCATAATGCCTATCCTCGCGCACTTACTAATTCAAACCTTAAACGTCTTCTAGAACCCGATCGCCTATTATGAACTCATCCGCTACATCAGTCTCACCATGCGCGAAATCACCATCCGCCTCGACGACGATCTCCTGGACTTCATCGATCGCCACGCAAACGGCGATCGTGACACATATCTCTCTACTCTTCTGACCCAATACCGCCGTTGGTCAACTCAACAAGAGATTATTCGCGCCTTACAAACCGATACCCAAGATCCCGACTACCAAGCTGAAATGACTCTATGGGATAGCGTCGCAGGAGACGGTATCGATATTAGGGAACTCGCTGTTCAATAAGATTCCTGCGCTGCGTTGCTCACTCGCCCGTGACTGGAAGTCCGGGCTAACTAAGCCAAGTCCACTAAAGGGACTAAAAAGACCGAATTCTGGTTGCTCCAGTCCCTTTAGTGGACTTTGTTCTGTTAGCTCCGATTTTAATCCGGGAGCGGGTGAGCAACGCAGCAGACATGACTTAAAGTGTCTAAACAGTGAACTCATGCCATTAACTCCTCTCCCTCACCCCAAATTTCTACTAACCGTTGCATCATCTGCTCTGCCAAATCCTGCCGCTCGGTCAAATCCTGCGGCAACTTCGCCTCTCTCGACAACGCCACCTCTCGCCCTTCCTCACCCAAAACCTGCGCCGCCCGAATCCCCCACCGATTCGCGGGTTCTTCCCGATAGATCCGCTCCAACATCGCCACAAGCCTCAGCCGCTCTATCTCATCCGGCTCAAGCTCCTGCAACTGCGGCTCATGACTCCCCCGCTCAATCCGCGCAAAAGACTCCACCATCACATCCAAACTCTGCACTTCATTCCACTCCACCTGCTCCGGCAGATCCTCCGGATCAAACAACGGCAAAAAGCCCCACAGCCTCACTTGCTTCTCCGCACAACTCAGCACCACTGTTCCCACTCGCCCCTGCTGCACATCCTCCGGCAACTCGAAAGCCTCACCCCTCTTTACCTGCAAACATCCAACCCGTCCCACACCCACAACATAAACATCATCCGTCAACACTCGATCGACGAATCCCGATCGCACCTCATACCCCTGCCATTGCAAATATTCGGTCACTGCAAGAAGCGCGATCGTCTTCCAGTAAACCTGCTCCCGACCTGCTGCAATCTGTTCAGCCTGAGTGCGAAACTCAGAAGCGATCGGGATAGTAATCGATAAATCTTGCCCGTTCATGATGTCTCCTTAGTAAATTAGTAACCTGCATCAAACAATTGCTTAATCAGCACCAAACACCGCTCATAAAAGGTATTCAATGTTGAATGTGGAACCCCTAATTCTCGCTGCAAGTCCTTCCACCCTTCGCACTGAAGTCCTCGCCGAATTAGTAAAATCTGTGCTGTAATCTCTGGATGCTTTCTGACATGCAGTTGCCCCAGTTCCCCAGTTGGATCAGTGTGAATCAATTCTCGTAATCGCTGCATCTCTTCACACCCCTGCGGAGCCGGAATCGATTCTGCAATATCCGACCATTCCCCATCCGCAACTCGCACCTGTTCTCGCTGCTTCTGTTCTGCTTGCCGCTTGAGTTGATAATCCAAAAGCCGCATCCTCAGATACTTATTCAATCGCGCCAGAATCCGACAATTGCGATCGCTAAATGGCGTTTCAACCGTATCTGCCTCCCAAAGATTGCGCCAGAAGTACCGCCACATTTCGATCTCAGCATCTTCATAATCCGGGTCAGACCGATAAAACAACTTCCCCGACTGCTGAATCTTGCGATAAATCTGATTCCCAATGATCCGACGCTGCACAATACTCGCCGTCAGTCCTCTCTGAATCAGTTCATGCAATTCTCGATCGAGCGGAGACAACGGCTCATCGTGCATCTCATCATCCATAGGTGTCACCTCTGGTTCAGGCAAAGACTCAAACCGCTCCATCTTGCCCTCCCGATCGTGCGACCCCAGGAAATCTTCCGTTCTTTTTCACACGCTCCATTGTTGGCATCCTTCGCCTCCTGTCTTTGAACGCTTTCAACCTATAGACAGGAGAACGACTCCACTTTTACGGGAATCGCTGATTTTTTTTTTATCGATGCTCAAAGTCCCGCAAAATGGGGAATTTAGGGGGCATAAGCCGACATAAACGAAGCCTTTAACCCAACACAGCAGAAACAAAACAGTACAACCTACTCATCGATCGAACTTCTCTCCCCCGTAATTTTCCCTTTCCCAATCTGTTACTCCAATACAGATTACTGAGATGTCACATGCGAAACCTCAATACTGAAATCATCACCGAAATCCTTCACCAATCCCGCGAAAACTTCATCCTCGCCCAACGTTACTATCGCCTCGCCCTCCTAATCACGCGGCTCAGCCTCATTCTCAGCCTGCTCACATTCGGCGCAGTCGCCTCCGGCAAATTCCCCGATCAAACGATCGCCACCGCCACCAGTACCCTCCCCCTCCTCACCTGCATCCAACTCCTCTCCACCGCCCACAAACACCTCGCATCCACCACCCAACAACTCAATCAAGTCCTCGACAATCTCCCCAACTAACTCCACCCCTCACTCAGCAGAATCATCCAACTCCTCTGCTGAGTGATCTCACCCGTTTGCACATCGATCAACCCAATTCGTAGAAGCTTCAATCCATTCGTAACCATCCACCCGCCAAGCGAAAAAAGCTGAGGTCGTCTAATTTTCTTTTTCCTGAATGATGCAGGTTTGCGATGAGCGATCGTGTCTAGAGAGATGCGATCGCTCTTCATTTACTCATCTATAGAATTATTCGGGCTGCGAAGGAAGCCAATCTTCGTCTAAGGCTTGCTCTAGAGTAAACCAAGGCTCTACAGGAACTAGCTTGTCACTCAGTTGGCTTGCTTTGAGAAAAAGCTTTCTGCCATTTTTGTACTGCTTAGAAAAGATATCCTGCAAAAACGATTTCAAGCTTGGACTCGTCTCCAGAAGCTCTTGAATCTGCAACCGGAAATTAGCAACTTCTATATCCCACCCTCTAAAGCAGGTTTCGCGTTCAGATTCCCAGTATTTGATCTTAAGGAGATGTTCACACAACCGCATCAGATAGCTTGAAATGGCGTGTTTTTCACTTCTGCCCAAACTTTCTATCTCCTCAATCAGATTCTCCAGATCAATCTCTCTAAATTCTTGTGCTTTCAATTGGGCAATCGTTTGATCTATCCACAGTTGATAGTCGGTATCGTATAAAGACTTGGAGTTGACTGTGACTTCGGATTTCATCACTGAATGCCTCTATTGATGCCCTCATTCTATCCAGAAAAAATCACTTCAAAATCAAATGCCCCCCGAACAGGATTCGAGAGGCATTACTACTAGGGTTTCGGTTGTTGCTAGCGCTTCTTGCTGAAATAGAAACGGATGAATAGTTTCTCCATTTCAATCCACACAAACATCAACGCACTCACGCCCACACAAACCATCAGTTCATCAAACGGCAGATAATGCGTGCCAAAGAATCTCCGCAACGGTTCAACATACACCAATGCCAATTGCAGAATTGAAGTCAGAACAACTGCACCCCAGACATAGAGATTCGTAAACGGATTCAATTCAATCGTCAAGCGACTATTTGATCGAATCGCGATCGCATGTCCCATCTGAGCTAAACACAGGGTTGTAAACACGATCGTCTTCCAACGATCTGGATCTAATCCACCTGCTGTATTCTTCGTCGTCCAGTCATAAGCCCACACCATCGTTGCAACTGAGAGAATCGCAAGGATAATCCCAATCCGGATCATGTAAGCTCCCAACCCCCGTGCAAAGATGCTTTCACCCGGATGATTCGGCGGACGATTCATCACATTCGGCTCCGCAGGCTCAACTGCTAAAGCTAAAGCGGGCAAACCATCGGTTACTAGGTTCATCCACAAAATTTGCAATGGAGTCAACGGAACACTTCCCGTTGCTGCAACTGCCGGAATCAAGACGACAGAAGCCGCGATCGTAATTACTTCCCCAATATTCGATCCCAGAATGTACTTGATAAATCGTCGAATATTGGTATAGACCACCCGACCTTCTTCTGTCGCAGAAACGATCGTGGCAAAGTTATCATCCAACAACACCATGTCAGATGCTTCTTTACTCACATCGGTTCCGGTAATCCCCATTGCAATCCCGATATCTGCTTGCTTCAGAGCCGGAGCATCATTCACCCCATCTCCGGTCATCGCAGCAATCTGCCCTGTCTTTTGCAACGCTTGAACAATCCGGAGTTTATGTTCTGGAGCCACACGCGCATAGACACTCACACGATCGACATGCGATTCGAGTTCTTGCTGGCTCATTGCTTCTAGTTCACGTCCAATGAGAACTTCATCACCCGGTTTAGCAATGCCTAGATCTTGAGCGATCGCGCTTGCCGTTAATTGGTGATCTCCTGTGATCATCACAGGGCGAATTCCAGCAGTCCGACAGCGTTTAACCGCTTCTCGAACTTCAGGACGAGGCGCATCCAACATATCGACTAAGCCTAACCAAACTAAGTCCTGTTCTGCCCCTTCTTCATCGGTTTCAGATGGAACTCCTTGCAAAGGCTTGTAAGCAAAGCCCAACACGCGCAAACCGTTTCCAGCAAGTTCATTATTGCGCTCTAAAATTTGGCTGCGCTGAACTTGAGTGATTGGCTCAACCTGATCGCCAACTTGAATCTGTTGACAGCGCTCTAAAACAATCTCAGGCGACCCCTTAGTAAACATCAGATAAGGCGTTGCTAAGAAATCTGTCTCAGATTGCAACAAGCCTGCTGCATCTTCAACGATCACACTCATTCGTTTACGATCGCTAGAAAACGGAAACTCTGCGACCCGTGGCAGTTTACTATTCCACTGATCTCGTTCTAATCCTGCTTTTGCAGCAGCCGTGAGTAATGCTCCTTCAGTCGGATCGCCTAGGATGATCCATTCTCCCGCTTCTTGTTGCAGAATCGAGTCATTACACACTGTACAAGCAAGGAGTAAAGCTCTAAATTCCGGCTGTTCTGCAGGGATAATCTTTGTGCCATCGAGCAGAAATTCGCCATCGGGTGCATAGCCTTGCCCTGTAATTTTCGGGCTAGCACTAATCGTATGCAGCGATTGCACGACCATTTTGTTTTGGGTCAAGGTTCCAGTCTTATCCGAACAAATCGTCGTGACAGAACCTAATGTTTCAACAGCAGGCAACTTACGAATCAGCGCATTGCGGCGTACCATGCGCTGAGTTCCGATCGCTAATGTCACCGTAATCACCGCAGGCAACCCTTCCGGCACAACTGCAACTGCCATACTTAAAGACGTTTGCAGCAAATTCTGCAGCAACCCAAAGTTGCGACTGATCAGCAACCCACCGACGACCACGATCGCAACTAAAATTAATGCACCTGTTACGAGCGCTTGGCTCAGTTGATCCATACGTCGTTGCAACGGCGTGGGTTCTGATTCGACTCCCTGAATCTGTGCGGCAATTTTTCCTAATTCAGTTCGCATTCCGGTTCCCGTCACCAAAACCGTTCCGCGACCATTCACAACCTCAGTCCCTTGGTAGGTCATGTTGATGCGATCGGCAGGCATCGCATCTTCTTTGACGGTGATGTTCGCGTTCTTGCTAACGGCTTCTGCTTCCCCTGTCAGGGCAGCTTCTCGAATTTGCAAGTTTGCGGCTTCTAGAATTCGACCATCTGCGGAGACTTGCGTCCCGGCTTCGACGAGCATCACATCGCCTGGCACTAAATATTTAGAATCGACTTCGCTGACTCGCCCACCGCGTAAGACACGAACTCGCGGCGAAGAAAGCTGTTTCAGGGCGGCTAATGCTTGTTCTGCTCGACTTTCCTGGATGTAACCGAGTGCTCCATTTAAAACCACGATCGCTAAAATCGCGATCGTATCTTTGAAAGGAACTTCACCGGGTTTGAGATTTCCTTGCGTCAGGGCGATGATATCCAAAATCCCAGACACTAACGCCACTCCGATCAGCATCAGGAGCATGACGTTTTTAAATTGGTCGATCAGAATTTCCCAGGAGCTACGACCCCCAGATTCTTCGAGTTCGTTCGTTCCGTATTGTTCTAGGCGAGTGGCGGCTTCTTGCTCACTTAATCCTGTGGTGCGATCGCTATTTAACGTCGCCAGTGATCCAACAGTATCGAGCGTATGCCAAGCCGTGTTTGGCGATGGAAGTGAATGACCAGACATAGACTGAAGAGGTTGAGGAATAATGACCTACAGCACCTTATCATAGTGCTAAAGCGTAGAATATGGCACTATTAAATAGTATTATCTTTAAAGCTAGATGATAGAGTCTAGACATTACTGCGTTTCGAGCGCTTTGTGAACCCTCTATTCGTAGAGATTTGTAGTAGAGATTTGCAGTGAGTCATCCCTTTTCTTTTTCTCAACTGATTGGACGACACGCTGAACTAGAGCAGGTCAGCCAAATTTTGTTGGGTGATCATGACATTCTCTTAGCAGGGGTTCCAGGTATCGGTAGACGAACACTCATGCGTGCAGCTGCTCAGGCTTGTAGTGCAAGAGTACTAGAAATCGATTGCCTGCGCGCGACGAACTATTCTCGATTTCTTGAATTGCTGGCAGAAGCGATTATTCAGACGTTCAAGTCTCCAGAGGAACTAGCGTTTATCGATCGTTGGAGTAAGGAGCATCCCTTCATTTTGCGATCGCAACAGGGACGAACTCAACTAGTTTGGCACCCTGTACCGGGCAAGGAATGGACATTGTTTGAGGCACTACTGACCTTGCCGCAGGCTCTAGCCGAGTGGCTCGACAGTCGGGTGGTGATTGTATTTCAGAACTTCCCGCATTTGAAATCATTCGATCGCTCCAACAAATGGGAGCAATATTTGCGCCAGGAAGTCCAGCGACAGAGCCGGGTGAGCTACGCACTGATCGCGACGGTCGCAGAGCGTTGGTCAGAACCGGATGAGTTGCGAGTACTCTCGCTGAGTCCGCTCCCAGATGAAGTGTTACAAACTTGGCTCATCGAAGCAATGGCGGCTGAGAAATTAAAATTTGAGCCAGAAAGCGTAGCGGTGTTTCTGAACTATGTACAAGGGCATTTTGGCGATGCGATTACGTTGGCGCGCCGGATTCGATTGGAAGCAGAAACGATTGTGCAGCCCCACCATGTGGAAAGAAGTGCGATCGCATTAATCGAAGATCTCTCAGTCACGTTTGAATCATTAATTTTATTACTCCCACACAGCCAAGTGCGGGTGTTAGAAAGCTTAGCGCTCGATCCAACCGACAGTCCCCATGCGCGTGAATATATTCAGAAACATAACTTATCCCGAGGCGGAGGCTTACAGGGGGCGCTGGCAAGTTTGGAGCAGAAAGGCTTAGTTTACGGAGCAGAGCTAGGATATCGGATTGCACTCCCGATGTTAGGAGCCTGGATGAAGTATCGACTCTCGTAGAAAAATCATCGTTCCGTGATAAGTGATACTCGATTTTACTTTCCAGGAGAGGTAAAAAATTATATAGTCATTTCATCTATTGTTGTTAGTCAGCACAGAGCATGTCGAAAGCGGGGAGTGCATTGAAGCAGGTGCTGGAATCTCACAGCATCACGCAGTATCAATTGTCTGCAATTATGGGTGTGAATCGATCAAACTTTAGTCGGTGGTTGCGCGGTGAGCGTGATCCATTAGCAGAAGTGGTCGTCGAAATTTACAAAGCCCTCAAGTCAATTAATCCAAAGGCTGCGTCGGAATTTGTACGTCTATACCTGGGGATTGGAGCGGATGAGGAGATTTAGAAGATGGGGAATGGGGCGAACTAAACTATCCCCCACTCCCCCACTCCCCACTCCCCACCCTAGTTAATTCGGCGGAAGTTTGCCTCGGTTAAGGAAATCACAGGTACGATCGAAAAAAGCCTGATCGATGACCTGATATGCCCGACTCCCCATTTTTACGAAATCCGTACGTGCCAGGAAAACCTGTTTCGCCCTTACTGTTTATCGGGCGGACAGGAGAAATCGAAACGGCATTCGATCAAATTCTCAGTCGGGGACACCTCGCAGTTTGGGGCGGCTCTGGAATTGGGAAAACGTCGTTTCTCAATATGATCGCTGCGCCGCAAACTTGGAAGTTTCGCGGACATGATCCGACTCAGGCAGTCGTTGTGCTGCTCAGTTGCCTGGGCGTGACTCCGTTCACCGCAGAAAACTTTTGGCACGAAGTCTTTGTGATCTTGAAAGATGCCCTCGCGAATGAACCAGAAATTGCTGCCGAAGTCGATAAATTTATTGAGCGACGAACTGCAAGTAAAGATTGTTTACGATCGATTCTCCGCATGATTGGCGATCGCAATAAATTCCTCTTACTCCTGATCGACGATTACGATGTCGCGCTTCGTCCTACAGCAAACTACACCGAAGATGATGCCAGCGATTTCTTAAGCGATTGTCGGAATCTCGCCTCTCACTCCAAAGAATCCGATTATTTCGCGAGCATCGTCACCTCATTGCGGCGCTTGAATGAAGCGGGGATCAAACTCAAACCCGGAGAATCCCCTTGGTATAATCACTATCTATTCCAGCCCTTGAAGCCGTTCAGTGAAACCGATGCAGCCTCGCTATTAGGAGGATTGCCGTTGACCCCTGCTCTGCGGGATGGCATTCGCGATATTGCGGATGGCAGTCCTGCCCTTTTACAAGTTGCTGGATACCTTTTATTCCGAGAATTCCGCGCTGAGCGTATTCCAGATAGCGATGCCTTTGCTACAGAATTTCAGCGAGCCACTGAGCATTATTTTGAAGACAACTGGAATCAGTCGAACGATACCGAACAGACGTTATTAATGCTCCTCGCACTGACCCATTTGAAAGGGCGGCTACTGAAGAAACGTTATGACCTCGGTGATACGGATGTAATTTTTAGCCAAAAGGAGCGAGAATTAAGGGATCTCGAAGAACGAGGGGTTGTGGTCTACCAAGTGCAAGAGGGCAAGAAACAGTATCGCTTTGCTTCCTCGCTCATGGAGTGGTGGGTCGTCAAAGAGATCGAGAATAGTGACGAAGAAGCGTTACAAGCCCGACAGCGCACGTTTCTGAATCTCATGAGCCGTCGCCAAGCGGAAACCGTGACCAATGCGATACGCTGGCTTTGGCAGCATAAAGAAGAAATACCATCTATTCTGTCTTGGTTAGGGAAGGTTACATCTGCCCTACCGATTGGTTTCATTCAGGGATAATTCGGAGCGGCGTAAGCCACTGCTTTAGATATGAGTTACTCGATCGAGCGGAGAAATCCATATATTATCGGTCGTCCTATTACCGAACCTGACCGTTTTTTCGGACGCGATCGCTTATTTGAGTTCATCGAAGACAATTTGCTTCAATCAGCTCAAGTGATTTTATTGCACGGGCATCGCCGCATCGGTAAGTCTTCGGTATTGGCGCAAATTCCCAGAGCAATTGACCTCAAAGAGTTTGCATTTGTGCCCCTTTCTCTTGAAGGAGATAGCCGGAAATCGCTGGCTGAGGTGCTGCACGAATTGTCACGCGATTCTGTGCAACAGTTTGACTTGACGATTCAGGTTCCTCCGGTTCAGGCTTTTGCCGAAAATCCGCAAATTTTTATCGATAATTTTATTCCAGCCCTGCGGCGCGAATTAGGCGTTAAAAATATCGTGCTGCTGCTGGATGAGTTTGATACGCTCTACAACGTCGATGTCAAGCAAGCAGCCGAGCATCTGTTCGGGTATTTACAAACGGCGGTCTATGACAATCCGAATTTGTACATTATTCCTGTCGTTGGTCGGCAGTTAGAAGATTTGCCTTTGATGCTCAGTCTGTTTCGAGAAGCGCCGAATCAAGAAGTAGGGCTTCTCGATCAACGCAGTACTGAACAGTTGATCACAATTCCCGCCAAAGGAATTTTAGAATACGACTTAGCCGCGATCGATGGAATTTGGGAATTGACGGCTGGGCATCCCTATTTCACTCAAGTCGTCTGTTTTGCGCTCTTTTCTAATGCTCGGACAGAAAAACGGTGGAGAGTGACGCGATCCGATGTGCGATTTATTGTCGATCGGGCGATCGAACTCGGTGAAGGCGGATTAGGTTGGTTTTGGGAAGGCATTCCCTTGCCGGAACGCGTCGTTTTTTCAGCGGCAGCAGAGGTTCCACGGGCACGACAAATGGAGTTTCCTGAAATTTCGAGCTTAGACTTTAGCGAAGTCGAGCCGTTGCAATTATTGCGCGAATGCGGCGTTGAACTCACTGAACCGATCCGCAAAGCCTTGTTGAATCTGGTGGGCTGGAAACTGTTAAGAACCTCTGGAGTGCGATCGGGAATTCTCCCAGGACAGAAACATCTTTCTATGCCTCCGACTTTGGCAACCTATCGAGTGTCGATCGAACTGGTACGCCGTTGGCTGATTCAGCGGCATCCGGTGCGGCGAGAATTCCGGGGACTCGAAGATCTGAATACAGAAGCCCAAAATTTATACGAAGCCGCAAAATCTGCGCGGCTGCGCGGGATGAATCCGAAGATTGTCAGCCTGTTGAATGAAGTACTGCGACTCAATCCCAATCATTTTGAATCGCTATTTGAACTGGCAGATAGTTTGGCGGAAATGCGACAGTTCGGGCAGGCGTTGAAATATTACAAACGTGCTTATTTAGTCGATGCGGTGCGCGTTCGAGATAGTTATGTTCAAGCGCTGCTCGATTATGGCGAAGAATTGCATAACTTGGGAGAAACTCAAGATGCGATCGCTCACTTAGAAGAAGCCTTAGCGATCGAACCTGAAAATCTACAAATCAGACGATTATTAGAACAAGTCCGCAAAGAGCAGCAGTATATAGAGCATCTGCGAGTGATTCCGATCACGAGTCAGAATCGCGCTTACATTTCCTCGATCGCGGAAATGAATGCGGAACAAGCAGATTTGCAGACCTTACAGCAGAACTTTAATCAGTTAAAAGCGCAAGTCAATGCAGAGGCTCCAATCGATTTGAAGAATCGAGCCTTGGAGCATTTGAATGATTTGCAAGAAGAATTGTTTACTCAGAAGAAAGTCGATGGCTTGACGTTAATTTATGTGTATCAATGGTTCCGAAAGCATTTGCCCAAACCTTTGGTACAGGCGGTGACAGATTTTGTCGATGCAGTCACCGCAACCATTTCTCATTCAGACAAATCACATTGACCTATTCTTCGTCGAGTGGCAGTCCTCGTTTCACACGTCCTTTCGCAAAGAATCGTCCAAATTGTAGTTCATACACTTCATCTTCGTCTTGGGTTTCGACTTCGATATCTGATTTTGCGTAACTGACACAGAGTAATGCATATCCTTGCCGCTTCAACTCGGGTGAGAGTCCGACGGCTTCTGGCTGCTCTAAATGCCCCGATAAAACTCTCACCGCACAAGCGGTACAGGCTCCATTACGGCAGGAGAAGGGAAGTTCAACGCCTTGGGTTTCGCCGCTTTGGAGGATATAGCGATCGCTCGGCACTTCAAAAGAATAAAATTTATTTTCTTGGCGGTGATAAACACGAACAGTATGAAACTCAGGCATGATGATCAACAAATTTTGAATCTTCTCTATTCAGTATGCGACATGTTCTGTTACTATATGAATTCTGCGGCGTAAAAAGCTGCATGGTTTGGAGAGATGGCCGAGTGGTTGAAGGCGCAGCACTGGAAATGCTGTTTACGGGTGACTGTAACGAGGGTTCGAATCCCTCTCTCTCCGTTCTAAAGCATCAGTAGATTAAGGTTTTCAGGAAGTCCTCGAAAATCCGAGGGTTCTTTTTGCTTCAAACATCAAATGCTTTTCACATTCGGTGACACAGGCTTGACAGACTTCGATGCACGATCGCGCAACGTGAGAATAAAGCGGGAACTGCGGCTGATAAAAGATGCGATCGTTCAGCAGAGTTGAGCGCAATCCTGGCAGACTCGCGCCCATTCCGTATCAGTCAGACACACTTGGCACAATGTTCACATTCGGAAGCGCAGTGAACCGCAGCATTAATAATCGACTGATATGGCTGATGAGGCATTGTTCGTTCTCCTAAGTTGAAGCTGAAACTCAACTTAGGAGAATCATCTTGAAGTCGCCCCTACCAAGCGTCAGGCATTCGATTTCTAGTTGAATGAGTCGCTTTATTTCATCCTGGTTTTATTTTTGTATGTTCTTTTAGTCGGTAGGGATAGTTCTATCAAATCCTTAGCCTCAACCCTTGACTCTCTATCTGACTGGAGAGATCAGAATAAAGAGGTTCTATTACTCCAGCCTCTCTCAATGAAACGCTCCATGTTCAATTCTCGATTTTTAAGACGATCTCTCAAGTCAACGACGACCCAAACCGTTGTTGGACTCGTTGCAATTGCTACTCTCGCCGCCTGTTCCACCACAACTGGACAAAATCCTGCTACCAATTCTTCTCCTGCTGCCAGCACGATGCCGGGAATGGATCATAGCAATATGGATCACGGCAGTATGAATCATGGCAACATGATGATGGATTTAGGTCCAGCCGATGCCAGCTTTGATTTACGCTTCATTGATGCCATGACCCCACATCATCAAGGCGCGGTCGAGATGGCAAAAGAGGCGCAGCAAAAATCCAAGCGCCCAGAAATCAAGAAACTGGCAGCCGATATCATCAAAGCCCAGGATCAAGAGATTGGAGAGATGAAGCAGTGGCGGCAAGCCTGGTATCCCAAAGCCAATAGCATTCCGATGGCGTATGACTCGAAGATGGGACAGATGATGCCGATGTCGGCTGATCAGATGAAAGGCATGATGATGGGAATGGATTTAGGGGCTGCGGATAATCAGTTCGATTTGCGCTTTATTAATGCGATGATTCCGCACCATGAGGGAGCCGTTACGATGGCGCAGGATGCTCTGAGTAAATCAAAGCGTCCAGAAATCAAGAAGCTCGCTCAAGAGATTATCGCTTCGCAGGAGAAGGAAATTGCTCAGATGAAACAGTGGCGGAAAGCTTGGTATAACCAGTAACCCATTTCATCTGAGTTTTAGGTTTGGCTGCGAAACTATTGACTGGGTATCTGCTTGCTGCCTTTGGCTCATGCAGACTGTGTCGCAGCCGAATTCCTCCAGATTCTGCTGAACTCAACCTGCCCCGAACCTCTATCAAGGACGCGATCGATGCTTCACATTTCTTACCGTCCCAAGCGTTCTAGCGGTGCTTCTGCAACCGTCTTGGGCTTGTTGCTGATCATAGTAGCTCCCCAAATCACGCTAGCGCATGCTGGACACGGCAACGAGTTTCAGCATGACAGTCAGCCTGTCCAGACTGTGGGAGCGATTGAGGTGGATGCTGCTACCGCAGAACGTATGGGGCTGACAGTGGAATCCGTGAGCCGTCAACGTCTTGTCTCGGGTATCAAAACGACCGGACAGATTGAAGCCCAGCCGAATCAACAAGCAGAGGTAACAACGCCTGTTGGGGGAACCGTGTTGCGATTGTTGGTTAAGCCCGGAGAACAAGTCAGGGTAGGACAACCCGTTGCCATCATGACTAGTCCAGAGCTTGCCGAACTTCGCACCATTGCCCTTGATCGACAGTCCGAAGCAATAGGCAGCGTTCAACAAGCCGAGGCAGATTTACGCCTAGCGCAGCAAAACTATGAGCAGCAGCAGCGAATTGCTCAAGCCGAGATTCAGCAGGCACAAGTGGCGTTAAATGTGGCTCAAGAGCAATATGACCGCGATCGCGACCTTCTTTCTACTGGAGCTATCCCCCGCCGTACCGTTCTAGAGTCCGAATCGAAACTCGCCGAGGCGAAAGCGGCATTTGCAAAAGTTAGAAGTCAGTTGCAAGTCTCTGAAGCTCAGGCACAACTTAAACGCGCCCAGTCTGCCGTTGATGTAGCGCAATCCAAGAGTCAATTGAGTGGGCAGACTTATCAAACTCGACTGAGGCAGTTAGGCGCAAGTGCGAATGAAGACGGGACAATTACCATCACAGCTCCTATTTCTGGAGTGGTCGCAGACCGAGAAGCGACGATCGGCGAATCGGGACAGGATGCGGGCAAAAAGATCATGACGATCGTAAATGGCAGTAGTGTATTGATCGCTGCCGATATCTATGAGAAAGATTTAGATAAAGTTCAACAAGGGCAAGGGGTACAGGTCAGAGTCAATGGCTTGCCGAATCGCATGTTTCGCGGACGAATTAGTGTGATCGGTGCAACGGTGCAAGGTGATACTCGTGTTGTTCCGGTCAAAGCGGAACTCGATAATGCTGATGGTGCGCTCAAGCCGGGAATGTTTGCTGAACTGGAAGTGTTAACAGATCGAACCCCTGTTGCAGTTTTGGCTGTTCCGAAATCCGCGATCGTTGAAACCAACGACAAGAAAAAGATTGTGTTTGTCCAAAATGGTCAAGCTTTCCAACCAACCGAAGTCTCACTGGGTCGCGAATCGGGAGAGTTTGTCGAGGTCACAAACGGGTTATTTGATGGCGATCGCGTGGTTACACAACGAGCCACTCAACTCTACGCGCAATCGTTACGCACTGGGGGCCAGAAAGAAGCGAATCATTCCCCTAACCCTGTGACTTCTCAAAGTTCCATGCCTTTACCGTGGTGGGCAATTCTGCCTATCGGAGGTTTGCTGATCGGATCTACATTCTGGGCAGGGATGTATTGGGCGAATCGTCGTCAACGCTTTGCTTCACCTGTTCCCGCAGAGTCCAATGGATTTCATCCTAATCCAGAGATTGACCTGAATCATTTTCAATCCCAAAACGGCAAATTGCCGACTGAAGTGACCGAGAAACAGTTCGATCGTCCCCAGAATTAGACCTATGCTGAGTTCTATTGTGAGATGGGCGATCGCACGCCGTTGGGTAGTGGTTCTAGGAGCAATTATCGTAACGCTCTGGACAGTTCGCGCCATTCCTCAAATGCCGCTGGATGTCTTTCCACCGTTCGCACCGCCCCAAGTTGAAATTGAGACAGAATCGCCGGGACTTGCTCCCGAAGAAGTAGAGTCACTGGTGACGTTGCCGATTGAAAGTACAGTCAATGGAACGCCTGGAGTGACTGCGGTTCGATCTGCCTCTGCGCCGGGAATTTCGGTTGTTAAAGTCATTTTTGATTGGGGAACCGACATTTTTCAGGCACGGCAGCTTGTCACGGAACGATTACAGCAAGTTCAGACCAAGCTCCCAGAAGGCATCGAAACGCCGCGCATTTCTCCGATTAGTTCGCCGATCGGCACGATTCTCAAAGTCGCCTTTACCATCGAACCCGGAGCGCAAACTTCCATGATGGACGTGCGACGGTTCATCGATTGGCAAGTAACCAATCGATTGTTAGCAGTTCCCGGAGTCAGTCAAGTAACCGCGTATGGGGGTGAGGTTCGACAGTATCAAGTTCTCGTTGATCCCGCGCAACTCAAAGCCTTTGATGTTTCTCTAGAACAAGTTACACAAGCCGCTGCTGCTGCAAATCTCAATGCGCCGGGAGGATACCTGATCACACCGGATCAGGAGAAACTGATTCGAGGCATTGGACGGATTGAATCGATCGAAGACTTAGAGAAATCAGTCATCACCTCTCGCAAAGGTACTCCAGTCCGACTTGCAGATGTTGCGGAGGTGAAAATTGGTGCGGCTCTCAAGCGGGGCGATGGCAGTGTCAATGGTCAGCCTGCTGTGATTGTCATGATCAATAAGCAACCGCAAGCAGACACGCCGACCGTAACCCGTGCGGTAGAAGCCGCGATCGAGGAATTAAAAGCTGGATTGCCTAAAGGTGTGAATGTTGCAGTGACGTTTCGCCAAGATGATTACATTGCTGCATCGGTTGACAATGTGCGATCGGCGCTCGTTGAAGGCAGTGTGATTGTAGCTGCCATTCTGATTCCCTTTTTGATGAACTGGCGTACACTAGCGGTCTGCTTGCTCGACTTTTTTCTCACCTTGCTGTTTGCCTTGCTCGTCTGCTCTTGGTTAGGACTAGGGCTGAACACGATGACGCTAGGTGGGCTGGCAGTCGCGATCGGAACGGCAGTTGATGATGCGATCGTCTATGGCGAAAACACTTACCGCAACTTACGCGAAAATCGCCTATCGGCTCATCCTCGTCCAATGATGGAAGTCATCTACGAAGGTAGCCAGGAGGTGCGGGAATCGCTGATTGGCGCAACACTAATCGGAGCCGTAGTCTTTTCTCCGATTTTTACGTTAAGCGGAGTCGAGGGGCGCATCTTTACGCCGATGGGCATTGCTTATCTGATTGTCGTGGTGGTGTCTAGTTTAGAATCCTTGGTGTTGTCGCCAGCGTTGTGTGCCATCCTGCTACCCCAAGGACGACTACAAGAGAAAGAACCTTGGGTTGCTCGTGCCTGTAAGCGGTTTTATCATCCTCTGTTGCGGTTTGCGATGCGGCGATCGGTGCTGATTTTATCGCTCTCCGCGGCTTTACTGGTGATATCGCTCTCGATCGTTCCCACACTTGGACGACAATTTCTCCCCGAATTTCAAGAGCAAACTTTAGTCAACACCCTGACTCTCTATCCAGGTACTTCACTCGAAGTTACTAATCGAGCTGGATTTGCCCTAGAAGAAGCACTCAAGACCGATCCTCGCTTCAATTACATTCAAACTCGCTCAGGACGCGCTCCAGGAGATGGGGATGCAGGAGGAGTCAATTTTGCCCACTTGGATGTGGATTTAAGTGAAAAGGGTTTGGCAGACCGTCCTGCTGCTATTAATAAGCTACGAGAAGAATTTGCCAAACTTCCAGGTGTTGCAACGGGAATTGGTGGATTTATTTCCCATCGTATGGATGAAGTGTTATCGGGGGTGAGAAGTCAGATTGCGGTCAAAATCTTTGGTGCAGATTTAGAGCAGTTACGGACGATCGGACAACAAATCGAAGCGCAAATGCAAGCCATACCGGGAATTGTCGATTTGCAGCTTGAACCACAAGTGCCGATCAATCAGGTGCAGATTGTATTGAATCGCGATGCTGCTGCACGAGAAGGACTATCCATTGGGCAGTTGGCAACCACGATCGAGACTGCACTGAATGGGCACGTCGTGTCTCAAGTTCTAGAAGCTCAGCAAACGTTTGATTTAGTCGTGTGGCTCAAACCTGAAGCCCGCGATAACCTGAGTACGATCGAGAATCTTCTCATCGATAAGCCCAGTGGTGGCAAAATTCCCCTAGCTCAAGTAGCGACGATTCGTAACGGAACAGGACCCAATACGATCAACCGCGAGAAAGTCTCTCGTCTGATTGTGGTATCCGCCAATGTGAGCGGGAGAGATTTACGATCGACCGTCAACGAAATCCAAGCCAAAATCAAGCAAAACGTTTCGATTCCCTCTGGTTACTTTGTGCAGTACGGCGGACAGTTTGAGGCAGAAGAACGAGCAACTCAAAATATTTTGGTGTTCAGCGCAATCGCATTTGTCATCATTTGCATCCTGATGTATCTCTCAGTGAAGTCCATTGCCTCAACTGCCATGATCATGATCAACTTGCCGATTGGGTTAGTCGGTGGAGTGATTGCAGTTGCACTTACAGGCGGCGTTATTTCTGTTGCGTCGCTGGTTGGATTTGTCACGTTGTTCGGGGTTGCTACTCGCAATGGATTGCTGTTAGTCGATAACTACAACACTAAATTTGCCGAAGGAATGCCCCTCAAAGATGTCTTGATCAAAGGCTCGATGGAACGGCTCAATGCGATTCTGATGACCGCTTTTACGTCGGCTTTGGGATTAGCACCTTTGGTTGTGGCAGGTGGAGCGGGAAAGGAAATTTTGCAGCCGTTGTCGATCGTTGTGTTAGGCGGACTTTTCACCTCAACTGCATTAACCTTGCTCGTGATTCCTGCTCTATATTCGCAGTTTAGTAAGTTTCTCGTGCCCAATTTTCCCCATCATCACCCTCAAAAAAACTATGAACATTAAGCAATCGATCACCCTTACGATAGTCGGTCTAGGACTTCTCTTAGGAGCTTGTAGCAACAACAGCAACACGGCTAAAAATTCAAGTACGAGTCCTGCGGCAACAACACCCACGACGACTGCTTCCCCCAGCACCGCAGCGACTACAGCTAAAACTGAATCCGGTGGAAAGCATGGTGGAAAAGGAGGACAGACTATTGAGACAGGCGTTTACCATCTAGAATTCATTCCCCAACCAGAAGCGAACGGAACCCATTTAGATTTCTACTTACAAAAAGGCGACAATCACGAAGCAGTTCCCAATGCGAAGGTCACAGCGCAAGTTCAACTTCCAGACGGAACCCAGAAAGCTCTAGACATGAAATATGACCCCGTAGATAAACACTACGCGGCTTTACTCCCTGGCACGGCAGTAGGAGAATACAAAGTCGCCATTCTGACCGATATCAGTGGCGAAAAAGTCAACGGTCGCTTTAGTTTCAAAAAGTAGACTGGCTACAAAAAAAGATTGATGCGATGCTCTGTATTAATGGCTCAATTTGACCCGACGCAGCAGCATCGCATTGATCGAGACAATCACAGTCGAAATGCTCATAAATAAGGCTCCAACGGCTGGAGAAAGCAAAATTCCAAATGGATAAGCAATTCCAGCCGCTAAGGGAATGCCAATCACGTTGTATCCCGTTGCCCAGAATAGATTCTGAATCATTTTGTTGTAGGTGGCTTTGGCAAGCTGAAGGGCATAGGTGGCATCGAGTGGATCATTTTTCACTAACACCAAGTCAGCCGACTCGATCGCGACATTGGTTCCTGCCCCGATCGCGATTCCCAAATCCGCTTCAAACAATGCAGGTGCATCATTGATACCATCTCCGACAAAAGCAGTGGGTTTCTCTGCTTTTAATCGTCGCACTAGGGTTGCCTTATCTTGCGGTAGCACTCGCGCATAGTAGCGATCGATGCCCAATTCTGCTGCAACGGTTTTCGCCACCGCTTCTGCATCACCCGTAATCATCACGGTTTCAATGTTCATTTCATGCAATCGCTGAATGGCTTCTCGTGCCCGTTCTCGAATCTGGTCAGCTAATCCAATCACAGCTAGAACTTGTTGATCGTTGAGAAGCACGATCGCGCTTTCTCCTCGCGATTCAATTTCTTGCAATCCTTTTCGTAGCGCTGACGGAAACTTTAAATTCAACTCTTCTGCCCATTCGGGTCGTCCGACTCGATAGCGTTGAGCGTTGACGGTTCCTTCCACACCTCGACCAGGAATCGCTTTGAACTCGCTCGCTTGAACCAGATGAATCTGGCGATGCTCGGCTTCTCCCACAATTGCCTGTCCTAGTGGGTGTTCTGACAACGACTCCAGCGAAGCGGAAATGGTTAACGCGTCTACTTCATCAATGCCATCTGTATCAATGTGCTGCACCCCGAATCGTCCTTCGGTCAGGGTTCCGGTTTTATCAAATGCGATCGCTTTAATATCTCTCGCTCGTTCAAACGCTTCCCGGCTACGAACTAAAATACCGTTCTTCGCAGACATCGCTGTTGCATTTACGATCACCAAAGGAATGGCTAAACCCAACGCATGAGGACAGGTAATGACTAACACTGTAACGGCACGATTGATGGCAAAGGTTAAGCCTGAGTTTGCTGCTAGCCAGACCACAAACGTTAAGGTGCTAACACCGATCGCGATTAAGGTTAACCAATACGCAAGCTGATCTGCTAAGGCTTGATATCGACTTCTAGAACTTTGCGCCTCTTCGACCAGGCGCATAATTTGGCTTAATGTCGTTTTGTCTCCAGTGCGAGTCACTTGAACAGTTAAAGCTCCCTCACCGTTAACGGCTCCCCCAACCACTTCATCACCCATCTGTTTCGTCACTGGGCGAGATTCTCCAGTCAGAAAGGCTTCATTCACACTCGAAGCACCTTCAGTGATTTCGCCATCAATCGGAATTTGTTCTCCCGGACGAATGAGAATACGATCATGCTCGGTTAAGGTACTCACCGAGACATCCTCAATGCGCCCGTTGGTCAATCGATGTGCGATCTCAGGCACTAAATCTGCTAAATGTTCTAAAGCACGACTGGCTCCTTGCACTGAAGCCATTTCAATCCAATGTCCGAGTAACATCACATCGACCAGTGTTGCTAACTCCCAGTAGAAAGGATCACCTGGCAAACCAAACGTCACTGCCAAACTGTAGACAAACGCAACTGTGATCGCTAGCGCAATCAGCGTCATCATGCCAATCTTGCCTCGTAGTTCGTACCAAGCACCTTTCAGGAATGCCCAGCCGCCATAGAAGTAAATGACAGTTGCCAAGATTGGCGTAATCCAATTGCTTCCTTGTAGATCAATCGCCTGATAGCGAAACCATTCTTGAAACAGTGGCGAAAAATAGAGAATTGGCAAAGTCAGCACCAAGCAGATGAAGAACCGCCGCTTGAACATCTCCGGGCTATGCCCTGCGTGTCGGTCATGACCTTTGTGCTGATGATGACCTGCGTCTTGGTGCGGGGCGGGATTAGGCAGATTTGATTCGAGTTGTTGTTCATGATCGGCGTGCCCAACATATCCCGGATCAGAATGATGTGGATGATTCGAGTGGTCGTGGTGCATGATGGATCGCTCCTCGATCGTGGATCGTTTGCCTTATATTCATATTGGCGAAGAATTCTCAAATTGCTATGAAAGATTGGGTGCGTTTAGGCAAGATCAACCTTGAGATAGAGCAATGTTCGTGTGAACAATAATGTTGAGCCGCAAATATTTCATAGCAATTTTATGATGTTGTGCAAGCTTGAGAATAGAACTGCTATGGATACTCACTTAGGCGTTACTCATGTTTCTAATCTGAGTATGAATGTACGTCAGACTAGCACATCAGGAAGCACGTGAAGCCCTAGCAGAATTTGGAAAGGAGGATTCACACCATACTGTTTTGTTGATTTAAACTCCGTTGGCGATCGCTCACAACTTCCTCATAATTTAGACCTAGCTTAGAAAAGAAGAGTCTAATATTTCTAGACTTTTACAAGGAGGGAACATCATCATGAGAAAAATATTGCTTTACAGTTTTGCAGGGCTATTAACTAGTAGCACAGTTATAGGACTACTCAATATCAGTCGTATCGAAAGTCTCAGTGCCGCACCTACTTCTCAAACTCCTGCTAACAGATCACATTCTCCTCAACGACCCATCATGGGACAAGTTGATCGTCACTTCATTGAAAGGATGATTCCACACCACGAGGAAGCCGTAGAGATGGCTCAATTAGCTTCCAGTCGGGCTAAACATTCTGAAATTAAGAGGTTAGCTGCATCTATTATTCAAGACCAAACCCGCGAAATTAACCAGATGCGAACCTGGTACAAGGCTTGGTACGGGACAAACGTTCCAGCAGTGTCGTCTGGAATGGGCAGGATGGGGAACCGCTCAGGAATGATGGGGAACCACTCAGACAGGATGGGAATGCACCAAAGCGGAATGAGCATGGAGATGGATTTGCAGGCATTAAAAAATGCGCCCGACTTCGATCGAGAATTTATCCGCCAAATGGTTCCCCATCATCAAATGGCAGTCCACATGGCTCAGATGCTGCTGAATCGGACTAATCGTCCCGACATGCGGAATCTTGCTCAATCAATGATCAAATCTCAGACGGCTGAAATTACTCAAATGCAGCAGTGGAACCAAGCCTGGTATCGGTAAATTTTCCCCTATTCCAGAAGGAGCCTAAGCCTTAAGTTGATTGAAAAAAATTCTATGCGAATACTATTAGTTGAGGATGAACCAGATTTAGGGGCGGCAATTCAGCACGCCCTCAGTCGGGATAAGTATGTTGTGGATTGGGTTCAAGATGGCACAGAAGCGTGGAACTGTCTTGATAATTCCCAAGTTCATTACACCTTAGCGATCTTCGACTGGTTACTACCAGGACTATCTGGGATTGAGCTTTGTCGGCGGCTACGATCGCAGTACAATCCCCTCCCGATTCTAATCTTGACAGCAAAAGACTGTATGGAAGATAAAGTCATGGGACTCGATGCCGGAGCCGATGATTACCTCGTCAAACCGTTCGGCATGGCAGAACTGCGGGCACGACTACGAGCCTTACAGCGTCGATCGCCTCAATTTCAGCCACCCCAGCTTCAAGTTGGTTATCTCCTTTTGGATTACAGCACAGCTACGGTTCAAACAACTCAGCCTCAGCAACAAACGATTCCTCTGACAGCTAAAGAATTTCAGCTTTTGGAGTATTTTATGCAGCATCCCAATCAGATTCTCACTCGCGACCAATTAATGAATCAAGTTTGGGATTTACAAGCTGATCCCATCAGCAATGTGGTTCCTGCCCAAATTCGTCTTCTGCGGCGTAAGTTAGCGGACTATGGCTGTGAAGGGCTGCTAGAGACTGTCTACGGGCTAGGCTATCGCCTGAATGCTAAAGGATAGCGATGCAACAGAACCAACTCTTCAACCGAACACGCTGGCGATTAGCAAGCTGGTATACCGGAGTCATGAGCTTGATTCTAGTCATGGCTGGAGGTGTGGCTTATCAGTTGCTCACTGAGGCGCACTGGCACGCTCTACATCAAGAGCTAGAATCTGTTTCAGGCACCCTACACGACGGGCTAGAACCGATCTTGGAGCAGCCTGGACAGATCAACGATCGTGTTTCTCAACTCCTGCCAGGGCTGTGCCTCACTTCAACGCTTTGTGCTGAACCGACAGAAGAACGTCATGTTTTAGGAGCCGTACAGCAAGAAGGATATTACATGCGGTTTCTCGATCAATCTGGACAACTGATTGCGACAAATGGACATCCTCCGAAAGCAATTTCAGATCAGCTACAACAATCTCTCTGGCAAACGCTGGAAACGCCTGACGGAAAACGCTATCACCAAATCTCTATTCTTCTCAAGAATAATCAACATGCTCCTTGGGGCTACTTACAGGTAGGTCGATCGCTGCAAGAATTCGACCACTATTTGGCGACCTTGCGGCTTACTTTTCTGCTAGGACTGCCGATCACTATTCTTTTTGTGATTGCTGCAAGTTGGTGGTTAGCTGGATTAGCGATGCGACCCGTGTATCGCTCGTATCAACAAGTGCAGCAATTTACAGCAGATGTTGCTCACGAATTGCGAACGCCTTTGGCTGCGACGAAAGCCACGATTGAATCTGTTCTAGAACTCGAAACATTACCAGAACCAGAAGCTCGAAATACGCTATACACGATCGAGCGCCAGAACAATCGCCTCGCTCAACTGGTTCAAGATTTGCTGCTCTTGTCTCGCATGGATCTGCAAGTCTTGCCTGTGAAACATCAACCGTGTTGCCTGAATTCTTTGCTGACAGATGTGTTAGATGAATTTAGTGCAATGGCGATCGCGGCTGATATTGATCTCAGACTGGATATTCGAGTACCTTATCCTGTTTATGTCCTAGGTAACGAGGAACAGCTTTTTCAGTTAATCGCTAACTTAGTCACAAATGCCATTCAATACACACCTGCGGGTGGCAACATTACAGTTTCGCTGGGCTGTGACTCGAACCATGCAGTGATTCAAGTTCGAGATACAGGAATTGGGATTGCTTCTGAAGACCAGCCGCGAATTTTTGATCGATTTTATCGAGTTAGCCGCGATCGCTCTCGCCAGACTGGTGGAGCCGGATTAGGACTCGCGATCGCACTTGCAATCGCGAAGCAACACAATGGCAACATTCTAGTTCAGAGTGCGATTGGTCAGGGAAGTGAATTGATCGTTCGCTTACCACTCAAATGAACGCACTACCTTCTACAGAGGTGATGAGCGCGAGGAGCTTATCTGCTGATCACCGAAACACTAGCCATGTGCCCAAAAGCTTTCATGAAACACCACAATTCCTTGGGGAACCTTCTTGGTAAACGGCAAGACTAGGAAAAACTCTGGTGGAACCCCTTCATAAATCAGTTCTGGAACGTTCCGGAAACCAAAGCGCTGATAGTAGTTCGGATCACCCACAAGAGCACAACCCTGTCCGCCCATCTCTTTTAGCAAAGACAACCCCTCATTGATGAGCGATGTTCCAATCCCTTGTTTTTGATGGCTAGGTACTACTGACACAGGACCGAGACCATACCATCCCTCTGAACCGTCAGAAAGGGTGACAGGAGAAAAAGCGACATGCCCAACAACCTGGTCGTCCTGCTCTGCTACAAGCGACAAAGTTAGTGCGCCTGAGTTGCGTAATGCCTGGATGATAAATTGCTCGGTGTGATTGCTGATTGGAAGGGTCTTGAAGGCAGATATTGTGACTTGGGTGATTGCTTCAATATCGGATGGAGTCTCTTTTCTGACAATCATTTGAATCTCTCGTTTATTGTTGCATTGCTGTTACGACTCGTATGACGACCAACCCCGCTGGAACAAGACGAGCAAGGTTGGACTATTGCAAAGCTGACGGGCAGCTTCACGATCGAACCGTTCGATCGCGACTGCCTCAAATTTGATTCTCTCACTGAGCGAGTCCGCAATTCTCGAACTGAAGATTTCATTTCAGAACGTTACGATCGCGGTTCAAAGCTTGGTTTCGCCACTACTGCAATTCCCAGTACGCGAATTTGATGTCGATGTAAAACTTGTATTGCAGCTCTCGCTGTTGCTCCAGTGGTGTAAATATCATCAATCAATAAAACGGGGCAGTTTTGTGTTGCCCCTTTGCCGATCGCAAATGCTTGTGTCAACGTTTGCTCTCGACCCTGAGGCGACAATCCAAACAAAGCCTCAGTTGCCCGAATTCGCTGCAATCCCTTGGGCTGATGAGCATTCCCGGTGATCTGACAAAATGCCCGTGAAATTAGCTCTGCCTGGTTATAACCGCGTTGCTGTTGTTTCTCAAAATGCATCGGAATCGGAATCACCGTCAGCTTTCCTGGATGCAATCTTGCTTTGAGCCACGATCGTCCTAATTCCTCGCCGAGTAACATACCTAACTCAGGATGACGCTCATATTTCAATGCCGCGATCGTACGCTTGAGCGTATCCGTATAGTTTCCCCAAGCAAAAATTCGCTGCTTCCAGAACTGTGTGGGGTCTGAAAATTGATCTCGGTCTAATCTTTTCCGACAGCTTGCACAAAGATAGGTTGAGGTAGAACGATCGCACAACGGGCAAGACTTCTGCAAAATCAGACTTAAAACCCCGTCTAACATCACGCTTCACCAGAAAACCGATCTCAACGTTCCCAAACATTCATTTATTCTGATCAATTCCAGATTGCTCGATCGAGTCTCGTACAATCGAAAATTATCTTGATAGTTTTAGGCTGTGGATACTCTGTTCTCAATCCATCAAATTGAAGCTCAACCCTTGGGTATGGTTGGAGAACAAGCATACCATCTCAGTCTGATGGCTCAAAAAGGCTATCCAGTCATCCCAACGGTTGTGATAATTGCAACTCGGTTTCGTAACTTTCTCGAAACCATTCACTGGCTGCAACCGCTCTTTGCCGATTTGCCTTCTTCCTCGCTCCGTCTCAATCTGAAAGACTCTCAGCAACTGCAATCGATCGCTCGTCAAATCCGTCAAACGATTCAACATGCTGAACTGCCGGAGGCTTGGCTCACCGAGCTTCAAAGCGCGATCGCTCAATTTCCAGTGCTCAGCAATCCCCCGGCTGTGATTCTGCGCCCCTCGATTTTTATTCAAGATTTTGAGGCGACAACTGATGAACTATCACGCCTACTGGAACCCCAAATCTGCTGGACAGATCAACAGAGCTTAGGTGCTGGCTTAAAAGCGCTCTGGGCAGAACTGTTTCGCGCCCGAAACTTAGTCTACTGGCAAAGCGCCAAACTTGAACTGCACCAGATTCAGTTTGCGGTCATGATGCAGCCAATCGGAGACGCGATCGCGTCTGGATCATTGCAGCCGCATTCGATGAATTGGGAACTCACCGCAACTCGCGGGTTAGAAACTGCGATCGCACGAGGCGAAGCATCACCAGAAATCTATCAGATTCAGGGCGATCAAATGCGGCTGCAACAGGCAGGACGGCAAACGGTTTCCTATCAGATTCAAGCGGGCAAAGAAGAACCGTTGGCTCGACTCACCATTCACGAGGCGGCTTCAATCTTACAGCCGCCTCAGCAATTCGCTTTGCTTTCATTAGCTCAAACCTTGCATACTCCTGCTGTTCTGGAGTGGCAATTCTATCCCTCACAGCTTTACATCACCCAAGTGCATGACCGTGACCCCATCGTGAATCAACTGCCTTCCCCACAACCTGCTGAAAATACTCTCTCATCTGGGCTTGCTGCCGCTCCTGGAGTCGCGATCGCGCCTGCTTATGTCCTCACCGATCTCCACCTTCCCGAATTTTCGCTGCCTGAGGGATCGATTTTAGTCACTCCTATGATTTTGCCAAGTTGGGTTCCCTTCCTCAAATCTGCGGCGGCTATCGTCTCTGAGCAAGGCGGAATGACCAGTCACGGAGCGATTTTGGCACGCGAATTGGGGATTCCCGCAGTTGTAGGCGCAACTGATGCGACGCAGCGCATTCACACGGGAGACCTAATTTTAGTCAATGGTGATACAGGGGGCGTTGAGCGGGCGACTCAGCCACAAGCAGTAACCAAGCCGATTTCATCGAGGTCACGATGGAATCTCAATGCGACTTCATTAATGTTGAATCTCAGCCAAACGGATTCTATTGAGCGATCGATCGACCTTGAAATTGACGGGGTAGGACTGTTGCGATCGGAATTGCTGCTCGGCGGAAAGTTGAACGCTCAACTGTCGGATCAGATCCAGCACTTTGCGCGATCGTTTGCGCCACGTCCCGTTTTCTATCGCAGTTTAGATCTGCGATCGCATGAATTTCAGTCTGCGGCTGAAGCCAATCCGATGCTAGGGATGCACGGCACACTCAGCTATCTTCAAAATTCAGAATCATTTGATTTTGAACTCACTGCGTTAAAACAAGCGGTTGATGCAGGATGTTCTAATTTGCGGTTAATTTTGCCGTTTGTGCGAACCGTTGAAGAATTTATCTTTTGCCGCCGTCGAATTGAGCAAGCGGGTTTGTTTGATCTGCCAACGTGGATTATGGCAGAAGTGCCTTCAGTTCTCTTTTTGCTGCCGGATTATGTCCGAGCAGGGGTGCAGGGAATTTGTATTGGAACGAGCGATCTGACGCAGTTAATGTTGGCAGTCGATCGCGATCACAGTGCAATGGCAAAGAGTTTTGATGAGTCTCATCCTGCTGTGCTGGCTGCGATCGCCCAATTAATTCAAACGGCGCATCAGCTCAACATTCCTTGTACGATTTCAACACAAGCAGCGCTCACGCCTAAATTCGTCGATTGCCTGATCGAGTCGGGAATAGATGCGATTTCGGTCAATCTTTCTGCGGTTGAAACCGCTAATCGTGAGATCGCACGGGCTGAACAACGATTGCTCTTGCAAAAAATGCGCGATCGCAAATCAATCTAAGCGCGAGCCGCTCGATTTCATCAACTATTCAACCGAGCAGGTATGATCAGCGAATCAATTTATCGATCGTGTTGCTCATGACTTCGATTCGCCTGCCCCGGTTTCTCAATGCAACAGAACGCCCGTCCCTCTCGCGTCAAATGATGCGAATTGGGGCTGTGATTGTCTTGGCTTTTGTCGCGATCGCGCTACTTGCGCCGCTGATCCAAGCGATCGGACTGCTGCAAAGTCCAACCGAATTTTTGGATAATCCCCCACATGCGGCTCCGAGTTCTGCGCATTGGTTTGGAACTTCAAACCTCGGCTATGACGTGTTTTCACGAACGTTATTTGGCACTCAAGCCGCCATTCAAGTCGTGATTTTAGCAACGGCGCTGAGCTTGATTATCGGAGTGCCGTTGGGCATGGTGAGCGGATATCGAGGGGGATGGCTCGATCGCGGTTTATTATTTCTCATGGATACCATCTACACTTTGCCTGGACTGCTCTTATCGGTCACGCTGGCATTTGTAGTTGGGCGAGGCGTATTCAACGCAGCGATCGCGTTAAGTATTGCCTATGTTCCTCAGTATTATCGAGTCGTTCGCAACCAGACGGTCAGCGTCAAGACTGAACTCTTCATCGAAGCAGCACAAGCGATGGGCGCTTCAACCTGGCGTGTGCTCTCTAAATATCTATTTGCCAACGTGATTCAGAGCGTTCCCGTCTTATTTACTTTGAATGCGGCAGATGCGATTCTCACTCTCGGTGGCTTAGGATTTCTGGGGTTAGGCTTGCCCGCCGAAGTGCCAGAATGGGGGCATGATTTAAGAGAATCGTTAGATGCTTTAGCCACCGGAGGAATTTGGTGGACTGCCCTATTTCCTGGACTCGCGATGACGATCATGGTCGTGGGACTTTCACTCTTTGGCGAAGGGTTGAATGAATTTGTCGATCGTAAAACGCGCTAAACTCAAAATCCCCCAACTCCTCAGAGCTAGGGGATTTTATGGATGAATCATAAAAATTCAATCGATCTTAAACGTCCGCTGCCCCTTCAGACACGCGGGTATCGCCTTCAGCATTACCATCACTCTCATCGCGGTTTCCATCCCGTCTGCCCCGATTCCCGAAGCGACCTGTATTCGTGCGCTTACGGAACTTCCGCGCGTAAGCTTGGTTACGCAGAGCTTTTTCTTTCTTTTGGTTACGGCGCTTAGCCATTGTTTACCCCTTAACTTGACACGTTCTTAGCTGTAAATTAGACGCAGTTGACGATTATATTGCATTAGGTGAGGCTTTTTCTAGTCCCCTTAACGTTTTCCTAAATCGAAAACGTAATCCAGATTACAGCTTAGCTCGAATCTCGCGATCGCGAAGATGAAAAATTTATAGCAATGTCTGCGCAAAAGCTAATGCTTCTTCACGGTTCGTGATTTTGCCCTCTGCCCGCGCTAACTGCAACGCTGCCAATAATCGACCAATCTGAGGACTCGGCGGAATGCGTAGTCCGGTCATCAAATCTTGACCTGTCAAAATAGGATGCGGATGTGCAACCGGATCAGTCGGATCTAAAAAGCGATCGACCAATCGTCGCACTGTCTCGACCGGAATTCGTATCGCAAGACCGAGCAGTGCGATCGCTGGAAAAACCGCGCCAATCGACTGAAAGAATTGATACTGTTCGGCTCGTGACCAATTGGAAATCTCCGGCGATCGCAAGTGCGGCAACGCCTTCACAACAGTACTGACCGCTTGAATTTCAGCCCGACTGTACTTGAGTCGCCACAACTGTGCCTCAGCGAGTGCTGGATCTTCAGGCAGGAGGCTCGCAAGTTTCGCGATCGTCACCCACGTCCGAACAGAGCCTTTCGCCTCAGAAGCCTGCGGCGTTCCGCGCACGGTTCGGCTCAATTCTGACCAGAATTCTGTCCAATTTTCCTGAATATGAACTGTGACATCATCGATCGCCCCCACCTGCGTTAAATGCTCGATCGTGGCACTCGGCAACCAATCTTGCAGCAATCCATCCTCGCACGCAGTTTTAATCCAGCCCGTTCCCCGCGCTGATCCCAGAAGATAATTAAGCTCAGACTGCACCCGTTCTGCCGCAATTTTGCTCAAATTTGGAGCCAGTTGACGAATTGCCTGTTGCGTCTCCGGTTCCAGTGAAAATCCAAGCTGCGCTGCCTGACGATAAGCTCGCAACAACCGCAGCGGGTCTTCTGCTAAATTCTCGATCGACACCATTCTCAACCGCTTGCGCTGCAAATCCTCATAACCATGCAGCGGATCGAGCAAATCTTTCGTATGCGGGTTATAAGCGATCGCATTCACTGTAAAATCGCGTCGTCGCAAATCATCCTCAAGCGTCGCTCCCACCTGCTGAGCAAAATCAGCTGTGCCTTGTTCAAACACTACTCGGGCGATCTGTCGTTCCGCATCCAGCACCACAAACCCCGCCCGATAATGTCGCGCGATCGCCTGCGCCGTCTCGACCGCACCACTCGGAAGCACAAAATCCAAATCGAGATACTCAGAATGCCGATCCAGCAGCGCATCGCGTACCGTTCCGCCAACCAAACAGGCAGAATCGGGTAGCCACTTGAGACTGAAAGGCCACGTCTCCGGAGAGAGTGCCGAGGAAACCAATGCCACGTTGCGATAATGTTCTAACTGCAAATTCACTGCGTTCAGCCAACCCTAGATCGAAGTCGTAATTTAACAAAAAACCAGTCAGAGAAAACTTTTCAGCTTCCGATGCGCAACATAACTCAACCTAAAATGAGATGAAGAATTGAATGCGCCTGAGTTAGAGTAACAGAAAATCCTGCTCGAAATGCCGTCCACTCTATCCTGAAGCAGAGTTATGTGTATTTGCGTCAATTGCCATTACGTCGATCGCTGCACAACCTACAATGCAGTCGAAACTCAACACGAACAGCCTCATTTAACCGAAACGCCTGATTTTGAAGCAACCGAACCCACGATTAACGTCAATATTCGCGATCGTGGCGATCACATTGAGATGGAATGGGATGTTGTCGGATGTCTCAGTTTCAAAGAAGAAACAGGCAAATGGGCAAAACTTCGACCCGGAGAGTTAATCCCAACTTAATCAAAAGTTCCGTAAATTCCGAATTGCACTGATAATTTGAATGTAATTTGAACCCTGGTTCGAGGGAATCATAAGTCTAAAGACCTTACTCCGCGAGAACCAGGGTTCAAGCTTATGCGTTTCATTCGTCGTCCTTCATTTCATGTGACTGCTGCAATTGCCGCATTCGGGTTAGTGGCTTGTCCGGCTTTTGCGCAGGACACAAAGCCCGATGCGCCGAAGCCCTCCCCTGAAGTGGCAAAACAGCTTCAGGACGCGCAAAATTTCTTTAGCCAAGGGGAAGGTCGTGCCCGCGATGCCAAATACCGCGAGGCATTAGAGTCATTCAATCAAGCGATTCAAATGAATCCGACTTGGGGCAGTCCCTATGTCAGTCGGGGGGCTGTGAGATCGAAGCTAGGGGATCATCTTGGGGCGTTGCAAGACTTCGATCAAGCTGCCACGCTCAATCCCACGGATGCGATGATTTATGCGCATCGTGGCAGTGCTCGATTTAGCCTCGGAGATACCGCAGCCGCTTTGAATGATTTGGATCAGGCGATTACGTTGAACCCAAATCTAGCTGCTGCTTATGTGAATCGCGGTTATATCCGGACTCAAACTCAAAACTGGGATTCGGCGATCGCAGATTTCGATCAAGCGTTACGGGCTGAACCCAAATTTGTTCCGGCGCTCGTGAACCGTGGTTTTGCAAAATTGCAGAAAGGCGATCGTCAATCCGCCTTGAATGATCTAAATGAAGCGATTAAAATTCAGCCTAATTCAGCAGAAGCATTGATTGCACGCGGCGCGATCAACTACGAAATTGGTGAATCAGAGGCTGCGATCGCCGATTTCTCCCAAGCGATTCGGATTAAACCGACTGCGGCAGAAGCGTTTTATAATCGCGCGCAAGTCAATGCAAAACTAGGCTATCTCGAAGCCGCAGAAGCCGACCTGACGCAAATGGCAAAGCTGACTCCCGATCGCGCAAGTGTATTTCATCAACGGGGTAAAATCCGCGCTGCTTTAGAGAATATTGAAGGAGCGGCGGCTGATTATAATCAAGCCCTCAAACTCGATCCAAACTTTGCAGAAGCCATCAAGAGCCGAGGCGATCTCCGGGCAACGGCGGGTGATAAACAAGGCGCGATCGCAGATTATTCTCAAGCCGTGCAAATGCAGCCAAATTTTGCAGGTGCGTTGTCTCAAAGAGCAGTTGTGCGGTCGGAACTCGGCGATCGAACTGGCGCAACTCAGGATCTCACTGCCGCGATTAGTGCCGACAGCAATAATCCTGACATCTACGAAGAACGGGGCAAAGCGCGGATGGAATCGGGCGATTGGCAAGGCGCGATCGATGATTTTACCCAAGCGATTCGGCTTGATTCGAGCCGAGCTAATGCGTTTTACCAACGTGCGATTTTAATGGGTGGGCTAGGCGATTTGCAGAGTGCAATCGCTGATTTACAACGTGCATCTGATTTATATCTTCAGAAAGGGGATGCAGAAGGTTATCGCAACACCTTAAGCGAATTAAATCAACTGTAAGGTGCCGTTTTATCGCATTTTCCCAAATCGGGTTTTGGCTTTGCTCAACTTGTACATAGAGACTGTTATCCAATGGGCGCGATCGCTAAATTCAATTTAGCGATCGTTTTTTTACCAATCGACTTGCTTGCGTTCATGTAAAACTCGACCAAACACAGCCTCAGTCTGTTGCGCGAGCTTCGCCCAATCAAATCGCCGCGCTAAATCCTCATACGCATTATTCACCAGCGATCTCGCAAACTCTGGTCGTCTCAATATTTCCAAAATCCCCCACGCGATCGATTCGGGATTATTCACCCAAGTCACAATTCCCGTCCGCCCATGTCGAACCACTTCGGGAAATCCACCCGCATCCGAGACTACAACCGGAACCCGTGCGGCAAAACTCTCTAACGCCACAATTCCAAATGGTTCATACAAACTAGGAAACACCGCGCAATCTGCGATCGTCTGAAATCGATCCAAATCCTGATCGGGCATAAATCCCGCAAAATAACAGCGATCCCAAATGCCGAGCGCTTTTGCCTGCTGCTTCAAATGCTCTATATGTCCGCCCCCGATAAAAATCAACTTCACCCGCTGATTCATCTCATGCAAAATTTTGGGAGCCGCAGCAATTAAACCTGCAACTCCCTTCTCATGCGTCATCCTGCCTACGTAATAGACAATCTTTTCGTCATCTAAGGCAAATCGCCGCCGAAACTGCCAATAATCAAACTCCGGATCAAGCTTCTTCTTTTCGCGCCGAATGCCGTTATAAACCACATCAATCTTGTCCCACGGCGTATTCAGGGTTTGTTCGACTTCTCGCCGCATAAAATTTGTACAGACAATGACTCGCCAAGCTTCATGAGTCAATACCTTCTCTTTGTCGTGCACATGCTGCTGAACCGCATTAAAAATTCCGCTATGCCGTCCATGTTCCGTCGCATGAATCGTGGCAACCATCGGGGTCTTGAAATGATGTTTCAGCGCGATCGCGGCATCGCTAACGAGCCAATCATGCGCATGAATTACATCAAATCCCCCTTCCTCTAGCATCAACTTGCCCCCATGCTGACCCATGCTTTCATTCATCGCCCCGACCCACTGAAAGAAGTCATCATGTTTCGCAACGGCAACCCGATGAACCTGCACCCCATCGACGACTTCAAAATGCGGAGCCTGCCCAAACTCAACCGTGATCAGATGAATCTCATGCCCCAAATTCACCAACTCCGGGTAAAGTTCTGCAACATGGCGAGCGATCCCGCCCACAAGACGCGGTGGAAATTCCCAAGTCAGCACCAAAATCTTCATCTCTCAACGCCCTTTACCGCGTGGTATGTTCCAATTTACTAGCTTTGAGTACCTACGTTCACCCTTGCCGTCAACTCGAAAAATCTTGTATTTTCACGGATAACTTCCTGGATTTCCTCTAGTTAAATGCCATAAAACAGACTCCGTGTGTTACAACATTGACGCGGTTAGTGCTCAAGCAAAGCGTGCTGTCCTATTAATGTACAAAGCATACCGTCTGAAAAACCCAACTTCAGCATTCCCTTGATGAAGGTTTAATCAAAGTGTTCTTCGACACCGAAACTAGGGCAAAATGAGTGCGGGGTTATCTATAAACAATCTGCTGCGATGGAGTTGAAAGAGGCGATATGAGCATTGAAAAGATCGTTGATCAAGCCCTTCAAGATGGCTATTTAACACCGGCAATGGAAGCTGAAGTCGGGCGCATCTGCGATACTGCCTCAGAATTGTCGATCGAAGAATACATGGCACTTGATCGCTTGATGGGCGCATTGCTAACCGGGGAAGTCGTTGCCGTTCCTCGCAAGCAATTCATCAACGTGATGGAAGAACTGGTTTTGACCGAGGCAATTGCGCGGGTAGCAGAAATCGAAGCAACCAGCGATCGCACCTTAGATTTGGGCGATATCGCAGCATATGCGTTGAACCGACTTCCCCCGCTTTACGCTACAACCGAAGAAGGGGCAAATTATCAACGACAGCATGCGAAAGAAGGATTACAAGGCGTAATTTCTCAGCGAGTAGGAGAAGCGATCGCGAAAAACCTTGACAAGCCAGACTTCTTCCCAGAACGGCAAGTGATTGGCAAGAGTTCTAAAGATGAAATTCTGAACCAAGTCAGTACGTTATTACAAGCCTATGCACCGAGCTTTGAGCCAGAAATGCATCACTAAATTACTGAATAGTTACGTTACTTAGTGGAAAGAGGGGCAATTGCCCCTCTTTTTTTATCGTTCTTCCACCCACTCGGGAGTTTGAGAACTTTGAGAAGTCGCAGCCTGGGGGACATAGAAACTTGCAATCAAGGCAATACTCATCCACCACAGGACGCTGACTTCGGGGCGATACAAAACGGTATCGACCGAGCCATGAACGAACATCCCGACCACGGTGGCGATCGCGCCCATCAGCCAAAATCCTTCACGATTTCCCAAATCCCGCACCCGACGCAGTTGGTAATAGCCTTGCGAGAAAATCGTGGTCAACAGCCACAGAAATGCCGTCAATCCGATCAAGCCAGATTCAACCGTAATCTCCAGCAATACAGAATAAGCGCTCAATCCGCTAAATCGCGCCTGCGAATAAAGTGGATAGATTTGCTTAAAGACTAAATCTCCTGGACCAAATCCTAAAATCGGGCGATCGCGAATCATCATGATCACCGCTCTCCAGACATTGAGCCGGAACGCATTACTGCTATCTCTGCTTCCGACAAACATACTTGCGATCCGATAACGGAACGGTGTGACAAACAGATACCCGAGCACTAAAGCACCTGCTAGCCCCCCAAACGCCAGAATTAAGCCCCACTTTCGCCAGAATTGCGGCAGGATTGGACTCCACCAATACCGGAGCAGGACCAGCATGACCAAAGCCGACACCATTAACCCAACCCACGAGCCTCGGCTCTGCGTCAGGAGTAGACAAGCGGTGTTGATTCCGAACATGACGATCGCTAAAATTTTCGGGACTCGATGCTTCCACATAAAAATGGCGCTAAACGAGAGCCAAATTGCAGGCATCAAATAGCCCGCCAGTAAATTTGGATTGCCGAGGAAGCTATAGACCCGAGTAGATTGTGCCAGAGGAGATTCGGGATCAACCCATGTCGCCAGAGAATCTGCCCCATAAATTGCCTGATGAATGCCGTAACCACTGACCACGAGAGCAACATGCAGAAAAATCGTGATGCAGAACGATCGCAATTTGGGCGATCGAAACACTCGCGCTGCCAAGATAAAGAACATCAAATACAGCGACAATTTTCCAAATCCTGTGAATGCAGCTCGCTTCAGTGGAGAAAGCGCGGCTGCAGTGGCTGAAATGCTCCAAAATAGCATCACCAGCAAGTGAATCGGAGTCAGCCCTGCCCGTTTATCCGTATCTGAAACCGTGAGCAGAATCCAAAACAAAATACAAGCGCTCAGCAATACCCCGATTAAATTCGTGGCAACGAAGGGTGAGAGCGCAAACACAAGGCTGATCAAAAGAGCAGCGATCGCATCGCCATGCTGCATCAGCCAAGACCCGTTGCGCCAATTTTGCAACGATCCCACAATGCGATAGACGTAACTGACCTGCCGCCACTGCTGAAGCGGGAGTGTCGCCAAGGTTACTTGTTGCCAAACCGAATTCATAAGCGGATTTTCCATGCTTTCAAGCAAAATAGCCCTAGCAAATTTAGGCTAGGGCTATTATCCGCGATATTGGCACTTTGGCAAGACTACTGGGTGAGCCGAGGTAAGGTAATCACATAGCGATATCCAGGCTCAGCAACGCCTTGAATTAAGATCTGTCCACCGTGCATTTCAGCCAGTTGGCGACTGAGCAGCAAGCCGAGATTCTTGCGAACTGCATCAGCATCAGGAATCTCTGCGACTTCGTCGAGGTCAGCAAGTCTGACACTACTCATCGGCATTGCCACAGGGATGAGTCCGGTGCGATTTCCATTCGTGGAATGCTCGTACTCGAACGTTGAGATCGGACTCGTCTGCGGAGTCAACATTTCGTTGTATCCAATCCCATCTCCTAAGCAAGGATGAGATGCCCACACGCTGAGCCTTAATCCACTGCTCTTGTGAGACACATGGAGCCGGACAATACTGCCTGCGTTCGAGGCTTGAATAACGCTAAACATGAGGTGATAAAGCATCTGGCGGATCTTCTCTTTGTCGAGAAGCCAGATGCGATTGCCTGGTTCAACGGAGAGACGAATTTGCTGTTCTCGACGGCTGGCAGCTTGCTCTAATGTGCTAATCGCCTGCTGGCAGAGCATCTCAATATCAATTGAAGCCAGGTTTAGCGCTCGGCTGCTGTCATCAAGCTGTGAAAGCTCTAAAATCTCTTTCACCAGCGACAGCAAATACTGTCCACTGTGATGAATGATGTCGAGATATTCTTTCTGTTTGCTTGTGAGTGGGCCATAAATCTCACGATTTAACACACTTGCCATTCCCATCACAGACGTTAAAGGTGTCCGGAGTTCTTGGGTAAGTTGCGCCAGGAGTTCAAATTTGACCGGATTCGCAGATACCGGTTGGGAGTGAACGACTGGCATCGGTGTGCCGATCGCTTGCGATTTGATCAAATGTAAGCGCTCATACTCGCTCATGCTTAGGCGGGCAGCTAGCATCAAAAATTCTGCATCTCTCTCCGTGAAATTACGGGGTCGAGAATCCATGATGCACAGGGTGCCAATACAGTCACCGCTCACTGTGATTAAAGGCGCACCGAGATACGCACGGATACCGTACTGTTGACACAGTAAGGAATTTGCGAATACAGGATGCTCTAAGGTGTCGTCGATCGCAAGCACTTGCTGACTGTCAACGACATGGACGCAAAAAGCTTCTTCGCGAGGCAATTGGCGCGTCATCGCGAGATCATTCATCAAACCTAAGCGTGACAAACCCTGAGCAGATTTGAACCGCTGGCGTGACTGATCCATTAACCCGATTAGGCAGATCGGCGCATCTAGAGAGTGAGCCGCCGTTTGGGTCGTTTCTTCAAAGATCGGTACACTTTCGGAGTCGAGTAAGCCGAGTTCCGTGAGTACCAACATTCGCTGCTGCTCACGGGCAGCAGTCGTTAACCCATCTAATCGACAAAAGAGCCTGTTGTCGGGGATTCCCATTCCAACCCCTATCCTCGATTTAAAGAACTTTTCAGACTGATCCAGCGGTAAAGCCGGCAAGCAGTCTGCAACTATACCAAGATTGCCCTGAGTTGCGATCGGATCAACGTTCTCTCCAACGCGAGATCACGGAAGTTTAAGCGTTCTGTACCGATGGAACCTGGAATATTACGGATAGGAAAGATGTGAGAAATTACAGAATTACTTTGTCCAAGCAGGATGGGCAAATAAAGCGGCGATGACTCTCACACCCCGGAGTTGATTCGAGAGCGGTAGATGACCCTTAGGAGCAGCTAAACTCCATGTAAATCCGTCTGGATAGCGAGTCCAGTTATACCCGGATTTCCAACCAATCTTATCCCAAAGCTTGTCCCATTTTTTCCCAACGCTGAGCCAAATTTGTCGCTGAACTGAAAAACCGTACTGATAATCGGAATGGGCAAGCCAGAGCGCATCAATCGTTTGCAAATCGGAAATCGGAAAATTCTCGACTTCAGTAAAGTAGAGCCATTTGCGGAGAACGGCAGATTCTCCAGCAAGTTCACAGAGTTTTTCGATCGTCAGTTTGTCGGCGGCTTGGAATTTTTGCTCGACCAGCAGCTTTTGGAGTTCGGTGTAGTCGATGTTGCGCTCGGATTTGAGCGGTACGATTCCTGTGGGAAAGTGTTGCTGAAGAAAGTCTAGGACTTTGGTTGCTTGGGTGTTAAAAAGGGTCTGGTAAACTTTAGCTTCGGTTCTGCCGGGCGTGTCGCGACGTTCGAGTAGAAATTCCATCAGTACGGGCAATCCATCTTCGCCAAGCGCGTTGAGGGCATCGATCGCGTTCAACTGATTTTTTTCAGAGTCGGATCGCAGCTTTAACTGGAGCGCCGCGAGGCTATTGGGAAGATCGAGAGCTGAAGAAGTTTCTAAATTAGTCATGTAAACGGGTGGAGATTAGGGAGATTAGGGAGTGTCCCCTTATCTAGAATAAGTCCCAGGGTGTAGTGCTTCAACCCGTTGATCAGCAGTTTTTTGAGAAAAATTACGCACTCTCGTCGGGTAGAACCGTTTCAGGAGTGGGCGGACGATAGCCTTTCTCAAAGGCATAACGAACGAGCTGCGATCGATTTTCGAGGTGCAATTTGCTCAAAATATTGCTGAGATGGGTTTGCACCGTCCGGGGACTGACGAAAAGATGGTCGCCAATTTGCTTGTTGGTATGTCCTTGGATCACTTCCCAAAACACTTTTTCTTCGGCAGGGGTCAGGGGAAGTGGAGTCAGTGCAGGTGCAGCAGGCTCGACGACGGCTCCAGATTGCTGCATTAAGCGCACTATCTCAGAATGCATCCGGCGCGATCGCTCTAATTGGGCTTCGATTTTGGCGAGCAGTTCTCGTGGCTCGAACGGCTTAATCAAATAATCGTCTGCCCCGATTAAGTGTCCTTGGACGCGATCTTCGACTTCGCTCCGACTCGATAGAAAAATAAAGGGGACTAATTGACCCGTTCTTAGCGATCGTAATCGACGGCAAAATTCCAGACCATCCATTTCTGGCATGATCACATCGGAAACGACTAAATCGGGTTGGTCTTCTTCAAATTGAGCCAAGCCTTCTAAACCGGATGCTGCCTGCCGAACCGAATAGCTACGTTTTTCGAGATATCGAATCAGAGCCGTTCTCAGTGCCGTATCATCATCCACAATCAAAATCTTCTTCATACCTGCGTCTCCAGCACCTCAAGACGGTAGATTGCAATCTGGGGGTTCAATATTCTCACATGTAGACTTGCGAACTTGACTAACCGGAAGGCTCACTTCAATAAGGTCAACTTTTTAACCAAAAATTTCCCCTTAACATGGTATCCCAGTGATCGAGAGTTCTGGAGTTTCAGAATTATCTTTATGTCCTAATTTCCTCTGTTTATCTTCTGTTCATGTTGAGTCGCCAAATTTGCAAAGAAATTTGGTAGCCTACTAGCCGTTGCCCAACTTATCCTAACTTGAGAATTGCGGGATCATATGTACGAAAAAATTACCCCTCCGACGACTGGCTCAAAGATCACATTTGCCAATGGAGAACCGATCGTTCCTGATAATCCAATTATTCCGTTTATTCGAGGAGATGGGACGGGAATCGACTTGTGGCCTGCTTCTCAGAAGGTTTTTGATGCCGCAGTTCAAGCTGCGTATGGTGGAAAACGCAAGATCACTTGGTTCAAAATCTATGTCGGTGATGAAGCGTGTGAACAGTACGGAACCTATCAATATTTACCAGAAGATTCACTCGAAGCCATTCGCGAATTTGGGGTAGCAATTAAGGGTCCGTTAACGACCCCGATCGGCGGCGGTATTCGATCGCTGAACGTTGCGCTGCGCCAGATTTTCGATCTCTATGCTTGTGTTCGCCCTTGCAAATACTATACGGGTACTCCTTCACCCCATCGTTATCCCGAAAAGCTGGACGTGATTATCTATCGGGAGAACACCGAGGATATTTATTTGGGAATTGAATGGAAACAAGGGAGCGAAATTGCCGATCGTTTAATCAAATATCTCAATGAAGATCTGATTCCGAGTACGCCTGAGCATGGGAAAAAGCAGTTGCCTCTTGATTCTGGAATTGGCATCAAGCCGATTAGTAAAAAAGGGTCGCAACGTCTCGTCCGTCGTGCGATTCAACATGCGTTACGGCTGCCTAAAAACAAGCAAACGGTGACTTTAGTTCATAAGGGCAACATTATGAAATACACCGAAGGCGCGTTTCGAGATTGGGGTTATGAGTTAGCGACGACAGAATTCCGCTCCGACTGTGTGACCGAGCGAGAGTCTTGGATTCTCAGCAATAAAGAGAAGAATCCTGATATCACGATCGAAGAAAATGCCCGTCAGATTGATCCAGGCTATGACTCGATGCCGCCGGATAAGCAAGAAAAGATTTGTGCTGAAGTGAAATCTGTCCTCGATGCGATCTGGGAGACGCATGGCAATGGCAAGTGGAAAGAGAAAGTCATGGTCAACGATCGCATCGCCGATAGTATTTTCCAGCAAATTCAAACTCGCCCCGATGAGTATTCGATTTTGGCGACGATGAATTTGAACGGCGACTATATTTCCGATGCGGCAGCGGCGATCGCGGGTGGCTTAGGCATGGCTCCGGGTGCCAATATTGGTGATTCGGCGGCGATTTTTGAGGCAACGCATGGCACGGCTCCGAAACATGCAGGACTCGATCGAGTCAATCCCGGGTCGGTGATTTTATCCGGCGTGATGATGTTGGAGTATATGGGCTGGCAAGAGGCGGCTGATCTGATTAAAAATGGATTGGCAAAAGCGATCGCGCAACGTGAAGTGACCTACGATTTGGCACGGTTGATGGAACCTCCAGTGGATCCGCCTTTGAAATGTTCTGAATTTGCGGATGCGATTATTCGGAATTTTTAGATTGATGGGGAGATAGGGAGATAGGGAGAAGATGAACAATTACTTTCTTGCTCCCCATCTCCCCACTTCTTCCTCAGGGATTTGAAAATGTATTGATATTGCCACCTCCCAAAACACGTCCAGGAATCGATCTCGGTGCTGTGAAGGGTTGTTGATTCAGTTCTGGATTGGATGGAACAGTTCCCAAGTCTGGAGTAGGTTGCTGAGGGAGCGGGGCTGCCGTCACGGTGGGAATCGGTGCATAGGTGGGAGCAGCGGGCGGAGCGATCACTAGAGGAGCCGTTACGACAGGTGGGACTCCGGCTGGAATCGGTTGAGATCCTTCGACTAGGGCTGAGAAAGAATTTGTTGTCGATCGGGGAGCCGCATTAATCGGGGTATCTAGACGTGCTGTTCCTTCAATCAGAGTTTGTGCAACCTGGGGCGATGTCGTTGTAGCTAATTTGGAGATTGCAGCTTGTAACTGATTTGGCGGTAAAGGTGCAGGAGTCGTCGGATCAACGGCTGCGATCGCAGAGTTCACACCGAGTTGAGTGGAGAGCGCGCTTCTGAACACACCAAATACGCCTTGGCGATTGAGGGATTCTGCGGGTGCTGGTTGCGAACTTTCTGGCGTCGCAGAGGAGGCAGCAGCAAAAAGGCGATTGGTTGTGGTTTGGGTCGGTGTGGGCTGTTGCGGGGTTGCCTGAATCGAGGTTTGAACCAATTCTGTTTTTGGCAACGCTCTAATGTCACTCATCAACAGGGAGAGAGAATCAATATCGGCTCCAATCGCTTGATCTTCAGCAGAAAGCTCTCCATCTGAAGAAGCAGACCCAAAAGAACTGATGAATTCTTGGCGACTGAAGAACTCCCAGGCAAATAAACCGAGGAGCATCAGCGCGATCGATGGTGCCCAAAAAACAGGACGCGCCAAAGGGCGCAATCGGGCGAGCCAATATCGAGAAGACGATCCGCGCATAATTTTCATTCAGAAACGCCACTACTATTGTATTCGATCGCACTTTAGAGACTGGAAATCTCTAGAATTCTCGCAGGAAAATACGGAGAGTTCTTAGGGCGGAGAGATGTTGAGACGAGGTTTGTAGTCCCAGTTTAGAAGCGTTGCGATTTGTGGAACAAGCTGCAACGGCTCGAACGGTTTCGCTAAAATACCTGCCACTTGCAATTGCTCAGAGTCACTTTTTACAACAGGATTTGATGTTGCGGTCAGCAAGATTACAGGGATTTTCTCAGTCTTTGGATTAGCTCTCAGATGCTCTAGAACTTTCCATCCATCGAGGTCATACCAAATCAAAAAATTCCTGCGACAGATAGTGCATCTACGATAAAGCTAAAACCAGTCACAGAAGCAACCGTTTCAGTCGTTAAATCGGCAATCAGTCCATCTACCTTGGTTTGTAGCTGAGTCAGATTTTTGAACAATGCCCAACGCAAATCCTTTTTCAAGTGCTGCCACAATCGCTCAATCGGATTTAACTCCGGGCAATACGGCGGTTGAAACAGCAAGATGATGTTGTCGGGAAGAATCAGGTCTTTGGCTTTGTGAAAGGCTCCGTTATCCACTTGGAGAATGTTGAGACTATCGGGATAGACTTGAGAAAACTGGTCGAGAAAAAGCTGGTAGCAGTCACTATCGACATGCGTAAATTGCAAGAAGAACTGCTCTCCGGTCGTCGGTTCCACGGCTCCATAAATCCAGAAGGCTTTGAACTGCCATTGCCAACTGCCAAGCGGTTTGACTCCCAGGCTTGTGATCAACCGTCCGACGGTCGTTTTCAAGCCAAACCGACTTTCATCTTGAGCAAAGTAGCGCAGTCGCTTAAATTCCGGTTTGGCGATCATCGCATACTGCTTGAGCAGAATTAGGTCATCGCTGAGGTTTGCTTAAATGCCTCCAGGGCTTCGGGATTCTGCTTGGCATGAACTGGACGAGCGGCTTTCAACTTTGCCCCCAAGCGATATCGCACCAGATGATGCACCGTGGCATACTCAGCTTGGACGTTCAAATTGTCGGATAACCACTGCTGCACTTGGGTATAGCTTCCAAAGCCAGTTTCAGGGTCATCTAAGCGCTGCTTTAAGCTCTTGACTGCCCAAGCCGGAATAACTTGCGGTCGTCCTGGACTTTGCCGGGTCTCCAGCAAGCTGGCAAGTCCAGTGCTACGGTACTGCTTCAACCAGCGTTGCACACTCCCACGGTTCCGTCCGACGACTTTTGCAATCTCGCTAATGCTCAGAGCATTCGGTAACTTCAGCAAGTACAACACTTGCAACCGCTCCTTTAGGTTCGGATTCGATTGCTGTTGAATCAGAGCTTCGAGTTCTGCGACTGTTTCTTGAATTTTGATGCGAGTCACGCCTGCCATTGCTGTTTTTCTCCACCCGACAGAACCTATTCTCTCATTTGTTACTCTGTTTTTTCAATTTGGTATCAGCCATCATGATGTCGAGCACAATTGCATCAGGTAATTCAGTTTCAGCTTTCAGTAAACCGTCTTGTCTAGACTCTGCGATCGAAACACTCCACCCCCCTAATTTTACTAAACAAGTTTGAATGACCAAACTCAGGTATTTTTCATCGTCAATTAACAAAATATGTTTAGAACTCATAACAGTGAACTTGCTACATTGGCAACGGAAAATGTGGAGGAGCTTTCCAGCACCGTAAACAATAAAAGTGTGAAAACAGTGAGTGATTGAAAAAAATTAAGTTTACTCGCGGAAATTGGATAAACTGAGATCAATTCTTTAGCCTCAGTGGAAAGTACGATACGATTAGGTTCCTCATGGTGCTGAGGTAGTTGCCGATGCGGTTTTTGCTGATTGAGCATGATTCAATCCTCGCTTCTCAGTTGAGTGAGTTATTGATTGCACAGCGCTATTCTGTGAATTTGACGGAAGACAGTCAGACAGCGCTGCAATTACTTGAAACCTATGGCTATGATTTGGTGATTTTGGATACGACGCGACTCATGTGGGATGCGGAGTCGGACTTGTCGTGGAATAAAGCGCTTGAGTTTTGCCGAAACCTTCGCCTTCAAGGTCATCAGATGCCGATTATGATTTTGAGCGAAACAGATGTAACCGCCGATCGCATTGCAGCCTTGGAGGCGGGAGCAGATGATTTTGTCACACAGCCGATTGATCTCCATGAGCTACTGGTCAGAGTGCGGACATTGCTCCGTCGCGGCAAAGAAACTGTTGAAGAAGTCCTGACCTGGGAGAATTTGAGGTTCAATTGCAGTACGGGAGAGGTGACTTATCACACTCAGATCCTGCACCTTACTCCTAAGGAGTATCGATTACTCGAGCTATTTTTACGCAATCCTAGTAAAGTTTTTAGTCGATCGGCATTACTGGATCGCATTTGGAATCCGGGTGAATTTCCGAGTGAACAGGCTGTCAATACACAAATTAAAGGGTTGCGACAAAAACTGAAAGCAGTAGGGATTCAATCGGATGTCATTGAATCCTTGTACGGACTGGGCTATCGGCTCAAGCCTGCGCCGACTCGAGAAACAGAGGTCTTTGATGCGATCGCTCAAATTTGGCAGCAGTTTCAGCCTAAGCTCCAAGAGTATTTTGCGGTGTTTGAACAAGCATTGACCCATCCCTCGTCTGAAGTGCAAAAACAAGCGAGAATGTTCGCACATCAACTCGTGGGTTCTTTAGGGACGTTTGGGTTTGCAGAAGGATCAACGATCGCACGGCAACTTGAACAAGGCTTTCGGTCAGAACCCCTTGATCACAATTTGATCTCTGAACGAATTGAAGCATTGAAAGCGGTACTCAAACATAAACCCGAGAGCCGCAAACTTTCTGAGCAACCAGCTCAGCAGTTTCCGTCTGGGACAAGAGTTTTACTGATTGATGATGATATGACTCTGACCGCACAGATGCAGGTGGTGCTATCGGCGAATGGAATTCAAGTAGAGAGCGCTTCAGATTCTGCAACCGCGAGAATGATGCTGGCGCACAATCCACCTCAACTGATTCTTCTCGATTTGATGTTGCCGGATGAAGATGGATTTAAATTGCTTGAGGATCTCAATGCTGAATTTTCAAGCATTCCAGTGCTGATTATGACCAGCCGGGATCAATTGAGCGATCGTGTTGCGGTTGCGCGCCTCGGTGGACGAGCTTTTTTACAGAAACCCGTTGCCCCAGAGCAATTATTTCAAGCCATGATGCAAGTTCTAGAAGTGCAGCAGCATTCCGATTATCAAGTGTTGATTGTCGATGACGACCCGCAAATTTGCTCGATCGTGAGAACGCTGCTCGAACCTTGGGGCGTGCGAGTCACAGCTTTATCTGATCCGCGATCGTTTTGGGCAGTTCTAGAGCATTCAGCGCCTGATCTCTTGATTCTTGACATTGAAATGCCAAATTTCAGCGGGCTAGAACTCGCTCAGGTTGTGCGGAATGATATGCGCTGGAGTGGACTTCCGATTCTATTTCTCTCGGCTCATCGCGATACGGAAACGGTTCGCCAAGTCTTTACGGTCGGAGCAGATGACTATGTAAGTAAGCCGATCGTCGATGCAGAACTGATTGCACGAGTCCTGAATCGACTAGAACGCTCTCCCGTTCGTCGCCGGAAAGTATGAAGTCTTGAGTTGCGTTCAGTCAGAGAGCATTTCTGCTGATCAAGGTGCAGGGGCGCGCTATCTATCCCGCTAGAATATTCTGGCGGGATAGATAGTACCCTTGTGTTCCCTGTCCCCAACCCATCTTAACAATCTGTAACTAGCAAACTGTTGTTCCTCACTATTTCCTCACTATTTCGCCATACAGTATGGGTCTAGAAACAATAGTTTTCTACCCTTACTCAGGAGCCTTTCTATTAACGAATTAGCGACATCTTGCCCTAAAGCCATGAACGCGCATCATAACTTGGCAATAGGAAGGCTCTTTTCTCGACATTATTCCAGCACACCCGTATCGTTTGACGCAGAAGGCTCTCACTATGACTTTTACCCATTCGCAGCCCCGCTTCAATGCGCCAGAGTTCTTAAATCCAGAACAAGCGTCATTCGATGCTCGGCTTGAGGAACAGAGACAAGACCGTACTAATTCTTTGCTGTGGACGTGCGATCTCGGGTTTTCGACTCCTCCAGAGATTGAAGTTCGAGAAACTCAGCACGAAATTTTTCTCACAATCAAGATTCCAAACTTGCGCTCTGAAAGTCTCAATATTCAATTGAGCCAGGAAACGATTTTGATCCAAGGCGAACAAGAAATTGATTTGCTCGATACAAGTCTGGATTGGAATGCCTATCCTTTTACGTTCCGCAGCCTAATTCCATTACCTTCTGCAATTCAGGTTCATTCTGCAGTCGCAGATTTGAATCACGATACGATTTCTTTTATCCTCCACAAAGCTTGGAAGATGCGGTATCAGTTTAAGATTGAACCGATCGATCGCAGTTACGATTGATTCCAAACGCTCGGTCATCATTTAAAACTCTAGTTCTGAGTCAGCTAGAGTTTTTTAGTATCAAAAAAAGGCAATAAAAAACCCAGTAGCGCGACACCACTGGGCTGGTAGCTGTGAAAGTTGATACTCTCTAATGAAATGACTTATGTGCTAATAATCGCAGCCCTGCCCTAAATTCTCATCTGTAGATTCACTAGAATGTATTGCCCTTAACACGAAATCCCCCCAAAGATAGAAGCGAGATCTCAGTAGTTATACGGTATATTTTCGTCGTCAATTTGCACATGATTAAAGGCTTTGCGATAAATTGCTGAGAATTGAGGTCTCCGAGTTCTGTGAGAATTCGGAGACCTTCTAGAGTTGGCTAAACGGTTTGTAGCATCGTTGAGTCAAACTTGCCTGTTTGTAGCCAGTGTTCAAGTCCGGCAGGAATTTGAACGCGGCTTAGCTCTTGTCGCAGCGCGTCTCCTTCTAGAACCTCTTGATTCAGCAAAGTCTGAGAAAGTTCTTCAAGGAGTGCTTGGTTTTCTCGCAGAATTGCCAGCGCCATGTGGTGAGCGTTATCGACGATCGCTTTAACTTCTTGATCAATTTCTTCGGTCACTTTGGCACTGATTTGACGGCGAGAAGGCCCGTAGCCTTCCATAAACTGTTGCTGCATTTTTTCAAATGCAACAGGGCCTAGCTGATCGCTCATGCCATAAATTGTGATCGATCGTTCTGCTAAATCAGTTGCTTTTTGGATATCGTCACTGGCTCCAGTCGAGACTTTGTTGAAGATAATTTCTTCAGCAGATCGCCCGCCTAGTAAGGTTGCAATCCGACCTCGAATTTCGTCTTCTGCCATTAAGAATCGATCTTCTTCAGGCAGTTGTAAGGTATAGCCCAAAGCACCGACTCCGCGAGGAACGATTGAGATTTTCTCAACTTTACCTGCACCCGGCATCAATGCCCCGATTAAAGCATGTCCCACTTCATGGTGAGCGACAATCTTCTTCTCGGTTTCGTTAAGCACTCTAGAGCGCTTTTCTAATCCGGCAATGACTCGTTCGATCGCTTCATTAAAGTCTGCCATTACAACTGCATCCCGATTGTTCCGAGCGGCAAGTAAAGCAGCTTCATTCACTAAGTTTGCTAAATCTGCCCCAGCAAAACCAGGCGTCCGAACTGCAATTTTTGCGAGATCAACATCGTCTGAAAGCTTCACTGCACGAGCATGAACGTTGAGAATCGCTTCACGTCCGATTTTGTCAGGGCGATCGACAACGACTTGACGATCGAAGCGACCCGGACGACGTAAGGCTGGATCTAAAACTTCTGGACGGTTCGTTGCTGCTAGCAGAATCACACCTGTGTTGGCATCAAATCCATCCATCTCCGTCAGCAATTGGTTCAACGTCTGTTCGCGTTCGTCATTGCCGCCCATGATGTTGCCTGCGCTGCGAGATTTACCCAATGCGTCTAGCTCATCAATGAACACAATACAAGGCGCTTGCTGTTTCGCTTGTTCAAATAAGTCTCGAACTCGCGATGCCCCGACCCCAACAAACAATTCAATGAATTCAGAACCCGAAATCGAGAAGAATGGTACGCCCGCTTCGCCAGCGATCGCCTTTGCCAACATTGTTTTCCCGGTTCCAGGAGGTCCAACCAGCAGCACACCTTTGGGAATCTTCGCCCCCAGTCGTGCATACTTATCTGCATTTTTCAGAAAGTCCACAATTTCTTGCAGTTCCGCTTTTGCTTCATCTACGCCTGCGACATCGCTGAACTTAACACCTGTCGTTCCTTCGGAGTAGATGCGTGCTTTACTTTTACCGACTGTTAAAGCTGCGGCTCCTCCCCCTTGGCGATTGACCAAGAAGCTATAAATTCCAAAGAAAATCAGGGGCGGAAGTACCCAACTTAACAAGGTTCCAATCCAGCCATAAGCGCTAGGAGTAGGTGCGCTGAATTCAACATTGTTCTCCCGTAAAATTTTTGGTAAATCTAAGTCGATCGCGACTGGAGTAGTTTCAAATACGCGCGGACGAGTGCCTTCTGGTAAGGGTTCGTTCGATTTCAGCGTAAATTCAATTTTGTCATTGCCGACGATCGCTCGTTCGACATTTCCTGATTTCACTTGTGAAACGAAATCACTATAAGCAATCTGCTGCGTCTGCGATCCAAAGCTGGGAGCGACAAAATTCAGCAATATGAGTAAGGTAAATACAATCAGCAACCCGCCTCCGAACTGCCGAGGGCGCTGAGTGCGCTTGTTGTTTGTGTCTACTGGCATTGCGGATTTATCTCGAAACGTTTTCTTTATTGTAGAAAGTTTCGCTCGATCGCCTGTCTGCAATTCTCAGTCAAAAGGTAAGGATTTCCGTACCGTGTAAGGAATATTTAGCGACTTTGATTTCTCAAAAAAGCTGCAAATGCAATCAATTCAGCACGCACTTGAGAAAATAGATCTGGAACAGCCTCAATTAAGGGTTGAATTTGCTCTGGATCAAATTGCTGAGCATACAAATGACGGACAACATGCCGAAACCTGCGATATTCATCTAGCAGCGCCGAATTTGCTTCAGAAATGACTGCGGGACGAACGTCCTCAATTTCAATCGTCATTTGTTTTAACAAGGTTCGATGCCAATTCTGTCCTTGTGGGCGAGAACGATCGATGATTGCAGCAATTAGCTCAAACAAACGCTCTATGCCGTTGTAGAAACCATGCAGATTGAGGGCTGCACCATCAACGTAGAGATCATCACCGGACTGCTGAAACCTTTGCCAACTCTGTTGTGCTCGAGCAACAACGGGTTCAATTTCGCACAATTCTGTATCGATTCGAGCTGCAAGGTCTAATAAAATCTCGCTCAAACAATGACTCCTGTTTGCTCGATCGCTTGCTTAACTGAAGGACGACAGGTTCGATTCGTTGGATCAACTAAATCGATTTTGAAGTCTGAACTGGTTTCGTTGAGAGCTTCGAGCGCCTTGCAAAGCTGATTTGGTGCGATTCCCCAAACTGCTAAATCAATGTCCGACCAAGGAGTATAGCGTTTCTTATTCGTCAGTGAGCCAAAAACAGCAACCTGCTCAGCTGCAAACTGTTGCTTGAGAATTGCCACCAATTTAGGAACCAGTTCCCAAGCATTTTGCCAATGTTCATCTGCTGATTGTGTATCAAGTCGCTTGGCAGGGTTATAGCGGCATAATTCTTCTGGAGATAGCTCTAAAGCTGTTTTCGCCATATCTCTACTCATCCTTTGAATTTATTGTGACATATTGAAGAAGATTGGCATTTTAGTCATGACCAGAAGCCTTGATGCAGTTTGATAATTTCAGCTTCGACTTCAGCGATCGGCCCCCAAACTTGAATCTGCTTCTGTCCATGCTCAAAGACATATCGACATGGAATCTCTAAAGTCGGATTCTGGTTATGATTTCCGGTTAGCTCTAACAATCGCCGTTCCGAAATTCCATAGACCAAACGCCCGATATTTGCCCAATACTGTGTTCCAGCACACATCACACAAGGTTCAGCGGTCGAGTAAAGTGTACAGTTCCAGAGATAATCCGGCTCGTACTGGGTATAAGCAATCCGAATTAAAGTCGTTTCAGCATGATTGACGGTATCAAGGTTGCCTTGTTCTAGCAGCACTGTCTCTTGATCCGGTGCAACGAGAATGGCTCCAAACGGATGATGACCTTGCTCGATCGCGTGCTGAGCAATCCGATTTGCATGACGTAAGTGCTTGAGCATTTGGGTTTGGGTTGGAGCTTGCATCAGTTCAATTTCTGCCCGTTGTTACATCCTATGAATGAAGCACAATCTCACCAGAAAAGTCTTGAATAATTGAAATATCCCTCCTAAACATAGCAATTATGGCGAAAACTGTTGCAGAGGCGATGAGCCGCGCTCCGATTACGGTTCACCCTGAAACCTCAATTACTGAAGTGATTAAAATTCTGGCAGACAAACGGATCAGCGGTTTGCCTGTTCTAGATGACGATCAGCATCTCATCGGCATTATTTCCGAAACGGACTTGATGTGGCGTGAAACGGATGTCACACCACCCGCTTACATTATGCTGCTCGACAGTGTGATCTATTTAGAAAATCCTGGTCGGTATGAAAAAGAGTTACACAAAGCGCTAGGACAAACTGTGGGTGAAGTGATGAGTGCCGTTCCGGTTACAACCACCACTCCGGAAACTCCACTCTCAAAAGCTGCCAAATTGATGCACGATCGTAAAGTGCATCGGCTGCCTGTGATCGATCAATCCGGTCACTTGGTCGGAATCCTCACGCGTGGCGATATCATTCGCACCATGGCAGCCGAACAAACCGAATAATCCTTGTTAATTCATGACTATTACACCAGATTCAGTCCGAGATCTTTTACAATCCCAAGATTTTGGCGATCGCTTACGGGGCATCAATCAATTGCGCCAACTCGATCCGGCGATCGCATTTGAGCTAATTCAAATCCCAGTGGTCGATAGCAATGTGCGAGTGCGATATGCTGCTGTCAGTCAGGTTGCATCCTTGGGAAGTCAAGATCTCAGCACCGCTCTGCAACTGCTCCAAGTCGCCCTTGCAGATTCGGAACCCGATGTTCAGGCTGCCGCCGCAGACTCGATCTGTGCCCTTCAACTGACTGAAGCTTATCCAGATCTTGAAACGCTCTATCGTCATAGTCCAGAATGGCTGGTGCAATTTAGCATCATTGCAGGACTAGGCGAACTGGGTGACCCACGATCGTTCGATTTGCTCGTTGAAGCGTTGAATTCAGAGAATGTCGTCATCCAACCCGTAGCGATCGGATCACTCGGAGAACTCGGTGATCCTCGTGCCGTAGAATTACTCATTCCCTATGCCACTAACCCTGACTGGCAAGTCCGCCAGCGAGTGGTGCAGGCGTTGGCAAGATTGAATACGCCAGAGGCACGATCAACGATCGAAACACTGACGCACGATGAATCAGAATCAGTCGCGAGTCAAGCAAAACAGGCACTTACAGCCTAATCTTTTTTCTCTCTAACCATGAGAGACATGAAAATCACCCGTATCCTATAGAGAAGATACGGGTGATTTTCATAATAAATGTGTCAATAATTACATCGTATTTTCAGTAGCACGGAGTTTCTCATGTTGACAAAATCCTTATATGAACTCGATATATCTCCTTCTTACTTGAAGCTTAAATGAATTCGTACGTACGCATAGGACAATTACGGACGCTCCGTAATAACTTGGATATATCGAAGACGAGCATGAGCCTCTGAACGTAGCAACACTGAATTGTCAAAGCGCACCCCCCGCCTTGAGTCTCGAACCTTCTCTGCAAACCCATTTCTCTGATTTCGTATCGATTTGTTATGAATAAGCAAGTTTCTCTCTCTCTTTTCGCTGGCGTTTTGGCAACGGGTGCGATCGTGGCTTTCCAGCCTTCTGCAAATGCTGCTTCTTTTAGTTTTAGTGCCTCTGATGCAGTCAACGCAGGATGCGTCGGGCAAACGAACTGCAATGTGAATGGCTTCTTCTCTGTCGGTGCGAGTACAACTAGAAACGCGTTTGATCCCGTTCTGACACAAAAAACAGTTGGTGGCGTGCTGGGTATCGGTATCGATAGCAGCAAAGACGCAAATGGGAACCCGGCTGGTGAAACTGTGAACAATCAATCGCTCGGTGAAATTGATATCGACGAAACCTTGAGTGTTGGTTTCAAAAGTGCTGGAGTTTTGAAGGCTTTAGATCTCAGTTTTCTGTACAGACCAGGCGTGTATAACGACGGAGTTTTTGAAGTTGCGCTCGTTCAAGCCGATGGTGGCATTGGGTCAGGAACGCTGCGTGTAACGAGTCCTAACTCTGCTGTTTGGAGTTTACTAGGCGGGACGGTAACTAATCTGTCGCTCTCCTCAAAAGATGCAGGTGGATCTTATCGCATCACCAATCCGTTTGGAGATATCAAGATCACAGGATTCAGCTTGAAAGCGCTAGCTCAAACAGCGCCAAATAGCACCACCACACCTGATGGAGCAAAGAACTCTGATTTCACGCTCTCGAGAGTTGAAGTAACAAAAGTTCCCGAACCCACAACGGTTATCGGGCTGGGACTGGTTGGACTTCTCGCTGCTTCTCGTCGTCGTAAGGCAGCAAAAGCAAACTAAGACATTTCAGCACTAACTCTATACTCTATGAACGTGCGATCGCTTCTTCACTGAGCGATCGCTTTTATTATGAAAACTCAACTGACAAGCTCACCGTTGTTGTGAGGGTTGAGTTTGGGGCGATCGACAAAAGATGATCGCCTGTATTCAAAGCATTTCGAGGCGCGCTCCAAGGCTCTAAACAGTAGAAATCCTTGCCTTTTAGTGTCCAAAACACCAAAATTGGAAACTCATCTGCAGCGGTCAAAGTAATCCGCGTATGACGACTGAGATCCGTGACATTCGAGACTTGGCGACTGATGTTCAGAAATGCCCAATCAATTTCGTCTTGGGCAAAATCGAAGGTGTTGAAAAAAGGATGAGTAGCTTGAGTTCTTTGATCGAGGGCTTGATCGGCTGGAATTTCAAATCTCAATTGATGTTTTTCTAAGGCGAGAAAATAGGGATGAAACCCAATCGAAAACGGCATCACTTCATCTGAGAGATTCGCAATCTTCTGCGTGATCAAGAGAGTCTGACCTTGCAGGGCATACGTGAACGCCAGACGAAACGCGAATGGGTAATGTTCTAAAGTTTGTGCATTGCTAGAAAGCCCGATCGTAAAACTCAACTCGCCCTCTGTTTTTTGATCAACCACTTCCCAAGGCAGATCTCGCGCAAATCCGTGCTGCTTTAGTGTGTAAGTCTGACCTTTATAGGTGTAAGTATTCTCGGGAAGATTGCCACAAATCGGAAACAAAATTGGGATGCCGCCTCGGACAGATAGCGCTGGATCAGCGAATCGGGCGGTATCCATATAGAGCAATTCACGCCCTTGAACTTGCCAACTCGTAATAATGCCCCCGCGATCGGGAACAATTTCGAGCTTAGAATTGGAAGCTCGATCGAGCAACACATAAGTATCAAATTGTTGGCGACGACGTTCGATAGAAAACACAGGCAAGTGAAGGAATGATGGTTAAAAATTGAAAGCCGTCTGTGAGTCTGAGCGGTCAGCTTCGGCATAACGACGTTTGATCGGCTCTAAGCTATTCGTCGAAGGCGAACGGGTAGCATCGTCTAAATGGGTATGAGGGTCTTGGGTTGCCTGTGGGCTAGGAGAGGTTTGCTGCGGAACCATCGGAGCCGGAGATTCATTGTTTTGATTGATAAATGAATTGTTGTTCCAAGGCTGTTGAGAAGGCGGTGAACCGGGTTGAGACTCGCTGGATGGCGCTTCTTCAGTCGGTGCAGATTGTTCAGGGTTCGGTGATTCAACAGGGCTAGAGTCAGGAGATGGCTCGATCGCAGGAGCAGATTGCTCGGTCGGTACTGGTGCAGTCGGGGCAAATTCAACAGAAGGAGTGGCTTCTTCTGTGGGTGACTCAGCCGCAGGAGGAGCTTCTCCTTCCGGTACAGATTGCTCAGGCTGAGACTCAGGCTTCGATGGCTCAGAGATAGGCGTTTGAGATTCAATCTGGGTTCCGTCTGGTTTCGTGACCGTATTTGTCCTTGCATCAATGACAAGCGGAGTTTTGAGGGCTTGCGGAAACGAGTCTGAAACCGACTCGATCTGATGTAGGATTTCTGCTGCGCGATCGCCATGAGCGATTCTCGGTTGGAACCCATTAACTTCAACAGGCAGCAGTTCCACTTTCATTTGACGATCTTTGAGTGCAACTCGCAGCATGGCACTGTCATAGGTGCTTTCAGGCTTGCCACCGAAGATGAAATTTCCGAGTGAGTAGACGATCGGGCGACCTTGATAGAGTTCTGCACCCTGCAAAATGCTGGAGTGATGTCCGATGACGAGATCTGCACCCTGATCGATCGAGAAATGCGCTAACTCCATCTGGGCATCACTGGGATATTTAGAAATCTCTTCGCCCCAGTGAAAGTTCACAATCACCCAATCGACTTGATCCCGAATCGCTTGAATATCAGCCGCAATCCGATCGTTGTGTTTTCGATTAATTCCGGGCTGATTTGCGGTTGCCGCTTGAGTCTCTGAACCGTAGTAACCGAGATAGGCGACTCGTTGCCCATCGACTTCTAAAATTTCTGGACGACGCGCTTCTTTTTCATCTCGTCCGGCTCCAAAGTGGCGAATTCCAGCTTGTTCGAGCGTTTTCAGGGTGTCATCTAGTCCTGTGCTTCCGTAATCCATGATGCGATTGTTGGCAAGATTCACAACATCAATCCCACCATTTTTGAGCACCTCAACTTGTGCCGGATCGACTTTGAATGGCTCAGCTTGCTTGGAGTCAGTTGCGGTTGTAAAGGGAGCTTCGAGATTGACGATCGACAGGTCTGCGAGCCTTGATTCTTCTAATTCAGCAAACGCCCATTTTGGGTCGTCTTTGACCAACTCAGTGTAATTCTTCGTCAATGCCACATCGCCCCCAAATAGGATCGTTGCCGTTCCATCCATGTCCGCCTGAACCTTGTTCACTTGAACTGGCTCGAGAACGGTTTTGATGGTATCCGGGCGAGTGGTGAGAGTCGAATTGGCAGCAGTTGCGGTTTTTTGCTCATTCGGAGCATCCGAATAGCCTAGCCAGCAACCGATGATAAAAGCCGCTGCGGTTGTTCCTGTCAGCAAAAGCGATCGCAAGGCACGGAATTGAACTTTCTGTCGCGTGACTTGCTGAATTCGAGTTTTGATCTCAGCCGGTGCAGCGGATTGGGGAGCACTTTCTGCAAGTTTGGCTGCAAGTTTGGCGCGGCGGGCTGGAGACACGACTCTGACCGTCTTGCGCCAAAGCATCTGCGGCTTGCCGATAAACCGCGTTACAACTTGAATGCCATCGATCACATCAGAATTCAGTTTCCACATGTGATGACAAACGAACCGCATCAAATTTTGTTGAAACTCGGGCGATCGCGCATCGACATCAGGAGAAGGATGGAACTCGATTAAAATTTTGAAACAGCCGGGTTGGGCTGCGGGTTCTGCTTGCGCGAAAAGATTATGAGGTAACAGAAATACATTCAGCCAGTACGCGATCGCCTTGGGATTCCCCGATCGCGCCAGCTCCAAAACGGAAGGCTGAGCCGATTCTGTTGCGTAACTCATAACGTTGAAAACTCCAAATGTATCTTGTCACAGAATACTAATACTGTAATTCTGCGAAGTTGAACGAATTTTATGGCATAAAAGCCGTTTTTTGTCACATCTCAGGAATCTTTTTTCGCAATCAAGCCATAATTTCTAACCTAAGACTGAATCAAACTAACCCACAACTTTATCTGGTAAATAGCAAATAATCCCTAACAAGATACCGATCAGCCTTCTAGGAAGCGAGTAGGATAAAGCTTATTGACTACTTAATTCTGTTTGCTAAGCATGTCTGCTGATCCCAATTTGGCTTCATCCAATTCCCCGAACGGCGAAATTTCAACGATTCCTACCCATGCGGAGATTGCGCGTGAGCGAACCGCTGCTCATCAACGCTCCTTAAACACAGGCTCTCCTCCTCCAAATCCCAACCGATCGATTATTTTGCTCTTGGCACTGGCGATCGTGATCATTGGATTGGTGATCAATCAGTTTTGGCTGATCTTGGCAGGCTCGATCGTGGCGATTTTGCTCTCGGTTCAGATTCTCTTTCCCACCTTGAAGCCGGTCTTGATTGAGCTGGTGACTGAGCAAGATCAGGGCATTTTCTTAGGCACGCTCGGCTTGGTGCTCGGTGTGGTCGGATTAGCTCAGGTACTGGGTCTTGGCAAAAGGCTAGGCGCTTTGTACCAGAAGTTAGATTGGGACGCGATCGGGGCGCTCGGTGAAGTTTTTGGAGCGTTGGGACAGATTCTCATCGCGATTTTGGCGGTTTATATTGCTTGGCGACAGTACGTGATCTCGAAGGATCTAACGATTCAGCAAAATACGATTACGCAACAACAAACGATCGATACTTACTTCCAAGGGATTTCCGATCTGGTATTAGATGAGGAAGGCTTGTTAGAAGACTGGCCGCAAGAAAGAGCGATCGCAGAAGGGCGAACGGCTGCGATTTTAAGCAGTGTAGACGGTTCAGGAAAAGCCAAGATTATTCGCTTCTTATCCCGTGCCAAGTTATTGTCTCCGCTCAAACGGGATCAGAGATTAGGACGAGCAATTTTAGATGGCTCAGGTGGCTATGCCGAAGATCGATTGCATGGAATTCGAGTGATCGATCTGGGGGTGATGCTGGCAGCGGCGGATCTCTCAGGAACAGACTTACGCTGGACAGATTTGAGTGAGGCGAATCTAATTCGAGCCAATCTCACCAATTGCGATTTAGTCAAAACGAATTTTACGCGAACTGTTTTGTGTGGAGCAAGTTTGCAGGGTGCGGATTTGAGCGGAACTCGTTTCTTTTACGGCAAAGCTGAAACAGCTTCTCCTCGTAGTCGCACAGAGCCACCCAATTTTAAGACAGGTCTATATACCGGTGCGGTAATTGAGAATGCTGATTTTACAGGCGTAGAAGATATGTCTGAGGAGCAGCGCTATTACTGCTGTGCTTGGGGCGGTTCGAGAACACGGGGAACCATTCCAGGAGGATGTGAAGGGATTCCCAATAAATTGGGGAGATGACTAGAGGAAAAGTGGAATCACGAGCTTAAAACGTATCGGAAGATTCGGCTGCGCTCAACTCATAAGCAAGTGCGGAACGTTGAGCGCAGTCAAAATGAATCAAGTTATTTCTTGTCGCTGACAACTTTCTCAACAGCTGCTTCTGCTTTTTCAATCAGATTGGCTTGGTCAGGATTTTCTTTCTTAAAGATTTTCAAATCCTTCTGATATTCCTTATCTAATCCATTCGGATCGCTTGCCGCTTCTGTTGCTTTTTCATAAGCTTCTTCCCGGCTAGAATATTGCTCTCCGTCTGGACTGATGACTTCTTCATGTCCCGGTGGCTGAGTCGAAACCGCAGCAAACGCAGGTGCAAAGAAGCCTACCCAACTCATAAAACCAACTAATACTACTGCGAATACTGTTCCGATTAGACGTTTCATATATAAAGTCCTCAATGAATTTACTCGCAGCTATCCTAAAGAATTTGCGATCGTATTTCCGTCTACCACAGGATAGAAGCACGGGCATAAACTCATCTGAAAAAACTTATCGATCGTGATAAGTCAGTTGTGGCACGGGCGATCGTCGCAGCACTGCCATATCTTCCGCATCTAATTCAACGGGCGTTCCACTGCGAATCAATTCTGCAAAATCCTCGTTTGGAATCATGATGCAGAGGGCATAAAGTCTTTCTGCTCCAATATTTCGGATTTCATGAATCCCGGTTGGCGGCACCAGTAGACTATCGCCTGCCTGAATCCGTACTTCTTTACCATCGCAGATGGCAATGCCTTCACCTTTCAGCACGAAGAACATTTCGATCGCGAGTTGATGTCGATTGGGAGGAGTCTTGCCACCAATATCGAATATCTCAACACATAGCGTCAGCGAAAAATTCGCGATCGTAGGGTCAAAGACGATCGCGAGCCGATTCGTATCGTGAGGACTGATGCGGTAAGCCTGATACTCAGCGGGAGATTTGATGACCGGAATCACACAAGATTCATCCATCGAACGAGCCTCTACACGAAGGTCTTACCGTAATTTATAGGTCGCAATCTGCATATTTTGTTTGTTTATTACAAAATGCGAATCAGGAAACCCTCACTTTTCGCAAGTGCTGCTGTAATTAGATATCCCATGTGACTCGTAGAAAACCTTTCTAATCATCATCGTTGTCAGATCTTTTTGTCAGATCTTTTCAAAGCCCGATTTGTCTTACTCTGCTTGTCTCGCTTTTGAGTACTTCCTTGCTGAAGTTTTTGCTCGACTTGCTGCCGTAAACTTAACGCATCGGCATAATCAGGGCGAATTTGAATTGCTTTGTCGATCGACGAGATCGCATCATCAGTCCGTCCCACTCCCCACAGTGCTGCCCCCCGGTTGTTCCAAGCTTCGGCGAGTTCTGGCTTGAGCGAGATCGCCCGATCCAATGCCATAATCGCTGCCTCTAAACGACCCAGCCGCAAGAGGAGTGTACCTTTATTGCTCCAAGCTTCAGCAAAGTCTGGTTTAAGTGTAATAGCTTGCTCATAAAGTGCCAAAGCTGGCTCATATTGTTGCTGCTGCTCTAGGGCATAGCCTTTGCTCCACAGCGCCTCCGGATAATCAGCGCGTGAAGCTAATGCGGCATCACACGCTGCGATCGCAGCTTTACTCTGCTGCAAATAGTTCAAACTATAGCACCGTCCCCAATGTGCTTCAGCAGAGGTTGCATCTAGTTCAATGACTTGCTCATAAGTGTCGATCGCACGTTGATATTGTTGAGCAGTTCGATGTTGATTTGCCTCACTCAAGAGTGCCGCGACGGAATCAACAGACGTTGAAGGAGAGGGAGTAGGAACACTCGTCTGAACAGCAGGAATAGTTTGAGGATGACGAGTTGCATTCCATCCAAACAGAGCGAGGATAACCAGTCCAACCGCAGATAGCGTCATTCGACGATGCGGAATTTTGCTCAAAAGTTTGCGCCCTCTCACAGAGACCTGTTGCTTGAGCGTGTTGCCCTGTGGTAGAGATGTGTTGCTCGAAGATCCTGGCGCTAAAGCAGTAGATTGAGACAAGTTAAGAAAAGGAAGGAAGTTGCGTCTGTGAATCGGTGCGCCAGAGCGGGGAACAGGGTTGACAGCTAGGGTAGCTTGTGTGGCGATCGCAGGAATTTCAGCTGGCTTTGGGGGAATAGATTGCTGCATTTGAGGTGGCAGCGTGATCTGACTAGAGATCGCCTGAAGTGCTGCTAGAGCTTCTCCAGCAGTCGCATAGCGATCGCGAAAATCAGCACAGACCATTTGCTCTAGCAAGGTCGCGATCGCAAGATTGAGATCGGGGACGCGATCGCGCCACTGAAGCTCTCCCGTATTTGTATCTTGGCTCAATTGATGGACTGAAATCCCAGTCAGCACCTCAATGGCAACAATTCCAACCGCATAAACATCACTGCTAAACCGAGGAGTCCCTGCGATTTGCTCGCAAGGCATATAGCCCGGTGTGCCAATCGCAATGGTCTGGGTGGGAGCCGCATGAGGATGACTCAATCCCGTTCTGACTTGTTTCACTGCCCCAAAATCGATCAGCACAATTTCTCCATCAGAGCAACGACGCATCAGATTGGAGGGTTTAATATCCCGATGAATGACATTCTGTTGATGCACGAAACTGAGAACATTCAGCAGACTTTGCAGCAGATGGGTCACTTGCGCCTCTGACCAAGGCTGACCGCTAACGAATTCTTCGCTCAAAGAATTCCCATCGATCCACTCCTGAACCAAGTAAAACTCCGTACCATCCTGGAAGTGAGCGAGTAAGCGCGGAATCTGATCGTGATGTCCTAAGCGATAAAGAACTTGAGCTTCTGTATCGAAGAGCCTCGCGGCAATTTGTAAACTTCGGGGATGAGTAGACTGAGGTTTCAGTTGTTTGACGACGCAGTGAGGTTGCCCTGGTAGATGTAGATCTGTGGCGAGAAACGTTTGCCCAAATCCGCCAGATCCTAACTCTTGGATCACTTGATAGCGACCCCCCAGCAATTTTTTGGGTGAATTGAACTGAAATCGTTGCAAGAGACTCACGGATTCCCCCCACTCATGTTTTAATGCTGCCTTTACCCTATCTCTAAGGATCACTACAGCGGTCAGGTAAAATTCTTGACTTCATTCACTACTGAAATGGTTTCAGGCAAGATTTTAACAATGAATGGTAATGCTGAGTCAGTATCGTCATGGTGATCCCATCAGCCCACGATCGTCAAGTTGAATCAGCCCCAAGAGAAAAGAAAGGGGTGTTGTTTGCAATCAAAAGTAACAGGCTGCACTCCTACTACTCCGAAGCAAACAACTCCCGCTCAACTGCTCGAACATCTCTACTGTAGAGAGTTGTCAGCTTAAAATACATTCCCCAGATGGGCACTGTTTCCGATGTGTTTCTTCCCACAGGTTGACGAAGAGTGCGCTCGAATTTCAAAGAATGGAGAGTTATTAGCAAAGTTAGGATAAATTCATGGCAAACCAAGCTCAAACGGCTGATCTCGATGCCACAATCGCACTTTTGAAGAATGACTTAGCAAAAATTGACCCAGAAGCAGCGATCGCCAATATCGAAGCGTGGCAGCAGCAACTCACGGGAACCGAAATTGCAGAAACATTAGGTGAATTAAAGTTAGCGATCGATGGCGGTGTCCGCAGCGGCGAGATCCCAGCAATTCTCTCGGCTCTCGGTCATCAAGTTTCCTCTGCCGTAGGCTCTCAAGAAGGCAGTTCAGCTTCTAAACTTCAAGAACTCGGACAGTTGCTATCTAACATCAGGAAATAAGCTACTGTTCGTGTATTGAATTCCGATTCGCAAGCTTCAAACATGCGATCTGCAATCATTCAGAGCTGAGCACAGGCGGAGTTTGATCAATTCGGATTCTATAGTAGCGGGCAATTTTCTACTTACATCACCCAAGACCAGTGATTGGTTTAGGTGATGTAATGTGTCTTAGTACAGGAAGATGGAGCCGTTTTCTTCAACGCGCATCGTGGGGCTGTCTGTTCCAAGATCAGTGTTCGTTTCTAAAGTCACCTCGATTGTGCCAGGAGCCTTTTGAGATTGCTTTGGAGTCACTTGCAGTAGCCCAGAATCTTGGCGATCGAGGGTCAAAGTTGTCGGAACTCGCAAACCTTGCAGCATCACAGTTCCCCGACCAGGCAAGGTTCTTACCTGGGTATCGCCAACCGCTTGATACGAAATCGCTGCATTTGTTTTGTTAACTAACATAATGTTCACACGATCACCCTTCAGTTCTACTCTCGCTTTTGGAATAAATTGAGCTTCCGGTGCAGGTGTAACAGTGGGTTTAGGTGGATTCTGAGCAGCAGCAGGGGTCATGACACTACTGACTGTGACTAAGGCAGCTAAAATTCCAAATCCGAATGGTTTCAACATCGTTCAGACTCCGTGAAGTTCCAAATTAAACTGACGATTTGCAATATCCTTATGGTTCATTGCAGTATCTTCATCATACCCAACTGCATTTTTAGAGTTGCTTCCACAAAAATGGGTGATCTTGATCAATCACCCATGCCTAAAGTGCTAATTTTATCGATTCTTCTAATATTTCATCCCAGCTAGAGAGGGCGCACTCTTGCTATGTCCATTCTGAGCAAACTTCTCAGCAAGCAACTGTCGATAGACTGCTTCGTAACCATCGACCATCTGCTTCACACCAAACTTTTCTTCTACATGTCTACGGCAAGCAATGCGATCGATTTCATCAATCCGATGCACAGCCGCAATACATTCATCGACGTTTTGGCAGAGGAATCCAGTCTTTTCATGTGCAATGACTTCAGAAGTCGCCCCGAGTTCTAACGCGATCACGGGTGTCCCTGCAACCATAGACTCCACCATGACTAATCCGAACGGTTCACGCCAAGTAATCGGAAATAATGTTGCAATCGCATTGCCCATTAAATGATTTTTCTGAATATGATTTGCTTCGCCTAGATATTGAATTTGTTCGCCATCAATGTGCGGTTTAATCTCTTGCTCAAAATAATCGACATCGACTCGATCGACCTTTCCCGCTATTTTCAGTGGATATCCAGTCCGTTTCGCAATCTCGATCGCATGATGTGGACCTTTCTCAGGTGAAAGTCGCCCTAAGAAAGCCAGGTACTGTAGTTCATCTGGCTGAGAATAAAACTGATGAGTCGCAGGATCGATCCCGTTGTAAACCGTAGCGACATAATTTAACTCTAATTGTGGCTCCCGTTGAGTATCTGAGATACTTACATAAGGCTGAGACTTAGCAAGACTGAATGCTTTCTGATTATCTAAGCTAAATGTTCCATGTAAAGTATGTACAGTCGGCGTTTTCACTAATTGCGCGCAAGCCAATGCAGCAAATCCAATATGGGAATGAATAATGTCAAATTCGTCTGAGTGCTGATAAACCTGACTTAACTGCATTGCTTCATAAGCTGTATGTTCTTTGACAGATGGATCTAATCGCAATGCACTGGGATGAATCGCTTCAAGATTCGCTTGGGTTCTGGAATCTCCTGTTGCAAACAATGTAACTTCATGACCACGACGAACAAGTTCTTCAGTCAATAAACTCACAATCAGTTCTGCCCCACCATAAGCGGGAGGAGGAACTGTCTCCCACAAAGGAGCAATCTGAGCAATTCGCATTCTTAACCTCCGTTCTGCGTATTAACTCAGACTGTAAGCGGTTTTACTGAATTACTTCATCTAGCCAGAGAGTTACCCTGTCAGACAGATGACTGCTGCTGATGACAGAAGTAGAAGCGGCAAGCCAATCGAAGATTGTTTCTAATTCAGTCAGTGTAATAAAGCCGTACTGCCAAAGCACGATCGGTAAGAGGCTATCGATCTCCTCTGAGTACTGTAGCCCGATTTTTATCGAATCGGATGAGACAGCTAGCTCATCAGTGAGAAATTGAATCAGCGATCGCGTTCTATCAGCCATGGATTTCTTCAATGACCTGAACGCGACCCAATCGGATCGCATAGAGTAGGCGCTCGATTGCTTGCTTTTCTTCGTCAGTTGTTTGCTGATCCAACATTGCCGCTTGAAGCTTTTGACAAGCCAGCGGAGTCATTCTGCCTGTATTGCTGACTTCAGCGAACAAATCGGAAATTGAATCTGTCAGTAAAAGAGAGGATTCCATCGGGAAAACTACAAGAGCGTTGTGATACTAATATCGGCTTTTTGAAGTGGAGCGTGGGTGACAGATCAAGGACTGACCCGTGACTTTTTCCTCTTTAGGAAGTGATATATATCACCGATGCAGTTCTTTTTCCCCAGAAGGAGTCCCGGTAATGATCACAACTGCGGCTAATTTATATGCGCCGGATGCAGGCTACGTTCAGGCGGCGATGAGTGAGATTGATGCGTTTGAGCAATCGCGTGCCACGGGGATTTGGGCGGGTTTGGATAAGGCAACGGTGATTGCAGAGATGCGATCGCGCGTCGCTGATCCGTTCCAAATCAATCAAGGTGGGCAGCCGTTTTGTGGACCCGCCAGTGTGTTGTTTGAACTGGTTCGCAAGCAACCGACTCGTTACGTTCAGATTTGCCAGACTCTATTTGAAAGGGGTGGATTTCAAGGCACAAACCGTTGGATTCAAGCAAGCGCTGCGCTGCGGAGCAATCGAGATCAGAATTTGCGCATGGAGCAAGCAGATTGGATGGTTTTATCAACGTTGCGCGAGTCAGAGAATTCTCTATTTCCGGTAGAACCAAATGCGCCTGATCTGATTCGGAATCTAGCCGGTATGACGAAATCTTGGGAGGTTAAAGGCTGGATTGATGAGCTTTTAGGCTATTCCAAGACTGCCTATCATCAGGCATATCTGTTTAGTGATGTCAAAGCGATGCAGGCGGCGATCGCCGCGATTCAGTCGGGTGGTGTGGCGATGCTGCTCGTCACTGCTGAAGGATTTTTACAAGGCGATCCCCCTCCGGTTCCATTTCCGAGCCATTGGGTAACGTTGCTCGGTGGATTTGAGATGAATGGCGATCGGGTTGCTTTCGACATTTACACTTGGTCGAAAAAACTCACCGTGAATACAGATATGAATTCATTCAAAAAATACTTTTGGGCGGGTGTCACGGGGACTCGGTAAAGTGGGGAGATGGGGAGTGGGGTAGCGAAAGCTGCATTCTCCCTATCCCCCTATCTTCCTATTCTTCACGAACAGCTTCCAACATACGAGAGAAGTAAAACTTCGTGCTCGTCATTGCAGTTCGCTTGACTTTCAATCCACAGTCTTCTAACACTTTTACGATGTCTTTCTCACGATGCTGATAAGCGCGAGTCGTCTTACTCGGGCCTGGGAAAAACTCACCGATTCGCTTCAAAATCACTAATAAACAGGTCTTCGGGGCAAAGCTGAGAATTAAACGATTTTCCGCCAAACTTGCTAAGTGTTTGATCATATCGGCGGCTTGCTCGGTCGGATAGTGAATCAGCACATCCAGACAAACGACGGTATGATAATTGCCGCTTAGAGTCTCCAAATCTTGTACGACGAAAGTCGGATTATCTTTCAGTCCAAGCGCGATCGCTCTTTCTTTCCCTTCTTCCACCATTTTTTCTGAGATATCACTCGAAAAAACGGTTGCACCTGCTTGTGCCAGCGGAATACTCAAGCTGCCAACTCCACATCCCGCATCGCAGATCGTCAAATCTGCTAGATTTTCATCTGCTTTGAACCAGTCCAGCAAAGTATCGACTGTTTGCTGATGCCCTGTGCGGATATCGAGTTGTACCTTATTTACTTCACCATCGCCGTAGATACGTTTCCAGCGATCGAAGCCCGTGGCATTGAAATACTCACGCACTTCGGTTTTATCATCCACTCCGTTCATATATCCGCTTGTGATCTCGTTGATTCGCCTCAACTATCGTATTACGACGATCGCCCCTGAACCCAGATCAGAGCGAAATTCCACGAAGAGACTCCCCATCTCCCCACTTCGCAAAATCCATCCACTTGACGACTAGAAAAGATATCGCCTGACTTTGTGGTGCAAGAACTGGTCTTACTTTTGGTCTTATTCGTGGATTGCTAATAATTTGCGTACAAACATGAGGTTCTTATGAAATTTTCATGTAGCCATCACTACGCCTCGGTATTCTCAGGTATTCTACGAGAAGGCAAAACCCCAAATCACTCGGCAGTTGCCCGTAATTTTACAGGTCTGTTGAGGCTGTGAGGGAACTTTTGCTTTGACAAGTCAATCTGAGTATCTTGGGGGCACCTGAACCGTGCCCCGTTTTTTTAGGGGTTTTCGGATTTCTCTGAACAGGGATAAGTCTACGGAGGGCAACGAGTTACGCACCACCTGTCCTATATCGAAGTGTAAGAGAGTTTGAGAAAATTTACGGAATTCAGTGAGACAGAATTGTATCTGTCACATAAAATTTGTTTACGAAGCAATATTTGTGGTGAGACGCTGCATTTGGATTTCTTGACCAACTTGGCTCCAGCGTAAAAGACGCGCAGGCTGATATAGATAGGTTGGAAGATGTATTGCAGTGCGGGGAGCAGTCGTCGATAGCGCGATCGCAGTTCCCAGATCACAAAGGTTCCAATTCACCAGATTTTGCACACCTGAAAAGAGCGATCGCGTTGTTCCGGCTAAAGTGCCGTCGAATAATCTTGCGGTTCCATTCGTTACTTCGATTTGTCGAGTGTCCCAAGGATAGCGTCCGTCCGGGAGTCCAAGCGGTGAAAGGGCATCACTGACAAGAAAAATTCCGCGATCGTATTCGCTCGCTTTGAGCAAAATCTCCATCATGATCGGTGAGACATGCTGCCCATCTGCAATTAAGCCACAATAAACGTGAGGATTTGTAATGGCGGCTCCTAGTAGTCCAGGTTCGCGATGGTGCAAACTGGGCATCGCGTTGAAAGCATGTGTGACCATTGAAGCGCCTTGATCAAAGGCTTGTTGGGCTTGGGTTGCAGTTGATTGAGAGTGTCCGAGACTAACGGTAATGCCGAGAGATTTGAGATATTCGATCGTGGCTCCACTGGGATCGAGTTCTGGAGCTAACGTTATGACTTTGACGATCGAGGCATAATCGCCTAAAACCTGTTTAATCGTTTCAATTGTGCAGGGCAGAAGAAATTCTTCAGGATGTGCGCCTCGTTTTTGCGGATTGAGAAACGGACCTTCGAGATGAACGCCTAGAATTTCAGGATGATTGGCTTCAGCGATGATTTGGAGCGATCGCTGAATGTTCTCGATCGAGGTTGTAACAATTGTGGGCAAGAATCCATCGATACCTTGATGCCAAAGAAAGTCACAAATTTTGTCTAACTGGTGGGCGTTATCTGAGTTGAGATCGGGAAAGGCTAAGCCTAATGCCCCGTTAATTTGTAAATCAATGCCGCCTAAAGAGATCCAATCTCCTTCAGCATCGATCATAAGGGTCGAAGTTTCGCTGGCTTCGGCTGGGGATTGGATCGAGGGTGCAATCTCAACGATTTTGTCATTCTCGATCAAGATTTGCTGCAAACCGGAGAAACCAGGAACTTGAGCATTGATAATCAGCATGTTTTAGTGTTTGATCTGGATTCGTTTTGGATTTTCGCACATGAGTCAGCCGCTAATTGGGATCATTATGGGAAGCGATTCGGATCTGCCGACGATGCAGGCAGCGATCGCAGTTTGTGAGGAGTTTGGTGTGCCGTGTGAAGTGGAAATTGTCTCGGCACATCGCACTCCAGAGCGAATGGTGCAGTATGCAAAAGAGGCGCATACTCGTGGATTGAAAGTGATTATTGCCGGGGCTGGAGGTGCAGCGCATTTGCCGGGAATGGTGGCATCAATGACGGTGTTGCCTGTGATTGGGGTTCCGGTACAGACGAAGACGCTTCAGGGGGTCGATTCGCTGTATTCGATCGTGCAAATGCCTGCAGGAATTCCAGTGGCGACAGTCGCGATCGGGAATGCCAAAAATGCAGGACTCTTGGCTGTTCAGATTTTGGGAAGTCATGATGCTGAGTTGTTTGCCAAACTGCAAGCGTATCGCCAGAGTTTGACGGATATGGTGCAGCAAAAGCAGGCAGAGTTAGGGCGGGTTGGATATCAGCAGTATCTTCAACAGATGTAACGTTTCTATAACCGATCGTAATTTGGTTCAAACTCAAATGGGAGACTGGAAATCGCTTGCTCATAAGCTTTTCAGTAATTAGGAGATGAGTGGATGACCTTGCGATCGGTTGAGCCTTCTAAGAAAAAACTTTGGTATGCCGCAATTAAACCGCCGATGTATAGCGTTGCGGTCATGCCAATTTGGGTGGGATCTGCGGTGGCTTTTGCAGAGACTCGATCGTTGAATCTTCTGGTATTTTTTACGTTTCTAATTTCTGCAATTTTGATTCTGGCTTGGGAAAATCTCAGCAATGACGTGTTTGATTCTGAGACAGGAGTCGATGTCAATAAGGCGAATTCGGTCGTGAATTTGACTGGAAATAAGTCGCTGATCTTTTGGATTTCCAATGCTTTTTTGGTAGCGGGATTATCGGGAATTTTGGCGATCGCGCTGATGCAGGGTGACTTTACCGTGATTGGGTTAGTGCTGGCTTGTTGTGCGATCGGTTATATCTATCAAGGACCTCCATTTCGATTGAGCTATCAGGGTTTGGGCGAGCCATTGTGTTTCTTAGCATTTGGACCTTTAGCATTTTCGGCGGCTTATTATAGTCAGACTAAAGCTTGGTCAGGAACAAATTTAGCGGCTTCGATCGGAGTGGGAATTGCGACGAGTTTGATTCTGTTTTGTTCGCATTTTAATCAAGTCGAAGATGATGCAGCGATCGGGAAAAAGTCTCCGGTGGTTCGGCTTGGCGCGAAGCGCTCTGCTCAGCTTCTTCCTTGGATTTGTGGCAGCTTTTATGCGTTGACCATTCTATTTGTCATTTTGAAACTGTTCCCAGTTTGGACGTTGCTCTCGCTGCTGAGTTTTCCAGTTGCGAAAAGGCTATGTCATACAATCGGTTCACAGTATCATCAACCCCATAAACTCTTGCGTTGTCGATTAATTGCGGTTGAATTGCATTTTTGGTTCGGATTGCTATTTGGGTTAGGCTTTCTGTTCCTGTAATGCAATTTGAATTTCGACCTTATCAACGACGATTTCGCCAATCTCTCAAAACACATTATGGAGAATGGTCAGTCCGGGAAGGAATTTTAATCCGATTAGATGATCGCTTTGGAGAAATTACGCCACTGGAGTGGTTTGGCTCAGAATCGATGCAAGACGCGATCGAGCTTTGCCAATCTGCTCCCCGTGACATCGATTTCGATTGGATTCAGCAAGTTCCGTTTCCAGCGTGTCAATTTGGATTTGAGTCGGCGCTTAATCCAGGGCAATTCCAAGCAATGCCTCAGAGTGCTTTGATGTCTGATGAATGGAGATCGCTCTGGGATCAGGGCTATCGAACGTTTAAATTGAAAATCGCGATCGCTCCAATCGAAATCGAAATCGCAACAGTCCAAGCCTTACTGGATCAATTACCGCAACATGCAAACTTAAGACTCGATGCAAACATGGGGTTAACGGAATCTGAAACGCATCAATGGCTCGAATTCTGTGATCAATCCAGAATTGAATTTATCGAGCAGCCGATGCGAACCGATCAGTTTGAAACCATGCTGAAGTTGAGCCAGATGTATCGAACTGCGATCGCATTAGATGAGTCTGTCTCAACTTTGGCTCAATTGAAAGCGTGTTATGAGCGAGGCTGGCGCGGAATTTTTGTGATTAAACCAGCGATCGCAGGTTTTCCTTCTCAACTGCGCCAATTTTGTCGAGAACATCAACTCGATACAGTTTTTTCAACAGTGTTTGAGACTGAGATTGGTCGTCGGGCAGGATTACAACTGGCAGCGGAACTGAGTCAGCGAGCCGTTGGCTACGGGACAACGCATTGGTTTGATGAACTGAATAGCGAAGACTTTGAGGAGTTATGGAACAGCCTTTAAGTCGATTAGCGACATTTGATTTTGTAGAGCGTCGCCGAGTTCAGGAAATTGCTGAACTGCGGTATCGAGAGTTGTTGAAATATGAGCATGCGATGCCTCCGGCACACGCGAGCGTGACCGTGTTTTTATGCGATCGAGATCCAATTCAATGGATGGCAGGATTTATTGCAGCTTGTTCAGTGCCTTGTGAACTGTTTCTTTGCAATCCAGATTGGGGCGAAACCGAATGGAAACAGGTGTTTGAATTGGCTCAACCGACTCTGATTTGGGGAGAACCTAGGTTTGTGGAAGGCTTGGAGAATCGCCCCCTAAATCCCCCAAAATTGGGGGACTTTGAATGTCGAGAATTTCCTGATTTCAAAGTCCCCCAGAATGAGGGATTTAGGGTACTGAAGCCGACTGAAGCTCAGCACGAAGCGCTGCTGATCATGATTCCGACTGGAGGCACTTCTGGCACAATTCGGTTTGCAATTCACACTTGGAACACTCTCACTGCTTCTGTTCAAGGATTTCGCCAATATTTTGAACTTGATCGCATTAACTCTTTCTGCGTTCTCCCGCTCTATCACGTCAGCGGTTTAATGCAATTGATGCGATCGCTGCTCACAAACGGCACATTCACGCTTCAATCCTGGAAAAATCTAAACACCGACTTCGATCCGCAAAACTTCTTCATCTCTCTGGTTCCGACTCAACTCCAGCAATTGATGCCTCATGCAGATTGGCTCGCCAAATTCAGAACCATTTTGCTCGGAGGCGCACCCGCTTGGTCAAATCTCCTTGAAGACGCACGATTGAAACATCTTCCGATCGCCCCAACTTACGGGATGACCGAAACTGCTTCTCAGATTGCAACGCTCAAACCTGCTGATTTTCTCAAGGGTGTTCAAGGGTGTGGGCAAGTTTTACCTCATGCAGAAATTACGATCGCTCATCAAAAACTCTTAATCCGCTCAAAATCCTTGATGCTTGGGTATTACCCGAATCTCGATCAGCCTGAAACCTTTGAACCTGACGATTTGGGATACTTTGATGAACAAAACTATCTCCATCTCATCGGTCGTGACAGCAACAAGATCATTAGCGGCGGTGAGAACATTTTCCCGGCAGAAGTGGAATCTGCAATTCGATCAACCAATCTTGTCCGAGATATTCACGTTTTAGGAATTCCGGACGAAATCTGGGGACAGAGCGTGACGGCAATTTATGTTCCTGATGATGAAACGGTTACGTTTGAAGAGATTAAAACTGCCTTAAAATCACACTTAACTTCATTCAAAATTCCTAAACGATGGATCGCTGTCGCTCAGATCCCACGAAGTTTGCAAGGAAAAATCCAGCGCCATCGCATCGAAGCAATTCTGGATTTACATAAAAGATCTGACAGTTGACGAAATCACGTACTACACTTGTATTATAAATCTGACAAACCTATTCCAAAAGGAGACCGTTCATGCATACCTTAACTCGCACCAGCACAACGGAAATGGAAGTGACGAGCATCCGTTTAGAGCGTGAGTTGAAGGAGGAGCTAAAAGCACTTTCTGGCAACCAAGGCTATCAAGCGCTCATTCGCGACATTTTGTGGAACTATGTGCAACAGCGATCGGGCAGCTATTCCCCCTCTCTCTCATCCGCCGATGTGCGTGCCACTCTATCTGCTACCGCTCAAACCGACGATCGCTGCGCCCTTACTGGCAAACCTATCCGCTCCGGCGAGAACATACTCTTGGGACTCACGATCGAAGGCAATCTTATTCCTCTCAGTCTGGGCAGTCTGCCTTAACAGCATTTTGTCGGGATGAGGAGAACAAATTGTTTCCTTTCTCCTTATCCCTGTTATAATATTTCTCATTGCGCGGATGTGGCGGAATTGGTAGACGCGCCAGATTTAGGTTCTGGTTTCGCAAGAAGTGAAGGTTCAAGTCCTTTCATCCGCATTTTTCAATCTATTTCAGGTAGCTTAATCCAACGAAGTTGCGGCAAGATCTTCTCATAGAAGTGAGGAACCGATATGACGCACTCTTCGATCGTTCAAAACTATATCAATGGCGAATGGTCTATTCCCGAAACTGAAACTTATTTAGAAGTCAGAAATCCAGCCACGATCGAAGTTTTAAGTAAAGTTCCGCTCTCGCCTGCGCGTGAAGTCGATCGAGCCGCTCAAGCTGCTCAAACTGCATTTCAAACCTGGCGACGCACGCCCGCGACTGAACGCGTGCAGTATTTATTCAAGCTCAAGGCATTGCTCGAGGAGCATTTCGAGGACATTGCCCAGACGATTACACTCGAATGTGGCAAGACGCTTGCAGAATCCAAAGGCGAAATGAGACGCGCGATCGAGAATGTCGAAGTCGCCTGTGGAATTCCGATCTTGATGCAGGGCTATAACTCAGAAGACATTGCGCGCGGCATTGATGAACATATGATTCGCCAACCGCTGGGAGTCACTGCAGTCATTACACCGTTTAACTTTCCAGGCATGATCCCATTTTGGTTTATGCCTTATGCGATCGCATGTGGCAACACCTGCATTATTAAGCCGTCTGAACGGGTGCCTCTGACCATGCAGCGCATCTTTACTTTGCTCGAACAAACAGGCTTACCCAAAGGCGTGGTCAATCTGGTCAATGGAGCGAAAGAAGTGGTCGATGCTTTGCTGGATCATGCCGCAATTCGATCGATTAGCTTTGTCGGATCGACGGGAGTCGCGAAATATGTCTATAGTCGGGCAGCCGCAAATGGGAAAAGGGCACAGTGCCAAGGTGGCGCGAAAAATCCCGTCATTGTGCTACCGGATGCAGATATTGCGATGACAACGAAAATTATGGCAGATAGTGCTTTTGGATGTGCAGGACAACGATGTTTAGCTGCTTCAATTGCCATTACAGTTGGCAGTGCAAAATCTACTTTTACAGATGCGATCGCTGAAGCTGCAACCTCGCGCCAAGTTGGGTTTGGACTAGATTCCGGGGTACAAATGGGACCTGTGATCACTCATCAAAGTAAGACCCGAATTGAAACTATCATTCAACAAGCAGAAACAGAAGGTGCAACTGTTTTAGTCGATGGTCGAGCACCCAAAATTTCTGGATATGAGCAAGGTCACTTTGTTCGACCAACCATTTTGCAGAACATTGATCCGGCAGGTGAAATTGCTAAAACTGAGATTTTTGGACCAGTGCTGAGCTTGATTCATCTCGATTCAATTGATGACGCGATCGCCCTGATCAATCAAAGCCAATACGGAAACATGGCTTCCCTGTTTACTTCTAGTGGAGCTGCAGCCCGAAAATTCCGCTACGAAGCTGAAGCGGGGAATATCGGAATTAATATTGGAGTTGCAGCACCGATGGCATTCTTTCCGTTTAGTGGTTGGAAAGAAAGCTTTTTTGGGGATTTGCATGGTCAAGGATGGCAAGCGATCGAATTCTTCACCCAGACGAAAGTGATTGTCGAACGCTGGCATGACTGGACACGACAGTTTTAAGAGATCGATGCAGCCCAAACCCGATGCGAGATTCAGACAGAGTTTTCTTTTTAGGGGCGCTATTGAGGCACGTTGAAGGAGATCTCTTCCTGCAACTCTGAAAAGTCAATAAATTCTCTGTTCCGGGATTCTGCATCATTCAGACGGGCTAATACTTCAGGATGCAGGGCTTCTGACGCGCGTTCTTGCACGCTTGTAAAGAAGAAAAAGCGAGTACTACCGACGCAGAGGCAATCCCCATCCTGAAGGCGCTGGCGCTGTTGAACTCTTGTTCCGTTGATGTACGAGCCATTCATGCTATTGAGATCAACGAAGTAGAAGCCTTCATTCACAACATAGAGAATCACAGCATGACGACGAGAAAGCTTACGATCCTGTAGGGGCAATGCTGCCGATCGATTACGCCCGATCGTCCAAACCATTTGCGGTTGTTTAAGACTCATCGATTCACTTCTCAGCAAATTGGTGACGAGCCATGCCTGTTGACCCGACACAACACCTTGAATATAGCGAGGTTTCGCTTCTGGAGTGACCGGAGACTCGATCGCGGATTTCGCTTCTTCAAGATCGATCGTCAACGTTGGGCTTTTGGCGATTTGCTGTTCTTCAGGGTTTTCCTCATCTAGCTGTTCTTCCAGTTCTTCCCAGAAGGATGCGAGGGCATCCGGAGATTGATTGGTGACAGCAGAAATCGCAGAATGGCGATCGTCAGGGCTATGAAATGCTTTTATCATGAGGCTTTCCCAAAAACAGGTCAAATCTGAGGTAGGTCTACTGATCTAGATTTCCCCGGATTGGGAAGAGGGAGACGATTTTGAATTTTGGATTTTCAATTGGGAGACCAGAAAAAGGACCTTTCCTGATTGATTCTGCACCTGTGACTGAATTGTAAACGCTGGCGATATGTGAGTCTCGATCGCTAAAATACGCTAACGCACGGGAAAATCACCTTGACAATCTGATCGATCGCAGTAGAATTGCACAAATCCGTTTGATTTTTTGTAGATCAGACGTTCTAAGTGTGCTATCTATTATAGAAATTCCGCTAATTTAGCTCACTTGTTTGATTCCGGGCTACACTAAACACTGTTTTTTACTGACTCCCTGTGTACGTTAAGCGTGTTGAACTAACAAATTTCAAGTCTTTTGGCGGCACAACGCCGATTCCGTTGCTGCCAGGGTTCACCGTGATCTCAGGTCCAAACGGATCAGGGAAGTCAAATCTACTGGATGCATTGCTCTTTTGCTTAGGGCTAGCAGGCTCAAAAGGGATGCGGGCTGAGCGATTGCCTGACCTGGTAAATCATGCACAGGCCACGAAAGGGCGAGCAACCGTCGAAGCGGCAGTGACAACAGTATTTGATCTATCAGATGAATTAGATCTGTTTAATGCTCTCAGCAATCCAGATGAAAGTAATATCGATGTTTCATTGAATGAGCCAAGTCAGAGTTCGGCAAATGAACATCATGAGAATGGTCATGTCTCTGCACCAGATGTCGTTTATGAATTAAACGGTTCTGAAAATGGTAACAGCAACGGCGAAATTAACGCAGAGTGGAAAGTGACTCGTAAATTGCGAGTAACACAGCAGGGAACGTATACGTCAAACTATTTCATCAATGATGAACCCTGTACGTTAACAGAACTGCATGAGCAGTTGAACCGGATGCGGATCTATCCTGAGGGATATAACGTTGTCTTGCAAGGGGACGTAACTCGGATCATTTCGATGAACGGGCGAGAACGTCGTGAAATCATTGATGAATTGGCAGGAGTTGCTTCATTCGATCGCAAAATCAACCAAGCGAAAGACAAGCTCGATGCCGTAAAAGATCAAGAAGATAAATTTCATATTGTCGAGCGTGAATTGATCGAGCAGCGCGATCGCTTAGCTCAAGATCGGATCAAAGCCGAGAAATACAAAAAACTGCGCGCAGAACTTCAAGCGAAAGAGCAATGGGAAGTCGTCATCCGTTACGAACAGGCAGCTCAAGGCGTTCGCAAATTACAAGAGCAAATTCAGTCGGATGAAACAGCGATCGCTGATTTGACTGAACAGTTAGCAGCACTGCAACTTGAAATCAATCAAGTGACTGCCGAATTAGAGAAACTGAATGCTCATGTGCGATCGCTGGGTGAAGAAGAACAAATCGCTGTGCAATCAACTCTCGCAGCACGAGAAGCAGAACTGCGTCAGTTAGAACGTCAACAGCAAGACTTGCAGAAATCAAGCCAGGATTTGATTGCGACTTTATCCAAAGCGCAGCAAGACCTTCAAGAAAACATGCAGACCTTGGCAGCGTTGACTCGCGAGAAAGAATCTATCGAAACCCAAGAGCTGATTGCAGCAACTCAGAAGCGTGATCAAGCCAAGGCAGTACTTGAGCAGAAACGCGAACAGGCAAATGCTTCGGCTGCCAATGCAGAAGCTTGGGTGCAAGAACAAACTCAATTGCACCATCACATCGAGACCTTGATCAAGGCTTTGGAGCCGCAACGGTCTGAACAAGCTGGATTGAGAGAGAAAACCAATCAACTCGATCGCCAAGTTCAAGAGCAAACAGAAGCCCTCAGAACAACTACAGCCGAATTGAATCAGCAGCAGATCGCAGCAGCAGATATCACTCAACGATTTGCAGCCGCGACGCAGCAAGTTCAATCGATGGCGCAAGCGCTCGCGGAAGTTGAACAAGAGTTGCAGATTCAACAAGAAACTGAGAAACGATTACTTGCTGAACAACGAGATAAGCAACGCGCCTTAGATAAATTAGAAGCCCAAACGCAAGCAGTGCAAGAAGCACAAGGCACTCAGGCTTCACAAGTCATCATGAAAATGGGACTATCCGGAGTGTGTGGCTTAGTCGCAGAACTCGGACAGGTTACTTCGCGCTATCAGCTTGCCTTAGAAACCGCAGCCGGTGGGCGACTGGCAAATATTGTCGTCGAAGATGATGCGATCGCTGCTGCCGCGATCGATATTCTCAAACAGCGTCGGGCTGGACGAGCCACATTCTTACCGCTCAATAAACTCAAGCCGCCTCATATTCCCAATCGTGCCACGATGCGATCGATGCAGGGCTGCATTGATTACGCGATTAATTTAATCGACTTCGAGGATCGCTATTACGACGTATTTGCTTACATCTTCGGTACAACTGTTGTCTTTGAGACACTCTCTGATGCGCGACGACATATCGGGCAATATCGGATTGTGACCTTAGATGGCGAATTACTCGAATCGAGTGGAGCAATGACCGGGGGAAGTAGCGGCGCTCGATCGTCGTTACGATTTGGCAAAGGTCAAGCCGCAGAATCACCGGAAATCGCAGCATTAAAGCGGCGACTGCAAGAAATCGATCAGATTTTGGGACATTGTGAAAGCTCGATCGCGAAAGCAACCATTCTTCAGAAAGACCGCACCAAATTTCTCAGCGATGCGCGTCAACAACACGCAGAATTGAAAGTCAAAGCGGATCAAGCCAAAGTCGAACTCGATCGCTTGGAAAAACAACAAATTCAACTCACCCAGCAGCTTGAAACCAATCAAAAAGAACTGGCAGCAGCGCAAGTTCGATTACAAGTCTTAGAGTCGGAACTTCCAGTTCAAGAGGCGAATTTAGCCCGATTAAGAACGACCTTGGCGGAATTAGAGCAATCGCAGTCTCATAGCGAATGGCAGCAAATTCAAGCGGGCATTCGGGAATTAGAAACCGATCTGAACCAGAAAGAGGGAGATTTAAGAGCGATCGAACAACGCTCCCAAGACCTCGAAACTCAGAGAAAGCTGTTACAAGAAAAAATCGAGCAGGGACAGATCCGAATTCAGGAATCTCGAACCCAGCAAACTCTGCAATTGCAGCAGCAATCAGAAAATACAAATCAACAAACTGCCGTCAATACCCAGATCACCGAACTCAAAGCCACACTTGCTGAACTCGATAAAACCTTAGGCGAAGAACGACACAAACGCGATGCGGTCGATCGACAGCTCCGCGAACTTCAGAATCGCCAGCAGCAGCACATTTGGCAACGTGATCAAACGCTAGAAACTCAGCAATCTCGTCGAGCTAGCCTCGCTGAACAGCAAGCAGCCCTCGAAGCCCAACGCGCCGAACTGCCTGATCTGGTTCCTGAAATTCCCGACAATGCCACTCGCGATCTCGGACAACTTCAGCACGAACTCCGTTCGATGCAAAAACGCCTTCAGGCAATGGAACCTGTGAATATGTTGGCGTTAGAAGAATACGATCGCACTCAAGCCCGGTTAGACGAACTCACCGAAAAACTCGAAACGTTACAAGAAGAACGTACTGAGTTGCTGTTAAGAATTGAGAACTTTACCACTCTGCGACAGCGTGCCTTCATGGAAGCCTATGAAGCGGTTGATTTGAACTTCCAGAAGATCTTTGCCACCTTATCAGATGGCGACGGGCGTTTACAGCTTGAAGATCCAAACGATCCATTTAACGGCGGATTGAACCTGATCGCTCACCCGAAAGGCAAACCTGTGCAACGGCTTGCCTCCATGTCTGGGGGTGAAAAATCTTTGACTGCTCTGAGTTTCATTTTCGCCCTTCAGCGGTATCGTCCCTCCCCGTTCTACGCGTTTGACGAGGTTGATATGTTCCTAGACGGAGCAAACGTCGAGCGATTAGCTAAAATGATTCAGCAGCAGGCGCAACAAGCTCAATTTATTGTCGTGAGTTTGCGTCGTCCGATGATCGAACGCGCTCAGCGAACGATCGGGGTTACTCAAGCACGAGGAGCCTTTACCCAAGTCCTGGGTATCAAGCTTCCTCAAAGTGTTTAAGAATCGGATCACGTTCGGCATTCCGTATCGTTTGATCCTTCATATGGTTTGATAATTAGAAAAAAGCGTAAATAGACAGGATTCGGGACTCAATGACAGAAGAATTTCGCCAACGCTCCGACATACTTGGAACTCAGGTGATTACACGCACCACAGGCAAACGGCTTGGCGTGGTGAGTCAGCTTTGGGTGGACATTGACAGCCAAGCGGTTGTTGCCCTCAGTTTGCGCCCGAATCTGTTCTACGGCACTGCTCAACCGATGATGCTCGATAGCATTCGCCAGATTGGGGATGTGATCTTAGTCGATGATGAAGATGTGATCGAAGATGTCGATCTTGAAGGCTACAGCAATTTAATCGGGTACGAAGTGATTACCGAAACGGGCGAACTGCTTGGAAAAGTTCGGGGATTTCGATTTGATATCGACAGCGGCAGATTAGATGCATTAACGATCGCATCAATCGGGCTTCCACTCATTCCCGATCAAGTTGTCAGCACCTACGAACTCTCGATCGATGAAATCGTCAGCAGTGGTCCCGATCGCCTCATCGTCGTCGAAGGCTCGGAAGACCGCATGAATCAACTCAGCGTCGGCGTGCTTGAACGTCTCGGCATTGGTCGTGCCCCCTGGGAAAAAGACGAACCGCAATATTTGGCTCCAGCCCGTCCTGAAAATCAGCTTCCTTCGGGTCAGCCGACTCAAGTAAATGTGCAGCCACGCATTCAACAACCCGTTGAAGAAACTTGGAGCGATGACGATTTAGGCTATGACGACGAGCCGCGTTATCGTGAACCGATTCCGATCGAGCGAAATCAAGAACCTCCGCGTCAGCAATATCGCGAAGCGCAAGCCTATCCACCGCCAGAAGCGTACGAAGAAGACGAAGAAGACGAATTGGATAACTGGGGCAGTTTGGCAACCGTCGATGATGAAGAGGATAATCTCGACACCAAATCAACCTGGGTAGACGAAGAGGAAGAAGAAGCGATCGTTGTAGATTACACCCCGGTCGTGGATACAGAACCGGGAACTCAACCGACTCCAGACAGCTTTGAACCCGGCAATCTCGATGAAGATCCTTGGGCAGAACAGCCTCAAGCTGAAGCCGAAGAGGATGAAGACACGCTAGAAGTCCCGGCTGAAGACACAGAGGATGAATCTGAACGGATTCCGCTCAACATTCCTGAGAAGCCGAAACAAAAGCAACCCGAATATGAAGAGGAAGGCTACTAAGCTGATCTCTCATGTCTACCGTGGGGTAGGTATCTTGCCCACTCAAATCCAGAGGCAGGCAAAGATGCCTGCCCCACTGTTTATTTCATATGTCAAACAGCTCTGAACTCACGTCTACTTCCACATCTCATCCATTTACTCATGGGCACACTTTTTCCAGCCCCGGTGGACATTTTACCTATCGCGTAATTGGCGCTTGCTGTCGCTTATTCGATCGAGAACAGCTTCCCTACCCCTGCTGCCGAATCGAATGGCGTGGAAAAGAACCCAGTTGGCGCAGAATTGGACGACGGTTTATTGTCGATTTGGCAACTCGCAACAGTCCTTCTTACAGCGTCGAAATCGTCGGACGTGAGGCGCACGAGCCAATCGTCATGACGTTGTATTGGTGCAAACTGCCTCAGCCTCTCAAAGAATGGTGGCATTCCAGCAAACCTGCGACGATCGATTCAACTAACTCTCGACTTGCAGAAGACATCAAAATCGAAGGATAAACGGCACTACCCCATCGGGGATGAATCACGGTGAAGCAATTGCCGATCGCTTTTGTTGCATATCCTAATGTCGATCGCACAACCGCCACATCATCGAGCCGCAAAGACCCGGATTCTGACAAAATCGGCAACCCCGTTTTCGGATCAAACAAATCCGCTAAGTGCCCTTGTTGGCGGAGCATTTCTGTCACTTTCAAACCAAAAGAGAGAAACTGCGATCGCAACACTTGCTTTTGATGATCCGCTTCCGGGCAGTGTTCTGTTAACTCGCGATCGGCAGGCTGTAGAACCACCACGATCGAGCGAATTGGGTCAGACCAATCTGGCAATAACTTCTCAGAATGCTGACAAATAAATTCGCTCGGTGGATGGACAGAATATTGCATCACAAAGTAAAAAGAATGAATCGATCGGATATAGTGCTAATGCACCATTTTTCTGTTAGATATGCCGCAGTTTGAATCGGCTATTGATCATCTTAAATCGCTTGATCATACAGTGACCCATTCAGGAAAAGAAATATCATCTCCTAAACTTTTCTACACCCATGATAACGGTCAGCTTTGGCTCGGCGATGCGGTTGAATGGCTGAAATCACTACCTTCTGAGTCGATCGATTTAGTGTTTGCCGATCCGCCTTACAATCTTAAAAAAGCAGAATGGGACAGTTTTGAATCTCAGAAATTGTATCTCGAATGGTCACTGCAATGGATTGAACAAGTCGCCCGAATTCTCAAGCCGACAGGAACGTTTTATATTTGTGGCTTTTCTGAAATATTGGCTGATCTAAAACTTCCAGCGTCACAGTTTTTTCAAGGATGTCGCTGGCTGATTTGGCACTACAAAAATAAAGCGAACTTATCAAATGATTGGGGTCGATCGCATGAAAGCATTTTGCATTTTCGCAAATCAAGAAAATTCACCCTATCGATTGAGAACATCCGCACTCGTTACGGTGAACACACCCTGAAATATCCCGACCATCCGCAAGCCGAAACCAGCCAATACGGCAAGGGTAAAAAAGTAACAAAGCTTTGGCAGCCTCACCCAAAAGGCGCAAAGCCTCGCGATGTGATTGAAGTGCCAACCACCTGTAATGGCATGAATGAAAAAACACCCCATCCCACCCAAAAACCTGAAGAATTGGTGAGAAAATTCGTCTTGGCTTCTTCTCAAAAAGGCGATCGCATTCTCGATCCGTTCCTGGGTTCCGGCACAACTGCAGTCGTTGCCGAACAACTCGGACGGAACTGGCTCGGTTGCGATCGACACGCAGAATACTTAAGTTGGGCGATCCCAAGAATCGAATCGGCTAAAAAACAATCCGATGAAGCATGGTTTTGGGAAGACCGCAATCGCGAAGAACGACGTTCAAAAAATCGCGAAACATCATAATCTTGTATGGCAATATGTTGACGATCGTGCGCGTCACGTATATCTTTTTCTGGCAACGGTACAAGGAGCTTTTGTGGTTATTCTAATTGGCATTCTCGCTGGTCTTGTCGGATTCGTTCTGCTCGTCTTGTTGCTGCTCGAAGCTCAATATTGGCAGCGTCCAAGCAATACACTGGAGATGACCTCGGGCAAATGGGAACTCGCAGTCTACGAACCCCAGCGATACGTTCTAGTCGGTCAGATCGAATTGACCAATTTAACGCGCCGTTTAGAAGTCATGGCTCCTACGGTTCATGCAGAAGTTCAACTCCTTTCTTCGGGCAGCCTAGAGGGGATTCAAGTCAAAACTCGGATCATTCCCCGCTTCCAAGGCGCAGAACCTCGCAATGATGGCTATTGGGAAGCCCACATCATTAAGAGTATGGGACATGACCCAATCGAAGTGATTGTCGAAATCGAAGGCGCCAACCTCAGCGAATTAAAAGTCGCTTGGATTCAACTGCATTACGTTTCCTATGGCTCTCGAGGTCGATTCCCCAAAATTCGCCATGTCATCGTGCCCCTGAAGTTCCCGGCAGTCGAAGACTCAAAACGCTGGCGACCTGCACAAAATGCTGATGTGTTGCCGATTAAGACCCATTTGCTGACGCACTTAGATGATCCCGTGAGTGTCGTGAAACGGTATGTCATGCCTCATGCTCAACCCGGGGATATTGTGACGATCGGTGAATCTCCGATCGCGATTATGCAAGGTCGTTACCGCCATCCCAGCGAGATCAAACCCGGTTGGTTAGCAACTCGGCTATCTTACATGTTCCATCCGACCTCCAGTTTGGCGACTGCTTGCGGACTGCAATCGCTGATTGATATCGAAGGCGAAGCACGGGTACTGTTTGCATTTATTGTTGGCTCGATCGCGAAAATTTTTGGGGTGAAAGGCATGTTCTACCGCCTCGCAGGTGAACAAGCGCGATTGATCGATGACGTGACTGGAACAATTCCGCCCTATGACCAATTTATCGTCATGGGTCCTGAAAACTCTCAGGAATTATGCGATCGCATTCAACGAGAAACTGGGCTATCTGCGGCAATTGTGGATGTGAACGACTTGAAACGAGTTAAAATATTAGCAGCATCGTCAGGCGTATCTACGTCCTTGCTGCATCAAGCTCTCATCAGCAATCCTGCTGGGAATGCCAACGAACAGACTCCTGTAGTTCTGATTCGTCCGACCGATACCTTTACAGAACGCGCTACTGTTGGGCTGCAATCGGCAAAATAACCTTAAATAAATACCCCTTAAGGTTTACCTAATGCCCTTGCCCAACGCTTAACCTGGGGTTGAATTGCTGCTGATATCCTTATGTCTCGACTTCCTCAGAAGACTGCTTCCGTTGTCATCCGTCCTGTCCAATATCGTGATCTCGATGCGATTGATCAACTTGCTCAGCAATCGCCAGAAATCAACTTGCCCCACTGCTCGACCGTGCGCGAGAAAACGGTATCGCTGCGGAATTGGTACGGAGTTCTGAAGGTGCTCAGCCTGTTTCCCAATCCTTTTCAGTCGCTCTCCTGTGTGCATGTGGCTGAATTGAATCAAAAGATTCAGGGCATGATTCGAGTCTCGCCTTTTAATCGGACAGGCAGCACTTGGAGAGTCGATCGCGTCATGGTCACTCCTGCGATCGTGGAATCTGACCAGGCAGAAGCACAAGTTCTCACGAAAGTCGATGTGGGATCGCTGCTCATTCGATTCTGTCTCGAGCGAATTTGGCAAGCGCGAACCTGGGTTTTAGAAATTGATGTCAACGACAAGTCAGCCTTAGATCTGTATCGCCATAATGGATTTCAACCTTTGGCGAATATGACCTATTGGTCGATTTCGACCGAGCAACTTCAGACGCTAGCTGAGCGTGAGCCAGACTTACCGAATTTGCTGCCCGTCAGTAATGCCGATGCTCAACTGCTCTATCAGTTGGACACGATGGCAATGCCACCGCTGGTACGGCAGGTGTTCGATCGACATATCCAAGATTTTAAGACCAGTGTATTTGGCAGCTTGGTCGAGTGGGCAAAGCAGATTTTGACGCGCACTGAAGTTGTGAGTGGATATGTGTTTGAGCCGCAGCGCAAAGCGGCAATCGGATATTTCCAACTACGACTCAGCCGCGACGGTTCACAACCGCATACGGCACAGCTCACCGTCAATCCTGCTTACACCTGGCTCTATCCTGAATTGATGGCGCAGATGGCGCGAATCATGCAGGATCTCCCGGCTCAAGAACTGCAAATTGCATCGCCGGATTATCAGCCTGAGCGCGAGGGATATTTGGATAGCATTGGCGCAGAGCGGATTGGACATACGCTCTTGATGTCGCGTTCAGTTTGGCACAAAGTTCGAGAAACAAAATCGATCGCAGAAGGATTACAGTTGGCAGAGATGCTGCAAGGCTTGCAGCCTGCTCGGAAGCCGGTGCCAGGACGAATCTCGATGATGAAATCGACGAAAATTACGTCTCCAGATCAGCCAGAACCAAAGTCTGAAACGCCAAAAAATGTGCAAGAACTGCTCAAGATGGCTCAAGACCCGCACCGTGAAGATCCCTGTTGCTAAATGGAAAGAGTTGCAGCCCTTGGACTAGATGTGGGTCAGAAACGCATTGGAGTTGCGGGCTGTGATGGAACAGGATTAATTGCCACAGGGCTAACCACGATTCGGCGCAAATCGTACTCGCAAACGATCGAAGAACTGCGTCAAATCGTAGTCGATCGCCAAGTTGAAATTCTGGTGATCGGCTTGCCTTATTCAATGGATGGAACCCTTGGGAAACAAGCCATCCAAATTCAGAAATTTGCTGAAACGATTTCAAAAGCGTTATCGTTACCGTTTGAATTTATCGATGAGCGCTTGACTAGTTTTGAAGCAGAAGAATCAATGAAAGCGGCGCGGATTTCGCTGCGAGAAAATAAGGAATTAATCGATCGTAAAGCTGCCGCTATCATTCTTCAGCAATGGCTGGATCAGCGAAGATCGACTCGCATTTAGTTTTTCTACATTTCAAATGAACTGCGGATCTGCAAAAACTTCTGGGCATGTTGAGAAATACGAACCTATTTTCATTTCTAGCCCTGAAATGAAGTTTATATGCTTACGCGTATCAATTTACAGACAAAATTATTTTTTGCCTTTTTGGTTCCAACGTCGATCGCCTTGATCGGGCTTGCAAGTAGTTCCAGTACTATCAATCGATTGCTGCAAAGCACGGCTTATCTAAGCCAAACGAGTCTGACCAAAGCCAATGGACTCTGGAAAATGATTGAAGGGCGATCGCAAATTGCAGCCGCACAAAATACTCTACTTCAGCATGAACTTTCTCAACAGGAGCGCACCGTTGCGCTGAGCCGAATTGAAACCGCCTGGGAACAAATCAACCAAGGCATGACCCAGACGCTGCGATCGTCAAACTTTGAAGGGACACTTCAATTTGAGCAAACCTTTCTTTGGGATTGGCAGCGGTGGAAGCAATCCCATGAAAAATTTCTACTCAAGGAGAACACATTTCATCAGTTTGGAATCGCTGACCCACGGCAAGAGCAGGCAAGTTTATCCCTAAAGCCATTCGATGCATCCAAAACGAAGAAGATTGCAGCCGCTCTCAAAGCGCGTAAGCAACTCCTAGATGCCAAAGGGCAGGAAAGCTCCGACTTTCAAGCGACTGAATATCCACTCGCCACGCTGCTGAACGATAGTCAAAAAATTGCTGCACAGATTCAGCAGAATGCAGTAGAAGACGTCAACATCACCCAACGCTGGTCAGGATTTCTCATGATTTTACTTCCTGCTATGGCAGGGGCTGTGGCTTGGGTTTTAAGTCGATCGATTGCTCAACCGATCGATCAACAAATTCGCACGATGATCGAAGATCTCGAAACTGCTAAAGATACGCTTGAAGAAAAAGTGCAGGAACGCACTCAACAACTAGAGCAGACTGTACAAGACCTCACCCAAACTCAACTCCAACTAGTCCAAGCTGAAAAAATGTCGAGCTTTGGAGAGCTGGTCGCGGGAGTTGCTCATGAAATCAATAATCCCGTCTCTTTCATTCACGGGAATTTATCCTACTTACAAGAATATACTGACAATATTCTAGACTTACTCAAACTCTATCAAGCGTATTACCCAGAACCAGCTGCAGCGATTCAAGCTGTGGCAGAAGAGTCTGACCTAGGATTCATTCAGTCGGATTTACGAAAAATTTTGGGTTCGATGCAATTGGGAACCGAGCGCATTCGAGAGATTGTATTATCGTTGCGAAATTTTTCTCGGCTCGACGAAGCTGAATTTAAAGCGGTCGATCTCCATGAGGGGATTGAAAGTACGCTACTCATTCTATGTCATCGTTTGAAGGCATCTCCTGAACGCCCAGAAATTCAGATTCGGCGAGATTATCGTGAACTGCCGAAAGTTGAGTGCCAAGCTGGACAACTCAATCAAGTCTTTATGAATATTCTGAGCAATGCGATCGACGCACTCGAATCAACTTCCCAACCTCAAATCACGATCCGCACCTCAGTCGTTGGAGAATCGGTCGAAATTGCGATCAGCGATAACGGCACAGGAATTTCCTCAGAAATCCAGCAGAAAATCTTCAACCCATTTTTTACGACAAAGCCTGTAGGGAAAGGAACAGGAATGGGAATGTCGATTAGTTATCAATTAATTGTTGAGAAGCACCACGGCAAATTAGAGTGTTGCTCAACAGAAGGAGAGGGGACAGAATTTCTGATTCAGATTCCGATTCGACAGACTACATAAGACTCTAGCTTCGACAAGATAGTCAATAGAATTCAGACGCCCTTCAATCAAGTCCATCAGAAGCGGACTCACCATTCTTTGCCTAATACCGTCTGCTACAGATTGCGTTGAAACTCTTCCAACGTATCGATCAAGCTGACTTGGCACTGCATAGGAAGTAGATCGAGCAAGGGAATTTCGCGTTTCCCTCCGCCAACTTTCACCAGAATGCTTTGGACAATGTTCAGCACGTCATCTTCTTGAATCGCTGCCCCACTCGAGACAAGCGGAAAAAGCCGTTCTGCTAAAACCGTATGCAAATGAGCATCGTTGAGATAGAGATGCCATTTTGCAATGTCGATATACACTGATTCGCCGATTTCAGCAGCTAAGGCTTCGATTGTTTCTGAAGTTGTGGAGTTTGCCATAAGACTTTTTCAGGGTTCAACTTTCAAACCATACTGAATCTACGATGCCAAATTCTCCTATCTCTTGGGTGATTTTGAGGGTTTCTCTTTAGGTTTAAAGCCTTTCGGTTGAGAAGTGGCGACAACAGGTTCAGAGTAGTCTGCGATCGCAAAAATATAAATCGCATGCGCCACTAAGACACTAGCCCAAGCACCTGTCACCCAAACTGACCATGACCAATCGGCTTTTTGTAAAATTCTGAAAAACCACATGCCAGAGTTTGCAGCCGCAAATAAAGCAACATGCGTCGCAAACGTCATACGATCGTCGAGTTGGCGATAGTCTGCGTCTTTACGATCAGGGATTCGAGACCAACGAGGAGGCATAGCAATTTCATAAGCAACGCCTCTATTTTAGCGAGGTGTGTGAGCGTATAGCGAGTCTGTTTGAGTTGTAAGGACTAAAAAAGGTGGGGAGTAGGGAGTAGAAGATCCTCACTCCCCACTCCCCACCTCATATGTAGGACTACTATAGACTGCAAGGCTTTTTAATTACTGAGAACTGAGCGACACGCTTCGATCGCATGAATCACCTGCTGTAATTTCCGCTCCGCCTGTCCTAGTTCTAAAATCGCCTGCGCTTGCGAAAATCCTGATTCAAGACTCGTGCAGGCTCCGGCTCTCCAGAGATAAAATCCACAATTCCAAATGGTCGCTTGCATCAGTTCCGAAGGCTCACCTCTCGTCGCTGCCCGCATCTGATCGATCAGATCCTCATTCGAGACTAACGGCAATTCTTTTGCGGCAAATCCATAATCGCGAGGAACCAACGTTAAGCGATCGAACTTTTCTCCCGCTGCCATCCCAATGATCGCCGTTCGATCGCGCGGCAAATCACAACTGCCTTCTAATCCTTTGACCGTGGTAAATAATGTGGTTCCTCGCAGCGCAAAGGCATCGCGAAACATGCCTTCAGTCGGCGGATGAACATACCCACAAATCAAATGCGACTCGCCTGCATACGGATTCCACATCAATTCCAGCGTCGAAAACGGCGGACGCTTGCCAATTTGCTCTCGATACTCCACCAATCCTTGAGCCAACGGAAAATGATGCGGCAAGTAGACAAATCCTAATCCAGTTTGCTGCAAAATTGCGTGAATCTGTTCCAGCGACACGGTTTTCCAATTCACGCCTAACCCATCCCAAAGCTCAATCAACGGAACGCCTTCTTTGGTTGGCATGCGATCGCCGCCGTGCAGTACAACTGGAACTCCTGCTGCTGCTAAAACGATCGCAACAAGCGGACTTAAAGGCGCAGTTCTCGATCGACCATCATAGGGGTTACACATCACCATCACTGGGATCTTGGATGCGATCGGGGGCAGCTTTTTACCTAACGCATCATAGGCATCCAACATCCCGGCTAGTTCTTCACCCGTTGGGCGCTTGATGCGATGAGAAATCATAAATGCCCCAATCTGAGCCGGAGTTGCTTCTTGCAGCAGCATCAAGCGAGTCGCAGTTTCTGACTCTTGGCGCGTCAAATTTTCGCTTGTATGCGGCCCACTGCCAACTTTTTTAAGTAACTCCCGGAACTCGTAACTCATAGTGCTTGCCTACAGAATGAATGAACCGCTGCAACCTTCCAAAGGGTTCCACAATACCAGATTGTTTCCTGCTCAAACGCCTTCACACGATCGCACTCGGACTTCGCTTCAGAAATGCAGGATGCATGATTTCCTGCACCAATGCCCGAAATCGTTGAATCGGTGGAATTTGCAATCGATCTTGCGTCGTCACCAACACCACTTGTCGCACTAAAACCGGATCGCTCGTCGATCGAATCACTAAAGTCGAATCTAAATGCACATCCTGAATCGCGCCTTGCGGTAACAAAGCAATCAATTCTCCCTGCCGCACAACACCGCGAAATGCATCTAAAGTATTCAGCTCCAAAGCTGCTTTCAACGTAACTCCTTGCCGCTGAAACTGCTCTTGGACAAGCCGTTGCATTCCGTATCCATCTTTGAAAACAACTTGCGGATAGCGAACCAATTCTGACCAAGGCACTTGATCAAATTTCGTCAAAGGATGATCGGCTGCCATCAGAACCCGAACAGGCTCGTCGTAAAGAACATCTACAACCATTTCTGGACTCGCAGTGAGAAAGCGGTTATTCATCACGATCGCCAAATCTACCAAGCCATCTTTCAGGACTTTTAACGCGCGATCGCTCCCTAACGAAGTGACGCGAAGCTGAACGTCAGGATAGTCCTGACAAAATTGCTGCAACACAGGCGGCAAATGAAACGCACAGACCGAATGAATGGCTGCAACACATAGTTCTGGCTGTTTGCCGCATCGCAACTCTTCCAACTCACTGATGGCATTCTGCCATTCCTGGCAAATTTTGCGGGCGTGAGGTAGAAACTGTTCTCCCGCGATCGTTAATTTTGCCTGAGTCGTCCGATGAAACAGCGGCATCCCTAAATCAGCTTCCAATGCCTGGAGTTGACGGCTAATAGTCGATTGAGTGACCGCACATTTTCGGGCAGCCTGTTGAAAACTTCCGGTTTCAACGATCGCCAAAAACGCCTGCAATTGCTCTAGACGCATGACTTCTAACCTGAGTCACAGTTCTGTGACCTTAGCGGATCTAGATACGAAGTTTAGTAAGAGTTGATACCGTAACAAGATTGAATCTGCATTTCTTTTAGTTCTGCTATTTTACCGTTCAAGACGACAAAGAAAGTTGGTGCTTTTGCCAATAAAGACGCTCAACATCTGCACGGCGATACAACGGTGTTCCGGTTCGAGAAATATAGGGTTCAGCACCCGCTTGCTCAAGCCGCGATCGCACTGATTTTTGCGAGCCGCCAATCAGTTTGGCAGCCTCACTCGTCGAAAGAAGCTGCTGTCCAATTTTTGCTAAAACCGCTTCATCATCTTCATTTGCAATCTCTTTCAAGAGCATTTCTGCAAGTAGCCAACATGCCATCGTGTCTGCTTCCGCGCGATGCGATGCGCCAACTGGAAACTGAAAATGTTTAACCAAGTTCGGCAAACTCCGAGAAGGCAACTCTGAGAGCATCAAGCGTGCAAATTGAACAGTGCAAAACTGCTCGGATTGCGATCGATAAAATGGAATCCCCAACCGCGCATATTCTGCTCGAATAAACGGATAGTCAAATCCAATATTGTGAGCCGTTAAAGTTCCCTGCTCGAACAAGGGCAAACACTTGAGCCACACCTCATCCGGCGGCGGTGCACCATCCACCATGTCTTGCGTGATGCCCGTAATATTCGTAATGATCGGCGGAATCAACACGCCAGGATTGATCAAATACGTTTCTTGATTCAGAATGCCGTCTTTCAAATTTGCATTCAGAACCGACACCTCGATCGCTCGACTGCGAGGCGGTTTATGCCCAGAGGTTTCCAGATCAACGACGGTGAGAGTCCGCTGGCTCAGGTCACGATAGAAGGCAAGCAAATCTGTAGAAAGAACAACTGGCATAAAGAAGGTTCAAAAGCTCTAAGACTCCGACTTCTTAAAGAAGTCGGAGTCTTTTATACACAGGGATCTATTGTAGATTACTTCGATCGTGCCGCAGGATGACGACGCTGACCAGAACTACCTGAAGCAGAATGTCCTCCAGAAGGTCTAGAACGCTTCACAGGCTTCTGCTTCGCACCGCCTCTCGAAGAAGCTTCTTCTTCAGGAGTCGGATCAGTCCCGATGGTAATCCAAGCGGGACGAGTGCGATCGTAGATCATCTGCAATGCCGCAGCCGCGATCGTATGCGGTTCGTAATCTTCTGCCAACTGAGACACAATCGGCAAGAACGATGCGACTCGCTCTCCTGCTAGCGTCTCGCGCACTTGAGCTTGCAGCTTATCTAAGTAGCGAGCTTCAATTTCCGCACGAGTCGGAACTGGCTTAATCTCTAAGCGTTGGCGAACGTGATTTTCGATATCGCGCAGTTTGCGACGATCCAGCGGATGCACCAGCGAAATTGCGGTGCCTTCTTTACCCGCACGACCTGTCCGACCAATCCGGTGCACATAGCTTTCAACGCTATCCGGCAAGTCGTAGTTAATCACATGGGTCAAGTTATCCACATGGATTCCTCGTGCCGCGATGTCGGTCGCGACCACCCATTTGATCTGCTGCTGGCGGAACCGGAGCAATAGCCGTTCACGTTGGCTTTGGCTCAAATCACCGTGGTATTCATCCACACTATGTCCAGCGGCTTGTAATTGGCTGGTCAATTCTGCGGCTGCCCGACGAGTTCTCACGAAGATAATTGCGGCTTCGGGATCTTCCAATTCGAGAATCGGTAGAATTGCCCGAGCTTTTGTCCATCCGCGAGGAATCGTGTAAGCAACTTGATTAATGCGAGAAGGAGCGGCTTTGGGTTGTTCGATCGTCACCGTCACCGGAGAGCGCAAGAACTTGGTGACCAACTTGCGGATCGAAGGTTCCATCGTTGCCGAGAAGAACGTCGTTTGACGTTCAACAGGCGCTTGATTCAAGATCTTCTCAACATCCTGAATAAAGCCCATGTTCAGCATCTCATCTGCTTCGTCGAGAACGAGCCAGCTGAGATTATCGAGTCTTAGATCACCACGACCGAGCAAATCAATCACTCGACCGGGAGTTCCGACGACAATTTGAGCGCCACGACGTAAGCGATCAACTTGTAGATCGATCGATTGTCCGCCGTAGATCGTGACGACTTTAACTCGACGATCGTCTGTAAACGTACGAATCGCTTGGCAAACTTGCATCGCCAATTCGCGAGTCGGAGTCAGAATCAGCGCTTGGACTGTGGGGGATTTTGTATCAATCCGCTCCAGAATCGGAAGCCCGAACGCCGCAGTTTTCCCGGTTCCGGTTTGTGCTTGACCGACGACATCACGCCCAGCGAGTAGATGAGGAATGGCTTGGGCTTGGATGGCAGTCGGAGCAGTAAATCCGAGTTCTTCGAGATGGCGAATCCGGTCTTCAGACAGTCCGAGGCTATGAAAAGAAAGGGTCATTGAGTCTCCTGTAAAAGTCATGGTCGTGCGCCATCAGAGGCAACATTCTCGACCTCAAGACGGTCTTTTCATAAACCAAAACCGTCTGAATCGGGTCGCAGTTCGAGCCGAACTACGTGTTAATTGCCAACTTTAAAGGCGCGGGGAAAAGAGATGAAAAGCTAGAAACAGTGAAGGTCTAACATTTCGGTCAGTCTATGCGACAACGGGAACATCGTCGTTTCAACACAGCGATTAAACAGTCATTGCAGGCAGTTGGATCAAGTCCGCAGCCGTGGCAATTCGACCATACAAGTCGTAAATGTCTGCATCCACGATCGTCACTGGCACAATCGTGCCCAACGCCGCTTCACCTTCGACATATACGAGTCCGTCCACATCAGGAGAAAATCGAGCCGATCGCCCAATTCGTTCTCCGGTCTGCGGATTTTCTTGTTCGATCAAGACATCTACGACTTTGCCAATCTGCGCACGATTCTGTTTAAGAGAAATCGCTTGCTGGAGTTGCATCAAGGCATCTCGACGCGCATCCATTACCTCTTGGGGCAACTGATTGGGCAAGTCGTAGGCGGGAGTACCTTCTTCAGGAGAGAAGGTAAACACTCCAACGTGATCAAATTCGTGACGCTGAATAAACTGCTTGAGATGTTCAAAATGTTCATCGGTTTCTCCAGGAAATCCGACAATCAGAGTAGTTCTCAAAACAGCATTCGGGATCTCAGCTTTGAGCCGCTCAATAATGCCGTCGTTGACCCGACCTTGCCAAGGGCGATTCATGGCTCTGAGCACTTCCGGGTGGGAATGTTGCAGAGGTAAATCGAGGTAAGGGAGAACGTTCGGCGTTTCGCGAATCGCTTCGATAACTTTCGGGGTCAATCCGGTCGGATAAGCGTAGTGCATCCGAATCCAAGGAATGTCCACTTTTCCAAGGGCGCGCAACAGTTCGGCTAACTTTGGCTCACCGTAAAGGTCAAGTCCATAGTTGGTGGTGATCTGCGAGATTAAGATAATCTCTTTCACGCCTTCAGCGGCTAAATGTTCAGCTTCTTGGACAATTGATTCAATCGTGCGCGATCGCTGGTTTCCACGCAGATGCGGGATAATACAAAACGCACATCGATAGTCACATCCCTCTGAAATCCGGAGATAAGCAACGCCTTCGGTCGTAGTGCGATAGCGAGGGGTCGTCTCATCTGCGATGTAAGTCGGTTCTTGTGAAACCTCTTTCACACGCTCTCCAGCTTCTGCCCGTGCAATCACATCAACGATTTTGTGATAATCACCTGTCCCAACGAGGGCGACGGCTTCGGGCAGTTCATCTAAAAGTTGTTCCTGAAAGTGCTGCGCCATGCAGCCTGTGATCACAATTTTTTTGTCAGCTTCCGCTAATTCGACCAGTGTCCGCACTGATTCTTCCCGTGCGGCTTGAATAAAACTGCAAGTATTGACAATAACATAATCTGCCAACTCTTCGTCAGCATCAACTTGATATCCGGCCTGAGCCAGTAAGCCAAGCATATGTTCGGTATCAATTCTATTTTTTTCGCAGCCCAAATGAGAGAACGCAATAGTTGGCTTGTTGCCCATGTAACTTCGGAGGGGGTAAGTAAGTCGATCGGAATCCTGAAAAATCGCAGCGATAGCTCCTAGTCGGTTAGCTCGATCGCTCCGGGAGTTTCCTCACGCTACTTCCGCTCGAAGGTTGAGGGGAGTGGTCAGACGCAATCGTTTCGCTACACTATGGTCTATCATAGCGCAGATGTGAAATATTACGTTCTGTTAAATTAAGATTTTTTGCATAAGTCTTGAAAAAACCAAAAAATCGAGGATCCAAGCAGATCCCCGATTCCTGAAACAGTCGAGAATTAGCGAACAGAGAAGGCTTCGTTAAACCGCTTCGTGACGGGTTCAGTCAAGAAAGACAGAATCGATTTCTTCCGAGTCACGATATCCGCCGTTCCCGCCATCCCTGGGGAAAGTTCCACATCTTTGCCGCGCACTTGGATCGCCTTACGATCGATTCTCACCTTAGCTGGAAAGACCGGGCCTAGATCTTGCCCATTCGCATCTTTTTCAACGACCGCATCTGGACTCACAGAAACGAGTTCGCCTTCAATGATGCCAAACTCTTGATATGGGAAAGTTGCAAGTTTGACTTTCGCTTTCATTCCCGGACGGATAAAGCCGATATCTCGGTTGAGAATCTTCACTTCCAGAATTAAGTCTTTGTCTTCAGGCACGATCGAGAGCAGTTCCTCACCTTGCTGAATCGGACCTAATGTGGCTTTCTGGTTGTACACCACACCCGTGAAAGGCGCAGTCAGAGCTTCACGATCTTTACGCTGCTGGGCTGCAACTGCGATTTCACCTTGTTTGCGGGTTAATTCTTCTCGACGCTGTTTTAACTGCTCCAAAACTTCTGATTGGCGCTGAGGCACTAAGCCCATTGCGGTACTTTTCGCAGACTCAAAAGCTTGTTGAGCTTGGCGAATTCGGTCTCGCTGCGCGTCGATTTCTTTTTCCAGCGAAACAATCTGTCCTTGGGCTTCATTAATCTGATTAACTGCACTGGTCAACTGTTGACTCGCTTGAGTGACTTGAGCGGCTGCATTCAGAATCTCTAAATGGGGAACGGCTCCCGTATTTTCGAGCGATCGTAAGCGTTGGCGGCGTTCTTGGGCAATCTCCAAATTTGCGCGCGCATCAGCTTTGCTGGCTGTCGCATTGGTCAATGTAGCACGCGCATTAACCAGATTCTCTTGAAACCGCTCTAGACGATTTTGCGCTTCAGAAATCGCTGCATTTTGCCGATTCGCTTCTGCGATCGCTGCATTTTGCTTGTCACTGAATTCACGCTGACGCGATGCAATCAACTGATCTTGTAATTCATTCCCAGTCGAAGCTTTGCCTTGGCTTTCTGCCTCTAAGCGGCGAATGTCTTCTTGAATTTTTCTCGCATCGTTCTGCAAACTCGCGACATTGGTTTCAGTCGCACCTGGATCAATCTCCATTAAAGTTTGCCCTTTTTGGACAATCTGTCCAGGCTTAACATTGATCTTGGTAATCGTCCCCACACTGGGAGCGCGGAAGGGTCGAACCTCAGTCGAAGGAATTAATTTACCCTGGGCATTCGCGACTTCTTCCACTTCGCTAAAGTGCGCCCACCCGATCGTGCCTAGCACAAGGACACTAATACTGCCTGCCATGAATCGCGTGTAGACCGGGGGCAGTTCTTGGACGGCTTTGCCCAACTCATAAGAGAGGGAATCTTCAGGGTGAGCAAGCTGGTGACGAAGCTGCTTAGATTGCGCGGGACTGGAGGCAAGAGAAACTCTCATAAGTAGTGTCTGTGAAGGGGCATCGCGGAACTTGGTAAATAACCCTTAAGCCAGGGATAGATGCCAGCAGGCTCTATTAATATTTATCCTAAACTGCCCGAATCGATCAGCTTTATTTTTAACTTATGCTCTTTAATTTTTTGGCGCATCTGATCATCTGGTTTCGTCCGTTTCTGGTTCCGATTTGCTTTGTGGTGGCATGGAGCTTAGTCTTGATGCTGGTCTGGCGGGTGTTCGCAGCGACTCGTGATGCCGTGAATCAAGCTAAACACATGCATCAAATTCCCTGCCCAGACTGTCAATTCTTTACAGGCGATTACAATCTCAAATGCCCAGTTCATCCAATGAGCGCACTGTCTGAAGATGCGATCGATTGCCCGGACTATTTTGAAAAACCTTGGAATTGAGTTTCTCGTCTGCTTCAGAGACACCTCGATTGCAACGAAATGAGGCGCTAAAAAAGCTAAAAAGCAAAGAGAGGAAAGATTGCTCTCTCCTCTCTTGCCTTAAATTTGCCGAAGCTGAATTAGTCTTAGTCTTCGCGTTTGTCGAAGGGTGGGTTTGAGAGTTGTTCCGCTTCAGGACAATCATCGGAAACCAGGGGTTCGACACAGCCTTTTGGAACAGAGGCAAGCTTTTGAGTTACCGCCCCAATGCTTTCGAGGCGGACCATTTCTTCCCAAGAGCAATTTTCATCTTCTTCTTCGGTTTCGTAGCGCAGTGTGACCAGATCACCTTCGATATCAAGGATTTTGGCACGTTCGATCCAGCGCTGTTGATCCCGCAAGAAGATCCAGACTTCGCGACCGTCACAACAGAGTTGATAGATCTTGCGGTGTAGCATGTGCTTCTCCTGAGCGAAATAACTCTATGTAATCGAAATTAGACCGCAGTTTGATTTTCTCCGCAGTCTCGTACTGAACAGAACTTTAGGGATTTTTTGGATCGCAGGGATCGCAAGGGAGCTTTCTCATCAAAGATCGAGGATGAAGCGTAAAAAGAGAGAGGCTCGGAAGGCGAGACTGGGGAGGCGACACTCTTAAAGTCATTGTTGAAGCAGTAAAGGGACTAGGCGCAACTCTTGAATCGAGTCAGACTCATTCAAGTGGAAAGAAGACAGTGGCAACATAACATCGGCAATCCGGCAAGATTAAGAGGGGCATCGATGAATTTGCCATCTGTGGTTAGCGTTCCCGATCAGTGATAAATCAAGAGATAGAACTAATCTTTTTGAGTATTAGATTCTACCCTACTATTTTAGCGAACTACTGGTAAATTGCGTAGAACATGATTACTAATCATAAACGATTTCGCGCGTTCCTGGGTTCCTTAATAAACAAACATAGAGGGGTACGGCAATATTGCTACACCGTTTAAGAAAACTTAACTTTTCTAAACTCTGAATCAGGTTGCGAAAAGCGTAACTGAGCGCGGCAAGGATTCAATTCGATGGCACAGTAAAAGGATTCTTACGCAATGGATATTGGTGATGATGAGTTTAGTTCGGAAATCTCACTGGCTGAGTGCTGTGCCGATCGCAGTTGGAATGATGAGCTTTGCAATGATCAGTCCTGCCTTTGCTCAGGAGAAACTCATGCGGACATTGACGGTTTCGGGTCGTGGATTTGAAGATATCCAGACGACACTGGCACAAGTGCGGTTGGGAGTTGAGGTGCAGGGTAAGACTGCGAATGAAGTACAGCAGGAAGTAGCCCGCAAATCGAATTCGGTTGTCAATTTCTTGAAATCGCGTCAGGTTGAGAAGTTGGAAACAACTGGGATTAATTTGAGTCCTCGGTATGATTATGCGAATAACCGTCAGACTTTGATTGGTTATACGGCTTCTAATACAGTTTCATTTCGTACGTCAAATGAGCGCGCGGGTGGAATTTTAGATGAAGCAGTGCGCGCAGGGGCGACTCGGATTGATAGCGTGAGTTTTGTGGCTTCGGATGATGCGATCGCAGCAGCCCAGAAAGTGGCGCTACGCAAAGCGACCCAAGACGCGCAGACTCAGGCAGATGCCGTCTTTAGCGCATTGAATCTGACGCGCAAAGACATCGTCAGTGTTCAGATTAATGGCGCAACGCCTCCTACTCCAGTTTTTCGGGAAGCGGCGTTAATGCAGATGCGAGATGCGAAAGTTTCAGCAGCTCCGAGTCCAGTCATCGGTGGAGAACAACGAGTAGAAGGCTCGGTGACATTGCAAATTAGTTATTAAATTCTTGAGAGAGATGAAGTATGTCTATCTGCATGGGTTTGCGTCGAGTCCGCGATCGATCAAAGCCGAACGTCTTCGCGATCGCTTTCAATCCCTTCGTCTCTCTCTAGAAATTCCTGATCTCAATCAAGGGGATTTTCAAAATCTCACGCTGACTCGCCAAATCCGACAAGTTCGAGCCTTGATCGATGAACCTGTCACCCTAATTGGTTCGAGCTTTGGCGGATTAACAGCCGCTTGGATTGCTGAAGGCTGTGATTTCGTCGATCGCATTATTTTGCTTGCCCCAGCATTCAATTACCTCGAACATTGGCTGCCCCGATTTGATCCAAAAGAATTAGAAAAATGGAGATCGGGAAATCCACTGTCGATTTATCACTATGGCGACCAGCGATCGCGCTTCTTGAATTACGAAATTGTCGAAGATTTAGAGCAATACGACGAAGCGCAACTTCAGAAACCGATCCCGACCTTAATTTTGCATGGCATTCGAGATGAAATTATTCCGATCGCGCAGAGTCGAACCTTTGCAGAAACGCGATCGTGGGTGAAATTCATTGAACTGGAGAGCGATCACGGGTTGACGGATCAAGAACCTGAAATTTGGCAAGCCATGCTTGAGTTTTGCGCATCCCCTAATTTCCCCAAACCGATTACAGATGGGGACATACTGTAGTTTTAAGAACTAAAAGCTCGGAAAAAATAAGTGAGAATACGCGCTGAAATTACGATCGCGACATATGATAATGTCAATTGAAGCTGACTAGAACATATTAACTATATTGTGAAACTTGAACCGACTCGAACCTTCTAGTTCAGATTCAAAATTCATCAAAAGTAGGGTTTACAGAATTCAAATTCTTAAGTCATGATCTATCCTGCTAGTGACAAGTTCCTGTCTGAACTTTCGCTATGTTTGAGAGATAGCGAAAATCAATTTTGAATTCTGCTACTGTCCGTATTACTGGGAGGTCTAGCCCAGCGAGACGAATTTAGGTTATTGTTTCCAAGGAATTTAGTATGGAACCTGAAGTGAAAGAAATGGAAACCCCCACCGCTGTCGAAACACCAACAAAAATCAAAATGGATGAGGCTGGAACTCTAGCGCCTGTGTCATCTGGTGTATCCTCTGAGCAATGGCGCGAGATCGCAGACAAAACTTATACGGTTTTGTCAACTCTGCCAGAATTGTTGGGTAAGTTTTTCTCAGAACAACGCAAACCCCTCGTGGTTGCAGGTTTGATTTTTGGTTCGATCGTGTCTGTGAAATTAACGCTTGCACTGCTTGGGGCAATTAATGAAGTGCCTTTGTTGGAGCCGACGTTTGAATTAATCGGCTTAGGATATAGCGTTTGGTTCATTTATCGCTATTTGCTCAAAGCCTCGAATCGGAGTGAGTTGGGCGAGGAGTTCAACAAGTTGAAAGATCAAGTCGTGGGTCACGTGAACAAGTAAAAACGGCGATTCGGACAAACTATGAAAAAGGAGGGAAATTGATTCTCTCCTTTTTTTTGTAATGCATAAACTTAAGCAATTGTTAAGCGCACGCTTGATCTTTTTCCACCATTCCTCCATAGTTTTTTGAAGCTGAAATTCTGATTCATTTTCTGATCTTCAAGTAAAATACGGTTTGTCGCAGGGTGGCACTTTAATCCAACCAAAATAGTCCTCAGATCCTAATTTCCATTTAATGCAAAACTTTAAAGGCGGTTATGCAATTTTGTAAGCAACTTGTAGCGCGATCAAGCTTTATCGTTGCACTAAGTCTGATCGCTGCACCTGTCTCGGCTCAGATGACGGATGCTCAGATTGTTCGGCTTGTTGAAGCCATGCGCCAAGCTTCTAAGCCAGAAAAACCTGTAACAGGTCTGTACAGTGATTGGCAGGTGAAACCTGAAAATGTCACACGTTGGTCAAAACAATGTGGAGGAAAAGAGTTATCTCCGACTGAGTTTCAAGCCAATGCAGCAGCAGCACGTTCGATTGTCACTTGTGTCATGCGCGATGCGGTTAAACAATACGCAAGAGACACGAATGAGACGACTGCGGTGCAACGCCTGGCAGCTTGGTGGATGACGGGCGACCCAACGAAGTTCAATGCGCGTGAAACGGCTCCCTATGTCCAGAAAGTTGTGAAAGCATATCAGGTGACGGAGCCTGGAAAACCCACTGCCAAGACGTTTTACGATCGCTATATGGCAGCCGGGATTGAGGCAGCGCAGCGCAAAGATCAGAAGACGGCACGGCTCTATTTTCAGCGCGCATTAGATGAGCGTCCGAGAGATCAATCTGCCTTACAAGCGATTCGCAATCTTACGCTACCCACACGCGGGAGCAACCCCAATAGCCCGATTACTGAACAACCGAGTCAAAGATAATGAAAGCTGTTTTGAATTTGGCGATCGCTGGCTTAATTTGTGCAGCGATCGCTCCAGCAGCAAGTGCTGCGGAATGGACAAAAGTGACAGAAAACGAAGCAAAAGATCGGTTTTTCGTCGATACCAGCACGATTCAGCGCAATGGCAATATCGTTTGGTATTGGGAGTATCGAGAATTTCCTGAGCCGAATAATGCGTTTTTGGATACGAAGGTCGATCAGCCGGTGCACGGCGCAGTAGTTCGCTGGTCGTTAGATTGTGGAGCGAAGGCGCAACGGTTACGCAAGGTGAATGCCTATACGAAGAATCGCAAACTGATTCAGAAGTTTGATTATGGCGAAGCTGGAATGATGTTTCAGCCAAGGGCGGGAAGTAGTGCTCATACAGTGATGAATTACGTCTGCAATGCACAGAAAACCTAGATCCTAGCTACAGTGCTGAGAACTCCGGGGTTTAGACTTCGGAGTTCTTTGAGTATTGAATTCAGAGCTTGATCACGGTCATGCTCCAGGAAAAGAAAGCGACGATCGCACCTGCCATAACTGCCAGCACAAGACAAGCAGTAATAATTCCAACGACAATCACTAAACCATCGCCCTCAATCAGTCCTAGGCTGATAATGACTAGCGCAATCGCTGGTAAAAAATTTCCAAATGGAATCGGCAGAACAATCACGCAAGCCAGTAGAAAGAAGAGAATTGATAATAACCGCTCTGCGATCGGAGTTGTGATCAATTTCCATCTTGGACGAATGATTTTCTCGAATCGAGCCAGATAACGTAAAACAATGTTTACACCTTTCTCAAAGTCTTTTCGTTTTATCGATCGATTCGCAATCCATTTCGGAAACCACGGGGTTGTATAGCCCAGCATTAACTGAAGCGAAACCAAAACCAAGGGCATCCCGATAAAGGCAGAGACTCCCGCGATCGGTAACGGTAAGGCTTCAGGTAAAGCACAGATCAAGAGTGTCGGTCCAAACGATCGCTTACCCAATCCTCGAATCAGCTCGCCTAACCGAATGGTTTCGCCATCATGTTGTCGCAGAAAGTCTTGCAAGAGTTTTGACGTATGGAGTTCGGAACGTCGAGTGGCTAGTCTCATACGGAAATTGGCTCAAGCGATTTTCTTCAACATTACTTTCCTGACATTAAATAGGTTTGTCGGATGTGTGACGTCCCCCGGATTGCGTAATAATGAGCAGACATTGCTTGCTCAAGATTTGAAATGTCTAAACAACGACTGGATACGTTACTTGTCGATCGTGCGTTGTGTACGTCGCGCCAGCAGGCTCAGCGATTAATTCAAGCTGGGGAAGTGCGCGTGAATCAGCAATTGATTGATAAACCGGGAACGGAAGTTGAAGTCAATGCTGAAATTGAGGTAAAAGCGCGATCGCGTTTCGTCTCACGCGGAGGAGAAAAACTGATCAAAGCGCTCGAAGAATTTCAGATTAACGTCAGCGATCGAGTCTGTTTGGACGGCGGAATTTCAACCGGGGGCTTCACAGATTGCCTATTACAATCCGGCGCAAAATTGGTGTATGGAATTGATGTTGGATACGGACAAGTGGCATGGAGCTTGCGTCAAGATCCGCGCGTGATTTTACGAGAAAGAACAAACATTCGACATCTAAAAGCTGAGGAATTATATCAAGCAGATCAGCCAATTCCTGATTTAGCTGTGGTTGACGTTTCGTTTATTTCGCTAACAAAAATTCTGCCCGCATTGTGGGAATTATTACAAGTTCCAAGAGAATTAGTGTTGCTCGTGAAACCCCAGTTTGAAGTAGGAAAAGACCGCATTGGTAAAAAAGGTGTCGTGCGAGATTTCAAAGATCAAGCCAGTGCGATCGCGCAAGTTTTAGAATCTGCGACATCCTTGGGCTGGCACTATCAAGGATTAACTTGGTCGCCACTATTAGGGCCTGCTGGAAATATTGAATTTCTTCTCTGGTTACAGTCTGAAACTACAACGAATGCACCTGAATTTGACCAGGTTAAACAACTCACACAACTCGCGCAGAAAACCTTATCCGATTCTTAACCTTTGAGGTTGGGAAAGTATTCGCTCTCTCTTGTATCCCATTGCAAGACGAGTGATTTGGGTACTTTAACTCCATCTCAATCAAAAGGTAAGAAATTATGCAATCTATGAGTTTGAATCTTCGATCGAGGATTCCGTTGATTGTTATTGCTGCGCTCCTTGGCATCGGTGGATTGATCACAATTCTGCGTTCTATCACGGTGATTCAAACTGGAGAAATTGGCATCGTTGATTTTTATGGTCAAGTCTCAGAACAGCCGCTTACACCAGGAGTTCACCTCAAGAGTCCAACGGCTCGTATGGTTACTTTTTCGACTCAAACCCGCGAATTCAAAGAGACATTACAAACGCCTACAAAAGAAGGCTTAATGCTGAATGTCGATATTAGTGTTTTGTATCGAATTGATCCAGCAAAAGCAAAACAGCTTTATCAAACGGTCGGCATGAACTATGAAGAAATCGTGCTTGTCCCCCAAGTACGATCGCTGATGCGGAGTGCAACCGCAAATTTTGAATCGAAAACGATTTACACCAGCGATCGCCAAGCCTTAGCGCAACAACTTCGGGAGAATCTCAACAAAGCGTTGAGCGATCGCGGCATCATTATCGAAGATGCACTGATCCGCAATGTGAAACTGCCAGACAGCGTAGAGAAATCAGTACAAGAAAAACTGAAAGCAGAACAAGACGCACAACGAATGAAATTCGTCTTGGAGCGGGAGCGGCAGGAAGCCGATCGTAAACGCATTGAAGCACAGGGAAATGCGGATGCACAACGAATTTTGTCGCAGGGATTAAGTGAACAAGCGTTGCGCTTTAAGCAAATCGAAGCTATGCAGCAATTAGCCACTTCGCAAAACTCGAAAGTGATTATTGTCGGAGGAGATCAAAAAGCGCCTGTACTCCTTCAGCCCTAATTCGCACAGGCGCTTCATGACTTAAGCGAGACGTTTTTCCAGATATTGACCAATCATCAGTTGTTCGCCTGCGCGTGAAATGATGGTCTGTCGGGTGCGGTATTTGTCGCCCACCAGTTTGAGTTCTTCTTCAAACACAGAGCCTTTGTACTCTGTTCTCAGACAAAGCGTATCTGGATTCGTGAAGTAAAATCCAGCCGTAATCGGCTTAGACGTGGCAAAACCGCGATCGCGATACAACACCGAGCCAATCACCCCAAACAGGGTCGAGCCTTTGGACTCTACACGTCCTGAAGCGCTATTTTCGCTTTCCCAACTCACCGCCGCGCCGCACGTCATCGCGGTTTCATCGGTCAGTCCATGCAGGCGGGCAAGTTCTATCAGTTCAAGATCGCCCTGTTCTAAAAAACGGATCGTCAGCAAGCTATTAATTTCTTTGACTTCGCCAGCGGGCAACGTGTAATATCGTCGCTCCGATCGCCATTGCCCCTGAGATTGTCGGAAAAAAGCTGAAATCAACTGATCATCAGCCTGAGAAGAGAGTAGTAGCTCCACAGTCACAAAAACTGCTCCTTTGTGAAATGAACAACACGGTATCAGCCAAGAATCTAGACCATTTTTGTGGAATTTAGACAATACCATTTCACAAATATTAATATAATTGGGATTGCCTTATAGAAAAACAAACCAAAGACAGAAGATTGAATCTGTCATCATAGTCACAGAGCCATTTCGATTGAACATTGATGCAAGTTTTAGAAGTTGACCAGTTACAGAAAACCTACCGCAGCGGAGGCAAGACAGTCGAAGCGGTACGAAATGTATCTTTTGGAATCGAAAGCCATGAAGTGCTGGCATTTTTGGGAGCAAATGGTGCGGGCAAAACTACAACAATCAAGATGATTGCTGGGTTAGTTTTGCCCGATCGAGGACAAGTCAAAATTGCAGGACGGAATCCCCACCAGCAGTCGATCGCGCTAAAGTCAGTCGGAGCCGTACTCGAAGGCAATCGCAATGTCTATTGGCGCTTAACTCCTGAAGAAAATCTGGAATATTTTGGAGTGCTGCGCGGATTAAGCGGCTATGTGGCACGACAACGGGCGAAAGTTTTGCTCGAGCGATTTGAACTGATGCATAAGCGATCGACGATCGTGCAAAATCTCTCACGCGGTATGCAGCAAAAATTAGCAATCGCAGTTGCGCTAATTCATGAGCCACAATTACTTCTTCTCGACGAACCAACATTAGGACTCGATATTGAAGCAACTCAAACTGTAAAACGATTGGTCAGAGAAATCGCTGGAGAGGGTCGAGCCATTCTCCTCACTACACACCAGCTAGACATTGCAGAAGAATTATCCAATCGAGTTGCAATTATTAAGCAGGGTGAAATTGTCGCTCAAGAACGCACAGAAACTTTGATTCAAAAGTTTTCTGGCGACTCGTATCGAATTGAATTAGAGCAGGAATTAGACCCTGATTGCAGAAGTAAATTAGCCGCGATCGATGCCGTGATTGAAGGAAAAACGATTTATATCCGGCAAATCGACTTGCTGTATCAAGGCTTAGAGATTTTAAAACCAAGCGCGATCGTGCGAATCGAAAAAGATCAAGCCAACCTCGCAGATGTGTTCTTGAAATTGGTAAAGAAATAAATGCTGGAATTATTTGTTGCACAACTCAAATGGAGTTGGATTCAGTACAAGCGCTATGCTCATGAAGTTCTAGGCGGAGTCATCGCACTCAGTATTACCTTCTACGGGCTTTTCCTCAGTGTTGGATACATTGCAGGATCAGGATTTCGATTCGGAGATCGCTTAGATGCTGTAATTGTCGGCTATACCTTGTGGTCGCTGGTCATTTTCATCATGAATGGTATCAATGCAACGTTACAGCGCGAAGCCCAAGTCGGAACCTTAGAGCAGCTATTCATCTCGCCGTTCAATATCACGAAGATCCTGTTGCTCAGAGCAGTTTCAGATCTGTTACTTCAATGCGGTGTCATTACGATCGTCCTTTTCATCATCATGGCACTCACGGGACGATGGCTATCATTCTCAGCAGCGTTGATTCTGCCATTAATCACTGTGATTCTCGGTGCATGTGGATTAGCATTTGCGATCGGAAGTTTGGCACTGATTTTCAAAACAGTTCAGCAGATTGCAGGCATTTTCAATTTCTCATTGCTCTTCGTGTTGACAATTCCTACTGAAACTTGGGCAGGAGCGCAAAAGATTTTAGGCTATTTGATTCCGATGACCACAGGTGCAGGTTTGATGCGGGATATGATGGCGCGGCAAGCAGGATTGAATTGGGGAACTTTCGCGATCGCTTTGATCAATGGACTCATTTATTTTGTGATTGGTATTACTCTCTTTCGCTGGTCAGAACGCGAAACCAAACGCCGCGGCAGACTTAGTGGGTATTAACCAACTTAAAGATTTTGCACTATTAATTTCATTAGTTCAAACATCAGGATTGGTTAACAGAATAATAGGTGGTGCATCAGTTTTGATTGCACTTCTTTAGAAACCACGAATCAGCAGCGCATTCTCACCACCCATTCGAGAACCAGGAGCAATACCCATAATTCCAGTTCTTGTTTCCGGGATACAATTGTCATATCTTCAAGGCGATGAAGCAAAGATGGATAAGCTTGCAGAATCTGAGCAGCAATTACTAGAAAAAATTCGCCAACTTCCCCAAGAGAAACTGGTTGAAGTCGAGGACTTCGTTGATTTTCTGATGCAACGCGCTCAGAAAGTATTACAGCGCTCAGTTTGGGATCAAGAAATTACTGCAATGGCAGATGACCCAGACATTCAGACCGAGCTTGCTGCAATCAATACAGAATTTGCAGTGACCGAAATGGATGGTCTTGCAGATTCATGAGTATCCAGCGAGGGCAAATTTATTTTGTCGATCTCAATCCCGTAAAAGGAAGAGAGCAATCGGGTAAGCGTCCTGTTCTCGTTTTATCGATCAATGCGATTAATCAGGCAAATCTTGTTGCGACAGTCGTAGTTGGAACAAAAGGAGAAAATGTTCGCCGTGATTATCCAACAAATGTTCGTGTTTCCTCAGCAGAAAGCGGACTTCCTCTAGAAACAGTTTTTCTTTGCTTTCAAATGAGATCGATTGATCCAACCCGATTCCCGCCTGAATCATCTGGACAACTCTCTACCGAAAAAATGCAGCAAATTGAAGCTACAGTTCGATATTGTCTAGGTTTATAGAATTTCCAGGCATCTATTATATTTCCTTCCCAAGCAAGATCTAAGACTGCCAAAGCTTAGCTTTCTTTTTTTGCCAATTTCGCTTTTGCCTGCTGCCAGAACTGTTCTAATTCATCCAGCGAATACTCTGATAAAGGTCGATCGACGACCCCTTCCATCTGCACCAAGCGCTGAATAAATCGATCGTTTGTCCCCTGAAGGGCGGCATCTGGATCGAGATTCGCCCATCGCGCCAAATTAATCACGGTAAACAACAGATCGCCCAGTTCTGCCTGCTGATTTTCTTTACTCTCATACTGGAGCGCGTGTTGAAATTCTGCTAATTCTTCTTGAAACTTTTCCCAAACGCCATCCATCGATTCCCATTCAAATCCAGCCTTCGCCGCCTTCTTAGAAATCTTCATGCCAGCGACTAAAGGTGGCAGAGATCGCGCATATTTTCTCAACTGATCGCTTAACTTTGTCTCGCTGAGAGCTTCTGTTGCTTTAATTTTCTCCCAATTTTGATGCACCTCATCCACACTCTCGACTGCTAAATTGTCAAACACATGCGGATGACGACGAATCAGTTTTTCGGTAATGTTTCTTGCCACGATCGCTAAATCAAACTGCTGTTGATCTTGTGCGACTTGCGCCTGGAGAACGACTTGCAGTAAGAGATCACCCAGTTCATCTGCGATTGCAGCTTCATCTCCACTCCGCAACGCATCGACCACTTCATACGCCTCTTCAATCACATACGGAATCAAGGATTGCGGCGTTTGTGCCAAATCCCAGGGACATCCGCCTTCTGGATTTCGTAATTGGGCAACGACTTCGATCAGCTTTTGCAAGGCTTCTAGCGTTTCAGACATTGAAGAATTCATAGGGCTTCCCAGATTTTTCACTCAATCACTTTAGCGCTTTCGTCGCTTGTTCCAGCGTTTGATCCGAGACCCAATCCAATCACTCAAACTGTGACTCATTGCCCCCAGTTCTAATCCAATCCCTAACGCGAGACATTCGATCGGGGCGCGTTGAATAAAACTCACACTCTGCTGCATCACAGTGCTCATCGAAACCTGAACTGTATTTTGCCAATTGGGAATCGCCCCAAAGAACTGTTGTACGATCGCACTCAAAACAATTCCGACGCTCACAAATAAGACAATCCAAACGCTGAGATACAGAATTCGCCCAATTGTCCCAACAATTGCCCCATGTGAAATCAGCGATCGATGACGCAATCCCCGCCGATAAGGCAACCAAATCCATCTCAGAATGCCCCAACGTTTATACTGCTGCGAGTAAATATCCAAATCTGGGCCAAACATCAACCCTGCAAAGAGAAATCCCCCGGAAACGAGCAGCGTCAGATTGCCGCTTTGAGTTAATCCGAACGTGATTCCTGCCACGATCGGTAAGCTCCATAAAGTAATGCTGTCATGTGTCCGACCAGAAGGCATCGCAAATCAAAAAAGAAATCTGGATAAAATCGTAATAGATTTTGAATTATCTGTTATATTAATTAAGCACGCAACGCGCGGGCGATTAGCTCAGTTGGTAGAGCGCCTCCCTTACAAGGAGGATGTCGGGGGTTCGAGCCCCTCATCGCCCATCATGTTTGAAGGTTGTAAGATTCACCGTCTCCAAAGATAACCAAGATAAAGGAAGCGATTGGTTTTGGAGAAGTTGGGGCGTGTGTTAATAAAAATCGATTCCCACTAAAACTCGCTTACAACTGGTCATTATTTCCTGTTAAAATAAAATAGTGCCAAAATATTATCCGTTCCTATAGGCTCATTTAAGAAATTGGGAAGATTTTTGGATTGATTAGGTGGCTACAGTGCCTACCTACATGATATTGAGACAAAAACCATAGTAAAGGGAATAGAATCCCAAACCGGGGAGAGCAAGGCGTTGCCTTGTGATATGACTTGCATCTGTGCACATAGGTCAGCAACGATTTTTTCTGCCAACTCATTCTGTGTGCTGTCAATTCAGGCAATTCTGAGTGAGATCCTCATGCAAAAGCAGCAAGACTCAAAGTAGGAATCGAATTTCGCGATATTACTTCTATCCCTTCAGCCATCTAATGGAAAGTGGCGCTCGGTCTCCCCTGCTTCGAGCAGGCTCAAAAAAGTCTCACTAATAATCTTTTGCTCTTCCTCTGTAAAATCCGTTTTGAGGCGAGCTTCAATCTCATCTTCGCTGAGGTTTTCATTGATCAGAGTTTGAAAGCGTTCCAGAATATCAGCAACAAGATCGCTAGAATCGTTTTCTATATTCATAGGTCATTCATTCAATAGAGGATAGGTCATATCGATCAGTCTCTCTTAAAGGTGAGCCTCAATCGGTTGCAATTCATCAAAATTAACTGCGATCGTAGCGCCAGGTTTCATCCCAGTAGAGAAACGATTTAGGCAGATGAGTACTCAAGCAGTTCTAATGTTGTTAACAACCCAACAGTGTCAAATGATTCCTCCTGACCAAGAGGATGTCAGGGATTCGAGTCCCTCATCGCCCATCTTCAGAAGATTGACATTTTCAATTTAGGCTGAGAACCTGAACTCTTGCAGGTAAAACCTGCTGTAAAAACTCAGGAGCGATAGAGCTATGAAAAATCAATGGGACGATACCATTGCTCAGACATTTGCCAGCGATCCATTAGCGATGCGGGTCTACACCTCGCAACTCCTGGGACGAGAACCGGACTTGGTGCTGCACGGAGGAGGCAACACTTCTGTTAAAGTCACGGTTCCCAATTTCTTTGGTGATCTAGAAGAAGTTCTCTACGTCAAAGGCAGCGGTTGGGATCTAGCCACCATTGAATCAGCGGGATTTGCTCCTGTTCGATTAGAGGTATTAAAGCGATTAGCCGAGCGATCGCACCTGAGCGATTCCGAAATGGTGACCCAGCAGCGAGCGGCAATGCTCAATCCCCACGCTCCAACTCCTTCAGTCGAAGCGATCTTACATGCCATTATCCCGTTCGCTTATGTCGATCACACCCATGCTGATGCAGTTGTGACGATCACAAACAGCCCAAACGGAGAAGCCCGAATTCGAGAATTGTACGGCGATCGTATCTTGGTCATTCCCTACGTCATGCCAGGTTTTATCCTAGCCCGCAAAATTTGGGAAATCACTCATAACCTCAACTGGGACAATTATGACGGCATGATCCTAATGCATCACGGCATCTTTACCTTTGCCGATAAAGCCCGCGATGCTTACGATCAGATGATTCATCTCGTCACCCAAGCTGAGACGTACCTCACCGCTCAAGGCGTGAGCACACCCGCTACAGCCCCCACTACAGATCCGAATTGGATCACGCTAGCCACGATCCGCAAAACCATTTCTCAAGTCCAGGGCAAACCAATGCTCGCACAGTTCAATCAAACTGTAGAAGCAGTCGGCTTCTCCAAACTGGCGAATGTAAGCGCGATCGCCACGAGAGGCCCGATCACGCCCGATCACGTGATCCGCACCAAACCTATTCCAGTGATCCTGGGAACAGACCCGGAAACCGACATTCACACCTATGCCGAACAATATCGGAATTACTTCGATCGTCATACCAATGGGTCTTTGACATGTCTCGATCCCGCACCACGTTGGGCAGTCTGGAGTGGTTATGGAACGCTCACATTTGACCGCAGTATCAAAGCAGCTCAAATCACGACTGACATTGTAGACCACACCATTCGAGCCATTCAGGCAGGCGAAACTTTGGGAGGGTGGACAGCCTTACCCGAAAACGATCTATTCGACATGGAGTACTGGGAATTAGAACAAGCCAAACTGGGAAAAGCAAAAGCTGAACCTGAATTTCAGGGAAAAATTGCGCTTGTCACTGGAGCAGCCAGCGGCATTGGTCGCGCCTGTGCAGAACATCTGCGATCGCTAGGCGCAGTCGTAATCGGACTCGATCTGAACCCTGCGATCGTTGAACAAATGAACAAACCAGATTTTGTCGGGATTCAAGGCGATGTGACTGAACCGCATATCTTGAATCATGCAGTTACAGAAGCAGTTCGTCGCTTTGGTGGACTCGATATCTTGGTCTCCAACGCAGGCATCTTCCCAAGCAGTCAACTGATTGAGGATCTCTCTGCCGATATCTGGAAACAAAGCTTAGCGGTCAATCTCACCAGCCATCAGCAACTTTTACAAGCCTGCATTCCGATTCTCAAACAGGGTATTGATCCTGCGATCGTGATCATCGCAACTCGCAATGTCCTTGCCCCTGGACCCGGAGCCGCCGCCTATTCCGTTGCCAAAGCTGGACTAACTCAACTCGCTCGAATCGCGGCTTTAGAACTCGCTCCCTTTGGAATTCGAGTCAATATGGTGCATCCTGACTGCGTATACGATACAAGCATTTGGAGCGAAGAAGTCCTGTCAAGTCGAGCTGCCCGTTATGGACTCACTGTAGACGCTTATAAAACTCGCAATCTCCTAAAAACTGAAATCACCTCGCACGAGGTCGCCATCATGGTTGCAGCAATGGCGGGTAAAACCTTTGCCAAAACGACAGGAGCACAAGTGCCACTGGATGGGGGAAGCGATCGCGTCATTTAGAGAAATCGTTCAGCAGTTTCAGAACATTCTCCAAACTTTGCTTACCGTAACCTTCACAAAATATAGATGTCCGTTTCATGAAATAAAGTCAGCAAACTTCTATCGTAAAGTTCATTCCTTTCCCCACTCCCGAAAGACTTCTATTAATATGTTCTTTTCACCCCAAATTCAAGGATAAAAGCCAGTGAGTCCAGAAACCCTTGTAAAATCCTCCCCCTTCTCCAGCGCAGAATTCGACGAATACGTCATGTCTACTTACGCCCGCTTTCCCCTAACCCTTGTGCGTGGGTCAGGCTGCCGAGTTTGGGACGACCAAGGACGAGAATATCTGGATTTCGTCGCTGGAATTGCCACCTGCACTCTCGGTCACGCTCATCCCGCGATGATTGCAGCCGTCACCGAACAAGCTCAAACTCTTGTCCATATTTCCAATCTCTATTACAACACCCCTCAAGGTGACCTCGCCAAATGGCTCGTTGAGCATTCATGTGCTGATCGCGCTTTCTTCTGTAATTCCGGCGCTGAAGCCAACGAAGCTGCCATCAAACTTGCCCGCAAATACGCTCACACAGTCCGTAACATTACTCATCCCATCATCATCACCGCGAACGCGAGTTTCCACGGGCGCACCCTTGCTACCATTACCGCCACTGGACAGCCCAAATATCAACAAAACTTTGATCCCCTAGTCCCTGGGTTTCATTACGTTCCCTACAATGACGTTGAAGCGCTAAAGAGCGCGATCGCGAATCTCGATCGCAACGAACCTCAAGTCGCAGCAATTATGCTCGAAGGTTTACAAGGTGAAGGAGGAGTTCGTCCTGGCGATCGCGCCTATTTCCAAACCGTTCGCCAACTCTGCGACGAAAAAGGCATTCTCCTAATCATGGACGAAGTCCAAGTCGGCATGGGTCGCAGCGGTAAACTTTGGGGTTACGAAAATCTCGATATCGAACCTGACATTTTCACATCTGCGAAAGGTCTGGGTGGCGGAGTTCCCATTGGTGCAATGCTCTGCAAATCTCATTGCAATGTCTTCAGCGCAGGAGATCACGCCAGCACGTTTGGCGGTAATCCCTTTGCCTGTGCTGTTGCTCTTGCTGTCTGCCACACACTCGAACGCGAAAATCTTCTGGCAAACGTCCAAGCTCGTGGCGAACAACTCCGTTCAGGACTTATCCAACTCGCCCAAAAATTTCCTCATTTAATCTCCGACGTTCGCGGCTGGGGACTCATTGACGGTCTAGAACTCAGTTCCGACAGCACTTTCACTGCAGCCGACATCGTCAAAATCGCCATCGAGGAAGGCGTTCTTCTCGTCCCCGCAGGCCCAAAAGTCTTGCGATTCGTCCCGCCGCTTATCGTCACTTCTGAAGAAATCGATCGCGCGATCGCGGCGGTCGATCGTGCCCTCACGACTCTAAACTAATCTCACTTTTGCCAAAAGCCCTCAATTGCATATAATAGAAGGCTGTGAGAAATCCTAATCTAGAATCAATCGGAGACCAAACTATGGCACGTCGATGTCAACTGACTGGCAAGAAAGCCAACAACGCAATGGCAGTATCCCACTCCCACCGTCGCACGAAAAAATTACAAGAAGCAAACCTGCAAGTCAAAAGAATTTGGTGGGAAAGTGGGAAACGCTGGGTCAAACTACGTCTTTCAACTAAGGCAATCAAAACTCTGGAGCACAAGAGCCTAGACGCTTTTGCCAAAGAAGCTGGAATCGATCTCAGCCGCCTGTAATTCATCTGCCAAAACCCGATAGACTAATTCGCAATCGTCAATTCTTGTAAGACAAAAATTGACCCTCCGATCGCTGATTTTAGGTGTTCTTGCGGTAATGTCTATACTTTGTAAACTGGAGTTGAGCAACGAATAGCTCAACTCCAGTTTTATTTTTCATCCACTAATTCTTCAATCCCTGGTAGTCATCCTCAATGAAATGGGTAACATACCTGCATCCACTTCCCTCGCTTTCTTCTTCAACCCAGAATTCGGGACAATCTCCGCAATCTACCTAGGGCTTATCTGAGTTTTTCCGTAGCTTATCGGAACTGTCTCAACTTCGTTCGATTTGAGCGCGTGTCTTCTCGGTTGACTCTGCTTTCAATTATGAAGACAGTAGAGAAAGCTCCACCAAAGTATAGAGTTTTGACAAAGTTACAAAGCTCTGACTTGACTATTCCACGGGCAAATATTGGACGATATCTAAACTAGTAGGTTTCGTCGATTTAGCATTAGTTGCCCCTGTGAATGCTCATCTGCGATCGTGAATTCCCCTTCCGATCGAGTACCGCACGATCGTCACTTTTTTCTGCCAACTCAGCAGCTATGTCAAATCACAAACTTAATCTCCAGGGTTTCTTTCACCGTCTTGGAAGTCTCTACCGCAAGATTACAAAGACCTTTGTTAATCGCCTTCTCCGCTATGTTTTGCTATATCAACGGCGAGGCAATCTCTCAACAGCAGGCTTCATCTTGCCAACAACAGTTCTGTTGATTTTGGTCGTAGCGCTCACTGTCGGAGCACTGACGTTCCGTGCCTATAATCGCAATGTCCAAGTGATTGGAGAAGCACAACAACGCGTTATCTATAACGCTGCAACTCCAGCAATTGATCGCGCTCGCTCCAAACTGGAGTTCCTCTTTGACTCTACAAAAGATACTCGACTTCCCAGCGGTGTGCCTGCACAAACCGTTTTAGAAGCAATGCTGCTTAACAATGGGAAAGACCGCGATAGCAGAGACTTTAGCACTCTTCGGATAGCAGACAAAGACGGTAAACCAACCATTGATCCTTATACCTTTCCCGATGAGCGTCGCATCTTTAAAGATGGCAAAGCTCAAAACGTTTGGGCTTTTCAAACAGACACTGATGGTGATGGGAAGATTGATAGTTCTAAAGACTCTACTACAATCTATTCAATCATTCTAAACACTCCTCCTGCACAAACAGTTGGCACAGGAAGAACTAGCACAATTGAGACGATTGCAACTCGCTTATTGAAAATGAGCGATGCTGACAAAGCGAAAGATATGTACGTTCGGCAAGCTCCACTCAGAGCCGATGGAGCGCTAGGATGCAGCATTAGTTCTGCAAACACATCCGCATCAGGGCCAGACGGATGGTTTGACGACAAAGTCAGTAGTGCAATTCTGCGTAAAAACTTCCAAGTTGATGCTCTAGTCATTCCTGGCAACTCAAAAGATACCAAGGCGACTTTGGAATTTGTTCAAGATCGCCAAATCGATCGCGGCAACAAATGGGGAGCTTGGTTCCGTCACGATTTGGAGATTTACCCGGGCGCTACATTTAATTGGAACGGTGCGATGCACACCGAAGGCAGTTTAATCGTTGGGAATAAGAACTTTACAGCCTACTTGATTAGCGCGCCTGCATCCTGTTTATACTATCCTGATTCATCGGAAATTACAGTCACAAACGTAGTTCCAGAATCTGGAGAAACGAATCGAGATTTACTGGGTCTAGTTGCTGCTGGAGTCGTGAAAGATGGGACTAACCAAGGAACTGACGATAGCGCTGTCATCCACCTCCACACTGATACACCAACTAATAGGGCAACCTGGGCGACACTCAACAAAGATACAGCCTCAAGTCAAGCATCAAATCCAATTGATATTACAATTGACCCTGAGGTTGTGCTAACAGAAGATGGATATACGAATGTTGCTCCCCCTACAGGCGTAACCAAAAATGTTCGTAATAATCGAAGCGAGCCATACCTGAATCTTAAAAATAAGGATCTCCCGGCCTTTGGTTTTACTACCGATTCGCCTCCAAAAAAGGTTGATCAGCGTATATATGCTAGTTCTCAACCTGCTCCCTATGTAGACGATTTATATCGTGCTGACGATCGCTGGGGTCCCAAGCCAAAGTATGCAAAAGAAACCGTCCCGTCTGGAGATTTTGGGAAGCCCATCCCATCAAATAAATCAGCACTGCTCAAGAATGAACCAGATGCCGCTGACAAAGATGCAGCCAATGTAGGTCTAGATGGCTATTGGGAGCGTCGGGCACGCTCAGTAGGGATGCGAATTATCGTCGGGCAACGTCTGGAACTTGGTAATTTGTTTACTTGGTATGCTCCAGACGACAAAGATAAAAATGGCTATGTTGGCAATCCTGGTGGTACTTCTGGCAAATTTATCGACCAGAATGTATACGAGCATGAAGGCGATCCCCTTTATCCAGCAACAGTTAAACCATATCCTGCGACATCAACTGGGCGGCTTTCTCACATTGACTTACACCGTCGCACTTTGAGAGATAATCTCTCTTCTGTTCAAAGCACAGCGATTTATCATTCTGCATCTGATGAGAATGGGAAAGACTACCCAGTCGCATGTCTTGCAACAACATCTCATCCTGGTACGCTGCTGACTCTCCGCCAGTCGCTCATCTTTAAACCTTTTGGATTTAAAGGTACAGATGAAACAACTGATGGCTCTCTCCTGACCAATTTCTTTACAGGTATGGGCACAAACGGTTGGGAATTTGATACTCCAGGCGGAAGTGCTAGTGGATTTAAAGCAGCGATCGAGAATACAGATAGTCCTCTACGCAAAGCACTAGACAACCTCGCAAATTTTGCAGGAGACTACAATCCAAACGAAAAAGATTCCAGCGGCAATCCCAAAACTGGAGCATTTCCACCAACACCGAATGACACAATCATTCACCCCTATCCAAAATTATCAATGTGGGGGGATTTCTCAAGTTTGAAACGAGCGCTAGCTGATGTTGGAACTAAGGGATATGACGGTTTAAGCATCGCAGATAAAACTTATTTGCAAACAGCAGCTTGTACGATCGGGATGTTGGCTTACAACATTAATGAAATTCAGAAATTTGATCCCAGCAATCCGTCAAATGATAGATCGCTTTCTGGATCCACGAGAAGGGTGATGGCAGTATTGGCAGATGATCTACGGCTGCTCATGGATGGAGAAATAGCCCGTAATAATCCAGAAGTTCTTCCTAAAGAACGCCTGAGAACTTACGACTATTCAGCAGCCACGAACACCGCTAAACTCGAACAATATCGTCTTAAGGACTATCAATCAGTTCCTCCAGAAGCTTTTATTGGTGCTTTGCGAGCATATCTACTGTCTTCAAGCGGGAAAAATCTTGCGCCTGATAGCCAACAATTCATGGACGAGATGCGTATGGCAGAAATGATTATGCTGAATCATCAAATCCGCCGCGATCGTACTTTTGGATTCCAAGAATCGCCAATATTTGGGGAGTACGCTGTCATTACTCCAGGTTTCGCGGCAGATCCAGATGCGACTAGCAATAAATTCCAACGTTTGCCCGCTGCTTGCGACCCTGATCAATTTACACTTAACGGTGATGACCTAGTTCTAAGCATTGACAGAACTTCGTCCTCACTCCAGCAGAAAGCTTCAACTGTTCTAGCCGCAGGCAGGCTGAGTTCTGCTCCATCTACCGATTTTCCTACTTATGCTCGTTCAACCGACGACCTTACACGAACTCGTTTTTCTCAATATCGGCTAGCTCTGTCACGACTTTGTGGAACAATTAGCGACAGTGGGAATACCGTTCTACCCAAATTTCCATCACTTTACTATCTCTTCCCAGAAGTGACTCATGATCACGATGGAGAAACAACTACAGGATACAACCACGCGCAACCTCTTCGAGAACCTTACATTGGAAATGGAGAAGCTTCTCCAGCGCAGGATCAGTATATTGCAAGCATGAAATCTCAGTTCAAGCGCATCAGCGATACGAAAGCTCTGGGAAGAGCAGGTCATCCAAGTGTCTCTTTCCCAGCAACGCCATCTGATAGTCTCCTCAGTCGGAGACCTAGCACACAGCAAGTTTTTCCGATTGAAGATTACTCTGTTGCAGATGTCGCGCTAACACCTAGAGCATTAGACAAGTGGAAACTTCCCTATCTTCCGCCCAGTAGTGTTCGTTCTCTGGAAGCTTCTCCTAATAGTAATACTCGAGCGAATTACTCAACGAACCTAGTTCTAATTCCCAAAGCAGGTAATGTGAATGAGTTAGATACAATTGCAGTTCCATTCCTTGATCGTGCCTTTTTCGATGGTCGTCAGTTAATGCTAGCTCGAACTCTAGATATCGATTTGGGAATGCTTCGGAGCACAAGAGTTGGTTCAAAGAATAATACTTGGCTACCACTCAGCGGCATCGTTTACGCTTTCCGTGAGGATGCAGTTCGAGAAGATGCTATCTCTCGACCATCATGCACAGGGACAGACTGCAAAATGAATTTACGCGATCCTGCAAACCCTGTTGATCCACCTATCAAGAGCAATGGAAAGTCTATCAAAACGATTGATGAATATCCTGATCCTGATCGTCGTGTCCACGGCTTCCGCTTACGGAATGGTGTGCAGCTTATGCGAAACCGCAGTTTTGAAGGAGTCATTGTGGATGCAGTAGATAACAATCGTGGTCTATCTCTGTTTACAGATCAACCTACTTACATTGAAGGAGACTTTAACCTCCATCAAGATGGAGCAGACGATACGCTGGGTACAAGATTAGAAGAGTTTGACGTACCATTACCCAATAGTGCGACGTACAACCCGAACCAGTTCTACTCTACTCGCGCTAAGCGCGATTCCCGATTCGCAGCTCCCAATAGTGATCGCTGGCGACCCACAGAGATTTTGGCAGATAGTATTTCGTTTTTATCAGAAAACTTCTGCGATGGTACGATCTCCGATATGTTTGTACAGTTCATTCCAAACAGCATCAGAAACTCAGGCTTTACAGGGTCTTCCTATCCAGTTCCTGATTTTGATAGCGCTAGCTTTAGTCAGATGAGTTCAGATCGCTCGTACTATCATCAACCTAACAGAGGATTATTCGATCCCGGTTGTCAAAGCGCAAGATTTACCTCTTTCCATAATCAGAATCGTCCTTCAGCCAATCTAGGTAGAAAGATAGACGGAACTCGTGACAGTGGATGGGACTGGGTACGAGAAAACTCGCGATACAATGCAACCGCCCCTCGTCGAAGCAGTTCAAACAACTATAGCGATGGTAACTGGGTCGATTTTGCAGCTCCAGTCAAGATTTCGCGAGCTGGTCAACCTCTTGTAGCTCGTCCTAGAGACACCACTGGTGCACCAAGAGATCCGAAAGACTCTTCACTTCCAGAGCTAACCCCAGTACAAAACTCAACTCCGAAACGTGATGAACTGCTGCCGCCTGTTCCGTACAACGTCGCGTTTTCTAATCCATATTTCAGATATGGCACTGATAGCTCCGGTAGAGAACTCATTCCAGCAGCGGCATCTCGCATCAATTCGATTATTGTCAGTGGAATTAATCCTTCTCGTCTAAAGCAAGGCTATGGGGGTTTGCAGAACTTCCCACGATTCCTTGAGAGTTGGGATAAGACAGCCCTAAATTTTGCAGGCTCTTTCATTCAGCTCCAGTATACGAACTATGCCACTGCCCCCTTTGAACTCGAAAATCTAGAGCCGTCAGATACGACTAATGTGGATAGAGAGAACATAGCTTACTATGTCCCTCCCAACCGTTTTTGGGGCTATGATGTAGGTCTTCAATTCAGCGCTGCGGGACCAGCAGCATCTCGCTTCATAAGCCCAAGCAGTAGTCGCAGTGAGTTTTACGTTGAGCCACCTGCAAATGATCCCTACATTACATCTCTTTGCGATGCAGCAAAAACGGCTTTTAGCCTTTCAACGAACTGTCCTAAATAATGAGGAGAGACCAAAATGCTGCAGAATTACCAGCTGATCAAGCACTGCTCATTCAGTTCCGTACAGCTAAGGCAAATGCTAAGGTTGTATCGAAAAAATCTACAGCACTCAAATGCTGAGCAAGGCTTGACTCTCATTGAAGGATTACTTGCAATTGTAATTATTTCAATTACGGTTGTTAGCATCTCACCTCCTATTTTTTGGGCAGTTGCAACGCGTGTTCAAACTCAGCGTGCAGAGCAAGCTCTAAAGGTTGCTCAAGGAGAGGTTGATCGAGTCCGCGTCCTAGTGGAGAGGAATGAAGTGAAAATTGCTCAATTTAATCTACTTCCTCCCTACTCAGCAGGTGCAACAGAATCAGATGTAAGAAAGCGAACTTCGAGTAATTTTCCTGCTGCACCTAATACAGAAGCATCAGGCAAAAAAGTTATCTCGACCCGTGATTGTGGTACTGGAACGAGCGGCAATGATGACATAACTTCAAATGGATCTACTTGGAACGGCACTCCATCTCGTTCAATCAATGCTTTCATCCGAGTAGATACCAACGGCGACTGTATTGCAGATTATCTGATGCAGACTTTTCGTAGCCAAGGTCTAGATCAGCAGGGAAATCAGTTCCAGGGTAGAAGCACTCAAAATCTTGCTGCATTTGTCATGGGAGTTCGCGTATACGCTGCTGTGGCAGAGCCAGCATTACTTGCTGGAAGAGGCAAAACTGAGCCTGCTGCGTTGCGAGCAACGAACGGATTGGGGAATCAACTAGATCGCCCCTTAGCAGTCTTATACTCAACAGTCGTTCGGAGTACTGAAGGCAGTCATTTGGAACTCTATCAAAAACTGTGTCAACCAGCAGACGGTCAACTCACTGGCATTTGCTAGAAATTGTCAACCCTGGGTAGATAAACTATGTCTAGAGGATTCTTTCAACAGCACACCTGGCTACGTTTTTTCTATCGCCAAACTCAACGCAGTGGGTTTACATTGCTAGAGCTGCTCGTTGCGATGGTGATTGGAGGCATAATTTCGGCTGGTCTGCTTGTTCTGGTCGTTCAATTAATTCAGGCTAACTCACGAGAAGCTGCCCGAAGCGATACCCAGAGAGATTTGCAGGCAGCTATTGATTACATTGCACGAGATGTACGAGAAGCAGTTTATGTATATGACGGTAACTGCCTTCTTGAGCGCCCTACAGGCAGTACTTTAGAGTGTCCTGGATTAGGGAGGTATTTACCCGAGAATATTTCTGAAAACGCTAGTAATACTCCGGTATTGGCATTTTGGCGAGTTGATGCATTACCTCAAATATTGAGAGATCGCTGCAAAAATAATGCAGATAGATTTGCTAATCCACGAGATCTTCCAGCAGAGGTTCGGGGAGTTCCCTGTCTGTCAGGGCGAATGTATAGTCTTGTTGTTTATTCTCTAAATTCGGAACAGACAACAGGTGCAGTCGGTCGTGCTAGGATTAGGCGCTATGAGTTACCGCAGTTTACTGCTCAAGGTGGTGCTCAAATTCCTCCTCAGATCAACACGGGATGGGTCGATCCGGTTAGCAAAGAAACGAATTTCTTTAGCTGGCCACTCAATATATCCACATTAACGGCATCTTCACCTTTGTCTCTACAGGCTAGTAGACCTGGTAGAACGACAAGTAATTTTGTTCTCACAGATTTTGTCGATCGAATTGGATTGTATGACGGAGCAGGCAACAAGGCGCAGCCCCCAATTCTGAATGGATATGAAGTAACTCCAAGGCGAGAAAGTTCGGCAAGTAACGAACCGCCCCGTGGTTTTTACGTCTATGTAAAAGGAACTGAGAATAAAGGCGCACTCAACCAGGAGGTGGTCATTCGGATTCAAGGTGATGCTGCTGGGAGACCAGGTGTTGCTGGGGTAAATCTAGCTCGTCCCGTTATCCCCATCTCTTTGGAAACTCGTGTGCTGACTCGTGGTGTAACGGATAAAGCAGCAGAATAGTTCGCTCACTAAATCAATGGTGATTAAAGGTATGAAAAGGCGAAGAGTATTGAATTCACGATCGAGTACAGATGGATTTACATTGATTGAGATTTTAGTGGTCGTCATCATCACTGGCATATTGTTTGCGATCGCTGCACCCAATTGGGTCGCCTTTGTTAACCAACAGCGTGTCAGCGCCGCTCGAACTCAGGTTTCCCAAGCAATTCGGAACGCTCAATCTAAAGCGAGTCGTACAAAAGTGGCTCAAGCAATCGTGTTTGAGAATCGAATTGGGCAATCACTTAGATATGCTATTGTTCCTATCTCCGACACTAACGCTCCGGTGGTCGATCGTACAAAAATTACGACATGGGAAAATATAGGAGATGCTTCTGCACTCAGGCTTTCAGTGGCGCAAGGCGATTTTGCTTCTCCACCTCCATTAATATTTAATATCTATGGCAGTGTTATCACTACTAATCTGCCAACGGCAGCGCTAGATCAACCACTCTATACAGTGACAATTGGGACAACTCGCAGCGCGAATCCAAGACGCTGTGTTAGAGTCACAACTTTGCTAGGTGCAACTGAAGAAGCATCAGACAGTGCGTGCCCGCCTAATAGAACATCGTGACCATCAATATTAAATAAATTTAAGGGCAATTATTTATGATGACTAGCCTAAATTTAGCTGTATTTCAAGATTTTAAGAATTAAATTGCTTTCATGAAGAGTAGGAATAAGATTTCTAGGCATGGTTTTACATTGCTTGAAGCAGTTATAGTCCTAGTGATTGCTGGTATTCTAGCTGTAATTGGAGCGCCAGCTTTGCTGGCATGGCTGAGCAATCAACAGTTAACCTCAGCACAAAGCCAGGTGGAAAGCGTTTTTCGGCAAGCACAGAGTACAGCCAAACAGAAGCATATTGATTACCAAATAAGTTTTAAGCGACAAGACTATCCGGTTGAATGGGCGATACATCCGGCGAATTCCAGTCCTATGGCACAAACTTGGCAGACTCTTAATCATGGTGTCAAGCTCTCGCTTGCGGATGCAGACACCACATTGATCAAAGATAGCAATGTCTACAAGATGGTCTTCAATCATCGTGGCGAGTTGTCAGCAGCGAATGGGCGACTCGGTGGACGTGTAACACTGTTGCCTATATCTGGTGGCTCACGCAAACGGTGCGTATTTGTTTCTAACTTACTTGGGACGACTCGGTTAGGAGAGAATCGTCCCAATCGGCAAGGAAACCCTTGTGAATGAGCTGTTTATCAGGAGCTTAGGGTTCGTGATTTTTGGCGATCGAGTTTAAGAATCAGTGTAGATAGGGGTGGGAGACAGAGATCGATTGAATAAGGGTGATTATGATAAGCCCATTCGTCTGACCATTTACCGCCTAGATTCCCCATATTGCTACCTCCAAAATCACGAGCATCGGTATTTAAGAGTTCAGTATAGAATCCCGCTTCAGGCACACCGACTCGATAGTGGCTGTGAGGTTGAGGGGTAAAGTTACAGACAGCAACAATGAAATCGCCTGAATCTTTATCTCGGCGAATGAAAGATATAACACTATGACGGTTGTCACTACAGTCAATCCACTCAAAGCCTGCTTCAGAAAAGTCCTGGACATAGAGAGAGGGTTCAGATCGGTAGAGAGAGTTGAGAATAGTAAAGAAATGCTTGAGTTTGCGATGAGGTTCGTATTGGAGGAGATGCCAGTCTAGATCACCCCATACGTTCCACTCGTTCCATTGAGCAAATTCCATACTCATGAATAGAGTCTTTTTACCAGGGTGAGCGAACATATATCCATAGAGACAGCGAAGGTTAGCAAATTTTTGCCATTCGTCTCCAGGCATTTTGCCGATCATATTGCTTTTGCCATGAACGACTTCATCATGGGAAAGCGCCAGCATGAAGTTCTCGCTGTGGTGGTACCAAATACTGAACGTTAGATTGTTTTGATGGAATTGGCGAAACCAGGGATCCATGTGGAAATAGTCCAACATGTCATGCATCCAGCCCATATTCCATTTAAGATTGAACCCTAGCCCGCCGACGTAGGTTGGCCAGGAAACCATGGGCCAGGATGTAGATTCTTCAGCGATCGATAATGCACCCGGGAAGTAGCTGAAGAGAAGATGATTCATCTGACGCAGGAAGTCCGCTGCTTCGATATTCTCGCGTCCACCGTATTGGTTTGCAACCCATTCTCCATCTTTGCGGCAGTAGTCGAGGTAGAGCATTGATGCAACGGCATCAACTCGCACTCCGTCAATGTGATATTTGTCGAACCAGAAGAGTGCATTGGCAACCAGATAGTTGCGAACTTCGTTACGACCGTAATTGAAGACGAGTGTGCCCCATTCTTTATGTTCACCTTTGCGGGGGTCGGCATGCTCGTAGAGATGAGTTCCGTCAAAGAAGGCAAGCCCATGTCCATCTTTGGGAAAGTGACCAGGAACCCAATCAACGATTACACCAATGCCGTTAAGATGACACTGATCAACAAAATACATGAAATCTTGGGGGGTTCCGTAGCGGGAGGTGCAGGCATAGTGTCCGACAACCTGATAACCCCAAGAGCCATCAAAGGGATGTTCGGCGATAGGTAGAAGTTCGATGTGGGTGAAGCCAAGTTCTTTGACGTAAGGAATGAGTTTGTCAGCAAGTTCGCGATAAGTCAGGAAACGTGCCCCAGGCTTGAGGTCGGTCACGATGACAGGGGGAGAGGGTTCGCCATTCGGTAAAAGAGCAGGTTCGGCAGAGGAGGCATGGAGCCAAGAGCCGAGATGCACTTCGTAGACGGAGATTGGGTTGGTTAAGGGGTCAGTGTGGCGACGTTTTTCGAGCCAGTCTTCGTCGTGCCAGGTGTAGTCATCGAGATCAGTGACAATCGAGGCAGTTTTGGGACGGACTTCTTGTTGGAAACCGTGGGGATCGGATTTTTCGTAGATGTGACCGTTTTGGTTTTTGATCTCGTACTTGTAGTGAGCGCCAACAGTCAGTTCGGGAATGAAGAGTTCCCATACTCCCGTGGAGCCACGGCGCATTTGATGTTGTCGTCCGTCCCAGTTGTTGAAGTCGCCGAGAACAGAGACGTTGCGGGCATTAGGTGCCCAGACAGCAAAGTAGACTCCAGCGATCCCATTTTGGGTCGTCAGGTGTGCACCGAGTTTTTCGTAGATGCGGTGGTGATTGCCTTCGGTGAAGAGGTGAAGGTCGAAGTCAGTCAGGAAGGGGGAGCGGAAGGCATAAGGGTCCTGGATGACGCGATCGCGATCTCCGGATTTGAGGCGAAGTTGATAGTTGGCGAGTTCGGGCACGTCGATCGTGCATTCAAAAAAATGCGGATGATGCAGCGATTGCATCGGGTACTCGGTACGAGATTCGGGCAGGATGACTGAGACAGAATCGGCACTCGGTTGGTAGGCTCTCACGACCCAGACGGTTTTGCCATCTTGCTCGATTGCATGGGGACCAAGCACCTCAAATGGGTCATGATGCTGGTTCCATACAATCCGCTCTACCTGGTCTGGTGCGATCGTCATCGACATAAAGCTACCTGCCTCAAATTAAAATTGTGTATAGCCGTGAGAAATCTGTACTTTGAAACTCTATATGTAAAGATTCTGTAATAAACGGTAGCAAATCATCGTAAAACCCACAATTCTTTTGTCACAAGCTTCCTCTGAATCATAGACAGAATTGGCGCATTTGCGGTGATTTCTAAAAATAACTCCTAACTTGCGAGTTGAAGTTAGGAGTTATTTTCTAATCAGGATCAGTTTAGAGATGGCTGAGATCAGGCGCTACCGGTGAAGGTAACTTCTGGGAATTTCGATTGGGCTTCCGCCATGGGGCGGTTTTTGCCTTCTTCTTGCCAATAGTTGATCACTTCGGTTGCTTTATTCAGCAATTCAACGCGATCGACTTCTGAGATCCAGTGCTTTTTCTCTAATTCAGTCTTGAGTTGTTCCCATGCGTCGTTCCTGGGCCAGAAGAAATAAGAGGTGAGCGGGCTAGTGCCTTTTCCAACCACTTGATCGACTGCCAGCGCAACGTTTTCGTCGAGCCACAGAACTTTTAGAATAAACTTTGTCAAATCCGACCTCCAGCGCAGTCCCAAGCGTAAATTACTACGATCAGCTATTCTACCGTACTGTTTTGATAGATGATAAGAAATCTCTTGAGAAGAATTCTGGGGGATGAAGACTGTGGTGGCTGTGGTATTCGATATTGATGGGGTTGTGCGAGATGTCAGCGGGTCGTATCGGCGAGCATTGGCGGATACGGTGGAACATTTTACCGATGGGGCATTTCGTCCATCGTCGCAGGAGATTGATGCGCTGAAGGGCGAGGGGGTTTGGAATAATGATTGGGAAGCGTCACAAGAGTTGATTTTCCGGCATTTTGAGGCGCAAGGGCTGGCGCGCGAGCAATCGACATTAGCGTATTCGACGATCGTGCAATTTTTTCAGTCTCGGTATCGAGGTACAGATCCGGTGAACTGGAATGGATACATTTGTGGGGAGCCTTTGTTGCTAGAAGCCGCTTATTTGGAGTCGTTGACGAAGGCAGGGATCGCTTGGGGTTTTTTTAGTGGAGCAACTCAGGGATCGGCTCGGTATGTGCTTGAGCAGCGATTGGAGTTGGTAGAGCCTGTATTGATTTCGATGGAGGATGCACCCGGCAAGCCAGATCCGACGGGGTTGTTTTTGACCCTAGAACGACTGGATTGTGGTGAGTGCCCGGTGATTTATGTCGGGGATACGGTGGCGGATATGTACACGATCTCGCAGGCGAGGGAAAGAGATCATGCGCGATCGTGGTTTGCCGTGGGCGTTTTGCCGCCACATGTGCAGGAGACGGAGACACGAAAGAATGATTATCGCGAGACATTGAGGCAGGCAGGAGCGCACATCGTTTTGGATAACGTTCAGGATTTGAAACCGGAAGTTGTAGGGGAGTTAGTTGGTGAAGTGTGAACGCACTCTGACAATGTGCAGTCCACTCGCTGATGCAGAACAGCTAGGCAGTCTTATGCCGCTCTTTGAACAATTTCAGGGGCGGCGAGAGAAGAAATAGCCATCGAGAATTAGCGGGTGGTTCCAACCTGATTGAACGTTGGAGCTTTGAAAGGTTCGCCTCTCATCCAGAGAACACCAATGTTGAGAATGAGGGCAGAGAAGACGATCGCGAATGCCACCTTAAAATAAGTCGGGGGGGCATCGGATTCTTCTATATCTTCTTCGAGTTCGGGAACCGAATTTCTTTCTGTTAATGGATCTGCCTCGAATGGAGTGGGAGAAGCTTCAACGTCAACAGGAATTGAAAGCAGCCAACTGCGTGCAGCTTTTGCACCAGAGAAAGTGGAAGATTCTGAGCCAATCAGTTGTTGAATGAATTGCTTTAAGGGGTCGTGGGGGATGTCTTGCCAACGTGGATCGTTTAGCGGATTCCAAGCTTCTGGGAGATCAAGTTCTCCGAGCAACAGTTGAGCCGCAATTTTACCCAGATCTTGCAAATCCTTTTGTTTTTTGATTTTGAAGGCGGGTTGGCTTTGAGGTTGAGTCGTATGCCAAATTGCCGCTTCCCACAGTTGTAAATCCTGTAGATACACTTGAAACTGCGAGATTTGAGTATTCTGAATCGCGGGATCAATCGCAATCAGAATGCTATCTAAGTTTAAATTGCCGTGAGCGATGCCTTTCTGTACCTCATCACTGTCTTCCAGATAAAGAGGCAGACTATGTAGAAACCAGAGGCTTTGTAAAACTTGAGAGAGGAAATGGTGAACGACTTTCGGCGGGAGATAGTCTTGTGTTTCTAGATAACTTCGCAACGATCGCGGTCGATATTGGGGCGATTTCAGAACTAAATAGCAACGATGATCTTTTGAAGACGCAATACTTTCTTGAGGAACCAATAGTCGAAAGTCTTGAACGCCCCCACAGTGAAAGTCGATCGCTTCTAGCTGTTCAAGTTGTAATTCGATTTGCTGAATGTCGGAAATCGTCCACCAGAAGGAGTAGTACTCTTTGATAATGACTGGAGTTTGTGTCTGTAAATCTTTACCTGCATAAGTTCGCACGCCAGGACGAGTTTGAAGTTGATGCTGAATAGCATATTGTCCTTCTCTACCACTCAGCATCTTTCCCTCAAGCGAGGTGGAACCATTCTCGATCTGCTCGGTTTGAGATTGGACGGGAGCGGATCGAGAATGGTTGAGGTTATCGTTGCTCATAACAAGTGGGATCTATATGACGAAACTGCTTGGAGACGGGTCATCGGAATTCAGGTGCGGAATGTCAATCCCTAGCATGGTTCCTGATGGTATGGCTATTTATTGTAAACAGAATTAGCGATCGTATTTCCGGGTGTTATGCCATGTTCTTGAGACAGATTCACTTGATTTTGGTAGGAATAGAGTTAAACCGCATTGCTTCTGATTCGACGTTGAGCACGGAGGAAATCACGTGGTGAAAAGACAACCTTCTCAGCGCCATCGTCTGCTAAAGCAAGCTTTGAGTTTCACGATCGCGCCTGAAACAACTTCTGAAGCACCCTATCAACTTCAACCGGGAAAATCTGTCGTTTTTAAGATCCAAGTCACGAATCAATCTGCGAGTGCAGATCTGATTTTCTTAAAATGTTCGGAACTTCCGACGAATTGGTTCACGATCGAGTATCTAAGCCAAGCGACTGAGGATGCCCCTGGAATTATTCAACTGACTGAGAAGCTGGCGCTGAATCCTCAAGCCAATGGAGAGATTCACTTCACATTGCATCCACCCGCTGATGCAGCCATTGGAAATTACTTTCCGACCTTACAACTCATCTCAATGGGTGCGCCGGATCTGGTCATGTTGGATGTGATTTATATTCAGTTGTTACCGGATACGCATCTCGATATTCGGTTGACTCCTGAAAGTCGAACCATTCCGAACCAATCTGCCATCTTCGATTTTATGGTTCGGAATCGAGGCAATGTGACTCGAACTTTGAGACTTGAAGTAAAAGATTCACGCAACCTATTTCGAGTTGAAACGGATTTAGTAGACAACGTTTTGAAACTTGCACCAGGTCAAGAGAAGACGATCAGATTAAAAGCTTTTCCTCATCATTCATGGCAGCGTCCACTCCGAGGAAAGCCAGTGCGATCGCTTGTTGGAGTGACTTTAATTCCAGTGGATGGGTTAGCCGATGCAGGTTCTCGCTATTTGACTCAATCCAAGCTAGTTTGGCTCCCGCAACCAAAATGGGTGCTCGCTCTCTTGACATTGATGGGAGCAGGAACTGCTCTGTTTGCCTTAGGTGTGTTGTATCGATTTAATCGTCCCGCGTTCGCAGCACCAGAAATCTTGAGTTTCAATGCGACCGGGCAAAGTGATACCGTGCGATTAAATTGGAAGTTGAACAATCCTGAAAGGCTTGGTAGAGTTGTCATTTCCCAGTTAAATGAAGGGGCAGAAGTTCAGACGGTTCGCTATGATTTCTCAACTTCGATTCCGCAAGAGTTGAAAGTCAAAGCTGACTCGAAGCAGGGATGTCGCACTGCTGCTGCGAAAAATAATTCTTCTGCATTGTGGCAGTTGCCATTGCCCAATTTGCCGTGGTTTGCGTCTCTCCAGCAAGTTCCTACTCCAACGACGATTACTTGTCAGAATATCCCCTTTGTCTCAAGTCAGGCGGGAACTTTGAGATATAAGCTGAAGCTGTTCTCAAAATCAGCAGCCGATGCTCAAGTGCCGATCGCAGAATATACAACCAATGCGATCGCAATTAAGCCAGGAAGTAATGAGCCTCAGTTTGAACCGAGCTTTCCCTCTACACAGCCTGCACAAATTTCGCTGGCATTTTCGATCAATGGCGTACCTGCCACCAGTCAACCTACACATAGTTTTTCAGTGCGAGAAGGAGAATCGGCACAGATTGTTGTGTCTTGGGCAGTTCAAGGTAGCACCGATGTCCAGCTTTTGCCAGGTTCGGGAAATGTTGAGCCGAATGGTTCTACCTCCTATACGCTACGTGCAGGAGAAAGTAAAACTGGGAGTTCGCGTATACGCTGCTGTGGCAGAGCCAGCATTACTTGCTGGAAGAGGCAAAACTGAGCCTGCTGCGTTGCGAGCAACGAACGGATTGGGGAATCAACTAGATCGCCCCTTAGCAGTCTTATACTCAACAGTCGTTCGGAGTACTGAAGGCAGTCATTTGGAACTCTATCAAAAACTGTGTCAACCAGCAGGACGGTCAACTCACTGGCATTTGCTAGAAATTGTCAACCCTGGGTAGATAAACTATGTCTAGAGGATTCTTTCAACAGCACACCTGGCTACGTTTTTTCTATCGCCAAACTCAACGCAGTGGGTTTACATTGCTAGAGCTGCTCGTTGCGATGGTGATTGGAGGCATAATTTCGGCTGGTCTGCTTGTTCTGGTCGTTCAATTAATTCAGGCTAACTCACGAGAAGCTGCCCGAAGCGATACCCAGAGAGATTTGCAGGCAGCTATTGATTACATTGCACGAGATGTACGAGAAGCAGTTTATGTATATGACGGTAACTGCCTTCTTGAGCGCCCTACAGGCAGTACTTTAGAGTGTCCTGGATTAGGGAGGTATTTACCCGAGAATATTTCTGAAAACGCTAGTAATACTCCGGTATTGGCATTTTGGCGAGTTGATGCATTACCTCAAATATTGAGAGATCGCTGCAAAAATAATGCAGATAGATTTGCTAATCCACGAGATCTTCCAGCAGAGGTTCGGGGAGTTCCCTGTCTGTCAGGGCGAATGTATAGTCTTGTTGTTTATTCTCTAAATTCGGAACAGACAACAGGTGCAGTCGGTCGTGCTAGGATTAGGCGCTATGAGTTACCGCAGTTTACTGCTCAAGGTGGTGCTCAAATTCCTCCTCAGATCAACACGGGATGGGTCGATCCGGTTAGCAAAGAAACGAATTTCTTTAGCTGGCCACTCAATATATCCACATTAACGGCATCTTCACCTTTGTCTCTACAGGCTAGTAGACCTGGTAGAACGACAAGTAATTTTGTTCTCACAGATTTTGTCGATCGAATTGGATTGTATGACGGAGCAGGCAACAAGGCGCAGCCCCCAATTCTGAATGGATATGAAGTAACTCCAAGGCGAGAAAGTTCGGCAAGTAACGAACCGCCCCGTGGTTTTTTACGTCTATGTAAAAGGAACTGAGAATAAAGGCGCACTCAACCAGGAGGTGGTCATTCGGATTCAAGGTGATGCTGCTGGGAGACCAGGTGTTGCTGGGGTAAATCTAGCTCGTCCCGTTATCCCCATCTCTTTGGAAACTCGTGTGCTGACTCGTGGTGTAACGGATAAAGCAGCAGAATAGTTCGCTCACTAAATCAATGGTGATTAAAGGTATGAAAAGGCGAAGAGTATTGAATTCACGATCGAGTACAGATGGATTTACATTGATTGAGATTTTAGTGGTCGTCATCATCACTGGCATATTGTTTGCGATCGCTGCACCCAATTGGGTCGCCTTTGTTAACCAACAGCGTGTCAGCGCCGCTCGAACTCAGGTTTCCCAAGCAATTCGGAACGCTCAATCTAAAGCGAGTCGTACAAAAGTGGCTCAAGCAATCGTGTTTGAGAATCGAATTGGGCAATCACTTAGATATGCTATTGTTCCTATCTCCGACACTAACGCTCCGGTGGTCGATCGTACAAAAATTACGACATGGGAAAATATAGGAGATGCTTCTGCACTCAGGCTTTCAGTGGCGCAAGGCGATTTTGCTTCTCCACCTCCATTAATATTTAATATCTATGGCAGTGTTATCACTACTAATCTGCCAACGGCAGCGCTAGATCAACCACTCTATACAGTGACAATTGGGACAACTCGCAGCGCGAATCCAAGACGCTGTGTTAGAGTCACAACTTTGCTAGGTGCAACTGAAGAAGCATCAGACAGTGCGTGCCCGCCTAATAGAACATCGTGACCATCAATATTAAATAAATTTAAGGGCAATTATTTATGATGACTAGCCTAAATTTAGCTGTATTTCAAGATTTTAAGAATTAAATTGCTTTCATGAAGAGTAGGAATAAGATTTCTAGGCATGGTTTTACATTGCTTGAAGCAGTTATAGTCCTAGTGATTGCTGGTATTCTAGCTGTAATTGGAGCGCCAGCTTTGCTGGCATGGCTGAGCAATCAACAGTTAACCTCAGCACAAAGCCAGGTGGAAAGCGTTTTTCGGCAAGCACAGAGTACAGCCAAACAGAAGCATATTGATTACCAAATAAGTTTTAAGCGACAAGACTATCCGGTTGAATGGGCGATACATCCGGCGAATTCCAGTCCTATGGCACAAACTTGGCAGACTCTTAATCATGGTGTCAAGCTCTCGCTTGCGGATGCAGACACCACATTGATCAAAGATAGCAATGTCTACAAGATGGTCTTCAATCATCGTGGCGAGTTGTCAGCAGCGAATGGGCGACTCGGTGGACGTGTAACACTGTTGCCTATATCTGGTGGCTCACGCAAACGGTGCGTATTTGTTTCTAACTTACTTGGGACGACTCGGTTAGGAGAGAATCGTCCCAATCGGCAAGGAAACCCTTGTGAATGAGCTGTTTATCAGGAGCTTAGGGTTCGTGATTTTTGGCGATCGAGTTTAAGAATCAGTGTAGATAGGGGTGGGAGACAGAGATCGATTGAATAAGGGTGATTATGATAAGCCCATTCGTCTGACCATTTACCGCCTAGATTCCCCATATTGCTACCTCCAAAATCACGAGCATCGGTATTTAAGAGTTCAGTATAGAATCCCGCTTCAGGCACACCGACTCGATAGTGGCTGTGAGGTTGAGGGGTAAAGTTACAGACAGCAACAATGAAATCGCCTGAATCTTTATCTCGGCGAATGAAAGATATAACACTATGACGGTTGTCACTACAGTCAATCCACTCAAAGCCTGCTTCAGAAAAGTCCTGGACATAGAGAGAGGGTTCAGATCGGTAGAGAGAGTTGAGAATAGTAAAGAAATGCTTGAGTTTGCGATGAGGTTCGTATTGGAGGAGATGCCAGTCTAGATCACCCCATACGTTCCACTCGTTCCATTGAGCAAATTCCATACTCATGAATAGAGTCTTTTTACCAGGGTGAGCGAACATATATCCATAGAGACAGCGAAGGTTAGCAAATTTTTGCCATTCGTCTCCAGGCATTTTGCCGATCATATTGCTTTTGCCATGAACGACTTCATCATGGGAAAGCGCCAGCATGAAGTTCTCGCTGTGGTGGTACCAAATACTGAACGTTAGATTGTTTTGATGGAATTGGCGAAACCAGGGATCCATGTGGAAATAGTCCAACATGTCATGCATCCAGCCCATATTCCATTTAAGATTGAACCCTAGCCCGCCGACGTAGGTTGGCCAGGAAACCATGGGCCAGGATGTAGATTCTTCAGCGATCGATAATGCACCCGGGAAGTAGCTGAAGAGAAGATGATTCATCTGACGCAGGAAGTCCGCTGCTTCGATATTCTCGCGTCCACCGTATTGGTTTGCAACCCATTCTCCATCTTTGCGGCAGTAGTCGAGGTAGAGCATTGATGCAACGGCATCAACTCGCACTCCGTCAATGTGATATTTGTCGAACCAGAAGAGTGCATTGGCAACCAGATAGTTGCGAACTTCGTTACGACCGTAATTGAAGACGAGTGTGCCCCATTCTTTATGTTCACCTTTGCGGGGGTCGGCATGCTCGTAGAGATGAGTTCCGTCAAAGAAGGCAAGCCCATGTCCATCTTTGGGAAAGTGACCAGGAACCCAATCAACGATTACACCAATGCCGTTAAGATGACACTGATCAACAAAATACATGAAATCTTGGGGGGTTCCGTAGCGGGAGGTGCAGGCATAGTGTCCGACAACCTGATAACCCCAAGAGCCATCAAAGGGATGTTCGGCGATAGGTAGAAGTTCGATGTGGGTGAAGCCAAGTTCTTTGACGTAAGGAATGAGTTTGTCAGCAAGTTCGCGATAAGTCAGGAAACGTGCCCCAGGCTTGAGGTCGGTCACGATGACAGGGGGAGAGGGTTCGCCATTCGGTAAAAGAGCAGGTTCGGCAGAGGAGGCATGGAGCCAAGAGCCGAGATGCACTTCGTAGACGGAGATTGGGTTGGTTAAGGGGTCAGTGTGGCGACGTTTTTCGAGCCAGTCTTCGTCGTGCCAGGTGTAGTCATCGAGATCAGTGACAATCGAGGCAGTTTTGGGACGGACTTCTTGTTGGAAACCGTGGGGATCGGATTTTTCGTAGATGTGACCGTTTTGGTTTTTGATCTCGTACTTGTAGTGAGCGCCAACAGTCAGTTCGGGAATGAAGAGTTCCCATACTCCCGTGGAGCCACGGCGCATTTGATGTTGTCGTCCGTCCCAGTTGTTGAAGTCGCCGAGAACAGAGACGTTGCGGGCATTAGGTGCCCAGACAGCAAAGTAGACTCCAGCGATCCCATTTTGGGTCGTCAGGTGTGCACCGAGTTTTTCGTAGATGCGGTGGTGATTGCCTTCGGTGAAGAGGTGAAGGTCGAAGTCAGTCAGGAAGGGGGAGCGGAAGGCATAAGGGTCCTGGATGACGCGATCGCGATCTCCGGATTTGAGGCGAAGTTGATAGTTGGCGAGTTCGGGCACGTCGATCGTGCATTCAAAAAAATGCGGATGATGCAGCGATTGCATCGGGTACTCGGTACGAGATTCGGGCAGGATGACTGAGACAGAATCGGCACTCGGTTGGTAGGCTCTCACGACCCAGACGGTTTTGCCATCTTGCTCGATTGCATGGGGACCAAGCACCTCAAATGGGTCATGATGCTGGTTCCATACAATCCGCTCTACCTGGTCTGGTGCGATCGTCATCGACATAAAGCTACCTGCCTCAAATTAAAATTGTGTATAGCCGTGAGAAATCTGTACTTTGAAACTCTATATGTAAAGATTCTGTAATAAACGGTAGCAAATCATCGTAAAACCCACAATTCTTTTGTCACAAGCTTCCTCTGAATCATAGACAGAATTGGCGCATTTGCGGTGATTTCTAAAAATAACTCCTAACTTGCGAGTTGAAGTTAGGAGTTATTTTCTAATCAGGATCAGTTTAGAGATGGCTGAGATCAGGCGCTACCGGTGAAGGTAACTTCTGGGAATTTCGATTGGGCTTCCGCCATGGGGCGGTTTTTGCCTTCTTCTTGCCAATAGTTGATCACTTCGGTTGCTTTATTCAGCAATTCAACGCGATCGACTTCTGAGATCCAGTGCTTTTTCTCTAATTCAGTCTTGAGTTGTTCCCATGCGTCGTTCCTGGGCCAGAAGAAATAAGAGGTGAGCGGGCTAGTGCCTTTTCCAACCACTTGATCGACTGCCAGCGCAACGTTTTCGTCGAGCCACAGAACTTTTAGAATAAACTTTGTCAAATCCGACCTCCAGCGCAGTCCCAAGCGTAAATTACTACGATCAGCTATTCTACCGTACTGTTTTGATAGATGATAAGAAATCTCTTGAGAAGAATTCTGGGGGATGAAGACTGTGGTGGCTGTGGTATTCGATATTGATGGGGTTGTGCGAGATGTCAGCGGGTCGTATCGGCGAGCATTGGCGGATACGGTGGAACATTTTACCGATGGGGCATTTCGTCCATCGTCGCAGGAGATTGATGCGCTGAAGGGCGAGGGGGTTTGGAATAATGATTGGGAAGCGTCACAAGAGTTGATTTTCCGGCATTTTGAGGCGCAAGGGCTGGCGCGCGAGCAATCGACATTAGCGTATTCGACGATCGTGCAATTTTTTCAGTCTCGGTATCGAGGTACAGATCCGGTGAACTGGAATGGATACATTTGTGGGGAGCCTTTGTTGCTAGAAGCCGCTTATTTGGAGTCGTTGACGAAGGCAGGGATCGCTTGGGGTTTTTTTAGTGGAGCAACTCAGGGATCGGCTCGGTATGTGCTTGAGCAGCGATTGGAGTTGGTAGAGCCTGTATTGATTTCGATGGAGGATGCACCCGGCAAGCCAGATCCGACGGGGTTGTTTTTGACCCTAGAACGACTGGATTGTGGTGAGTGCCCGGTGATTTATGTCGGGGATACGGTGGCGGATATGTACACGATCTCGCAGGCGAGGGAAAGAGATCATGCGCGATCGTGGTTTGCCGTGGGCGTTTTGCCGCCACATGTGCAGGAGACGGAGACACGAAAGAATGATTATCGCGAGACATTGAGGCAGGCAGGAGCGCACATCGTTTTGGATAACGTTCAGGATTTGAAACCGGAAGTTGTAGGGGAGTTAGTTGGTGAAGTGTGAACGCACTCTGACAATGTGCAGTCCACTCGCTGATGCAGAACAGCTAGGCAGTCTTATGCCGCTCTTTGAACAATTTCAGGGGCGGCGAGAGAAGAAATAGCCATCGAGAATTAGCGGGTGGTTCCAACCTGATTGAACGTTGGAGCTTTGAAAGGTTCGCCTCTCATCCAGAGAACACCAATGTTGAGAATGAGGGCAGAGAAGACGATCGCGAATGCCACCTTAAAATAAGTCGGGGGGGCATCGGATTCTTCTATATCTTCTTCGAGTTCGGGAACCGAATTTCTTTCTGTTAATGGATCTGCCTCGAATGGAGTGGGAGAAGCTTCAACGTCAACAGGAATTGAAAGCAGCCAACTGCGTGCAGCTTTTGCACCAGAGAAAGTGGAAGATTCTGAGCCAATCAGTTGTTGAATGAATTGCTTTAAGGGGTCGTGGGGGATGTCTTGCCAACGTGGATCGTTTAGCGGATTCCAAGCTTCTGGGAGATCAAGTTCTCCGAGCAACAGTTGAGCCGCAATTTTACCCAGATCTTGCAAATCCTTTTGTTTTTTGATTTTGAAGGCGGGTTGGCTTTGAGGTTGAGTCGTATGCCAAATTGCCGCTTCCCACAGTTGTAAATCCTGTAGATACACTTGAAACTGCGAGATTTGAGTATTCTGAATCGCGGGATCAATCGCAATCAGAATGCTATCTAAGTTTAAATTGCCGTGAGCGATGCCTTTCTGTACCTCATCACTGTCTTCCAGATAAAGAGGCAGACTATGTAGAAACCAGAGGCTTTGTAAAACTTGAGAGAGGAAATGGTGAACGACTTTCGGCGGGAGATAGTCTTGTGTTTCTAGATAACTTCGCAACGATCGCGGTCGATATTGGGGCGATTTCAGAACTAAATAGCAACGATGATCTTTTGAAGACGCAATACTTTCTTGAGGAACCAATAGTCGAAAGTCTTGAACGCCCCCACAGTGAAAGTCGATCGCTTCTAGCTGTTCAAGTTGTAATTCGATTTGCTGAATGTCGGAAATCGTCCACCAGAAGGAGTAGTACTCTTTGATAATGACTGGAGTTTGTGTCTGTAAATCTTTACCTGCATAAGTTCGCACGCCAGGACGAGTTTGAAGTTGATGCTGAATAGCATATTGTCCTTCTCTACCACTCAGCATCTTTCCCTCAAGCGAGGTGGAACCATTCTCGATCTGCTCGGTTTGAGATTGGACGGGAGCGGATCGAGAATGGTTGAGGTTATCGTTGCTCATAACAAGTGGGATCTATATGACGAAACTGCTTGGAGACGGGTCATCGGAATTCAGGTGCGGAATGTCAATCCCTAGCATGGTTCCTGATGGTATGGCTATTTATTGTAAACAGAATTAGCGATCGTATTTCCGGGTGTTATGCCATGTTCTTGAGACAGATTCACTTGATTTTGGTAGGAATAGAGTTAAACCGCATTGCTTCTGATTCGACGTTGAGCACGGAGGAAATCACGTGGTGAAAAGACAACCTTCTCAGCGCCATCGTCTGCTAAAGCAAGCTTTGAGTTTCACGATCGCGCCTGAAACAACTTCTGAAGCACCCTATCAACTTCAACCGGGAAAATCTGTCGTTTTTAAGATCCAAGTCACGAATCAATCTGCGAGTGCAGATCTGATTTTCTTAAAATGTTCGGAACTTCCGACGAATTGGTTCACGATCGAGTATCTAAGCCAAGCGACTGAGGATGCCCCTGGAATTATTCAACTGACTGAGAAGCTGGCGCTGAATCCTCAAGCCAATGGAGAGATTCACTTCACATTGCATCCACCCGCTGATGCAGCCATTGGAAATTACTTTCCGACCTTACAACTCATCTCAATGGGTGCGCCGGATCTGGTCATGTTGGATGTGATTTATATTCAGTTGTTACCGGATACGCATCTCGATATTCGGTTGACTCCTGAAAGTCGAACCATTCCGAACCAATCTGCCATCTTCGATTTTATGGTTCGGAATCGAGGCAATGTGACTCGAACTTTGAGACTTGAAGTAAAAGATTCACGCAACCTATTTCGAGTTGAAACGGATTTAGTAGACAACGTTTTGAAACTTGCACCAGGTCAAGAGAAGACGATCAGATTAAAAGCTTTTCCTCATCATTCATGGCAGCGTCCACTCCGAGGAAAGCCAGTGCGATCGCTTGTTGGAGTGACTTTAATTCCAGTGGATGGGTTAGCCGATGCAGGTTCTCGCTATTTGACTCAATCCAAGCTAGTTTGGCTCCCGCAACCAAAATGGGTGCTCGCTCTCTTGACATTGATGGGAGCAGGAACTGCTCTGTTTGCCTTAGGTGTGTTGTATCGATTTAATCGTCCCGCGTTCGCAGCACCAGAAATCTTGAGTTTCAATGCGACCGGGCAAAGTGATACCGTGCGATTAAATTGGAAGTTGAACAATCCTGAAAGGCTTGGTAGAGTTGTCATTTCCCAGTTAAATGAAGGGGCAGAAGTTCAGACGGTTCGCTATGATTTCTCAACTTCGATTCCGCAAGAGTTGAAAGTCAAAGCTGACTCGAAGCAGGGATGTCGCACTGCTGCTGCGAAAAATAATTCTTCTGCATTGTGGCAGTTGCCATTGCCCAATTTGCCGTGGTTTGCGTCTCTCCAGCAAGTTCCTACTCCAACGACGATTACTTGTCAGAATATCCCCTTTGTCTCAAGTCAGGCGGGACCTTTGAGATATAAGCTGAAGCTGTTCTCAAAATCAGCAGCCGATGCTCAAGTGCCGATCGCAGAATATACAACCAATGCGATCGCAATTAAGCCAGGAAGTAATGAGCCTCAGTTTGAACCGAGCTTTCCCTCTACACAGCCTGCACAAATTTCGCTGGCATTTTCGATCAATGGCGTACCTGCCACCAGTCAACCTACACATAGTTTTTCAGTGCGAGAAGGAGAATCGGCACAGATTGTTGTGTCTTGGGCAGTTCAAGGTAGCACCGATGTCCAGCTTTTGCCAGGTTCGGGAAATGTTGAGCCGAATGGTTCTACCTCCTATACGCTACGTGCAGGAGAAAGTAAAACTGTGACCTTGACTGCTCAAAACGCATCTGGAGAGAGAGTTACCCAGTCAGCGGTGATGAGCGCGATCGGGGTTGGTTCTAGCGATCGTTCTCCCTTCCGTTCTGGCTCTCCGTTTCAGCCTCAACGGGTTCCGAAAGCAAGTCCTAATTCTGGAGATCCTGCTCCGCCAGAATCAGAAAACACTCAATCCAGCCCAGATCCAAACAATACTGCACCTGAACAAAGCAGCCCAACTCCATCTACATCTGACGCTCCAACACCTGATGCTTCTCCAACTGCAAGCCCTTGAATGCAATGGAACTAAAATGTAACGGGACTGGCGGGATTCGAACCCTCGACCTAGCGCTTCAGATTTGTGTGAGTTTCCCCACTCTCTGGACTATACCTTCACCTTAAGCAAAAGCTCTTAGGTGGTGATCGTCTAGTCTCTACACCTTCCTAACTTTCGATTAGGCTTGGCTCGGTATTCCCATGAATTGCAAACATTGCGATCGCATAACTACCAATCCAGCATTTTGTAGTCTTTCGTGTGCTGCTTCCTTCAACAATCGGAAATTTCCGAAGAAGAAAACCGCAAAGGCAAAAAGCTGCAAACACTGTAGGATTCAGATTTTCGGTAGAAGAACTACCTGCGATGACTGTAACCCTTCATATGTAGATTGGACGCGCTTAACTCTCAGCGAACTGAAAGCAAGAGCGAAGTACCAGCATTCCGCTAGGGTTCGTCAAGTCGCTAGACATATTTACCGCCAGTCTAATAGACCAAAATGCTGTGTTGTCTGTGAATATGACAAACACTACGAAGTTTGCCACATTAAACCTATTCAGGAATTTTCAGACCTCACACCTATTGCTATCATCAATGACCTCAACAATCTAGTGGCTCTCTGTCCTAACCATCACTGGGAGTTTGACCACGGTTTGCTTACCCTTTAGGGTTCACCGACTTTGACCACATTCACGCGCAGAGTTTCCTCTACGGTGCCCGATGTTTCAGGAGGCGCTCGCTCTATCCAGCTGAGCTACAGCCCCGGATAAGTCGAGATTATAGCAAGATAATTTTGAGATGCACATGAAATCTTTTAGAAAACTTGACCGCATCCCGAAGCCCAAGTCTCATCCCACGGTGAGCCGCCCGTTTCAAGTCCGGCGAGAGAACTGGTTGCTTCTAGAATTAAGCGATCGCTTTTATCCCTGAGTTCGATCGTCACTTGTCCTCGCATCGTATCGCGACAGACATATTGCATTCCATCGATCGTCGGTGCGCGGAGTGGAGTTCCAGGTAGATCAGTTGTCGCAATAACCGTCACGCGATAATCCCGAGTGCGAGCATCCATTCGCCAATAGCCCCAAGGACGAATCACCCAATTGACCTCGGCATTCCAGGGCGCAAATTCGTAAAATTGACCTCGATAGTGAATGCCGACCATCGCAACCGACTCCATCCACCACAGCACGCCGCGCCGCCCACCACCCGCTGTGAGTGCTAAATCTGGTTCGTTATCAAAAGCATTGCAGTTTAGCCAAAACCATTTACTTGGAAATGCGCCACCCCAATTCTTCTCTCCATATGCTGGAGCATTGACAAATTTATAGTCTTTCCCATTCCAATTGATCCATCCGGTGGCATACCCATGCGCCATGAGAATCTGCCAGCCCGGTTCAAAAATCTGAAGTGAAGAGAGCCAGCTAGCGGTCGATTGACGATCGCCCCAACCGTAAATCGGCGAAATTGAATACTGCCATTCCGCAAACTTGCCGTCCGGTGATTTCAGCCGACCTTGATGCCAGGTATTCGTCGCCTGATAGCCTTCGGAAATCGTGCGATCGAACTGATCTGGAGCTAGCAATCCGGTGGGCTGTCTCGCATGTCCGAGCGCCAGACAATCTTTTGCTGCCCAGAAATCATGCGGATTCGAGAAAGTGCGCCATAGATGTTCGTCATCAATGCCTAAAATTTGCGCCATGCCGCCGCTAGTTGGTTGCCCCCCTTGCGGATCTTCGATCGAATACATAAAGGCAAACGTTTGCCCAATTTCAGGCAGCGTTACACGGTAGTACCAGCCCTCAAAAAAGCGGCGGGAACTGCCATCCCAGTGATAACCACTGTGAGGCGTGGGAAGCGGGCTAGAGTTTCGATTCATACAATCGGCATGTTTCACAAGGACCTGTGGGATTGACCGCGCAGCGAATATACGGCGATCGCGCATTATAAATGCAGGTAAAATCGCCAATCAGCGCGCCCACACCTTCAACATAATGATAATCAGGCGGAAGTCGTAGCAGAGATTGAAGCTGCTGTCGTTCGGCTGCTGCCATTGCGGCTTGGAGACGTTCTTGAGCTTGAAGTTCCAGTCGATGCCGGAGCAGAAACGTCAGAATCGTCGGAAGAAGCGCGATCGCGAGAATCAAGAGGACTGAAAGCATAAGTCTATTCTGAGGGATCAATCTAGAGACGGCTAGCGCTTTGCATAAAATCTTTGATGACGATCGCTGAAATTTTGGCAGAGTCTATGTCGGAACAAGTGGACGCGGTATTCTATACGGGCAACCCCAATCGAAAAATTGAATGGATTTTAGCCTGATCATTTCCAATTTTCTCAACCCGCCTGTTTTGTTCTTTTTTCTAGGAATGCTGGCAGTGTTGGTGAAATCTGACCTCGACATTCCAGCACCGATTCCAAAGTTATTTTCGCTTTATTTGCTGTTGTCAATCGGGTTTAAAGGCGGTGTCGAGCTAGCGAGAAGCGGAATTACACAGCCAATTGTGATCACATTGGCAGCCGCGATCGCGATGTCAATTCTGGTTCCGATCTATACGTTTTTTATTTTAAGAACTCGTTTAGATCCTTACAATGCAGCCGCGATCGCAGCCACTTACGGTTCGATTAGCGCCGTTACTTTTATTACGGCTGGTTCATTTTTGGATCAATTGCAGATTCCATATGATGGCTATATGGTTGCAGCGTTAGCATTAATGGAGTCGCCAGCAATCATTATTGGATTAATCTTAGTGAATGTGTTTACCGATCGCAGCGGGGATTCGGAATCGATTCAATGGTCGGAAGTCCTACAAGAAGCATTCTTGAATGGCTCAGTTTTTCTGTTAATTGGCAGTGTTGCGATCGGGTTTATCACGGGCGAACAGGGCTGGCACACGTTGAAGCCTTTTACTCAAGATATGTTTTACGGAGTGCTGACGTTTTTCTTGTTGGATATGGGATTGGTCGCCGCAAAGCGAATCCAGGATTTACAGAAGTCGGGCTTCTTTCTGGTTTCGTTTGGCGTGTTGATTCCTTTGTTGAATGCCACGATCGGGCTTTTCTTAGCAAAAGCGATCGCGCTTTCTGCGGGTGATGCACTTTTATTTGCCGTTCTTTGTGCCAGTGCATCTTATATTGCAGTTCCCGCAGCGATGCGACTCACGGTTCCTGAAGCGAATCCTAGCTTTTACATTTCTGCTGCGCTTGCAATCACATTTCCATTTAATATTTTGCTCGGCATTCCCCTGTACGAATACGGAATTACATTACTTTGGTAAACCTATGCACGCTGTCAAACGGATTGAGATTCTTTCAGATTCGATCGAGCTTCCTAAAATCCTCAAAAGCCTGAAACAGTCAGAAATTCATCGCTACACTGTGATCCGAAATGTTGAAAGTAGTGGGGTTTCTGGCACAAATGAAACTGATGCCACTCTAATTGATATGGCGTATATCATTGCATTTTGTGCGCCGGAACAGGTGAAAGGCGCGATCGAAAAAATCCGACCCATCTTGAATCGATTCGGCGGATCTTGCTATGTTTCTGATGCGATGGAAGTGCGATCGCTCAACTGTACTGCTCATCTATGACCATTTTGAGTACGGAGTTGACTGAGGTGCTGCTCTACGATTTGCAACGCTTGATCGAGTGCAGGCACAACATCGGACTGAGATTGATCGGTTATGAATGAACTTGCCGCTTGAGCATTGAGCAACTCATCCATTTTCTCGTAGAGTTTTTGAGCGATCGTGTGAGCGTCGCGGTTAAAGTTCGTGACCTGTTGGCGTTGATGGAATTTCAAAGCGGCTCCACGTAATACTTGTAGGGTTGCTTGCTCTCCCATTTCAGTTGGCATCAGCCGCAGTCGTAGCAAAACGCGATCGCGCTGATAGAGCCGTTCAATTTCCACTTCTCGAACTTGAGTCACCAATTTCGGGGGAAGGTGGGTTAATTCTTTCAATTCGTCTAATAAAGCTTGGAATTTGGGAAGAGGAACACCCTCGATCGAAGCCTGTAAAATTCCATTTTGGCTCCAAAGAATGCGCCCATGTCTTGCTTGTCGCTCAAAGTACAGCCGTCCAATACCTTCACACAACACTCGTCCAAGTAATTCTTGTAACAGCCGTGCGGGCGGAAGCTGGCTAAGCAGCGCGATCGGTTCTTCTGAATATCGAGTACTGACGGCTAAATCAGGCAATGGATTCGAGGAAAGATTAGAAATAGGAACTTGGCTCGGTTCCGGCTCGGTTTCAAATTCAGCCGGATCTTCTTCAAGCACTAGCGTTTCTTTCTCGTGAAGATTTGGCTTTTCGAGTTCTAGCACTGGAGTGGGGAGCGGTTCTTGAGCGTGAGAACTTGGCGTTTCGGGTTCCGGAGCCTTGGTGAATCGTTCAGTCTTGGGATGAGTTTGATTGTAGTTTAAGTAAGCCGTGAGCGTTTTATGATGCGCCTCTGACGAAATGCTTTGAGGGACAAGCGAGTAATTTTGGTAGCCGATCATGCGTCGAGCGTATTCTAGGGCAGCCACATCATCTAACATCACCATCCCCAAATGAAGTTTGCCCTCCTCGATCGAGAGGGGCAAAATCTGGTGAAAGAGGCACGCTTCAAAGGGCAAAACGCGATCGACAAGCTGAAAAACCTGGTCTGTATTCATGGATGTGTCAACATGAGGGGATCAACTGCTGGTAAGCGATCCTGCTTCGAGCTAGGTTTTAATATTGTTCCCCAGAAGTTTACAGAAATGCTGCTGAATTTCACGTCTGCGTCAAGCCAACCTGCTGTCTTGTTTTTACATGGGTTTCTTGGGAACCATACAGAGTTTCATTCCGTAAGTTCGCGGCTGGAGCAGTTTAATTGCATGGCGATCGATCTCCCCGGTCATGGCAAAACTCAAGAAACGTGGGAGTATAGTCTGCCGAACACTGCTGAAACGATCGTTGAGCTTTTAACACAGGCACAAATTGATCAAGCCAATTTGGTCGGATACTCAATGGGCGGACGCTTAGCGCTCTATTTGGCGTTGACTTATCCTGATCGATTTCCGAAGGTTGTGATCGAATCAGGTTCACCAGGGCTGAAAACAGCCAGAGAGCGATCGCAGAGAATCCAGCACGATCACGAATTAGCCAATCGATTAGAAGCAGATTTCCAGCAGTTCTTAAGAGATTGGTACAACATGCCGCTGTTTCGATCATTTGCTGCGCATCCGAACTTCGAGCAAATCGTACAAGAGAGAGCAAAGAATAATCCGCTTGAACTTGCGCGATCGCTCAGAGAAATGGGAACAGGAATGCAGCCGAGTTTATGGAAGACATTAGAATCGCATCGGCAGCCGATTTTGTTGATTGTGGGAGAATGCGATCGTAAATTCATCGAAATCAATCAAGAAATGGCGGCGCTCTGTCCAACCGCAGAACTGGTGATCGTTTCAGATTGCGGTCATAACGTTCATTTTGAAAAACCAGAAGAATTTGTCGATCGGCTTCAACACTTTCTACTTGATTCGCAATCCAACCTCTAGCGCCCAAAATAAAAGCGGCTTCATCGCTGAAACCGCCCATGACCACACAGTAAACTTTTCTGACGCACTAACTCCAAATCTCCTCAAGCGCATTCAAATCTGTTTCGGAGAGCAGAATCATTGTCTCGTAGCCGATTCTACCCATCTCAGGCTCCTCGCCCAATTCCATCTCAACCAAGTACGACCAGTTTCCTGCTTCTGCTCGATACTCTTTCACCTTTCCTTCACCACCAATAAACCGCACGGATTGATCGGGGCTAAATTTTGGGACTGACTTCACGGCGATCATGTTCTTCACCTCTATACAACCTTGCAACCTTGCTGCCTTCTTCAACCGTTTCCGATGCGATTGCTGAAAGAATATCTAAAGCTTTAATAAAGATGTCTCTCCCGTATGGGTAAACGTTATCATTCGATAGCTCTTTCCTGGGAGCGAGAGCAATATCATCTTTACGGTTAGGATAACGCTACGACGAATGCTAACAACCCTGATCTGGCTCATTCATCCTGCAACACTTGGCGTATTCGTAAAAACAAGCGGCACTTGGATCAATGTTGCAACCGTGCTCATTGGAAGTGGACTCGGCATTGTGCTAAAAGGCAATCTGCCCACCCGAATGCAGCGCATCATTACTCAAGCGCTCGGATTGCTGACTTTGTTTCTCGGTGTAACGATGGCAGGAAGTTTGCTCAAGGTCAAGCTTGGCATTTTCGATGGCGTGATTATTGGGTTAATTGCGATCGTCATCGGCGGTTTACTCGGTGAATGGTGGCGCATTGATGCTCGACTTCGTACGATCGGGGATGCGTTGAAACATCGCTTTCAAGGAGGCGGAAGTTTTACAGAAGGATTTGTGGCGGCAAGTTTACTGTTTTGCGTTGGCCCGATGGCAATGATTGGGAGTTTGAACAATGGCTTGTCAGGAGACAATACACTCCTTTCGATCAAATCTGCAATGGATGGCTTAGCCTCGATCGCATTGAGCAGCAGCTATGGCATTGGAGTCGCGTTCTCGATCTTGCCGATCGTGGTTTATCAAGGCGGACTCTCGATCGCCGCTAGTTTTTTAGCGCAATCCCTATCTGAGCCAGCGACAAATCCATCCGTTTTACTCACCTCTGGAGTCGGCGGATTAATCGTGATGGGACTTGGCTTAAACCTTTTAGAGGTCGCAGAATTAAGCATTGCTGCATTTCTGCCAGGACTGCTGCTTGCGCCATTACTTTGTGCAATCATCGAGTGGTTGGCGTAACCGAAATCGATAATATATCCGTACATATAAACGATGCATGACTGCAGCTTGATCAAGGTTTTTTAAGATTTGCTACCAAATTCAAAAATGTCTCTATAATTGACGACGATAGTGATAACAGGATTGTTACTACTTCAAACCGACCCGGAAGAGCATCAGATCGATCAGCACTTCGATCACGATCGAATGCTTGAAAAATTTTATCTGAACTCTAAACTTGTGTCCCATTTACGAATTAGGAAGAACACAATGGTTGCAACGAAAAGAAGATCGCCGACCTCAACACTTGTATCTAAAGATTCGATCAGCGGAGCTTCCAGTGCGCTCAAGGATCTGCCTGAAAAGCCCAAAGAAATTTGGTCACTGAGAGAAGCCATTAGCCTGCTGAAAGATCAAATCATTTTGGCACTCGATCGTGGGTATACCTATACCGAGGTTTCGCAGATGCTTTCCTCGAAAGGTGTTGAGATTAGCCCTTCTACGTTGAAGTACTATCTCTCTTCTGCTCGTAAAGAAGATGGAAGTAGCACAAAAGGTCGTCGTCGTAGAACATTGTCGATGACAGCCGAAACTTTGCAAAACGGATCGGATGCTTTAGACAGCGAAGCAGGAGCTTCTGAAGAGAAGCCCAAGCGCGAAAAAGCTGCCCCAAAAGCAACCAAATCGGCTCCTAAAACGCCTGCGAAGCAACCTGCTAAAGCTGCAACTAAACCCGCAGCAAAAGCAAAAACTACGTCCACAAAAACGACGAAGACGACCACTCGCAAAAAATCAGCCAGTTAACGGATCGTTGTCGTTCAGCTTCCGCGATCGACATTCAGCAAGAACCTGTCTTATCGCTGAATGTCGATCGTTCATTCCCTAAAAGAATTTAGCCATGTTAGATATCTCTCTACCAGAGAGCCTTGATGCTTTCTGGATGCCTTTTACTGCAAATCGACAGTTCAAAGCTAAGCCTCGTCTGATGGCATCTGCCAAAGATATGCACTACACCACAGTCGATGGGCGGCAGGTTTTAGACGGAACTGCGGGGCTGTGGTGTGTGAATGCAGGACATTGCCGCGATCGCATTGTCGATGCCATTCATCAGCAAGCCGCAACTTTAGATTTTTCGCCCACGTTTCAGATGGGACATCCTGGTCCATTTGCCTTAGCCGATCGCTTAGCCAAAATGCTTCCCGGCGATTTGGATCATGTGTTTTTTGCAAATTCTGGCTCAGAGGCAGTCGATACTGCGCTGAAGATTGCGCTGGCGTATCATCGGGTGCGGGGTGAGGCGAGCCGAACTCGGTTAATTGGACGAGAGCGAGGCTATCACGGAGTCGGATTTGGGGGCGTTTCCGTGGGAGGAATTGCTCCAAATCGTAAGTTCTTTGGCAGTTTACTTCCAGGCGTTGATCATCTTCCGCATACGCATAATTTAAAACAGAATGCCTTTAGTAAAGGACAGCCGACTTGGGGGGCACATTTAGCTGATGAGCTAGAGCGGATTGTGACCTTGCATGATCCATCCACGATCGCGGCTGTGATTGTTGAGCCTGTTGCTGGATCGACTGGTGTGCTGATTCCACCTGTCGGGTATTTAGAGAAACTGCGATCGATCTGCGACAAGTACGGCATTCTCTTGATCTTTGATGAAGTGATCACAGGCTTTGGGCGCTTGGGCAAAGCGTTTGCGGTTGATTACTTTGGAGTCATGCCAGATTTGGTTTGTGTCGCAAAAGGCATTACAAATGCTGCGGTTCCGATGGGGGCTGTGTTTGCACGATCGTATATTTATGATGCGTTTATGCATGGGCAGGAAAGTGCGATCGAGCTATTTCATGGATATACCTATTCAGGACATCCCTTAGCCTGTGCAGCAGCAATGGCGACGCTGGATATTTATGAAGAGGAGCAGTTATTCGATCGGGCTGCCAGTCTTGCTTCATATTGGGAAGAAGCAATGCATTCGCTCAAAGGCGTGCCGCATGTGATTGATGTGCGGAATTTAGGATTAGTGGCAGGAATTGAGTTGGAATCCATTCCAGGACAACCCGGAGTTCGAGCTTACAATGCGCTAGTCAATTGTTTTGAGCAAGGCTTGCTGATTAGAACCACCGGAGACATTATTGCGCTGTCCCCGCCCTTGATTCTGGAAAAACATCATATCGATGAGATGGTGGAACGATTGAGCCACGTATTACGATCGATGTAATGTCCGAGAAGTCGGAGCGTTCTAAACTCCGACTTCTGAGATTGTGGAGTCGATTGCAATGATTTACTACCAATGGTTCACAAGTCCTTTAGGTCAAGTGCTGCTGACTTCAAATGGTCAATCGCTGACCGGGTTGCATCTGCACGGACAAAAATATTTCCCTAATCGAACTGAAGACTGGCAAGAATCAACGCTCGATCTGTTTGTGCAAGTTCAAGAACAACTGACAGAATACTTTGCACATCAGCGCCAGCAGTTTGATCTGCCACTTGAGCCTCAAGGAACCCCATTTCAAAAACAAGTTTGGCAATTGCTCACAGAGATTCCCTTTGGTCAGACTATCTCTTATGGCACATTAGCCAAACAAACTGGCAATCCTACTGCATCTCGCGCGGTCGGTGCAGCGAACGGTCGAAATCCGATCGCGATCGTCGTTCCCTGCCACCGAGTCATCGCAGCCAATGGAGCTTTAACAGGGTATGCAGGAGGAGTCGATCGTAAACAATGGCTCCTTCGGCATGAACAAGCAGAAGTGGGAAATTTATTGGGAAGCGTTGTTTGATTAAAGACTCCCCACTCCCCACTCCCCACAATCTCTACCTCCCGATAGAAGTTCCCCCTGCGCTACCCTCCGCAGCCTAATCTGTGATTGAATTTAGGCGGGGAAACAAAACGAATTTTGATCGAGTCGCATGTTTCAAGACTTGAAACCGCCTCCACACTGTCAAAGTTCTCCCATACGCTGAATATATGACATCGATCGTGCAGCCAACCGCCTCCTCTCCCTCAAATTGGGAAGACCTTAACCTCTCAGCCCAGCCAAGCCCCGATCAGTTGGACAACATCAAAGCCCAACTCGATCTCATTCTGCTGGCACTCGAAGCGATCGCGAATCTCTCCTCGGAAGCCATGCTGCAAGCTGCGACCGATTTGAAGCTCGAATCGATGATCAGCGATCGTGTCTCACTTTGGCGGTTGAGGCAATCGAGTCCTTTACGTAAAGGACAAGGCGGACGCAAAAAGCTCGATGTCGATGAAGCTCGCGCTTTAACTCTAATCATCTGTCATCTGGCAAAACAGCACAGTGAGCTGATTCGGCGCGCTGTTGCACTTCTCGAACAATTGACCGAACAGAATCGCGAACCCCATCAAGCTGCCCTTCTAGGCAACTATCTAGATGCATTTCACAATACCTATCAAGAGCGAATGGAAGAAGGCGAAAAAGCTTCGACTGATTCACTCACCAATCTGGCGTTAAAATTGCTGATTGACCTGCTGTTTTATGGCAATCCGCAAGGTGTACGCCGCCTGTGGTTAACCCTGCTCGATCGCTCATTGCCCACGGTTCCAAATTAAATTGTCCCGACCTGACCTGACGCGCTCAACTTTGAACTCATGTCCTCATCCAACTCTGTGATTCGACGTTACACACCGCCCACCTGCACTTTAGAAATCGCTGCGAAGGATTCGCCGCTTTCGCGTTGGATGGGTCAATCTGTTCTCAAACATCTGCGCTTCAAACTCAGCTTTGACGATCCACGAGTCAGTGAAGAACAGTGGACAACCATTAGAGGCGATCGCAATCAGCTCGAAGCCCTTTGCAATGCGGTCAGCCACTACGTCCAAAATTTTCTCAGCCAGTCCAGCCGATTTGGAAATCGTGACTCTGCAACAGCGACAGAACCTAACACCGCTGTCATGCCTGAAACTGAGCAAAATTCGGCTGGAATTCACCTGCAACCTAAAGGATTGATCTCGCACGAATTACATTTAGGCACGCTTGCCAACGAATCAACCGGATCAACGTTACAATTAAGTGCGGTTCAACTCGCAGATCTTGCCTCTGCACTCGATGAATATTCTGCTGATGTCACTGCACTTCCCAATCTTGAAAAACCGAGTTGGGTGCAGGTCGCTCCTGCATGGGGCACGATCGCAGCAGGTTTCATTGTCGCCATTGGCGTAATGGCAGCCTTTAGACCTCTATTTGACTCATCTCCTGCACCCCAAACCGCCCAATCTCCGAGCAGCAACGATCAGCGCCTTCCAGTACAACCCCTTCCAAGCACTCCTGCACCCAATACGATTGGAGCGCTCCCCACTTCCCCAGTGCCCTTGCCTTCTGGTTCTCCTGGAACCCAAACCGCTCCTAATCTAAATCCTGGTAGTCTCCCAGCACAGCCTGGTCAGCCGCCCCAACTGAGAATTGCTCAAGAACCCGCTGTTGAAGCTCCTCCTCAACAGCAAATCCAAATTCAAACGCCTCCGCTACAAGATGTTCCAGTAGCTTCGATTCCTGACCAAACTAAGCCATCGCCCGCCCAAGGAAATACTACTGGCAACCAAGCTGCTCGATCGAGAGATCCTAACGAAGCACCAACCCCTCCTGAAAATGCGGGTGATGCCGCGATCGCAAGCGCTGCACGTGAAGCATCTCCATCTGCTGAGAGCGCGCCACAACCTTCCTCTCTGTCTCGTGCTGCTGCTCCTCCTGCCGCTGTGCAGATTCCTCAAGCGAAGGAAGCAGAGCAGAGACTACAAAAGGCTTGGCAACCGCCAGCCGATCTTAAGAGCAATTTTGAATTTGTGATTTTTGTGGATGAGAACGGAAATATTACAGACAGACAGCCATTAGACGATACTGCAAGAAAGTTTGCGAATGTCGCTGGAATTCCGAAAATTGGAGAGAATCTAGTTTCTCCACTCAAGGGAAGAGGTTCAGCTACTTTCCGAGTGTTGTACAAACCGGATGGAACCGTTCAAGCCTTCTTGCAGTAATCGTTGAATCGCCTAGACGTTGGAGTTGCTGCACTCCGTTAGAATGGAGAATGCACAAAAAACTCTGGGCGATTTACTCATGACCGTTCGCGTTCGTATTGCACCCAGTCCTACTGGCAATCTCCACATCGGAACGGCTAGAACTGCGGTATTTAATTGGCTATTTGCCCGCCATCATGGCGGCAAGTTTATCCTACGGATTGAAGACACTGATTTAGAGCGATCGAAACCTGAATTCACGCAAAATATTTTCGAGGGATTAACCTGGCTCGGTTTGACGTGGGACGAAGAACCCGTTTATCAAACGGCTCGGATGCATCTCTATCGCGAGAAGATTCAGCAGTTGCTCGATCGAGGATTAGCGTATCGCGCTTATGATACGCCGGGAGAACTCGACGCGATGCGAGAAGCTCAAAAGGCGAGAAATGAAGCCCCGCGCTATGACAATCGCCATCGCAATCTCACCCCCGAACAGGAAGCAGCTTTTCTAGCCGAAGGGCGCAAACCTGTGATTCGATTCAAAATCGACGACGATCGAGAAATTTCCTGGACAGATCTCGTGCGCGGCACGGTGACTTGGAAAGGTCGCGATCTAGGCGGTGACATGGTGATTGCCCGTGCAGCAGAAGGTCAAGAAGTCGGACAACCCCTCTATAACTTTGTAGTGGTGGTTGACGATATTGATATGAACATCAGCCATGTGATTCGAGGCGAAGATCATATCGGAAATACTCCAAAGCAAATTCTGCTGTATGAAGCTTTAGGCGCAACTCTGCCTGAATTTGGACATACCCCGCTGATTCTCAACCAAGCAGGCGCGAAACTTTCCAAGCGGGACGGCGTGACCTCAATTTCTGACTTTAAAGAGATGGGATACACCGCAGAAGCGATCGCGAATTATATGACCCTGCTCGGCTGGTCGCCCCCTGAACCGATGACTGAAATTTTCACCCTGGCTGAAGCGGCTGAGCAATTTAGCTTCGATCGCGTCAACAAAGCCGGTGCAAAATTCGATTGGGACAAACTCAACTGGATTAATGGGCAATACATTCATGCCATGCCCGTTTCTGAGGCAACAAATTTATTAATTCCGGTTTGGAAATCAGCAGGATATGAATTTGATGCAGAGCGCGATCGCGCTTGGCTCGAACAGATTACCGCGCTCGTTGCACCCAGTCTTGCTCGATTAAACGAAGCAGCCGACATGACCCGCTACTTATTCCAATCGTTGGACTACACCGACGATACCAAGGCACAAATGCAACAAGACGGCGCTGCAACTGCTATCCAAGCCATTTTGGATGCCATGCCTGCTGAACTCACCGAGACTGCAACTCAAGATGTCATCAAACAAGTGGTCAAAGAGCAAAACTTGAAAAAAGGCATCGTGATGAAATCTCTCAGAGCCGCTCTAACTGGAGCATTACAAGGTCCTGACCTCGTTCAATCCTGGCTGTTACTCAATCAGAAAGGACTCGATCGATCTCGCTTTGAGCAAGCGTTATCGATCGCGAATGCTGGATAGGGGAATGGGGGAATAGGGGAATGGGGGAATAAAGAGAAAATTGCTTCTTGCCCCCACTCCCCATCTCCCACCTTCATTGCCTGAATCTCACAATTTCTGTTAAATTTAGTTAAGATTCTTCTCATTAATCACTTGATAGAGAATCCGTCATAGTACTTGGGACGCAACTGAGCCTCATTCTCAAGCTAAATCCCAAGCTGTATGGAAAATCCCATACTTGAAGCACGATCGATAAAATTACCGTTGTAGCCATATCACGAGGTTGCCAATTTATGAAATCTTCTTGGAGAACCATCCTGCTATGGGCGATTCCCGCGCTAGTCGTTGGGTTCTTCCTGTGGCAAGGATCAATCGCTCCAGCCGCACCCAACACTGGGAAAAATACTGCTAGTACACGCATGACCTACGGGCGATTCCTAGAGTATTTGGATGCCAATCGAATTACTAGCGTTGACTTATATGATGGCGGTCGTACCGCGATCGTCGAAGCCGTCGATCCAGACTTGGACAATCGGCTACAACGGTTACGGGTCGATCTTCCAGGCGACACTCCCCAACTCATCACACGCTTACGTTCCTCGAACATTAACCTAGATTCGCACCCAGTTCGCAACGATGGGGCAGTCTGGGGTTTACTCGGTAACTTGGTCTTCCCGATTCTCTTATTAGGTGGATTGTTCTTCTTGTTCCGTCGCTCTGGCAATGTTCCGGGCGGTCCTGGACAAGCGATGAACTTCGGCAAGTCTCGCGCTCGGTTCCAAATGGAAGCCAAAACAGGTGTCTTGTTTGATGATGTTGCGGGCATCGAAGAAGCCAAAGAGGAACTTCAAGAAGTTGTCACTTTCTTGAAGAAGCCAGAACGCTTTACCGCAGTCGGCGCGAAAATCCCCAAAGGAGTCTTACTCGTCGGACCTCCTGGAACCGGGAAAACTTTATTAGCAAAAGCGATCGCAGGCGAAGCGGGTACACCATTCTTTTCGATTTCGGGTTCTGAATTCGTCGAAATGTTCGTGGGTGTCGGGGCTTCCCGAGTTCGCGATCTGTTCAAAAAAGCCAAAGAAAACGCCCCTTGTATCATCTTTATCGATGAAATTGACGCAGTGGGTCGTCAACGTGGAGCAGGTATCGGTGGCGGTAACGACGAACGTGAGCAAACCTTGAACCAGCTTCTCACTGAAATGGACGGGTTTGAGGGCAACTCTGGCATCATCATCATTGCGGCAACAAACCGTCCTGATGTGTTGGATTCCGCCTTGCTTCGTCCCGGTCGTTTCGATCGCCAAGTGACCGTCGATGTCCCTGATATCAAAGGTCGCTTAGAAGTTCTCAATGTTCACGCTCGCAACAAGAAGATTTCCGAAGAAGTCTCACTGGATGCGATCGCGCGTCGGACTCCTGGCTTCTCTGGGGCTGACTTAGCCAACTTGCTGAACGAAGCTGCGATTCTCACCGCACGTCGCCGCAAAGATGCGATTACGATGTCTGAGATTGATGATGCAGTTGACCGGGTTGTTGCAGGGATGGAAGGCACACCGCTAACCGACAGCAAGAGCAAACGGTTGATTGCATATCACGAAGTTGGACATGCGATCGTCGGCACTTTGGTGAAAGAGCACGATCCCGTTCAGAAAGTAACCTTAATTCCTCGTGGTCAGGCTCGTGGTCTAACTTGGTTTATGCCGAGTGAAGATCAAGGATTGATCTCACGTGCTCAAATCTTGGCGCGAATTAAAGGCGCATTGGGTGGACGCGCAGCAGAAGAAGTGATCTTTGGAGATGCTGAAGTGACGACAGGTGCAGGCGGTGACATTCAGCAAGTCACAAGCATGGCACGTCAGATGGTCACTCGCTATGGCATGTCGGATTTAGGTCCCCTGTCGCTAGAAAGTCAGCAAGGCGAGGTTTTCTTGGGTGGCGGTTGGATGACGCGATCGGAGTATTCCGAAGAAATCGCGGCTCGAATTGATGCTCAAGTCCGTTCCATTGTTGAACATTGCTTAGAAGACACTCGCAAGATCATTCGCGAAAACCGGGAAGTAATTGACCGATTGGTTGATCTACTCGTGGACAAAGAAACGATCGATGGTGACGAATTCCGTCAAATCGTGGCTGAGTACACGGCAGTTCCTGACAAAGAGCGCTACGTGCCTCAACTGTAAGCTGAGACTCTGTTCATAAACTAATCGGGGTAGTTTTCACTACCCCGATTTTTTATATGAGATAAGCTTGTTAGGCTGAAATCCATCTGAGTTACAGCTAGGATTTACAGAACAAGTCTTAAAAATTACAACATGCAACGGCAAAATATAGATTTAATTCAAAACCTCTTTCAAAGTCGCTTAGCAACTCTTGAGCATCTCTTGAAAACAGCTCAAGCTCATTTTTGTGATGACGAATCGTTTCTTCAACAACGCATCGCGGCTGATATGTTTCCCTTCGGGACTCAGATTGCTTTCACCTGTAATCAGCCACGCAACTTTGCTCTCTGGTGTGATGGTAAGTCTGCGGATAATTTAGATCCAAATGTCACATCTCTTGCACAAGCATACGAACTTATCGCAAACACGAATGAGCTTCTTTTGAGCATTAACGTTGAAGATACAAAGCTAGATGAGATGACACGCATTTATGACAAGAACTTATACATCGAGCTATCTGGTAGCGCCTATGTGAATGAATTTCTCATCCCAAACTTTTACTTCCATTTGGTCACAGCGTATGACATTCTTCGTATGGCTGGTGTACCCCTTGGTAAACGCGATTACATGATTCACCTCGTGCCATTCATCAAGCAGGCTGAAGCCTAATCAGTTAAATGCAGCAGACGAGCCAGTGCTAGAGCCGAAATGGCTGCCGTCGCTGAGTTGATCGATCGACATTCACAGGATTAGGCAAGCTAGAAGCTATGTGTTTCAACTGTGACTGTCTGTTGAAACTCTGTTCATAGACTAATCGGGGTAGTGAAAACTGCCCCGATTTTTTAGCCTGATCAAGAAATGCTTGTGAAACTACTTCGTGCCTTCACAGCTAATATCGCCAATTTTCAAGCGTCGAGCTTCTTGAGCCACTCGATCGCACATTGCACGACTGCCGACTTGACTTTGGAAGGAGTTGAATTCATCCAAACTCAATTGAGGATTTTGGCTGGCAAGAATTTTATAAAAACTTTGACGAAACTCCTGACATAGCCCACGCACTTGATCACGGGCACCAGAATTCACTTGATTAATATTTTGACACACCCCTTTAGGCACGCTGCCACCTGTGACTTGTCGCAGTTGATTTTCAAGTTCAAGTCGGCGTTGTTCTAGCGCAACCGCAGACCGAACGTACCGGGTAAAGGCAGTTTCCTGTGCAAAAGCAGATTGATCAAACATTTTTGCGACTGGAGCGGAGAGATTCGGTGTCCAGCCTGCTAAAACAGCGATCGTCGAAAAGGCACCGATTGCAAGAGAGCGTTTGATCAGCATTTGAGAGAGAGAAGAGGGTTCACGATTCATCATCATAAGGCGGTGTGACATCCGGCAAAGTAGCACACAAGAGAGGTACAAATAATCTGAATTATTTTACTTGCAAGAAGTTCCGCGAACCAGAAAAGAAGTGAGAAATTTTCGATTACTTTCTGAATTGGAAAATTTGACAAAGTTCAATCACCTTTGTTTGCAGCGTGATCGTCTCATCGCTACCTCGTTTTAGGCTAAATTCTAACTCCAGCAAAATTGGGAGAACCTGTTGCAATTGTTGAAGTGACGCAGATTGAAGTTCTTGTTTGAGAAAATAAAGCTGTTTCGGGTTGCCTAGTTCTGCGGCTTTGGCAATTTCTCGATCGTCGCGTTCTCCTGATTCGATCATGAGCTTGATCCACAATCTCAGCCGGAATTGCCCCACGAGAGTGCTGACAATTCGCAAGGCAGGCTCATTTTGGCGTAACAAGTCAGCCACCAGTTCTAATGCCTGAGCCGTTTTCCCTTGCCGAATTGCAGCGAGCAGTTGCAGAGAACTTTGCGTACTGGCGGTAATCAGAGGCGCGATCGCAGATTCATCTAAAGGTTTCTTAGAATCAGCGGCAAAGACTTTCAGTTTCTCTAATTCGCTGTAAAGCTGGCGCGTATCATTGCCGACTGCTTCAGTGATGTAATCGATCGCCTTTGACGTAAGTTTGAGGTCAAATTCCTGCGCCACTCGCTGCACTTGAGTCCGAATTAATTCAGTTTTCCAGGGCGGAATCAGTGAGAATTCTTGAATCGTGGCGTGAGTCTGTAGAAGTTTCGTGGATTTGAGCCGTCCGTCTGGTTTTGAGGAACTTGTCAGCAGCAGCGTTGTGGTATCTGGTAGAGCAGTCAATGTGCGATCGAGTTCAGATAGCATATCTTCCGGGCATCGTTGCGCTAGCGTCGTCTCAGAGAGCCAGACAAGACGATTTCCAGTGCCGAAGGGGGGAGTCATCGCTTGATTAAGGGCTTGAACGACCGCATCGCTTTGCTCCGGGGAAAATTTATCAAAGTTAAAGCTTTCCCACATGGGGTCAAGTGTCTGTTGTTTCAGGGCTTTCACGGCTTGAGCGATCGCGAAACTATCTTCCCCCCAATAAAAGTAAATCCCCATACCGAATTTAGTCTCCCCTTAGTCCTAGAGTTAATCCCTGGCATTCCAAGTTCTTATTTCTCTCGCAGCGAGATGACACTTTACCGTTAGATTTAAGAATGGATTTCTAATTTATCGATTTACGGCGCGAGGCGATCGCACATTGGACGAGAATTATCAAACTTTCCTCAATCGGGTGATGCGGCTGACTTTACCAGAAACGTATAAGTCACAGGTGCAGCATATCCAAGAGTCTCCGAAGTTCCAGCTTGTGCCGGGGCAGGGCTGGCAACCTACTGCTTTTCCAGGGTACACGGTGATTACGCCTCCAGGGTCGGAGGATGGCAAGAATCGCGGCATTTATGCGTCCCTGAAACAGTATCAGTCGCAAATTGTGGAGAAATTGGGCGCAGATATGTTTGTGCCGATTCCGGCTGAGAGTTTTCATCTGACGATCGCGGATTTGATCTGGAATGAGGCGTATCTTCATGCAAAAGAAACGCCAGGTTTTGATGATCGGTTGCGCGATCGAGTGGCGAGCAGTTTTCGACAGTCGCAATTGAGTTCCACGGGGGAATCGATCCGATTTCAAGTGGTGGGCTTGATGGTGATGGCTCGCGCGATCGCGGTCTGTTTGGCGACGACGGATAGTGCGGGATATGAGCGGATTTTGAAGTGTCGCAGGGCAATTTATCAGAATCCGGATCTGATTGAGATTGGGATTGAGCAGCAGTATTACTTTACGCCGCATATTACGTTGGGGTATTTTGGCAAGCTGCCAGAAAATCTCGATCGCGATCAGTTAAGTCAGACCTTTGATGAGTTGCATCAGGAATGGCTGGATCATTATCCAGAGAACGAGTTTTGGATTCATCAAGCTGAATTCCGCAAGTTTAATAACATGACGGAATATGTAAGAAATCCAGACTGGGCTACGTATCAGTTCTAGGGATTCGAGCCTAGTCAATAGAATATCTGTCTAGATAACCGCTATGTGCTGAACCACATAACAGGCGCTCCGAGGAAGAATCAATTTAAAAATTCTTTCTCGGAGACATGAACAGCTTTTGCCCTTAAGAGTTTTTATTCTTGACCCAGAGTTGTTTGCCAACGTACTGGGAATAAGAAGTTGCTGAACTTCTACACTTTAGTCTTGAAACAAGCTGATCATTGATACAAGAAACCAGTATCTTTTATGACAAAAAATCGATACGGGCTTGAGAAAGAGATTCCAAAACCTGTTAAGCGATTAGTTCGACAAGAATGCGGCAATGGTTGCGTAATCTGTGGAAAGCTTCCTTATGAATACGAACACTTTGACCCTCCATACGAGAATGCCCATGAGCATAAGGCAGAGGGGATTGCATTACTCTGCTCTTCACATCATAGGGAGAAAACCTCTGGTCGTATCAGCGTGCAAGCTATTAAAAAAAGAAGAACCAATCCGTACAATCGAGGACGCTCTGCAGTCTGGTCTCATCACTTGACCGAGGACCTTCTATTCCTAAATGTAGGGGGTAATGTGCTACACGGAAATAGTGTTGGCTTGTCCATCAACGGTAATGTAATTCTTGGCATGAAAGCACCTGCAACTGCAGACGGACAATGGCTTCTAACTGGTACTTTCAATGATCCTTACGGAAAAGGCACTCTTCAATTTCGCGATAACGAGGTGCTCATTAATCATGGCTCCTGGGATTTCACGATGGAGGGATCAACTTTAACTGTGAAGAGTGGACCTCGCAAAATTGTAGCCCAGGCCTCTTTTCGCCCTAACGACAACGTTATTTCTCTTGACCAATTAAAGATGAGATTGGCTAATGGTCACAATCTCTCAATAGGAAAGCATGGCATACAGATCAAAGGTCCTCAACTCAACATAATTCTTAGTGACAACAAATCTATTCAGAGTTCTGGAACATCGATTTCTATTGGCGATAGTCAACAATTCGACTTAGAATTTACCACTTTCGCAATCAATTACTCAGCACTTGGAACTTCAGATGACTGGTATCAATAGCGGTCAAAATTAGCTTTATTACAATATTTCTTCGGTACGCTACAGCATAATTCAGAATGCTGCTCGCATTTTTTGAGCCTTCACTTCAAACCTACTAATCGCTTCATACTCAATTCTGTTCACGCTCTTTCTGATAAGCCGCAATCATGTCTTGAATCTCATCAGCGCTGACTGTAGATTGTTCAGATTTGGAATAAATCAGATGAAACACAATATCTGTAGGTGTCAGAACCTGATAAATCAGACGATATCCTCCACTTTTTCCGGATTGAGCGTCGCTATTTCTGGCGCGGACTTTGTAAACTGTATAGGCTGTGCCCGGAATTTGATCACCGATCACATTACCTAACAGTAGCTGATCAAAAATAGGCTGAAGATCGGTTTGAATCTGGCGATACTTTTTTGCAAGTCCTTTCAATCGTCGTTTAAATAGCAAAGTGAACTCGATTTGTACCAAAGAATCAGACATCAATACCGTCCCAAAGTTCTGAAAGTGGGATGGTTTGCCCTGCTTCCGCTTGATGAAGAGACTCCTTCAAATCAGCGAGGATCTGTTCTTTTGAATCAGTTTCTGGATCGAAATCCTCATTGAGCAGGGTAATCCGCACCCGAACTTTAGTGTGTTTATTTAGATTCAGGGGCTGAAGTAGGAGCAGTTCTCCATGTTCATTAATTTCGCCTGTGACTTCGATTTCTTGCATAGTGCAGTCCGTAACTCAACGATTAATTCTTCGATTGTATTTCCGCTTTAGCCTTCGTCTCAAACCAAGCAACGACTTGCTTAATGTTCAGATCTTCGATCGGACTTCCGTTCGCTGCCGCAACTTGATTCAACGGATTAATCGACGCAATCACAAGTTTGGAGAAGAATTTCTTAAATTCGTTGTCGATTCCACCTTGTAAGCTCTCATCCTGGTAGATCCAATCTTCGATTTGAGTCGAGTCAAGGTTCGCGATCGTTTTACCTGAAGCTTGAGCGATTTGTTTCAGCGATCGCAGTGAGTAGATCGCAACTCGTGCAGAAAACTTATCTCTTGAAGTCAAAAGCGCTTTATCGACTTCAAGACATTCTTCTGGGGTGAGAAATTCTGAATCTGGTTGCATAAAAAGTTGGATTACTCTAAGTCGTTTTCGGTCAGGTCAGCATCTTTCAAAATACTTCTCAGTGTCCCCTTGGGCAAATCTCGATTACCGTGAACTGGAATTGAAAGAATCACATCTACTCCTTCCTTAGAATAAATGTGGTGACTGCCTGTCGTTCGCTTCAACACCCAACCTTGACGCTCCACAATCTTGCAAAGCATCTTCCCCGAAATAGATTTCATACAGAAATCTCGACTAATTGCTTCTCAGGTTCAAGTACTTCTCGCTCACTTGCTACCTCTAACCATCCTTGAATCGCATCTTGTAGCATTTCAGTTAACTGTTCACGATTTTCTGCCCAAGTGTGACAGCCTGGTAACGCTGGAACAGAAGCACACCATACATCATCTTCTTGCCAGATTACTGCTTTGATTTTCATGGTTCATCCCCTTGACGAGCGTAATTAATCCTTTCTCTAAATATTGCTCTCTGATTAGATTGCTCCTGAGAATTTGAGGCACATTCACACCTGCAATTCAACTTCACGAACCTCAGCATCTTGCAGTCGATCTGCTTATCCTTTCAGTTGAATCAAATATCCGCAGCGATGCTCACCATTCACAAGCCAGTGAGTTCGCTCAACTTTACAGTCGGGAAGCGCGATCGCAAACATCTCTAACTCATGCCCGCATACACTCGGAAACGACTCGGCAATTTGTGCGATCGCACAGTTATATTCAGTCAGAATAAATCCACCCGTTTCAACAGTGTGACATTCTGCCATGTAGCCTTCTGAGACCCGCAGTTCGACTAATTTTGCCACTCGTTCTTCGAGAGAACCAGAACCGAGTCGATCGCGATATTCGATCGCTTTACGTTCCCATTGTTTCTGCAAGATCGATTTCATTTGATCTTTCGTGACCGTCTCTGCCAACGTCCCCAGCAGAGAAACGGCAAATTCGTCATAGCGATCGGGAAACTGCGATCGACCTTCTCGGCTCAGTTCGTACACATAATTCGGGCGACCCATTCCAGCCTGAATCTTTTTGTGAACAATTAAGCCTTCTGCTTCGAGTTCATTTAAGTGCCGTCGAATTCCTTGGGGCTTTAAATTTAATTGTTCTGCTAAATCTTGCGCGGTCGATTCGCCCTGCTTCAAAAGGTGACGCAGGATATCTTGTTTCGTCGAAGGCTGCTGAATCGTCGTCATCTCCTGCCTCAAGTCATCAATTCCTAACCGACTTTGACAACTCTAATGTTGCTAAAGTACTCTACAATAGGATTAAGCAACACGGAAGTTGTTTTAATTATAAACTGCTTCGTCCTGTTCTGGCTCGCTTTTCTCGATCGCGCAACGCAACACAGGTGTTGTTTTAGTAATAAGATCCTCTAAATGTACTGCTGATCTGACTCATGAACACTGACCCTCAAGCTACACAAGCATCAGACAAAAACCTTGAAGCGATGCGCCACTTTTCCGAGCAATATGCGAAGCGCACAGGCACGTATTTCTGTATCGATCCGGGCGTAACCGCCGTTGTGATCGAAGGACTCGCGAAGCATAAAGAAGACTTAGGATCTCCGCTCTGCCCCTGTCGTCACTACGAAGACAAAGAAGCAGAAGTCGCGGCGGCGTACTGGAATTGCCCCTGTGTCCCGATGCGAGAACGCAAAGAGTGTCACTGTATGTTGTTCCTTACGCCCGAAAACGATTTTGCCGGCGAGAAGCAAGACATTACCTTTGATGAGATTCGTAAAGCTACGAGTAACATCTAGGTCGCACCCAGGGGCGGTTTCGTCCCTCCTTAAAAAGATCCGATTCAGAGAACACGATCGATAAATTCAACCATGAGTGCAACTGTTCAAACGCTCGTTAACCAACCCTACAAATACGGATTCGTCACCAACATCGAATCCGACACAATTCCACGTGGATTGAGCGAAGATGTAGTTCGTTTGATTTCTGCGAAGAAAGAAGAGCCGGAATGGATGCTGGACTTCCGGTTGCGCGCCTATCGGCAATGGTTGAAAATGACCGAGCCAGATTGGGCGGCGGTGGGATATCCCGCGATCGATTATCAAAACATCATTTACTACTCGGCTCCAAAAGTCAGCGAGAAGAAGAAAAGCCTCGATGAGGTTGACCCTGAATTGCTGGAGACGTTTGAGAAGCTTGGAATTCCACTCTCGGAGCAAAAACGGCTCAGTAATGTGGCAGTCGATGCGATTTTTGATAGTGTCTCTGTCGCAACGACTTTTAAAGAGAAGCTGGCGAAAGATGGTGTGATCTTCTGCTCGATTTCAGAAGCAGTGCGGGAACATCCAGAGCTGGTGAAAAAATATCTGGGTAGCGTCGTCCCCGTTGGCGATAACTACTTTGCTGCATTGAATTCGGCGGTGTTCAGTGATGGCTCATTCGTCTTCATTCCGAAAGGCGTGAAATGTCCGATGGAGCTTTCGACCTACTTCCGCATCAATAATGGCGATTCGGGACAGTTTGAGCGCACTTTGATTGTGGCGGAAGAAAGCGCACAAGTCAGCTATCTCGAAGGCTGTACTGCACCGATGTATGACTCGAATCAGCTTCATGCAGCAGTCGTCGAATTAGTGGCGCTGGACGATGCGGATATTAAGTATTCGACCGTTCAGAACTGGTATGCAGGAGACGCAGACGGGAAAGGCGGAATCTATAATTTCGTGACCAAGCGCGGATTGTGCCAAGGGAAGAATTCTAAGATTTCTTGGACACAGGTGGAGACGGGTTCTGCGATTACTTGGAAGTATCCAAGTTGTGTTTTAGTCGGCGATAATTCTGTCGGTGAATTCTACTCGGTTGCTTTGACGAACAATCATCAGCAAGCTGACACGGGTACGAAAATGATTCACATCGGCAAGAATACTCGCAGCACGATCATCTCGAAAGGGATTTCGGCGGGTCAGTCGAAGAATAGCTATCGCGGTTTGGTGAAAATTTCACCGAAAGCAACTGGAGCGCGGAACTATTCGCAGTGTGATTCGATGCTGATTGGCGATCGCGCTCAGGCGAATACCTTCCCTTACATCCAGGTGCAGAATAATCAGGGCAAAGTCGAACACGAAGCCTCGACTTCTAAGATTGGCGAAGACCAGTTGTTTTACTTTGCTCAGCGCGGCATTTCTCCAGAAGACGCAATTTCAATGATGATTAGCGGCTTTTGTCAGGATGTCTTTAACCAATTGCCGATGGAGTTTGCAGTCGAAGCAGATAAGCTGCTCAGCCTCAAGCTAGAAGGTAGCGTGGGTTAAGAAAATCGATTCAGCAGAGTGGGACACCCTTGCTCTGCTGAACTTTAGCGATCGAGGTTAGTCAAGTTTTGAAGCTCCTGATCGCGCCGAATATTAATTGGCATAGGGCACAGTTAGGAGGGAGCGAATGATTGTTGAAAATGGTGAAGTGATTCTGTCGGTTAAAAATCTCACGGCTGAGATTGATGGGACTCCGATTTTAAAAGGAATGAATCTCGAAATTAAAGCTGGTGAGACTCACGCGATTATGGGCCCGAATGGATCGGGGAAAAGTACGTTTTCTAAAATTTTGGCAGGACATCCCGCTTATACCGTAACGGGTGGAGAAGTTCTGTTTCGAGGAAAAGATTTATTCGAGCTTGAACCTCACGAACGCGCAAATTCTGGCGTATTTCTCGCGTTTCAGTATCCGCTTGAAATTCCAGGCGTAACGAATGTGGATTTCTTGCGAGTGTCTTACAATGCAAAGCGCAAACAAGAAGGCTTAGAAGAGCTAGATGCATTTGACTTTGACGATATCGTGCATTCTAAGCTTGAGCTATTAAAAATGGATGCAGGCTTTCTCACTCGCAGTGTCAACGAAGGATTCTCAGGCGGGGAGAAAAAGCGAAATGAAATCTTACAGATGGCTTTGTTAGAGCCGAAGTTAGGCATTTTGGATGAGATTGACTCTGGATTGGATATCGATGCGTTGAAAGTCGTTTCGCAGGGTGTCAATGCTCTTAAGACTTCAGAGAATGCAGTGCTAATGATTACGCACTATCAGCGGTTACTGAACTACATCACACCTGATTTTGTCCATGTGATGGCAGATGGGCGGATTCTCACAAGCGGCGGAAAAGAATTAGCGCTAGAGCTTGAAGAAAGAGGATACGACTGGGTTGTAGAAGGTGAAGCGGTAGGTGCATGATGATTGAAGTCTCAACCGTTCCCGAAGTTGGAAATTTAGGGACAGTCCCGAAAGTTGATCGGGCTGAATATCTCGCCAATTTGCTCAAACTGCGATCGAATCTTGCACCCGAATTGCAGGACATCCGCGATCGCGCTGCTGTGATTGTTCACGATCGAGCAATTCCCTCGACTCGTGATGAAGAATGGCGATTCACAGATTTATCTGGGTTACTTTCTCTCAGCTTAAAATCTGCTGAACCTGCAAGCTTAGGCTATCCGCAAATTGAATCGTTTCTGTTGAAAGAAGCCGTGAATTCGCGCTTAGTCTTTGTCGATGGTGCTTTTGCTCCTGATCTTTCTGCGATAGACGACTTGCCAGATGGCGTTGTCGTGAGCAACTTTGCAAACGTTGCAGAATTCATTCCAGATATCAAAACTCATCTGGCAAAATTGCCCGGTGGAGAGGAAGTTTTCACTGCATTAAATACAGCAAATTTGAGTGATAGCGCGATCGCGTTTATTCCGAAAAATCAAGACGTTGAAGCGCCGATTCACATCCTCTATGTTTCAACTCAAAGCGAAACGGCTCAATACCCAAGATGCTTAGTCGTCGCTGAAACGGGCAGTCGAGCAACAGTGGTTGAAGATTTTGTCACCTTAACCGAGGGTGCATACTTCACCAATACCGTTACGGAAATCGCGATCGCGGAAAACGCAGAAATTCGCCATACTAGAGTTCAGCGAGACAGCAATGCTGCGTTTCACATTGGCAAAACGGCTGTTTCTCAGGCAAGAGATTCTCGCTATTCCTGTACCGCAGTTCACTTCGGCGGCAAGGTGTCTCGACATAATCTAGAGATTTACCAGACCGGGGAGCAGACTGAGACAACGTTGAATGGCTTGACTGTGCTGGATGGCGATCGCGTTGGAGATACACACAGCTTGCTTTCTCTGAGCAGACCGTATGGAATCGGAAATCAGGTGAATAAGACGATTGTTAGCGATCGCGCTCATGCTGTTTTCAATGGCAAGGTCTTCGTTCCTCAAGCTGCTCAGCAGACCGATGCGAGACAACTTAGCCGTAATTTATTGCTCTCTCCGAAAGCACGAGTTGATACGAAGCCACAGCTAGAAATTATTGCAGATAACGTGAAATGCGCTCATGGTGCGACTGTCAGCCAACTCGAAGAAGATGAAGTCTTTTACCTTCAGAGTCGAGGCATTGATCACGAATCGGCTCGGAAATTGTTGACCTATGCCTTTGCCATTGAGGTGATTGATCAAATTCCCGTTGAGTCTTTACGCGATCGACTCGCTACGTTTATTCGTTCCCAACACACCTAACCATGACTTTCCTGCAAGAAAAAACCCTCGCTGCTCAAGTGCGATCGGACTTTCCGATTTTAAATGAGCGTGTTCATGATAAGCCGTTAGTCTATCTCGACAATGCCGCGACTTCACAAAAGCCGATCGCGGTTCTCGATGCGTTGCATCATTACTACGAGCATGACAATGCAAATGTTCATCGTGGCGCACATACGCTGAGTGCGAGAGCGACTGATGCTTATGAAGGCGCACGCGATAAGGTAGCAGCGTTTGTGAATGCAGCATCCCGGCAAGAGATTGTTTACACGCGCAATGCAAGTGAAGCAATCAATATCGTGGCGTATGCTTGGGGCTTGAATAACTTGCAGGCAGGCGATGAAATCATTCTGACGGTGATGGAGCATCATAGTAACCTTGTGCCTTGGCAACTTATTGCTGCGAGAACAGGTGCTGTGATTAAGCATGTCCAACTGAATGAAGAAGAAGGCTTTGATTTTGAGCATTTCAAATCCTTGCTGTCTGAGAAGACTAAGCTGGTTTCAGTGGTGTATGTCTCGAATACTTTGGGATGCATTAATCCGGTTCATGAGATTTGTGCAGAAGCTCACAAAGTTGGGGCGAGAGTTTTAATTGATGCCTGTCAGGCTGTGCCGCATATGCAAGTTGACGTGCAGGCGATCGATTGTGATTGGCTCGTAGCATCCGGTCATAAGATGTGTGCGCCGACTGGAATTGGATTTCTGTATGGCAAGTTAGACGTTCTGCGTTCGATGCCTCCGTTCTTCGGCGGCGGCGAAATGATTGCAGATGTGTACTTGGATCATTCGACTTATGCAGATTTGCCTCATAAGTTTGAGGCGGGAACTCCGGCGATTGCAGAAGCGATCGCGTTAGGTGCAGCCGTTGATTATTTAACGAACATTGGCATGGATAAGATTCATGCTTACGAAGAAGAGTTAACAGCGCATCTATTCCAGCGGTTGGCTGAGATTCCGAATCTGCGGATTTATGGAACTAAGCCAGATGCACAAGGCAGAGGAAGAGCGGCTTTAGCATCCTTTACGGCTGGAGAATTGCATCCTCATGACCTTTCGACTCTGCTCGATCACGAAGGCATTGCGATTCGATCCGGGCATCATTGCACACAGCCTTTGCATCGATTGTTGAATGCTCCTGGATCAGCGCGAGCTAGCTTGTATTTTTACAATACTCACGAAGAGATTGATCAGTTTATTGAAGCGTTGAAAAGCACGATCGAGTTCTTCAGCGGAATGATGAACTAGAACGCAAGAATGATTGAAAAAATAAGGGTGTCGAGCTTTTCTTTGAGCCGACACCCTTATTTTTATCTCCAAGGCTGCTTCAACTTAATTGCACGAAAACACCGCCGCGTTGAATACCCGATCGATTGCCATAGTTACTAATCGTCAGTGATTTCAAGTGCTCAAAAATCGATCCACCTGCTAATTCAGCAATTTTCAAAATCGGCAATTGCTTCTCTAAAATCGGCTGTGCTGCATCCCAATCAATATAGAGATAACCCGTGTTCGTTTTTTGTAATCCAGCGATCGCATTTGTGAATTCTTGACTATTGGCGAGTGTATTGTTCTGCGCCGTCAAGACCGCATTCATCGCATCAATGGAGGTTGCGAAAATTTCGTATTTCCCGATCGTAGTGTGTACTCCAACTACATCTGCTTCAATTTTCTTCGTTGCCGCACCCGACGAGAATTTCGTCCAAACTGAAACCGACTGATTGCCAACATCAATCGTACCTGTACTGATTCTTTGAGCTTTGGCTAATTCGTCTAAATGCGCGATCGCGCTTTCTGCTCCTTCTGTCTTCTCTGCCACAAACACCCAATCAGAATCCGGAATCAAAGCCAGCGCATACTCTCCAGTTACCCAACTAAAAATATCTTTCGGTAAATTGAGGTTCCATCGCTGACCCAAGGTATCAATTGGAGAATTAACCAACTTTGCCAAACTGCTCTCGCTTGAAAGCCCTGACCATAATTGATTGAGATTGATCCCCGAAGCCGAAATTGAAGCGATCGCAGGAATGTAATTCAATGCGCCAACTGCTTTGTCGCTTAATTTGGATGTTTCACCATCTCGCACGATCGCGGTTTCTGCAACTAATCCTTTGCGATCCAAACTTAGCGAAATTGCAGCCGTGGAAGCAGTTGGAGGTTCTTTACCGTTGAGCTTTGCAAGTTCAGGCAAATTTGCAAACACAACTCCAATTCGTCCTCGATCGAGCGCCGCGATCGCTGCTTGATACTGACTCGAATTTTCTAAATTCAATTCCGCAGCTTGCACATTATTAATCGCATCCCGCAGCACTTTCGGACTATTGGCAAACAAGACATACTGGCGACCCACAACCGCACTTGCAACCGTTATGGGAACCGACTCTGATTCAATCTTGCCGTAAATAATTTTTGTGCCTTGATACGCATCGAATACTAATTCAGTTCCAGCAATTGCCCGTTTCTGCCAAAACAGTTGCAGAAATTCTCTCGATCGCTCAGTATCTTTCGTCGCTAAAGCCAGTAAATATCCAGCTTCTTTGCCGTTTGTCTCATCGCGATCGATATCTAACGTTGTAATTGCAGCCGTCACTTCATTGCCTAACCAGGGCTGCACATCTCGCTTGTAGTTCAGTTCCGAACTTCCTAAAACTCCTTGTTTGAATTGTTCAAATTCGGCGCGTGTTGCAGCTCGATCTCCTGGTTTTGCGGACAATTGACGCAATGTTTCTAACTGATCTGGATTCACCAAGAGCGATGCCAGCACTGGAGCTTGTTTCGGAACAAACATCGCCGCAGTCGGCTGAATGCACCGACTGCCTTGGAATAAGCCAAGTGGACTTTGAGCAAAAATCCAGACAAAGCTAACGACTCCAATCACTAAGAGAACGCCAGCGATCGCAAAAACAAGGTTTTGAAAAGAACGGAACTTCATAAGCAATACAAGAGGCGCAAGTCACCAGACCTATTATCTAGGACGTAGGCAAACTTGCAATCGAGACTGCTGAATTTCGTTACTTTTTCACTCATTTGCTGTTTTTAATGGAACGATCGCTTCACGCCACAAAGCGATCGCATCTGAAACAAAGCGCGATCGCATTTCTTACACTCGCGATCGCATTTCTAGAGACTGTGGAGACACCCGAAAGAACGTCGCTAACTGTTGCACTTGAAGCTTCGAGGGTTGAACTGCACCGCTTAAAATCCCATCTACGATCGATGCATCTTCCAAAATCGGCACTAGATCTTGAGGCAGCAAATTCATCTCCGTCATCAGTGACCTAAGCAATGCAAGTCCCGTCAGCCTTGGAAAAACTTCCGTCCTTTCCTCATACTCATAAACGAGCGTTCCTAAAACCTTGAGATAATCCTGATCATCCTGCGTCAAAGGACTGCGATCCAGAATCGCATTAATCCGAGCTTGCGTTGCTAATAGTTCCGCATCATCAGTAATCGGACGAGGAGGAAACCCATTAATCAATTGCATATAATAACTACTCGGCATCTTCAAACCAGTCGTCATTTTTCCAATCCTCCTTGTCGTATTCTGCAAGTCAGAACTGCTCGAATAAAAATGATCTGAAACCGATAATCCAAGTACGTGATTAATCAATAATTGTTACCGCCAATATTAAAAACGATAAAATTTCCGACTAAATCCGCAGAAGGAAACACCTCTCTGACTTGAACAAAGGTATCAAACGAGTTCGACACCACACGCTCATACCAAGTTAGCAAACTGGTCTGAGCATTCGCGTGTTTCTCCCAAAACTTTCTCAGGGTGCTTCGACTAATGACTCGCATAGAAATTGAGCTAGGTCAGAGCATTCTTGAGTCGATCGAACATTCGTACATTTTCATCCGGTGTTCCAATCGTAATCCGCAATCCGCCACCTGTATGCCGAATAATCGTTCCTTGCTGTCTCAATTGTTCAGTTAATTGCTCTAAATCATGACTCGATCGCGCGTAAATAAAGTTTGCTGCACTCTGCCAAAGTTGCAGATTTGGCAGTTGTTCGAGTTTTTGATAAACGATCGCTCTTTGTTCTAAAATCTCTGACACAACTGCTAAAAGCGAATCCCGTTCTGCCAAAGCCAACCGCGCCGCAGCGATCGAGAAACTTGGTAAATTAAACGGCAAGCGCATTTTTTCCAATGCTTCAATCATTTCAGGATGCGCGATCGCATATCCAACCCGATGCGCTGCTAATCGAAATGCTTTAGAAAACGTTCTCAAAATGATCCAATTCGGGTGTTCCAGCAATTGATCCGCCAAAGTCGTCTGGCTAAATTCAAAATAAGCCTCATCAATCACAACTAGAATGTTTTGCGGCAGACTTTTTAACCAAGCAATTTCGGCAGAAGTCAGCGCATTTCCTGTCGGCGAATTCGGATGAACAACAAAAACAACACGAATCGCTTGAGTATCGATCGCATTCTGAGCAGCTTGCAAATCAATCTCAAAATTCTCAGAAGAACGATCCACACTCACCACTGGAATTCCCAAAGTCTTCGCCAAAATTCCATACATGGAGAACGTTGGATTGGCAACGAGAATCGACCCTTCGCCATTCAAACAAGTACACATCAGAATCGAGCGAATCAATTCATCTGAGCCGTTGCCCACTGAAATATTTGAGTTGGTGAATTGCGTTCCAGCGTATTGCGCGATCGCATCTTTCAGCGCTAAATATCCGCCATCTGGATATCGATTGGACTCGATTTCATTTTGCCAAGTCCAGGCTAATTTTTGCTTGAGTTCATCCGGGAGGTCGTATGGATTTTCATTCACATCTAAGCGATCGGGATGATCCAGATGTGAATTATCTGTATGCTGCGTGTTATATGCCGCAAATTCAGCCAGATCGGAGCGAATGAACTCAAGCATGATCAAAAAATTAAAGAGTTTGGCAGAGATCTGAGTCTATCAAACTCTTTAAAGCCTGAGACGAGAAGGAACTAGAACAATTAATGGTCGATCGCTTTTCGTTCTGCAATTCTCAACTTCGCCGATCGAGATCTGACATTCTCCCGAATCTCATCCTCTTGGGCAATAATCGGCTTCTTTGTCAGCACCGTTAAAAGCTCCGATTCTCGCAATCGATGCTTGACAATCCGATCTTCCAAACTATGAAAGCTAATAATTGCAATCCGCCCGCCCGGTTTTAACCAAAGTGGTGCCTTCGCAATCAAAGTCTCCAACACCTCAAGTTCTCGATTCACTGCAATTCGCAATCCTTGAAACACGCGAGTTGCCGGATGAATTCGACCATATCGATATTGCTTAGGAACGGAGTGTGCGATCGCATCCGCTAATTCCGTCGTCGTCTTAAACGGTCGCTGTTCGACAATTCGCTTGGCAATTCGCCGCGACAGTCTCTCCTCGCCATAGGTGTAAAAAATATCAGCCAGCTTCGACTCTTCCCAATGATTCACAATCTCAGCAGCTGTCAACTCCTGCCTGCGATCCATCCGCATATCGAGTGCCGCTTCCTGCCGAAAACTAAACCCGCGATCGGCCACATCCAGCTGCACCGAACTCACACCCAAATCCGCCAAAATTCCATCAAATCGTGTATCACCGGGATCAAATTCTGAGAAATTTTCGTGATAGAACGTAACACGATCACCTAATTTCGCTTTTGCTGCCGCGATCGCAGTTTCATCTTGGTCGATCGCGCTTAACCGCACCTGATCCGCTGCCGCCAAAATCAACGCACTATGCCCACCACCACCAACCGTTGCATCCAAATAATGTCCACCGCTTTGAATCGCCAAACCTTCGATCACTTCGCGACTCAAAACTGGAATATGGTGAAAATCTAAAGTCATGAAAAAAAGGGCGATCACTGCGCCATCGACTTAATTCTATCCGGGTCTAAGTGTAAATTGAATCCTGACAAAATTGATTCCAAACCGCACGAAGAGGCATGATTCTCTATAATTAAAAAAGTGCAACAAGCGCCCAAAAGCCCGAAATCTAAGCTTTTCCCAAAATCTGTGAATCGAGAGGCAGAACACCGATGGCAATGATCGAAACCAAAACAGAACCCATGGTTCTCAACATGGGTCCGCATCACCCCTCCATGCACGGGGTAATGCGCTTAATCGTCACGCTCGACGGCGAGAACGTGGTCGATTGCGAACCTGTCATTGGCTATCTTCATCGCGGCATGGAGAAAATCGCCGAAAACCGTACCAACATTATGTTCGTGCCTTATGTTAGCCGTTGGGACTACGCGGCAGGCATGTTCAACGAAGCCATCACGGTCAATGCTCCCGAACAACTCGCTGGGATCCCCGTTCCGAAACGCGCCAGCTACATCCGGATGATCATGCTGGAATTGAACCGGATCGCAAATCACCTCCTGTGGCTTGGTCCGTTTATGGCAGATGTCGGCGCACAAACTCCTTTCTTCTACATCTTCCGCGAACGCGAACTGATCTACGACCTGTGGGAAGCAGCAACAGGCTACCGCATGGTTAACCACAACTACTTTAGAATCGGCGGTGTTGCTGCGGATCTGCCGTACGGTTGGGTGGATAAGTGCTTAGACTTCTGCGACTATTTCATGCCGAAAGTCGATGAATACGAGAAGCTGATTACTGATAATCCAATCTTCCGTCGTCGCGTCGATGGTATCGGAGTCATCACTCGTGAAGATGCTATTAACTGGAGCTTATCCGGTCCAATGCTGCGCGCTTCTGGCGTGAACTGGGACTTGCGGAAAGTTGACAAATACGAGCGCTATGACGAGCTAGATTGGGATGTGCATTGGGAAACCGCAGGAGATTGCTTTGCGCGTTACCTAGTGCGGATTCGCGAAATGCGTGAGTCCGTCAAAATCATCAGACAAGCAATTAAAGGCTTGCCAGGTGGAGCATTTGAGAATTTGGAAGCGAAGCGGATGCTCGAAGGTCCCAAATCCGACTGGAATGGACCCGATTATCAATTCATTGGTAAAAAGATCGCACCGACGTTCAAGATCCCCAAAGGAGAACACTACGTTCGACTCGAAAGCGGCAAAGGCGAATTGGGTGTCTTCATCATGGGAGAGGATCATATCTTCCCGTGGCGCTTCAAAGTTCGGGCAGCAGACTTCAACAACGTCCAGATTCTCCCCTACTTGGTCAAGGGCATGAAGGTGGCAGATATCGTTACGATTCTCGGGAGTATCGATATCATTATGGGATCAGTCGATCGCTAAACTCCTTGCCCAGACCTCATCAACTCCAGGCAGGTAACGAACCTGCCTTTTTTGTTGCATTCTGTATCGCGTTTGATAAAACACAACATGATGTCCTCAAATGCTTCATTTTAAGCTAGTATGAGTTGCGGCTAGATTTTAAGCTTTCAATAAACTTTTTTTAATCTCGTTCTGTGCTCACACGGAGGCAACCCAAAATCAGTTTCCGTCAACAGCTCAGTGCTGGATATTGTTTGAGAAGCGTGACTTTATTTTCGTCTGTCTACGGATATTCCTGCTAGAGACTCAGCTAGTGCGTATGCTGGAGTAGCTTTCAGGGATGTATTTCAGGCGATTCTATGGCTCGCAGCACTCTAATGAGTTCAAGGATTCGATCGAGGAGTTTCGTAGAATTTGTAGCGTATCTGGATTAACAATCTATACTTCTGTGAGAGCGTTTGGCTATTCGACTAAAGTAGGAGATTTTTCTACTTTGCCTACTCTGCTGTGAAATGGTGCTCCATTCTAGCCACTCGTCCGCCAATTTCAGCAATAACACTGAGCGAATGCACGGACAGACGCTCTTGCAGCAAAAAGATTGACTTTTTTCAACTTAGACGCTATCAATAGTATGTGAACTGAAGCGCGACCCCTAGATGTAGCGTTTCTCTCCAAAACCGGATCTTAAGCTTAATTCGAGTGATTGTTCATTTCTTGTAACGCCCTTATTCTCCACGGTTGAATTATGAAGTACCAAGAGCAGCTAACTCCCTGGGTTGTATATCAGTTGACTTCTGACCTCCAACGTCAGGTTGTCATTCGGTTCCGTCGTCGTAACGATGCAGATTCGTATTTGAAGGTTCTGACTCAGACCCGTCCAAACGCGAAGTTCATCGTAGCATTTGATGCTCCGCAGGCTACAACGAATGTCGCAGCAGAAGAACCTGCTTTGGCAAAAGCGTAAACCCTAGGCGGAGTGTGGTGCAGTTTTTGATTTTTAGTGGACGTGCATCCCTCCTTCCTGAATCCTAGATTTCAGTTTAGATAGCGATTTAGTACAGATACTCTACTGTAGCCAGCTAAAAAATGCAATAGAGTGAAAGACGATCGTTTCTAGTATTCAGGTGAATTGTGTTTGCTCAGGACAATCAATCTTTGGACGAGTCGAGTCCTCTTTACAATTTAATATCGCAGCGAATTCGCGGATGTTCACGGTTAACGTTTGCCGAATTTATGGATCTTGCGCTGTATTGCCCGCAACTGGGCTATTACACGCGACAGCGCGAGAAAATTGGGGCGAAGGGTGATTTTTTCACTTCGTCCCATTTGTCTTTTGATTTTGGGGAATTGCTGGCGGAACAGTTGATCGACATGTGGCAGGTCTTGGGTCAGCCGAATCCATTCACTGTAGTGGAAATGGGTGCGGGTCAAGGATTGCTAGCTGTGGATATTTTGCGATATCTAGAGCGCCGAGATTTAGATTGTTTTTCTGCGCTATCTTATTTAATCCTTGAGAAGTCGGCAGCCCATGTGATTGAACAGCGGCAGCGATTAGGACGTTGGATTGAAAAAGGCGCACGTATTGATTGGACGACGATCGAGAATATTCCAGAATCGTCGATCGTGGGATGTTTTTTTTCTAACGAATTAGTCGATGCCTTTCCGGTGCATTTGGTGACGGTTCAAAACCATCAACTGAAAGAAATTTATGTTGAACTGATCGACAACAGATTTAGTGAAACGATCGCTGAGCTGTCAAGCGAGAGAATCGCGAAGTATTTTGAGTTTGTGGGCGTTAATATTTCTAGCTATGCAGAGGGATATCGAACCGAAGTCAATTTAGCTGCGCTCGATTGGATGGATGCGATTGCGAAACGGCTAAAATCTGGGTTCGTTTTAACGATCGACTATGGGTATTCAGCGACGCGGTATTACAATCCCATGCGATCGGGGGGAACATTGCAATGCTACTACCAACACAGCCACCACAATGATCCCTATATATATGTGGGAGAACAAGATATTACGGCTCATGTGAATTTCACAGCGCTGCAATTACAGGGAGAATTGTCAGGATTGCAGACTGTGGGATTGACTCAGCAGGGATTATTTTTAATGGCTTTGGGCTTGGGCGATCGATTATCCCAATTGACTCTCACCGAACCGACCAGTAGCGAGGATTTACAAAATCGATTGCAGCGCCGCGACGCATTGCATCAACTGATGAATCCAATGGGATTAGGTGGATTTGAGGTTTTGATTCAGAGCAAAGGGCTAAATGCAGACATCAAGCTAAAAGGGCTAACCCATGATTGAGCCGAATCACCTGTAGGTGTAGGAAATCATTTAGGATAAATCCTCCATCCTCACTGATTCAGCGAGGATAGAGGATCGGAGTCTGTACTCAGAAAAATCAACTCAATCTAGAAATTCATAGATGGGTGCTGCAAATCAACCGCGAAATTTCAATTGCAGCATTGAACAGGAGTGAACAATTCACCCATCCGAATGTCCTAAACTTCTAATTTCCTGCAATTCTGTCTCGAACTTCAAGGCGAACGGGAGCAACGCCGCTTTGAACTAATCCGAGCACACGAGCCGCACCTGCGGACAAATCAATCACGCGACCACCGGAGAACGGTCCACGATCGTTAATCCGCACTGTCACTGTTCGACCATTGTCTAAATTGGTTACTTGCACCAGCGTACCAAAGGGCAAAGTTCGATGAGCCGCGGTCATCGCGTTCTGATTGAACACTTCACCACTCGCGCTCATATTGCCGTGAAAGCCAGGTCCATACCAAGACGCCATCCCCTGAGAGCGGAACCGAATGGGACCGAGAGCCACTTCTTGAGGAGCACGTTGCGGACGATTCGACACTTGGCGCAGGGGTTCTGCATTTCCAAGCAATCGGCGGAGACGATTTGCAACCTGGAGCGCATCTTGCTCAGGATCGCGCGTTGAGTTTGGCAGAATCGTTTCTGGATCGACCGCGACGATCGTTTTTTTATTTGCCTCGATCACAAATCGATCGCCGGACTTTTGTTCGTTCCATCGGACGGTGATTTGATCTGCGTTAATACCGTCACGGTGGAGTTGGTTTAATTTTGCTGCGATCTCAGTGGCTCTTCTAACTGGATCAGCAGAGGAATTCTGGCGCGATGGAGTGCGAGTATCAACTTGGGAATTAGACGCACCGTATTTCAGTTTCGCGGCTTGGGTAGAGGAGTCAGCAACCTCACCGACTTTCACTTCGTCTGAGGAAATCCGGGACTGACCTAAAAACGTAACAACGGGAATATTACGGACATAGAGGGTAGCGGCTTTACGCCCAGAGATTTCGTGCGAATGGATTTTCGCGATCGATTCCTGGCTTTGGGGGGTCAGCTGTTCACCGACTTTTTGTTCTTCGCCCATCTTCACCACGGTTGGAGAAGACGGTCGGGGAGCCTCAGTAGACTCTTTCGATCCTTGGCTGGCTGCCTGGGTGGACTCCGCAAGGGCGGCGGTCACACCGACCGTACTGGAACACAGTAACGCGGCAGTCAATCCGCTAATCAATTTTTGGTTCATACATCCTATATGAGATTCACTTCAAACCTTGAGTCCGAGATGTGGCGGTCTGCCAACTGACACAACTTAAGCTGTGCTAACTCGTACTCGCTCCGTGTTCACTCCTGAGTTCAGAACTGCAACAGACTAGCATGAAGTTTTTACCCAGGGGATCAGGGTGCTATCAGTGCGAAATGAAACTTCATATTAGCTTCAAATTCTGACAAAAGACGAAGGTCTTGCATACAAAGGCTTTTAGGGATTTATAGGCAGGCTGAGGATTTTTCAGCTTCACGATAACTTTACGATAACTTCATACATTTTGTGAGGTATGCTGTTGTTTTGCAGATTCACGCGCAGGTTCATGGATTACCGGGAAGCAGGAGTTGATGTTGAAGCAGGACGGGCGTTTGTTGATCGCATTCGCGATTCTGTCAAGCGTACTTATCGTTCTGAGGTTTTAGGAGGCTTAGGTGGATTCAGCGGGTTATTTCAATTACCGTCTGGATATCAAGAGCCGATCTTAGTTTCAGGAACGGACGGAGTTGGGACGAAGCTAAAATTGGCACATCAACTCGATGTTCACAATACGGTTGGCATTGACTTAGTGGCGATGTGTGTGAACGATGTGTTGACCTGTGGAGCCGAACCATTATTTTTCCTCGATTATGTGGCAACGGGAAAATTGCTACCGGATCAGCTTGCCGATGTCGTGGATGGAATTGCCCAAGGGTGTGAGTTGTCAGGATGTGCCCTGATGGGGGGCGAGACGGCGGAGATGCCCGGTTTTTACCAGCCGAATGAGTATGATTTGGCTGGATTTTGTGTTGGCATTGTTGAAAAGGGCCGAATTTTAGATGGCTCGCGCGTGAAAGTTGGCGATGTCGCGATCGGACTTGCGAGTTCAGGCGTTCATAGCAATGGGTTTAGTTTGGTTCGGAAAATCGTCGTCGATCGTGGATTTGATTGGAGCGATCGACCGAGTGATTTGGGCGGTGCGACTTTAGGTGAAGTTTTACTCACACCGACTCAGCTTTATGTCAAACCGATCTTGGCAGCATTGAAAGCCGGAATTGAGATTCATGGCATGGCGCACATTACGGGAGGCGGTTTGCCAGAGAATTTGCCGCGCTGTTTAGCGCCCAATCAAACGGTTGAAATTGATCCCCATGCTTGGGAAATTTTACCAATTTTTCATTGGTTAGCGAGTCAGGGCAATGTTGCACCCAATGCCATGTTTAATACTTTTAATATGGGGATTGGTTATGTTGTGATTGTTCCAGAAGAAAGTGTCGATCGTACTTTGGAATTTTTCACAACTCACGAGTTGAAACCATCAAGAATTGGAACAGTCGTTCCAGGTTCGGGTGAATTATTAGGATTACCGGAATAACGTGCCAAAAGCGAGAAAACAGTTTGGGCAACATTGGCTAAAGAGTGAGAAAGCTTTAGCCAAAATTGTCAGTGCCGCTGAATTGAACGAAAGCGATCGCGTTTTAGAAATTGGGCCAGGAACGGGGATTTTAACGCGGCAATTATTATCGCAAGCTCAGGCAGTCGTTGCGGTTGAAATTGATCGAGATTTGTGCCCGATTTTAGTTCAAAAGTTTGGGCAATTTGAGAATTTCGTCTTACTTCAAGGCGATTTTCTCACACTCGATATTGATGAATTATTAGAGCCTTTTCCAGCATTTCAGCAGCCCCGAAAAGTCGTTGCTAATATTCCGTATAACATTACAGGTCCAATTCTCGAAAAGTTGCTAGGTACGATCGCAGCTCCCAATCCGCAGCCTTTTGAATCGATTGTCTTGCTGCTTCAAAAAGAAGTGGCGTTAAGAATTTGCGGGAATCCCAATTCGAGTCATTACGGAGCATTATCGATTCGGGTGCAGTACTTGGCAAATGCAGAATTTATTTGTGATGTGCCAGCAAAGGCATTTTCACCTCCTCCGAAAGTCGATTCGGCAGTGATTCGTCTGAAGCCAAGAGCGATCGAGCTTCCTGCAAATGATCCGAGAAAATTAGAGACGCTTGTGAAACTAGGATTTGCAAGTCGGCGGAAAATGCTGCGGAACAATTTGAAGAGCTTAATTGAGGTTGAAGAGTTGAATCAATTGCTTGAGCGTTTGAATCTCAATCCTCAAGCAAGAGCCGAAGATTTGAGCGTGGAAGAATGGGTGACATTGAGCAATGCCTTTGTTAGTTGATATTTGTCCCTAGCGAACGGCTTGAATTTCGCTCAACCTGGCAAGAAATTTGATAGCAGATCTCTCATGTTGAGCGAAGCCAAAATACAACTCACTCGTAAATTGATCTCACTTAATGATTTACTGCCCACACGTGCGCTCATAGTAACCGTGCACATCTTCATCGATGCAACGTTTCTTTTTCTTGTCATATCTTCGGCAGTATTTCTTCTCGCGCCAAACGTTTCGAGCGCTGCGATTTTGCTCGATCGTTCTTTCTTCAAATGAGGCTGTAAACCCGCCTGATTCAAGTACCTGATTTCCCCGTTTGATTTCGTATTCAAACTGATTTTCTCCAGGGCGCACAGCTAGAAATCGACCTTTATGCTCATCCCCAAATCGGATATCAAAATCTTCTGAAACATCTCCGTTGAAATATTCTCGATCGGTAAACGGTTTCGTCTCTCCCGGAAATCCAAACGTCACATTTCTAATGACTGCCCGAAGTTCTGGGGCAGGGCGAGTTGTCTTTGAGTAAAATCGCGATCGCGCAGAAGCCACTTGTTCGCCGGGACATTCACCTGTGTAGCGAATTCCGACGAGTGGAACGGTTGCTTGACCAGTATTGCCAACACTTCGACCTGAAAAGAGAAATCCAACCATGGGCAGATCTTGGGCATACCCTGACGTTACGGCAACCATTAGTCCAATCACTGCGAATCCAAATAGACCAAGCACTTTTTTCAGGAATGTCGTTTTCATTGTTCTGCGTAAATCAAGATGACTGCTGTTGCGATTGCTTCTGTTTTCAACTGTTTGGGAGAGTTTACGGAAACACCCGTAAAAAATTATTGGTATGAAGGTGTCCCTACAATCCCGATAATGGTATAGGTCTGACTCAGCGAATCTTATGCGATCGTATTCTCTTGTTGCTCCCGCTAAAATTAATCTCTATCTGCAAATTGTGGGCGATCGCCCCGATGGCTTCCATGAACTCGTCATGGTGCTGCAAAGCATTGAACTGGCGGATTTAGTCACGGTTCGCGCGATCGGCACGGATCAAATTCGGGTTCACTGCGATAATCCGGCAGTTCCGGTCGATCAAACGAATTTGGCATACCGAGCCGCAGAATTGATGATGCAAGAATTTCCTGAAATGGCTGCTCGATTCGGCGGTGTGGAAATTGATTTGCAGAAGCGGATTCCGATGGGGGCAGGCTTGGCAGGCGGATCGAGTAATGCGGCTGCGGTCTTGGTTGGAATTGATCTGATGTGGAATTTGGGGTTAACGCAGTGGGAACTGCAAGAACTTAGCGCCAGACTCGGATCGGATATTCCATTTTGCATTTCAGGCGGGACAGCCTTGGCTACGGGACGAGGAGAGCAGCTTGCACCGCTGACCAGTTTGGATCATCTCTATGTTGTTTTAGCCAAATATCGGGATCTGCCTGTTTCGACCCCTTGGGCGTACAAAACCTATCGGCAAAAGTTTGGTGGCACTTATCCAAAATCGCCATCAGAGATTGAAGCGAAGAAAGCGCGATCGAGAGAAATGCTCAATGCGATCGCTCATCACGATTTCAAACAAATCGGACAGCACTTGTACAACGACTTAGAGCTAGTTGTCCTGCCAGAATTCGAGAAGATTCAACAGCTTCGGGATCAGTTCGCGAAGTTTAATCCGCTTGGAACGATGATGTCAGGGTCGGGATCGACGGTATTTGCTTTGGCAGAATCGCGATCGCAAGCAGAAGAAATTCGAGAAAGAATGCGATCGAGCATTCCTGATGCGGATTTAGATCTTTGGGTGACGAAATTAAGCCAGTGTGGTGTGCATTTAGCGAATTCTTAATCTACGCGATTCAGACAGCGCATTGAAGTCTTGGGCAAGTTCTTGAAGAAATTGATGTTTTAAATTCATGCGACGAGCAACCGAGATTTGTTGCCGTTGGCTTTCTCTGAGAGCCATTGGTTTTACAGCTGTTCAAATTGATCGATTAATGTTTGGATTAGACTCGCAGAAGCACGGAAGGTTGTTTGCTGAAGTCGAGCAATTGCAGTTGGAAAATCGATTTTTCCTTGTTGACCTGCTTTGACTAAGATACCTAAAACCCCGACGATGGCTAAGCCTCTTTGTGTAGCGACCGCTCTTGCAGCTTGATCGTCGAGGAGAATTAAGTCGGCTTGCAGTTCTTCAGCTAATACGATCGCGTCTCGTTCTCCTGGGTCGAGTTCATCAGCAGATAGATTGTTTGAGGTTGTAACTGCTCTGATTTCTACCCAGCTTGGAGGTTGGGCAATCCAAGCTTGAACAATTGCAGGAGATTTGGGAGCGGCTAATTCATCTCGAATGATTTCGGGAATTACGATGCGATCGTACAACTCTGGGAGTAAGTCAATCAAATCAATCAGTAAGAGATAGCAAAGAGGAGAAGTGTCAGAGATAACGATCATGGTGTAGCTAGATTACCTTCTGATTGAAGGGTTTCCAGAGTGTCTAGATCCTTCTTTAAATCAGACAGATCGTAATTGAGATCAACGGCTCGCTGCTTGAAGAAAGCATCAAGTTCCAACCGGGTTGAAAATCCAAGGAGTTCTCTCGCTTTGCCTGAGCTAATCCATGCGTTTCGATAAGCTTCAATAACGCAAAGTTCGAGCATCTTTCGCTCTAAATTTCCTGGGTTGGTTTGTAGCTGATTTCCCAGGATGTCAGGAATCTCGATCGTAATTTGCATTGTTTTATCCAAGATAAATAATTTTCAATCGCGCTCTTGTAAATAAATTACTTATACAGGTTTGGCAAGGATGGAGGCAAATGATCACGTTTTACAAGTTGATTTCATTATCGCTTACGGTCAGCATTCGGGATTCGATCGCAGTCTTTAAAAAAGTGAGCTTTCAGGATTCTGATTGCAAGGTAGATGAAGTCCAATTGTTATCAATAAACGACGTAGATTCATAGCACCAAGGCAGCGGAAACTCGTTCAGACTCAGGAGGCATAAGGCTCTACACAAAATTGTTGATTTAGGGTTGGGACATCAATGTTTCTAAGTTTGGCAAGTTTGATGAGAGCTTCTAGCTGATCGACGTTCTGCTGTTCTAGCCGATCGGCGTAAGTGATGTATTCTTGTTGCTCGGTTTCAGTGAGTAGAGCTTGTTCGCTGCGATCGCGTAATTCATTAAGCCGTTGCTGCTCGTATGGAGGGAGCCGACGTTGAATAATTTCGATGAGTGTTGTTTCATCAGTTGAACTAAGCGATTCGAGCCAGTGAACGACATCATTGAGCCGTTCGGGTGGCAATTGTTGAATGAGTTCGATCGCTCTTTGGCGAATGTCAGTGTGAGTCATGATTGAGTGTCTCACGGGGTTTTCTCATTTTAACGACGATCGCGCTTATTCATCTTGGACGGTGAGCATTCGTGATTCGATCGCGTCCCAAACCTGCGGCGACACTCGCAAGGCAGCTTCTTTGCAGCGAATTATCAGTTCATTAGCGTAGAGATAGTTTTCGAGAGATTGCTTTTCTTCTCTTGATAGCTCGAGCCATTCAGGATTGATCTGGAGAGCGTCATACCAGATTTGACAGATACTATCTGCAAAGGCTTGGCGAATGTGAATTGGTTCATCATCGTAGTATGGGGCAGGTGCTGTGATCGCTTTAAATGAATTGATTAAATTTTGGGAATCAATTGAGGTGAAGATCTTGGAGCGGACACAGTAGGCAAGGTCATGAGCAAAGGTGGAAGTAGGGTCGCGACCGAGAACACTACTGAGATTGCGGGCTTGGACAAGGTTTTGGACAAGGTCACGACCGAGAGTAGGAGCTAGGGCTTGGGCAAGATCAAGAAATAGATCGAGGTCATGATTGCCAAGATAAAGGATATGAACGATGGAGCGGGTGTAAAAGAGTGCAACGCTTCTCTTAGCTGCTGGCTTAAAATCACCTTCAGATCCAGCAGTTACAGTATCTGTCCATTTGATCAAGCCTTTAAGCTTCTCTATATAGATCAATGCTTGTACTCTAGATTCCATTAGAGTTAGAAGGGCATCTGCATTTCTCATCAGACCTGACACCAGAAAGAAAACCTCACGCCAGCGTCTATCCGTTAAATGATTCGTAACCAGAGTTTCTAATTGCTGCTCATCCACAATGTATTGAGCAGTGAGATACTCCTGAAAAGTTAGATGCGAGAATGAATAGGTGTCACTCGCTCGTTCTACTAAAATCCCTTGCTGTACTTGAATTGCATACAGTACCTGTTCTGCATCAAGATGCTTTGGTGCATTCAGATTGCCCACGAGAAAAGCTCGAATCTGATCAGTCAGTTCTCGTTTTGAGAAAAATAGCTGATCTTCGGCAAAGCTTTGATAAGCGATCTCAGATAGTAAAACTTGTTCTAGCTGAAGGTTCAATTCTTGATAGATCGGATCACGGTGAACTCGTCGTTCTGCTGCCCATTTCTTCAGCCAAACCTCCAACGCTTCACCATACAACGCTGATCTTCGCTTCGGTAAGCTCTGCGATTCATCATAAACTGCACAAAGCAAGGTCAAGAGCAGAGGCGTTTGACCGAGTTCTTTGACTGCTTTGTACTCTGAACTATCGAGCAATTGCCAATACTGTTCTGCTACCTTCGGCTCTCGTCGAAACCACTGCTGCACAAAAGTCTGCATCTGCGAATCATTAAAGTTCGCCATCGTCACATCTTTGAAGCGCCGAAATCCCCCTTTATATGCAGCAATTCGACAGGAAGCGATGAAGCGGTTTTTGTCATACTTATCGACGAATGTCTCAATCTGACTGATTGCTCGATCGACATAAACGGTCGGCACTTCATCCAAACCATCCAGCAAAATCAAAAGCTTCCCTGCTTTCAAAAGATTTTGCGTAAACACTTCCGCATTGGGAAAACCGCAAGTCTCAAACTCTTCAGCAATCAGCTTTTCAATCTCACTATGTTGATCCCCAAACTGCTTTAACTCGATAAATACCGGAATCAATTCATGCCGATACCTTGCCGTTTCCCACTTCAGCGCTTCGAGTCCAACCTTCCTCAGAAAAGTCGATTTGCCAATCCCCGGACTTCCTAGCACCATCAATCGAGGCTCAAGATTCGCGACCGCGATGCCTTCCTTGCGCTCAGTTTTCTCAAAGATAAATCCTCGCCCAGTCTCTAGAAACAATTCTTTCAACGCTTCAGGACTTTCAAACCGACGGCTCTCACGGGTATTCAAAACCTGGACATCAGTATAGATCTCTTCCAAAGTCAGCGAATTATCCATCCGCAGACAATCATATTTCAGCGTACAGTGTCGCTTTTCATACGTTCGGACATACTCCTCGATCGCATGACCCACTTGCTGCTGGATTTTCTTATCAATTTGGTTGCCAGCTTGTTTCCAGCCTGTCTCGATCGCAAGTTTGATCAGATTCGTAATGACTGCCTGCGAGATAGGATCAATCGTCATAAGGTATCAATAGGAGGCTTTCTCTCATTGATACACTGCGATCGCGCTTCTACACGGATGATCTAGAGAAATTACAGAAACTTTCGCGATCGCATCCCAATCAATTAGAACTCATCCCCGCAGCGAGTTTGTCTGCCTCTTCGATATTCTCAACAACAGCAACACTAAAAGCCCGATCGCGCAACCAAGCGCAGTAATCGCGATCGCAGGCTGTGCAGATTGACGCACCGCAACTGCTAAAAACGCCCACACGATTACGCCCGTAAATGCCACATCTCGATATTGCAGAATGATCGCACAAGTAATCGCTGCTGCAATCAATAGCATTAACACTGTCCAAACACTTGGCGCAATGCCAAACCCATTCCACTGAGAAGCATATAAAGCAGAGGCAACATTGACGATCGTTGCAACACTAATCCAACCTAGATAAATCCGAATTGGAATCTGAGCCAACCATTTTTCTTCACGTGAAATCCGAATATTTTGAAATCTTGACCACCAATATGCAGCAATCAAATTCAATAAAATCCCCAACATGAAGACAACAGACCACCAGAACTGTTGCAGTTGAAATAAATACACCCAAACAATCTGAAAAATCGATGCCCAAATGATCGGAGCGCGTAATTTCAATAACCGGGGATTATGACGCTGAGCCGGAAGCACTTGATAAATACCAAAGCTGACTAAACCTAGGTAAATCACACCCCAAATCGCAAACGCATAATTCGCTGGCGTGATCAAAACTCCGCCTAAAACCTGATTTGCGATCGCTCCAATATTCAAGCCTCGCAGCGGAAACACATTGGAAAGCGCATTAATGACGATCGCCGCGAGAATTGAGATCAATGTTGCACTCTGAAGCAGCGGTGCAGCGGGAGAATTGCGCTCAGAATTTTGCATATCGCTTTCTAGAATTCACTCATCTAGCGTAGCGGGTTTTCTGCACTTCAACTTCTGCCAGATGACTTGGGCTGAATCCACTTCCAGAGCGGATGACTTTCACCCTGTTGCCAAATCTTGAACACCATTCGTTCGAGTCTTTCCTGCTCAGGCTTAGGCAGACCAAACAAAATATTTCGGCTCTGCCAAACCAGAACACTCACCGTTAGCCCAATACACAACCCTAAGCCAAGTGAAGCAAGCAAATTGTTCGCTAACCCATGCCGCAACGCTGCCCAGGTAAAGTAATCTTGCATCAACGAAATCGGATAGCGTAACCCCCAGAGACTCAGCGCCCCGAGCGTCAACCACAGTCCGATGAGGGTCAGCCACCGACCCAATACTGTCAATTGATGCAAGCGTTGCACAGCGGCTTGAAATTTGGGGTCAAGTTTGGGTGCATTCGGGTCAATGAAATCTGGAGGTGTCATACTTTATCGTTACTCGGCTTCTACTGCTGCCGTTTTCACCGGGGCAAAGGCTCGACCCCGCTTCTCACGCCACAGTGCCAATAGTGTACTCGCGATAAAGATACTTGAATACGCTCCCATAGCAAATCCGATAATCAACGCCAATGCAAAATTCTTCAGCGTTTCGCCTCCGAAGAAAAACAGCGCAAATAACGTCAATAACACCGTCAAAGTTGTGTTGATCGATCGCGTTAAGGTCTGATTGACTGCATCATCGACAATCTCATTGATATGCTGACCTGGGTTAAGTTGAATCGTCTCGCGAATACGATCGTAGATGACAACCGTATCGTTGACCGAGAAACCCACGATCGTCAGTAGCGCCACAACGAACAAGCTATCGACTTCGGTTCTCAAAGGCGTTAACCCCAGAATTGCGAAGAAACCAACGGTGATCAGCACATCGTGGAAAAGCGCGAGAATTGCAAAAATCGCATAGTCCAACTCAAAGCGAATTGTCATGTAGAACGTGATGCCTGCAAAGGAAACAATCAGCGCCAAGAGTGCAGATTGAAATAGCTGTTTCCCGATCGTCGGACCGACAGTATCAATCTGCGTTTTCGCCGCATCAAATTTGCCAATTTTCGATTGCAGTTCTGCTTGCAGTTTGGTGCGCTGATCCACGCTTAATGTATTCGTCCGAATCAACACTGCTCGCTGATCCTGACCGACAAGTTGAAGGCTCGAGTCGCCTAAATTCTCAGTCTTCAGCACTTCACGAATTGCGTCGAGGCTGATGGGCTTATCACAATTTCCAGGCTGACTGCAATCGAGTTCTAGTTGCAGACGCGTTCCACCTTTAAAGTCGAGTCCCGGACGTAAGGGTGTGCCGATTTGAGTTTGGAGCACCAGCATTGCAATAATGCTTGCGAGGATACAGATTGCAGAAATCGCCCACCACAGTCCTCGCTGGCGAATGACATTCAGTTTCATGAAGCGGTCTCCGAGATCGATTGATTAGCTTTGGGAACGTTGGGGCTGTACCATTCAGGCTTGCGTAATCCGGCAAAGGTCAAGGCATACAGCAGGAGGGTGCGGCTACAAGTCACAGCCGTAAACATACTAATGGCGACACCGAGCAGAAGTGTAACTCCGAATCCACGAACTAGCCCAGAACCGAGAAAAATCAGAGCAAGACAAGCGATCGCGGTGGTCACATTACTATCGAGAATGCTGGAAAAGGCACGGAAGAATCCAGACTCAACCGATCGATACAGGGTTTTACCAGACTGCAATTCTTCACGAGTCCGTTCAAAGATCAGAATATTCGCATCGACTGCCATGCCAATACTGAGAATAAATCCAGCGATTCCAGGCAAGGTCAGCGTTACGCCTAAGAGTTTGAATCCGGCATAAGTGAGGAGCGCATAGATAACGAGCGAGATTGCTGAAATCACGCCAGGGAGCCGATAATAGACAACCATGAAGCCTAATACAAACAGCAATCCACCCAGTCCAGCGTAGATACTGCTCTGAATACTATCGCGTCCCAAGGTTGCACCGACTGTCCGATTTTCGACGACTTCAACGGGGAGCGGGAGTGAGCCGCCTCGCAACTGTACAGCTAAGTCTGTCGCTTCTTGGGCTGTAAAGTTTCCGGTAATGACTGCACCTCCACCTGTGATGCCAGTCTGTGCGAATTCTGCACCGACGCTAGGAAAGCTAATTAAGCCGTTGTCTAAGAAAATTCCGAGAGAGCGACCTGTTCCTGCCAAGCTTTTGGTGAGTTGGGCAAATTTATCGCCGCCTTCTTGATCAAATCTCAGTGCGACACTGAAAGCACTTGAACCGGGGGCAGATTCGGGCTGAGCATTCTGTAAGTTTCTACCACCTAATGCAGGTGAGTCGAATAAAGCGGCGATCGCGTCATTGCTACGCTTGAGAGCGGCTTGATTTTCGGCGATCGCTTTTTCGTCGTTCGATTTTCGCAGTTCTTTTTGTTTGGCGAGCAATTCTCGGCGAATTTGATATTCGATCGGGAGCTGCTGTTCTGTTCCAGGTTTTTGCGCCCGAAAATCGAGTTGAGCGGTTCCGCCGAGCACTCGTTCTGCCTGTTCGGGATCGCTGACTCCCGGCAACTGGACAAGAATCTGATTTTCGCCTGCTGTTTGTACAAGCGGCTCTGATACGCCGAGTCCATTAATCCGCCCTTCGATGACGCGCTGGACATCTCCAAGCTGTTCGGATGTAATGTTTTTGATCTCTGCGGTGGGTTTAACCTGAATCGTAATTTGCGAACCGCCGCGTAAGTCCAATCCTAATAGTGTTGGAAAGTGCCGCTCATCCACAATGATGTAAATGGAGGCAAGCACCATCACCAAAATGAGTATTAATAATCCTCGTTGCCGTCCCATAGCAAATCCCGTTATGACAAAGGTTATGATAGCGCTTTCTATGCAGGACGTTGCATTCGATACGGTTCGAGTAATAAAAATAGCCTTACGAAGCCGCTAAGAAATTTGCTCCGGGGTTAGAACATTTGCAACAAGCTGACAATTCGATCGCACCCTAATCACCATTTTGCTGCCTGACTTGCTGCAACAATTCTTGAATGGATAACACGGGTATAGGGGAATTCAAAAACCCTTGAACATCACGAGTCACAATTGCTGCCAATCCTTGAGCAACCGCACTAAAAATTTGCACAGCATCTTCAAAATCAAGCACACCAGAGTTGAAAGCTGAGTCTAGAACGACACGATCGACCGGACAAACCATCATGGCAGTCAGTGTTTCTGAGACTGCTTGCCGCGCTTGCTCAATACTTCGGGTGTGCCTACGTGAGATGTAAAAAATATCCGTTAAGGTTGTCGCTGTAACGTATCCGATAACCTCTCCCACATCGATCGCCTGAAATAGCAATTCTGCATCTTGGGAAAAAGGCTCTCGTTGTAGCAGAAAGTCTAGAACAATATTGGTATCAATCAAAACTCTCACTGAAGATACTTCTCCAACCGTCGCTCTTCCAGCATCGTTGCCACTTCTTCATCAGTTGGGGCAGGCTGGTCTGTTTTCAACAAACCTCTCATTCGTTGGATTGCACCAGAGCGGACAGGTTGGGGTACTGAAGTATCTTGCAGAGATTCAATAATGGCAGAGATTAGTGCAAGGCGATCGCTGGGCGGCAACTTGAAGATTTGTGCCTTTAGTTCTTGTGACAACATAGACTTTCCCAGAATCAACAGGATTTACCGTCTAGTATGAGCGATCCCGTTCTTAATCACCAAATTGATGCTGACTTGATTGACATCGGTGAATCAGTTTAAGGTCAATCGATCGCTGTTCTTCAATCGATTGACCCTTCTCGCTACACCTTAAGCGGAACCATATTCCGAACTGCTTCCACAATCTGCGGCGGTTGCACAATCGTTAACGCTTCCAGTGTTCCGTTATAAGGAGTCGGAATATCTTGTGAAGACATCCGCAACACTGGAGCATCTAATTCATCAAAGAAGAGATCGTTAATCGAAGCCGTCAACTCTGCTCCAATTCCGCCCGTTCTCATACATTCTTCAACGATGATCACACGATGAGTTTTCCGAATCGATTCACCGATCGTTTCAAAGTCTAACGGCTTCAGTGAAAGCAAATCGATCACTTCCGCGTCATAGCCTTCTTTTTCCAACGTTTTCATCGCTTGCATCACGTGGTGACGCATCCGCGAATAGGTCAGAATCGTCACATCTTTACCTTTGCGAACGATTTCTGCCTTATCGAGCGGCAAGTAGTACTCTTCGTTGGGCAAATCTTCTTTCAAGTTGTACAGCAGAACATGCTCAAAGAAGAGAACAGGATTATCGTCACGAATGGCAGATTTGAGTAACCCTTTCGCGTTATAAGGCGTTGAGCAGGTCACAATTTTCAAACCTGGAACCGCTTGGAAATACGCTTCTAATCGCTGAGAGTGTTCTGCTCCGAGCCGACTTCCTACTCCACCGGGACCGCGAATCACAACCGGAATTTTGAAATTCCCGCCTGACGTATAGCGCAACATGCCCGCATTATTTGAAATCTGGTTAAACGCCAGCAGCAAAAATCCCATATTCATCCCTTCAATAATGGGACGCAATCCAGTCATTGCTGCACCAATCGCCATACCCGTGAAGCTATTTTCGGCGATCGGGGTATCCAACAATCGCAAATCGCCGTACTTCTTATGCAAATCTTTGGTGACTTTATAGGAGCCGCCATAATGCCCGACATCTTCTCCCATCACCAATACTGTCGGGTCTTTTGCCATTTCTTCGTCGATCGCTTCCCGAAGGGCGTTAAAGAAGATTGTCTCTGCCATTGCGTTTAAGGTGTAATGTGCTGCAAATACTTATCTTAGAGGAGCAAGCGCAATCCGCAAAGAGTCACGAATATTTCATCGTAGGATGAAGAGAGTGCTTAGAGTTGCGTTATGTCTTTACAACAGCATCGGGCTGAATTTCCATATCTCGCTGGGAAAGCGTATTTTAATTACGGCGGACAAGGAACGATGCCGCGATCGGCAATTGCAGCCCTCCAAGATGCAAATATTCGCTTTCAGGAATTGGGTCCTTTTTCCAGTGCAGCGAATTCCTGGATTGTGCAAGAAGGAAATTTGACGCGAGCAGCGATCGCAAAAGAACTCGGCACAACCGCAGACACAATCACACTCACCGAAGATGTCTCTGTTGGCTGTAATATTGCCCTGTGGGGAATCGATTGGCAAGCAGGCGATCACATTCTGCTCACCGATTGCGAACATCAAGGAATCGTGGCAGCCGTTCAAGAACTTCAGAGACGATTTGATTTAGAGGTTTCGGTTTGTCCCCTATTAGAGACTTTGAATTCGGGTGATCCAAGCGCGATCGTCGAACAGTTTCTCCAACCCAATACTCGTCTCTTCGTGGTTAGCCACATTCTCTGGAACACGGGACAAGTTTTGCCCCTTCAAGAAATGGTGGAAATTTGTCATGCGCGATCAGTACAAGTTCTCGTCGATGCCGCCCAGTCTGTAGGCGTTTTACCCCTAAATCTCACTGAATTAAACGCAGACTTCTACGCCTTCACTGGTCATAAATGGTGGTGTGGAGCGGCGGGAGTTGGTGCTTTGTACGTTCGCCCTGAAGCAAGAGAAACCTTACATCCAACCTTTATTGGCTGGCGCAGTGTGATCACCGATGCCAAAGGAACTCCCGAGCGCTTTCAATCCGATGGTCGCGCTTTTGAGATTGCCACTTCTGCGATTCCGCTGTATCCAGCTTTGAGAGAGGCGATTGCGTTTCATCAGCCCTTTGCCGAAACAAGATATTCAATGATTTGCGATCGCAGTGCGTACCTCTGGCAACGATTGAAAGCATTGCCGAGTGTGCAATGCCTCAAAACCTCGGCTCCTACTTCTGGACTCGTCTCATTTCAGTTAGAGAATGGCAAGCATCCGCAACTGGTTCAATATTTAGAGGAGAGAAACTTCTTTCTGCGGGTGATTCTGAATCCGAATTGTGTTCGGGCATGTGTGCATTACTTCACCACCGAAGAAGAAATCGATGCGTTAGCCCATGCGATCGAGGAATTCCTATAGGTTGCAAACTTCGGCTCCCCTTCACCAACTTCAGCACCAGCGGAGCCGAACCCGATTCTAATCTTGCACGTACTCTTGATCCCCAAACAAACAGGATTCTGCTCGTACAAATTCCCGACCCAAATACGCTGCATGATCCAATCGAGTAATACAGCAAGTTTCAGGCTTCTCAAACACTTCAATACACAACTCTTTCGCCGTCCGACCCCGAAAAATTGCACTCGGCTGTCGCTTCAAACCGCCGCTACAGGGCAACGGTTCACCCGTCTCGGGATCGCAGGCTAAACCTTTTTCGTTAATGGTATTCGTGTAAAAATCGGCGCAAATGACCCCGCCAGATCGATCGAGATAAATCAAAAAATAGCCGCTCGGATCGAGTTCAATAAACCGATTCGAGAGCTTGTCATCCAAAGCAGTGGGATTAAAAACCGCTTGAGTCATGAGAGTCCAACCCGTGTCAGCTTATCCATTCTAAATTTTGAAGTCGATTGTTTGTTGCTTAAACGGCAATTCTTGATTAATCGCGTCAATTTCTTGTTGTTCGAGATCATTAATCTGCTCAATATGCGATCGCAAAATCTGCGACAGCCGACTGTTATAGAACCGATGCAGCGAATGATTTGGCATTGCCGGAAAGCCTCGCCGCTTCTTATGCCGTCCACCCGCACCTGGATCAAACAGTTGAATGCCATTTTGAATGCCCCACTCGATCGGCGCGTAATAGCAAGCATCAAAATGTAAGCAATCAATTTCTTGAGTACAGCCCCAGTAACGACCATATAAGCGATCGCCCTTGGTCAGACAAAACGACATGCCGATCGGATGCTCATTCCCTTCTGCATAAGCTGCAAAAAACACAACGCGATGTCGGTAGCTCGTATAAAGCTGCTCAAAGAATTTCTTGGTTAAATACTTACTGCCCCACCAGCCAAACTTGTCACAAGTATCACTGTAGAAGGTATACATCAGCGAGAACATGGACTTCGGGATTTCATCCCCGGTCAGGATCTTAAAAGATAAGCCAGCATTCGTCACGGCTTTACGCTCACGCTTAATATTGCGGCGTTGATTGGCATTAAATGCGCCTAGATAGTCATCGAACGATTGATAGTTCTGATTCGACCAAATAAAACTGTGATGCAGCCAAGAACTAAACCCGTGACGTTCCATCACTGCCCGCCAATCGGGATCAACATAGAGAAGATTACAGCCCGAGATCCGATTTCGCGAACAGAAATGATCGATCGCGCTCACCATCATTTCGGTAATCTCGTCCTCGTCTTCTCCCGGTGCAATCAAAAATCGATACCCCTCAGCCGGGGTAAAAGGCGACATTCCTAAGAGTTTGGGATAATACTGAACTCCTAAGCGATCGGCTAAATCCGCCCACTGATGATCAAAAACAAACTCGCCGTAACTGTGACCTTTGATATACAACGGCGCGGCGGCAATCAATTCATTGTCTCGCCAGACTGTTAAATGATTCGGCATCCAGCCAGATCGAGCCGTAGTACTCCCCGAGGTCTCCAGAGTATGCAACCAGTCCCACTCCAAGAACGGCGTTTTCAGCGGCATTGCCAGAGCATCCCAGGCAAGCTGCGGAACTTCAGAAATTTTATTAATCCAAGCGATCGAGGTTCGGGGCTGGAATTGTTCAACCATATCCACAGTTCAGTAGCTTCATACAGGGTAATAGATTTGCTCAAATCTGGCATATCAGCCAGCATTGTATCCCCCACCCGGGTACTGCCATTTTGAAGAAATTCGAGCAAAACTGGTTAGAACGCTCTATCGCCGTTAAAGTAAAAATATGATTTTTGGTGCGAATTCGCTCAAGATCGTACATATAGCGGATGAATCATCTCGAACTATGCCGATAAGATCGTTCACTACTCGTTTCGGCAAAACTCTGCCTTGCCTCCGCTCATCGCTCTAGAAACTTGTCATCGCTCTTCTGCTCTGCCGCTTTCCTGTCTTCGTCCCCTATCCAGTCCTAGGGCTTATGGCAAAGTCACGTCAATCTTCGTTTCGTCGCATCCTGCTATGGCGTTTGTTACTCCTTAGTATTCCGGTGCTATTGACAGGCGAAGTTGTTGCGTATAAGAAAGCAAAATCAGGACTCCTTCAAACAGCGCGGTCTACCCTCACAGCTAGCGCTGTCCGCAAAGCAGAAGAACTACAAACTTCGATCGCCACTTTGCGATCGAATCTCGCTTTAGCAACCACGTCTGCCACACTTCAACTCGACTCTCCTCAAGCAACCTATGACTTTCTCGAGCAGTTGCAGCGCAATTCTCCACTCTCGCTGCAATGTATCCAACTGCTGAACTTGAAAACTCAAACTGTTCAGTCCAGTACATGTGGCAATCAACCGATCGTCCAGTTTCCGCGAGATCCCTGGCAAAATAGAGAGACTCCTGCCAATGTGGTCAACTCCAACAATATTGAGGTATCGCCTGGACAGCCTGCTAAAGTTGGCACAGAAGTTTCGGTTGATCATCAATTGAGCTTAGTCATGAGCGCGCCCGTGGTTCTCAAATCTGGAGAGCGTTATGCCTTGAGCGTGCAGGCATCGCTTTACTCAAAACCAGAGCCAGCAGTGAATGCAATTTCATCGGGCTATACCGTTGTCATTGATGATACGGGCGTGATTTTGGCGCATCCGATTCCTGAACGGATCGGGCGGAATATTCGCCAAGAAGCAAACTCTCAGCAGCTACAACGAGTGTTTGAACAGGCAATGGCGAGCAGTACCGTGGGAGCACGCGCCTCAAATGAACGCGAATCGCTTGCACCTGTCCTGTTTGAAGAGAACGGTGCAGAGTGGCTAGCCGGGAGCAGTGCGATTCAGGTGTCGCTGAAGAATGGAGAGACTTCGACGTGGGTTGTGCTCGCGGCAACTTCAGTTGACAGTGCGCTGTTTGGCTTAGGGGATATCAAGCAGGTTTTGATTATCCTTACCCTAGGTCTGTTAACTGCAATTTTATTAGCAACGCTCTATCTCACACGCGATTTGGCTCGTCCGATCGAGAAATTGAGCGAATACGCACTGAAAATCCGCCAGCGTTTTGATGGTGAGCGCGCCCCCAAGAATTTCAAGGTTCGAGAACTCAATTATCTCGCTGAAGCACTCGACAATATGGTGGAGCGTTTAGAAGAACGAGCCAGTGAGTTAGAAGCAGCGTGGCAAGAAGCGCAAGCAGCGAACCAAGTCAAAAGCGAGTTTTTGGCAACGACCTCTCACGAATTGCGAACTCCTCTGAATGCAATTATTGGCTGTGTCCGCTTGGTGCGCGATGGCTGTTGTGACGATCGTGAAGAAGAATTAGAGTTTCTTCAGCAAGCAGATGATGCGGCAATTCATTTGCTGAAAATCATCAATGATTTATTAGACATTGCCAAAATCGAAGCGGGCAAAGCAGAGCTGAGTCTGCAACCTGTGAACATTCGAGAAATGTGTGAGCAATGTCTGAAAATGGTGCAGCCGAGCGCCGAGATGAAGCGGCTGAAATTGGAAATGAAACTGGGCGATGATCTCGATCGTGTTCCCCTCGATGAACGGCGGGTTCGTCAGATGGTGATTAATCTGCTCTCGAATGCCGTGAAGTTTACGCCCGAGGGAGGCTCAGTGTCACTGATTGCCCGGATTGGGTATGGCTATCAACTGGTTCAAGATGTTCGCCCCGATCGCAGTCCGATTAATCAAGAGACCGCTTATCTTTGTCTAGAAGTCGAAGATTCCGGCATTGGCATTCCCAAAGATCGCTGGCATTTATTGTTTAGACCCTTTCAGCAGATTGATTCTTCCATGACTCGCAAGCATGAAGGGACAGGATTAGGACTAGCGCTGACAAAACGATTAGCAGAAATGCACGGGGGCACGTTGTCGTTCTGGTCGGTTCCAGATAAAGGCAGTACGTTTCGGATTTGGTTGCCGTGGTTAGATCCGTTTGCAGAAATAGAGGAAACGGATGCAGATTTATCGATCGCGCCTTCTCCTGTCAAACAATCTCAGCCGCTCAGCATTCAGAACAGCTAAGCACCCCGAATTCAATTCGTCTGACCTGATTGAATTGACAGGGCTATGGGTTAGCTGGATTAAACCTGAGTGCAACCTGATCATCTTGCTGAAAAGTTTGCCACGATCGCTTTAACGCTTCCGGCGCTGGAAATTTTGTGTCGTAAACCGTGATCACATTCGTCAAATCTCGACCCGCCGACTGTAAAACGCGATTGCCTGCCGCCAATGCCACCGACGTTCCCCCATCGAGATTCATCGCTTCATGCGCCCCGATCGCTCTCATAATCTCCGCTTCTTTCTGCAAGGTAATCGGCTTGTGGAAAGTTACCAAATACAACCGATTCGCGCTTTTGGGAAAGCCGATCGCCGATCGCGTCGCCACTCCCATAACCGATGGATCACTGAATCCTTCCTGCCGGGGACGAATCGATATTCTGCCTTGCTTCAACAATCGCGGACCCGCCGTCAACGAGAACCAATGCCGCTCCCACTTGGGCTTTCCCTCCGTTCGAGCGGTCACCATTTCGAGCTGATTGCCGCGCTTGAGTCCTAAAGTAGTTCCATAATTTTCCCAAGGACTGTATTTCAGAAAGCGACCAGCGGCAACCATATTGCCCATGACTCGCTTCTGCTCATCCATGCTAAAGAAAGTTCCGCTGGCGGTGATCGCAGCGCGATGCCGCTTCACCAGAGATTCAAACGCTTCATCGCCCCGAGTCGATCGGGCACTATTTGCCCGAATTGCCTCGTTTGCCAGCCCAATATTAATAAAAGTCTGCGGGTCTGTTAGATCGATCGTGACGAGGCGGATCGGCACCCCCGCAATCTTTCTTTCCACAACTGGGACTGGGCGCGCTACCCGAGACCGCTCAATTGAATCAGCAGCTTGAGCGATGCGAACAGGTTGAGGGGTAATGCCAACGCGAGGCAGCAAAATCGCACAGCTCAGCAGTGTACAGGTAGCCGTAACGGAAAAACTACCGGAAACAGACGATAACCAACGAATCATGAAGCGTTTCTTGGGAAAAACTCTGTCAATCATGCCTTGCTCGTGATTTTTTCAAGGACTGATTAAAAATACGTAATAACTCTGAGCAGAGATCTATCCTCAGGCAGAGGTAAAACCCTAACATTCTCACACCTAGCTTCATTCTCCATACAATTGCCGAGATGATCTGGAAAAGCTTCCAAGTTCAGCAAGATTTCATCAATTCGTCAATATTAGGTATCGAAATTACTTCGCTTTCGGATATGCAATACGTTGATGATTCGATTGTTGCCAGACTTGCACAAAAACTTCTGCGATCGTGCTCATTTCTGATCGCGTCAAGCCGGATTCACTCAACTGCCCATCCTTCCACCGGGCTGCCAAAATCTTGTTAATCATATTTAAGGCATCGTCTGGTGTGGCATCCTTGAGCGATCGCAGTGCCGCTTCACAAGAATCAGCCAACATCAAAAGCCCGGTTTCTCGCGATTGGGGAGCAGGTCCGTCATAGCGAAAATCCTCATCGTTGACGATGATCGTCTGATCCTGCTGAGCGCGTTGTAGGGCTTGGTGATGAAAATATGCGATCGTCATTGTCCCTTGATGCTCTGGGATAAACGCTTGCACGACCTTGGGCAATCGCGCGCGACGTGCCATGACTAAGCCTTCTGTCACATGCTTCTTGATAATGGCTGCACTCTGCCACGGATCATCAATCAGATCATGTTTATTCACGCCCCCCATTTGATTCTCAATAAATCCGAGGGGGTCATGCATTTTGCCGATGTCATGATAGAGCGTTCCCGCTCGGACTAATTCCACATTGCACCCCAGTTTCCGTGCAGCGGCTTCTGCCAGATTCGCAACAAATAAAGTATGTTGAAACGTACCGGGAGTTTCGGATGCCAACCGTTTCAATAACGCTCGATTAGGATTGGCAAGTTCGACCAAGCGTAAGGTGGTGACCACATCAAACAGATGTTCAAGATAGGGGCTAATCCCGATGGCAATAATGCTCCACCCTAATCCCAACAAGCCTTCTAAAACGGCTCCTCCGAGCAAACTGTACCAAGCAACTCCAGAAAGAGCGCCAAGCAGTAGAAAGAGCAAGCCTTGAGTCACTCCAACCCCTAATCCTAGAAAAGCTAACTCCTCGCGCGATCGCACTCTTGCAGCGAACAGTGCCACCGTGAGTCCAGCGATCGCACTCGGTAACCACTGCGTCCAAGTTAATCCCATGGCGATCGGCAAAATGATCGTCAGTAATCCTACCCCAGTGACAGCTAAAACCGAACCATAGAACGTTCCCATCAACACCCCGATCGCAGGTAAATTCGTTGAAGGCACATTGACCAAAATGAACAAGGGCGTGCTGAGACACATCAAGCCCACCAGCCAGTAGTCTCGATTCCGCAATCCTTTGGGATGATAGCGCTGTTCTAATCGCCAAAAAATAACAACGGAGCCACTGACACAGCCGAAGAGTGCCACTAACCCCCACCAATTTGTTTCGCGGCGACTCAGCTTAAAATAGTCAAGCAAAATAAATGCATCCTGCGTGATCTCTTCTCCTTGCTGAACGATCGCTCTACCCCGGTAAGCGTTCACCATCACAAGCTCAACATTATTTGCCGCAAGTTCGGCTTGTTGGCGGGTTCGATCTTCATCTTTGACTAAATTCGGTTTCAGCGCACTGACGAGGATTTGGGTTGCGATCGCTCTTGTTTCGGGCGGAGTTGCAATTTGCAAATTCAGTGTGATCGCATTTCTCACATATGTTTCTTCTAGCCCAGGTGCAATCCCTTGCATCAACATGCGATCGAGCGTTGCCATCACTTCGCCCTGCATTTTCTGCCACGCTACGTCAGAAACATCAAACAAAGTTGGATCGTAAGGCGCACTAAGCTGTGAACGAGCCGTGACATAGTGCTGCTGAGCCGTTGTGATTTTCGCTTCTAGACCCGATAGTCCATCCAGAGTTGTTTGATTTTTATTCCGAAATAGCTCTGTTGCTGCTCGGCGTTGGACTGGATCACTGATGCGATCGACGAGTTGAGTATTCGGAGCTTGAGTCGCTTCTAAGATCGCTTTCCATTCCCAGACTTCGGCTTTGCGTAAATATCGTTGAGTCGGTTCTGACAGCTTTTCAAGTTCGACATAGGGAAACTCTCCAGCGTCTTTCCGCAGTTTTAGTCCTGCATCTAAGTGGGATTGCACCGTTTTGCGAATTTCATCGGACAGAGCCACATCGGGCATCCAGACCGGAGTCGAAATGCTGCGCGCTGCTCTGCGTTTCTCTTCTGTCGCTTGTTTATTTTCGACTTGGGCATCTCTCGGCGCTGTGATCGTTTCAGGCGCAATCTTACCTATACTCAAACGAGGTTGGTCATAAAATCGCTGTCCCAATGCAGCAGATAGCACCAGCGAAGTGAGCACAATCGTCACAGGTTTCGGGACTTTAGGCTGTTTCCCTAACTGTTTTTGCAGCGCACTGACTCGTTGCAACGATCGCATCGACGCGGACTGCTTAAGATGCTTCCCCGACTCATTGCACACGTGTTGAATTTGTTGCGCCCAAGATCGAAGGGAGTTCATCACTAGCTCACCACCTAGTTTTAATCTTGTGGAATCGACAATGATCACACATGACCTACGCACCACTCTACTAGGTTTTGAGACATTTGATTAACCCTTCAACTACGGAAAAATGCGAGATCAATGCCCGTGATAATCGAATCTATCTATCGCTATTAAATATCATTAACTGACCTAGCATAAGATTTTCAAAGTTAAACGATAGTGATAATAAAAGGAACGTTTTTCGGGGCGATCCCGGTATAGTAAGTGAGAATAATTGCATTAATTTTTAGCCGCGTACAGCCTCTTTCCTCGGGTCTATGTCCTAAAAAATTGCAATTACAAATCCCAAAGAATCCTGAGATTTGAGTGTAACTTTCATCACATTAGCCTGTTCGTTCCCCTATCCCCAAATTCTTATGCCCCTGGTTCATTCCTCCTCCCTCAACTCACCCCTCACCCTGTCGCTTTTGAGATCGCCTAAGCTGCAGTTTCAGCGCAAAAAACTGTTAACGCTCCGTCCCGACTGTCTCTGGGAAATCGAAACAGGATATGTGCGTTCTGTAACTTGGACTGGATCTGGAGAAGTCACAACCCTTGGAATTTGGGGAGCAGGTGACATGATTGGGAAACCGCTGTCTCGACTCAAGCATTATCAACTCGAATGTCTCACAGACGTGACCGCACAATTAATTCCGACCTCAAACGCGGAAGCCCAAGCAGCATGGATGCGCTACACGAATCAAACCGAAATCATGCTGCAATTCATGCATATTCGATCGACGTCACAGCGATTACTCAAACTGTTGTACTGGCTTGCCGCAAGATTTGGCACCCAGGTCGATCAAGGGTATCTGCTTGATGTACCTCTCACTCATCAATTAATCGCGGAAATGCTTGGCACGACGAGAGTTACGGTAACGCGGATGTTCAATGACTTCGCTCAACAAGGCAAAATTTGTCCGCTGCCCCGACGTAAGCTGTTGATATTATGTGCTGATCTGGGGCGAGAACTGGCTGAATTTGAATTCTGAGATTGAACTGCGTTAGATTGACAGAAGTACAAACGTAGTAGATCCGCTTCGCTGCAGGCAACCCATCTCTGAATTCATGAATTTATCTCTCGTTCTCTGGCTCTTGATTGCCCTACCCATTCTCGGCATTGCTATTTATCTGATAACTCCTCGCCGATATCAATCTTCTGATTCGGTCGCAACGTCATATGACGCATGGACAGAAGATGGCATTTTAGAGTTTTACTGGGGCGAACATATTCACCTGGGGCATTATGGCGTACCGCCTCGCCGCAAAGATTTTCTTGTCGCAAAATCTGACTTTGTGCATGAAATGGTGCGCTGGGGTGGATTAGATCAGCTTCCCCCGGGCACAACTGTTCTCGATGTCGGGTGTGGAATCGGGGGCAGTAGCCGAATTTTGGCAAAAGATTATGGATTCGAGGTCACTGGGGTGACGATTAGCCCTCAGCAAGTCAAACGCGCTCAAGAATTAACGCCCGCGGGCGTCACCGCACAGTTTCGAGTCGATGATGCGATGGCACTTTCTTATCCCGATGCCAGTTTCGACATCGTTTGGTCAATTGAAGCAGGGCCACACATGCCAGATAAGGCGATTTTTGCTCGAGAATTAATGCGCGTTCTCAAACCCGGCGGCATTCTGGTTGTCGCCGATTGGAATCAGAGAGACGATCGTCAAATTCCGCTCAATTTTTGGGAGCGCCCGGTGATGCAACAACTTCTCGATCAATGGGCACATCCCGCTTTTTCGAGTATTGAAGGATTTTCTGAACAATTGGCGGCAACCGGATTCGTGGCAGGTGAAGTGATCACCGCAGACTGGACAGAACCGACGCTGCCATCCTGGCTCGATTCGATTTGGCAAGGCATTGCCCGACCCCAAGGCTTAATCAAATTTGGGGCATCAGGCTTGATCAAATCCCTGCGAGAAGTTCCGACCTTGATCCTGATGCGAATTGCTTTTGGCACAGGTCTTTGCCGATTTGGTATGTTTCGCGCTCAACGCAATACTGCGACCTCTGATCGATCGCACAATCTTTCAACAGCGACCGCTCCCCTGTAATTGAAACCGCAAAATAAAACCCCTCGATTGAAGAGGGGTGAAACTCGTTAAACACTTTTAGATGTAATCCAACTCACAAGCAAGGCGATCGAACTTACTCTTCAATTTGAGTTTGTTTTTTGCGCTTCAGCAGCAACGCGCCACCGACCGCGGTCAAGCCCAAAATTGCAGTTGGTTCAGGAACCGAAGCCATGCGGAACGAGTGGTTGTCCGACTCAAAACCGCCGCCCCCGATTTGCGAAATCACAATCCGGTTGAAGTACTGATTCTTCTGGGTAGCGGTGAAATGGACGAACCCATTTCCTTCATTGCCATGTTGTGCAGCTCGTACTTCAGCCATTGGATTCACATTGTCGTAGCTAATCTTCTCGATCAGACGATCGCCATCGAAGAACGAGAACACGTTGCCAGGACTCATTGCGCCCCAGTTGATTCCGAAGTAATCCAAATGGTTGGCTAAATCGATCGTCACATCGTTGCCAGCAAACACAGCGAGGTAGTTACTCGTATTCACTTGTCCATTGACACCTGCGGGTGCCCAGACATCAGAACGGACGCTGCTAGACCCATCGTTTTTCTGGAAGCTGTATTTCGCAAATCCCGTTGTCGGCACACTGCCAGAATTGAAATCTACAGTTTTCGTTCCTGGAAGTTGCAAATCAGAGTATGCCCCCTGATTTGTAACGCCGCCTGGTCCAGTCGTACCATGTGTAATGCTGAAGCTGATCGCTTGAGCCGATCCCGTGTGACTGATAATTGCGATCGCCGACAAAGCTGTAACCGAGAGTAAACTTTTGATAACCTTCATAAACTCGATTTCACGCACTAACTCTATGCGTCCATTATTTGTTTAGCCAAGGGCAGAAGCTTTGAGAAAATGTACTGAAGTTTCGATAAAATGCACTTTGTAAAACTTTGTAAATATTGACCGAGGAACCGCAAAAGCCCGTAAAAGTTTTTGAAAGCAATCGTAAATCTTGCAAGACGGTTTCGATAGTTCTACTCAGTTTTTGAGTAACTTGAGACAGTTTGTGCTTCACTTGTATTCCTGCAAGTCAGAAAAAGGCAGGGAAAAAGCAACATGGGCGATGAATTCAAGAACTCTCCGCAGATTTGCAGAGATGGTTTTATTGGGAGAGTGACTCATGCAGAGTGGAAACTGCGCCCTTTTTATTCGATCAGCCCAGCAAGATTTAAGATTTGACCGCACATCTTGCACAACGTTGCTGGTTAGAATTGGAAAGTACTTTGACTCGATGTACGCTTTTTCCATTGTTGTTTAGCTAATCCAATCCAAGCCTTGCCCGGATCACTTACAAGGCTTATTTCTAGATAATCTATGAATTTTCAACCCACAGAAAACTCTACTTTCTCGCTCACCACTCCACTCTATTATGTGAATGATTCGCCGCATATTGGCAGTGCGTATCCAACAATTGCAGCGGATGCTTTAGCGCGATTTCAAAGGCTTCGAGGTCGATCCGTGCGATTTGTGACCGGGAGTGATGAACATGGACAGAAGATTCAGCGCACCGCAGAAGCCTTAGGACGCACTCCGAAGGAGCACTGTGATCTGGTCGTTGAAAGCTTCAAAAAGCTGTGGGCGCAGTTAGATGTGAAATACGATCGCTTTATTCGCACCACCGATGAGCCACATGCTGCGATCGTCAAAGAATTTTTTCAGCGAGTGTGGGAAAACGGCGACATTTATCTGAGTCAGCAGAAAGGCTGGTATTGCGTTGCCTGCGAAGAGTTTAAAGAAGAGCGCGACTTGTTAGAGAACAAGCACTGTCCGATCCACGTGAATAAACCAGTGGAATGGCGCGATGAAGAGAACTACTTCTTCAGACTTTCTAAGTATCAAGAGAAATTAGAAAAGCTTTATGCCGAGGTGCCTGAATTTATTCAGCCGGACATTCGGCGCAATGAAGTCCTGAGCTTTGTCAGTCAAGGCTTGCGGGATTTCTCAATTTCTCGCGTTAATTTTGATTGGGGTTTTCCGGTTCCGAATGATCCGAACCATACAATATATGTATGGTTCGATGCGCTACTCGGTTACATCACAGCATTATTGGAGCCGGATCAAGCGCCAACTTTAGAAAATGCCATTTCTGAGTGGTATCCCTTCAATGTTCACATCATTGGCAAAGATATTCTGCGCTTTCATGCGGTCTATTTTCCAGCCATGCTCATGTCTGCCGGATTGCCACTGCCCGATCGAATCTTTGGTCACGGATTCTTGGTGCAAGATGGTGTCAAGATGGGCAAGAGCGCGGGGAATGCGATTGATCCGGTCGCTTTGGTTGAGCGCTACGGAGTCGATGCCTTTCGATACTATTTTCTAAAAGGTATCGAATTCGGACGCGATGGAGTCTTTGATGAAGTTCGCTTTGTCGATTTGTGCAACGCCGACTTGGCGGATAACTTCGGAAACTTACTCAATCGCGCTTTGGGACTGATTCACAAAAATAGTGGGGGAGTGGTTCCTGAGGCAGAGATTGCGATCGATCATCCTTTGCGATCGATTGCAGAAGGATTAGAAGACCGAGTTGCACAAGCTTACGAAGCCTTGAGGTTTGATACAGCCTGTGAAGAAACCTTAACTCTTTTACGAGCAGGTAACAAATATATCAATGAACAAGCTCCTTGGTCATTGTACAAACAGGGGAAACCCCAAGAAGCAGAGCAAGTTCTTTATGCAGTATTGGAATCAGTCAGGCTTGCAGCGTATTTGCTCGCCCCTATTGTTCCACACACGAGTACTGCGGTTTATCAACAATTAGGTTTTAGTATTGATTTTAATAACAGTAGCTTAATTGATGTGTCAACCTCCTTCCCCAATCAAGCAAGATGGGGAATACTTCGAGCTAAACAACAACTTCAGAAACCCCAACCTGTCTTTCAAAAACTTGAACTTCCGATTGAAGGTTCATCTTAGTTTTCTAAGTCTCTGTTGAATGTCGCTTCTTTATTTCGTTCAAAACCTTTCATAAAAAATTGAGGATATCAATTGTGTTGAATCATCTGAATCATGAGCCGGAGACGGTATTTTCTCCGGAGCAAGTCCTAGAAAATCGCGGGAGAGTTGCCATTTTCATTGATGGCTCAAATTTGTTCTATGCAGCCCTTCAGCTTGGCATTGAGATTGACTACACTAAGCTGCTGGTGCGCTTAACTTCTGGATCAAGATTGCTGCGATCGTTTTTCTATACTGGGGTCGATCGTACCAACGAGAAACAGCAGGGGTTTCTCTTGTGGATGCGACGCAATGGGTATCGCGTCATTTCTAAAGATTTAGTACAATTGCCAGACGGCTCGAAAAAGGCAAACTTAGATGTCGAGATTGCGGTCGATATGATGTCACTGGCAGGGTCTTATGATACTGCTGTCTTAGTCAGTGGCGATGGGGATTTGGCATATGCAGTGAACGCTGTCAGCTATCGTGGGGTGCGAGTTGAGGTTGTGAGCTTACGATCGATGACCAGCGATAGTTTGATTAATGTTGCGGATCGCTATATTGATCTCGACAATATTAAAGAGGATATCCAGAAAACACCGCGCAGCTACACGTATCGTCCGCTGTCAGGAATTGGCTTGATGGATGAACACGACGATCAACATTCATCCTAAAGTTAAGTGATAATTTGGGGAGCAGAATCGAGATTGATTCGTCTAAATTCTCGATCGCTCCCCAGATTTTTTACTTGAGGGCTTGTATTTTGCGTCGTTTTATTCTTTTGAATCTAGCGTTAATCACACTTTTAATGAGCACGACTGCCTGCGGAAATCGTAACCGAGCGGCAGAGCGTTTGGCAGAGGGAACCAAAGAGGCTCAGAAGTTTGATAGTAATCTGACCTTTAAGAATATTACGTTGGAGCAGGCGAACGAGAAAGGACAACTTTTGTGGAAAGTGAATGCCGAGGAAGCCGTTTACGCGAAGGATAAGAAGACGGCAACCATTCAGAAACCCAGAGGTGAGCTTTTTCAAGATGGGCAAACCGTTTTTAAGATTGAAGCAGCGCGCAGTGAAATCAAGGAAGATGGAAAATCGATCTTGATGCGAGGACAAATCACGGCGACCGATGTTCGAGATGGCTCTGTCCTAAAAGGCAAGGAATTAGAGTGGAAGCCTGCTGAAGATGTGTTGATCATTCGGGACGGCTTTACAGGAGATCACAAACAGGTGCAGTTAGCCGCCAAAGAAGGAAGATTTCTCACTCGGGCGCGTCGCGTGGATGTCATGGGGCAGATTGTCGCTCAGGTGAAAGAGCCGACGATGCAAATGCGGGGGGAAAAACTGAGTTGGGAGATTCAGAATCAGAAATTGAAGAGCGATCGTCCTCTGCAAGTCGATCGCTATGAAAATAAACAGCTCACGGATCAAGGCAGCGCCGAACAAACCGAAGTTGATCTCAAAGCGAAAGTCGTGAATCTGCGTCAGAATGCTCGGATTGCACTCAAACAGTCTGGCACTCAGATTACGGGCAATGCTTTGAATTGGAACATTGATCAAAAAACTTTGGTGGCAAGTGAGCCTGTAACGATCGTCAATTCGGCTCAACAAGTCAGATTGACCGCGAACCAAGCAGAGATGCAAATCGATCAGCAAGTGGCAACCTTAACGGGCAATGTGCAAGGGGTCGGGGAGAAAAATGGATCGCGGTTGAGCGCCAATCGAGTCGTGTGGTATCTGATCACGCAGCAATTTCAAGCCAATGGCAATGTGAGCTATCAACAGAGCAATCCGCCCTTTAGCATTGCAGGTCCGCAAGCATCTGGAAAACTCGATGATCAGCAGGTTGCAGTTCAAGGCAGCCAAGAAGGGCGAGTCGAACTGCAAATTACACCTCAGGGAGCAGGGCGATAATTTTCATCGGCAAATTGCAAAACTCCGAGCTTTTGTAAAAACTCGGAGTTTTTTCGACTAGGGATTGCTTAGTCTGTAGTCAGCAGAGACAAATCGTGAGCTTAGGAAGCAAATCACAGCGATCAGACGAGCCGCAAATTCATCGCTTTCCATTTTTCGCCACCGTCAGCTAAATTTACCGGTTGTCGCTGCAATCAAGAAAGCAGCATACGTCAGGATATAGCCGACCGTAAAGTGAACTAAGCCAACCAGCCAACCTTGAACGATCGATAAAGCAACAGGTTTATCTTTGAATCGAACTAAATTTGCCAGCGGTGTGCGTTCATGTGCCCAGACTAAGGTTTCAATTAGCTCTTGCCAATAGCCACGCCAGCTAATCAAAAACATAAAGCCAGTTGCCCACACTAAATGACCAAACAGGAACATCCAAGCCCAAACAGACAAATTACTCGTTCCGTAAACGTTATAACCATTGATCAGCGGAGCCGAGTACTGCCAGAGATAATCGCGCAGCCAACCCATCAGATAAGTTGAGCTTTCATTAAACTGTGCGACATTGCCTGACCAGATCGCTAAATGTTTCCAGTGCCAGTAGAAAGTCACCCAGCCGATCGTGTTCAACATCCAGAAAGTTGCTAAGTAGAAAGACTGTTCCCAAGAAGCAATCTGACAAGTACCACCGCGTCCAGGACCATCGCAGGGGAAGTTAAAGCCAAAGTCTTTCTTGTCTGGCATTAGCTTACTTCCACGAGCATCGAGCGCACCTTTCAGACAGATGAGCGTCGTCACATGTAATCCTAATGCGATCGCATTCTACTGATAGACGGAGATCTGTGTAAAACCTGGATGTAGCCAGGATATCAATCTCGATAGTTTTTTTATGTTGCTGCTCGTAGGATGATGTGATTGCTCGAATCATACTGAATCGTACCTTCTTCTTGAAGTCGATTGAGCAATCGAGTGATAGTTACCCGTGTCGTCGAACAAGCATTCGCGATATCTTGGTGAGTCAATCTAGCTTTGAGCCGAATCCCCTCGCTAGTAGGCTCACCAATCTCTTGAGCGAATAGTGTGAGCAGCCCAATCAAGCGATCGCTGACGCGAAGCTGTCCATGCAGCGTGAGTAGCCGTTCCGTTTGCTGTAATCGTTGGGTAATCAGCGGAACAAGCGCTTGTGCTAAAGTTGCAGACTGACCCAATTCCAAGAGAGAAACAGAGACAAGCTTTACTTCTGATGAAAGAGCCATAGCTTGATAGATAGGGAGACTGGTTAAACTTTTTCCAAAGACCATTCTTTCTGCGACAATGCCTACTAAAACTTCTTCTCCGGTCTCTGTAAAACTACAAAGCTTAACAACTCCCTGTGTGACTAACCAAATCGATTGGGCTGCTAGAGGAATAATTTCACCGCGATTGTATTGGAGTAGCGATCGCGGTTCGAAATTTGTTGGACTGAGTGCAGCAGTCGTTGCTTCCGGCTCACAGTTTCGCGGCTCACTGATGATCCAGCGTAGCGCCAAGAGCTTTCCTTGAGCGCGAATTGTATCTACAGTAATTCGCGCATCAAACTGCTGATGTGCATTATATTGAAGCTTGGCTGAGAATTGAATATGATCGCACCCTACAACATCGGTCAGCGCAGTGCGAAATCGATGCCGATCCTCTAGTGCAATGAGAACTGAAAACGGTTTATCGATTAAATGTTGCGATCGTCGATTTAGCAATGCTGCGGCTGCTAAATTAACATCTTGAATTTTGCCTTGAATATCAGTAACAAGATAGCAGTCAGGTGCAAATTCAAATAAATTTTGATATCGTAAGCGCTCAGCATAAATGTCATGATAGTTGCTGTCCAAGACTTCACTCTGACGATTTAATTCTTCGACAGCAACTTCAAGTTCTTCTGAGACAACGCCTAGTTCCTTTAAGGCGATCGAAAAAAATCACTTGTTGGAGTCTGTTTCGAGTTTTTATATAGATCAAGAATCTTCACGTTCATTGTTTGAATTTGCTGACTTAACAAATGCCCTGTCTTCATGCGAATTCTCTCCTCCTAGCGTGAATATAAAACAGCATATGTAACGATTGTAGGAGCGCCTATTCACCATAATGTAGATGTCTGAAGCGTTTACGTTGCCTAGATCACATTCATTGTTGTGATGACCAATACTAGAAAAGTTTACATTCCCGCTGAAATAGGCTAGAGTTCCCGCAATCCGAAATATCATGCGAATTTAGTCTCGCTTAAGCGTAATACTCATCCTTAGATCTTTAGCTCTCCCCACGAACTGTTCTAGGGATTTGTGTGTCTGAGGCAACGCAGTACGGTATGATGTGCCGCATGTTTCGGTGGCATTTTTGACAAGCAATTTGCGGGAGGAGAAAATGACTTATACGATCGCAATGACCAACATGAAGGGCGGCGTGGGCAAAACCACGATGTCTGTGAATTTGGCGACTTGTTTAGCAAAGTTTCACCAGAAGCGGGTGTTGCTCGTCGATTTGGATACGCAGATCAGCGCGACCTTGAGTTTGATGACTCCTGCCGATTTTGCCAAGCTACGGAATGATAAGCGTACCTTGAGGCATTTAATTCATCGTGCGATTCTGTCTGATCCGAAACTTCCCCAAATCGTTCCCGATGCCATCCACAAGTATGTGTGTCAAGTAAAAGGCTTTGATCTTTTGCCAGGAGATATTGATCTCTATGATGAGTTTTTAGTCTCTCAAATGTTGCACAAAACGGCCGTGCAGAAAGGTCAAGCAGATTTTGAGCAAGTCTGGAATGAATTTGAAAAGAATCTGATTCGGCAAGTACTAGACCCGATCGCGAAAGATTACGACTTGATCATTCTCGATTGTGCGCCGGGATATAACTTGATTACTCGGAGTGCATTACTCGCGAGTAATTTTTATCTGATTCCAGCCAAGCCAGAACCTCTTTCTCTGATTGGAATTCAACTTCTAGAACGTCGTCTTGCTAAGCTCAAAGAAACTCACAAAACAGATACCGAGCAAGTTGAATTAGAACTACTCGGCATTGCCTTTTCGCTCTCTGGCAATCTATTGACGAGCCGTTACCACGGACAGGTAATGAAGCGATTGAATGAAGATTTTAGTGAGGCGAAGCTGTTTAAAACGCGAATTCCATCCGATGTCAATGTCTCGAAAGCAATCGATAGTTTTACTCCGGTTGTCCTCAATAATCCAGGAACTTCAGGATCAAGAGCCTTTGCAATGCTAGCTCAAGAATTGCTACAAAAGCTCTCGCTTCTGACTCGCACAAGCCAGGCAGCGTCGAAAAATCTCTCGCTAGCAGCTTTAGACTAAGATGCCTGGGAAACCGCTATACGAAGCTTGATCCGTTCAATCGTCTCGGGCTGAGACGCTCCCACTCAATTAACTGCCGCAAATGTGGGAGCCAGAATTTTATCTTGATTGTTGAGCGAGGTTAGCATGGGATTACGACTGGAGCAGATTGTACCGTGGGGTCGATCGCTGACTGAATATATTCAGATGTTTGATCTTTCTGAAACCGATCTTCAGAGCAACATTCTAGACTGTGGCGGTGGGCCTGCAAGTTTCAATGCAGAACTGACTCAGCAGGGGCATTCGGTCATTTCCTGTGATCCGATTTATCAATTCTCAGTGGCAGAAATTCAGCAGCGAATCGATGAAACTTATGATGTCGTTCTGAGCAAGGTTGAGGCAACGCGAGACAATTTTATTTGGAAGACGTTTCGATCGCCGAAAGAAATGGGACAGTCTCGGATGAATTCGATGCAGAATTTTCTCCAAGACTTTCCGATTGGATTTCAGCAAGGACGCTATCAAACCTGCGAATTACCGAATCTGCCTTTTGCATCGAAACAGTTTGATTTAGCGTTGTGTTCTCATTTACTGTTTCTATACTCTGACCAGTTGTCACTAGAATTTCATTTAGCCTCTATTTTAGAAATGTGCCGTCTATCTGCTGATGTGAGAGTTTTTCCACTTCTACTGAATATGACGGGTGAAATGTCTCCATTTGTTGATCCCATCATTCAAGCATTGCAAGCTCAAGGCTACTCTGCCACAATTCAGCAAGTGCCTTATGAATTTCAGCGCGGTGGCAATCAAATGCTACGGGTTAGAACGTTGTAGAAATCGCTTGGACTGGACAAGTTGGAATACATTGCTCACAGACGATACAGCGCGATCGCGTAAACGTTAATCGAAACGTCTGCGGATCGAGCGTTAATGCCTCTGTCGGGCAAACTCCTGTACACAGTCCGCAATGCACACAGGTATCTTCATTGATCGTAATCTCGCGACTGGCAAATGAGACGTGAATATCCTGCGATCGCATCCAATCGATCGAGGCATCGAGTTGATCAATATCTCCTGACAATTCGACCACTAATTTACCCACTTGATTCGGCGCAACCTGAGCGCGAATAATATTCGCTGCCACATTGAAATCTTTAGCTAATCGATAGGTCACGGGCATTTGCACAGACCGTTTCGGAAACGTTAGGGTGACTCGTTTTTTCACAGTTCGATCTCCAGGTTGCTTCACTGAAATTATATGAATTTTTTGTAAAGCGCTCCGTACAATCCCGGAATTCCGGCAGAATAATTAAGGCACCGTGTCTACCAACACTTTAACTTTATACAACCTTCACGCTCTGTCTATTTTTTATCCGATTCGATTTCCGAATCTCTTGAGCTTCATCAGGGGCAGCCTATCGTCCACCTCACATGGAGTACGTTGAAATGGCTACCTCGCTTCAGAAAGGCGGATTTGCCCTGTTTCTCACGGCGGCTGCAAGTTTAAGCACGATCGCACCTGCCCATGCCGCGATTGTCACGGTCAATAATTCTGGTAATTGGATCAATGGAACAGATACCCTAGCCAATTTAGGACTCAATCTCGTTTCAATCCCAAATGGTGCAGAAGCCTTTGGAGTTTATTTAGACAAGATCAGTTCACCACTCGGTGACATTGAATTTAGCCCCAGTGTTGTTAAGCGACCCATCGGCCCCAATCAAGCAACAGATTGGCTCACTTGGAGTAATGGCTATCAGGGCGAAGTTTATGCGGCCTATAACACCACAACGCTCAACCTGAAGTTACCCAATCTCATCGCGTTTGATTTTTATGCTGAGCCGAACGTATTGGATTCGTTTACGATTTCTGCGATCGCCCAAAGTGGGACTGTTTCTGATGTCCTAGCTCAGTCGATCAATGGCAACGCAGGGGCACAGTATTTCGGCTTTTACTCCGATGATCCGCTTGATCCAATTCAGTCGATTCAGATTAGTGCTCCGGAGACAGCAAATGGATTTGCGATCGCACAGATGCGAGGTGCTAGAGCTTCCGCAGCTACAGTTCCTTCTCCCGCCCTTCTCCCTGGAATGATTGTCATGGGCTTAGGTATGTGGCGAAAATATCGGTCAAAATCCGATTTAGGCTAGTACTCGCCGAAAGTATTACTCCAGCCAAAAATATCAGCGGGCGCGCGCATGAATGCAATGTCACATCTCATGCTTAAGTCGAACTAGGTTCGGGCATTCTAGGCATTAAGAGAAGCGCCCCGCTGAGTTTTCATATGTTCCGAATCCTAGTGATTGACAATGATCAATTAATCCGTAAACTTCTAAAAAAACTTCTGCAAAATCAAGGTTATGAAGTCTTTGAGGCAACCAGTGGAGAAGAAGGGTTAACACTCATTTCCTCGATTTGTCCTGCACTGATTCTCTGCAACTGGGATTTACCCGGAATTGATGGGGTTTCAGTCTGTCGAGCCTTAAAAGCTGATCCAAATTGGTCGGATATTTATGTTGTTCTACTCAATGCTCAGCCATCAGCAGAACATCACATTAAAGCTCTCGATCAAGGAGCCAATGATTTTCTCTCAAAGCCGTTCCAGATCAGTGAACTCAGTGCTAGATTACGCGCAGGGCTGCGCGTTTACCAGGCATTTCAAGAACAGCGGAGACTCACTCAAGCATTAAAAGTTCAGCAAGAGCGCTTAGAGTCAGAAATTGCTGAAGCAGCGGACTATGTGAGATCGCTCTTACCCACGCCGATGAATGATAAGGTCATGACGCGATCGCAGTTTCTTCCGTCTCGACAGCTTGGCGGAGACTGCTTTGACTATCATTGGCTCGATGCTGATTTTCTAGCAATGTACTTACTGGATGTCTCTGGACATGGCTTAGGAGCCGCATTGGTGTCTGTGTCGATCCAGAATATTCTCCGCGCTCAAATCTTACCTGGAACTAACTTCTATCAACCCGGATTAGTGCTGACTGCCTTAAACGAAGCTTTTGCTTCCGGGCAAGCAGACAATTGGGACGCTGACACACCGGAGCGCTATTTCACAATCTGGTATGGAGTCTACAACTATTCCAAGCAACTTCTGATGTACGCGAGTGCAGGGCATCCTCCTGCACTGGTGCTGTCTGGGCAATCTCCTCATCATCAAGTCCATCGTCTCAGAACACCCGGAACTCCGATCGGGATGTTTCCAGACACTAAGTACAAAACTCAATTCTTCAGAGTAGAGCAAGAAAGTACTCTCTACCTTTTTAGTGATGGCATCTATGAATTCATGCAGCCGAATGGCGAAATCTGGAATCTCAATAGCTTTATTGATGTCGTGAATCAGTGTCACCGCTCAGACTCGATCGACAACTCAGCAGCGATTATTCAGAACGTTCAACATCTCACCGATCGCAAAGATTTTGATGACGATTGCTCGTTACTTCAGATCAAATTGAAGTAAGACAAGAACTCCAAGTTCTCAAAAACCCGGAGTTTCAGATTGCGGAACAGTTTGCTTTGGTCTGATAAAACGCTTCTCGATCAGGAAAAATTTCAAAAAACTGAGCAACATCTGCTAATTCCAGCAGCATCCTCACCTCTTGTCGAACCGAGCAGAGTGATACGGTTCCATCTGCTCCATTTACGAGCTTCAGCACACTGACCAGCGCACCTAATCCAGCACTGTCCATAAAAGTCACTTGCTCAAAATCGATCAAAACCTCGATCGCACCTGCTTCGATGAGCTTTGCGATGTTTTGTCTAAACTGCTTTGCTTGGAGATGACTCAGAATGCCACTTAGCTGAATAACTTTTATAGGGAGACTCATAGACGATGACCAATTGACCTAATTGTTACTTTATCCGACGGGAACCCCTAGGTAATATAGCCCTGATTTTTCAAGAAGCTGCTTATGTAAAATTCCAGATTTTTACTTTCACATTTCGCGCACAATCTCGTCATGATTCAGTAATTTCAACATCTATCGACTGAAGAAATCGCCAGTATCGTGTAGGTGTAAATCCAGATCAATTGAAAAACTTCAAAAATCGCTCAAATTCAGCAGTTGAGGGCGATTTCTTGCCTGATACCGTGCGAAATACGTGATGAGGAATGAGTCATTAGCGTGTTCACAATTTCTTCAAAATAGGCACTCTGTTATTAGCTGGATGCTGATTCGCAGAAGATTTTACTAATCGGGTACATCAATATTCTAAGTCCGCCGCTTAGTCTCTGAGGTCAATATGGTTCAACAGTATTCTCCGATTGAGTTTGCCATTACTAAAACGGATAGTACTTATCTCATCCAACTTCCATCGATGCTAACTGTTATAGAAGCAGTAGCGTTCCGAGCAAAATATCGGGAATTGATTGAAGCAAATTCGTATATAACCAAGCTAGTTCTCGATCTTGATCAGACTACTTTTATGGATAGTAGTGCGATCGGTGCTTTAGTCATGTGTCTTAAAGCAGCAAAAAGTCGTCAGATTGAGTTAGCACTTTGGAGCGTCCGGCCTGAGATTTTAGCAATTTTTGCTTTAGCAGATCTCGATCGACTATTTACAATCGAGCCTGGCACCGTTTCCTCAGACCCTGCACCAATTCAGCCTGCGGTTGAATCAATGCATCCGTCGATTCAGTCTCGGATCAAACGACTCATGGATATTGCTGGAGCACTGGTTGGGCTGACGATTACAGCCCTTTTATTTGTGCCGATTGCGATCGCGATTAAGCTAGACAGTCCGGGTGACGTTTTATTTTCTCAAACTCGCTGTGGACATTTGGGACGGCACTTTCGAGTCTGGAAGTTTCGCTCGATGGTTACTGATGCAGAACAGTTAAAATCTCAAGTCCAAAATGAGAATGAAGGCGCATTTTTCAAGAATGCGAACGATCCGAGAATTACTAGAGTTGGGCAGTTTTTGCGAAAAACAAGTTTAGATGAGTTCCCACAGTTCTGGAATGTGCTGCGGGGTGAAATGAGCTTAGTAGGGACTCGTCCACCCTTGCCCGAAGAGGTTGAGCGCTATGAAGTTCCGAATTGGCAACGACTGGATGTGAAACCTGGAATTACAGGCGAGTGGCAAGTGCATGGTCGATCTCAGATCCGCAACTTTGAGGAAGTGATTCAGCTTGATCTACGCTATCAGCAACGCTGGAGTTTGAAATATGATTTACACCTGCTATTGAAAACAGTAGCTGTTCTACTGAAGAAAGATAGTGCGTTTTAATCTTGAACAGGTATCAGCAATGACGAACTTTAAAGAACCGATGGGAGGTGTGATTTACTTCGATCGATTGATGATGCAAAGTGATTTAACTGCGATTTCTCAAATTCTTCACTGGTTTGAACAATTCCGACTGCCGCCGCTTTCTCAAGCCGCTTGGCTTCAAGGTCAGATTGCTTTAGTAGAAGGCTTTACGAATGCAGTACGCCATGCACATACGAATCTACCATTACATACGATCATTCAATTAGAAGCCGGATTGTACTTCGACCGCCTAGAGATTAGAATTTGGGATCAAGGTTCACCGTTTGATTTAGAGCGCCTGCTCAATCGAGTTGAACAAGATTATCCGAATCCGTTAGAGCATAGCGAGCATTGGGGCGGCACTTTGTTCAAGAAGTTGCGCGATCAGCATCAATGGGAGATTGAATACCACTACCTCAAAGAAGGAGTGAACTGTCTTTGCTTAGTCAAAAAATGCGACAATAGCTAAGACTCATTGCAAGGTAAGACAGTATGGTGAGCGAAGTTAGAACGATCGCAGGTGGCGGTATTCCATTGGTAGGCAATGATATTGATACCGATCGCATTATTCCGGCTCGTTTTTTGCGCTGTGTGACGTTTGATGGATTGGGAGCGCAAGTTTTTGCGGACGATCGCAAACAGTTAAATGGTCAGCATCCGTTTGATTTGCCGCAGTATCAAGGTGCAAAAGTTTTAGTCGTCAATGGAAATTTCGGTTGCGGATCGAGTCGGGAACATGCGCCGCAAGCGATCGCTAAGTGGGGAATTAGCGCGATCGTAGGTGAGAGCTTTGCTGAGATCTTTTTTGGCAATTGTGTTGCGATCGGGATTCCTTGTGTGACGGCTGAGCCGGGTGTCACTAGCCAGCTTCAAGCCTTGTTAGCAGAGAATCCGCAGCTTCAGGTGACGGTAGATTTGGATCAAATGCAGGTGCGATACGGTGAGTTTACAGGCGCGATTTCGATGCCAGAAGGAGCGCGACAAATGCTGACTTGTGGAACTTGGGATGCGTGTGGGCAGTTAGTCGCACAGGCAGAACAGATTCGGGCAACAGCGGCGAATTTGCCTTATGTCGCTTGGGGACAGGCGAGCTAGCAGAAGATAAGATTTAGCCTAACGAATCGGGTTCGTTAGGCTAATCGTCAAGGGTTAAACGTGTAAAAAGGCGCTCTACGCCTCAATTGCAACTTTATTCTGCGAGAGTTCAGTTTCTCGGCTGAGTGCCGCTTGCACAAATCCCTTAAACAACGGATGAGGGCTACTTGGACGAGATTGAAACTCTGGATGGAACTGCGTTGCAATAAAGAATGGATGCCCTGGAAGCTCAATGATCTCAACCAATCGACCATCCGGCGAAGTTCCACTCACCACATAACCAGACTCTAAAAATAGATTCCGGTACGCATTGTTAAATTCATAGCGATGCCGATGCCGTTCGTAGATCACTTCTTCTCCATACAGCGCCAACGTGAGCGTATTCGGAGTCAGACGGCAGGGATACAGCCCTAACCGCATGGTTCCACCCAAATCGACCACATCTTGCTGCTCAGGCAGTAAGTTAATGACGGCATTCTTTGCCTCTGGAACAAATTCTGCACTATGAGCATTTTCCAGATGAGCCACGTTTCGTGCCCATTCAATCACCGAGCACTGCATTCCCAGACACAAGCCTAAGAACGGAATCTGATGCTCACGGGCATACGCGATCGCGGCAATTTTTCCATCGACCCCGCGAATTCCAAATCCGCCGGGAACTACAATGCCATCGACATCCGCGAGATAGTGTGCGGCTCCTTTTTCTTCGATTTCTTCTGAATTGATCCAGCGAAGATTCAGCGCGCTTCCGGTCGCAATTCCAGCGTGTTTGAGGGCTTCGACAACCGAGAGATACGCATCTGATAAGCGCACATATTTCCCAACGATCGCAATTTCCAGCGTTTGAGTTGGTTGGTACAGGCGCTCAACGAGCGTCTGCCATTGGCTGAGATTAGGCTGACGCTGTTCGAGGTTGAGTAAATCGATCGCTTGAGTTGCCAGTCCTTCTTTTTCCAATCGCAGCGGCACTTCATAAATGCTGCGCGCATCCTGACACGTAATCACGCATTCGACAGGGACATCACAGAATTCTGACATTTTCTCTTTCATGCCAGATGGTACTGCGCGATCGCTGCGGCAAACCAGAATATCGGGCTGAATCCCAATCGATCGCAGTTCTTTGACCGAATGCTGAGTCGGCTTCGTCTTCATTTCACCCGCAGCTGGAATCCAAGGAATCAGCGTGACGTGCATATACATGACGTTTTGCCGTCCTACTTCTTTACGAAACTGGCGAATCGCTTCTAAGAACGGCAGCGATTCAATGTCCCCAACCGTTCCGCCAATTTCAGTGATCACAACATCAGGATTCGTATTTTGAGCGACTCTTAGAATTCGCTCTTTGATCTCATTTGTGATGTGCGGGATCACCTGGACCGTGCCACCGTTGTAGTCGCCTCGACGCTCTTTATTAATCACTGCTTGATAAATCGATCCCGTTGTCACGCTATTGAGCCTTGACATTGAGGTATCGGTAAACCGCTCATAGTGACCCAAATCGAGATCCGTTTCTGCGCCATCTTCGGTCACAAATACTTCGCCGTGCTGAAACGGACTCATTGTCCCAGGGTCAACATTGATATAGGGATCAAGCTTGAGAATCGACACTGAGTAATCCCGCGACTTGAGTAATCGTCCGAGACTCGCGGCTACAATCCCTTTCCCAATGCTAGAAACAACGCCACCCGTAACGAATACAAATTTCGTCATAATGCTCTGTGCCGATATCTACCAAAACTTATCCGGTCTATTCTGCCACAACTGCGATCGCCCAGGGGGAGAATATCCGGAGTTTCTCAAGGAATTCGGCAACTGTGAGCTAAACTCTCACGTCAACGAAGGCGGGATGTGATACGGTATGCCTTATTTCGGTTCCAGCAGCAATGAAGCGATTTCTCAGCGCGTTAGTGTTAGCCATCTTGACTGTGATTTTGACGATTTCGATCGCTTGGTCAAAGCCTGCCTTAACTGTGGTGTATCCACCGGGCGAACATGAAACGATCGCAAAACAAATCTTTCTCATCGGTTCGGCTCCCCCTCAAGGAGAAGTGCTTGTCAATGGCAAACGCATTCAGCGTAGTCGTGGAGGACATTTTGCGCCCAGTTTTCCTCTGCAAATGGGCGAGAATCAGTTCTCGGTTCGCTATGGGGAAGAGGAACTGCAGATTAAAGTCACGCGCAAATCGAATCAGCCACCTGCTCCAGTTGGACAATCGTTTGCAGAAGGCTCGCTGACTCCTACGGTCGATGTAGCTCGACTGCCGGGAGAAGCGATTTGTCTCAGCGCGATCGCACCTCCCAATTCGATCGTCAATGTCAAAGTTGCAGATCAGATGTTGCCGTTGATAGCGCAAAGTGCGATCGCAACATTGCCTGCCAATTCGGGTGTGTTGACCGGGTTAACTGAACCAACCCCAACGCAATCGACTCAATACGCAGGCTGTGTGACTCCGAAAACGAGCGGAGATTTAGGAAAAGTCACTTATCTGTTGGGCAATGTGAGTCAAGAAGCGCCTGGAAAAATTTCGATCCTCGATCCGGCTCGATTAGAAATCGCAGAAGTAACCGCTGAGCAAGGAACTGCAAGAACCGGAGCCAGTACAGATTTTTCTCGCTTAACGCCCTTGCCGAGAGGAACAAGAGCAACAATTACCGCGCGCGAAGGCGATTGGTTGCGATTGGAGTATGGGGGATGGATTCGATCGAGCGATGTCAAAATCATTCCGGGAGCTACTCCAGTACGATCGCTGATTCGTGGCATCACATCTCGAACTGTGAAAGATTGGACAGAAGTCCGTTTTCCGCTGCAAATTCCTGTACCGATTACGGTTGCTCAAGATCAAAATCGGTTCATTCTGACGCTTTACAACACAACAGCGCAAACCGATACGATTCGATTAAGTACTGATCCCGCGATCGCTCGATTAGATTGGCAACAAGTTGCACCTGAAAAGATCGAATATCGCTTCAATCTCAAATCGAATCAACAGTGGGGTTATAAATTGCGATATGAAGGCACAACATTAGTGTTATCGCTGAAGCACCCGCCACGAATGCGGAAGAATTCGTTGTCTGGTATGAAAATTCTTCTTGATCCAGGACATGGTGGCAGCGAAGATTTAGGTTCAAGAGGGGGAACCGGATATCCAGAGAAAGAAGTTGCCTTAATCACCAGCAAATTGCTGCGCGAGGAATTGGTCAAGCGAGGTGCAAGAGTCGTGATGACTCGTGAGGCAGATATTGATCTCGATTTAGCTCCGCGAGTGAAGCAAATCAATGAGACTGAACCAACGATCGCGCTTTCGATTCATTACAATGCGCTGCCAGATGATGGTGATGCCATCAATACAAAAGGCGTTGCCACCTTCTGGTATCAGCCTCAGGCTCATGATTTAGCCGTATTCTTGCATGACTATCTAGTGAAAAAGCTCGATCGACCTTCTTATGGTGTGTACTGGAACAATCTTGCTCTGACTCGCCCCACCGTCGCGCCGACTGTGCTTTTAGAACTGGGATTCATGATTAATCCCGATGAATTTGAGTGGATCACGAACCCCGTAGAACAAAAGAGACTTGCAGCGACCCTGGCAGATGGAGTAACAGAATGGTTTGCTCAAAGGCAATTGCAGTGATTTTTGTCAAACTGAAGATGAATGATCTACCCTAGATTCACGTGATATTTCTAACCAAGTGTAAGGATGTTGACTAAGCGGGCTGGTTTAATCTTAATTGCCTTGATGAGTTTGCCGATCGTGATATTGGGGGCGGAAAAACTGGAATCGCGCAGACCCAGTGTTGCTTCTGGTTGCCCAGATTGGGTGCTATCGCAAACTGAAACTTCAGAGAATTTGATTCATCCAGAAAAAGTTGTGGTTGAACCTTGGCAGGGGCGACACAATGTTTTTGCCACTTTCAAAATTCCTGAGGGCTACGAAGCGAACCAGTTTTTTGTGGTCACGCTCAAGGGTTCAAATCCTTATTGTGGGACTGTGACCCGATCGACTCCGACCTCCAAAGGCGATCGCAAAGTTTTCGGGCTATTTAGAACTCGAACAACGTTATGGGTCATCTCAAAAGGGCAGTTAAATCAGTTAGAGGAGCCGAGTAACTGGAAGTTAGCGATATTTAAACCTTCCTAAGAGGATGTTTGAAACGTATCGTTCATCGCACTCACCCGTCCCTGGATTTCCAATCCGGGGCGAGCTAGAACGGAGCGAGGAAACGGTTGATACCTTTGAAACATCCTCTAACTTCTGTGCTACCTGGCACAGCGACAGCATCTAGTTCTCGGTTCGCGATCGTCGTTAATGTCCTACGATCGCTTGAATCGTAGTCAATGGAACTTGGGCAAAGTACTGTCGATAGAATTGTTCTTCTCGAATCGCAGCGAAAAAAGGTTCAAGCATCAGATTAGAAGCTGCCTGTTCCTTGAAGCTGAAGCTGAAGCCCTGATCTGAATACGTGACATGAAAGCCAAGTGATTCTAAGGTTTGAATTCCAGCTTTTAATGCAATATCACCAATCATCAATCGATCGTACAATTGCTGCCGAGTCGCAGTTTTTCCGGTGCGACTGAGATATTTTGCAATGCCCACGAAGGTTTGCCAGATCTCAGCAGCAGGAAGCAAGGTTGGGGGAAGATATGCGATCGCTAAAGGGCATTGTTCAGTCAAAGCTCGTCTGTACCAGATTTTTAATTCATTCCAACTGGTCGGAACAGTTTTTAGCTCAATTGCTTTTTCTTCAGTGCGTTGAGTTCTCCAATCTAAAAGCCATTGCGTTTGAGTCGGTTTGATTTCTTCGCACGATCGCACTGCAACTAATCGAACTTCGTATCGCTTGCGAAAAGTATTGTTCTCAAGTTCCACAATGGCATCACAGCGTCCGGTTGGAAGTTCATAGGCATAATGCCCCCACCATATGCCCGGAAAGCCTTGTGCGGCTGATTCATCGCAAATCATAAACGGGGTGCGAATGTATTCAACTTTGCGTCCGTAGAGGTCTTGAATTTTGGTATTTCTACCCGCTTGAAACCAGCAGTTTTGGATCAATAGTTTTGGAATTGGATTCCCCATTCCACAAGGTTCAATCAACCGCAGTTCTTTGTAGAGTTCGAGATTGAGTTCGCTCACCGTGACGCAAAGATCCGCTTGAATCGTTGGAGTAGGGGGATCACTTTGTTGGAGTAATCGCTGATTGATTGCTTGGGCAAATAGAGGGAGATTGTCGATCGCTAAACTCAATCCGGCGGCAAATGGATGTCCACCAAAGCGATGTAAGAGATGAGCCTGATCTTTGACGAGCTGATAGAGATCGATTTGATTTGTCGATCGAGCCGAGCCACGAGCAAATTCCTCATCTACTGTTAGTAAAATCGTTGGTTTGCCATATTCTTGAGCAATCTGACCTGCAACTAATCCCAGAACCCCGCCACTCCATTGTTCATCCCACAGCACAATTACACCCGTCGTTGAGAGATCCAGTTGTGCGAGTTTTGCTTTTGCTTGCTGTAAGACATCTTTTTGCAGAGCTTTGCGGCGAGTGTTTGCCAGTTCTGTTTCGTCCGCTAGCTCTTTACAGCGTTGGACATCTTGGCTGGTCAATAGCTCGACACAGAAGTGTGCATCGCCTTGAATCCGGCTGACTGCATTGATTCGAGGCCCTAATCCAAAAGAAATATCAGTGGGTCGATCGCCCGATCGCTTACAGAGTTCTAACAATCTGGTAATGCCTGGACGAGTTGCTGTTTTGGTGGATTGTTTCTGAAGCTGCTCGATTCCTTTTTGAGCGAGATAACGGCAATCTCCTTTGAGTTCGACTAAATCTGCAATTAAGCCGATCGCGACTAAATCGAGTAAGTTCTCAATCGGCTTTTCTGGCACATTGGGTAAAGCCTCATACATCGCTTCAACGAGCTTATACGCGACTGCAACGCCAGACAGTGAAGCAAAGGGATGGTCTTTTTCGAGGGAGCGGGGATTGACGATCGCAATCACAGGCGGACGGGATTCTGGCAAGGTATGATGATCGGTCACGATCACATCAATTCCGAGACTCTGAGCATATTGAATCTCATCTAAATTTGTACTGCCCGTATCGCAAGTCACGATGACCTGAACATGCTTGAGCTGATCAATTCCGATCTTCGAGAGTCCGTGTGATTCAGTAAAGCGATTGGGAATGTAGTAAAACAGCTTTTGATTTTGAGGAAAGAACTGTCCTAATCCGTCCCACAGTACTGCCGTCGAAGTGACCCCATCTGCATCAAAATCGCCCCAAATTGCGATCGCTTCTTCTCGTTCGATCGCGTGCACCAACCGCTGCACTGCCCACTGCATTTCTTGACCAAACTCAACCGAACTCATGGGCTGATAATTGGCGGCATTTAGAAATCCGGCTAATTGGTCGATATCTCGAATGCCTCGCTGCCAGAGCAATTGCGGCAAGTAGCGTCCCTCAATTCCTGGAGCTTGCTGCTTCACAGCCTGAACGAATGCGTCTGGAATCTCAGCTTGATGGATTTGCCATTGGGGAACGGGATCGGGCATGAGCGATGAGATAAATACATCGATACTATTCTAAATTATTGGGGGTTAGATGCAGCGGATGTGAATTCTGAGCGGGAAGTTCTCACTTTGAAGGGGGAATGTAAACTGATAAAGTGGGAGCCGAATTAGACTTGACCCTGTATTCCAAGACCTATGGATGATTATCGCGCTAAGACTCTAAAAGAAGCTTTTCGGCTTTGCAATATTGATCCTCTTTCTGGTGCAGGATTAGAGCGATACTATGTCGATTTGTCGTCTGTGCGTAAGACTGAAGCGATCGAAGGGGTCAATTTCGTTTTGGACTCTCAATACCCAGGAGAGTTTTGCACGATTCTATTTACAGGTCATCGGGGTTGTGGCAAAAGTACTGAGCTGAAGCGAATTTGCCACCAATGGGAGCAAGACTATCGGGTGATTTATTTAGAAGCAAACGACGAAACCGATATTAATGATGCTGAGTATACTGACTTCTATCTTGTTGTGATTAAGCAAGTCGAATTTGCCTTACGAGAAATGGGGCTGAGCTTTGATAAAAGGCTGCTCAAGGGATTTGAAGATTGGTTTAAGGATGTCACAAAGGAAAACGAGCAAACGGTTGAAAGCTCGGTCAGTGTAGAAAGTGAAGCAAGTCTGGGAAGTGGCGCTCCGTTTATTGCAAAATTGCTTGTGAAGCTTTTAGCTCAGATTAAGGGTGCGGATAAACAAAAAACTGTGATTCGGCAGACGTTACAGCGAGATATTTCTCGGCTGAAAGCAGATATTAATTTGTTGCTCCAAGACGCTTATCAGAAAATTAAGTCTCAATATTCCAAAGGCTTTCTCGTAATTTTCGATAATCTCGATCGTGTTCCGCCTGAGGTTGGCAATCATTTATTTTTTGATTATGCGGCTCAGCTTCAAGAGCTGAATTGTACGATTATTTATACGGTTCCGATTTCTGTCTTGTGTTCTTCAAAAAATATCGTCAATACATTTGGTGAGCCTCATGTTGTTTCGATGGTGCGAACCTATCAACTCGTACGCGAGCGCTGTGAGCTTGACTATGATGCTGAAGGGCTAAAGCAGTTGCAGCAAATCATTGAGAAACGAGTCGATACTGAGCTTTTGTTTGAGTCGGAGCAAGAGGTTTTAGCATTGGCGAAGGCAAGTGGGGGACATGTGCGGCAGTTGATGCAGATGGTGCGGAGTGCTTGTCAGACGGCAAGTACTCGTAAACATGCCAAGATTCAAGCTGAGGATGTAGAGTATGCGATCAAGCAGCAGCAATTTCATTTTGAACGATTTGTCCGGGATGAGCATTATCCTTTGCTTGCAAAAGTGTGTCTGACGAAAAACGTGACCAAAGATGAGACTGGACAGTTAATGCTGTTTAATACGTCGGTGTTGGAGTACAACGGACTCGATCGTTGGAATTACCCGAATCCAGCGGTGCGCCAGAGTGCTTTGTTCCAAACTGCCCTTCGGGAGCTTCTGACTCAAAATGCTGGAGCAGACTAATCGCGATCGCACTGTAGAACAGTTTCTAGAGCAAAATCAGCAAGAGTTTGCGGAACTTCTGACGTTTATTGATTTTGCAGAGGGGCTGACGATCGGGTTTATTGAAATTAATCAAGAACGGGATAAAGCAACGTTAGTAGAAGCATTACGATCGCATCTTTCGGAGTCGGAGGTGCGACTGGAAGTGATGGATTTTTCTCAGGAGCGCGATTTACGATTTCTGCGAGATGCTTTGATCCAACGTCTGAAGCGAGTTCAGACGCAGCAAAAACTGGTGGTGCTGATTCAGGGGTTGGAGGGTGTGATCGGGACGGATGGGGTGGGCGAGTATCCGCTGATTTTGCAGGATTTGAATTTTGTTCGAGATGCCTACCGTCAGAGTGTGCCGTATCCCTTGCTTTTTGTGTTACCCAGTTATGCAATTACTCGCGTGAGCAAGTATGCTCCTGATTTTTGGGCTTGGAAGTCTGGCTCTTTTACCTTTAAGACTTCGGCACAAAGTCTAGAACAGTTGAAAGTCGGGGCGTTTGAACAGCCGTTGCCTCGTATTGCCTCGACTGAGAATGAGGCTCAGATTGAACAACTCAAGCAGCTTTTGATGGAGCTGTGTCCGTCTGGGAAACCGACTTCATCAATGGATATGCGACTGTGCTGCGAGGTCTATTACAAAATTGGCTCAGCCTATCTCACTCAGAAACAGGCAGACAAGGCAAGGGATTACTTGCTAGAGGGCTTGAAGATTATAGAAGCAAGTCCTGATCCAATCCTGATTCAGAGTTTGCATCGTAAACTAGGAAACGCCTATGGACAATTACGGGAGTTTGAGAATGCAGTTGCGGCTTACGAAAAAGCACTTGAGATTGCGCGTTCACTGAATCAATCTAAACAGGTTGCAATAGTGCTTGCAGATTTGGGAGATGTGGCATTAGCACAGCGAAATTTTGAGCAAGCAAGAGCATTCTATGCTCAAAGCTTAGCAATCAATGAAGCCCGAAACGATCGCTACAGCCAAGCCAGCACGTACCATAATTTAGGCATCATGGCGCAGAAATTGCGCGAGTTTGAGAAGGCAAAACTCTACTATCAGCAAGCACTCCAAATCTTCAACGAATTCAACGACCGCCACTCCCAAGCCTGCACATATGGTCAATTAGGCATCGTAGCGCAGGAGTTGCGCGAGTTTGAGGAGGCAAAACTCTACTATCAGCAAGCCCTCCAAATCTTCAACGAATTCAACGACCGCTACTCCCAAGCCCACACGTACCATCAATTAGGCATCGTAGCGGAGGAATTGCGTGAGTTTGAGGAAGCAAAACTCTACTATCAGCAGGCACTCCAAATCAAAATCGAATTCAATGACCGCTACTCTCAAGCCAGCACGTACCACCAGTTAGGAATCGTAGCACAGAGATTGCGTGAGTTTGAGGAAGCAAAACTCTACTATCAGCAAGCACTCCAAATCAAAATCGAATTCAACGACCGCTACTCTCAAGCCAGCACGTACCACCAGTTAGGAATCGTAGCACAGGAGTTGCGCGAGTTCGAGGAAGCAAAACTCTACTATCAGCAGGCACTCCAAATCTTCAACGAATTCAACGACCACTACTCCCAAGCTCGCACGTACCACCAATTAGGAATCGTAGCGCAGGAATTGCGTGAGTTTGAGGAAGCAAAACTCTACTATCAGCAGGCACTCCAAATCAAAATCGAATTCAACGACCGCTACTCCCAAGCCCTTACATACCACAACTTGGGTTCACTTGCAGAAGCAGAAGCACAGCACAGGGATGCAAGAGCAAACTATCAGCAGGCGTTAGAAAGATATATGGAGTTTGGAGATCATTACCGGAGTGACATTGTGCGCCAAGACCTCGAACGGCTTCCGAATGAATAGACTCGATCGAGCTGTTTGAAAACAGCGATCGTCCTTTTCCCTAAATGTGCGATCGCATAGACCTACCTACCGCTCAGGCAGATGGGGTCGTTTATTCCACTTTATTGATTGTCCAGTCTTCGATCGTCAAACCTGGAATTTTCTCAAAATCACGTCTGTTTCGAGTAACAACTACTGCATCGATAGATAATGCGATCGCCGCAATCCGCAAATCTTGAGCACCAATCCGAACCCTTTGCCGCTTCAACTCAGAATAGCAATCCTCAGCTTCTGATGTGAACTCCAATAAATGTCGAATCTGCCCTAGAAAAAACAATGTCTCGCGAAACCTAGCATAAGCCAACACCCGCGACATTCCAGATTCAGATCGCCGAATCACATCCAATCGACCTCGCAGTTGCTCCTCCGCCGTAATAATTGTAATTGCGATCGCATTCATGCCTCGTTTCGCGATTTGCTGGCTCACTTGCGGATGTTCACGTTGCCATAACGACAGATGATCCGTATCCAGTACCCACAACCTCATGCAGCCGAGTTTCCTTGGTTCAGCCGCGCATCAGACTTATCCAACTGACGATACTCAGCCTCCAATTCACTATCCATCTCTTGCCGATAAGAAGCCATTGCTGCTTGAAACTCATCCCACTGTGGATCGTCCTTAAAGATTCCAGTCAACTTCGTCAAAGCTGGAGAACTCAGGGGAAGTGTCACAATTTCCGCAGATGCCAGACGCACCCGCAAAACCTCCTGTATCTTGGCTAACGCATCTTCACGGGTAACACCTTCAGCATGACAGTCAGGCAGCCCCAAAACACTAGCACGAAACCCATTCGGCTCATTTTCTACAAGAATTGAAATTGCGTCCATGCTACTCTCCTTCGCTTCTGGAATCACGCTCGCTACGCTCTATCCATTGTAATGTCGCAAATTACGATCGTTCCCCTGTATCTGTCGTTTGCAATCAACATCCAAAAGTCTCTATCTCAGCCGCAATTTGCCGCAATCGCTGCAATGCCGCCAGCGATCCCCGAATCAATCGACTCGCCGCGATCGGCTTTTTCACCATCGCCTTTGCCATCCGCAGCCCTTGAATCTTGCCATCCACGATCGCATCACTCAAATCTGGCATATCAAATTGCAGATCATCACTGACCACGCGCAACATCGCAACTGAGTATCGTTGCGCGATCGCGAATCCTTCCATATCGACCACATCCGCTTGATACGTTTCGCCTAACGCTCGCTTTTCTGCCACAGAGCAAATTACACGATCGCTCGTTAATCCCCGCGCAGAGGCAACTCTAAAATGATTTTGCAGTCGTTGAGTCAGTGAGCGATCGCACGCGATTTCTTCTCCTGAGAAGTTGACACAAGAATGATAAAGTGCCAGTTCGCCAATTCCAACTTGAGAGGATAAACTGCCACATAAACCCATGACGAGGAGTGCCGAATGATCCGGAATCGAAGTGCGATCGAGAAAATCAGCAACCGCAATTCCAGCCGGGATTGCAACAACTTGAATCGCATCGCTTGCGCCTTGAGACACAGCCTGATATTCAGCACCTTGGGGGACGAGAATCACCGGAACCATTGAAAAACTGGATGAATTTACTCAAGCAACCTTAACATCCCCTCAACGTTCTTTTTAGCCTTACCTAGTTTATGAATTTGCCCAAACCGACTTCACGGGAGCGTTTCAACATTTCCCGGATCGCGATCGCGATGCCGTGGTTAAGCATCTCCTTCTGGCTGACCATCACAGTCGCCGGATTTTTTGCCCTGAGTTCATTAAAATATGCGCTCTTTCCCGACATCACCTTTCCCGTCGTTGTGGTCAGTGCAGAAGCTCCATTAACGGCAACTTCCGAAACCGAGCGGCAAGTCACACAACCGATCGAACAAGCCATGCAATCGCTGAAAGGCGTGAATGACCTGCGATCTTCAACGTTTCCCAATCAAACGGCTGTCAGCTTATCGTTTGAAGTGGGGACGAGTTTAGACCAAGCGCGTCAAACCGTTGAAGACACAATGAAATCGGTAACGCTGCCGAAAGAGACTCAATTCAAAGTCATCGCCTTGAATTTGAATGAAACCGCAGCGATCAGCTATGCGATCGAAAGCGATTCGCGAAATCTCCAAGACCTGACTCAACTGACAACCAGCCAGATCGTTCCGCCCTTAGAAAAAATCGCGGGTGTGCTGAAAGTAAATACGCTCGGTGCAGGCGGCAACGAACGTGGAGCAACCTTGACGCGATTTAACGGCAAAGATGCGATCGCGATTCAAGTGGTGAAACGCGGAGATGCAAACACGCTCGAAGTCGTAAACACAGTTGAGCAAGAGATTGACACACTGCGAAAAAATCTCAGCAATGTGAAAATTACACTGGCATCCACGCAAGCCGAATATATTCAGAACGCAACCCATTCAACGATCGAGGCGTTGATTGAAGCGATCGCCTTATCGGTGATTGTAATTTATCCATTTCTTCGGAGTTGGCAGGCAACCTTAATTTCAGCCCTTGCCATTCCGATTTCGCTTCTCGGCACTGCGATCGTGATGGCATTTTTTGGATTTAATCTCGAAACCATCACCCTGCTGGCATTGGCGCTTGTGATTGGAAGTGTAGTCGATGATGCGATCGTCGATGTCGAAAACATCAGCCGACATATCGAAGAGGGGGAATCTCCCAGACAAGCAGCCCTCAAAGCAACCAGTGAAGTCGGTTTAACTGTGACCGCTGCCACGTTTACAGCCGTCGCCGTGTTTCTGCCGATTGGATTCATGGAAGGCGTGATTGGGCAGTTCTTTAAACCCTTCGGAATCACAGTTTCAGCCGCGATGATCATGTCGCTGTTAGTCGCACGGACATTATCGCCTGTGATGTCGATTTACATGCTGAGAAAATCAAATCGCCAGCATTCGGGACGCTTTGACAGAGTTGGTTTTTGGTTTACTGATAACTACCGCAAATTACTCCAGTGGTCATTACGCCATCGAGCGATCGTCGTGGGGATTGCGCTTGCCAGTTTTGCAGCAGGGATTGCCATCATTCCGATGATTCCGCAAGGATTTATTCCGAAGCTCGATCGCGGAGAATTTAACGTTCGATACACGGCTCCCTTACCGAAAATCCCATCTCAAGAAGAGATTGCAGCAACCTTAGCAGCAGGCGGACAGATTCCCCAAATTAATCCATTGCAAGATTCGCTCAATGTTGCAAAACAGCTTGAAGACTCCGTGAGAACTGCTCCCGAGGTTCAAACTGTGTTTACAACCGTGGGATCGCGTGAAGGCGAACCGAATAAAGGCTTGATCTACGTCAAGCTAAAACCCGGACACTCTACGCCAACCGCGACGCTTCAGGATCAACTGCGATCGCGCTTGCCGGAAATTTCCGGAGTAACTACCAGCGTTGAAGACATTCCCTTTGTCGAAGCAGGCAGCCAGAAACCACTGCAAGCCTCGCTAAAAGGGGAAGATTTAGCAACGCTAGAGAAAGCTGGAAACGACTTGAAAAATCGCGTACAGACCATTCCAGGCATTGCAGATGTGACGCTCAGCGGGAGTAGCAATCGCAACGGCACTCAGCAGATCGACAGACGCGACGGACAGCGAGTCGTGTATGTCAGTGCAAACTTGGGTAAAGGTCTATCCTTGGGTGATGCAACTGAAAAATTAGTCAATGAATCTAAAACTGTTTTACCTGCAAATGTCACACTCGACTTAGGGGGAGATTCGGCAAGCAGCCGTGAGATCTTTAACAGTTTTGGTAGAACGTTGGGACTCTCCGCACTCTGCATTGCGATCGTTCTCGTATTACTGTTCAAAAGCTTGCTCGACCCAATCGTCGTTACGCTTTCTCTGCCACTTGCACTCGTTGGAGCAATGCTCGCGCTGCTCATCACTCAAAGCGATTTTGGCATGATCTCGCTGATTGGTTTTGTATTTCTGCTCGGGATTACAAATAAAAATGCCATCTTGATCGTTGATTACATCAATCAATTGCGGCGAGAAGGACTCGATCGCAGTGAAGCCATTCTCAAAGCTGGCCCGATTCGACTGCGACCGATCATGATGACAACTGCATCAACGATTTTAGGTATGGTTCCGATCGCGCTTGGACTTGGTGCCGGATCAGAACTCCGCTCTCCCATGGCAGTTGCGATCGCGGGTGGCTTAGTTACATCCACATTACTCAGTTTGTTCGTTGTACCCGTCGTGTACACTCTGCTCGATGATCTCAAACCTAAAAAACGATGAAAGCATTTGTCACTGGAGGCACAGGCTTTGTCGGCGCAAATCTTGTCCGATTACTGCTGCAACAAGGCTACGAGGTCAAAGCACTTGCTCGCCCGAATGCCCGATTAGATAACCTCAACGGCTTGGAGATTGAACTCATATCAGGAGACTTGAACGATCCAGATTTAGCTCGATCGATGCAAGGGTGCGATTGTTTATTTCATGTGGCAGCGCATTACTCACTGTGGCAGCGCGATCGCGATTTGCTTTATCAAAGTAATGTCCTGGGCACTCGAAATGTTCTAGCCGCAGCAAAAGCAGCGGGAATTGAGCGATCGGTTTATACCAGTTCTGTCGCCGCGATCGGCATTGATCCCAGTGGTCAACCGACGACTGAACAGTATCAATCTCCAGTCGAGAAACTGATTGGAGATTACAAACAATCCAAGTATTGGGCAGAACAAGAAGCTGTCAAAGCAGCACGATCGGGTCAAGATATTGTGATTGTGAATCCTAGTACGCCGATCGGAGCTTATGACATCAAACCAACTCCGACAGGCGATATTGTCGTGAGATTTTTAGAGCGTCGAATGCCAACTTATGTCGAAACAGGACTCAACTTTGTACATGTCCAAGATGTCGCTTGGGGGCATTTGCTCGCCTTGCAGAAAGGCAAATCTGGAGAACGGTATATTCTCGGCAATCAAAATCTGAGTTTGAAACAATTGCTTGATGAATTAAGTCAGATTACCGGACTGAGTGCCCCGGCTCGATCGATTCCGGTCTGGATTCCGCTGTCTGTCGCCTGGATTGACGAAACGATTCTCACGAAATTTGGGAAAAAACCTTCAATCCCAGTCGATGGAGTGAGAATGTCCAAACAGCCAATGTACTACGATGCAAGTAAAGCAATTCGTGAGTTGGGGCTTCCCCAAACGCACATTCACATCGCTTTGAAAGATGCCGTAGACTGGTTTCAAGAGAATTTAATTCAAACCGAGTGAGGAGATAGCGATGGGAGTCCCAATACAGCAAGTCGTCGGAATCGGCTCTTACCTAGTCAAACAACGTTTACTAGGTCGAAAACGATTTCCCTTGGTTTTGATGCTAGAGCCATTGTTCCGGTGCAATCTCGCTTGCACGGGCTGTGGAAAAATTCAGCATCCCGTTGAAATTCTCAAACAAAATCTTTCCCCGGAAGACTGTTTCCGAGCAGCGGAAGAATGTGGCGCGCCTGTGGTTTCGATCCCAGGTGGTGAACCGCTTCTGCATCCTCAAATTGGGGAAATTGTTCAGGGATTAATCGATCGTAAAAAATTCATTTATCTCTGCACCAACGGCATCCTGCTCGAAAAGAGCCTCGACAAGTTCAAGCCCTCGCCCTATTTCACCTTTATGGTGCATCTCGATGGGATGCGCGATTGGCATGATCAGTGCGTCGATCGCAAAGGCGTATTCGATACGGCTGTCAAAGCGATTAAAGCGGCGAAGGCACGCGGCTTCCAGGTCAATACCAACACCACCATCTTCGAGGGTGCCAATCCTGAAGAAATGCACGAATTCTTCGATTTTCTCACCGAACTGGGAGTCGATGGAATGCAGATTTCTCCAGGCTACAGCTACGAATGGGCACCTGATCAAGACCATTTCTTGAAGCGTGAACAGACGCATATTCTGTTCCGTCAAATCCTGGCACCGATGAAAAAAGGGAAGAAGTGGAACTTTAGCCATAATCCACTGTTCCTAGACTTTCTCATGGGCGAGAAGGATTATGAATGCACGCCTTGGGGTAGTCCGAGCTATAGCGTTTTGGGTTGGCAGAAGCCTTGCTATCTCTTGAATGATGGCTATTACAAAACCTTCCAAGAGCTATTGGATAAGACGGACTGGAGCCAGTACGGTCGCAAGAGCGGCAATCCAAATTGTGCAGACTGTATGGTGCACTGCGGATATGAGCCAACGGCTGCGATCGACGCGATGCAACCACACAATATTGGACGTGCTATGACCTCTGTATTGGGTAAATAGCAGCAAAATCGGGAATTCTGGAGAGTGACATTTCACATCATGCTCCAGAATTTTCTGCTATGGTTCATCAGTCTGGTGATATTATTCAGCGGCGTTATCAAATCTTGGGACGCTTGGGTGAAGGCAACACAGGTATCACCTATCTGGCAAAGGATCAGACGACACAGAAACAAGTTGCCTTAAAAACGCTTGTTTTACGACAAGCCGTTAACTGGAAAACCATCGAATTATTTGAACGTGAAGCTGAGATTCTTCAGCAGTTCAATCATCCGAACATTCCCAAATATTTAGAGTATTTCGTCGTCGAGACTGAGCGTGACCGCAATTTCTACATCGTTCAAGAACTCGCCAAGGGCAAATCTCTTTTTGATTGGGTACAGCAAGGTTGGCACGGGACAGAAGCAGAGATTCGAGCGATCGCGCTACAAGTCTTAGAGATTCTCAATTATCTCCACACCCTGAATCCACCTGTCTTTCATCGCGATATCAAGCCGCAAAATCTAATTCGTCGCGCTGATGGTCAAATTTTTCTAGTTGATTTTGGCTCAGTTGGAAGTACGTATCACAATACATTCATGCAGGGTAGTACAGTCGTCGGAACTTACGGCTATATGGCTCCTGAACAGTTTCGTGGTCAAGTCGTTGCGGCAACTGATTTATACGGTTTAGGCACAACATTACTCTTTTTACTAACTCGTCGATCGCCTGCCGATTTACCTGTTCAAAAGTTGAGAATTGAGTTTCGATCGCAACTTCAACTCTCACCGCACTTCGCAGATTGGTTAGAAAAGATTTTAGAACCCGCGCCGAAAGATCGGTTTGCATCAGCAGAAATCGCGATCGCTCAACTCCAACCTCCACCCAAACAATCTTCAAAGCTCTCCATCGGAATCGGGGCAATGAGTGCCTTAACGCTCATTGCTTTAGTCGTTACCGATCACTATCGCTACGCAATTATCAATAAAGTTGGACTCACTCAATCTGCTTATACTTCTATCGATCATCGAGATTTATCCATCAAAGAGTATTTAAGTAAAGGTGGAGACCCAAATGCGACAGACATTGAAGGAAGAACTTTGATCTATCAAGCGATCGCTTTAGGAGAAGCTGACTCAATCCAACAAATCGTCGCAAAAGGCGGCAACTTGCAGTATCGCGATCATCAAGGTCAAACTCCCCTTCATGAGGCTGCACAACGCAAGCCAGAAGCGCTGAAAGCAATTCTCGCGCTGAATCAGATCGATATCAGCCTGAAAGATAAAAAAGGCAAAACCGCGATCTATTACATCAATTCTGAAGCCAATGCTCAACTGTTTGTAGAACACATCAGTCGGAGATCGCAGATTAAAGATCAGAAGCAACAACTCATCGAAACTCTGATTCAAACTGCAAGCCAACGAGGCTGGCTCAATCTGGTGCAGAGCCTTACAGAAGGAGATGTTAGTACTTATGTCAATCTCTCAGAAGTCTTTCAGAGAGCTGTGGCAAATTCAGATGCAGGTGTGTTTCGCTCAATGATTGCGAAACAGCAAAAGCTCACTCCAGACATGCTCAATCAAATCCATTTCCATGAACTCAAGTTTCTAACTCCTGAAGAAATTTTGGAACTCCTACCCTATGCGGATGCCCTCGATCGCGGTGGCAATACCTTACTAAATTTTCTGGTAGACCGAGTGGAGTCTGATCAAGATGTACAGACGATTTGGAAGTTGTTACAGGTTGGAGCTAACATTCATCAGTCGAATCTACAAGGCATCACTCCTTTGAAACGAGCGAGCATGGGAGGCAAGAATCGACCCATGCGAGAAGCAATCCGGCTGGCATTCAATGAACGAGCGGGCGTTAACCCATCCCTACGAAGAGAAGAGGAAAGAGTTCGGCAGCAAAATGAACAACAATTTGAGAGAAACTGGCAACGCGAAAATGCGTATCCGCGCCAGACTCGCGAAGATTCAGACCTAAGCAACAAACTCATGGGCATTGGCTCAGCACCGAGTTCACGAAACAGTGAGTACAATCGAAACCGTTAAACCTATGGATATTATTCATTCACGCTACAAAATATTAGAAACATTAGGTCAGGGCGGAGTTGGAACGACCTATAAAGCTGAAGATCTCCACACTCAGCAGTATGTTGCACTGAAAGTAGTGTCACTACGTCAAACTTCAGATTGGAAAACCCTCGATTTGTTTGAGCGAGAAGTAAAAGTTCTCAAGCAACTGAATCATCCTGCCATTCCTCGCTATATCGATTCGTTTGAGATTGATACTCAAGACGATCGCTTATTCTGCATTGTGCAAGCTCTCGCACCTGGGAAAACACTAGCCCAATGGATTCAAAAAGGTTGGCGACCAGACGAAGACACAACGAAAGCGATCGCATTTCAGTTACTCGATATTCTGGTTTATCTGCAAACTTTTCTGCCGCCCATTCTCCATCGAGATATCAAACCCCAGAATATTTTGCGCGATCGAGAAGGCAATATCTATCTCGTTGATTTTGGAGCCGTTCAAGATACCTATCGCCAAACTGTAGCTGGAGGCAGCACGGTTGTCGGCACACTGGGCTACATGGCTCCGGAACAGTTTCGCGGAAAAGCAACTTGCGCGACAGACCTTTATGCTTTGGGAACAACCCTACTTTATTTACTCACAGGCAAAGACCCCAATCAGTTACAAACATCAGATGATCTCCAGTTACAAATTCCGCTGAATTTGAGGATTTCTGCTGAGTTTAGTCGTTGGTTAAAGCGCTGTATTGAAGCAGCAGAGGAAGACCGATTTAATTCTGCGGCTTTAGCACTGTCGGCTTTGCAAGGTCGCAATCCGAAAGAAGAATTTGTATCGAGTCCCTCTCCGCAACGTCCGCGCAATACAAAAGTCTCGTTAATTAAGAGCGATCGCGCCTTACACATCCACTTTTCAGGGCAAAGCTTTCAATCGAGCAAAGCCGATAAAATCCGGATCAGAATCGGACTTGTTCTTCTGTACTTACTCACAGCATTCATTCTCTTTCGGATCGTTGCTGTCAGTCGATTAAACATGTCAGAAGTTGGCTACTACGGTTTAATCTTAGTTACCTTCCCTTGTGTCACAGCCCTAGCCGGAATCTGCTTTGCGAGAGATCTCCAGACTTTAATCAAACCCACAGTTTTGAGCGTTAATGATTACACGCTCATACTGGCAGGAATGCTAAAACGCTTCGAGTTCTACCAAAAGATCTCATTCATTCTTGAGGACATTGAAGACATTCATCTCGAAAAAACTCGTAAAGGAGAGAGTGTCGGTGTCATCAGAATGCGCACCCAAGAAGTATATCAGTTTGGTCAATACCTCTCACCCACTGAACAACGGTGGCTCGTTCATGAACTTCAAACCTTCATTCAAGCAGCAAAACAAAGAGCCAAAGAAAGATTCGAGCAAATTCAAGATAGTAGACTCACGACTTTAGATGCTCTATTTCAACGCGCAATTAGGTGCTATCAGAGCGATCAACTCGCTCAAGCTGAAACACTATTTCATGCAATTTTGATCTTCGATGCTGCTAGTGCAGAAGCATATAACAATTTAGGTGTAATTCAGCATCGTCTAAACCAGCATTCCAAATCAGCAGATTTTTTTCAGAAAGCATTACAAATTGCTCCGAGCTATTGGGCAGCGAGAACCAATTTCGCGATCGCGCTTCAAGAAGACAATTTCACACAAGCGATCGCAATGTATGGAACCCCATGCCCATCTGATCAAACTACAGGCAATGAGCGCTATACCCTAATTTTGTATAATCAATGGCGCGGAAGCCTAGCAGATGCGATCGCAGAGTTCGAGACTCCCCCTCCTGATGAGGCATTACTTGCCATAAAAAATCATTGCCGCCATGCTGATTTGCTGCAATGCAAAGGGGACTTTACGACCGCGATCGATCTCTATCGACATGTGCTGAAATTGGCAAAACACAATCCGGCTCTCAGCGCCGAAATTTACGCAGAATTAGCCTGGACATTTGCAATGATGCACAATCTCAAAGAGGCACAGGCTTGCTTAGCGCGATCGCGAAAACTTGCCCCAAATACTGAACACGGAACGACTCGCTATACCGAAGCCTTAATGCAATACCTCAAACCGAATCGAGGATAATTTCAAGCGTTTCAACGGGAATCTTGAGAGAGACTCTCTTTCCCACCAACCAGTATTATGCGACGTTTACTGCTGATCGGGTTATGCGTATTCAGCTTTTTGCTATCCGTTTTATCTTTCCAAGCCTTTGCGACTGAACCTGGGACTTTTGATTCAATTATTCTCGACTTCCGTGAGTCGCTGACCAGTGAGGAACTCTCTAGCGAACTCAGCGAACTGAAATCTGGCTACAGTAGCGACATTCGCTTAAACAGTGAATTTTCTCAAGCTGATCACGTCTTTGTGATGAAAGGCGATGCAGCGCTGCTTCGGAAACTCAAAAACTCCGACATCGGCAAGTATACAGAATTTGTGGAGCCGAACTACATCTACAAAACGACGGGCAAGCCGAACGATCCCGACTATGACAAACAGTGGAACTTTCAAAGCATCAATATTGAAGAAAGCTGGAAACATACGCGAGGCAAGGGAACCGTCGTTGCTGTGATTGATACTGGGGTGAGCCAAGTTCTTGACTTAAAAGAAACTCAATTCGTTGAAGGATATGATTTCGTCAACGATCGCTCAAACGCTTCTGATGACAATGGTCATGGAACGCATGTTGCAGGCACGATCGCTCAGTCTACAAACAATCGCTATGGGGTAGCAGGTGTTGCTTACGAAGCGAGCATTATGCCTTTGAAAGTCCTGGCAGCCTGGGGTGGAGGAACGACAGCAGATATTGCAGAAGCGATTCGTTGGGCAGCCGATCACGGGGCACATGTCATTAATATGAGCTTAGGCGGTGGGGGAGAAAGCCAATTGATGCGAGAAGCGATCGAGTACGCTCATAGTAAAAAAGTGACGATCGTTGCGGCGGCAGGCAATTCGAGACGGAGTGTTGCTGAGTTTCCAGCCCGGTATCCTCACGTAATCGCTGTTTCAGCCTACGATTCGACAACGAAGAAAGCGCCCTACTCGAACTATGGCACGGGAATTGATATTGCTGCACCAGGAGGTTCAATTCAATCTTCTGCAAATAAGAGTGGTGGAATTTTGCAGAACACGATTAATCCAGCTACAGGGGAATCCGTGTTGGAATACTTTCAAGGAACCAGTATGGCCGCTCCTCATGTAGCAGGCGTTGCAGCTTTGGTTCACTCACTAGGTACACAAGACCCAGATCGCATTGAAGGAATTTTGAAAAAGAGTGCGATCGCAGTTCAAGATGATCCGCAAAATTTCTATGGCGCAGGCAGACTAGATGCAAAAGGAGCCGTCGATTTAGCCTTGAAAGACCGTCCTTTCTTCTGGTGGCTATCTCCGAAGCTTTGGAGTGGTTTCTTCAGTCGTATTTGGTTTGATGGCAGTTCCTTCAACCTCGGTCTGAAGCTTCTCATGTTCGGAGTTGCGATCGCATTCTCGCAAGTATTTATTGCTCAGATGCCTCGAAATCGCGCTTCGCTATATTGGGGCTTGGTGCTCGGAAGTTGCGGATTGTTCTTCTTGCGAGGCATCTTTATCACGAATCTGCCTCAGTTTCCACTCCGCTTAGCAGGTAGCTCGATTCCTGAGTTGGTTGGCACGATTCTCAATTCCAATCTGCTGAATCCAATCTCTGCAAGTGTTCTGATTCCTTTCTTGCTGCTTGCTGGTTTGTTAGGACATCCTTCGTTGAAATGGTTTGCGATCGGGTGTACTTTCGGAGTTGCAGCTTGCTTAGCCGTGAGTGCAGTCTTTCTACCCGAAATGCAATGGCTAGGAAGCAGCGCGATCGCACGGGGCTATCTCGGCGTGAATGCTTTATTGTCGCTAGGTCTTGGCTTACTGGCAGCGCGAGAATAGCTCAGGCATTTTTTCAAAAATCCCCCATTGCATTCGGCTCAGAAGCAATGGGGGATTTTCTATTTATCTACGAAAGAACCGTTTAATCGTTCTAAAACAGAGTCTTAAAGCTGAAAAGACAGTCGTGCGGCATTGATGCCAAATTTTCCAGATGTACCACTGAAATTGCTCAACTGGAGTTAGATACCGTCGATATTTTCTTAGAATTTGTCGAACTCGGAGATCGCACTCTCCACTTTCCATATCAATAAACGTTTTCGTTCCTGCAATTCTGCGATAGTTCCCCCAGATTTCATCAACATAGTAAACGTGAGCCACTTGAACCACGCGGAGAATGAAATCTAGATCCATCGAATAGTGATCCTCGATCGCATAATGTCCAACTCGCTCATGCAGCGATCGATGATAAAAATAAGCGCAGGGATTGCAAGGATAAGGATTGATATTCAGTCCGAGAACGAGATCAAACAAGCGCAACTTAGAAGGCTTATTGATATCAATCACTTCTCCGTGATCGTTCCAGATTCGACAGTTTCCCACGATAAAACTCGGTTCAGGTAGCGTTTTGAAGCGTTGGTTGACTTGATTTAGAGTATCTAGCTCATAGTAGTCATCAACATTGAGAAACGTCAGTACATTGCCTTTTGCAAGTTGAATGCCTTTGTTCATGGCATCGGATTGACCTCGATCCGGTTCAGAGATCCAGCGAATGTGAGAATAGCAGTTCGCATATTTTTGAATGATACTAACTGTGCTATCTGTTGAACCGCCATCAATAATGAGATGCTCAATTTCGTCGCACTCTTGAGCAATGACAGTTTGAAGACAGGACTCAATGAACTGCTCTCCATTGTAAACAGGAGTCACAATACTAATCATAGCGATCGCACAAAACCTGGTGTTCGATTCATAGCACGTCTTGTTGAGAATTCAAAGCGGACTGTAAACGATAGCAAGCTTCATGTAAGGTTTGTTCATGCTCTAAGCGGGCATCCACAAAGTCTGGATAAAACGATTGTGTAGTTAAATCTGCTCCGAATCCAATGAAGCTTGGTAGATCGAAGAGAAGCTGTAAGGACAAAAAAGCAGAACTGACGGCAAAGATACGAATGTTCTGCTTTTTTTGAGTAAAAGCTTTGAGAAAGAAAATTTCAAAGGGTAAAAAGAACAGATTTGAATCAGTCAGGAGAATGACTTCACGATATAAGTGAGAACATAGTTTCTGCAATTCTTTAATCTTATTGGGATCATCTCTAGGATGAGGTTTGATGATCAAGACACTATCGGGTGGAATGCTGTGTGAGCTAAGAAATTCATAGTAGGCGTGAATTTCACGAGCTTGAGGTAAGCGTTCTCCTTCTGAAAAGTTGGAAGTGAGTAGAATTGAAACTGGCGAATCTTGAATGATGGATTGAATTTCAGCTACGCGATCGTCATCGACAAATGAGGTAAAACGCTCAAACAGTTTGAGGAGCTGCACTGGCGCAAGTTTGATGCTTGGCATGGGTGGCGTTTCTCCAAAAATGTCAGGCAGCACAAAGTAGCCAATATCAAAAGGCAGAGAGTAGAGCTTTGTTTTTAGCTTCAGGCGTTCACGAATTCGATGCCAGAGCGATCGTAGTTTCCACCAAGTCCAATCGAAAATTTGATCACGGGTTGGAGGCGGCGTAAACGGGCGACGAACGACGGCGGAATGCTCTGAGAAATAAAGCCCGATGCCGTCACCGTAGCAGACTCGATAAGCAGATGGATAGGCATTGAGTAAAAGCTGATTCGTCAATTGCCAGTTGCGACAGAGATAGATTTCATCGGCTCGATCGAGTCCGAGCCAGCGATGAACTTGGCTATAAATTTGAGCGGGTCGAGTCGAGTCGAGTTTGTGACCAATTGCATTCAGTTGATCAGGGGTGAGATAGACGATCTCCTCCCATTCACAAATCGATCTCGCCATCTGCTCGATAAAGGTTGCAAACTCATAATGCTGCTGTTCAGGAGCATAAAGCTCATAGATGACGAGGTAATTTTGGGAGTCTCTCAACTGCCCTCGATGCAAGAGCGCTGATAATGCAGCAATGAGTTGGATACTTCCTTGGCAGGTGATAATTCGCTTCATTTGGGAAGAAGTTGAAAGAGCTTATCTTTGTAGATAGGTTGGAGTGTATAGGTTTGCTGGAGGTTCTGTTTTAGGTAGGTAAGAGGTTTATAGAGATATAAATTCGGTTGATTTGGAAGCGATGGAACTTGATGTCGAATCGCAAGCTGGAATTTTGTACTCGGCTGAACGAGATGGCTTAATGTTAGGATATCGCCGATCGTGCCGCCTCCCTGATAAGACTCTTCTGCACTAACGACGATCGCATTTTCAGCTTGATTGATCATCGATGCGATCGCTAAATCTTCACTCAGGCGATTTTGAAACATCTGCACCGTACATGAAAGCACACCTGCGGTAAGAATACTGACCAATGCGAACCGCCAAAATGCTTTCTGTAGAAGATTTGAGCCATTTTTTAGCTGAGTTGCAAACAGATGCGCAACTGCAAGCTGAATCCCTAAATAGCACGGGACAAAGTAGCGCCCATTCGTCGATCGTAATCCACCCCAGATCAAGTCAGGAACAACAAAAGTAATAAGTAACGGTAAAACTAAAAGTGCAATCAATACCCAGGTTGCTTTTCGGGTACGGAGAATCAGCGATCGCGCGGAAAGAAAGGTGAGAAGCCCGATCGCAGTTGTAAATAGGAAGCTCCAAGCACCAGTCAAACTGGGTTGCAGAAAGATAAATTGGTAATTCGTGACCCAACTGTTGAGCAATGTGTGTAGCGGAGTCGGTTGAAACATCCAAGCATTCCTTCTTTCGACCTGTGACAGATTGATAAGAACAAAGAATAGCCAGGGTAAATATCCGAGGAATCCAAGGAATGAAGCTTTGAGAAAAGCACTCATAGGTTTCGTCAGTTTCACTTTCTGAGATGCGATCGCATGAATGCCATGACCTACCCAAATCAGAAGCGATAACAGAGACGTATATAGCGATAGAATGATTGAAACGCTATATAGACTCCAAGCTAATTTTTTTGGAGATCGCATTGCATGAAGATATGCAGCGGAAGTAAACAAAGTCGTTGCCGCCCACAGAGAATATTCTCTGACTTCTTGAGCATAGTAAACCTGAAATGGCGAAACACTGACCAGTGCGATCGCGATCCATCCAGTAGATGGCAAACCAAATAACTCAAGACAGAACCAGTAGATCGCTGGAAAAACAAGTAAGCTTAGCAGGCTTGGTAATATTCTGAGTGAAGTGAGATCGTTGCCAAACCATCGCATCCAATAATGTAAAAGTGTATAAAACAGAGGTGCGCGATGCGGTTCTTCAGTTGCTAAAGAGCGTACAACATCAAATTCAGTTTTCTCAGGTGCAAGCTGTTGAAATTTGAGTACCTGATCGCGATCGAAGATTTGAGTATTAAAAATTTGAGTTGTAATTTCTGTGAGCGTATAGCCCGACGATCTCAGTAACGTATGTGCCTCATCATGCCAGTAAGGTCGTTCTCCGAGGGACGCAAATCGGAAAAAAATGCCAAGCAGCAATAGGATCACAACGAGAAGCCTAAAGGGTTGGATCGATTTTATGTTCATTGACAGGTGTGACGATGACTTCAGAACTGGCGAAAGCGCGATCGCAGCTTCCGAATTAGAGATAGAATGCAACGAATGATTGGAGCCGTTTTGATCTGAGTTTTTATTATTCTACTGGCTCGAATCTCAGTTATTACTAAGTCTGCTTTGTCCTGCAACCTTGCTGAATCAGCTTGAGCAGAAAGTTTTTGATAAAGTAGTCCATGCTGTTCAAGTGCTAGATCATAGTTCTGATCAAACAAGCGAATGGATAACTGAATTGGAATACAGTTCTGATTTCTCATCCATTGATTCAATTGTGGGATTTCAAAGAAGTTAAAGGGCTGAACAATGATGAAAAAACCGCGATCGCAAAGTAGATTTGTACTCTGTTGAATCTGCTGCTCTAAGGCACGATCCACTCCACTCATGACTACAATTTGAAATTCTCCACCTGGATCAGGCTGCAGATCTTGTACATTGACTTGCAGCCCTGCCTGTAGATAGTCTGTTTGGGTCTGTACGAGTTGCTCAGAGTCAACAACGTGAGTCAGTTCAGCACGAGGTAAGTCTGCAAGATCTGCGACGATCGTTGAGCAAGTTCGCCAACACAGAATCTTGAGTTTAGGATAGATGCGATGAAGTTCTTGAACGAGTTCGTAGAGTTTGAGACGAGTTTGAAGCCGGGTTGAGGTGTGCAATCGTCGATCGTGTTTGGGAAATTCGAGCTTGTTGAAAATCGATCGATATAGTTGTTGCTGGACTGTTGGTTGAGAGTAATGAGTGAGAAAATGCTCATGTCCAGCTTGGGCAATTTGGTTCGCTTTTTGAGGACGAGCAAGGTAGAACTGAATTTTCTCGATGAGTTCTGTCTCATTGCCGTAGCATTCAAAATGCTTGCCTTCTTCAAAGAGTTCAAAGAGTCCAGACTGCGGACGAATGCGATCGGTGAGTAAAAAACCTCCTGCCATCAGCACTTCAAACACACGCCGATTCAGATCTCCATTCAAACTACTATTGATAACAATCCGTGCTTTTGCATAGTCTTCTAGAGAGCTAGTGTAGTCTTTTTGGCATACATCTATGTCAATTCCAGATACTCGGACTACATTCAAAATATGGGTTCGATACTGGTGTAATTCTGATTCAGAACCGCGAAAAATAACGGCGTACTGCTTCTCTGAGAGTTGAGGAATATATGGATCAATGACGATCGACCCAGGCAACCAAAATACATTTCTTAGTCCTGCCTCAGTAAAGAAGTGAAGATGCTGAGGGCTTTGATATGTCCAGTGGTAATCACAATTGAGATGCTTGCAATAGCTCACCATTCGACTCAACCCACCATCGCCTAAATGAAAGGTGTCTCCCAGTTTCATCACGGTTGGACAGTTCAACGTGTGGAGACCGCGCGGCAGAAAGGTCATGACACGGGCAGACAGACTGACGAGATCGGGTTGGAATGGAAGCTGTTTGAGCAGGGGACGAATGTTGAAAGTGCTGTCAGGAATTGCGATCGCGTGACCTGCTCGAACAGCTTCGATGGGAGGATCAGGACAGGCGATGATGCGAGTTGAGGGCTGAGTAAAGTCGAAATCTGAGAGTGAAGCGGGTTTCGGGCGCAGTATCAGTTCCTTTGGGGTGAACATTCGGAAGGATTGCGGTGACGAAGGAAATAGAGATACGCCAACACTAACATGAATCCCTTGCGAATTTTAGGCAGGTTTGTACACCGAATAATGGATTGAAACGTATCAAATTCCTGTTGAGTTGGGTGAGGAATTGAACGGAACTCCTCACCTGCAAATTGATCAATGTCTTCGGAGTAATTGAATTTTTTAATCCAGAATTTGAACAAACGCTCGATCGCTTGTTCATACTGTTGAAAATATTCGGGCGATCGTGTTTTTAAGCGTCCGTAGTACCCATTATTGCCATGAACTCGATATTTTACGAGGGGTTGATTGAGGTAAAATTTGTGGGCATTCGCGATCGATGTTCCATAAGTTACACAGTCATCGGCTCGAATTCGCCAATCTTCTAAGTAAGGAATGGGAAAGATTGCTTCGAGAACATGCCGCCTCATCGAAAGGGTGGAAGTGCGATGTCCAATCCAAGTTCTTCGATATAGGGTGCTGATTTTTGAATAGCCAAGATCACGAGTGTGGGTGTAACAAGTTGCAATTCTTTCTTCGTTACCAAAAAGTTCTGAACTGGTAAATAGAAAGTCACAAGCTGGATGATTTTGGTAGAAGTTTAGAACGATTTCGATATAGGTTTCTTGGTATAAGTCGTCTGCGTCTAAGAAGAAAATAAGCTCACCTGTGGCAGCGTTGAATCCGTCTTGAAATGCTGCAAGTTGTCCTTCGTTTTTCTTTTTTAAGATGAGATTGATATTTGGGCTTCGATTAGAGGGAATCGTGCCCCCTAAATCTCCCAGAATGGGGGACTTTGAATTTAGAAAATCTTGTAAGACTTGGGCAGATTGATCGGTTGAGCAATCATCTACAATAATGATTTCATCGACTTGGGCTGATTGATTGAGAACGCTCTCGATCGCATCAATCACATAGGTCTGATAATTATAGTTATTGATTAAAACAGAAGTTTTCATCGCAGTATTCGGCTCAGTAAAGATTTTCTAGAAAAGTTTCCTTCTCGAATATCGGGGCGAATATACGATCGTAAAACGCTTAACTCAATATCCCGTTCTGTCAAAATCTCTGCATCTATCGCTTCATGAAAGTATTGAAACCACAATTCGCCGTAGGGGTGATTGTAAGCTTTCCAAGGTTGAGTAAATAGATTGGTATAGTGAATCAATTTCGTTTCCGAATTGTGAAAATCGAATACGTTCCAGTTGGGGTCAAGTTCAGCGATCGCGAAAGGATGATGCTTCAGAAAGGCTGAACTCATTCGATTAAAATCTGTGTAAGTATAGCGCTGCTTTTCGATATCAAGAAAATACCTATCGAGATCAAAATAGCACTTTTCACAATCCATCAGCATTACGCTTAATCCCCAATTTCCACCATATTCTTGCTTAGCGAGAAAGTGGTGAATGCCTAAATCGATCTCATATAACTCTGAAATATCGGTGAGGCAAACTGTATCTGAGTCGAGATAAATTGCCTTGCCCTGATAATTACAAATTTTTGGGATAAGGTAGCGATACAAACTAAATTCAGTGACGTTTTGATATTTAATTTTGAGCGACATCGGCGCAGGAACCGGTTCTTGATCATTTCGCTCGATCGCATTATGAGTCCCGTTCAAAACGTAAATATCTAAATCTTGCTGCGCGTGTTTCCGTAAGGAATAGATTAAAACCTTGCGCTCGACTAAACTGGCTTCTCCAGAACCAATAAAAACTCGAATACTCATCTTGTACCTATTACGATATTCCAAGCTTTGTGAAGTTGAGGCGATTCTAAAACGGCTAACGTATCTCTTGAAGTTGAAATAAACTGATAACCGAAACTTTCAAGATGCTGACGGCATAAGTGCTGATCTGATACATTTAGATGCTTATGTTCATAAAGCACGATCGCAGATCTAAATTTTTCAAAGTCAATGAGTTTAATAATTTCAAAATCATATCCTTCTGTATCAATATGGATAACATCAATATGATGGATATGATGTTTATCACAAAGTTCTTCAAAGGTCAGACAAGGGACATCGCTTGTCATTAGTCGCTCTTCTAAATCTGGAATCCATTGAGCATGTTTTAGAATCGTTGGGAGCGAGAATGAACCAAGCTGACTATACCATTCAGGTGCAGCACTGTCTTGCTTTAAATAGTAGAATTTTTGGGAATTATTTGTATGAGCGATCGCGCTATTTTCCAAAATGATATTGGAGAAATCTTTAAAGTTCTTCTCTAACTCCTGAAAAATATAACGAACAGGCTCAACTTTAACTCCCGACCAATTCCACTTCAAAATAAACGGATAAATCGGATCGCCATTAATTCCATCATTGGCTCCAACTTGAATAAAAAATGGCTGCTGAGTTAGCGAGAGAGCATAGAAAATGCAATCAATTGGATCTTGGAATGCAAAATACCTTAAAGAAGGCGATCGCACAAATTTCCAGGGACATCTTTTTTTCAGAAATTGCCGAATTTTTGACCGAATTCCCATAGGTTAAAAACTCCGCCATTCTGCTTTTGTCAAAATCTTACACTTCTGGGGCAATCCTGCGCTTCCAGTCCCAAAGAAATCCCCGCCTTCTACCACAATCGAAACTGCATCTTGTAGATAATCCAGTACTTCAGATTCGCGATAAGAGAAGAAGATAGGTAAGCGATAAGTGCCGTTTGCTAACGGTAGCTGATTTAATCGACATCTCACAACGCCTGAATTCGCATTCAAAACAACGTTACTATCTGTAAAACTCGTTCTGAGCAATAGGATAGTTTGTCCTTTATCGTCTGAAACGGCAAAGCTAACAATCACACTCTCTAAAGCTTGACCTGAGTAGTTGACATAGCCAAACTCAAACTCATAATCTAAGCCAGATTGAAGAATTTCAACAGCTTGTCCTTGTGCATCTAAGACGCGAAAGCTAGAGACTTTCACTCTTCCTGAACCCGTACGATCGCGTCTTTCCAGCAAAGGAATCCGGCTCATCAACTGATAAGAGTTTCCTAAATAAACGTCGATCGCGGCTTGTACTTCTCCATGAAACGCAACCTGTCCTGCCTCCAGCACGATCGCCTGATTGCATAAAGCGCTAATCGTCTGCATATTGTGGCTGACAAACAAAACAGTTCGTCCCTCTTTTCCCACCTCTTCCATCTTATTCAGACACTTCTGCTGAAATTGGGTATCTCCGACGGCTAAAACCTCATCCACAATCAAAATTTCTGGCTCTAGATGTGCTGCTACTGCAAATGCTAAGCGCACATACATCCCCGAAGAATACCGTTTGACAGGCGTATCTAAAAACCGCTCAACCTCAGCAAAATCAACAATCTGATCAAACTTGCGCGCAATCTCCGATCGACTCATTCCCAAAATCGCGCCATTGAGATACACATTCTCCCGTCCGGTTAGCTCAGGATGAAAGCCAGTTCCAACTTCTAGTAAACTTGTAACTCTGCCTATCATCTCAATTCTGCCTTGAGTCGGCTCGGTGATTCGGCTCAGCAGCTTCAAGAGCGTCGATTTCCCTGCTCCATTTCGCCCAATGACTCCCAAACGATCGCCTGCTTGCAGCGAAAACGAAACATTATCTAATGCCAAAAAATCTTCGGTCGATCGCTTCTGAGCGTTCCGATTGAACAACGATTTGACGGAACTTGCAATCACATCTCTGAGCAAAAAATTAGGCGCATTCGACTGATGTGCAATCTGATAGCACTTACTCAGATTCTCAACCTGAAGTACTAAATTTGACACATCACACTCCTAGATAATGTCCGCAAAGGTTCGCTCAACACTTCGGAAATAGCGAATTCCCGTCCACACCAACAGTACCACTACCCCCAAGGCTAAAACAAACCCCGGCAGATAAAACGACGGTTCACCCTTGAGAATTGCCCAGCGAAAGCCATCAATCACACCAACCATCGGATTGAGTGAATATAACAATCGCCATTGTGCAGGAATAATCTCCACACTATAACCAACCGGAGAAACATACTGCCCAAGCTGAATCAGAAACGGAATCACCTGCGCTACATCGCGAAACCGGACATAAATTGCAGCAAACCACAAGCCAACTCCAAACGCCGCCAATGCTGCGATCGAGACAAAAAATGGCAGGGTTAAAATTCGCCAAGTTGGAATGTATTGATACCAAATCATCACTCCCAATAGCAACATTCCAGACACTAAGAGATCAACGAAATTCACTGCGATCGCACTCGCTGGAACCAGCAATCGCGGAAAGTAAATCTTCGAGATCAAATTCGCATTACTGACCAAACTCTGGCTCGTCTGTCCCAAGGACGCTGCAAAAAATTGCCAAGGCAGTAAGGCAGCTAAAACCAAAATCGGATAAGGCGTATCTTCTTGTGTCGGCAAGTTCGCCAGATTGCTAAACAGAACCGTGAACACAATCATCGTCAGAAACGGGCGAATCAGTGCCCAAGCAATCCCGATCGCGGTTTGCTTATAACGAACTAGGATATCTCGCCAGGATAAGAAATAGAACAGTTCACGATACTGCCACAAGTCTCGCCAATATTGCTTTTCAGTTTGCCCTGCTTCAATGACCAGTCTCGATTTTTTCATCAAACGCTATTGTAGAAGAATGCAAACTAGACGATTTCAACGCTTCATTGGAAGCATCTCCCAATTTTTATCTATTTTCCGCTATTGTGGGCGAGCGATCTCACTCGTTTGGACAACGAATCGCCGTTTAACGATCGGACTCGCCTTGTTTACTCTAGTCGGTGGGCTTGTGCCTGCGGTGGTGGCATATGTAGGCAAATTGATTGTTGATGCCGTTGTTTTAGCCTCTCAGACTAGACTGGAAAGCGATCGTATGGCAGCGATCGGCTATCTCGGATTTGAAGCGGTTATGGTTGCGATTCAATCGGGTAGTAAACAAGGCTTAGTGCTTTCTCAGTCGTTGCTCAGAGTCTTACTTGGGCAGAAAGTCAATGAACTAATTCTCGGCAAGGCACTCACACTGAATCTGGCACATTTTGAAGATTCTGAATTTTATGACAAGATGACGCGCGCTCGGCGGGAAGCTTCGACTCGCCCCTTGAGCTTAGTCGGTCGAACATTTGGATTAGTCCAGGATTCGCTGACCTTGATTACCTATGGCGGGCTGTTGATTCAATTCTCGGCTTGGGCAGTTGTGATGTTGATGATTGCAGCTGTTCCAGCTTTTGTGGCAGAAACCCGCTTTGCCGGAGAAGCATTCCGATTGTTCCGCTGGAGAACGCCAGAGACGCGAGAACAGAACTATCTAGAATGGTTGATCGGCAATGAGTCCCCGGCAATGGAGATTCGGCTGTATCAGTTAGGAGGCATGTTGCTCGATCGCTATCGGGCGATCTTTCATCGGCTGTATGCTGAGGATCGCGATTTAACGATTCGGCGCGGACTTTGGAGCTATGGACTGGGTTTAGTCAGTTCGGCTGCATTCTATGGGGCGTATGTTTGGATTGTTTGGGAAACGATCGCAGGTCAGATCTCGTTGGGTGAGCTAACCATGTATCTCGTGGTCTTCCGACAAGGACAGAGTGCATTTGCATCAATTCTCAGTTCAATTGGTGGAATGTATGAGGATTCGCTGTATTTGTCGAATCTGTATGAGTTTCTCGGTCAGGAAATTCCGCGATCGCTCGGCAGTGCAACGCGCGGAAGTTTGCCGGGTGATGGCTTACGATTTGAGCATGTGACGTTCTACTATCCCGAAGCTGATAAGCCTGCACTAAAAGACGTTTCATTCCATTTACAGCCCGGAGAAAAGTTAGCAATTGTCGGTGAAAATGGCTCTGGAAAAACCACGCTGATCAAATTACTGACGCGATTGTATACGCCAACTGAAGGTCGGATTTTACTTGATGGGCTAGATTTGCAAGCTTGGGATCTCGAAGCCCTGCAACGTCGAATTGGCGTGATTTTCCAGAATTTCATGAAATATCAATTCAGCGTTGGCGAAAATATTGGCGTAGGCGATGTGCTGAATTTAGACGATCGCGATCGCTGGCAAGTCGCTTCTGATAAAGGCAATGCAATTTCATTTATTAAAGATCTGCCCGAATCCTTTGATACTCGATTGGGTCGATGGTTCAAAACAGGACGAGAGCTATCGGGTGGACAATGGCAGCGGATTGCATTGTCACGGGCATTTATGCGATCGAGTGCTGATCTGCTCGTTCTCGATGAGCCAACGTCCGCAATGGATGCCGAATCGGAAGTGCAAATCTTCGATCGATTTCGAGAAATGACTCCTGATCAAATGGCAATTTTGATCTCACACCGATTTTCAACGGTTCGCATGGCAGATCGAATTCTCGTCATGTCTGCTGGAACAGTGCTGGAACAAGGAAGCCATGAACAGTTGATTGAATTAGGCGGACGATATGCCCATCTGTTTGCAATTCAGGCAGCGGGGTATCAATAGGACGATTCCCCATTTCCCAAAATGAACAACTACCGATACAACCAAACCCGCAACAAAGAAAGCAACTGTTCAGTATCAACAGGCTTAGTAATATAGTCTGATGCTCCTGCTTCGATGCATTTTTCTCGATCGCCCTGCATTGCTTTTGCGGTTAACGCAATAATTGGCAGCGATCGAAACTCTGATTGCTCTCGAATCACGCGAGTCGTCTCGTATCCGTCCATTTCTGGCATCATGATGTCCATGAGCACAATATCGATTTCTGGATTCGCTTGCAGAGTCTCAACACCTTCGCGTCCGTTTTCAGCATACAGAACTTCCATTTGATGCTGTTCGAGCAGACTGGTGAGCGCGAAAATATTACGCACATCGTCATCGACAATCAAAATTTTCTTACCCCCTAAGACGGGATCGGCTTGATATAGCTCTTCGAGGATCTGACGCTTCGGCTTAGGTAAGTTCGCTTGAACTCGGTGTAAGAACAATGCGGTCTCATCCAATAGCCGTTCTGGCGATCGCACATCTTTGATAATAATCGTTTCAGCTAGGCGTTTGAGTTGAGTTTCCTGCTGGCGAGACAGTTCTTTTCCGGTGTAGACGATGATGGGAATTTTAGACAAAGCTTCGTCATGCTTGATCTGCTCAATCAAATCAAACCCGCTCATATCCGGCAAGCCCAAATCCATCACAATACAGTCAATTTGCTGCGCCTGTAATATGGCGAGAGCTTCTTGAGCGGTGGATGCAGCAATACTTTTGACATCTCCATTCCCAATCAGATCCATGATGCTTTGGGCTTGAACTTGATCATCTTCAATCACGAGCAAATTCTTGACGCGCCGCTCAATAAACACTTGAATCTCGTTAAACAGGGTGTCTAACTCTTCAGAGGACACAGGCTTTTGTAAGTAAGCGATCGCGCCGAGCTGTAGGCCTCGTTGTCGCTGATCATCACTCGATAAAATGTGAACCGGAATATGGCGTAGTTCTGGCTCATGTTTTAAGCGATCGAGGACTGTCCAGCCATCTAAATCAGGGAGATGTAAATCGAGCAGAATGGCATGAGGTTTGAATTGCTGTGCGAGTACAAGTCCTGGCTGGCTTCTCAAAGCACAGAGCACTTTGAAACCCTGCTGCCTAGCCATGTCGATTAGAATTTTGGCAAAGTTTGCATCGTCTTCGATGATTAAGAGAATGCGATCGTTGGGATGAATGACCGCACGATCGTCTTCTATCTCAGCATACGGAGCGGGTGTAGCAAGGGGGACAGGCTTGGGAGTCGGCAATGTAATCGGCTGAGGCTCTTGATTGAATGAGCAAGGCAGAGTCAAGGTAAAAGTACTGCCCTGCCCCAATTGGCTGCTGAGATGAATTGAGCCACCTAAGCGATGTGCGAGTTCCCGACTGATGGAAAGCCCTAAACCTGTCCCGCCATATTTTCGGCTAGTTGTGCCATCAACTTGCTGAAAGGCTTCAAAAATAAGCTGTTGCTTCTCAGGGGGAATTCCAATCCCGGTATCCCTGACCGCAAAGAAGACCTGAGAATTTGGCGTGAGTCCGATTTGGACTTTCACGCTGCCTTGTTCAGTGAATTTAAAGGCATTTGCGAGCAGATTTTTGAGAATTTGCTGAAGGCGTTTACTATCGGTGTGGATCACTTCTGGATTTTGTAGCTCGATCGCAAAATCTAAGCCTTTACTGGTCGCAATTTGCCGAAATGAGCGATCGAGCGTTGCCTGAATCTCAGCTAAGTTTACAGGTTCAACTTCGAGCGCAACGGTACCCGATTCGATCTTAGCAAGATCCAAAATATCATTAATCAGTGTGAGTAAGTCATTCCCCGCAGCATAGATGGTACGGCTATATTCAACTTGTCGATCGGTTAAATTTTGGTCTGCATTGTCACTCAGAATCTTCGCCAAAATCAGCAAACTATTGAGCGGGGTTCTCAACTCATGCGACATATTGGCAAGAAACTCAGACTTGTATTTCGAGGAAATTTCTAACTGCTCTGCTTTTTCTTGCAGTGCTAGTAAGGCTTGATCGATTTCGCCATTTTTCTGCTCGACTTGACGCTTCTGGACTGCCAGTAATTCTGCTTTTTCTTCTAGTTCTTCATTGAGCTGCTGTAATTCTTCATTCGAGACTTTGAGTTCTTCTCGTTGCTCTTGCAGTTTCAGTTCTGACTCTTCTAAAGCCGTTGCTTGCTCTTGCAGAATTTCATTACTATGTTGAAGCTCTTGCTGTCGAACTCTGAGTTCTTCGGCTAATGCTTGCGACTCAATCAGCAAGCGCTGCGTTTGTGCATCTGCTTCGATCGCTCTCAACACGACACCAATCGTCTGGGTCAATCGATCGAGTAAGGTGAGATGTAGCTCACTAAATTCGTGAATGGAAGCAAGTTCAAGCACGGATACGACCTGCTGCTCAAATAAGATAGGCAAGACAATCAGATTCGTTGGAGTGCTTTCTCCTAATCCCGACCGAATCTGAATATAATCGCTCGGCACTTGAGTGAGTAAGATTCGCTGTTTTTCTAGCGCACATTGCCCAACTAGCCCTTCTCCCAAATGAAACTGATTAGAAAGATGCTTGCGATCGTGATAAGCATAGCTACTGAGCAATCTCAGAACATGGTGTTCCGAATCCATGACATAAAATGCGCCCTGCTGTGCCCCGACTAATGGAGCAATGTAAGAGAGCATCATTCGCGAAACGGTTTCTAAGTCTCGCTCGCCTTGAATCAAATGCCCAAATTCTGCCAGATTCGACTGGAGCCAGGTTTGGCGATCGCTCTTTTCCAAGCTCGCTTTCAGATTTTCTACCATCTGATTAAACGTGCGGATTAAAACCCCAACTTCATCCGCTCGTGGTAATGGGTGCAATTGAATCGATAAATCTCCATCTGCAATTTTCTCTGCTGTGCGGGAAACGTGCGTCAGCGGTTTGGAGATATTGCGGTTGAGTAAAAAGCCCAGAACACCTAGCAGTGCAAATCCAAGCGGAATTCCATATGCAATGCTATTCAATGTATTTTGTCCAGCAAGATTTGCGGCTGTCGATCGGCGATCGAGCAAAACTTGTTCCCGCTTTTTCATGTCTGTAATCACAGTCTGAATCTGTTGCATTACAGGAACCGCACTTGGAACTACGTCAGGTCGTAAGGCTGTCTCCAGCCCTTGGCTTCTTCGGATTTCAATTCGCTTTTCCATGATCGCTAAGCGACGCTCAATCAGCGGCTCCAATCGATCGAGGCTCTGCTGATGAGCAGGATTATCTGAGGACAGTTGGCGAAGCGATTCGATGCGATTCTCGATCGTTGAACGAGCCAGATTGTAGGGGTCTAGGGATTCCTGTTCAGGTCTGAGCAAATATCCTCGGACTGCGCCTTCTGCATCTTTGACCAAGGAAAAAACTTCATCTAAGGCGGTCAAAACTCGATAGGTCTTCGTCACTGATTCTGAAGTGTCAATCAGTTGCCGGGTTCCACTATATGATACAACTCCGATCGCTGCAAAAATTGCTAGCCCAATCCCAAATGTCGCGCCGATCTTTGTCCCAATTCTCAAACGGTTCAACATTGCAATTGTTTCCGAGCAAGCTGGTTAATTGTCAAGTATGACTCAAGTTGATGCATCTAGCCTGGGATAGAGACATTTAGAAGTTGGAGCGTTTGAAAAACTCCAACTTCTGACATCAAGATTCGCCTTCTGACACAAATTCTAATGCGACACCGTTCATACAGTAGCGCTGTCCGGTCGGGCGCGGACCATCTTCAAATACATGTCCTAAATGTCCGCCACATTTTGCACAATGTACCTCAACACGAGTCATAAATAGCGATCGATCAACACTGACCTCGATCGCGTTTTCGAGCGGCGCATAAAAGCTAGGCCAGCCCGTTCCACTATTAAACTTAGTTTCAGACGAAAATAGCGGCGTTCCACAGCCCGCGCACTTAAAAGTTCCTTTGCCGTATTCCTTATCTAAAGGACTGGTTCCTGCTCGTTCTGTGCCATGCTTTCTCAACACCCGAAACTGCTCTGGAGTCAGAGAAGCTTTCCATTCTTCTTCCGTTTTGTTGATCTCAAATGAGTTGTTTTGAGTGTTCACAATGCTGTCTCAATTCACGTGTCTTTTCTTCTGTAAGTCTAGCAAATCTGGTTCCTCTGCATGAAACCTGGACAGGACGGATGCCCGCCCTATCAGCGAGAAACATTGAGCCAAGCTGTTGGAGGAACTGGAAAAGGCTCGCCTGTCTGTAAGATGAAATTGTGTCCTCGGTTGCAGTAATTATTAATACATTTTTTCTGTCTTAATCCTGGAAATAATGTAAGGCGGATTTCTCTACGATTTATTGCTGGATATGCCAAAGCGTCGCGATTTTTTGTTAGGTAGTGCTGCAACTGCAACTGCTGTATCGATGTTTCCTCACGTGAATGCTCAATCTTCTAAACGCCCTGAAATCAACGCTCTACAACAGGGCTATGTGGGTCAGTATCAAGGCGGTGTTTATCTGCTTCCAGCAACTTCTGAAACGGTGCAATGGGGTTGGTTTAACAATGCAGAACCGCCGCGTGCCCGCATCAAATCCGGGGATACGGTGGTGATGGAGACGATGATGGCATCGTTGAATCAGATTTTGCCAGGAAGCTCGATCGAAGCGATTACCAAACTTCGGGTCGATTTTCCGGGTCGAGGCCCTCACTCGGTTACGGGGCCGATTTTCGTTGAAGGTGCAATGCCGGGCGATGTTTTGAAGATTAAAATCAATCGCATTGTTCCTCGCAGCTACGGGGCAAATTGGAACTTACCGGGCGATTTAAAACTCGGTCAATTTCCAGATAAGTTTACTCAAGCTCAAGTCAAACATTTCTATCTCGATTTGGGTCGTGGAATGACTGAATTCCTTCCAGGTATTGAACTTCCAGTCCGCCCATTTCCTGGAATTATTGGCGTGGCACGGGCTGAGAGTGGTCAATATAGTACGGTTCCACCAGGTGCTTATGGAGGAAATTTGGACTGTCGAGAGCTTGTGCAAGGCACGACGATTTATCTGCCTGTATTTGTCGATGGCGCATTGTTATGGTCGGGCGATTCTCACGCAGCGCAAGGCAATGGGGAGATCAATTTAACGGCGATCGAGACGGCTTTTAGTGAATTGAATATCACGGTTGAAGTGATGAAAAAAATGCCGTTGAGTTTTCCTCGCATTGAGACACCGACGCATTGGATCACAATGGGCTACGATCGCGATTTAAACAAAGCGATCGACAAACTCGAAGAAGAGACCGTGAAATTTGTCTCTGAGTGGAAGCGCTTAAGCAGCAAGGAAGCACGGCAGTACATGCAGGATTATGGCATGTGTCATGTGGCTGAAGTCGTGAATCAGGTGAAAGGAACTTACTGTATGTTGCCCAAGCAGCCCACTCCGAAAGTTGCGCCTGCTGCGGTGAAAGATACTCGCGATAGCTATGTGACGACAGCGACGAATGCGGATGCAATGGCGGCGATGAATAGTTCAGCAATGCAAATGATTGAACGGATCGCAGAGCTGAAAAAGCTGTCTTTAATTGATAGCTATGCCTTGGCAAGCCTAGCAATGGACACGCGAATCGGGCGACTTGAACCGGGTGCAAGAACAATTCACAATCTGCTCCCGCGATCGCTTTGGGTGAAGAAGGCGAAGAGTTGATAGTCTGCAGATTGAGCCGCTGTAGCCAAGCTGAAAAATTCTCCAAATCTAGGAGGATTTTTCAGCTTGATCCAAAGCTTCAAATTCTTGCCAGCACAGATACATCGATCGTGGAATATGAAAACATCCTTTCCACTTGCCACCTTTGAGATTCAGTAAGACTTTACCTCGTCGATCGAGATAGCCAAACCATTCTCCATACTCTGCATCGGCAAAATGTGACCAACTATAGTCATGGACTTTCTGATACCACTTCCAACAGTCAGAACGCCCAGTCAAGCGGTATCCCATGACTAACGCAACGAGTGTCTCAACATGAACCCACCAAAGTTTCTGATCCCACTCTAATTGCTGAGGTGGATGACCTTTTACATCCAGAAAGTAGTAGATTCCGCCGTACTTTTGATCCCAGGCAAAATTGAGAGTGTTGATGACAACATCAATGCATTGATTGATCAGTTCGAGATTATTACTGCGATGGGCAATATCCATCATGAACCACATTGCTTCAATCCCATGCCCAGGATTAATCACGCGACCTTCAAAGCAATCGACATGGGAACCATCTGGAGCAACGTTTTCATAGAGGAGATTCTCATCTAAAAAGTCGGTCATGACCTCTTGAACTGTGGCTTCGAGGACTTGATCGAGCGTTGTTTTTGGAAGGAGCCACTCCATTTCCAAAGTGAGATTCGCGAGAATCATCGGAACAGATAAGCCTTTGAGCGATCGCGTTCCTGGATAAGCTTTGTTGTAACTTCCTTTTGGATTATTTTGACGGCGCAACACATTTTGATATGCCTGAAGTGCGACCTCGCGCGCCCAATCCTGACCCGATGCGAGTGCGAACTGACTAAACGCCATTGCCGCAAAGCAATCTGAAAAAATGTTGTAGGGCTGAATCAGAGGTTGACCCGATCGATTCAACGAGAAATACCAATTTCCCTCCGGATCTCGCCCGTGATTGGCTAAAAATTTTGCTCCATGTTCTGCAATATCGAGCCAACTGGAGCGCTTTTCTAGACGATTACAGAGCATGGAGAATGTCCACACTTGGCGATTTTGCAGCCAGATAAATTTATCGGTGTCATAAACCTTGCCAGTGCGATCGAGACAAGTAAAGTAGCCACCGCATTCAGTATCGATCGAGTACTGTTCCCAAAATGGCAGGACGTTATCGAGGAGCGCAGTTTTGTACAGGTCTGCTAGTTGCCGAAAATCGCGCTCCATACTGTGTCTCCTAAAAATCCGCCTTTTATCTTAGAACGGAATGTCGTCTAATTCAGGCTGTGATTCTAATGCTGGAGCCGCTGGAGCTTTTGCCGCACGTTTCGGAGCCGCGCTTGCCACGGGAGCAGGTGCGCTCGGCGTTGCAACTGGCGCTGCCGCTGTCACAGAACTGGAGACTGAAGCCCCATTCAACGCATAAATTTTCTGAATCGTTAATTCAGCCTGCTTTTCTTTAAATCCTTCAGGACGATCAACGGTATTCATGGTCAACCGACCTTCAAGAATCACGCGATCGCCTTCGTGATAATTTGCCTGAATTTCCTGTGCCAAATTGCCCCAACCGACCGCTTTCAATTTGGTGGGCGGATCTTCAGGACGCAAGCCAGAAAATTCGATACGCATCTCAGCGATCGCGGTTTGATTATCTGAGGTGTATCGCAGTTGCGGTTCTTGAACAATGTCCGCCAACAGAATGATGCTGTTCATAGACCTGTGAGAAAGTGAGTGAACGTTATTCTACAGTCGATCGATGGGTTGTTACGAATCGATTTTGGGAGGTGGGGAGTGGGGAGTAGGGAGATGTGTTTCGTTTTCTCTCCCTACCCCCTACTTTCCTACTCTCTACATTTTAGTACACATGCTCTACCCTTGCCTCCTCAATCCCTTGTTCTTGATAGACAAATTCCTGAACTCGTAAGCGATATTCTCGCAGTGTTTCATCGACCCAACCGCGATTTGGGCTATTGGCATAGACGTGAATTAATGGCTCTGTTGCATCCGGTAAAATTAGCACCCAGCTATCACTGCGTTCTGGGTTGAAAATCTTTACCCCGTCGAACGTCTCTAACATTTCTGCGGGATGGCTTTCGACTAAATGCCGCATTAATGCGCCTTTGACTGTCCAGGGACAGCGTACCGAATAGGTTTTATGGGACACTCGCGGACATTCTGATCGAATCTGTGCCAACGTGCGATCCTGCAACGTTAACATCTCGATCAGTTTCGCAATGCAGAACATTGCATCAAAGCCAGGATGTAATTGCGGGAAGATAAAGCCCATCTCGCCACTTCCGCCTAAGACCGTGCTGGAATGGGCATGACACGCTTCCATTAACGCAGTCGGGTTCGCTTTAGTGCGAACTACTTTGCCATCGTGACGACGGGCAATTTGCTCGATCGCGCTCGACGCATGAACGGGAACAACCACTGTTCCACGGGGATGGGCGGTCAAAATCATATCGACCATCAAAGCCGTAAGCGTTTCTCCTCGGATGGGACTGCCCGTTTCATCGACTAAGATGAATTGCTCACCGTTCGCTGAAACTTGTACCCCAAAGGTTGCTTTTAACGCTTCGACAACGTGACCTAATTGATTGAGCAGCGTTTCTCGATCGTTCAAAGATGGCGCAGTTTGCGTCAGACTTGCATTTAAGACCACCGCATCACAGCCAAATTTTGCCAATAATTGTGGTAAGACGGCACCCGAAACCGCATAGGCATAATCGATAATCACTTTTGAACTGCTGGTCTGGATGGCTTGAATATTCAGATGTCGCTCAAATCCTCGGCTATAGATATCGAGCGCTTGATGCACATTCACAACGCCGCCAATTTCATGAATCGGAGCACGACGAAAATCTTCTTTGAAAAATGCTCCTTCGATCTTTTTCTCGATCGCTTTCGAGACGTTGATCCCATTGCGATCGAAGAACTCAATCACAATATGATCCGACTTATCAGGATGAATCCGAATATGCAATCCTCCCGCCACGCCTAAGGTTGGAACCACCGATCGCGCAACTGGGATTGCTGTAGCTTCAAGATTTTGGATATTGATCCCGACGGACATTAATCCGGCAATCATCGATCGAGATACCATTCGCGAAATGGTTCTTTGATCCCGCGAAACGGTGACTTGTGATCCCGGCTTCAAAGTCGAACCGTATGCCGCTCCTAACTTCACGGCAAATTCTGGAATCACATCGACATTTGCTAAGCCCGAAACGCCTCGCTGTCCGAATAGATTCCGATGTGCGGTATATCCCCAAATCAAATTCGTATTCAGCGTCGCCCCAGCTTCAACGCTCTTACTCGGCCACACCCGGACATTGGGACTAATCAGCGCTTCTTCTCCCACAGATGAGAGCGGGCCGACCACTGCGCCTTCTAACACATGCGATCGTCGATCGATCCTCGCCCCGCGTGCAATCACACAAGCCCTGAGATGCACCTCATCGCCAATCATTGCGCCATTCCAAATAATCGGGCGCTTCAGATCTGCTTCATTCCCGATCGTCACGTTATCCCCGATCGCGGTTCCAGCTTCGATGGTGACACGCGACCCGATGCGGCAGTTGTTGCCAATAATCACGGGAGTTTCAATTTTGGCAGTGGGATCAAGATAAGTATTCTCTCCAACCCATAGTCCGGGCGATCGCTCAACATAGGCGAACTCTAATTTCACTCGGCGGGAAAGTCCAGCATATTGCGCTTCCCGATACGCGTCTAAATGCCCGACATCGCACCAGTACCCGTCTGCGACGTAGCCATACATCGGTTCGCCCTTGTCGAGCAACAGTGGAAACAGATCCTTTGAAAAATCCGCCTCTTCATTTTCTGGTAGATATTGCAGAACTTCTGGTTCAAGAATGTAAATCCCCGTATTGACGGTATCTGAGAAGATTTCACTACTCGACGGCTTTTCGAGGAAGCGTTTAATACTCGCATTTTCATCGGTGATTACCACGCCAAATTCGATCGGATTGGGCACCCGAGTCAAAATCAACGTTGCTTTTGATCCTTTCCGGTAATGAAATTCGATCGCAGCAGTGAGATCAAAATCGGTAATACTATCGCCGCTAATGACTAAAAAAGTATCATCCAGTAACTCTGCAATATTCTTGACACAGCCTGCTGTTCCAAGGGGTTGATCTTCTTCGACTGCATAGGTCATCTGCACGCCAAACTCGCTGCCATCCTGGAAATAATCGCGCATCACATCTGGCAGATAGTGGAGTGTCGCGATTATTTCTCGGATCTGATGTCGCTTTAGCAAGTCAATAATGTGCTCAGCGATCGGACGATTCAAAATTGGAACCATCGGTTTTGGCAGATCACAGGTGAGCGGTCTGAGTCGAGTTCCCGATCCGCCTGCCATTAGCACCGCTCGCATAGAATCTCCTTAAAGTAATCGATCGCATCTTTACCTAATTTGACAGTGCTAGCTTTTTTCGGGCAACCTCCCTCACAATTATTAGCAATTGGAAGAAGGTGGGGAGTAGGGAGTAGAAATACATCTCCCCACTCCCCCATCTCCCCACTCCCCACTCCAATTGCTAGAATCTTGACATCACGAATTTGAAGGATTCCGGTATGGTAAAGCTATTTCTATTTGTCGCCTTAGCGGTTTATGTCGTCGGTGTCTATCGCTTTTGGAAGGGGTTTCGCCGCACCAACTTTAGCCAAGGCAAAATTTATTTAGCACTGCTGTGGCCCGCCTTAGTGTTTAATCGGTCTTATCGTCAAAATTTCACCCGTGCATTGAAAGGTTAAAAACATTGAGCGTACAGGATTGGAGTCCACGAATTGTCGCGATCGCCGAACGCTTTAATCGCGAGTATCGAGGAGAGGCGTTTGATTTGCCCGCCGAAGTTGAAGCGATGCCGATTTTTCGCGATCGAGTCGCGGGAACGCTACAAGCAAAAGTGACTTCTCCATTTTGGCAACTTGCTCAGCCGCAAAAAAATCAACGCTGCTTAGATATCGGCTGTGGCGTTGGTTTTTTTGTCTATAACTGGCGCGACTGGAATGCTTACTACGCGGGACAAGACGTGAGTAAGGTCGCCTGTGACGCGATGAATACTCGTGCCCCCCAGTTAAACTCAAAGCTGTTTCGAGGCGTGAAACTTGGGGCGGCGCATCAGTTAGAGTATGATGCGGCTCAGTTTGATCTGGTGGTTTCGACTGGGGTCAGTTGCTATTCAGATGTGGATTACTGGCAGTCGGTTGTGACGGAAGTGAAACGAGTGCTCAAACCGGGCGGAGTGTTTGTGTTTGATGTGCTCGATCCGGATGCCGCTTTGGCTGAGAGTTGGGCAATTTTGGAGACTTATCTGGGTACAGAGGTCTTTTTGGAATCGCTCGCGGATTGGAAGAAGCTGATCCAGTCCGAAGGAGGCAAGATTGTCAAAACGCTCCCCGGAGAGCTATTTCAGTTGCATAAAGTGACTTTTTAGAACGCTTCAGAATTCAGCAGGCGCAATTATGTCTCGACCTATTTTCACCTTCGGTAGTATCAACATGGATCTCGTCGCCCGAGTTCCAAAATTACCCAAGCCTGGAGAAACCCTAACTGGGTATTCATTCTCAACTGTTCCGGGTGGGAAAGGCGCAAATCAAGCGGTTGCAGTTGCAAAACTGGGTGGCTCCAGTCAGATGGTTGGGCGAGTTGGTGATGATGCGTTTGGACAAGAATTGTTAGCGAGTTTAAAAGCGGCTGGAGTGCAAAGCGATCGCATTTTCATCGATCGTTCAACCTCGTCTGGAGTTGCCATGATCGCGGTAGATGACCGGAGCGAAAATCACATCATCGTGATTCCCGGTGCGAATGGAAACGTCGATCAATCTGACCTCGATCGCTTAGTGCTGACGGATTCGTCGATTTTATTACTCCAGCTTGAAATTCCGTTCGAGATCGTTCAAACTGCGGCACGTTCTGCCAAAGCAATTGGGGCAACTGTCATTCTTGATCCTGCTCCTGCTCCTGCCGTTTTTCCCGATGAATTGTACGGTGCGATCGACATCATTACCCCGAATGCCACTGAAACAGAACAGCTTGTCGGATTTCCGATTCATACTCAAGCGGATGCCGAACGAGCCGCCGAAATTCTGCAACAGCGAGGAACGAAGACCGTGATTATCAAAATGGGCGCTCAAGGTGTCTATTGTGCAACCGAAGACGATCGCTTCTTTATACCAGTTTTTCCGGTTGTAGCAATTGACACCGTTGCAGCTGGAGATGCATTTAATGCGGGGTTAGCAGTCGCGTTAGCTGAAGGGCATTCAATGCGGGAAGCAGTGCGATGGGGAGCGGCATCGGGAGCCTTGTCAACGACAAAATCTGGCGCGCAATCCTCACTGAGCGATCGAGCAACCCTAGACGATTTCTTGCGTAAACAAACAAAACCCTGAGTCAAATTTGACTCAGGGAAGGCTTTTGACTACTGATCAAATATCGATAATCAAATGTTTATATAGAGAGGAGAGTAGATAAAATCAAGTTTAGAAAAATTATTTAGACAGAGGCTCTAGCTTGGGAGAGAGCTAACTTGTTTTCAGTCTAGAGATAGAAGCGATGAACTATCGTAAGGCATAGGTTAGAGATTGTCTTCAGATCGGGAGTCCCTCTGAAGCCCATTTTCCGTAGGTTGACCATACATGCAAACCCTGGCGCAGATGGATATTTTAGTCGTCGATGATGATCCCGATACCAGGGATTTGCTTCGATTCATGCTTGAAGATGAAGGTGCGATCGTTACCGTTGCGCCCAACGCGAAGGAAGCATTATCCCTACTTGAAAGAGAACTTCCAAAGCTATTAGTCAGTGACGTTGCGATGCCTGAAATGGACGGCTTTGAGCTAATCGGACGGGTGCGCGAACTCCCCAAAGGTGAAACGCTTCCTGCGATCGCGCTGACTGCTTATGCGCGTGAAGAAGACCGCCAGGCTGCGCTCAGATCCGGATTTAATGACTACCTGACTAAGCCCGTTGATCCTTTGGAACTCATCCGGCTGGTTCAGCAATATTGCTTAGCTTTCCCGCCGGATGCTTAAACCGATGATTACTTTCTCTGCGCTTGCGCGTAGCGTTGATTGACTGCTTGCCAATTCACAACATTCCACCAGTTGGTTAGATATTCTGCGCGACGATTCTGATACTTCAGGTAGTAAGCATGTTCCCAAACATCATTGCCTAAAATCGGATAGGCATTAGGATTGCTCATCAGGGGATTATCTTGGTTTGCGGTTGAAGTGATGCTGAGCTTTCCTTGGCGATCGCTGACGAGCCACGCCCATCCACTGCCAAAGCGATCGGCTCCAGCTTTATTGAACTGTTGTTTAAATGCATCAAAACTTCCGAAGGTTTGATCAATTGCTTTTGCGACAGCCCCAGTCGGTGTGCCTCCAGCTTTTGGAGCCATAATCTGCCAGAACATCGTGTGATTGACATGTCCGCCGCCGTTGTTGCGAATCTTCGTCCGAATTGCCTCCGGAACCTGGTTGAGATTCTGAATTAAACTATCAACGCTCTGCTTCTGAAGGTCTGGATAAGCCTTTAGAGTCTCATTAATGTTATTCACATAAGTTGCATGATGCTTATCGTGGTGAAGTCGCATCGTTTGAGCATCAATGTAAGGCTCTAGGGCAGCATAATCGTAAGGCAATGGATCAAGCTTTGCGGGGGAAGCACTCAACTGTGGTGCTGCTGAGGGAGCCGCATCGACTTGGCTATTAGACTGACAGGCAAAAAATAATGGAACTAGCAAACCGACGAAAAGAATGAGGATACGTCTGAAAGTTGTTTGCATAAGAATCTCTCTATTCCTAGAATCACTCAGACAATACCATAGGCGATCGGCAACTTCGTCCTGATGTGACCTCGCTTTACAGTCCTAATGAAATCGTCATAAGCCCTCTGTCTTAGGGCAGTTGAAAGCTTATGACGGTTCCTGATAGAGCATGTCCCGTATCTCAAAGCGTGAACTCAGCAAACTCATCCTGTTCGGTTGACGTTGGCGGAGTTTGATACTTCTGAGTTTGAATCAATTCGCTCAAGGTCAAATTCGGATTCTGCTGCATCAAGTTCAAAGCAGTCATGAAATCGCGAATAATTTCACCGGGAGTGAGGCGCGTCTCAGTTCCGATCTTTCCGCCGCGAACTGCACTGATAAAGGTTGAAATTTCAGAAGCAGTGAGTTGCTTTCGCATCTCGTAATGATTGAAAAATACGATCGAGATTCGCTGCAAAAGTAACTGCAATTCTGGTTCACTTAATGCCTCTAATCGAATCACAGGCGCACTCGTATCTGCTTCATCGGATTGAATCACGCGACTTTCAGCGGTGCGACGTTGCCAAGCTGGATCGCTATACAATCCGCGTCTGGGATCTTCGAGAAATTGAGGGGTTCCTCCGATCAAGGTTCCAAGATGGCTGACTTTCCCTTGCATCGCATCATTGAACATTGCTAAAAGCTTGTCATAGTTATTTTGACGTGCGATCGCGGTTGAAATCTTCGACAAATGGATGACTTCATCCAAAATGATAATCAGTCCTTTATAGTCAATGTCTGCTGCAAATCGAGCGATCAGCTTCACATAGTCATACCAAGAATCATCATCAATAATGACTCTCACACCCAAAGCTGCTTTTGCTTCGGTCTTAGTGGAAAACTCACCGCGTAACCATCGCATCGCTGATTCTTTTTTGGCTTCATCATTCGATCGATAGCCTGTCCAGTAAGCAATGATCACAGTTGCAAAATCAAATCCATTGACTAAATCTGCAACATCTTGTGTCACTAAGCGAATCTGAGCTTCTACCTGTTGATCGAAGCCTTCATCACTCGGCTTCATGCCGGTGTCCTGAGCCACCTGTGCCTGAATGGCTGCAATCCAGCGCTCTAGAATGAGGGTGAGCGCGCCGCCTTCAGGTCGGCTTTTCGTTGCCAAATTTCGCATCAATTCGCGGTAAGTTGCAACGCCTGCGCCTTGACTGCCAACTAACCGTCGATCGGGTGTGATATCTGCATCTGCAACAACAAATCCCTGTTCCATTGCGAGATTGCGAATCAATTGCAGGGTAAAGCTTTTCCCGGCTCCATATCGTCCAATCACAAATCGAAATGCGGCTCCGCCATTTGCCACATGCTCAAAATCCTGCCGAATGGCTGCAATCTCTTTTTCTCGTCCGACTGCAATATGCTCTAAACCGACACGTGGCACAACTCCTGCACTCAGAGCATTGACGAGAGCAGTGGAAACGCGCTTAGTAAGTTTAGGTTGAGACATAGAGAACCAAAGAATTTCAGAAATTCACAGTAACACTAATTATGTGTCCCCGTTCAAGTAATGCTGCCAATCAATGTTCGGCATCTGCTCAAACGCTTCGTTGAGACATTTTCCCCATTGTTGGCGAATCTGAGTTAAGTAAGGTGCATCAATGTTTAAGCTCAAGCGATATCGAACTTTGAAACTATTCGCCTCATACATGACTAAGTTGATGGGCGGGCCGACTGAGATGTTAGAAATCATGGTCGAATCGATCGATAACAGCGCACATTTCGCGGCTGATTCGATCGAGGTTTCAAAGGACAAGACACGATCGAGAATCGGTTTGCCATATTTCGCCTCGCCAATCTGCAAAAAAGGCTTTTCTTTCGAGGCTTGAATGAAATTGCCTTGACTATAAATCATGAATAGTTCTGGCTCTGAACCGCGAATCTGTCCGCCGAGGAGCACGGTGCAGTTGTAATCAATGCCATCTTTCTCAAGCCAGGGGCGATTTTGTTCCTGCACTTGACGAATCATGTTGCCGATATACCGCGCAATTTCAAACATGCTCGGCAATGTGTGCAGGCTGACTTCTGCTTTTGCGGTGATGTCTTGCTGCATTAAAGTCAAAGCGGACTGCGTGATCGACAAATTGCCAGATGTGCAGAGCAAGATGGTGCGATCGTTGTCGATCGAGAAGTCAAAGAGTTTCCGATAGGTCGAAATGTAATCGACTCCCGCATTCGTTCGAGAGTCTGCCGCCATTACGAGTCCTTCTTTTGTGAGAATCCCAAGGCAATAAGTCATACGGGTAGAGTAAAAAGTCTATTAGCACTACTCTACGATGAAGTGGGGAGTGGGGAGTGGGGGTGTTCCTTTAGTAGCTTCCTACTCCCTACTCCCTACTCTTATTTAGCATTTACAACTGCAAACAGAATTCCTCTCCCTACCTCCCCATCTTCCGCTTCATCTCCTCCAACTCTTCCTGCGTTTCCCACTGCTGAAACTTCTGCTCTAACGGGTCATCGATCTTAGTTGCACTCTGATTCCAGCCATCGACTGCCCAGCGTTGTGAAGCTTGAGCGGCTTGGGTTGCTTTCACCTGTTTGATCTCAGTCTGCAATTCCTGCCGCCGAATCTGAATCTTTTTCTGTAACTCTTCTGTCTGCTGAATCCGTTCTTTGAGAACTTGCATTTGTCCCCATTTCTGATTGCCTTCGCGTAAGAGCGAAGCTTCATGTGCCTCGGCTGGTTCTGCTAAATCCTTGCGTCCTGCTGTTCTTGCTTTCTCAATTCGCACATGCCAGCGCTGAATTTCTTGCGCTGTCGTCAAAATTTCTGCTTCGACTTGTTTTTCTCGCAACCGCAAATCTGCTAACAATCGGCGCGTTTCCTGTTCTTGTTCATACAGCTTCTCTTCGAGTGCTTGTAATTCAAGCTGCGGATTGTTCTTCAAAAACTCATCGATGCGAGTTTCTAGAAAACGCCCAAGATCGTCGAACAAACCCATAAACTGCTCCAAGAGAAAGGGACAGAGGAAGAATTCTCCCCTGCCCTATTCTAAAGTTTTTGTCCGATCGAGAGCGATCGAACCTCGCCATTCCGTCGCACCGTGACGTAATTATTGTCAATATCGACGACGCTCCATCCGCTCGACCCAATGCTCTCACCAATGTAATAGCGCTGAGTCACACCATTCATTTCAAATAAAATTGCAGATTGGGTGGGGTCAGTGGCGATCGCGATGCCGCGTAGTAATCGCTGAGGTTCTGCTGCTGGAGCTTGACTCGGCAGGATGACTGGAGCCACTGGAGCGTTTGGTTTGGTTGCTAAGGGATTACTGGCTGGATTGATCGATAAACGCTCTAGCGCAGAAGAAAGCCGAGAGAGAACTTGGTTGAGTTCTTGCGGATTTTTACTGACGGCTGTGCCAACGGGCATCGGACTGGAAACAGAAGGAACATTGATCACGACTGGCGAATTGAGTTTGGATGCAGTGGGATTTCCTGCAACTGCAACCGGAGGAAGACTATTTTTAAGGGGTGTGAGATTTGTCGGCTTATTTGCAGCTTTGCGATCGATAGCTTCGAGCGATCGCTGCATGTATTTTGCAAATTGGGCGTTTGTATCTTTCGCAGGTGTTTTAATCGTGGTGGAAGTTGCGATCGCAGAGGGTTCTTGGGTCGCGATTGTGAACCATCGCCGAATTGTTCCTCGTTGAATCAGCCACGCTGAAGCGGCAGCGATTGCCGTTAAGCCGAATGCGATCGTCAGAAATTTCAGAAGTCGATTGCTGTGAGGCTTGAGCGGTTCTGCTGCGATCAGTTCATCCATTTCGGGCATGGAACCTGCCGAATTCCATTGAGGGAGGCGGGGCAGGGATGCTGTGGAACGCGGCACGATCGAGGAAAGTGCGGGAGGCATGACGATTTCGGGTGATTTCTGCGGTTGCGCCCGAATGGGTTCAGGTGGGGGAACGCTGCCGGAGAGGAGATCTTCCACATCCTCAAACAAATCATCCATGAGTCGATCGGCGTAGGCATCGACTTGAATCGAGGGTTGAGTTGCAACGAGTGCGCCGCTGATGTTTTGAGGCATAGCTTTGAGTGCAAGGGCGGATATGTGGACTTTCTGGAAACCAGAACAATGGGATCGATTTTCAGTAGGCGATTTTTTGCCACGATCGTGGGTTTCACGATCGGTTTTTCGAGTAAAATCTTCGATTCCGGTCGTACTACGTGTTTGGAATTATACTCACGAACTTTTTTGACGGCGCAGTTCTGATTCACGATGCCCGGATTCTACGGAGATCTGGTGCGATCAGTGGGGAGTGGGGAAGTGGGGAGTGGGGACTCTAAGCGCGATTTGCTCGATCGAAAAGGTGGCCCGTTATGAGGCGGGAGGGGCGATCGCGATTCGACTGTTGCAGATTTGGGGGATTGGGGGTGGGTTAGTCGTCTGTGAAGCGATCGACGGTTAATTCAAATCCTGGGAGTACGTCTTCGCCTGAGAGAATTGTGGGGAGTGGTTTCACTTCTTTGGCTTGTCCTTGGCGGTAGATTTCGACTTGTTGATCTTGTGGATTGAGTAACCAACCGAGTCGGACTCCGCTTTCTAGGTATTCCTGCATTTTTTCTTGCAGCGTCTTCAGATCATCAGTGGCAGAGCGCAATTCGATCACAAAATCGGGTGCGATCGGGGGAAATTTTTTGCGTTGGTCTGGAGTGAGGGCTTGCCATCGAGACGATTCGACCCAGGCTGCATCGGGAGAGCGTTTCCCGCCTTTTGGAAGCTTAAATAAAGTAGAGGAGCTAAATACTTTTCCTAACTGGGTCTGTTTGTTCCAGAGATATAGCTCTCCTCCTGCATCCATTTCTCGGCTGCCACTTTCTCCGCCAACAGGTGACATAACGATTACGACTCCTTTTGCATTCTGTTCGATGTCCCATTCGGGATTGTGGAGGCAGAGTTGGTAAAACTGCTCGTCGGTGAGATGAACATGGTTGAAATCGAGTTTGAGGGGAGACGTGAGTTCCATATTGCAGTCCAAAGGTTGGTGCAAGAAAGAGGATTCTTTTATCGTACTTCTGAACTGGTGGGGTCAGGAGATTGACGCGGCTTTACTTTGCGGAAATTGTTTCATTCTGTGAGTATAAAAGAGAGATCTCCCGGTTGGATGTTTGATTATGCAGAATGAGACGACTGTGCTTGATTCTCCGCCGCTGATTTTCATTTGCTATGCGCGCAAAGATAATCAGGATGATGCCTTCAAACGCCGATCGCTGGATCGACTTCTCGACCATTTGAAGCCATTGCAACGGCAGAGAAAGGCGAGGATTTGGTGTGATCAGAAGATTGATCTGGGAACGCAGTGGGATGACGAGATTCATACGGCACTGAGTTCGGCAAGGGTGGCGATCGCGTTAATGAGTCCTTCGTTTTTTGCGTCGGATTACATTTGCGAGAAAGAGATGCCGAAGATTTTTCAGCAGGTCGATGCAGGAGAGACGATATTACTGCCGATTTTGTTGAGTCCGTTTGATTTGGCATCGGCTGAGGTTGGCTACTCGGATGCTCAGGGTCAGAAAAAGTTCAGATCGCTGAATGATTTTCAGGCGGCGAATGGGATGGAGAAGCCGCTGATCGGATTGCCGGAGCATGAACAGGATGCGGTGTTGCTGCGGGTGGCACAACGGGCGCGGGAGATTGTGAGCGGAAAAAAGTCTGAGGTTCCCATCGGTGGGGAACGGGGAAAACATACACCGAGTAATTTACCGCGATCGCAGACGGAAACATTTGTGGGGCGGGAGGTGGAACTGCGCGAGATTCACGATCGCGTGCAAGATGAAAGTCGGTTGGCGATTTTTGCGGTGTCGGGGATGGGAGGGATTGGCAAGACGGAATTGGTGTTGCAGTATGCAATGCGGTATCGCAATGCGGGGATTTATTTGGGGGCGGTGTGTTGGGTGAATGCTCAACAGGAGATTGGGTCGCAGATTTTGGGGTTTGCTCGATCGTGTTTGGGGTTGCAGTTGCCGGAGTTTTCTGATTCGAGTGAGTTGGTGGCTTGGTGTTGGCGGCATTTTCCAACGGAGTCGAGTCTGGTGGTGTTTGATAATGTGCTGGATTATGCGGATATTGAGAGTTTTTTGCCGCCTGTTGAGGAACGGTTTAAGGTGCTGCTGACGACGCGATCGCGGATTGAAAGCGAGTCGGTTTCGGTGTTGTCGATCGAGACTTTGCTGCCGTTGCAGGCGTATCGATTGCTATATGAAACGGTTAAAGATGAGCGTCGGTTTGATCGAGAGCAAATACAAGCTGCTGAACTGTGTGAATGGGTGGGAGATTTGCCACTGGGGATCAAATTAGTCGGGAAGTTTCTGAAAGTCGAGCCGGATTTGTCGATCGTGGAACTGCTTGCCGAGCTAGAAACAGAGCGGTTAAAGCAGGATGGCATTAGTCAGATCGAAACGGTCTTTGAGTTGAGTTGGGAGAAGCTGAACGCGGCTGAACGACAGTTGGCGATGCTGTTGGGGACGTTTGGGAAAGCAGCGATCGCGTGGGAGTTTGTCGATCGAGCGGTGGAATTTTGTCGAGAGGAAACAGCGTGTTTGTTGCTGGAGCCAAAGGCGTTGCGGCGAGGACGAAGAAGGTTAGTTGAGTTGAGTTTGCTTCAGCGATCGGGAGAAAACCAGTATCAAATCCATCCGCTCTTGCGGGAGTTTTTTAGAAGCAAGGTGACGCAGGAGGAACAGCGATGGATCGCAACGGCGGTGGCGATGGTGATGATTGGAATTGCGAAAGAAATTTCTGAAACTCCGACGCTGGAGATCATTGGCGCGGTGAGTGGGGCAATTCCACATCTGCAAGCGGTGGCAGAAGACCTGATGAAGTTGAAAAGTCGGGAAGAATGCGGCATTGCAGAGGATGACGATCTGACTTGGGTGTTTACTGGAATTAGTCGGTTTTATAAAGGTCAGGGACTTTATGCAGATGCTGAGCCTTGGTCTGCTGCGGAGTTAGCAGTAGCACGATCGCTGTTGGGAGAGCAGCATCCTGATGTGGCAACGAGTCTGAACAATTTGGCAGGATTGTATCGGTTGCAAGGACGGTATGAGGCAGCGGAACCGCTCTACCTGCAAGCGTTGGAATTAAGTCGAACGCTGTTGGGAGAGCAGCATCCTGATGTGGCAGGGAGTCTGAACAATTTGGCAGGATTGTACGAGTCGCAAGGACGGTATGAGGCAGCGGAACCGCTGTACGTGCAAGCGTTGGAATTGTATCGAACGCTCCTGGGAGAACAGCATCCTGCTGTGGCAACGAGTTTGAACAATTTGGCAGGATTGTACGAGTCGCAAGGACGCTATGAGCTAGCCGAACCGCTTTATATTCAAGCGTTGCAAATTGACCAACAAGCATTAGGGCAAGAGCATCCCGATTTTGCAATTGCCTTGAGCAATCTCGCAGGACTCTACACAACACTAGAGCGCTACGCAGAAGCAGAGCCATTGTATCTCCAAGCGATCGCTATCTTCTACGATCGACTGGGAGAAGCGCATCCTTACACGCAAGGAGCTTGGCAAGGATTTATCAATCTCTTAGTTCAAGTGCTACAAAGCGATCGAACCTCCGAACTCTCGGATCATCCAATGACACGATCGATCCTTCAACAACTGCAAAGCGCATCAGAATAAAGAAAGGTTGCCTCGCTTCCCGGAAGATTCGCAGAACGTAAAGCAGCGATCGCACCACAAGTTAGAAACAACAATAAAATCACGCATTGAACGGCAGTAACACCCTATGCGATAGTCATTGAGTATCGATCGCCTCAGAGGAAAGACCCATCGAACCCAATGCAGAACAACTCTAGCAGGTTTATGCGGGCACTCCGTGAAGCGAAGCTACCGCCAGTCAATATCAAAACTTAGAATGTGTCGAATGTGCAGAAGCCCTGCAAACCTATCTCATTACTCAAGGCATTCGAGGTCAGAGAATCGAACTATACACAGGTAAAAGCATCGGTCAAGATAGCTATATCTATGATGACAGCATAGGAGGCGATGCCATTTCAACCAACGGCTATCATACAGGTATCCTCATCTTGATTCAGAACCAAGAAATCGTTTTCGATAATCATCATCCCGATGGATTGGAGCGAACAAGATGGCTGGCAAACCTCATGTTTCCCAGTCGGCTGCACTTGGGTCAGCCCTTTCAAATCATGGAAACACCCTTTTAGAGGAACATGTCATGTCAGAACTCCAAACCCCTCGCTTTTCCCCTCAAAACGAATACTTACATCAAATTCTCCAAGACATCCAGACCCGACCTGGAATGTATTTAGGCAACTGTTCCATCACTCGACTCAGAGCCTTTCTAGATGGATACAGCAGCGCCAGGGCTGATCTAGGCTTACCTGAAACCGAACAAGAAAAAGCATTCAACGAATTTCAAGCTTGGATTCAAAAGCGCTTTAACATCACCGCAGCCCAAGGCTGGGACAGAATCATCCTCGCTCACTCAACCAATGAGCAAGAAGCTTTAACTCAATTTTTTGAGCTATTTCAGCAATTCCAGCAAGAAACCCTTGCGATCGCTCAACCCAGCAACAAACCTATCAATTCCTCGCACTCTAATCCCCAAGTGGCATAGTCAATATTAGAGCGCAAACCGAAACAGAGCCATTGTATCGACAAGCAAACCCTCCGAGAAGTAAAGCGATCGCCATCTTCTACGATCAACTGGGAGAAGCCCCTTTACACTCAACAGACTTGTCGCCAAGTAAAGCAGCGATCGCGGTTTTGAAAAGAGCGATCGCAAATTTCGCCAGTATGATCGATTTACACCTGCTTAAATCGCCCGTATACGATCGCCGCTTATGACAAACTCTCTCATTCCTGCCCTACGAACTCTCCCCAACGCACTTCCCATTGATGGAGCCGTGCGTTTAGAACTTGAAGAAGGCATTCCCATCTTCAAAGCCTCCGAACTCGTTCAAACCCGTATCGAAACCCTACTCAGCAAACAGCAAACCAGCGAACTTACCCTAGAAGAAATTCAAGAACTCGACAGTTACGAAGAAATGGACGACTATCTTAGCTTTGTCAATCGCACCCTTCGCAACCTGCACCTCACACAAAGCTAGAATTCTGCGATCGTAATGTCATCTCGTAACAAACTCTCACCCGAACTTCAGCAACAGATCCGCGAACGCGCTAAATTCCTATGCGAATATTGCCACGCTTCAGAAAAATGGCAATACGTGCAATTCACGATCGATCACATCATCCCAATTCGCCAAGCTGATCTTGCAATTGGAAGACATCCACCCCTACAAGATGCGATCTTGAAGGAATCGCTACCCTAATCTTCAATCGAAAAGGTCGATCGAGAAACCTCGATCGACCCTTTTTTGCAGACGTTCCCAAGCTAGATGACTCAGTGTAACTGACTAACGATTAGTCTGCACTTCTTTTATCTCAACATCATCCGCACTTGGACGTGGCTGATCCGCAACCAACTTCTGCGGAGTCGAAAAACTCGAAGCCGACTCCTGCGCCAAAGCCGTCCATTCCGTGTGGAATACACCTTCTTTGTCCGTCCGCAGATAAGTATGCGCCCCAAAATAATCGCGTTGTGCCTGCGTTAAATTTTGTGGCAAGCGATCGCGACGATAACTATCGAAATAATCCAGCGACGCACTAAACGCCGGAACCGCAATTCCATGCCGTGCCGCCGCCATAATCACCTCCCGCCAAGCCGATTGACGATCGAGAATCGTCTGCCTAAACTCCGGAGCCAACAGCAAATTCGGCAGCGTCGGATTTTCGATAAATGCGTGCTGAATCTTACCCAGGAAGCCCGCCCGAATAATACAGCCGCCCTTCCAAATCCGCGCACATTCCGCCAAATTCAACTCATAGCCATAGTTTTGTGACGCAACATTCAGCAACGCCATCCCTTGCGCGTAAGAACAAATCTTCGAGCAATACAGCGCATCCCGCACCGCATCGATAAACGTTTTGCGATCGCCCTCAAACTTCGGACTCTCATAGCTCAACTGCTGCGAAGCCTCCATCCGCTCCGTCTTATAAGACGACATAATCCGCGCATTCACCGCAGCAATGATCGTCGGGATCGCAACCCCCAATTCCAACGCATCCGTCACCGTCCAGCGACCCGTTCCCTTCTGCCCCGCAGCATCCAGAATCAACTCAACCAAAGGCTTCTGAGTATCGGGATCAAAGACTTTGAAAATATCTGCGGTAATTTCAATCAGATACGAATTCAGCTCAGGAGTCTCATTCCACTCCATGAACACCTGATGCAACTCGTCCTGAGTCAATCCGCCCACATTTTTCAGCAAATCATAGGCTTCTGCAATCAACTGCATATCGCCATACTCAATGCCGTTGTGCACCATTTTGACGTAGTGACCCGCGCCACCTGGCCCAATGTAAGTCACACAAGCTCCGTCATCCACCTGAGCCGCAATCTTCGTCAAAATCGGCTCTAGATATTCATAAGCCGTTCTCGTTCCCCCCGGCATCAAGCTTGGCCCATTTAACGCGCCTTCTTCACCGCCGCTCACGCCCATGCCAATGAACGTAAACTTAGCCGCTTCGAGTTCGCGTGCCCGCCGCGCTGTATCGGTAAATAAAGAATTACCGCCATCAATGAGAATATCTCCTTCATCCAATAGCGGTTTCAGCTGCTCGATCATCGCATCCACAGGCGCACCCGCTTTCACCATGATCAAAATTTTGCGCGGACGCTCTAATGAAGCGACAAATTCTTCGATCGTATAAGTCGCCTGAACATTCTTGCCGCCTGCCCGCTGTGCCATGAAGGCATCGGTTTTTTCGCGGCTGCGATTATAGACCGAAACTGGGAATCCGTTCCGCTCAACGTTGAGCGCGAGGTTCTCGCCCATCACGGCAAGACCAATTACACCAAAACTTTGTGCCATAAAAATTCTCTGCTAACTCTGTAACAGCCAGAAGCAACCGTTCCTTCAACGGTAACTCGATCGCACTTAGAGTAGCCTGGAAGATTACATTAAGACTCTGGCTCAAGAATGATTGAGTGCGATCGCAACATTGCTTGAGCAAAGCATCTCAATCAAAAATGGCACTGTATGCAATTGTTGCAATTGTCAACAGCCTCACATAAATTGCGAACACAAAATTATTTTAAGTTCCGCAGAGCAACTTCCTGGTTTTTACGGTAAGCCTGAGTTCGATTTTTAGCGACATCCGCACGAGCATGATTGTTCGGAACTTCAGACATCAACCGTGAAGCCGTTCCCCACATATCCGCTACTTCTTGCCACTGAGCCGGGGTTTTGGCATCTTTACTCGCTTTGGCTGCTCGTTCTGCAACTCGGACTGCGGTTGCAAAGGAGTCACCATCTTGCTTAATACTGCTTTTCCAGGTTGCTTGAGGAGAATCTGCTGCTTGTGGAGGCTGCCCCGGCAGAATCTTGCCGCCGGTCATGGCATAAACCCCGAGTCCCGCCAACATCAAGCCTGCCGTCAACACCACTCCACCCAAAATCCCGCGATTGAATTGCCGTTTCTCGCGTACAGCTTGGGGAGAAAGCGTTCGGGGCAGATCATCGCGCTCACTGAACGTCTCTCGTAAATCTTGAAACATCCCTTTAATTGGGTTCGGTCGTCGCAGCGCAATCTCTTGTGCCCAAAGCAACTGCCCATCGGGATCGCGATTGATTTCCTCAAACCAAAGCAACTGCTGCTCGCGCACAATTCGACAATTGATATTGACTCGTCGCACATTGCGCGGCGAAATCGACTCGAGAATCTTGCGAATGCGCTCGGTAAGGGCGGCTCGATCGAGCTGTTCCGCAGTCGCCGCTTCACAGAGCAGTTGCAAAACCCCGTTTGCGAAAATCGCACGAGTTCTTACGCCTGAATCTGAAAGCTTATCATTCAGAACTTGAATGATCGCTGCAACGCTCCCTTGATGAGCTTGCCTGTAGATATCGTTGACCGGACTTACAATCATGAGGATTTATTAGTAAGTAAACGAATAACCCTGACTCGGAAGGCTCTACGATAATATATCTCGTGTTTTGGTAATTAGAGCAAGCATAACTTTCAAAAAGGACATTTTTTTGTCTAAAAAACGCAATTCTGACCGATATCTTACGTCAGTATTTCTAATGTAAATGACGCGAATCATTAAACCGACGAATTTGCCATAAATCTGTATTGAAGCGATTCTGATTTTGCAGTTCCCATCGCGATCGATCAATCCAAAACTCAAACAGGGCAGTATTGTGTGCCCGTAATCGCCAAGATCTATCGCTTCCTAGTAATTGAGCGATTAAGTGTTGCAAAATCCAGCTATGGCTAACAATCCAAAGTTGATCCCCATCGCGATGACGCTGCATAATTCGATCGAGAAATCGTTTCGCTCGATCGCGGGCATCGTATAGCGTTTCTGCTTCTGGAATCGGAATCCAATCCGGCGAACTTTCCAGTTTTCGACACAAATCTGGATAGCGAGTCTGTGCTTCTGCCCAAGTTAACCCTTGAAAAATTCCGTTCTGAAATTCTTTTAATTCTTCTGCGTGTTCGACTGGAATTGTTTTTGGGCTCGTCTCGTCTGCTTCGATTGGGGTTTCGCTATCTGGATCGATCAAATCGCTCACCGCTGCGGGTAGATGCGGCACTTGAAAATAGGAGAGTAAAATTTCCGTCGTTTGCACTGCCCGTTTGAGCGGACTGGTATAAACGTGCGAAGGTCGCCACGATTCAGTCCGAAGAGTCTTGGCAAGGCTCTCTGACTGTTGCCGACCCAGCGGAGAGAGTTCGTAATCGCCGTGACCTTGCATCCGTTTTTCGATGTTCCCGATCGATTGAGCGTGGCGGATAAATAGGAGTTTGAGGACTTTCGACATGAGAAATCAATTCTTAGGGGCGAGGAAGATCGATGGACAGATTTGAGGCGATGAAGATTTTTCGCAGGAAGTGCATTTACAATGCTTAAAGCAGGTTATACGAATCTTAGGTCAGCCTATGTTACTCAAGTCCACAACTCGCCACATTCATATTTTTACGGCAGAAGTGCAAAATAATGAGCTAGTTGAGAGCGATAAGGTTCTGACACTAGACGTTGATCCCGACAATGAGCTGCTGTGGAATCAAGATGCACTGCAAAAGATCTACAGCAAGTTTGATGAACTGGTTGAATCTTACAGCGGCGAATCGCTAACCGACTACAATTTGCGCCGAATTGGGTCAGATTTAGAGCATTTAGTGCGATCGCTGCTTCAAAAAGGCGAAATCTCCTACAACCTAGAAAGCCGCGTATTGAACTACAGCATGGGTCTTCCCCAGGTAAAACCGGAAGAATAAGCAGATTGCATCGGCTGCCACACTCAATCTGATAGGGAGATAGAGCACAATCTGAGTCTGGTTCTCCCTACTCCCCACTCCCCAAAATTCATAGAGTTGACGACTACGGTGTCGCCGCTGGATTCGGCACAGGATTCTGAATCGCATTCGGCGCAGGTGCATCCGGCTGACTTGGAGGAATCTTGTCCGCTGTAATTAACGCCTCCATCACCGCTTTCACAATCGGGGCTGCCACTGTCGAACCAAATGCATCTTCTCCTTTTGGCTCATCAATGACTGCTGCTACTACATAACGCGGCGCATCGATCGGGAAAATACTCACAAAACTCGTAATCTTCGCGCCCTCAATATATCCACCATTCGGACCTGCCTTCTGCGCGGTTCCCGTCTTCCCACCAATCCGATAATTCGGAATTTGTGCGGCTTTCCCGGTTCCGTTTTGCACAACCGATTCCATCATTCGCAGTACGGTTTGCGTGGTCTGCGGCGAAAAGACTTGTTTCGGCTCAGGCAAGGTTGCCCGCCAGTAAGGTTGTCCATTCTCATCAAATAACCCTTGCACCACATGCGGCGTTAACAACTTGCCGCCGCTGGCAAGAATGGCTTGTTGTTGCACAAGCTGCATGGCGGTGAGCGAAAATCCTTGACCAAAAGAACTGGTTGCCGCATCAACCGCAGATTCAGAGAAAGTTTTCTGATCTTTAAGTTGTCCTGCTGTTTCAAATGGCAAATCAATTCCGGTCGGTTTTCCTAAACCAATTTTTTCCAACCAAGCGTAATAGGTGGGGCGAGGCATTTGCTGCACAATTCTCACCATGCCAACATTGCTCGAATGCTCCAAAATCTGAGTAATCGTGCTGGGTCCGCGTGCCCCTGCGCTGGAGTAGTCAAAATTCTGAATCGGCCATCCGTCAATTTGGGTTGCCCCTTCATCGTTGATCACTTGATTCGGCTGGATCGCACCTGCTTCTAGCGCGATCGCAACATTCAACGGCTTAAACGTTGATCCTGGCTCATACAAATCCGTCAATGCCCAGTTCTTAAACTGCTCAACTTTTGCTTTGTAGAATTCATTCGGGTCATAAGACGGATCAGACACTAACGCCCGAATCCCTCCATCTCTGGCATCCATCACAATCACAACCCCGCGCTTTGCCTTGAATTTCTTCAACTGCGGTTGCAGGGCTACAAGCGCAGCGCGTTGAATTCGGCTATCAATCGTTAATTGCAAATGCAAATTATCTGACTGTAAAAATCCGCCCGGGATCCGATCTGGCATCATCACACCAGCCCCTGTCCGGCTCAATCGCACCGATTTTACCGATCGCTCTAAAAGATTACTATGCGTATATTCAACACCTGCCTGTCCAATGCGATCGATATCCAAATACCCAACGACATCGGCTGTGAGATTTTGCTGTGGATAAAGGCGCTGCTGTTGTTGAGCAAGTTCTAATCCGTCGATTTGCATCCCTTGAATGCGATCGGCTGCCGCTTCAGAAATCGCATATTCGACGCGAACCCCACTTTCTGCTGAATTAAACCGTTGCAATAATTCGCCCGGGGTCGTTCCGAGAACACTAGAGAGTTGGGTGGCAATTTCCGTTTTCGGAGCTTTAAAGGCGATCGGGTGTGCGTAGAGGGTATAAACCGGACGATCGATCGCTAACGTATTGCCATTGCGATCGCTAATCGGGCGACGGGGGACAAAGGGGCGTAAAAACGTCGTTTGTTGCGATCGCGCTTGCTCCAACAAATCAGGAGCCTGAAACACCTGGAGTCGAACGAGATTTAAGGCTAATAGTCCTGTTGCACCGACGAGAATTGCCCAGACGATAAAGAGGCGACGTGCGCTGGGTTTTGCTTGAGCCGTCCGGAATCGTTCTACCCAATGATCCGCAAATCGCCCGAATGCTTGTGCGGTTGCAGAAGAGTCAAAAACACGTTCATAGGCTTGTTCCACCATCAACGGCAGTTTCGATCTCCGTGGGTTGGGCGTTGGGGGACGATGAGGTGAGGAGGTGGGCTTTCCTCGTTTTGACATAACTAATATCCTATGGGAGCAACGGGCGAAGCTTGCGAAGAGGGAGCAACAGCATTATCGGGACGCATCGGAGCCGTTTTGAGAAAAATCATATTTTCCGGTTTAGAAGGCACTAGACCCGCACCGGGACGAGCCGACTGATCAGCAATCTGATTTTTAAGAACTTCTCCACTTTCAGTGATTTGGCGTTCACTGCGGCGTAATTGTTCTAGTTTGCTGTATTCTCTACCCCAGAGTTGCTGAGAATACACTGTCCAGCCATAAACAGCAAGTACTGAACCTGCCAAAACAAATGTGGCAATCACTGAAGCCTGCTGAGCTAGAAGCAGCGATCGCAACCATTGAGGGGGTTTTTCCTGATTCGGTAATTGCCGCAGAGATGAATGGGACACCGAACCTAATTTTTTTGATCGTCTAGAATTCAGTGCCGTAGCCATACCACCCTCACAAGTCAAAAGTCTTTTAGGTCGAACTCAATTCAAACCTTACAGCGAACATTGTATCGGGAGTTTTAGTTTGTGAAGACTAAAGTCTATGAAATTCCGTAATCCTACCCGATTGATAGTACTAATCGACTCATAATGCGCCCATCTTCCAATTTGTAAAGGTTGAATTCCGATCCCATTTGCTGCATCAAAGATTGGCAAATGGCTAGATGCAATCCAGGGACTTTATCTAAAGTCGAAGGAGCAAGTAAGTCTACAGCCCGTCCAGCTTCTAGATCTTCGACGAGACGCGGCTCGACCGTGCCATCATCGGTAATTGCAATCTCTAACCACTGTGCGTCAATCGGCCGACACCAGATGTCAATCCGTCCTCCTAGATTGGCTCGCTGGCAGGCAATTAGGAGCAATTCATACAAGACCAATTCAATCTTAGTAATGTCTCCAAAGACCATCGGATTAATCTCATGATGAACTTGTGACCAGAGTTGACGTTGTTTGATCAGATGATCGACGCGATCGAGGGCGCGTCTAACTAATCCAATCATTTGAACGGTTTCGTTTCTCACGGTTAATTGCCACTGTTCATCCCGGATGACTTGGCGTGCAGGTTCGATCGCGTCCTCGATTTGACGCACAAGTTGGGTATGGCGTGGAGTTGTTTCTGGGAGTTCGCTTAGCTTGGACGCGCTAAATTTCACCGTGCGATACATGTCTTCTAAACGCCGATGCTTATACCAGCTCAGACGTTCTAGCCGTTCGCGATCGCGCTTTAAACTTTCCGAGATCATCAAATGGCGACGTGACCAAGCGAGCTGTGCGACCAGCGTATTCAGTACTTGATGTTCTCGATCAATCCACTGCCGCCCCAAACTATCCGCCACCAGTAAAATTCCGGTCGGCTCATGCTCTGGCGCAGTGCGGAGTGTAATGGCGAGGAGCTGACCGATTCCGGGAGCATTTAACCATTGGCGAGTTTCAATGGGAATTTCATCGATCGAGACTGGTAGAACTCCCTCATGAGCGAGGACGCGGTGAAGAAAGGTATCCGTCTCGAGCGAGACTTTCATCACCGGATCAAGATTGAATTTGCGCTCCTGATTCGATTGCACAATTCGTCCAACCCGTCGCCCTGCTGACCAAGCCACCAAAATCGCTAATGGCGCTTCTAACGTCTGACCAATGTATTGCAAAGCTGACTTTTCCAGCAAATCCAGATGCTGGGTTTGCTGAATCGTGGTCAATCCCCATTGAATGGTTTGATAAATTTTCTGCTGTTGTTCATTTTGCTGCTGCAACTTCCACTGTCTCAGGACAATCCCAATCTGCTGAGCAACAATCTTGGTTAATTCGCTTTCTACTTGGCTCCAGACTCTGGGAGCTTCATGTGCCAAAATCACGAGTCCTTGGATAGATTGACCGGGTGCTGTATTACAAACTAACAGCGATCGTACTCCCATTTCGAGGAGGGGCGTTCTCCAAGCTGCAAATCGCAAATCATCTTCTAAATTCTCAATCGCGATCGCATCGGTCGATTTCTCTAACATTTGCCAATCAATCGGACTTAATGATGCGAACCAAGTGGGTAATGTTTTCTTATACTTCGGCTGGATCTGATAGTGAACTTCAAATGCATCGTGATCAGCGCTATAGCTCAAAGCCAGCACCCGATCAATTTTCAAGCGTTGAATCAGTAGAGCCGCAGCATTTTGTAGAGCCGTTTTTCCATCGCTGATGCTGTAAATTGCTTGAGCAACTTTTGCGGTCAACGCCTGATCGAGTTTGATTTGCTCGATCGTAGCTTCCATTTCTTCGAGTGGAGATACCAGCGCGATCAGTTGTGCGGCTGCTCGAATCAACTGTTTTTCTGCATCCTGCCACACTCTCGGTTCATCACTTTCTGCGGCAAGAAATCCTAAGAGTTCATCTTGGTACAAAATCGGCGCAGCAATTAGCGATCGTGCTCGAATATATTCCATGACACGCATGGTAAGGTGAGCTTTGACCATTCCCATCGATTCACCGATCGCAATCACCTGATCTGCTTTGAGTGCCTGATAAAAGCTGCTCATTTCTTGGACTGTTAACCCTGCGGTTTGATCGCTCAAACGTGTCCCTTTTTGACTCGTTGCTCTGCGCCAAAAACACCGATGAGTTCTTTCAAACCAATACACACTCGTTCGCGCAGGCTGAATGAATTGCTGCGTCTGATCGATCACCCGATCCAATCGCTGGTCAAAGTTTTTAAGAAATCGCAGTTCTTCTAGCATTGCCAGAACTGGGCGATCAATGGGTTTAATTTGCTGCTTTTTGAGTTCTACTTCTGCGGTTTCTAGCGTTGCAGCAAACTCACCTAATGCGATCGAAATCAGCGATCGCTCGTCAGCTTTTGGAAAATTTCCCCATAGCCGCGAGCCTAAAATGGCAACTCCATGACACCGATCTTTAAACGTAATTGGAAAAATGATCGTGCCTTGAATATTTGCTTTTTCAGCAAATCTACGCCATTCATTTGCTCGCTGCTCTTCTCTGAGATCTGGAAGGGTCAGAGGTTTTTGCTGGATCACTGCCTGTTCAAGAATATCGCCTGCTGTCAGTGAAAATCGCTGTTTGAGCAGCGGCGAATCTGAAATCGGGCTTTTTCCCCCTTTACCAATTAAACGATGTTCGGTACGATCGTAAAGTCCGATCCAAACGAGATCGAACATGAAACAAGTATTGAGATAGAGATAAATCGTTTCGATCGCGACAGTCTTACCCTCACGTAATTGTTGCAATACACGGCTGAGGGCAAGTAATTGATGTTGGGATTGTGTTGTCTCTTTCGAGTAACCCATGAGCGATCTGTCGGGGGATAACACGGACAGGCACAGTTGCCTACTCGCTCTTTAGAGTGCCCGGAGCGAATTGGTTTTGCACGATATTCCACGCTCAAAATGCGCTACTGTAGCCTTGCTCTCTTGTAAGAACTGATTTTTTTACCGTGTCAGATTTTTATCGATCGATGCTGCGTCCGGTGCTGTTTTCTGGGTTGAAAGCTGATCCGGAATTTCTTCATTCTCAGGCAATGCGATCGCTCTCGTGGCTCAGTTCACCGGAGCAAAGCTGGTTGCGATCGTATTTAGAACGCCTGTATGGATATACCTCGCCTCAGCTATCTCAAACGCTTTGGGGGTTGAATTTTCCAAATCCGATCGGACTTGCGGCAGGCTTTGATAAAGATGGCGTTGCAACCAATGTTTTACCTAGCTTTGGCTTCGGGTTTGTAGAAGTGGGAACCGTCACCTTTCACGCTCAACCGGGAAATCCGCAGCCGCGATTGTTCAGATTAGTCGAAGATTTGGCGGTTCTCAATCGCATGGGCTTTAACAATCAAGGAGCCGCAGCGTTACAAGAACGGTTGCAAGATCGAGTGTCTAACATCCCGATCGGAGTCAATTTGGGTAAGTCGAAAATTACTCCACTAGAATCCGCAGCAGAAGATTATCTGAGTAGTTTTCGCTTACTCAAAAGTCTAGGTGATTACTTTGTCGTGAATGTGAGTTCTCCGAATACCCCAGGCTTACGATCGCTGCAATCGACCGACCAGTTAGAGCCAATTCTGTCGGCGCTGCAAACTGAGAATCAATCGGAAAAACCTTTGCTGGTCAAGATTGCACCAGATTTAGCAACAGAAGATATTGCTGCGATCGTTGAACTCGCTCAGCGATATCAATTGGCTGGCATTATCGCAACGAATACCACGATCCGACGAGACGGTCTGAAGACTCAAACGATTCGAGGCAATGCGATTCAAGATGAAGCAGGCGGAATTAGCGGCGCACCTGTGAAAGCGCGATCGACGGAAGTGATTCGCTTGATCTGGGAACAAACGCAGGGCAGCTTACCGATTATTGGAGTCGGTGGTGTGTTCTCAGCAGAAGACGCTTGGGAGAAAATCACGGCTGGAGCAAGTTTGATTCAGGTCTATACAGGCTGGATTTATGAAGGTCCAACCATGGTAAAGCGGATCTTGCGGGGATTAGAAGAAAAACTTCAGCGATCGGGATTTGCAGATTTAAAGTCCGCGATCGGTTCAGCGCATCAGGTCAAACAATAGCGACAAAAAAAGCCTGGGTAAAAACCCAGGCAACGAACATTCTTTGAGGGAACTCTTTCTTACTTGATCATGCCCAACAGTTTGGGCTGAGCAGCAGGAATTTGCGGTGCTGCTAATCCAGGCAAGGAAACCATTTGCTGTGCAACAACCGGAACCGCATTGCGAGCATTCTGAGCGACCTGAACCGTTTTCGCATCGTAAGTCTGCGTAATCAGTTTTGGATACAGACCAATCGCAATGATGGGGACAATCAAGGAAGCGGTAATAAACAACTCTCTAGGGTTCGCATCTAAGAAAATCTCTTTGACTGCTTTGCCTTCTTTGCCGTAGAACATTTCACGCAACATTGAGAGCAAATAGATCGGAGTCAAAATCAAGCCTACCGCAGCGAGTAAAAGCACAACGACTTTGAATGCTGAAGTATAAGCGTCGCTGCTGGTGAAACCGAGGAAGATAGCTAACTCACCCACAAATCCGCTCATTCCTGGCAGAGCGAGAGATGCCATCGAACAAATCGTGAACAGGGCAAAGGTCGAAGGCATTTTTTTCGCGAGTCCACCCATTTCATCCATATCCAAGGTGTGAGTCCGATCGTAAGTCACCCCAGCCAAGAAGAAGAGAGCCGCAGCAATCAAACCGTGGGAAACCATTTGCAGAACTGCTCCGCTCATACCCAGTTCGGTGAACGATGCAATCCCCAACAACACAAAGCCCATGTGCGAAATCGAAGAGTACGCCATCCGACGCTTCAAGTTTCGTTGAGCAAAGGAAGCCAATGCACCGTAGATAATATTTACAATTCCGAGAATCGCCAGAATCGGAGCGAAGTAAACGTGAGCATGAGGCAGCATCTCCATGTTCATCCGAATCAGCGCATACCCACCCATCTTCAGAAGTACACCCGCCAGAATCATTGAAACTGGAGCAGAAGCTTCACCGTGAGCATCCGGTAGCCAAGTATGAAGTGGGAAAATGGGCAGTTTGACACCGTACGCAATCAAAAATCCAACGTAAGCCAGTAATTCAAAGGTCAGAGAATAGTCTTTCAGTCCTAGCTCTTGCATGTTGAAGGTGAAGTTATCACCGTAGAATGCCATCGACAGTGCCGAAACTAGAATAAAGATCGAAGCTAATGCGGTGTAGAGGATGAATTTAGTTGCAGCATACAAACGCTTAGGCCCACCCCAGATAGCAATCAGGATGTAGACGGGAACCAGTTCAACTTCCCATAACAGGAAGAACTGAATCATATCTTGAGCACAGAACACCCCAATTTGTGCGCTGTACATAATGAGCAGCAGAAAGTAGAACAAGCGGGGCTTATTGGTAACTTTCCAGCCTGCCAGCATGGAGAGTGTTGTGACCAGAGCCGCTAGAATGACGAGCGGCATTGAAATGCCATCGACTGCCAGTGTCCAGTTCACACCGATTTGGGGAATCCAGGCGTAATTTTCGACGAGCTGAAAATCCGGATTTTGGAAATCGTAGTGCTTCCAAAAAGCATAGATTGCGAGAACGAGATCCGCCAAACCGACACCTAAGCCATACCAACGAACCGTTTTACCCTGTTTATCAGGGACAAGGGGAATCATGAAGGAAGCGACAAGAGGTAGGGCGATAATGGCCGTTAACCAAGGAAATGAAGTACTCACCATGACATCAGTGACCAGTTTGTAGAGAGATCAGAGGGGGATCGGTGCTTTAAACCGTTTAGACTCAATCCGCTAAAGTTGCCCGATTCAAAAAGCGAGGCTACGGGCGGCGGGAGTCGTGGCGGCGGGGTAATGTCTCAATAGTGAGGCGGCGGTCACAATTCCCACGATCAAACACTTGTAAGGTGCTTGGCGGATCAAGTTGTAGAAGGGAGGAATGTCCAATGAGGATTTCTACCTACTGGAATCATTCTACCCCGGTTTTATTAAGTAAAGTGAACTTAAACAACAGAATGTAGAGGTTTTTGGATTGGACTATCAGATGGTGGAACATAGAATCCCTCTATCTAAAGAGATTTATCAACTGAACATTCTGAATCTTCTCAATGATTCAGAGCACTTTCGGATTGAAGTGGTTGCCTTTCTGAAACCTTTACAATCGTTCACATTATAGTAAGCCGCTGTTAAATATGACAAAAATTTAATAATTGGCTGAAGTACTTACATAGCAAAGGTTTTCAAGAACTTAATAAAAAAGTCACGGAATTCCGTGACTTCTGGCGGTTGAATTCGCGATCGAACTAAAGTCGGTAGATTTAACTTTCAGGCGATGAATGATTTTGCATCCTCCATAAGGATTGACATTCAACGTTCCTCTACCCATCGAGATCCTGGGCTAGAGAGTTGAGCCAAGTCACAACGCGCTGAATCAAATCGTTTTTTCTAGCTGAAAACAACCCTGTCCTAGAGTGGCGATTGATTGTAGTAAGCCTTGCTCATCAATCCAGAGCGGCTCGATCGACGCGATTCGTTTTTGATCATGTAATTTAAGTCGTCTGGATGAAGCGATGCTGATAGCGCATTCTCATCGGTAATCTCACCATTTTTATAGAGATCGAATAACGCTTGGTTCAGAGTTTGAGAGCCGTCTGTGCCTTCTTCCATCAGTTGATAAATTTCGTCGAGGCAGCCTTTTTGTAGATAATCGCGAATGGTATCGGTATTGAGCATGATTTCAAGTGCTGCTGCTCGACCGCCTTGGATCGTTGGGACAAGGGCTTGTCCAATGACGGCTCTCAAAGCTTCTACGATTTGAATGCGAACCGAGTCTTGTTCTTCGGGGGTATAGAAGTTGAGGAGCCGCTTCACGGCGTTGACGGTTCCTTTGGTATGGAGTGTTCCGAGAACTAAATGTCCGGTGAGTGCTGCGCGGATTGCTGTATCGACGGTTTCGCGATCGCGCATCTCTCCAATCAGCAAGATATCTGGATCTTGCCTTAGGGCTGCGCGGAGTGCCTCTTTAAATTCCTGGGTATGAAGTCCAACTTCTCGCTGCGTGATCAAGCATTGATTGGAGGCATGAACATATTCAATCGGATCTTCGATCGTGACAATTTTGCGAGGTAACGTGTCGTTGACATGACGCAGCATTGCCGCGAGTGACGTGGATTTTCCAGAGTTGACAGGTCCAGTGACGAGGATCAATCCTTGGCGTTCTTCAACGAGTTGGGCTAAACGATCGGGAAGTCGGAGTTTCGCGATTGTGGGCACTTCTAGGGAAATGAGCCGTAACACCATCACGCCACCCATCAACGATTGAGCACAATTAACTCGGCATCGCACAAGATTTGGATAGAAAATGGCAGTGTCTAATTCTTGCTTGGTATGAAAAGCTTCTCGTTGCTCAGGGGAGAGGATCTCTTCTAGAAATTCTTCAAACTGGCGGGGTGTGATGGTTCCGTATTGCGCTTGCAAGTGCATCTGTCCCTGAATGCGATATCTCGGAGTTTCGCCAACTTGCAGATGAATGTCGGATGCGTTTTGTTCTAATGCATCTTTTACCATGCGGCGAATGGTTCCAAATTCTTTCAAATCTTCGCTCGGCTGATCCAACTCGATCGCACTCAAACTCATTGCTGGAACGCCCTGTGTCGTCAGACCACAATTTAACCGGGCTTGGATGAACCCCTGGATCTGCACACTCGTGTCTAGCTTTTGAGTTTCGAGATATTGCTTCAGCTGCGATGGCGATAAAATTTCTTGGATGTAATGGTTGTAGCGATCGGGTGTGATCAGCGCAAAGTGATCTTGAGGAATGAGTTTGCCCTGTAGTCGGTAAAAAGGAGCGCGACCAATTTGCATATAGAGACTGGAAGCCCCCTGATGATAAGCGTCCTGAACGAGATCGCGAACCGAGGCTGCGGTCTGAGGTGTTGTGGAAGATACCTGAGTAGCAGTCATTTCTAAAGCTGTGACGAGAAAGGGTACGTCCTGATCCACATTCTTACGATCAGGATTTTTACAGATGTGGAATCTACGTAATATTCTTGCCGAATGAAAACACTGCTGTCAGTGCTATACGGATAAGTTTTACGATCGCTTTACAGATCTAGAAGAAAAGACAAGTCCTTGCAAGGCTTTGATTAAATAGCCAATTTGACCGTAACTGTAAACAAGATTTTCAAACCGCTGAGTTGGGTTCGTCGCAAATTTGACGGACTTGTACAGTCCACGAATTAAGCGTTCTCCCCCACGACGAAATTGACCGATTCCAGCTTCGCCTGCAATTTGTTCGCGATAACATTCGCTAATGCCTTGCCACCAACCGCGATTCAGAAACCACCGCCGTTTGACACGCTCCGGAGCGACATGATGCGCAACATGAGCAGCCGGAATATAGGCAACTTCCCAGCCCATTTGCAGGGCGCGATTGGTCATGTGAAGTTCTTCATTAGAAAGAAGATTTTTACCAACTCGTCCTAGATTCGGATCGAAGCCGCCAATCTGATTGAGAAAGGTTTTCCGGATGGAGTAGTTCAAGCCGCGTGGGGTCAGTCCGGGGCGATCGATGTTAACGACCGAATCTCCTAAATCATATGCCCCTAAATTTCCGGCAAGTCCATCCGAGAGCCAGTCTGGAGCCGTCATGTCATCTGTCCAGATTAAAGTGACTTTGCCACCCGCGATCGCGAGGTTTGGATTATGAAGGTAGGCGTTATAAAGGGTGGTGAGCCAGTGCGGAGAGGCGATCGCATCGTCATCTAAGTAAGCCAAAATCTCGCCGTGGGCAATTCTTGCACCTGTGTTGCGGGCGACGGATAAGCCGATTTCAGGTTCATGAATGTAGCGAATTTTCGGGTTCTTTAATCGAGCTTCGACGACTTGACGAGTGCTATCGGTGGAGGCGTTATCGACGACGATGATTTCAAAGTCTGCGAAATCCTGGGCAAGCAGGCTATCGATCGCTAAACCGAGATAGCGATCGCGATTGTGGGTGCAAATGATGGCGGAAATGGGGAGTGTGGGCACAACCATACCTCAGGCTTGAATCAAGTCAAGCTTTAGAGTGCCCGAAACGCCTAATCTTGCATCTGTCCGTGCATGATTACGAGCGTTTCAGCTAGTCCCGTGAGACGATTTTCTAAGGTTTGTTTGCGATCGAGCAGCTGGCGAAGTTTGTGATATCGGGCGATCGCAAGACTGAGGCTGGGAATTTGCTCAGTCGGACAGGGATATGACCAGCGCTGACCATCGGCATTAATGCCACAGAGGCGATATCCAGCTTTGGGTGCGTCTTTTGTCCCTGGAATTGGGGTGGCGCAGATTTCTTCGATGTAGCTCATTAAGCGATCGACTTCAGCATGACGAAGCGTGGAAAGATCGCCGAGGGGTTCACCTGTGTGGGATTCGAGCCAGCCATCGACAATGGGTCCTTCTAAATAGAGATCCTGGATTTGGCGTAAAATCTGGTTCAGTTCAGTGTGCCAGCTTTCTGTGATCACTTGCATTTCAGCGAGCAGGCTGGATGCCAAAGCAGGATTTGCGGCGTTGCGATGGCTGGAAAAATTAGGTGCTTTGAGTTTAGGGAGATTGAGCGGCTTGGGGTCTGAACTTGGCGCGGGTTTAACACTCGGAGGTGCAGCGATTTCAGGTTCAACGACTTTAGGCGGCTTTGTGTGAAGATCAAATGAGACTGGTTTTTGCAGAGGTTCAGGCTCTGGGGTCGGAGCAGTGTCGAGCGTAGGGACTCGTTTATTGAGTTGAAGTAAGGTGTCTTCAATTCGCCGCAGATCTTTCTTCATTGCTGCTCTGTCTTAGGTTGAAGTAAGGCTAATTGTAGCGGGGAATTCAGATTCAGCAAAGATTTTATCTGAAAAATTTATGGCACAAGTGATTTTGGTGACGGGGGCAGCGCGATCGGGCAAAAGTGAATGGGCAGAAAAACTGGCAAAGGATTCCGGTCAATCTGTTATTTATATTGCAACAGCTCAAGAAAATTCTGACGATCCAGAATGGCAGGCGCGGATTGAGTTACATCGATCACGTCGTCCTTTGGAATGGCAGACTCAATCTGTTCCAGTCGAGCTAAGTGATGCGATCGCGAATTCATCGGATTGTCTATTGATTGATTCGCTAGGAACTTGGTTGGCGAATCTTTTAGACCAGTCTGAAACGGAATGGGAGAAGACAATTGCCGATCTGTTTCAGAGTTTTGAACAAACAGAAAGCTTGCTCATTTTTGTGGCAGAAGAAACAGGCTGGGGTGTAGTTCCGGCTTATCCGATAGGAAGAGTGTTTCGCGATCGCTTGGGGAATTTAACGCGGCGGTTGGGCGCGATCGCGGATACCGTTTATTTAGTCGTAGGAGGACATGTTTTGAATTTGAGTCAGCTTGGCATGCCTTTGAGCTAAACACCTGCTTGCAAAATTTGTTCTGCGATTAGAGTTAGCCCTGGAAATGTAGGAGAAACAATCTGATCTTGACCCTGAAAACGTCCAATTTCTTGATAGAGTTGTCCGCTCAAATGCAAAACAATGACGACATTTCGAGACGGATCGATCAGCCAATACTCTGGAATGCCTCGCGCTGCGTATTCTTTCCGCTTATCGATGTAGTCTCTGTCGTAGTTTTTCTCTCCTGGCTCACCGGGCGAAACGACTTCGATTACTAAAGCAGGAGCAGGCATCTCTGGTGTGATTAGTGATCGCTTCGCTCCAGAAAGTGCCGACCAACATGCTTCCGTCAAGACGATCAAATCGGGATATCGACTGGTCACACTTTGACTCGGAACTACGATTTCAGTTCCGCGATGAATGAGATAGTGAGGAACTGAAAGTTGGAGGAGGACAGAGATCAAAAAAATTGCGATCGCAATATTCCCAGGATTTTCCGCGCCCATTTCGACTAACACCCCGTCAACCAATTCGTAAGGGATGTCTGTTCCATCGTCATACGCCAGATAATCCTCGATCGTGCGAAATCTCGATTTCGCTTGTGTCATTTTTCAACTCCACCAAGATGCTCTAGTTTAACTCAACACAATCCGTCCCCTGAAGTTAGATAATGGATGCTGACGAAGATCCGGAGAACACAATCATGGCGCAAAGTACCGCGCAACCTGCTCTAGATATTCCTAGCTTAAATGAGGAATTATCCAGCCTCAGCCCTCAGAAAATTGTGGCAAAGGCACTGAGCTTATATGACAACATTGCAATTTCATTTAGCGGTGCAGAAGATGTTGTACTCATTGACATTGCACATCGCTTGAAGAAAGACATTCAGGTTTTTAGTTTGGATACAGGGCGACTGCATTCCGAGACTTATCAGTTTATTGAGAAAGTCAGAAAACACTACGGAATTGCGATCGACATTCTCTCTCCTGATGCTGCACAACTCGAAGCTTTTGTAAAAGCAAAAGGGCTGTTCAGCTTCTACGAAGATGGACACAAAGAATGCTGTGGAATTCGCAAGGTTGCACCTCTGCGCCGCAAGCTGTCTAGTTTGGATGCTTGGATCACAGGACAGCGCAAAGATCAAAGCCCTTCGACTCGTTCAGATGTGCCGATCGTGCAAGTCGATGGTGCGTTTTCTTCTGACGATCGTGAGTTAATCAAATTCAATCCGCTCTCGAATTGGTCGTCTGCTCAAGTTTGGACCTACATTCGGGCGTATGAAGTTCCCTACAATCCTCTGCATGAGCGGGGCTTTATCAGCATTGGCTGTGAGCCTTGTACGAAAGCAGTGCTACCCAATCAGCATGAGCGTGAAGGTCGATGGTGGTGGGAAGATGCGACGAAGAAGGAATGTGGATTACATGCTGTGAATCCAACGGAATCGTAGAAGTGGGGGCGGAAGGTTGACCCACGACTCGTATTTCGTCTGAATTCTAAATTATCTGGAAAAAGCCTTAGAAGAGAAATTCTAAGGCTTTTTTACGGCATAACTTTTCCTTCCAAATTCGATATCGATCGGTTAGAATCCTCAATGATTATTAAAAATTCGTAAAAATTTAGCTTCGAGTCCTCGACGATCGTCCATTCGCTTGTCTCGCGTACTCTTTGACCGCTTTGCTCTTTCGCGTCATTGAATTATGGAATCCCTCGACTCTCAACATCAGCCCTCGATCGATCCTCCTGAAACATTCGATGCTCAACCGACCACCCCAAATCGCAGACCTTGGATCTGGTTGCTTTGCACTGGGCTAGTCGCTGTAGGTGGGTTTGGGGTTTGGCGAATGTTCAGTCCGGTAGGAGAAAGACCTGCCGTAGCTCAACCGCAAGGACAACCCCCCAGAGCCGTTGAAACGACGAAACTGGCAACGGGAACTCCAACCCGAACGGTACAGCTTCTAGGACAGGTTGAAGCTAGTCAGCAATCGACGATTCGGGCGCAGACCAGCGGGATTGTGGAGGAGATTTTAGTCCAGCCTGGAGATCGCGTTACAGCAGGGATGGCGATCGCAATTCTCGATGATTCCGATCAACAGTTAGGGATTGCTCAAGCCCAAGCAGCACTCGCTCAACAACGCAGCAATTTAGCTCGCTTGCAAGTCGGAACGCGACCGGAGATCATCGCGCAGCGACAGGCAACGGTGAATGCAGCAAAAGCACGAGAACAAGAAGCTCAGGATAACTTCAAGCGAACGTCTGGACTCGTGAAAGAAGGAGCCATTTCGCAGCGATTGTTAGTCGAAGCGCGATCGAACGTCGATCAAGCGACCGAAGCACGACTCGCAGCAGAAGCAAGCTTAGCAGAAGCAAAAGCAGGTCCAATTCGAGAAGAGATTGACGCACAAAAAGCAACTGTCGCAGCAGCGATCGCGACGGTCAATCAGGCTCAACTGGCTCAGAGACGAACTCAGATCGTCGCAACCGAATCGGGAATTGTCCAAACCCGACATGTGAGCCGAGGCGATTTAGTTCAAAGTTCGGGGCAGATTGTTACCCTTGTTTCCGGGAATCAAGTTGATGTGTTCTTGGAATTGCCGGAGGATTTGAGCGGGAGAGTGACGCCGGGGATGTCGATCGCGTTAACTGCTAGAGCTTTGCCGCAGTGGAAACAGCAAGCAACCATTACAGCCGTTGTGCCTTCTGCGGATACAACGTCTCGGCGGCAACGCGTGAGGGTTCAGATCAATCCACCACAAGGAATGTTGCCTGGGATGGCGATTTCGGGTGCTTTGACATTACCGACGAATCGAGAAAGCTTTGTCGTCTCACGGGATGTTTTGACGCGGCGGCGAAATGAATGGTTTGTTTTTACGATCGCAGATGGCAAAGCAAAACCGATCCCGGTTGAACTTGTCACAGATATGGGCAAACAAGTCGCGATCTTTAGCTCAGAACTGCGATCGGGACAAGAGATCGTCCTGCGAGGCGGAGATGGATTGAATGAAGGTGCACCCGTCAAAATTGTCGGAGACCCATCATGAAATTGATCGAAACTGCGGTTCGCTGGAGACATGGAACGTTTGTTTTGTTCTGTCTACTTGCCATTTTTGGCGTATTTTCTTTGTTTCGACTGCCGCTTGAATTGCAGCCAGGGGGCGATCGACCTGAGATTACAATTCGCACAGCTTATCCAGGTGCGGCTCCGACAGAAGTTGAAGATTTGATTACTCGCCCGATCGAAGAACAGATGGAAGAAGTTCTGGGCGTGAAAGAGATTATTAGTGCTTCGCGTGCTGGCGCGAGTTCGATCACGCTGGAATTTCAGGAAGGAACCGATGTTGAACGTCGATTGGTCGATGTGATCAATCGATTGCAGCAGGTTGGGAATTTGCCACCGGAAGCATCGGAGTCGAATGTGGAATTGGTCGGGGGCAATAGTTCTCCGATGATGTGGATTCCCTTTGATACAAAGCCTGGATTTGAGCCAAATCCTGATCACTATCGGGACTTAGCAGAAGAAATTGTTTTACCTCGATTGCGGCGAGTTCAAGGCGTTGGGCAGTTTATTGTTCCTGGCGGACGGCAGCGAGAAGTTGAAGTTCGAGTTGATCCCAAGGCATTAGCCGATCGCAATTTAACGATCGGTGATGTTGTGCGTGTGCTGCGGGAAAACAATCGCGATATTCGAGGGGGTCCTCTGGAGCTAGGGCGACGAGAATATCGCGTTAGAACGATTAGCCGATCGCAAGATATTGAACAGATTGCAGGCTTTGTGGTGCGGCGAGATGCGGCAGGAACCGTCTACATTCGCGATGTGGCAAAGGTAGAAATGGGGCGCAAGCTTCGCGATGGTGCTTTTCTGTTTAATGATAAGCCCGCAGTCGCAGTTGGCATTATTCGCCAGGTTGGAGCAAATGTCCCTGAGATTTCCAAAGGGGTTCGTGACGCGATCGCTGAACTGCAAGCTCAGCTCGATGAGCAGAAAGAAGGAATTCAGTTCGTCTTTAACTATGACGAAAACGAATATGTTGGTCAATCTGTGAAGTTCGTGCAGGAAAACCTGATCGCTGGAGCGTTACTTGCAACAATCGTCTTGCTCTTGTTCTTAGGATCGATGCGAACGGTTGCTGTGATTGCAATTACGATTCCGATTAGTTCAGTGATGATTTTCATTGTTCTGTCGGGGTTGGGTCGATCGCTGAATATTATCAGCCTTGCTGGGATTGCATTCTCAACTGGCATGGTCGTAGATAACTCGATCGTGGTGATCGAAAATGTATTTACCCACATGCAGCGTGGAAAAAATGCCTTTCGAGCAGCGATCGACGGAACTCAAGAAGTTCGGGGGGCAATGCTCGGCTCGACGCTCACGAATGTTGTCGTCTTCATTCCACTGCTGATGGTCACAGGGGAAGCAGGACAACTTTATGCAGATATGGCAATTACCATGTCTTGTTCTGCCCTATTCTCATTGTTTGCAGCCATTACTTTAGTTCCGATGCTGTCGGGATTGTTTCTGAAAGAGTCAGAAGCAGTGCAGATGTTTGAAGGTGGAGAATATCGGGGTGGCAATTGGTTTGAGCGATCGATTGCGCAAACTTCTACTGTATTTCGCCACGTTCAAGGAAAGTTAGAACGCTTTTTAGTCAGAACGGTGCGCTGGTCAATCGGGCGGCGAAGAATGGGACGACGCTTGATGGTTCTAGCAATTCCGGTGTCATTGCTCGTAGCGAGCTTCTTGCTGCTTCCTCCAGCAGATTATCTGCCTGAAGGAAATCGCAATACGATTCAGTGGCGAGTCGAACCGCTACCCGGAACCAGTGTTACAGAAGCTATCAAGCAATCTGAGCCAGTTCGAGCCTTCGTGCGATCGCAACCGGAGGTCGATCGCGTGATGTTTATCGATCGACCTGGAGGATTGAGAGCAATTTCAGCCATTCTCAAGCCTGAATACGCGACAACGCGCGGACTTGCAGAAATGGTTAACCGATTCCGCGCTGCGAGTAATAACTTCGCGGGTTATCGATTCATGGTTCCGGTGCGTCCATCAATTTTCCGTGATCCGGGCAAAGAATTCGAGGTGGACATTGTTGGAACAGATTTGAATCAATTGGGGCAACTCGATCGAGAAATTTCCGGTAAGTTGCGCGGGTTGAATGGCATTCGGAATGTGCGATCGAACTTTGTGCTCGGTGCAGGCGAATTACAAGTCGTGCCCAATCGCGAAAGGCTTGCAGAAGTTGGACTCTCCGAATCTGAAGTTGGCTCAATGGTCGAGACGGCTTTAGGAGGAAGACTGGCTTCTAAGTTTGTCGATGGGAAAAAAGAACTCGATGTCACCGTTGAACTGCAAAATGCGTTCGTACAAACGCCTCAACAGCTACGAGAATTGCCCCTGTTTGCACGAGGGAGACAGATTCAGTTGAGTGATGTAGCGGAAGTCAGAGAAACTACCGGAGCCGATGTGATTAATCACACGGATTTAGAGCGATCGATTACGCTCACAGCATCTCTTAATGACACGGCATCCTTAGGAGCCATCGTCGATCAAGTTAATCGTGAGATATTAGCTCCAGCCCGCGCGAACTTGCCTGCAAGCTATCGCATCGAACTCGCTGGAACGGCGGATCAACTCGCCAGAACCGTTTCGCAATTATCCTCTGCCTTTGTATTTGCGATTCTGATTACATATCTATTGCTGATCGCCTTATATCGCTCGTTTCTCTATCCAGTTGTGATTATGGCAACGATTCCGATGGGAATGAGTGGTGCGTTATTGAGCTTAGTGTTAGTCAATCAAATTCCAGGGATGTCAGTTCCATTGGATATGATTACTGCATTGGGATTTGTGATTTTGACTGGAATTGTCGTGAACAATGCGATTTTACTTGTCGATCATGCTTTGCAACTTCAGCAGGAAGGAGAAGATTACGATTCCTCACTCTTAAGTGCGACGAAGGATCGATTGAGAGCAATCTTTATGTCGGCAGGAACCAGTGTTTTGGGAATGTTGCCGCTTGCTGTTTTACCTGGACAAGGCTCAGAACTGTATCAAGGGTTGGGGATTGTCCTGACGGGAGGATTAGCATTCTCAACGATATTAACTCCGACGGTCGTGCCAGCATTGATGGGATTGTTGAGAGATTGCTTCGGGCAGAAATCGATCGTGATTCCCGTCGAGCATGGTGCAATGGCAAATTCCAATGATTTGAGTGTGACTGAACCTTAGTAGATTAGTTTCCGGCAGTATAATCGAGTCACTAGATTCTTCGATCGAGATTTCTAATGCCTCAACTGCCAAGCATCGCTGATTCGGCAAGGATTCTGCTCGATTTGCAACAGATCAATGAGATTGCTCAAACGCTTTCAGGCTGTCTGATTCCGGAAGAAATTGCGCGAACAGTCACCACCGGATTAATCGATCGATTCGACTTTGCAATGGTTCGATTGTGGCTCCTCGACACCGATCAAGCGATGCTGCGACTCGTTGCATCCGCAGGGCTACACACTCGCACGGATGGCAGATTTGCCAAAGTTCCGCTCGGCGCTTACAAAGTCGGCAAAATCGCTCAAAATCGCATTGCTTTTTTGAGTAACAATCTGCCTGCTGAGTCCTGGGTGGGCGATCGAGACTGGGCGATCGACAATCGAATTCAAGGCTTTGCAGGCTATCCGTTAGTTGCCCACGATCGCGTGATTGGCGTACTCGCGATGTTTAGCCGCCATGTGCTAGCTCCCGAATTTTTGGAGGTTTTACAAACGCTCTGCACGATTGTCACCATTTCTTTAGATACTGCAATTCAGTATCAGCAAACACAGCATAGTCAGTTGATTTCTACTAGCCAAGCTAGTGAACTCATGCTGTCTGAGCAACTTGTAACTGTGTTGAAAACAGCACGATTGACGCTAGTAGGGACAGAGCGAAGTTTAGCACCATCGATTGTCTATGGGTTTCTCAAAGCAGCCGAAGTTCTCAGCACTGTGGACTGCTCTTATGGTCGCTTGATCTACAGTGAGAGTGCAGTTTCACTCGAAGCAACCGTTCCCACAGCAAGAATTCCTGAACCAGATGCTGTTCGATGGTTAGCGGCATCTTTCGATCGCATTTTTCCCACTTCTAAACATCGCGACATTCAAACCCAATTAAGTTCTGACCAGAAACTGCTTCAGATTGTTCTGAGTGTTCCTTATACTTCGATTGTGTCACCCTCGATTTTGTCGGAACGAGAGGTCGAGATTCTCACGCTGCTCACGCAAGGACACCGCGATCGCGATGTGGCTGAACATTTAATTATTAGTGAGAGCACAGTGAAGTTTCACATCAACAACGTACTGAGCAAGTTGCAAGCAAAAACCCGATATCAAGCGATTTATCAAGCACTCTCATTAGGCTGGATCTAGCCACAAGTCATGCTCCCTACTCCCCACTCCCCATTCCCCCAAAATCCGTCAAAATCCTAAAGGCATCCAGAACTTAGAAAAATTACCCTGATAATAAACAACCGAGAATTTGTCTGAGGTTGCCCTATGAGCTATCGCATGAATCGCCGCGCCTATGCTGAAACTTTTGGTCCAACTGTGGGCGATCGCGTTCGCTTAGCTGACACTGAATTGATCATCGAAGTCGAACAAGACTTGACGACTTACGGGGATGAAGTGAAATTTGGCGGTGGAAAAGTCATTCGGGATGGCATGGGGCAGTCTCCGATTACGAATGCAGAGGGTGCAGTCGATGCAGTGATTACGAATGCGCTGATTCTCGACTGGTGGGGAATTGTCAAAGCGGATATCGGCATCAAAGACGGCAAAATTCATGCGATCGGAAAAGCGGGTAACCCCTACATTCAAGACAATGTGACGATCATCATTGGACCTGGAACCGAAGCGATCGCGGGAGAAGGCATGATTCTTACGGCAGGTGGAATTGATACCCATATTCACTTCATTTGTCCCCAACAGATTGAAGTCGCGATCGCATCTGGCATTACGACCATGATTGGAGGTGGAACTGGACCTGCTGCGGGAACGAATGCGACGACTTGTACTCCTGGCCCTTGGTACATTCATCGGATGCTACAAGCGGCTGAAGCATTTCCGATGAATTTAGGCTTCTTGGGCAAAGGAAATTCGAGCCAACCGGATGCGCTCGAAGAACAAATTAAGGCGGGTGTAATGGGATTAAAGCTCCATGAAGATTGGGGCACGACTCCAGCCGCGATCGATACCTGCCTCAGTGTTGCAGATGAGTATGATGTGCAGGTTGCGATTCACACGGATACACTCAATGAAGCGGGCTTTGTCGAAGATACGATCGCAGCGTTCAAAAATCGAGTCATTCACACCTATCACACCGAAGGTGCAGGAGGTGGACATGCTCCAGACATTATCAAAGTCTGTGGTGAGGCAAACGTTCTGCCTTCTTCGACAAATCCGACCCGACCTTACACACTGAATACGCTGGATGAGCATCTGGATATGTTGATGGTCTGTCATCATCTTGATCCCAGTATTCCAGAGGATGTGGCGTTTGCAGAATCTCGGATTCGTCGAGAAACGATCGCGGCTGAAGATATCCTGCATGATATCGGCGCTTTCAGTATGTTGTCTTCGGATTCGCAAGCGATGGGGCGGATTGGAGAAGTAATCATTCGGACTTGGCAGACTGGTCACAAGATGAAAGTTCAGCGCGGCGCTTTGTCAGAAGATAGCGATCGCAATGACAATTTCCGCGCAAAACGCTACGTCGCCAAGTACACGATCAATCCTGCGATCACTCATGGCATTGCAGACCATGTGGGATCAGTCGAAGTTGGGAAATTGGCTGATTTGTGTCTATGGCGACCTGCAATGTTTGGCGTGAAGCCAGAACTGGTGATCAAAGGTGGCATGATTGCATGGGCACAGATGGGAGATGCGAATGCAAGTATTCCGACTCCACAGCCTGTGCATATGCGTCCGATGTTTGGCAGTTTTGGAGGTGCGATCGCGCCGATTTCCCTCACCTTTGTTTCACAAGCTTCGCTCAAGAAAGGCGGATTGGGTTCGCTGAATCTGCAAAGACAGTTAGTTCCGGTGTCGGGAATTCGGAGCTTGACGAAGCGGGATATGAAATTAAATGATGCAATGCCGCAGATGGAGGTTGATCCTGAAACTTATCAGGTGCGTGCAGATGGAGAATTGCTCACGTGTGAGCCTGCAACGGTGTTACCGATGGCGCAGCGGTACTTTTTATTCTGATCCGGAACTTTGTAGAGTAGGGAGTGGGGAGAACCATGATTTTAGATTTCTCTCTATCTCCCTATCCAATTGATTGTGGAGCTTGCTAGAGACTCTCTAAATAGCTCAGCAAATCTGCCATTTCTTGTGGGCTAGGCTGAAATTTGGGCATGGGAGGAGTCTGTCCGCTGATCACCTGCTTGATCAGACGGGGAGGAGATTTTCGATCAGAAACATTTTTCAGACTAGGACCAACTTTGCCATCTGCCATGATTCCATGACATCCAGCACAGTTAATCTGAAAAATCGCATGACCTTGAACTGAATCCCCATGCAGCGATAACACCTCCTGGACATAGGGGTCAGGTCGGTGCAATCGGGTTGCACCCAAAAGTGCCACTACGATCGCAAAACAAACCACTAGCACGATCGTAATAATTCTTTGGGATAACCCTTCAGATTTGACAAGTTGCTCGTTCAAAAGAGGATATCAAGGAAAAGGACTGTAAAAAATATTCACTCATTTACTAAACAGATTTTAACAACTTTCGGGAACCCCTGCTGCACCGAAATCTGTAATCTTGCAAAAGTTCTGGAGAATAAAAGGTGTTTCAGCGTTGGAGCTACAAGAGGGGCTAAGATAGGAATAAAGAAACCTTCATGATTTAAGTTTCAAAATCTTACAAACTGAGGAGAGTTCAGACATGGTTGAGCCAATTTTGCTTGGCATCGTGCTGGGATTAGTGCCTGTCACGTTAGCAGGTTTGTTTGTTGCCGCTTACACCCAATATCGTCGCGGAAACCAACTCAATCTCTAATCATTCAGAGGAACCCCGGAAAATCTCCGGGGTTTTTTTATGGGGTTGTCATACGATCGACAAATCGAGCCGTTAAATTTGCATCAAAAGTAATTTCTCAATACTGTATTATGGACTTTTCGATCAAGTTGTTGGTTTCAGAAGCGATCCGGACAGTCGTGAATCATGCAGATTGGATAGGCTGGAACCTTTTCCTAGCATTTATCCCTTTGGTTTTGAGCGTGTTTCTGTTTCGACGAACACCTATCGTGAAAACGGCGATCGAATATCGTCACCGCTCCTTATTCTGGTGGCTTGGAGTTGCAGTCTTTGTCGCATTTCTTCCCAATGCGCCCTATATTCTCACTGATATTATTCATTTTGTGAACTGGGTGCGTGCAGGTGCTTCGATTTGGGTTGTTACCCTCATTTATGTTCCGTTGTTTGTTGTATTCCTGACAGCGGGATTTGAAGCGTATGTGATGTCATTAATGAATGCTGGATATTATTTGAAACAGCGCGGGTTAAGACACTATATTTTCCCGATGGAATTAACTTTACATGCACTGAGCGCGATCGGGATTTTTCTCGGACGCTTTTTACGCTTCAATAGCTGGAATATTTTGACGCATTGGAACGATGTGGCAGCTAGCCTGGTTGGAGATGTGTTTGATCGACAACCGATGATCACGATTGTCATTACGTTCATCATTTTGACTCTGCTGTATGCGCTGGTAAAACCGCTGCATTTTGCGATGTCACACTACTGGAAATTTCGTCCGCAACCCGAACGATCGCAATTCGTAATTCCCAACTCGTGAATGGTAGTTAAATGCAGTTTCTGAGACTGCATTTTTTTATGATGACTATCCGGGCGATCGTGTTGGCGGGAATTGGTGTGTTTGGGATGGCGGTGGCTTCAGTTCGGGCAGAAACAGTCACTAAGACAGTTCAGCAAGGCAATGTGAAAGCAGAATTGTCGTATGAGCGCGATCGCAAGCCCGACGAATTTCCGCAAGTTCAAAATCTGCGCTTGAAAATTCAGCGCTCCAATCAAACTGTTTTTGACAAGGCTCCTGGCGCTGAAGAATACGATCGACCCCTGCTGGATTGGAATGCAGAAGATCAAGATAGTTTCCTGGTGCGTGACCTCAACGGCGACCAAGAGCCTGAAGTGATTCTCGATTTCTTTACAGGTGGCGCGCATTGTTGCACGTATTCGCTGATCTATCACTACGATGCGAAGCAGCAGCAATATGTTGAGTCACGGGCATTTTGGGGGAATTTGGGCTATCAACTGCAAGATTTGGAGGGAGATGGAAAAGTCGAATTTATGAGCGCGAATGATAGCTTTGCCTATGCGTTTACGAGCTATGCAGCCTCAGCGTTTCCGATTCAGATTTGGCGGTTTGAGAATGGCAAGATGATCGATGTGACTCGCACATATCCCAAGCTCATTCATAGTCATGCCTATCGGCTCTGGCAAGCGTATCAGGAAGTGAAGGGGAACGATGCCGATGTGCGGGGGATTTTGGCAGCTTACTTGGCAGATAAGTATTTGCTTGGTCAGCAAGAGGACGGCTGGAAGCGGTTACGGCAGGTTTATCAGGAAAGCGATCGTGAAGAGTATTTCGCGAACTTGCGGAAGTTTTTGAAAGAATCAGGGTATGGCGATTGATACCCAATTCAAGGATTTGGCTGACCCAAACTTAAAAAGAATCCCCCGAAGTCTCCTGATTCAAAGAGGACTTGAGGGGATTCAAAGATCAATTGTCTGTTTAGACCGTCGTTTGAGATGCAATCACCTGCTGACTATCCGCAGTTTGCAAGGAAGCATACAGACGATTCAGGGCGTTTACATAAGCTTGAGCCGATGCCACGATAATATCCGTGTTCGCAGCACGACCTGAGAAAACACGATCGCCATATTTCAATCGAATCGTAACTTCCCCGATCGCATCAATGCCTGCGGTGACAGACTGCACCGAGAACTCGATCAATTGATTCGGCACATTTACGACTCGATTGATCGCTTTGTAAACTGCATCGACTGGCCCTGTTCCGGTAGCTGCATCCGTTAGCTCATCTCCATCCGGAGTAATTAAGCGCACGGTTGCGGTCGGACAAGCTGAATCGCCGCAAGAAACCTGAACGAGTTCTAAACGGAACAACTCCGGCACATGCTGAACTTCGTCATTGACGATCGATTCCAAATCGCGATCGGTGACTTCTTTCTTTTTATCCGCCAATTCTTTGAACCGAACAAACGCTTTGTTCAGTTCTTGGTCGGTCAGTTCAAATCCTAGTTCGCCCAAGCGAGAGCGGAACGCATTCCGTCCCGAGTGTTTGCCCAAGACGAGTAGAGTATCGTTTAGCCCGATCGTTTTCGCATCCATGATCTCGTAGGTCTGCCGATTTTTCAGCATTCCATCTTGGTGAATGCCCGACTCATGCGCGAACGCATTTGCTCCGACGATCGCTTTGTTCGGCTGAACCAACATTCCTGTCAAACTCGAAACCAAACGCGAGGTTTTGTAAATCTCTTGCGTATGAATTCCAGTCAAAGGCGTTTCCGATTCAACCGGACGACCGAGATAGGGATTGAAATACGATCGCCGCACGTGCAGCGCCATGACCAGTTCTTCGAGCGAGGCATTTCCAGCCCGTTCGCCAATGCCGTTGATCGTACATTCAAGCTGACGTGCTCCATTTTTCACCGCTTCGAGGAAGCAGGCGACCGCTAAGCCCAAATCATTGTGACCATGCACAGAAATAATCGCTTGATCGACATTGGGAACGTTTTCTTTGATGCCGCGAATCATGTCCCCAAATTCGCTCGGAGTCATGTACCCAACCGTATCGGGAATGTTGATGGTTTTTGCGCCTGCTGCGATCGCGCGTTCTAACACCTGATACAGATACTCAGGGTCGGAACGGGCTGCATCCATTGGCGAAAATTCCACATCATCGACAAACGATTTCGCGTAAGCGACCATTTCTTCAGCGATCGCTAAAACTTCCGCGCGGGATTTCTTGAGCTGATATTCCAAGTGAATATCAGAGGTCGAGATAAAGGTGTGAATTCTAGGTTTGGCAGCGGGTTTGAGCGCTTCGGCTGCCGCTTTAATATCGGCCGGAATCGCACGAGCCAAGCTACAAATCGTCGGCCCTTCTGGTGTACCTACGGCTTGGGCAATTTTCTGAACCGCCTCGAAGTCCCCAGGGCTAGCAAAAGCAAAGCCAGCTTCAATAATGTCAACTCCGAGTCGAGCAAGCTGACGCGCGATCGTAAGTTTTTCATCCACGTTAAGGGTTGCGCCGGGGCACTGCTCGCCATCGCGCAAGGTGGTATCGAAAATCAGAATGCGATCGTCAGATTTAGATGCGTTCATAGCTCGACTGTTTTTTGGAGTGTATTTTTTGTAGAGAAACAATCAAATTCTGCTAAAACCGATGCCCGAATAGCATTTCAGCCTTCGGGCATAGATCCTGTCAGAATTTCTGTAGTGATTGTAGCGCTTTTTGTAGTACGCCGATGAATCGCGTGATGAAATGTTGACTAATATTCAGCCTTTTCGATGCGATCGCGAATGTCGTTGAGATCAATATATCGATCGGTGACATTCCGAAGCTCACGCGCAATCATTCCTTCTGTCGAAACCACCGTAATGTGGGTGTTTTTCGAGCGAAGTTGTTCGATCGCACGCTCAAAATCGCCATCGCCGCTGAATAAAATCACGCGATCGTATTGCTCGACCGTGTTAAACATATCCACAACGATCTCGATATCAAGATTCGCTTTCTGCGAATATCGACCCGAAGTATCGTCATAATACTCCTTGAGAATCTTTGTCCGAACCGTATAGCCCAAACTAATCAAAGCATCTCGGAAGCCCCGCTGGTCTTGGGGATCTTTCAATCCGGTGTACCAATAAGCATTAATTAGCTCAACGTTCTTTTCAGAAGTAAAATACTCTAAAACACGTTTTGGATCAAAGAACCAGCCGTTTTTTTGTTGGGCATAGAACATATTGTTTCCGTCTACAAAAATAGAGAGACGGTTCATTGAGTAATGCATAGAAGCTAGAGAACGTAGAACTTGTATAAGCAAGATATGTGAATAATTAATTCTAGCAACGGAAAACTGAGAGCGGACTAAAAAAACTTAGAATTCCACGGAATTCAGATTTAGTGCGCGACTCGATTTATGGATAAATACTGACATTTCTCCGTTACAAGTGCGATAGGTCGCAGCTTCTAATCGGCTTCAATCGTCAGTTGTCCTTGAATAAATCCACTTTGTTTTAGTAACAGATAAAACCAAAGTGAGGGACAGCTGACACGATTCATCTGGATGTGGCGGAGTTTTCCTAACATTTTAAATTAGATTTATACAGCAATAGGGAATAGACCTTTACTTTAGTGAACGTGAGCGATCGCGGCAGTTCCTCGGCAATTAGATAGATCTTAACAGTCAGATTATCAGTATTGCATTCGACGAGGCGTTAGCTTCTACTCGTATGATTAGGGATAGAACAAGTTCGATCGAAAACCGTCCTGACTTAAGCGATTTTGTGTGATTGATCAAACGTCCCGGTTTGTTGAGTGCGGCTGTATCTAAGATGTCAAAGAAAGTTTCTCCTGCTGGATTATTTCAGGCGTTGACGCTCACCCTAAAATCAGGGTTACGGTCTGGTTTGTTTCAGCAGACGACGGTGAAGCAGCCAGGAGACTTGACGACTGAGACCATGCCGCTAGAGGACGATTCAATCGATCGCGCAATCGCCCCAACAGAATCGCCGACTAAGAAGGACACCAAATTTATTCGATTGGGGCAGGGCTGCCTGGTTTTGTGGGCATTGGTTGCAGGTCTGGTCACTGCGATCGAACCCGAATCTGCTCAATACTGGGAGCGCCAGATTCAGAGTGCTATGTTGCGTATCCGAGGAGCAGTTGCGACTCCGGATAAGATTGTGATTTTGGCGATCGATGATGAAACGCTGCTGCAACTTTCAGGATCAGGTCGCTTACCTCGACGCTCTGCCTATGCAAAAGCGATTGATCGAGTCATGCAATCTGGAGCAAAAGCTGTTGGGGTGGACTTAATTCTGGATTTGCCGAGCTTTGGGGAAACTGAGGTTTCGACAGATTGTACTCAACCGAATCAGAAACTTGCAGAAGACGATCGCCAACTCCAGCAAGTTTTACAACGCTACGGTAAGCAAATTACTTTAGCCGTTGAAACGAGCCGTCTAGATAATCGCCAAGGTGAGCAAATGCGGCTATCGCTGCCGTTTTGTCCGTTCCGAGTGGCGAACATTTCCTATGGTTTGATTGAGTATCCACAAGAGGTCAACGGCAAGATTCATCGCTTGGGCAGTGCAGCCGTGCAAAAGGTGCGATCGTCTCCTGAAATGGCGGCATTGTTTGATGAGGAAAAGATTTTGCCGTTTGCAAATGCGGTTTTGCGATCGGCGAACCTACCGCCTTCAACTGCACGAGGAGAAAATCTCTTTTTGCATGGCGGTGATGGCACATTCAGTCGGACGACGATTCCATTTTGGAATGTTTTATCAGAAGAGAATTGGAATAGCGATTTTCTCAAACGAGGACAGGTTTTCAAAGACAAAATTGTGCTAATTGGGGTTACCGCTTCCAATATCAGCCCTAGTTTGAATACTGCCGTTGGCATGATGCCTGGAATTGAACTGAATGCCAATGCGATCGCAACTCTGCTGGAGAATAAATCGATTCGCAATGCATTTCCGAATTCCAGTCTTGCTGGACTCGCGATCGCGGGATTAGTCCTGAGTGCTGGATTTTTGCAAATGCAAACCAAACGTCCAACAGGAAGACTCGGTTGGGCAGGAGCAATTGCGCTCTTTTGGGCAGGAATCGGATATGCGACATTCACGCAGGGCTTGATGATTTTACCGATCGCTGTGCCGATCGCGGCTATGCTCCTCACCGGAGTTTCCTTCTTGGGGACGGGTCTAGCGCATGAGTACCGCAACAAATTAGCTTTCCGCAAGACGCTCAAACAATTTGCCAGAGCACCCTTAGTGCAAGAACTGATTCGAGATCAAGAAGAGTTTCAGACTCTACTCCAAGAGCATGAGCAAGAAATTTTAGGGAAACAGCTTGGCGGACGCTACAAGATTACTAAAGTTCTCGGTTCAGGTGGCTTTGGTGAAACCTACATTGCAGAAGATAGTCAACGTCCTGGCAATCCAGCTTGTGTAGTCAAACATTTGCGTCCAGCGAGTAACAATCCTCGACATTTACAGCTTGCTCGTCGCTTGTTTAGATCTGAAGCCCAAAGCTTAGAGCGATTAGGCGAACACGATCAGATTCCTCGATTGCTGGCTTACTTTGAGGAGGATGGAGAGTTTTATCTCATTCAAGAATTCATTGCAGGTTCGATGCTGAGTGAAGATCTCACAATCGGGCGACATCTGCCGGAATCTCGCATTGTTCCTTTGCTGCAAGATCTCTTACAAATCCTCGATTTCGTTCACAGTCGAAATGTGATTCACCGGGATATTAAACCCAGTAATATCATTGTGCGATCGCGCGATAAAAAGCTCGTCCTCATCGACTTTGGAGCCGTTAAAGAACTTCATCAACAACTGGCTGAAGGCGATATTGCAACAGCGACGATCGGGATTGGGACTCAAGGGTATATGCCACCCGAGCAATGTGCAGGAAACCCTCGATTAAACAGTGATTTGTATGCGGTCGGAATGATCGGCATTCAGGCACTGACTGGATTACCTCCTAGCCAATTGCAAGAAGATCCAGAGACAGGAGAAATTGCTTGGCGCGATCGCGCAATTGTCAGTGGTTCCCTCGCTGCTATTCTGTCGAAGTTAGTCCATCGTGACTATCGATCAAGATATCAATCTGCAAAAAGCGCGATCGAGGATCTGGCTCAACTGACGAATCTTTCAACATTAACGCTCCCTCCAGAATTCTTTGTTGCGGCTGCAATGGAGATCGAAGAAGATGTGACAACAACTCGCCCCTGGCCCGAAACCTTTGGTGAAGAGGAGCTACCCCCCACTGAAGCACCACCAGAAGTCTGAAATTTACTTTTTAGCGCGGATTTATGCTGCTCTGATAGCCTCCAAATGGGTGCTATCAGTTATCGAGAGGCACGATTGTCCAACAAGAACAAAGCCTGACCCCCGTTACTTTCTTTACAGACAGAGAATCAGAGGAAAGAGTAAATTTGCTTTTAGTAACTTCATCCTGCATAAATTCCCGGTGCTCAATGAAAGCAATTCCAAGGCTCTCGAATCTACCCGTCGTGGATAAGGTGCTAGTCAGACACTGATAGCATTCAGGATTTCCTCATCTCAAAGAACCATATTAGTGAAGCGAATCTTATGATTGATCCGATTCTGTGGAATGACTGGCATCCTGTTGCTCGGTCAGCTGATCTCAAACCTGGAACCATTCTGCGATCGCGGCTACTTGGCACTGATTTAGTCCTTTGGCGCGGGCAGAACACAGGCGCAATGGCTTGGGAAGATCGCTGTCCACATCGAAGTGTGCAACTTTCCAATGGCACTGTAGTAGATAACACGCTGGTCTGTCCTTATCATGGCTTAGCTTACAACTCAGCAGGACAATGTGTTAAAGTCCCGGCTCATCCCAACTATGTCCCACCAAAACAAGCCTGTGTGAAATCGTTTGCGGTACAAGAACAGTATGGGGTCGTTTTCGTTGCGCTCGGCAACCCGCCTACATCAGTTGCTCCGTTTCCTGAATGGAATGATCCGACATTTCAGACCTACCTCAGCGGTGGGCATTACTGTCGCTGTAGTGGATTGCGAGCCATTGAGAATTTTCTCGATGTAGCTCATTTTCCGTTTGTCCATGCCGGAATTTTAGGAGAACCTAGTCAACCTGTGATCGAAGACTATGAGGTACATTCGATCGATACAGGCATTTACATGAAGAATATCCAAGTCTGGCAGCCCGATCCCGATGGAACTGGACAGGGAGGTATTGCTACTTACGAATATTGGACGCTCCGTCCCTTAACTGCTGCCCTGATGAAGAAACGGGAAGATGGTCAAACGATGGTGCTTTTAACTTACATGACCCCTGTTTCTGAAGAAGAATGTCTTGGATGGGTATGGGGAGCATTGAACTATGCTCATCACCTATCCGAAGCAGAGATGGAGGCGTTTCAGGATGAGGTCATGCTGCAAGATGTCGGAAATTTAGAATCCCATCGTCCAAAACGGTTGCCGCTGGATGGTCAGACAGAGTTTCACTTGCCGAGTGATCGTGCTTCTCTCGCCTATCGAAAGTGGCTCAAACAACTGGGAGTAACTTACGGTACATTGAGGGCATAGCACAGAGTTGACCATTCAGATTCCTCTGAACTTGAAGCTACGATCGCGCTCACTGGTTGTTAAAACTCTAAATCAATTACTTTCACAAATAGTTGTTACGTTAAGATTGGGGCATAAAAGTTCGATCGTAATTCTCATCTAATGTCAGATTCTTCTGTTTCTACAGCATCTCTCGAATTACTGCTTCATGAAATTGAAGCGACCCCTAAAGAGTACTGGGGAGACTTGCTAGTGGCGTTGCGGCAAGCTCGACAGAAGATCCCAACTTCGACGGAATCTGTCATCAATGCTGAACAAGCGGCGAAAAATCAAGCAGCGATCGACCTTTTAGATTCTTGGCTGAGCGAAGATGCCTCTGAGGATCAGCAAACCTGGAAGTTTTTGAAGACAGCTTTAGATGAAGATCGCTTGTCCGATCGCCCCTTATTCCCATGAGTCGTTTGATTGTCCTAGATTCAGGTCCACTGGGCATGATAACGAATCCGAAAGCTGAAGGAATTACCCTCGATTGCCAAACCTGACTAAAATCCCTTCTACGTCGCGGAGAAAGGGTTGCAATTCCTGAGATTGCAGATTATGAGGTGCGACGTGAGTTGCTACGGGCGGGATTAGTCAGAAGTGTGCGGTGACTGGATGAGTTGAAACAGACCCTTGAGTATGCTCGGATTGACACAGAAACAATGCTGCAAGCGGCTACCTTTTGGGCAGAGATTCGCCGATCGGGACAACCGACGGCTGATCCTAAAGCACTGGATGGGGATGTAATTTTAGCTGCTCAAGCTCATCTGCTACAGGATGAAACAACACAGGTGATTGTTGCAACCACGAATGTGGCTCACCTTTCTCGTCTTGTGACAGCATTGGACTGGCAGGCGATTTAAGAGACAGGATGATGAATTGAATGGTTTGCTTGAGTTCTTTCAGACGCGTAACATTGGCGCGATTGCCGAAACGAACTCTCTACAAAGACAACTTGTATTAGAGTTGTTGGGGAATAAGTTGTAGAGTTGTGAAATTCCTGCTTTTTGCCATCAGGTTAAGCAGCGATCAAGTAAAAGTTCCAGAGTCCGGCAGCAGTCAGCATCAAACGGTCATCAAAATCTTGTGTGCGATTCCGATAAATCGCACTCGCCGCCCCATAACGCTTGATGCCTGCAAACGCATTTTCACAGACAACTCGCGATTGGCTCAAACTGCGATTTTCTTGTTTCTGTTCCTCGCTTAGCTCACCTCCTCTCGGTTTCTTGTGTGGAATACGAATATTGACATACTCGGATTGCAAGCCTTGAAAGCCTAAATCTACCTCGATTGGGATCTCATCCGGGATATGAAAAGCGATCTCCTCTTCCGCTTCAAATCGCTTATCGTGGAGCTTTCCCTCACGAGATGGACTCAACACTAACACTCGCTTGGTTTGGTCTACTGCCGCAAGATGCTTGCGAGTATGTCGGCGCTTTTTGCCGGAGTAGTTCTGCGTCTGAGTGTCTGGATCTTGCGGACGTTGAATCGGGCGCTCTGTCCCATCAATCATCACCCGCTCCACACCTGGAAACATTTCTAGGAACGCTTCAATACTCCGCAGCTTGCGCTCTGGTAGCACCATCTCATGACCCAACGCTGCTTCAAGAACAGGTTGCAGTTCGTGCATCCATTCGTGTGTTTGGGAGCGGTCCAGGTCAAACAAAATTCCCGCTAAATCAAACGTCGGGTAGCACTTGAAGTAGAGCAAAATATAGAACAGCTTCGCTTCTATGCTTTGCAGTCTCGCTTTGCGTCCACCTCCCCTTGCTCGTTTTCGCACGGGCTTTGCTGCTACTCGACTTGCCTCATACGCCTGCTCAAAACTCGGCAGCAAGGCATCAAAAGCTTTGCGATTTAGCCCTGTCAATGCTCGCAGCAGTCGGTCTTGGTTCAGTGCGCGTTCAAGGTTTAGCATCGGGTAAGATGACGGTTCTCTTGTCTATTATCACTTATTTCCCAACAGGTCTATTATTTGTCCCGAGCGCATGAAAATTTCAGACTGAGAAAGTAAAAGAAAATCAAGTTACGATCGCGACCTTAAACACTACAGTGGGACATTTGGAGAGAGCCAAAAATAAATTTGGGCATTCTGTATCGTGTAAAGGAATACTATTTGCTGGTTCTTTTCTCTAAATGTATGATCCTTGAAGCTCTTTTCACTGGTGCAGCAATCTTCTGCGTAGAAGCAGTCCGAACATTTGCTTCTGAGTTTGTTACTGAGGTCGTTTACCGTTGGAAAAATTCAAGAACCAAAGCTAAGCCTGATGCACAGCAAAATAGCTTCAATGTGAAAACGGCTCAAGCAACAGTACAAGACCTAGAAACGATTGATGCCGAGATAGTTGAACTTGAGCGTAAAGCAAGACGTGACGGAAGTTCGAGTCGAGCTGATCAAGATCGTCAGCAAGAATTAGAACAGCAGCGAGCTGAAAAGTTTAAACAATATGAAGCAGCAAAATCAGAAGAGATTTTGAGTGAACAAGCAGAGAATGCAGAAAACTATATAGCATCGGTATTAAGTAGTGATCGCGTTCATGTGCTTCAATATCACATGGGTCAAGTTGTATTAGAGAAAAAATGCTCTGCATGCCAACGACCAATGATCCTTCAATCTAGACAAAGATTAGATGGTAGCTTATACAGACTTGAGGATTTCTTTTGGTCTTGTACTGGGTACTTTAACCCTGCGCATCTTCAATGCAGAGGAACACAACCCTTTAGGAAACAAGACTCTGCTTTTTTGCACAAAACGAATGTACTTGAGCTAACTGTTTCCAACGCTGATCTTTCCTCAATCTTTGAGAGCCGTTCTGTCCAAAATGCAGTTGTGGAACGAGTAAAATCCCACGTCAAAGAAAAAGATCAGGAAATAATGTGTTCTATTCATCACGTTCCTATGACCTTACGTGAGAGGCGTGAGCATTCAGGAGCAGCATTGGATATGTTTTTTCTAGGTTGTCCTCATCCTGGATGTCAGCAAACCGTAAAGTTGAAATCTGCGGCTCAACTTGCAGCTTATCTACAACGAAAAGAAGGACGAGGGATTCTTTAGTTTTTATTTCAATCGATTTTTACCGGTGCTCTCTGGCTAAGAATTAAACAGCTTCAAAATTTTCTAGACAGTTTTGCCAATTGTGTCCTATAGTGTTTAATTGTCGCTAAAATTCAGTTGGGCAATTTCCGGGAAATCTCTCTGGATAAAACTCCGAGAGCATTTTTATGTGTGCTTGAGCGCACAGTAAAGTCTCCCAGAACTTGCAACCCTTCGAGCAAGAAGCTGAGCCAAATCAGTCTTTCTTCGCGAGTAGATTCCGACTCCTGGAAACTGAGTAGCAACCCTACTTAAGTCCGATCGGAAATCGCATTTTCAGAGCAGATGCACTATCAGCTTTTCGATAAATGCTTGAAGAAACCAACTTAAAAACGCGGAATCCGCTGCCTCCAATCTCCTTGGGGCAAGATTCTTCTGGTTGTCCGACCGTGGATCCGTTGGAGTGACTTGAGACGCAGAGCGGCGATCGTTGGGTTCGCTGATTCTGCATAACGTGTAAAACAGGAGAAAAACAGTGGCTGTCGGAATTGTCGGCACGAAGCTGGGCATGACACAAGTGTTTGATGAACAGCGGAGAGCAATCCCCGTTACCATCATTCAGGCAGGTCCTTGCCCCGTGACGCAGGTAAAAATTAAAGAAACAGACGGATATTCTGCAATCCAAATCGGATATGGCGAATGTACCGAGAAAGCATTGAACAAGCCCGCGCTTGGTCATCTGAAAAAATCAGAATCTCCGCCTCTGCGCCACTTGATGGAATATCGAGTCGATAACGCAGGAGACTACACCCTCGGTCAGCAATTGAAAGCTGATTTGTTTGAGGCAGGTCAAATTGTAGACGTGGTTGGAACTAGCATCGGACGTGGGTTCGCCGGTTATCAGAAACGTCACAATTTTGCCAGAGGTCCAATGTCGCACGGTTCTAAAAACCACCGTGAACCAGGTTCGACTGGAGCAGGTACAACTCCTGGACGGGTTTATCCTGGGAAGCGCATGGCAGGTCGCTTAGGTGGAACTCGTACCACAGTTCGGAAGTTGACCATCGTGCGCGTCGATGCAGAACGCAACTTGATCTTGATCAAAGGTGCAGTTCCTGGAAAACCCGGTGCGCTGGTAGAAATCGTGCCCGCTACGATCGTCGGGAGCAAATAGACAATGGCAGACTTTAAAGTAAAAGATTGGGACGGCAAAGAGTCGGGAACTGCCGCAATCGAATTAAAAACCGCAAGACCCGAAAGTGCAGCTGGCATTCTGCACCGTGCTGTGGTTCGTCAGTTGGCGAATGTACGTCAAGGTAATGCTTCAACCAAAACGCGATCGGAAGTGCGCGGTGGTGGACGCAAGCCTTGGAGACAGAAAGGAACTGGTCGTGCCCGTGCAGGTTCGAGCCGTTCTCCGCTGTGGAGAGGGGGCGGTGTGATCTTTGGACCGAAACCCAGAGATTACTCGATCAAAATGAACCGGAAAGAGCGTCGCTTAGCGCTGAGAACGGCATTCCAAGGACGCGCAGAAGATTTGATCGTCGTGCAGGACTTTGCAGCAAAGCTGCCGCGCCCGAAAACGAAAGAATTAGTTGCAGCGCTGTCTCGTTGGGGTGTTGAAGCGGGATCGAAAGTCTTAATGATCGTGGCTGAACGCGATGATAATGTTTATCTCTCGGCTCGCAACGTTGAAAAACTGAGACTGATCTCGGCGAACAACCTCAATGTGTATGACTTGCTGCACGCAGATCATATTGTTGCGACATCTGCCGCATTAGAAAAAATCCAGGAGGTGTACGGTGAAGACTGATCCCCGCAACCTAGCCGATCTGATTCGCCGTCCGCTGATTACGGAAAAGGCGACTCGGTTACTAGAACTGAATCAATACACGTTTGAAGTGATGCCCAAAGCATCCAAGCCTGAAATCAGAGCCGCGATCGAATACTTATTCGATGTCAAGGTCACTGGAATCAGCACCATGAATCTTCCTCGCAAGAAGAAACGGGTCGGCAAGTACATCGGGTACAAACCCACCTACAAAAAAGCGATCGTCACCCTTGCAGAAGGCGATTCGATCACGCTGTTCCCCGAACAAGTATAACCACCAAGAGAGCAAGTTATGGGCATCCGAAATTATCGACCCTATACCCCCGGCACTCGCCAACGCAGCGTGACTGACTTCGCGGAAGTCACGAAATCGGAACCCGAAAAGTCTTTGGTGACATACAAGCACCGTAAGAAAGGACGGAACAACCGAGGCGTGATCACCTGTCGTCACCGGGGTGGCGGTCACAAAAAACTCTATCGAATCATTGACTTCAAACGCGATAAGCGTGGAGTTGTCGCGAACGTCGCTGCAATCGAATACGATCCGAACCGCAACGCTCGCATCGCATTGCTGTACTACACAGACGGCGAAAAGCGTTACATTTTACATCCGGTTGGATTGCAAGTTGGAACGAAAGTGCAAGCCGGTGCAGATGCGCCGATCGAAGTTGGAAACGCACTGCCGTTGGAGAACATTCCTTTAGGTACGATCGTTCACAACGTTGAGCTTCAACCTGGTAAGGGCGGACAGATCGTTCGTGCTGCAGGTGCTGCGGCTCAGGTGTTTGCGAAAGAAGGGGACTATGTCACCTTAAAACTGCCTTCAACTGAAGTTCGCAAAGTTCGCAAAGAGTGTTACGCCACGATCGGACAAGTTGGCAACACCGAGCACCGCAACCAGAGCTTAGGAAAAGCAGGTCGGAAACGCCATTTAGGTCGTCGTCCTGAAGTTCGTGGTAGTGTAATGAACCCAGTGGATCACCCACATGGTGGTGGTGAAGGACGTGCGCCGATTGGACGCTCTGGCCCTGTTACACCTTGGGGTAAACCCGCTTTGGGTGCGAAGACTCGCAACAAGAAGAAACTCAGCAGCGCCTTGATCGTGCGTCGTCGTCGTAAGACTTCTAAGCGCGGACGTGGCGGACGCGAATCGTAGTTAAGGAGACGATAAACGATGGCACGTTCATTGAAAAAAGGTCCCTTTATTGCAGACCACTTGATGAAAAAAGTGGAAGCAGCACGGGCAAAAGGAGACAACCAAGTGATCAAAACTTGGTCGAGAGCGTCCACCATTTTGCCGCAAATGATTGGCATGACCTTTGGCGTACACAACGGCAAAACCCATGTCCCAGTCTATGTGAGCGAACAAATGGTTGGACATAAGCTAGGTGAATTTGCGCCGACTCGGACTTACCGGGGACATGGCGGCGGCGATAAGAAATCGCGGAGATAGAAACAATGGCGACACAAATCCAAGGAGAAGTTAAGGCAGTAGCCAAGTACATTCGGATGTCACCTTTTAAGGTGCGTCGAGTTCTGGATCAAATTCGCGGTCGTTCCTATCGGGAAGCGCTGATTATCCTAGAATTCATGCCGTATCGCGCGTGTGAGCCTGTCTTGAAGGTTTTACGATCGGCGGCAGCCAACGCTGAGCATAACGAAGGATTAAACCGGGGAAGCTTGGTTGTCAGTCAGGCTTATGCTGACCAAGGACCTGTGCTAAAGCGGTTTAGACCGAGAGCACAAGGGCGGGCATATCAAATCCGCAAACCGACGTGTCACATCACGATCGGTGTTGCTCCAGGCGCAGATTCATAAGGGAGAACAACCAAAATGGGACAAAAGATTAACCCCAATGGATTTCGGCTGGGTGTGATTAAAGAACACCGATCGCGCTGGTTTGCAGAAGCCGATCGCTATCCCGAACTGCTGCAAGAAGACCACAAGATTCGGAATTTCTTCATGAAGAATCCGAAGAATCTGGACAACTTGAAGAAGCCCGGGATCTCCGAAATCCGAGTCGAGCGGAAAGCTGACCAGATTGATTTAGAAATTCGTACCTCTCGCCCCGGCGTTGTTGTTGGACGCGGTGGTGCTGGAATTGAAGTGTTGAGAACAAACCTTCAGCAAGTATTGGGCAACAGCGATCGTCAAATCCGCATCAACGTGGTGGAAGTAGCGAGAGTCGATGCCGATGCAATGTTGATTGGAGAGTACATTGCTGAACAACTTGAGCGTCGGGTTTCGTTCCGCCGTGTCGTTCGCCAAGCAATCCAACGCGCTCAGCGGGCTGGCATTGAAGGAATCAAGATCCAAGTGAGCGGTCGTCTGAACGGAGCTGAAATTGCTCGTCCAGAGTGGACTCGCGAAGGTCGAGTTCCCCTGCACACCTTGAGAGCAGATATTGACTACGCTTACACCACTGCACAAACGATCTACGGAACGTTGGGGATCAAAATCTGGGTATTTAAGGGAGAAATCCTACCCGGACAAGAGCGCGAAGCAGAAGTCGTCGCGCCAAACCAACAGCCCCGTCGTCGCCAGCAGCGTCGTCAGCGTTTTGAAGACCGATCGAATGAAGGGTAGAAACAGCGGGGAGTAGGGAATAGGGAGAAAAAGACTGTAAAGCTTGCTCTCCCCACTCCCCACTCTCCACTCCCCACCCACAGACCTTACAGGTATCGACCAATGTTAAGCCCAAGAAGAACAAAATTCCGTAAGCAGCAGCGCGGTCGGATGCGAGGATTGGCGACACGCGGAAGTCAACTCAACTTCGGTGACTTCGGCTTACAAGCCCTAGAGCCAACCTGGATCACATCGCGCCAAATTGAAGCTAGCCGTCGAGCGATGACGCGCTACATCCGCCGGGGTGGACAAATCTGGATTCGGATTTTCCCTGACAAACCCGTCACTGCACGTGCCGCAGAAACCCGGATGGGTTCTGGTAAAGGTGCGCCTGAATACTGGGTTGCAGTCGTGAAACCGGGTCGGATCATGTTCGAGATCGCAGGAGTGCCCGAAGAAACTGCAAGAGAAGCAATGCGACTCGCCCAGTACAAACTCCCGATCAAAACTAAATTCATCACCCGTCAGCAAGTCGTCGAGGAGGAATCATAAATCATGGCACTTCCAAAAATTGCGGACGCACGCGAACTCAAAGACGAGGAACTCTCAGATCAAATTCTGGCTGTCAAGAAAGAGCTATTTCAACTCCGAATGCAGCAAGGGACTCGTCAACTCGATAAACCCCATCAGTTCAAACATCTTAAGCACCGCCTCGCGCAGCTTTTGACCGTAGAACATGAACGACAGTTGAAAGGTGAGTAATCCCAAATGGCAGTCAAAGAAAGAGTTGGCGTAATTGTCAGCGACAAAATGGACAAAACGGTAGTGGTTGCGGTCGAAAGCCGTACCGCGCATCCCAAATACGGAAAAATCGTAGTCCGAACCAAGCGCTACAAAGCACATGACGAAGAAAACAAGTGCAAAGAAGGCGATCGCGTTCGGATTCAAGAAACTCGCCCCTTAAGCCGCACCAAACGCTGGGCTGTGCTTGAGATCCTGAGTACCAAAGCCTAACCCTACTAGGAGACGGACATGATTCAGCAGGAAACCTATCTCAATGTGGCAGACAACAGCGGCGCACGTAAACTGATGTGCATTCGCGTGTTGGGCGGCAATCGTCGCTATGCCGGCATTGGTGATGTCATTGTTGCTGTCGTGAAGGATGCAACCCCGAACATGGCAGTGAAAAAGTCGGACGTGGTGAAAGCCGTGATCGTTCGCACCCGGAAAACTTTACGTCGTGATAGCGGCATGAGCATCCGGTTCGACGACAACGCAGCGGTCATCATCAACGCAGACGGAAATCCCAGAGGCACGCGTGTGTTTGGACCCGTCGCTCGTGAACTTCGTGAGAAGAACTTCACCAAAATCGTATCTCTAGCTCCGGAGGTGCTGTAGATGGCACTTAAGAAGAAAAAGTCCCCCATTGCACTGAAAATGCACGTTAAAACGGGTGACACTGTACAAGTGATTTCTGGAAACGACAAGGGTAAAGTGGGCGAGATTGTTCGCACTTTCCCTAGACTCAGCAAAGTCATCGTCAAAGGCGTAAACATCAAAACCAAGCATGTTAAGCCAAAAGGCGAAGGCGAATCGGGCAGTATCGAGACCTATGAATTTCCGATCCATAGCTCGAATGTCATGTTGTATTCCGAAAAGCAAAAAGTTGCATCCAGAGTCTGCTACACCTTCACCGAAGATGGTCGCAAGGTTCGCAAACTGATCAAAACTGGCGAAATCATTGATTAGCCCTTGAACTTAACTTAGCCCTGACCAAGCCCAGGGAGGAACTAAAACAATGTCCAACAGACTGAAAACCTCGTACGAAGAAAAAGTCGTTCCCAAACTCAGAGAGCAGTTTGGTTACACCAACGTCCACCAAGTTCCCAAAGTCGTCAAGATCACCGTGAATCGGGGTCTGGGCGAAGCGTCACAGAATGCGAAAGCGCTTGAAGCATCTGTCAACGAACTCGCAATCATCACTGGTCAAAAACCTGTTGTAACTCGCGCTAAAAAAGCGATCGCAGGTTTCAAAATTCGTCAAGGAATGCCAGTTGGGGTGATGGTGACGCTCAGAGCCGACCGCATGTATAACTTTTTGGACCGTTTGATGAACCTCGCGCTGCCTCGGATTCGGGACTTTCGCGGTATTAGCCCGAAAAGCTTTGACGGACGAGGAAACTATACCCTCGGTCTGAGAGAGCAATTGATCTTCCCCGAAATCGAATACGACAGTGTCGATCAAATTCGGGGGATGGACATTTCAATCATCACGACTGCAAATACCGACGAAGAGGGACGCGCCCTGCTGAAAGAAATGGGTATGCCCTTCCGCGATCAGTAAATGCAGTCAAATCACAGAGGCAACTATGGCAGCGAATGACACTATTTCAGATATGCTGACGCGCATTCGGAATGCAAGCTTAGCGCGTCACCAAACCACCGAAGTTCCATCGACTCGTATGACTCGCAGTATCGCTGAGGTACTGGTCTCTGAAGGCTTTATTTCTTCAGTGGAAGAAGTCGGCGAAGCTCCGAAAAAGAACCTAGTTCTTGGCTTGAAATACAAAGGCAAGAACCGCAAACCGATCATCACCGCGCTGAAGCGGGTGAGCCGCCCCGGTTTGCGCGTGTACTCGAACCGTAAAGACCTTCCTCGCGTTTTAGGCGGGATCGGAATTGCGATCGTGTCCACCTCAAGCGGCATTATGACCGATCGCGATGCCCGGAAATCGGGAGTTGGCGGAGAAGTCCTTTGCTACGTCTGGTAATTGTTGGTCGATTGGGTTGCCCAACGTTAGAGATGTGAATTTAACGCATCTGTACGATAGAGGAAATTAGCTATGTCTCGGATTGGAAAACGTCCTATTACGCTTCCCGCTAAGGTGACGATCACGATCAACGGTCAAGAAGTCGTGGTAAAGGGACCCAAAGGTGAACTTACAAGAGTTCTGCCTGCGGGAGTCACCATCAGAACTGAAGGCGATACGGTAAACGTCGATCGCGTGAATGATTCTCGGATGGCAAGAGAGCGGCATGGATTGTGCCGTACACTCGTTGCGAACATGGTTGAAGGAGTTTCGACAGGCTTTAGCCGCCGCCTCGAAATTCAAGGGGTCGGTTATCGGGCTGCTGTTCAGGGCAAAAACTTGAACATGAACATGGGTTATAGCCACCCTGTACTGATCGAGCCGCCGGACGGGATTCAATTCCAGGTTGAAAACAACGTTAACGTTACGGTTACGGGCATCGATAAAGAGATCGTTGGAAACACAGCCGCGAAGATTCGGGCAGTCCGTCCGCCTGAGCCTTACAAAGGTAAAGGGATTCGCTATGCAGGCGAGAAGGTTCGTCGCAAGGTTGGTAAGACTGGCGGTAAAGGGAAGAAATAAACCATGAGCAAAGTAAGTCGTCGAGAATCTACACGCCAGCGCCACCAGCGAATTCGTCGCCGTGTTTCTGGCACTCCAGAGCGTCCTCGGTTAGCCGTTTATCGATCGAACCAGCATATTTATGCTCAGTTAATCGATGATGTCGCTCAAGCGACCATTGCTTCTGCATCAACTGTTGATCCAGAAGTGAAAGGCAAGATCGAATCGGGCGCAAACTGTGCGGCCGCATCTGAAGTGGGCAAGTTGATTGCCCAACGTGCGAAAGCAAAAGGCATCGAGCAAGTTGTGTTCGATCGCGGTGGTAATTTGTATCATGGTCGCGTCCAGACCTTAGCGGATGCTGCCCGTGAAGCTGGTCTTAACTTCTAGGAGCAAAACATATGGCTAAGGCGAAAGGCAAAGAAAAGAAATCCCGTGAAAAGGAATCTGATTTCCAGGAGCGCGTTGTCCAAATCCGTCGTGTGACTAAAGTAGTAAAGGGTGGTAAAAAACTCAGCTTTAGAGCGATCGTGGTTGTCGGCAACGAAAAAGGTCAAGTCGGTGTCGGTGTCGGCAAGGCAAGTGATGTCATCGGCGCTGTGAAGAAGGGCGTAGCAGATGGTAAAAAACATCTGATTGAGGTTCCTTTGACTAAGGCGAACTCGATTCCTCATCCTTCTACTGCTTCTGGCGGTGGTGCGAAGGTCATGATGCGTCCGGCAGCTCCAGGGACTGGGGTAATTGCTGGGGGCGCGGTTCGGACTGTGCTTGAGCTTGCGGGTGTGAAAAATATCCTGGCTAAGCAACTCGGTTCGGGCAATCCTCTGAATAATGCGCGCGCGGCTGTGTCTGCTTTGAGTGGGCTGCGTACGCTGTCGGATGTTGCACAAGAGCGTGACATTCCGGTTGAAAAACTTTACGGCGTTTAGGAGGCATTGATGAGATTAGAAGATGCTGTGCCTCAAAAAGGCTCAACCAAGCGCAAGCGTCGCATTTGCCGTGGAATTTCTGCGGGTCAAGGTGCGAGCGGTGGTTTTGGAATGCGGGGTCAAAAATCTCGATCGGGTCGTCCGACTCGTCCGGGGTTTGAAGGGGGCCAAACTCCTTTGTATCGCCGCTTGCCGAAGTTGAAGTACTTTACGGTGATCAATCGTAAGCACTTTACGGTGATCAATGTGGGTGATTTGGCTGAGTTGGCGGCTGGAACTGAAGTGACGTTGTCTTCGCTGATGGATGCGGGGATTGTGACTCAGGATGATGGCCCGCTGAAGATTTTGGGTGATGGTGACTTGTCGGTGAAGCTGACTGTGAAAGCAGCAGCGTTTACTGAAGGCGCTAAGTCGAAAATCGAAGCCGCTGGCGGAACTTGCGAAGTCGTTTAAGTTCGAAACTTAGTTGATTAAAAAAGCCCTGTACTGAATAGTATGGGGCTTTTTTTATGTGTTTAAAGCTCTAGCTCAGAAAGGAATATCATCAAAAGAAATATCATGAGTGCTCATTCTCTGGTTATAAGGCTTAAAGATCGCTTTATCTGAATTTGAAGGCTGATCTTTTTCCTGGGCTTGATGTTCTTTCATTAATTGACTAAGTTGGGCTGATGTAGATTCGAGCTTTTTTGAAAGAACACAAACTTGATACTTCAGTTCATCAATGTATGCAGCTAATTCAACCGAACAACGTAAATCTAGGGCTTTGCGCTCGACGTTGAGGAGAATTTGACTATGTTGCTCTTGATGCTCATTGTCATAAGCATCCTCTTCGTCATAAGTATTTTCTTCTTCAAGCATTTCATCTTCACTCATCGCCATTGCTGCTTCTATTAGCTCATCCATTGGCTCGTAATTCATTCAATTCCTCCACTCTTATATGGTGAGATGGTCTCCCGTTTTAGATTGCTTTTTGTATGAGTATTCCCGTGATGTCTTTGAGATCTCTTCTTGTTAAGTTGAAGAACTAGAGCAAGGCGAAGTTCTGTAGATGTGACTGAGTAATGGGAAATTGATCGGTTTTGGGACTACCAAGCCATTAATTAAGCATGATGTTTTGGGCGAGACGAGCAAACATCATTCTGCTCTGAAAGCTCTATTGCGAGATATGATCAACACACGATCGTCTGGAGGTTGCAGAAATGCTAGATGTCGATAAGCAATACGTTTACAACGAGCAAGGAGAAGCTATCGCGGTTCAAATTCCACTTGAACAATTTCGACAGATTGAGCAACTTCTTAGCAACGTCCCGCAACCCATTTCACCAGATGAGTCCGATCAACCGGAAGCAGAACTAGAATACGTGAACGGGATTTTGGTCATCAAATCTCAGGGCACGAAGATTCCTGCTTCCATAGTGGACGATATGCGCGAAGAACGGATTCGGGAACTTGGTGGATGGTAAAAGTTCTGTTCGACACAAATATTATTGTCGCTGCTCTGTCTGAAGCTCACGAAATGCACGATCGCGCTAGACCTTGGTTAGAACAAGTACAAATCGATCGAACTATTGAAGGTTTCATCTCAACCCATAGCTTTGCAGAATCTTATTCTATTCTGACACGACTGCCACCACCTTATCGAATTAGTCCGGCAAACGCCGAACGCCTTTTATCAGAAGATTTGACTCAGTTTACTAGAATCAGTTTAACGGCTGAGGATTATCAAGCAGTACTCAGAAAAGTAGTTCAGATGAATATCTCAGGTGGTGGAATTTACGATACTCTCATTGCCTATGCTGCTCTCAAAGCAAATGTAGATATGCTTTTAACATTTAATGTTAAGCACTTTGTCAGATTGGGAGAAGAAGTTGCACAACTCGTTCAGCTTCCTGATTGACGTTTAGGAACAGTGTAACCAAGCAGGGAAAATGGCTCAAGTTCAGGGTAATCTGATGCGCGATAGCTTCGGGCTAATACGATCGCTTCTTCCACAGAATGCTTCGACCTCAGCTTAATTTCTCGATCGCCATTTCTTCGGATTTGCCCGACCGTGAATAATCGCTAATACAATCACGCGATCGACAACAACGCGATAATAGATTACATAAGGAAATCGCCGCACAACAGCCCGTCGGATATCTCTGCGAACCACTTCATACAACTCTGGCATCTGACAAATCTGATTCAGCCTCTCATCCACACAATCTAGAAAATCATCTCCAAGATCCTCTTGTTGTGCCTCATACCACTGATAAGCTTCGTCCAACTCTTGCCGCGCTTCTGGTCGAACAGTTAAAACAAAACTCATGACTTTTTCTTAATCGAGGCTTTGACCTCTTCCCAAGTCATGACATCATCTGGATTTGCATCATAAGCCGCACTTCTACGATCGAGTTCCTGCTCCTGTTCCAGTGTTAATTCAGGAAAACCCTGCTCCGCTGCAATTCCATCCCAAATCGCTTGAACCAGGCGAATACGATCGTCAATACTCAACTCATTAATCTGATTCAAGGTATTGTTGATGTCCATGCCATTGCCTCGATATCTACTCCCAAGATAAGCGATATCTAATCGGTAGATCGATCTATCGATTAGATATTTGTCTAATTCAATATTTTTTGGTAGACATGATCGCTTTTCGCTGTGCCGAAGGCAATGTGATTCACATCTCTGTAAAAGAATTTCAAGAAATTGAGCGGATTCTTTCACAGGAAGGCGATCGCGTACCAGAAGAATCTGAATCCGACAAGAATCTGAATCCGACAAGAATCTGAATCCGAGCAACCGGACGAAGAAATCGAATACCTGCACTTAAGATGGATTAGATATCATTGTGGCAGATCGAGAGAATAGCTTATGATTCCAGTCGATGATGCTCGACAGCAGTTGCAAGATTTGATTGATACCGTCAGCAAGTCCCATCAACCGATCGTAATCGCAGGGCAAAACAACAATGCTGTGTTGCTCTCTGAAGCAGATTGGGCATCGGTGCAGGAGACTCTCTATCTGCTCTCTGTTCCAGGAATGCGAGAGTCGATCCGAGAAGGATTAGCAACCCCGATCGAAGAGTGCGATCGGGAGTTAGAGTGGTGAACTGGAAACTGGTGTACACGAAACAGGCACAGAAAGACGCTAAAAAACTTGCTTCTAGGAACTTACGAGAAAAGGCACAGGAATTACTTGAGATCTTGTAAGAAAACCTGTGGCAAAATCCGCCTCCTTACGAGAAACTAATCGGAGATTTGGAAGGTGCATATTCTCGACGAATCAATCTTCAGCATCGATTAGTCTATGAAGTCATCGAGTCTGAGAATACGGTGAAAATTTTGCGGATGTGGACGCATTATGAATAGCTCAGATGACGCGCATACGGACTTATTTTCTATTAAGCTATCCTCGTTTCTGCACGAGATCCGACTTGAGAAAAAGGGGGAATGGAATTTGTTCAAATTTAGCGACGCTTTACAGCTCCGGATGGAAGAATTGCTAGAGAAGCAGAAATCTGACCAACTAGCAGTGGAGGAAATTGGTGAATTGGACGCGTTGCCTTCGGCTCACGTGAAGCGTGTCCGCAGAACTCGATCGAATTTTCACTCATATCAATGCGATGATGGCGGCTCAGAATGTCAATCAGTAATGATGTTCGGCAGGCTGTTCGAGAGAGCAATTTTTTTGTGTGAGTATTGCCATTCACCAGAACGCTTGAGTGCAAATCGTTTTACGGTTAATCATGCGATTCCGAGATCCTTAAACGGTTCGGATGATCTCCGCAATTTAGCTTTGGCTTGTCGGCGTTGCAATGAGCGGCGATATAACTTTGTGGCTGGGATTGATGCCGAAACTCAGGAAGTTGTGCCGATTTTTAATCACAATCCATAAGCAAAACTCAGCAACGCATTCACCGGATCAGTCGGCGGACGACGATTTCGACCTGAAAACTGCCAATTCCCTTTCAACATCTGCGACCAATAACTAAAATACTCCTGTGCCGCCAACCCTTCCATCCCCCGCACTTGATCGATCGTCTTTTGAGCAGCCACACTCGCTTTTCGCTGCTTTAACGGATGCTCTTTCACCCCATGCCGATACAAAACCGTCGCTTGATTGTGGATTTTAGTCGTGACCATCGCTTTCACCAATTCCAACTTCTGCGCCTGATCCTCATACCGCCGATACTGTGCTAATCGAAGTTGCCCATTGCGCGAGTAAGCAGGCAACGCCGATCCCAAGGGCTTGCCAAATCCAGACAGATAATGCACAGGCATCCCGAGTTCTAGGGCATACATCAACACATCGCCCGTTAACTTGCTGCTGGATGGATGACGAGTTGATGGCTCGGTCACAGGTTCTACGGTATCAGGGGTTTGGAAGACGGTAAGCTTTAGAAATACAATTTCGATCTTATAAATTTAAGTTGGCGGATAATGGCTAAGTTACGCTTGGGATTGGAATGGTTTTTGAATCCAGATCATGTGCCTCTGCTGGTGGGGCTGAAGCAGGGATGGTTTGCAGATGTAAATATCGATTTGGAACTGGTTGAACCATCTGAACACATTGATGCGATCGCCCAAATCCAGGACGGAACGCTCGATATTGCCATTACGGAGCCAGTGCATCTGGTTGAAGACCGCGCTAACGGTCATCCGGTCATTGGTTGGGCACGTTTTTTACATACCAATGGTGGGGTCATGTACTTCGCAGGACAAGGAATTGAGCGCCCTAAAGATATGCTGGGTAAGCGACTGCAATACCCCGGCGCACCCTCGGCTTTAGGAAAGGCGATCGCTCAAACGATGATCGAGGCGGATGGCGGTCAGTTTACCGATGATGCCATTACCTCTGTCGATCATGGCTTTTTCCACACGAACGCACTCGTTGAAAACAAAGCAGACTGTGCAACGCTAGTTTTCTACAATTTTGAAGTCATTGAAGCTCGGCTTCGGGGCTACGATGCTCAGTTTTTTGCCCTTAAGGATTGGGGCATTCCAGATTTCTGTCAACTCATTTTCATCACGACTCCAGAGTTACTGCAACAGCGACGGCAAGAACTTCAGGCTTTCCTGAAGGTATTCCGACGCGGGATTGACTTCATTCATCAGCAACCCGAAGCTGCACAGGCAATCTATAACCAGCACACTGGAGCCTATGCTGACGATGCGATCGGGCAAGCCATCTATCAGGCAACCGTTCCCTGTTTCACTTACGACTTTGCAATGACCACTGACTACTACGACCAACTACAGACCTGGATGCACAACACTGGGCAGATTAGCGATCGCTTATCTGCCACCGCCTATTGGACTAACTCACTCGCCCTTTAAGCGGCATCGAGGCGTGCTTCCAACCTTGATAGTGGCAAATGACGGAGGAATGCTCTGGGTCTCCCATCAAAGATGGCTTGAATCCAGAGCGGCGAGTTTTTCAGAGACAAAAGTGGCGATCTCTGTTTTCCCATATTTAAGGATCGAGCAATTTATCTACTGACTAAGCCACCAATGCCAGACCCTTTCCTCCTGCACTTACCTACTGCTCACACCATTCCGGTTATCGCCAGTCTGCCTCACAGTGGATTGCTCATACCGAAGGAGATTACTAACACTTTAGAAGCTTCTTACCAGCACTATTTACCCAATCAAGATTGGCATCTCGATAAACTCTATGATTTTCTGCCCCGTTTAGGCATTACTGTCCTGCAAGCTGTCTATAGCCGTTACGTCGTTGACCTCAACCGATCGCTCCACGAACCGCTCTTTGGTAGCTTTTGGCAATCGGTCGTTGCTGAAAAGACTGCGTTCAACACCGCAATTTATCGAACTCCGCCTTCAAGAGAAGAGGTTGAACAGCGAGTGGAGCAATACTATCGCCCCTATCACCAACAGCTTCAAACTTTGCTGAACGAACAGATTGAGCAATTTGGCAAGGTATATTTGCTGGATTTACACAGTTTTCTTGGATTAATTGAGGATGAAGTCTGTTTGGGGAACGGAAATGGGGCAACCTGTTCTGAACACTTCATTTCTGTCGTTGAAACTGCTTTTTGCTCACAGAGGTATCAGGTTGTTCGCAATAAGGCGTTTAGTGGTGGACATATCACACGGCATTACGGTCAGATGCCGCAAGTTTAAGCGTTACAAATTGAAGTTCGCTACCCGGTTTACCTGAATGCGAAACAACTGGATTGCGCTTGTGTCCCGGATTGGCAGGTGCCAGAGTTTGATAACGCGAAGCATAAGTTTAAGTCAATTTTCGAGCAGATTACTAAAAATCTAGTATCTGCTTAGCTTCCCTATTTCTCATCATTTTGAACCATAAATTGGGAGTACTTTCAATTGAAAAAATACTCCCAACTTTACACTAGTCAAAGCTCTCCTGCTGCAATCATTTGAATTAATCGAGGTGTTCCTGGATCAAACCCGGCAATATCCCACGACATTGAATCTTGTGGATCAATCAGCGAGATATTGTAGGGAGCCAGGGTGACGTAGACAGCTTTTGCCCCAGGATTTACCTTACGGCGATACTCGGCTAATGCCTGGCTCGGATGCTTGCGTCCTGCCCAGCTTTCACAGTCCGTCCAGAAGCAGAACACGTCTGCCTTGAACTTGTGTTTGATTGCCCACTCATACGCGACTGCCGCATCCGTCCCACCAAAATTCTGGTTGCTCGCTTTGGAGATCGCATCGCTAAACGAATCCCGTGCTGTAATTTTCAGGTCACGGAAATCGGTTGCAAATCCGCGAATGACATAGTGCGGTTCAGCTTTTGCTGTTGCCAGTGCCATCGTGGTTGCAATCTCACAGCAGGTCAGTCCGATCGAACTCACGCTGTAGTAAGACATGGAACCAGAAACATCGATCGCATGTAGAAACACCTTGCCCGTTGGCTGCATCACCTCAAAGGAAAGTTCCAGAGCTTGCTCCAGAATATCCACAATGCGGGGAACAGGTTGCCAGGTTTTCTGACTGCGTCCTAACTGTCCACCGGATTGATAAGTCTTGAGGGCTTTCAAGACATCGATCGGGTGGATGCGTCCTTTTCGCAAATGTTCCGCACTGTTGAGGACTTTTGCCACTCGCTTCAGGTTGTCGCGGTTGTCAGCCGTCAACACATCCAGTTCGGTTAAAGATCCCAGATTTCGTAGCATTGCTCCGATCGGCATATCGTTGAACAGGAGTTGCCATGCCCGCTTGTCCATTTTGCCCACGGGGGCTGCCATTTCATGCGTTAACCGACCTTTGGCGATCGCTTCATGAGTTCTCTCCGGATTGCGTTTCAGCCACTCGTACCACCAGATTTGCGCCAGAGCATCCGAGGGAATTTCTTGCGGTAGGTTCTCCCAACCTTGAATGACCCACTGAAATAGCTGGTCGTGGTCTTCCGTGGGCGGTTTAACGTGAAACAGCCGCAGCGCATCCCGGTGAGAAAAGCCCTGGCGCTGCTGATATTTCAACAGTTGATATGCCAACCCTTTTGCATCAGGGTTTGATAACCAGGACTTACCCGCTTCTCGGACAATCTTTCCAAACCCGCGCATTGCTTTGGTGTAGCTCAACCATTCGTAGAAGTGGCTTCCCGTTCTTACCACCTGGGGAAAGATCGATTGAAAAGCGTGCTTTGCTTCAACTGTCTCACCCATTGATAGCAACACCAGTGCCAACAGAGGCGCGCTGTTATTGATTGCCGGTCCATCGCTGGCGTACAGGATCTCTGAGGCAACGCGATCGGGATTGAGAGCGATCGCTTGTTTCAAGACTTCGACAAATTCACTCGTCAACTCCTGCTTGCCTGCGTAGTAAGCCCCTTGAGCCGTTCCAATCAACAGGCAGCGACGCAGCACATTCCAGAGGTCGGCTTTGAACATCCAACCACCGGAACGTCCCTGAATCATGTCTGCTTCCCGACCCGGAATCGGCTGGCTTTGCGGTGTTTGCGTTTTGTTCTGGACAAAAAACTTGTAAGTCATCACAATCTCCTTCAGCCCGTCAGGGCAATGTTTGGAAATTGGCAGGATGGGAGTTGCACCCATATCACCCGCTTGGAAGGCGATAACCCTCATTCGTCGTCCCTTTCGGGCAAGATGTGAACAAGGATGTTTTAGGCGTTCTACTGTTAAACTACCTGCCAGTGTTTGGTGTAGCGGCGCGGGGGTTGCACCCGCATCTCCGGCGATTAAGGGGGGAGTCGTCCAAAGCGATAACCCTCAATCTGCGTCCCTTTCGGGCAATCGTTGGCGCTCTACGATTGAGCTAGCCGCCACAGGGTTGAAAGTCGAGGGTAGGAGGTGAGAAGCGTTCTCTCGTTTCCTTTCCCTTTGATGAATCCAGAATAGGCAGTTCATCTTCCCCCAGGCGAATTGGCATAAAAACGGCTGAAAGGCTTCCTCCACAGAAGACTTGAAGTTAGGGGAATGGTGGAACCGGAGGAATTCCCCTGGCTTCTGGGGGAAAATGTGAGTTAGAACCGTGAGATATTCTCAAGTTGTCTCCAAATTCCGATTCTCCTAACAATGGCACGCCCCAGTTACGGACCTGAAGCCAAAAAGCGATCGCTCCACCTGTTCATAACCTTGCTCGACTACGCAAACGACGAGTTGGACTGTGATGAGGTGGCTTTGGATGGGCTGCGATCGCAGATTCAGACCCACTGGCAGACCGAGCAACGGTTAGTGGTGCGAACAAAGGTTCGGTTCTTAGAGGCTTTGACTAACCTGGCGAAATCTCCGCTGAATGGCGAACAGATCAAGGAGGCATTGCGGCGATTTGAGGATTTTCTAGAGATCCTAGACGACAATCGCCCCAACAGGGGTGGATCTGAAGTTTGGCACTTCACCCTTAACCTGTGGCACAAGCGGAGCGATCGCCCAGCCAATCTGCGTCAATTCGAGCAGGAATGGGAAAAACGCCGCCCCCAGAAATCGAAGCAGGTGACAGGCAAGGAACCTGTAGAACCAGAAGATTCGGGAGCGGATAGGCAAGATTCCTGGTGGCAACTTTGCCGTAACAGTCTGGAATTACAGCAATACGAACGGTTGACGATTAATCCATTGACGGTCAGCGATGGTATGACCTTCAACCTGGATGAACTCTATCTTCCCCTAGGCTTGATCGAACGCAAGCAGCGGCATCGCAAAGCTGATCGCTCATCAGTCGGTTCACCTGTTGAGGACGGAGACGAGCCAGAAGACACCCTCTCTTTAGAGGAGTTTTTTGACCGTCTGCGATCGCTCGAAAAACAACGAATCGCGATCGTAGGTGAACCGGGTGCAGGTAAAACGACGCTACTTCAAAAAATCGCCGTCTGGCTGCTAGAGCAGGGGGTACTGCCTATCTGGATTTCCCTGGCAGATTTGCAGGGAGCGACATTGGAGAACTATCTCTTACAGGACTGGCTGAAGCAAGCAACCGGGAAGATCAGTGTTCCTCTAGAGCTTCAAGAAGCGTTTGTCCAACAGTTTGAGCAGGGGCGGGTGTGGCTACTGCTGGATGCGATCGATGAGATGGCGATGGATGGGGCAACCGCACTGTCGAGCCTTGCCTGTCATCTGCGAGGATGGATTGCCAATGCTCGTATCATGCTGACCTGCCGCTCGAATGTTTGGGACAGTGGTAAAAATGCCCTCGATGGGTTTACAGTTTACTGCAACCGCAGTTTTAGTTATGGACGTGGAACTGATGGGGATCAGGTGGGTCAGTTCATCGATCGCTGGTTTCAGGATCATCTGGAGTTGGGCGATCGCATGCAACAAGAATTGAACAACCCTCAGCGAAAGCGAGTCAGGGATGCGGTCAAAAATCCTCTCCGATTAGCCTTGCTTTGCCGCTCCTGGTCACTAGCTCAAGGAGCATTACCGCAAACAAAATCCCTGCTCTATCGGCAATTTGTCGAAACACTCTATGAATGGAAGCAGGATCGCTTTCCCACTACGATCGCCCAGCGGCAGCAACTCAATGAAGCATTAGGGCAGGTTGCGCTGCGGGCACTGTTGCAAAGGGAAACGCGCTTTCGACTGTCCCATTCCTTCGCTCAAATTGCATTTGCAGGGTCATTAGACTTAATGACTCTGGCATTACAACTGGGTTGGCTTAACCAGGTTGGAATTTCAGTGACCACAGGCGAGAAGATTTACGCCTTTTACCACACCACATTCCAGGAATATTTCGCCGCACAAGCCATTTCAGATTGGCAGTTTTTCTTTGATCCGGCTCACGATTTTCCAGTTTTTCATGCGTCCTGGCGAGAGGTGATTCTACTCTGGTTGGGGAGAACGGATATTGCTGTTGCTGAGAAAGAGGCGTTGATCACAACCCTCATGAATTTTGACGATCGCTGTGGCGGTTTTTATTCCCATCGAGCTTACTGCTTGGCGGCGGCAGGGTTGGCAGAGTTTCCCCAATCTGGTCATGCCTCAAAAATCCTGGCTCAACTTCTCCAATGGCGATTTGGGGTATTTCCTGCTTCCCTCTGTGAAGGAGCCAGAATCGCGTTGCTGCGAACCGATCGCCAGCTTGCAACTTCGGTTTTAGAGGAGTTTGTCCAGATTGCCGAAAATCCCTTTGCTCGTTGGCAGGCAGCTTACACCCTGGGTAAAACGCTTGATCCTGGCAATTCAACGGCGATCGCTGCCCTGCGTCAACTCATTGACACTCTACAGAGTGAAGCTCTGAAATTACAAGTAATCGAAAGCCTGGGCAGAATTGAGCCAAGTCATCCGATTGTGCTTACTGCTCTAGAGGAGATTCTGGAATCAACCCAGGAGGACAATATTCGCCGGAGAGCCGCTTATAGTCTGGGAAAAATCAATCCTGGTCATGAGAGAGCGATCGCTACTCTAAAGCAGATCATTCACTCAACTGAAAATGCCACATTGCGACTGCGAACCGCAGAGAACTTAATCGCCCTTGACCCACAAAACAGTGTTGCAAATGCTGTACTCCAGCCAATGAGAAGGTCTGAGAAAACAAGTCAAAAACATCAGAATAGAACAACTAATCAGCAAGATCTAAAACACCTCATTAGTACATTAGAACAACGATTATTAACAGCAAAAGACTGGGCGAATCAGCGGCGAATTGCCTATCGACTGGCAACGCTCCAGCCTGGACATCCTGGAGCGATCGACTGCTTGTTGCAAATTCTTTTGAACGAGAAGATTCCAACTCACCATAAACGAGTTGTCGAAGATTTGAAAGAAGTCATGTTGGAAAACCAGTTAAGCCATGTCGTCTATCAATTAAGCTTGTTGTTTACAGACATAGATCTTTCAATTTTCAATCAATCTTTCAAGCAATCTACAGTGCAACTGCATGAGTGCCACAAATTATTGTCATACTGCGCTCAGCAGATGTCTTATGCCGAATTCTCAAATGCCTGGCGGAAGGGAGCTTGAGGATATGACGACGACTCAATCTTTTCCGGCAGATAGCGAAATTGAAGCCATCTTAGAACAACGCATTGAACAGGAAAACAAAGGGTTAGTATTGTCGCAGGGATCATTGATGGAAGCCGACAAAGCCAGTGACACTGTAAAGGACAACATCCTAGGGACGGGCAGAAGACTGATCAAACATCGCAACAGCATTCCTGCCAATGGCTATTGTCGAGAACGCATTTCTTGCTGACGCATGGGCATCGCATCGATCGTGCGAAACAGCCCTGCTAAATCAAGTGGAGTTTGGCTCCGTTGCTTCTCCGTACCATCCTTACCCACCAGAATCACTGCAAACTCCTCAGGGGTAATCCCAAACTGTTCTCTTAGTTTTTCCACCGATGCTGAATTGAGCGATCGCCCATCAACTTGGCTCTCTCCAGTTCCCAAAATTTGCACCAGTTTCAGATCGCGATTGCCTGTCCCTGCTTCATCCGCCTGCCATACCTGCATTTGTTGGCGATACTGAGATGAATCAGTCGAGGGGGCAAAGACCAGCAAGATGCGGTTTTGCCATTGATAGTCGCTCAGCTTAAATTCAATTCTTTGGGAACGATCGGGGTTTGCTGCAACATTGGCTGTCTCTAGTGACTGAGCATGAGAAGGGTTTGGCAAATCACTCATAACAATGAAAGGCTGAGGATAGGCACAGCCCTGTAACAGGGACAAAAGAACGACAAATTCAGTTAAAGACTGCATTGGGGTATGAGAATAACTTTCTTACTGTAACCAAATCGCTGCAAGAGAGACTGGCTCTCAAGGGAGAATTTGAAAGTATACAGGTCAGGCAGAAAGAGGAAAACCCGCTGCCAATAACCAACCGAAGAATAAAGCAGAGCCGATCGCGTAAACCCATGCTTGGTTGAACAGACCAGCAATCAGAGACAAGATCCCCATCAGTGGCGGAAATAGTGGCAACAGCAAAAACATAAATCCCAATTGAGGTAGGAAATTGAGCGTCAACACGAAGCCGCCGATCAGAACGATGCTCTGCCCCAGCCACCAGAGAAGGCGTTTACCGACCCCAATATTTTCTTGCACGATTCCCGCGGCCAGAAACCAGGGGAAACAGGCGATCGCCACGGGCAACCACACTCTTAGCCGAATTGGGATCAGCCACCATTGAAGCCAAACCACCTGCGCCATTGCACCAAAGGCAATCCAGAGAATGACAAACAGCATAATTCCTAGCCCAACGGCGCGCAGGGTAGGGCGAGGTAGACGCGCCAGTATTCCCAGCCAGGTTAACCCGGCAATCAAAAACCAGACCCCAACCGCTCCACCAACTTGAACGCCACCCAAGTTCTGGAGGTCAAACCGCTGACTCAGCAGTACTAACCCTGCCGTTGCCGCCAGTGGTGCAGCGATTAAGCCTGTCCATCGTCGGATAGGAGCTATTTTTGTGGGGATGAATGGAGGGTGCGTTAGGAGAGGTGAGATTGCGGCTAATCCAATTAACCAACCTAACAGGTGTAGTCCGTACCATGCCATGCGGCGATCGCGATACTGGCTATCACTGGTTCTGCCAAATGCTGCATCCAGCCAACGGAGGGCTGACTGATGACTCCCATCACTAAACAAAATAGTGATGTGTTCCACACCCGGAATCACAACTAATTCCCGCCCCTGTCCTGTTGCCAGATTCGTGTTTTCTCCCCCAGACTGTGCCAGCAATCGTTCGGCATTACCCACAAATCGCCCCTCTCCACTCCCTGCCTGTAGTTGCAGATTTCGCGGAGATTGGGGAGTGACATTCGCCCCCGTTGGAGAAACTGCAACCGTTGCAGCAAAGCGTTCTCGATCGCGAATCCCAGCATTCATCACAATCCCGCTGCCCATCGAGTGCCCTAGCAGTGCCAGACGACCTGGGTCAACCTGGGGTTGTTCCAGGAGAGCTTGCAACGCCCTCTCCAGATTCTGCTGCAGCTCATACCGCTCTAAGCGCGTTCCATTTGCGCCATGCCCGTCAAAATCCCAGAGCATGACCGCATAACCCGCATGAGCCAAGACGTGCCCATAGCCGAGCATCAACTGTTTAGAACCTGCAAACCCGTGTGCCACAAGGACTCCTGGAATTGTCTTTGCCCCTTGAGGAGCGAGATATAGCAGAGGAACTCCTTCTTTTTGGAACGATCGCACGTCCAGCCCGGATCGGGCGAATGCGATTCCCAACCAGGACGAAACAACCAGCAGAATCGCGAGTACCAGGAGTCCTAAGCGTTTATAGTTTAATTTCACAGGCTTCAGCCAACATTCAAACACCACCTACTGGTGTAACGCAAAACAATCTTCAGGATTTGAAAATCTAGCCAATATCTCGAAGGTAGCGATTCATGATTCAGGTATTTCACCATGCTTCTCCAATGAGAGTGAAGGCTGCCCAGTTTTTGGGATTGGGATGCGTCTTGAGCGTAGCTAACATCGCTTGACGCAGAGCTTGTGCTTTGTCAGGATTGCGGTTGAGCTGTTGATAGAATGCCTGCATAAGTTCAGCAGTCGGAGCATCAGGCACAGCCCAGAGAGAGACAATTACGCTCGGCACTCCTGCGGCAATAAACGATCGAGATAATCCCACCACACCATCTCCTGTCACACGCCCCCGACCAGTATCACATGCGCTTAAGACGACTAAATCAGCATTTAGCTTTAGGTGTGAGACTTCTTCAGCAGTTAAGATGCCACTATCATTTTCAGAGGGGGCAAAGGCTAGCCAACTTTTGAAACCATTGCGATCGGAGAATGATCCATGAGTTGCGAAATGAATGACTTTGGCATCAGAGATTTTCTGAAGAATTGTTTTTTTAGTTCCTTGCTGACCAGTCAGTGCTTGGGTGTTAAATAAAGACGCAATTGCAATAGCTTCTTGCTCTGCATTTGGTAAATTCGAGAGTCGTTTTGCTTGTGCAGAATTTGGATCGATCGGCATCAATGGATTGCCAACGATTAAAGTACTATTACCTTGAGAGCGAGAGTTCAGCGCACGAGTTTTATCTAGCAATTGAATTGAAGAAGCAGTCCGAATGGTATGCTGTTCAATCAAGAATTGACCGTTTGCAGCTTTGAGAGCAGGGAAAGGAACGAGGAAGAGAGTTCCATCCGGAATAAAAACAATGTGTTGGTTTGGATCAGTCGGGAGTAGAGATGCGATCGGTTCAATCAGCAATTGGTGAAGGGTTCTAAAATTTGCGTCTTGATCAGACTGAGCACAAGGATTTTTCTGGGTTGTTTCTTCTACAATTAACCAATCCGATTGGGCACTCCGAACCCCGATCGATTGCCGACTATTCCCAATCAATTGTGTGATAGAAGCGCATTGTTGCGGTAAAACATCTGTAAGCTTCACCTGTCGAAAGTCGATTGTGCCCGTCGGCTGAATGACCCAAATGTAAAGTTCTTGCTTGCGTTCATTGAGCGAATATTCAACCAGGGTGGCATTTTGCGATCGCGCAATGTGTCGAAGTTGATCCACACTCGGTGCTGCCTGAGAAGGTGAACTCGTCGGCTGTAACTGTTGGCTTAACCGTTCGACTAACGCTTTCGTTCGTCCCCATTCTGAGATTGTTAGTGCTGCTTCAAATTTCTTCTGGGCAATCATCACCTCTTGTAAGATGCGATAGCTCACAGCTTGAGTTTCAAAGAATGAGATTTTGTTTGCTTCAGACAGTCGATCCAATCGAATCGATTCAAACACTGCGATCGCGCTTTTCAGGGATTTTTCTGCTGAAGCAAACTGACGAATGTTGAGGTAAAGAGCGCCTAGATTGTATAAGGCTCGTGCTTCCCCAGATCGATCTTTGACCGATCGATAAATCGGCAATGCTTCATTGTATGAGCGAATCGCATCTTCGTAGCGTTGCACAGCTTGATAAGCATTGCCTTGATTTAATAAAACTTGCGCTTCCCCGTTGCGGTTTTTGAGTGCTCGGTAAAGGGGTAAAGCTTCTGTGTAAGCTCGAATTGCATCCTCATAGCGTGAGACTGCAACATAGGAAATTCCACGATTCATCAATGCTAGCGCTTCTCCATCAGGACTTCTGATCGCTCGATAGATTTTGAGAGCTTCTGTATGTGCCTGAATTGAAGCAGCGTGCCGAGACATTGCACCATAAATAATTCCTAAGTTACTCAGTGCTTCTGCTTCACCTTGAGGATTTTGAATTGATCGAAAAATCGACAAAGCTTCCGTATAAGCTGCGATCGCTTCATCATTGCGATCAAGCAAATCATAGACCACTCCCCGATTCATCAAGACCCCTGCTTCTCCTTTTCGGTCTTTGATGGCGATCAAGATCGGTAAGGCTTGATCGAAGACGGTTAAAGCTTCCTCAAATCGGGAGAGAAAACGGTACGTATCTCCCAAGCTAGATAATGCTGAAGCTTCAGCACGACGATTTTTAAGTTCTCGAAAGATCGGTAAGGCTTGATTGAAAGCTGCGATCGCGTCATCGTAACGAGAGAGAAAACGATAGACAATTCCTCGATTCATCAACGCTGAAGCTGCATTATCCCAGTCCTTGAGCGCTTGGAAAACTGCGAAGGCAGCACCGAAACCTGCGATCGCCTCGTCATTGCGAGAAAGGTAAGCATAAGTGATACTGCGATTCAGCAGGATTTTTGCTTCAAGATCGAGATCGTTCGTTTCACGAGCAATGGGTAGTGCTTCATCAAACGATCGCAGCGAATCTTCATGACGAGAGATCATAGAGTAGGCACTTCCTCGATTCATGAGAACGACTGCGGCATCCTTGCGCCGATTGAGTTGTTGAAAAATCGAGAGTGCTTGATCAAAGGCACGAATTCCTTCTGCATAACGAGATAGCAGTGTATAAGAGCGTCCTTGATCATTCAAAAGCTCTGCTTCATTTTGTCGATCGCCAATTTCTCGATAAATTTTGAGTGCTGCTTCCCAAGAGGCGATCGCAGCTTCATGCTGCTCAGATTTGTACTGCTGATGTCCTTGTTTTGCTAAGCGATCGGCTGCTAATTTACGCTGACTCGGTTGTACTTGAGCAATCGTTTGAGTCAGCGCGAATGATGGATTTGTGCCGATACAGAGAAGCGCGATCGCGAGAAGTTTGAGAGAGCGTTGCATCATGAGTCCTTGATCGTCCGGAGTCCATCTTAAAAGAGAATCTATTTGCGGTTTTTTATTTTTCATTCTTCTCGCTAAATTTGCGGAATTCCGTAAATTTGCCAAAATGCTTCTGTCTGTTTCGGCACATCAACTGTGTACTCAATATATTCCGCTTACAGTTGCATATCCTGGCAAAGATGGGACTCTAAAAAACTGCATAGATTTCAGCAAGCGAGTAGACAACTGGATCAAATTCAAGAAACACGATCGTACAAAAGGAGTTGCCTGCAAACACATTGAATCAATTACATCGCAATTTTTATTTGGAGAGCCTTTACTATGCCGCATCACAGGAACAAACCGATTGCAATGCTTCTCATCATGAGCGTTTGTACAGCAATCTCGGTATTTGGAGGGATAAAAGGTAGGAGTGCCGAAACTCGTGAACAATCTTTGAATAGTCAACAAATCATCGGACGCTGGGAGGGGATTGACAGCACAGGAATATTGGGAAGAGCTGGCGAAGCGACTCCGGTGACGCTTCGCTTCACACCTAAGGGGAAGGCAATCATTCTCACTGCTCCTTCAGAGGGCTTGCAAGGATTCACATTTGATTACAGCTTGAATCCACAACCGAAACCAATATTCCTAGACCTAGACTTTAAGCCAATGGGGGCGAATACGATTGTGCCGACGATCGCACAATTTACAACGCCGCAAAATATGAAAATTCAACTCTCTGGTACTCGTCTAAACGGCGATCGTCCAAAAGAGTTTTTAGATGAGTTGAATTTGAGCAGAGTTTCAGACCATATGGTTGCTGCGTTTCAAGGTGAAGGAGCCGTTGCCACTCAATTGATCCAAGCAGAACAATCCAAAGAGGGTGAAGGAAAGTTTGTCATGACTACTTTAGTTCGGTCTGCCTCAATCTATCGACTTGAAACAGGTCAGTTTCCAATAACGTTGACCCAACTTGGGTTAGGTCATACTGCTACACAGAACTATCGCTTTGAGATGACTGTGAAAAATGACCGATTAACTCTCATTGCTCGTCCGAAAAAAGCAGGCTTGAGAAGTTACATTGGAATTACAATTACTCAACCTTTTCGGGAAGACAAGACAACACAAACCCTTGCGATTGCAAATCTTTGCCAATCGTTTCGCCCTTCTACGATCGCACCTGTGACGCCTGTCATTCATCATATTAACAGAGCCTTTCCGGCGATTGAATGCGGTTCTGGCTCGGAAGCTGTGCGGTTTTGAGTTCTCTGCGATTTGATTAAAGATTAGAAGATCATTGATGTCAGACTTAAATTTACACACTAAAAGTGATAACGATGTTAGCTTTCTCAAAATCAGCCATCCATTTTCCACTTGCCCTACTTTTGCTGTTTAGATTTAGTCAGCCTGCTCAAGGCACTCTCGCAGTTCAGGTTAATCCTGATCTCTCCTCACAGGCTCTATCTGAATCATTAGCAGCGCTTGGAACTCAAGTCGCTGCAAGTCCAAATCCTCAACCTGCTGAAGCACTATTTGAGAGAGCACTTCAGATCGCAGAAACGATACAACCGCTTACAGAGCGGAGTCAAGCTTTGCTCACCATTGCTCGTAAGCTTCGCGAAGCCAACCAAACTTCAAGATCCCAGCAGTTGATTGAACGTGTGATTCAACTTGCACTTGCTCACGCTTCAGAGCGAGCCACAGATGAATATGGCAAAGAGCGACAACAGGAAGATTTAGCCATCATCAGCGCTCAACTTGCAGAAGCCGGGCAGGTTGAGCGTGCCCTCCAGTTTGTCAGAACTAAGATTTCTTTAAAACTGCGGAAAGGGCAAGCGCTCAATAAAATTGCAGTCGCGATCGCGCATCAAGGCAAAACTCAACAAGCTAGAGAACTATTGAGTGAAGCTGTGCGATCAGTAAAAGGCGACACAGAAGACTATGCCTATGAATCGAATGGCAGTTGTGGAAATGAGAAGTTTGCAGTTTTCTCAGACATTGCCAAAAGCTTGAGCTTAGTCTCAGAATTAGATCAAGCATTACAAGTTGCTGAAACGATATGGGGCTGTAACTCAGCATCAGGAGATTCAGCCCAGTATTATCAAGCTTGGGCTTACTTGGGGATTCTGAGCAACCTGAGAACGGTTGGGCAACTTCAACAAACTTGGAATAGTGCTAAACGAATGCCCCAAGCACCGAATGTTTCAGGCGATCCAGTCGAGCGATTAATGACTTGGCATGAGCTTGCCGAGAAACTGATTGATTTAGGAGAAATCCCACTCGCTTTATCGATCACAACTGAACTCTCGACACTCTCCAGGATCAAAGATGACACTCGAATGTCCATCTATCCACAATTGTTAGTCGAAATGGGGCAGGAGAACTTGCAAAAAATTGCCCTTAAACTGGCTAAAAATCGACAATTTGAAGCAGCTTTGCAAGTGACACAGTTACTCGCAGGTGCTCCTGCTCGGCAAGATATTGCTCGTAAAGAAATTGCGGCTCAATTAGCTCACACGAGACAACTCGACAAAGCTCTGCAAGTCGCAAGCTCTGTTTCGGATGCCACCATGAAAACGAGAACGAAACTCGCGATCGTTGAGCGTTTGCAAAAAATCGGACTCACGGCTCAAGCAGATGCCTTGTTTGAGAAATTGATTCCCGCGTTGACTCCTGAATCTGCACCTGAGTTAGTCGCAATTGGACAACGCGATCGTGCCCTCAATTTGATTGCTAAACTAGACGAACAATCAGATGCACAGACACAAATTTTAGTTGAGACTGCAATGCAATTTGTGGAACTGAAACAAGTTGAGCCAGCTCTACAACTCTCTCTTAAACTGAAAGAGGATAGAAATCGACATCCTCTTCTGTTAGCGATCGCTGCGCAACAGGTCAAACTTGGACAACTTGATCGATCGCTAGAAGTAGCATTATTCCTAAAAAAAAGCAGCCTTTGGGATTTGCCTCCTCAGCGAGATCGTCTTTTGACTAGCATTGCTTATGGGTTTGCTCGGTCAGGACAGTCGGTGAAAGCACGTCAAGCCGCAGAAGAGATTTCTGAGGATCTCGCGAGAGTTGCTGTCATCTCAGAGCTTGCAATTCAAAAGCAGCAGGCACAAAAAAATTAAACATCAGTTCGGTGAGTTCTCTCGCTTCGTTGCTCACCTGCCCCGGAATCAATTTAGGGCAGGACGCAAACGAGAGCAAGTATCTTCCAACTACACTTCACCTCTCTACTGAGAAAAAATTCCGAAAATCCGAAATTGCTGCTGTAGTTGTATCTAATTTCAGGGTGATTTACATACCACTTAGCACTGAATCAACCCTCATCAAGCTTCTGAATTCAATGATGAAACCCGTCGCAAAACTCTCTTCTGTTTCAAAACTTCTCGGTCTGATCAGTTTTGGCACACTTCTGATGACTTCCCTGCCTGCAATGGCGCGTCCTGGAATCGTTACGACACATGCTAATGTTCGATCGGGTGCATCTCTCAATGCTCCAGTGCGAGAACTTCTTGCACCCAATGGCACAGTTGAAGTCCTCAACATTGTCCAAGGTAAGGATGGCTGGAAATGGTACTATGTCCGCTCAGAAATCGAAGGAACTGAAGAAGGTTGGGTGCGGAGTGATTTGATTCGCTTCACACCAAGTAACTGGAGATATGCAGTGCTACGGGGCGATCGAGAAAACCGGATCAATGTTCGATCGGCTCCTAGCATTTCATCAAGCATTGCACACTATGGTATTGGCGGAGATGTGATCGAAATCGATGACAGAAGCATGACTAGAGAAGGCAATTACTTCTGGTACCGCGTAACTTTCCCCAATCAAGTCTCTGGATGGGTTCGAGGTGACTTGTTCATCAGAATCGAGTAACCCTCAGCATCCTTCGTAACTTTGACATTGTTCTTGAACCTTTATGAAACGGCTCAATCTATCCCGCATTCAGCAACTTTTCCACTCATTTCGCCTGCATCCTGCTGTCATTGCTTGTTTAACAACAGGAATGATCTTAACGGGTAGTTTTGCGATCGCTCAACCCGTCGCGACAGGTTGGCTGTTTAACGGACAAACCACACCCAATCAGATTACGCTCAATGGTGTGAAGTACACAGGAGAATGTGCTGCAGGGCCATTCTTCCCAGACCTTACAGGCACCTTTATCTCTGCAAAGACTCCGCCTGCCCCTCATACTCGCGTCTTGATCAAAAATGTGACTTCAGGCGTTTCGACTAACCCCCATCCCTACACTAATCGTGAATACGACGAACGTCGCCCGACTTCTGAAGTTGCCAAAATGACCTTCTCAAATCGACATCAGATGCGGAAATTTGGAGTACTCGAAGGCAGTAATACCTTTGAGTACACAATTCAGCAACGGGACAAAGTTCTAGAAACGGGAACTTTTACTTCCGACATTACAACGAATGTACGCACAGAAGAACGGACGGCAACCTGGGTTCGAGACAAAGTGTGCGCCAATCGATCCGTCTCACTCGATGTCTGTGCTGATATTCGCGATCGTCGTGCTCGACAATGCCAAGATGGGCGAATTTTGCAATCTGAATTGACTCCTGATGACCCTGAAATTGTCAGCCGCGTTTACAACGACACTGGAGAAACGCTCAACTTCCGATTTGAGCATCGAGAATATCGACTCGCTCCAGGAGAATATGCAGTCATTAGAACCTATGAATCCGATTCCTCTCAATCGCTTTACTTTAATACGACCTGCAAGGACTGTTCTCGTTTCAGTTCATCTAGCAGCTTTACTCCTGGCAAACGCTATCGTTTTACTTCAACGAAGAATGGCGAAACTCGAACTATTCGTTTAGAGGATTACTCGCGTTCAAATGACTACCACCAGAGAAGATGGCGATAATGCTCAACGTTCAGCGATCGACAGAGCGGCAATCTATCGATCGCGCATTCAGGATGACGATGGAGTTCTTGCAGATTGCATAACCTCGCTCGTGGTTAATCCTAAACCTATATGAGACGTTGAGTGATCAGTCATGACGCATCCCATTCAAAGCACAATTGCGATCGCCGTAGGCATCGTCATTGGGTTAGCTCATCAAATTCCGATTCACGCGAAGGAGTGCATTCTACCCAGGTATGAGGTCGTTACCGAGAATCTGGTCAATGATCACAATCAGCAAGTTGTGGAACTGCTGACGCGAAAAGAATATGAGGCGGCCGCATTGACAGCCCAATTTGCGATCGCAACGGGTGAATCTGTTCTCGGGATCACTCATCCCTCGATCGTCACAAGCTATCATCATTTGTCACAAGCTTATCGCGGCTCGAAACAATACGATAAAGCAGAAGCAACGCTCTTAAAACTGATTCAAGCAACTGAGTCAAAGTTCAGCCAGGAGAGTCGAAACTTAATTCCGGCACTGCATGATCTAGGAGATCTCTACTTTGAGCAAGGACAATACGATAAAGCAGAAACTGTCTATCTGCGTGCGTTGAGTCTACTCGAAAAGACATCTGCAAAAACCTATCTGAGTGAGATTGCCCCTTTGGAAAAACTCATTGCAATCTACACGGCTCAAGGTCATTCGAGTAAAGCACAACAATTTACTCAACGGCTCAACACCCTCCGCCAGCAATTTTATCCTTCAAAGTGATCAGTCGAATTCCCCACTCCCCCACTCCCCTATCATAGAAAAAACTTGTAGCTAACTAAATTGGAGCTTTTCTCATGCAAAATCAACACTTGCAATCAATCTCGAAATTCTTTACGTTAAGTACTCTTGCAATGACGATCGCTTGTACTGGAAGCATTCCTTTGATTCTGAGTAGTCCAAGCAGTGTCCATGCTGAAACTCGCCAGCAATCAGTGGATAGCGTCACAGATTGGTTGTTTGGGAATTTGAATCCTGGGCTAAATCGCCGCCGATTGCAGCATTATGAGCATGGCTATATTCGAGAATGGAATGCGATCCGCCGTGTGATTGACCAAGGTGGCTTGCGCTACTCCAAAGTCGGTCCAAATGGAGGCGCATGTGGTGAGCCAGATTGGACGTTTCCTAATAAAGATGAGGCACTAAAAGAGCGGCTTGCAGATGCCGTCTTTCACAGTCGCTACCCTGGAAGAAGAGGCGCACCGATTCGCCCAAATGAACGTGCTGCAATGCGAGAATGGATCAAGATCAAAAATTCCATGTCTGTTGCCTATTGCTAAAAGCACATGACTTTCTAAGGTTTATTCCAATGCGTCACTTCAGTTTTGTTTTGCTTCTGAGTTGTTTTGCGATCGTAGGGTGTAACGCTCAAATTGATGCCAAAGTCACTCCGACCCAAGCAGCAACTCAACCTAATCTTCAACTCGATGCCAAAGTCACTCCAACTCAAGCAGCGACTCAACCCGATGTTCAAATCAATGCCCAAGTGAAAGAGTCTACCAAATCTGAAGCACCTCAGATTGTAGAAGAGATTGTAGAAGGGCGATATTGGATCGGCGGAACTGATCAGGCACTAGAAGTCCAAGGCGATGCCTCCGGCACAGGTAGACCTGCTCGCTTCCGTTATGAAACTGAGGGAGGTGTGCAAGAATGGCGATCGCTTTCCTCACTTCAAGCTATCAAACCTGGTGTTGTCTATGATGGCAACGATTATTGGTGCTTATCAACAATGCAGCCGAAAACAGGGATAGCGATCTGTTCTAAAGAAGGTTGGGTCACTCAACAAGAACCTTCACAATCCGAACCTTCACAATCCGAACCTTCACAATCCGAACCTGACCAAAAATAGTAGTTATCACTCCCGTTAAATCTTGGAATGTACAACGTTGCCTCGATCAGATTTATCACCTCTAAATTTTCGGTTGATCGTTGATTGCGCTTTCCCGCCCGTGATTGAAAATCACGGTCTAACCGTGCGAAGTCCCTAAAGGGACTAACAGAATACAGCGATTCAGTCCCTAAAGGGACTTCACACAGTTAGCACAGGGTTTTAAACCCTGTGCGGGAGCACGTGATCAACAAATCAACCCGAAGGCAAATTTATAATGACTAAGAGCGTTACGATCGGTTTCCTGAGCTTATATCTCGTGACTTCAATCGGCATTCCAGCAAGCGCAGAACAACCTGCCTGCAAGGATGTTGACAGCATCAACTCGATCGCGCTACCGACTCATCCTATCGATCGTGAAAGAACTTGGGCAACTCGGCAGGCTGAGATCGCGATCGAATTTCTCCGTGCAAATCGTCCTGATCGCAGCAGTGAACTGAATCGGCAGATTCAATCCCGATTAAAGCTTTCACCCGCTGATAAAGCTGTACTTGAAACGATTCAGAACTTAGAAGCTGGCAAAAATGCGAATTCCCTACTTCCGTTCATCACAAATCCTTCACTCTATGCGAATTCATTCTCTCTCCAGCTTCAGCGACTTCCGTTGCACGCTCGAAAAGAATGGATTCTTGCAGCAGTAGAGCAATGGTCAGACCGTGATCCAGCTTTTCAAATTCAAACAATCAACTGGATACTAGACCTTGCGGATAGCTATCAACAAGCTAACAATCAAACTGAAACATTAAATCTTCTCAAAAAAGCGCGATCGCACTTAGACAAAGCACCTGCAAGAGCTTGGATCAATGTTGCTACCGCTTACCGCAAAGCAGGTCAACCTGAAATTGCTCGATCGCTGCTAGCCTCCGTGCCCGATCGCATCACAGCCTCATCTCAAGCGCAAATCGCTCGGGGTACTAGAGATTGGTTAGATCTGGGTCATCAGCTTGCACGATCAGGACAAGCTCAGCAAGGTCTTGTTTACATTGCTCAAGCTGAACAGCTTTTTCAGAAGCACAAAAGTCGGCTAACCTCGCAAGAGTTCACTCGCTCTCTGGCTCTAGCTTATGCCGCAGCAGGACAATCATCCAAAGGATTGCAACTCGTTGGAACCCTCAGGAAATATGACGCATCGCTTGGATATTTTGAATTAGCAAAACAAGCGGCTGAACTGGGTGATGAAAAGTTTGCCCAACAATCTCTCAGCTTAATTCGAGAAGCCTGGAACGTTCGGGATAGCGTCAGCCAAGTCGCAGAGATTTTTGCAAAGGCTAGAAAATTTGAAGCTGCTCGACACATTGCCAATTCAGCAACTTATGGACTTGATAAATTACAAGCACTTGCCGCGATCGCGCATATTGCCTCTCAAGCTAATCAATCGGCTGTGAGCCAGCAAATCATTCAGGAAATCAGTCAAATTCGTTCTTCTGATTTGCCTGATAACAATATTATTCAAGTCATTGATGCGCTGATTGAAGTCGGCGATCGCACACTTGCTCAAGCACTGCTCAAATCACTGAATTCAAATCAAAATCGATTCAACCTTGCTAGTAAATACATCAAAATTGAGGATTTTGCGACTGCAAGACGCTTGCTCAATGCAGAATACGAAGTTCAGAAGAATCAATATAATCTTACTCGCCTAAACATCAATCCGTTTCCAACACCAGTTCCACGATCTGTCCCCCGTTCCCCGCTCGAAGAATTCTTTTCTGCTGCTCAATATATTCCTGTAACAAAAGATCCACCTCTCCGTACAAAACAGACGCGGAAAGCTCCACTCAAGATTTCTCCGATTTCGCCTTCTCAAGCTAACAGGCAATCCGATCGAATTGCTGTACTAGCAGCATTTGCCAATTCCTACGCTTCTGCACGTGATTTCACGACAGCCTATACTTTGATGGCTGAGATTCCAGATACCAATTGCACTCACAAGATTAGGGCTTGGAATCACTTGATCACAGAAGCAATGAAAGCGGGACGCTTGGCGCTAGCATTCGATGCCTTGCAAAACAGCGATCGCTTATCAAAACGAGCAAATCTGAAAAATTCTGAGTTTGTTCGATCTAACCTGGTTGCGATCGCAAAACTGTATTCTCAAGCAAATCAGCCTCAAGAAGCTCTTCTGCTCCTAGAATCAGCACTTTTACTTTTGCAGGACACTCTATGAAAAACATTCAAATCATCGATCGAGCAATCAACTGCGCTTATGATATCTACAGTGCAACCGATGAGGAATTTCTCAAGATTTTCCCAAATCCAGGGCAAGATATTCAATTTAACGAAGACATTGAAGACGATGAAGAAGTGCGGCAAATTTTAGCTCGACTGTGGAAGAGGCGTGTAAAAAAGTCGGAAGTTCACGGCATTCATGGCACGCTCTTTTATCAACTCTCTGAAAAGAAGCCATTCTACCCAAACAAAAAAGATCACGATCTGACAATCAATCATAGTAGACCTCAAGACTAAAGCTGAAGCGTTCAATGAGTAGAAAGCTAAAGCACTCTAGCTGTTGAATACTCTTACGTTTGAGTATGAAATCTATTTAAAGAGCATTCAAACATTGATTACGCTTCAGAATGTCCACACCGAGAAAACGGTCAACAACACTGATCAATATCAGATTCTACGACCTTTTGATTCCAGGGACGCGAACAATCTTTTGCTTTGAAAGCGTCTCCCCCTTTGTGCTTCATATCATCTGTGCCCCAATGAATCTTTTTATCGAGCTTTTGCAGCAATGGAATGTGTTTAGAACAGTGAATGTAAGCTTCTTCTACTTCAACTAAGATCCAACGTTCAGGGCTACGACCGCCACAAATTTTGCTTTCTTCAATAACCTCCGAAGATACATTCGGAAGATGAGCTAGCTCGTCGTTCTCAACAACACAAGCTTTTCCATTGACATGTAAGCCAACTGTATGTTGGAAAAAATCAATGAAAATCATGCCGATATGGGGATTTTCTAGAATGTTGCCGACGCTCGCCATGACTCCATTTCCTCGGTATTCTGGATATACGAGGGTTTTCTCATCTAGCACTTTAACAAAGCCAGGATGACCTGCTCTAAGCGAGCAATCACATTCTCCTTGTGCATCAGATGTCGCGATGAATAGCAGTTCTTGCTGCCCAATAAACTCACACATTAATGGATTGAGATAGGTTAGCATTTGCTTGTTGTAAAATGCTAAGGCTCGTCGAGTTGTGTCATATTTTGCTTGGGCTAAGTGTTCACCTTTAGAACCGGGTAACTTGTTCTCTGTTGTTTTCGTCATGGTTATTGTGAGTTGAGAAGCGTGTGCCTGATCAATCCTTGCTGAAGACATTAGTTTGTAGCGTTTGTGGTTTTGAGCATATGCAACTGAACAGGCTCTTGCATAACCTCTCAGACTTAAAACCGTAGATTATTACGCACGATTGAAGAACCTGTAAAAGTGCTATGAAAAACGATCGCAAAAATCTCTAAAGATAAACTCAAGGTAAAAAGCTGAGAACTTGCTCCTCAAAGGATTGCGTAACATCAAATTGAATCAATCCAGCTTCAAAAGTAGAACAAAAAATCTAAAGTTTGAGCATTTCAAGCGGTTCAATCAGCGCTTGATTTAACCTTGAGTATCCCTGTTGATTCAGGTGCAATTCATCCATTCGATAGTCTGAGCGTAGCTTGCCTTGTGAGTCAGCGAGAATTGAAAACGCATCAAAAATCATCACTCGATCGCTAGCTAGTGCTGCTAGCTCACGATTCATCTCTTGCACAGCTTGACCAATTTCATCTGACCAAAAAGGCTGACGCTGAAGGGGCACATCTCCGACTGGAAAAATCGTAGTCAGAATCACGATCGCGCCCAAAGCTTTCGATTCTTGAACAATTCGCTCAATATTCGATCGACAATTTGCGATGATCTCAGCTTTTCGTTCTGGAAATAATGCGATCGTCTTGAGATCATTAATTCCAACCTGAACAATGATGACTCTAGGCTGTAAGGGTCGGACATGCTGTTGAAATCGTTGAATGGCTTGCACTGAGGTTTGTGAGCTAATTCCACGATCGATGAATTCATACTGACTCATCTCTGGAAATGTCCAATTCTCAGCCCTAGAGTCTCCAAAAAAGACGACGCGCGGTCGATTCTGACTGGGACTAGGAGAAGTAGAATAAGTGCTCAATCCAACCGGATCAAGTCGCGTTTCATTCAGTTCGAGATAGTACTTTTTTGCCTGACTAAATAGGATAACGTTCAGCGCGATCGAAGCTCCCAAAACTGCGATCGCGCCCATTAACACAGTGAATCGCATCCTAGCGACTCTCTGGAACTTTTAAGGATGGAACTTGAGAAGGCTGAACCCTGCGAACGGGATTAGCGCGTTGCTTGAAATGACTGGGAAGCGTAATTTTTGCGCGCTGCGGCAACGTTCGCTCAATTGCCTCTGCTTTTCGGATTTGGTTGAGCGATCGATAGCGTTCAGCAATTTTATATAGCTTCTCCTCGCGCCAGTAAGGAGTCGGAACTAACGGAGGTAAGATAAATTGACCACTCGTTCGAGGTTTTGGATTATATGCATCTCGAACTGCGATCGCGGCATTATCTAGCATTTGAATTGCAGTTCGGTTATCTCCGATCGACTGATACTGAGTCGCAAGTTTGATCAAAGTCTCTGCTCGGTAGGTATCCGAATCAAATTGTTTCAAGCCTTTCTGAACGTTTTCGAGTAACTTCAAACCATGTGCTTTACGTCCGCTTCGGATATTTAGACCTGCTAGCGAAACTTGGTAGTTGATCAGATCACTTTGATAGTTTAAGTTCGGATCACGCAGTACTGCAATCAAAGCTTCTATCTGATCGAGTGCTTTCGCTTTCTGAGGATTTGACACATTCAAGTTTGAAGCATTCAGTTGTTCAAAGGCGTTTACTAAAACTTCTATACGGATTGAGCAATCTTCTATATCGTTTGCAATTGTCCAAGCTTTGACAACCTCACGGCGGTTTTCAGATAACCATTTTGTTGCCATATTTTTTAGGGTGAGCGATCGTAGATATTCCCCTTCGATCATGCCTGCAACTGCTTTCGCTTGCGCTGGCTCAAATAGTACTGCATTCGCAACATCTGTCCAAATTGTCCATTTCTCAGTTACAGGAAACAACGTCATGACTTGCGGAATGGTTTGAATCTGATGGGTTGCAGCAAGCGTATCCACAACTGGAATCACAGCATCACTGAGATATTCGGAAGTCTGAGGCAATTTTTTGAGAAGTGCGATCGCATCATTCAATTGATTGCGACCCGTTAGTTCAGCCGCGATCGCGCCGATTCCCCGCGCTCGTTGTCGAGACTGTGGCGGAAACTGCTCAATCACAAACCGAGATGCACGAGCCGTTTCATTGGCTCGAACCAGTCCAACAAAGAGCGATCGCGCTGTCTCATCTTGCACCCAACTCGATCCTTTCTGAAACTCTTGCAGCGCCTGCTCCCATTGTCTCGCTGCAATTAATGTCTTAAGCTTTCTAGCCTGAGCCACTTGCTCAGATCTAACGTAAACAGCTGTTGGTGGTAGCCTCAAAGGCATAGGCGCGAGCAGCCGATGAGAATCGGTTGTGCAACTTGTCCGAATCATCGGAAGCTGAATTTCTGCTGAGTATGCAGGACGAATACTAGAAGGAACAAACCAAATCGCTGTCAATACGAACAACCAAGATTGAGAAACTATTAAACGCATCGTAAAGTCAACTCTTGAATTACTGAATCATGTCTGTGCTATCGTTCGCTCTTACCTCTGGGCTGAGAGGTTTCCCGCGTAATCTGAGCCACGCATTCGGCTAGATCCTTACGCATTGGAGCGGCACTGTGCCATTCACCGCTCAAAAGTTTACGGCTCTCCAGATGAACGGCAAAGTCCTGGGTGTCTTCGATCGATCCGAGCAGTGCTTCGCTCGATGGAACCTTGAAGAAAATCATGCCCATCTTGGGAGCCAGCGGGAAATGTGATGCCAAGACCTCGACAGTTTGCGTCTCCCCGGATTGCACGAGACTGACCCGCATCCGCTTCGCTTTTTTCTCAGGCGGCATAGACCTGGCAAAGAACATCATCGCTGTGCCGGATTGCTCTCCTTTCCAGTCCATCAAAACAACCCCACCGTTCAGCGTCCAAAATGTTGCCGCACAAGCAAGTGTACTCTGCCCCGCAGGAGAGCGACCCACCGTCCACACTCCTTCAGCAAGCTCATCAAAAGTTTTACCAGCAGCCTCACCATTGCGCTTAACGATCAATTCTCTCTGGTCTCTGAGTGATGACTGGCGCAGGTGTTCAAAGAAATCAGCCCACTTTTGAGGATCATAGGTAGAAAGCCCGGGCAGCCTGACACCATTGTTAATCATGGGGGGTGGATTATTAGCTGGTTGTGCTTGTCCGCTGCCTACACCGCCATCCATCGGAGCACAGCCGACCCAACCCGCACTACCGCCCCCGATCGGGTAAAAACCCGGTGGGCAGTTTCCCTCGGCACGAACTTGTGAAGGGACAAGTGAGGCGACAGAGATAGCCGCCAGCATGAAAAAGAAATTCAATGGCTTCAATGACATTTCAATCATACTTTATTGCTGTAATTGTTAGGTTTGCCAGGTTCATCAGGATGCAGATGAGTTCGGCAGTGCGACGATCTCGATATCGCCACTTTCGGACGTGCATGTACAGCTTCTGCTTAGGACATTGCTGCACTTTGTGAAAGACTCCGAGATGCACATTGCTGTTATACCTGGTCTGTCGGATAAAAGTCACGAGATTTGCGATGCAGAGGCAGAAAGTTTATTTTTGCCTCTGCATCGGTTTAGGTTTCACAGCTTTGCAGGTTATGCAGTTCTGATGCATTGAGAGTTTGTGAGCCATTCCAGACTAACTCGAATCGATAAGTTTGTTCGACGCGCCAAATTCTGAGCAGTAGGGCATTAGTCCGGTTGGAAAACGATCGGAGGTAAGCTCAGAGAGTCGATAGTCATGCGATCGCCAGGATCAACACTCTTGAGCGTTAATGTAAATTGTTCATTCCAATCTCCGATGATCTGAGCAATCAGATACGCCGATCGCGCTTTTGCTTCTTCCTCGACCAACACCGTTTCGCCTGCTTGAATCACCAGTTGTGTCCCAGTTGGCAAAGTGGGAGACTGAATTGATTCTAAGATTGCCAGTAAAGACCATTCTGCCTCTTCTACTGCCCAAGTCGTGATGTAAAGTCGGAATGTATGCTGGTTGAGTTTAATCGATCGATAACCCGATTGTGCTGTTGACGGAATTTGAAGTCCAGACCGCTCGATCTCAGTAAACACAGAACTTAAGTCTGCGCTAAAAGCATTTGCTGAAGCTCTCATTCCGGCAGGCGCTAGCTCCAACGAAAACAGTGTCCAAGACAATTCATCAATTTGAGTCTGAACCCATTGAGCCGCATTGACAAGCGGTTGAATTAGCCATTGAGCAGAAATTGCTAAACTTGACGATGGTAACGGAATCGCACTCAATTCCAAACTGGCTAAGTACCAAAACAATTGCTCAAAATTTGTTTCAAGCTGAGAAACCGGAATGAGACAAGTTGCATCAGAAGTAGAACTTAGATTCAGTCGATCTCCTCTTAAAAACCCATAAAATTCAATTTGATTCGCTTCCTCATTCACACTAGCAGCAATATAGAAGTGAGCTGGATTTTGCATTAAACTCATCGGAAACTCAATTTCGTTGTCTACGACAAATAAAGCAAGGTGAAATTGATCGGCATAAATCGAATTGATCGCAGCGGGTATGCCAAATTCTGAAGGCTCAAGTAATCTTGCCTGAGTTCGATCGAACTGAATCGGAATCGATCGCTCACTAAAATATTGCGCCAGACCTTCTAGAGCGAGTAAAGCAAGATGAGATTGCCAGCGAGTGAGAGAATTCGGGAGCGTCTGGCTAAATGCGATCGCTCGATTAATTCGGTCTGATGTGAGGTCAAGTGGGGTAGAAGCAGCGTTTAACGGAATCATGATCATGCTCCGGAATGATTAAGCAAGGCACAAAGTTGTTCAGCAAACAGATTATTGCTTTGATAGGCTTTTGGCGTTTTGGATTGTTGAGCATCCTTTTCTAGCAGAGCATCGACTTGATCGCGCAATGCGAGATCGATCGCTTCTGCAAACTGAGTCAGTCGCTCTGGATCGATGAAGGTTTGCGCCGTCTCTCGGATATCCTGTTTCAGCCCTTTGAGCATATGCAACCCGACATCAGCACGCAGCGTTTTTAATTTTAAAAGTCGTGCAACGTTGTCTTGACGCTTGAGATCAAGCTGATCAGCAATCTGGGTCATGGTTACGCGCTGACAATAGAGCAGTTTCAATGCTGTCAAGAATTGATCAACTTTTTGACCTTTTAAACGACTGGTGTAATCGTGAATCACAATTTCTAAAGACGCATTCAAACATTTTAAGAATTGAGCGCGATAGTAATTTAAAAATTCTTCTGCGGGATCAGCCTCCGAATGACTCGGATGTTCTGCCTTCGCTTGAATTGCTTTATCCTCGATCGATTCAGTCTGGTACCGATTGAGACGATGTTGCCGAAGACAATGCGCGATCGCAAGTAACTGATTCAGAATTTGATTGGGAGAAACGATCTTCGGCTGCAAATACTCTACCATTCGCTGCAATTGCTCAGAAGTTGGCTCTTTACATCTGCCTTGACTCCCTGCAGCAATGCGATCGTTCAAATACACCGCATGATAGCTTTCAAGATACAGAATGGCAGTTTGAATCGTTTCTGCTGACCAGTAAAATCGTTCTTTTAAGATGCGCTGCAATTGTTTTGAGGTTGTACTGTTGAGAATTGCCCAATCGCTTTTTAAGAATAAACCCTGTTGCTTAAAAAATTGATTCAGTTCTGGATGTTGTCGAACCAATCGAGTTGCCCAAGTATTCAATGTTGCGATCGCTGGATTGTAGCTTGCTAGAATTTTTTTGGACAATGGGCTGTATTCAGTCGAGAGTGAACCATCATCATCTAGCACATAGCTCAGCAGATCGAATTGATGAAATTGATAGTACTCACCAAACTGGCGTGCGATAGAGCTACATTCTTCCAGTGTGCAATGTGAGATAAAGCAGCGAAGACAAAGTTCTGCTTCTGTGAAGCCCTGTTGATAGGCGTAAACCAACTGCTGCTGTAAGTGTTGCGATTCGGAAATGTGCGAATAGTTCTGAGTAATATAGCGGTGTGCGATCGCGCTTTTCTCTGTTCGGTAACCGCCTGCCGGGTTGATGCAGATTAGTGTCCAGTATTTGACGAGATCATCCATACTCACCTCAATTCCTAGCAATCAGAGAAATCAAATTATACTTCCCGGAGGAAGTTATGCATATTGCAAGGATTCTCGACAACTTTTCGGAATTCCGTAATTCAAGTGAGAAGAAAGGAAAATAAAATCTTGATACTAACCTGTCTAGCCGATTAAGGAATATCTGACGATGTGCCGTTTTCTGACATGCTTGAGTCGAATCAATCCACTCACCACCGCACTCTTCTTAACGTTGAGTAGAGAAAGACTATGAAACGTCGTCATTTTCTTCAAGCAGCAGGTGCGCTATATCTTGCTCAGGCAAGCCGATATGGTCAAGTTTTGGCACAATCAAGTTCTCGCAAACTCGCGTTCTTAGTTGGAATTAATAGCTATTTGGAAACGAGTAATTCCTTCGGAGTTAGGCAGGATAATCATCGCGGACTTTCCCCCCTAACAGGTTGCGAAACCGATGTCCAACTTCAACGCGAACTGCTGATCCATCGATTCGGCTTCAAGCCTTCAGATATCAAAATTTTAATCAACCAAGATGCAACCCGCAGCAATATTCTCCAAACCTTTGAAGCGCACCTTATCCAGCAAGCAAGACCTGGCGATATTGTTGTCTTTCATTTCTCAGGGCACGGTTCTCGACTCTTTGATTCGGATGCGATCACTTCAGATCAAGCAAATAGCGCTTTCGTCCCTGCTAGAGCCGATTATCGCAATGCCGATCAGAGCGTCGATGACATCATGGGTAAGACATTGTTCTTACTCATGTCAGCCCTAAAAACAGAGAATGTTACCGCAGTACTGGATTGCTGCTACTCAGGTGGCGGAACTCGTGGCAGTGAGAGAGTTCGAGCCGATGCAAGTCATGCTTTCTATCAACCGAGTGCTGATGAAATTGCTTATCAGAAAAACTGGATGAAAAAATTAGGCATTTCATCACAGGAATTGCGCGATCGTAGAAAAGCAGGAACAGCAAAAGGCATTGTCTTAGCGGCTGCAACTGCAAATCAAATTGCTAAAGAAAGCGATGTAGCAGATGTTTCTTCCGGCTTATTTACTTACTGTCTGACTCAATATCTTTGGGAAACGACGAGCAGTTTAACCGATGCAGAGGCAATGATTACACGATCTCTACTCACTGCTACAGGCTTTCAAGAGCCTGTTTTCGATTCCAAGCCAGAAGTGAAAACACAGCCCATCTACTTCACTTCTCCTGTAAACCAAGCGGCTCAAGCAGTTGTTCGATCGATTCAACGCAATCAAGCAACCCTCTGGCTTGGAGGGTTAGATAAAAAAACGCTCGAAGCATTTGGTAGTGAGTCTCAGTTTTCAACTTTAGAAGGAACAGCAACGGCTACGATTACTCAGCGAACAGGCTTAATCGCAACTGCAACGCTGACCGGAAATCTTGTTCCGGGTGCATTACTCAAAGAAACGTCAAGAGTGATCTCGAAGACGACAAAACTCCGAATTGGTTTAGATTCATCGCTAGGCAATCAGGCTCCTCAAGGTCAAGGTTCCCGAATTGAATTTATTCCTGCTCGCCCTGATGGTTCCTATCCTCAATCGGTACATTACATTCTCAGTCGAGTCACTGCTCAAACGACCTCTGCACCTCGCAATAGTATTGCGCTGTTTTCACCAAGCTTAGAACTTCTCCCTGATTCTTTCGAGCAACCTGGAGAATCGCTTTCAAAGGCGATTGTCCGTCTTACCCCAAAATTCCAGGGACTCTTCGCCGCACATCTGATTCGCCAAACCCTTAACCCTAACAGTTCTAAATTGAAGCTCGAAGTTTCACTTTATCCTCAAAGTCAACCAGGGCAGATTATTGCAAAAGCAAGTACTTACAGAAATTTGCCAACACCAAGTCAGCCAATTCCTGCGAGAACACCTTGCCAACTTCAAATTACGAACCGCGATCGTGTACCGCTCTATTTACTCATTGCCCTGATCAGTCCAAATGGTCGCTTCTCGATCATTTTCCCCAATGACTACATTCGTGAAAGCTTAAGTGGTGAAGTTTCTGCCCAAGCGAATCGACTGATTCCTGACCCAAGCGAATCTTTCCGAATCGCACCTCCGGCTGCTGGACGGGGTGAAGCTTTGATTGTTGCAAGTCGTAATCCATTGACGAGAACCTATCAGCAAATGAGAACGCTAGCAGAAGAATCGAATCGTACTCCAGTTACGATTGCAGATCAGCGAGGAATTGATGCCATTGACAATCTTCTTTCGGATCTCGATCGACAGCCAGAAAGCTCTTTCTACAAAGTGAGTAGTGATGATGTTGCAGTTCTTTCTCTCTCATTTGAGATCATTTGAGACAGCAAAACGAAGAGACTGCAAGGGCGCTTCAGTGATGGGTACAAAACGTTTCTTTGAGCATAGTGCATATTTTCAAAACTTCAGCGCCCAATTCTCACCCATCTTCGGGATCATGAATCCGAAATTCATGCAATTCTACCGTTTTTTTCCCGTGCAGTGTCCGTGTTTGACGATTTAGTTCGATTGACCGGATGGACATTGGATCATTTTTTTCAAAACCGCCAGCGAACTTACTTTCTGATACGGGTTGAACCCGCCGAATCTTCTAGCTGTGTGAGTAGATCATTGATTGCGGTCTGACGATCGCGGGCAGACAACTTTGATTGTTCAATCTCTTGAACGACATCAGACCATAATCCGAAGGATGCGAGCACCTCAATTCTTCGCTGCAATCGTTCTACAGGCTTGAGATTTTTGTTGAGGCGATTGAGCGCTGCGGCGACTTTCTGGCGTTGTGCGGTTGGCATTACTTCAATGTCCCACCCGATGATCACCTCATCTTTCTTCAGGTCAGCATTCCACTTTGAGAATCGCAAGACATAAGTTTTACCAGGCTCCAGTTTAGCTATGATCGGTGTTGTCCGACTTGGCTGGATTCGTTGGCTCCAAATGGGAGAGCCTGAACCTGCCGGAAGAATTTCAGCGCGATCGGGAATTAGCTTTCCATTAGGCTGCGATCGCCACACTAAAATCGGTTGCAATGTCCATAGTTGTTGTGACAAACTGCCAGGAGTCAGCACTTGCCAACCCAAAAGACCTTCACGACCGCCGCCTCTTTTGCGAGGAAGCGGAGAACGGGAGACAATTCGCTGAAAGAATTCTTGCCAATTTGAGCGCTGTTGTGCATGAACAGGAGCATCCGCTAGCACAACAACCGGAGATGCGACCAGAAAGCTCATCAGAACTAGAGTTTGTTTAATCATTTGACTGAGGTTTGAGATTGAGTTGAGCTAGAAATGCAAGATAGGTCAGCGTGGGTAGTAGAAATGGGATCAGAACTTGGGAAGAAATGTAGAACTGTAAGCTAACTAAGCCATAGAGAATTGGGACAATGAAAAACCATTTACAGTTGAGTTTTTTCTGAGTGATTAAAATGATTGTGCTTTTACCAGCGATCGCAGCAATGATGATAATCCAAAGATCAGGAATTGGAAGAATCATACGGTGAGCTACTAAACTATGAATCAAATAAGCATGAATTGTTCCTCCTGACATCTTTCTAGTTGCGTTCGGTTGCCAAAATTTGAAGGCAAGTGGAGTACTAAAATAATCTTCCCCAGGCAGAACTCCTGCATCGAGTTGTCCACCAGGAACGACCAAGACAATTTCATTGTTCGGATTATCTCGATTCTGTAAGTATTGCCAGCTTGGAACTGCATCATAAACTTGATTGGGCGGAATTGAGAAATCGACTAAAGGGTGAAGCCAGGTTTGCCCAAATAAAGCAGAGAGTTGAGTGATTGGATGAAAATAGAGGCGTTCATTCTGCCGCTTGAGTGCTTTTGGATTACACGATCGCACGACTTGATAAGCGAAAGGGAGCATCTCAGTTTGGGCTGAAGTGTCACCAATCAATCGTGCATAAAAGGCTGGATCGCCTAGCAAGTCCATATCTCCACTGCTACCAAATCTCGTGAACTCTGGTAAAGCTGTCACCCAAGCTTGATAGGATTGAACATCTTGAGTGGCTGAGAAAACGATTTGCTTACCGGATTTAGTCGCTGATTGAAGAGATTTTGCGAAGATGCGATCGCTACTCGGTTGATGCCGAAACAATAGATAGTTAATGCCAATGACAGAACTCTCTGATTGAGAAATGCGATCGATGACTTTCGCAAGATATCGGCGATCGAGATTCTGCTCAATTAATTTGATGCCATCTTTTTGTAGGGATTCTTCATTGATTTGAATGAGCAAAGTCGAAGGGGCGGTTGCCTGAATTCCTTGGCGAGTAATCTGGCGATACAAGGCTTGTGCGAGTTGACGTTGATCAATCAGGGCACTTTGGATCGGGAGCCAACTACTTAGAATTGCGAATAAGCTGAGTACGATCGCTTCTCGGCACTTCGGTTTCCATCGTCTAAGCTGTGTCTTCCAACTCGGTGTGAAGAGCCGAAAAGGTTGAGCTTGAGGATGAGAAAATAAAGATGGAATGAGATAGGCTGAAGGATAAGTTAAATTCTTCTCTAGTTTGAGGAACTGACACGCTGAGATCGTTGCCTCTTGAGCATCCTGACGACTCGATAGATATCTTAAAAAGTGAATCAGAAAGTCTTTTGCAACATCATCACGAATTGGCTCACGCATCACAACAACTTGATTCAACCCTAGCTTGATCAGCAATTCTGCAATGCTCAAACCGTTACAGGAGTTGAAAATCGCAAATTGCAATCCGCGTTCTTGAGCCGTTTTTAGCTGCGGTGCAATTTCACTCATGAGAATTGAAGTGTTTGGAGCAATACCGAGTTCTCCGCCCGTGAGCGCGGTTTCGTTGCTATGTCCTGCAAAAAAGAGAATGTCCCAACCTTCGGGATCAGCGATCGCAGTCTTAATCTGTTGCAATAACTCAGGTGTTCGGATCGCTGGTTGCCACCCAACTAAGCTAATCTCAGTGCGATGATCTAGCTGCTGTAAGGCAGCACGTTCAGCTTCAAAGTTCAAGCCAGTTTCATCGCCAAGAATGACTAAGATCCGATTTCTAGTTCGACGAACGGGTTTCGCTTGTTCAGCACAGAGAGCAACTGAAGTTCGGATCACATGAATCGGTTGACCAGAGCCGAATTCTGAGCCAATCTGCCAAGATTCCCAAGGAAGTTTAACAATCTCTGGAGAATCGCAACGCAGATAGAGGGTTGAAGTTTTAGAACGAGTAATTTGTCGTCGAATTTCTAGTAGTTCTGCGCTATTTACCCAGTAGTGAAATTCTGCTAAAAACGTGGCTTCTGCTTGAACCAGGCGAGTGCGCCAATCAATCTCAGGTTCTTCTAAGTTCAGCACGAGACCGGGACGGGCACGTAAGGTTGAGCGATAAAACTGGAGGTAAGTGTTTTTCCAGGTTTGATAGAGCGTCGTCAGGGTTTCTGGATAGATGAGTTTCGCGCTGAGCGTGTGCGCCTCATTCCAGACTAGCTCGAATAAACAAGTTTGCTCAACACGCCAGATTTTCAATAACATCGCAACAGACCTGAGTAAGGTTGAAACACAGTTGAAACACAACGGGCGGCAGGCTTAGAGAATCTAATAGAATGCCACTTTCAGGATCAAAGCTTTTGAGTGTTAACGTAAATGTCTCGCTCCAAGCTCCAATGACTTGAGTAATGAGATAAGTCGATTGTGCTTTGGCTTCTTCCTCAATTAAATTAGTCCCATCTGATTGAATCATAAGACGTGTGCTTGCGGTCAAGGTCGGTTTTTGGATCGATTCTAGAATGGCGGGCAAAGACCATTCTAGTTCTGAAGTTTCCTCCATTGCATGATTGAGAAAAGCACAAAGCGATTCAGCGAATCAATGATCTCTTTGGTAGGCTTTTGGGGGTTTGGACTGTTGAGCGTCTTTTTCTAATCGAGCATCGACCTGATTGCGTCGGTTTGATTCATTACTCGGTCGTTCCATGCCCTTCTCGCTCAAACTCGAATCGCAACTTTCCCGGTTACTTGTCGCTGTTCGAGACGGCGAATCGCGGTAGGAAGTTCGCTTAATGGATAACACTGATCAATCAGAGGCATGAGCTTTCCAGCTTCCATCCATGCCTTCAGAGTGAGTAGATCGGTTTGATTTGGCTTGACCGCAAAACCTTTTACTTTTCGACGGCTGATGCTGGAAATGATAGATCCAAACAATAGCACTTGGAACAGTCGAACTGTTGAGCCACCGACCATTACATAAGTCCCTTGAGGAACTAATGTTGGTAAATAGTCGAAAACAGAGCGGAAACCCGCAGCATCTAGCATCAAGTCATATTGCTGTCTCGCTTGAGTAATGTCGATTTGCGTATAGTCAATGACGTGATCAGCCCCAAGCGATCGCACTTTTTCTAGTTTCTGCGAATTGCAAACCGCCGTCACTTCAGCCCCCAGAATTTTTGCAATCTGAACCGCAAACGATCCAACCCCACCAGACGCACCATTAATTAACACTCGCTGCCCTAGCTGAAGCTGTCCCACATCCCGCAATCCTTGCAAAGCGGTTAACGCAGCTCCGGGCACAGTCGCAGCCTCTTCAAAGCTTGCCGTGATCGGCTTATGCACTAATGCCGTTTCAGGACAACAGACATACTCAGCAAATGCCCCAAATCCACACTCCGACAAATCCCCAAACACTTCATCTCCCGGATTGAACTGAGTAACTGCTTTGCCTACGGCTTCTACGCGTCCTGCAACATCAAAACCGAGAATCTTGAGCTTGGGCTTGAGTAGCGATCCATAGATAAAACGAACTAGAAAAGGACTACCCCGCATCAGATGCCAATCGCCCGAATTGACGGATGTCGCATGAACTCTAACGAGTACACTCTGATCCGTCATCGTCGGTGAATCGACCTCCTGTAAGCTCAGGGTATCGGATGAACCATATTGGGTCTGAACGATCGCTTTCATAAATTGACCTCAGTGATAGATTACGCAACATCTGATCAACGACAAGTGCCTGCAGTCGATCGTACAAAATTTCCCCGGCTCAAATAGTGAACGATTTGCATTTGCTGGGGCTGTCCACGAGTAGGACGCAAACTGGCGTAGAGTCCATGTGTAGAACTGCTAACAGAATAAAGCCGAAACCCATTGTTAGATTGACCGCGAAACACACCTGTAAAGGGGAACTTAGAATAGTCCGCATCTGGAGCAATGTCCTCCAGATTATTGACTCGGACGCGATTCAAGAGAGTTTGGAGGTTTCCTGCGCGATCACGACGCTGCACCGTCATATTGATCGAGGTTCCGATCGGATTTTGAGGGCGATCAGACGTGGGATTTGGCACGATGCCATTGAGTCGATAGATTAAACTACTGCCTTGATCGAGCAGAATCGTGGCTTCGCAAGTCATGGGTTTGGGTAAGACTTGAGCCGTTGCAGGCAAAACTGCACCTGCTCCCAATCCAGCTAAAAGTACAGGCGCGAATACTTTAAATACCATAGGATAACTCAACCTTGATTAGGGTAATGATCGTAGGGCAGAGAACTTTGTTAGGTTTACGTTTATAGCTGATGAGGATATGCATACAGACCATCGGACACTCGAATAATTCACGTCAGTGAAGCGAATACGATACGGCTTATTGACATTTAGTTTCATTTGTGAAATTCTGTTTTTAAGTTGATGAAAATTCTTCTCATTTATTAAGGAGGGAAGAGGAGCCGATCTGCAAGAATCGTGCTTCTCCACACTGCGTTATTCAATTTCCTCAGATGCTTGTCTTACAGTCGTTTACTGAACTTAATTACTCCATGAAATTCAATCTAATCGGGTTGAACGGGCTGCTTCTGAGTGCGCTTCTTGCTGCCCCTGTACTTGCTCTAGATGAGAATCAAAATCAGGAAGCTCTTGAGAAGGGAAAAAATCCGACGCAGCTATCAGAGTTCGATCGCCCAATTACCGAAGCGCAGCAACTTTCTCAAAGCTCGATCGAGCTTGAAGCTAATTCTTCAGAAGTCCCTGAAGAAGAGATTACAGTGACAGGAACCCGAACCCCTCGTTCTGTAAGGCTCTCTCCGTCAACGGTGAATGTGATTACGAATCAGGAAATTGATCAAAACTTAGTTCAAGACTTGCGAGATTTGTTTCGCTATGAGCCAAATGTTGGAGTCGGAAGCAATCGGCGCTATGGGATTCAGGATATTACGATTCGGGGGCTAGGTGGCAATCGGGTTCTGATTCAGACTGATGGGATTCGCGCTCCGAGTCAGTTTACTTTTGGGACAACTTCAGTCGGGCGGGACTATGTTGAGCTTGAAACTTTGCAAAGAGCAGAAGTGATTCGGGGAGCGGCTTCGGCGCTGTATGGCAGTGATGCATTGGGTGGAGTCGTGACGTTTAGAACGATCGAGCCTTCAGATCTGCTGAATCAGTTTGGTAAGCGGGATTCGCTGTCTGTTTTATCAACGAGCTTTGATAGTGCCGATCGCGGTTTTGTCTTTAATGGTTTGACTGCGAATCGGATCGGAAACTTAGAGCTTTTGCTCGGGTATACTCGTCGCGATAGTCAAGAAGCAAGAGTTCCAGGAAATAACGACTTTGTAGACGATCGAGGAGTGGGGCGAAATAACTATCTGGGTAAGCTAGTTTATCGTTTGAGTGAGACGAGTAGCCTTGACTTTACTGTAGAGCGATTTCTGAACTTTGATGACTTTAATGTCAGTCCGTTGACGGTTCGAGATTTGATCAGCCCAACCGGATTTCGGGGGCAGGATGAGACAATCGCTTATACGACATCGCGATCGCGCTTCAGCTTAGCTTACAACTTTGATGATCCGAACAGTCGTAGCTTTTTGAGTGGAGCAAAGCTCCAGCTTTACTATCAGAATGTGAAAATTGAAGAGGAGCGTGTTCAGGACTTTGTACGCACAGGCGCGGGAGTCGATCGACGACGATTGCGGAACTTAGAGAATTTATTTGTCGATCGAGTGTTGGGTGGCGGTGTGCAGCTTCAGAGCCAGTTCAATCTTGGCACTGTTGCAAATCGGTTAACCTATGGGATTGATGTTTCAACGACTCGAAATGAGCGGACTCGTGACGGGATTGAGCAGCGATTTAATGCAGTTGGAACTGCGATCGCAACGACGAATGTGATTGGTGCGGATAACTTTCCGGTTAAGGATTTTCCCGATTCCGATACTTTTCGATTTGGAGCTTATCTTCAGAACGAAATTGAATTTGGTAAGGCTTTTACCCTGATTCCGGGTGTAAGATTTGATGCTTATCGATTAGAGACTCGCCCAGATGCGCTCTATGCCCGGAATCCGGGTGCTGTCTCTGCGGATCTCTCCTCGTCTTCGGTTTCGCCAAGCTTAGGATTTGTTTGGCAGACCACTCCTCAACTTGCGATCGTGGGTCGATACGCGCGAGGATTTCGTGCTCCGCTCTACAGTGAGATTAATGCTGGATTCACGAATCTCACTAGCCCAACATTTCGCTATAAAACGCTCTCAAATCCTGATCTAGAACCAGAGACAAGTAATGGGTTTGAACTCGGCTTGCGGGGTGGATTTTCGCAGTTTAACTTTAGTTTGACAGGCTTCTACAACCGCTATGACAATTTCATTGAGCGATTAGCAAATGTGGGGCAAAGTTTGACGATCGTACCGGGATTACCTGTTGCTCTGTTTCAGTCTCGCAATATAGCAAAAGCTAGAATCTACGGGGTTGAACTCAGTGGACAGTATCGCTTCAGCCCGAAACCTCACGGATTAAGCTTACTCGCGAGTTTAGGATGGACTGTGGGAGATAATTTAACCACGGATCAACCCTTAGACAGTGTAGAGCCTTTCAAAGCGGTTGTTGGATTGCGCTATCGTGCGCCAGAGGATCGATGGGGAGCAGAGTTGATTGGGAGCTTTGTCGCAAAGCCAAGACTCAGTGATAGTCGTCCTGCTAGCTCATTTACACCTTCTGCTTATACGGTAGTCGATTTGACGGGGTTCTACAATATCACGCCGTTAATTAGCTTTAATGTTGGAGTGTTCAATCTATTCAATGCAGAATATTTTGAATATCAGGATGTGAGAACCTTAATCAATGCTGCTGCACCGAGAGATCTCGATCGATTCGCTCAACCCGGTACAAGTGTTCGTGCAGGCTTTACTTATCGGTTTTAACCTATGAAATTTACTCCCTTGCTCCTAGTCCTGCTGCTAGCGGCTTGTCAAGCACCCGCGCCGCCTGTCAGCCAGGCTCCAACGTCTCAAACTCAGCCTGAGATCAAAACGGCTTCTAAGGTGGTTGCTCTAACTTCCTTATCCGCAGATATTGTAAATCGGTTGGATAAAACAAAGCTAGTTGCGATTTCTGGGAGCCGATTGGTCAATCAAAACCCTGACTTTGCTCAATTGCCGCGAGTCAGTGAAGGACGGATGCCACCGAACTTAGAAAAGATTGTCGCCCTCAAACCGGATCTAGTAATTGGCGCAAAAGGATTTCACGATCAAGCGTTGGCAAAGCTACAAGAATCTGGGATTCAAACCTTAGCAACTGAAGTGAATAGTTGGCGATCGCTTTCTGAACTCACTCGCACGATCGCAACAGCGCTGAATGCGAATCCCGACCTCTTAATTCAAAGCTATCAAGCCTTGCTAGAACCTAAGCCTGCTCAAACTTCATCTGTGTTAGTTTTAGCGAGTCGGCAACCGATCCTTTCGCCCAATAAGTCAAGCTGGGCAGGCGATCTACTCAATCAGTTTGCTGTTAAAAACGTAGCCGCAGAGTTGCAGGGGTCATCTGAATTTAATGGTTATGTGACGCTCTCACCGGAGAAGCTGCTTCAGATCAATCCAGAGAAAATCATCCTCATCGATACGGGAGAAGGTGAGATCAATCAACTCAAATCGCAATCGTTTTGGAGTCAGTTAAAAGCAGTCCAGCAGCAGCAGGTTTATACAATGGATTACTTTGGATTAGTCAATCCTGGAAGTATTCGCGAGATCGAAGAAGCTTGCAAAAAACTAAAAGAGACTGTTTTCCGGTGATAAAGAATGCAATGGGCAGATTTGCAGTCCTACAGGAGTGTCTAAAATCAGAGCTTGAATCCCAAACACTTCTGCTAACCGATCGACAGTGAACACTTGATTCGGCTGACCCATTGCATTCAAATAACCTTCTTTCAGCAAACCAATACGATCGCTATATCTCGCTGCAAGATTCAACTCATGCAGAACCGTGATGATTGTAATTTGATGATCACGGTTCAACCTGCGTAAAAGTTCTAATAGCTCTAACTGATAGTGGACATCGAGATAAGTGGTTGGTTCATCTAGCAGTAAAATCTTAGGTTCTTGTGCCAATGCTAAGGCTAAAAAAGCGCGTTGTCGTTCTCCACCTGAAAGTTCTTCGACGGGACGATCGATAAAACCTTGAAGCTGAGTTTGCTCGATCGCAGTTCTTACTTTTTGCTGGTCTAAAGCGTTTAGCTCCCACTGCCACCAAGCCTGATGGGGAGCACGTCCTAGTGCGACTAATTGTTCTACGGTCAGTCCTTCGGGAATGGTTTGTTGTTGAGGCAAGAGAGAAAGCCGTTGAGCAACGATACGCGGTGGTTGCTGATGAATTGCTTTACCATCAAGCAAAACGGCTCCATGCGTCGGTGTAAGAATTCGACTGAGTAGCCGTAATAGAGTAGATTTACCTGAACCATTTGCACCGACTAAGCTTAACCATTCTCCCGCAATCAGAGACAGGTGAATATCCTGTACGATCGTGCGATCACCATATCCCCCGGTCAGTTGCTGAGTTTCTAAAAGTGGAATCTGCATCAAAATACTCCTTGGCGACGGCGGTAAAGTAACCAAATGAACAACGGGGAGCCGAGCAAGGCAGTCACAGCACCGACTGGAAATTCAATCGAGCCAATTCGACAAAGTAAATCTGCCAATGTCAGAACTAATGCACCCGCGATTGCGCTCGTTGGCAACACCCAACGATAATCATTGCCCATGATCAATCGCACCCCATGCGGCACAACTAATCCGACAAATCCAATCAATCCCGAAATACTCACTGCGCTTGCCGCTAGTAGACTTGCAGCGGCTCCAATTAAAATTCTCGATCGAACTAATGACACACCCAAACTCACTGCCATCTCGTTCCCTAAATTGAGTAAGTTGATCGTCTTACCCAGTAAACATCCACTGATCAGCGCGATCACAACGTAGGGCGCAACCAGATGAAGTTCTGCCCAGCCGCGCCCATTTAAGCTTCCGATTAACCAATTCAGAACGCCTTGTACCTGTCCTTCATCTGCGAATAGCAGCAGCAGCGTTTGAGCAGAACCGGATAGAGTCGCGATCGCGATTCCGCCCAGAATCAATCGCTCACTCACAATTCGTCCTCCTTGATAGCCCAGGGCAAACACGATCGTCACTGAAATGAGCGCACCTATCCAAGCACCCATGGGAACGAGTGCCTGCGCTTTCAAGACTGTAATCAGAATAACAGCAATCAGACCAGCACCAGATGAAATGCCTAACACAAAGGAGTCTGCCAAACTATTTCGGAGCATTCCTTGTAGCATCGCTCCCGACATACCCAGTGAAGCACCAACTAACACGCCTGACATAATCCTAGGAATTCTCAAATCCCAGATGATTGTTTGCTGTGTTGCCTCACCTTGTCGGAATAAAGCTTGCCATAGTTCAATAACATTCAGTTTGATAGCGCCTTGGGACAGGGCAAGAATCATGGTGAGAACTAATGCGATGATCAGTCCAAGGATGAGCAAGAGCGCTCTAAACGTAGCAGAATGGTGCTGAAAAGCTCGCGAATTAGCAGAATTCGGCTCCCCTTTTCGCAAGTCCTTTTTAACCATAAACAGTCCATCTCCAACTTTTAATCTTCAATTTTGACTCTGACTGCAACATCTAACTGAAATTGTCACACTCAATACTTGTCATTCTACAGTCTCTCATTTAATCTGAGATTAATTCTCAATAACTTGCTATTGAATTTGTGCGGACGATCGTTCATTCGCAATTCGTTATTTAAGGAGAAAAGGCACAGACGCAAATTTCTATTGATTCTGAAACAAGAATCCAACCCAGCTGATTTGACCGTAGATGAGCATATTCAGCTCAATCTAATTTCACTTCGGTTGTAGGGTACTCTCCTCCCTCACGCTACAACCGGAGCTTTTTTGTATTTATTCGCTGCTATACTACCCATCTTAATATTATTTAATGATTAACTATTGAGAATTTATCGCAGTAAAAATGCTAAACTCTGTTTTGAACTTATTGAGACTTATAGTCAATAAATTGACATTTTTTGACTCTCCTCAATGAGGTAGATGGAATGACTAGCATCACAGTTCAAAGAAATTTGGCGGCGATTCAGTTGTGGATTTGGATATTTCTAACGCAGGCTATGAGCATAGTCAATCGAAAGCGGTGAGAGGGAATCCGTTCTGCGGACTCGCAATCGATGAAGATAACCCATCCGATCTCACAGACGATCGCGTTCAAGCTTGGGTCACTCAACTGAAACCAGATTTTGGCATTTAGTCGAGTGATCCGTTGTTCATGCTGAAGATCTCAGCACACTCTAACTTAGGAGAAAACTAAATCATGCAAAGTTACGGAAATTCGGAAGTTCAATATGATTGGTGGGCAGGAAATGCCCGGTTTGCCAATCTATCGGGCTTATTCATTGCAGCTCACGTTGCTCAAGCTGCCCTCATTACGTTTTGGGCTGGAGCGTTTACGCTATTTGAAATCTCGCGCTATTCGCCAGAGCTTCCCATGGGTGCACAAGGATTGATCTTACTGCCGCACCTTGCAACTTTGGGGTTAGGAGTCGGTAAAGGGGGACAAATCGTCGATACCTATCCTTACTTTGTTGTGGGTGCAGTTCATTTGATTTCTTCTGCGGTATTGGGAGCAGGAGCATTGTTCCACACCTTCAGAGCGCCGCAAGATCTCAAAAAAGCAACAGGACAAGCACGGAAGTTCCACTTTGAGTGGGAAAAGCCTGAAACCCTCGGATTTATCTTAGGTCATCATCTCTTGTTGTTAGGGATCGGCGCATTGTTGCTCGTTACCAAAGCAATGTTCTTCGGTGGAATCTATGATGCGACGATTCAAGATGTTCGTGTCGTGACTGAGCCAACGCTGAATCCAGCAATCATCTATGGATATCAAACGCATTTTGCTAGTGTAAATAACTTGGAAGATTTGGTCGGAGGACATGTCTATGTTGGATTGCTGCTCATCGGGGGTGGAATCTGGCATATTCTTGTTCCACCATTAAAGTGGGCAAGAAATCTGTTGATCTTTTCGGGTGAGGCGATTCTCTCGTATTCTTTGGGTGGAATTGCGCTTGCTGGATTTGTTGCGGCTTACTTCTGTGCAGTAAATACACTTGCTTATCCGGTTGAGTTCTACGGACCTGCACTCGAAGTTAAGCTCGGAATCACGCCTTACTTTGCGGATACCGTTCAGTTACCCATGGGCGCTCATACTCCCCGCTCTTGGTTGGCAAATGCTCATTTCTTCTTGGCGTTCTTCTTCTTACAAGGGCATCTCTGGCACGCCCTTCGAGCCATGGGCTTCGACTTCAAGCGAATTGAGAAAGCATTGAATTCAGTGCAAGTCTAGACTTTGATTTCTGATGATGGAGGAGGATCGTTCCTCTTCCGTCGATCGCACTTCAGCCATGATTTAGGAAGACCCGATGAACCATAGACCGAAAATTGAGTGGGTGAATGCTAGTCAGGAACACAGCCATCATGAACTATCTCGTTCAACTTTGCCAGGTTTTCTTCTGCTGCTTTTGCATTTTTGCACTGTTAACGGGTTTCCTTTTTAGTCTTAGTTGGGCAGGACAAGACGGAATGAGGCGATTGAGGAGGCTGCATCGAATTCCTTGTAGTCGCTGTGCTTACTTCACCGGAGATTACAACCTGAAATGCACAGTTCGACCCTGTGAAGCTCTGACTGAGGCTGCTCTCCAGTGTCGAGATTTTGAACCCTGCTCTGTGAGTCCAGCTATTTCCAGACCTAAGAAACATGCTCTTTACTCTTTCAACCGCTACCGCTAAGACCCATTCTGAAGAACGGTATCTCTCCTTGATCCCTCCCTGTGATGTCACTCAAGCGCGATCGTTTCGGTATCGAGAACACTTGCCCTTTACTCGGGATGGTTTGTGGAGAATTGAATCAGGCTATGTCCGAACGATTACTTGGGATGATGAAGGGACGATCTCTGCTTTAGGGATATGGGGAACTGGAGAGGTTGTCGGACATCAGCTCTCAACGATTACTCCTTACCAGATTGAATGTTTGACTCCAGTGCTAGTCAGAGAAATTCCCTTGTCGGATGATTGCACTCACTTGCTTCTATCTCACCTCCACCAGGTAGAGACCTTGCTGAATGTGACGAGCATCAAGCAGACGATGGTTCGATTGGTCAAGCTTTTAGAATGGTTAGCACAACGATTTGGCAGATTAGATGAGCAGGGATATCTCATTGATATTCCGCTTACCCACCAATGTATTTCCGAGTTAATTGGCGCGACGAGGGTAACTGTGACCCGTTCTTTAAGCGAGTTAAGACGAGCCGGAAAAATTCAGCAACTCTGCCAGCACCGAATTCTTTTACAGAATTTCAGAGCGGTCTGAAATTCATGAAAACAACCCTCAAGTAGATCTGTACGTAAGGTGGTCTGCACAATTAGCGATCGCACAATTGGCGAATCTGCTAATTGTGCAGCAATTGTGTGAAATCCTAGAACGCTAGAAAACTATAACTGCGAGGCTTGCTCTATTTTGCATCTTAGAACTGGTGAGACAAGACAGCATCAGTATGTTTGAATCGACGGACTATCGCCTGATGCTCGTGATTGAATCTGTGATCGCCGTACCTAAAAATTAAGTTTTAACGTCAGTCAATCGAAAACTATCATTTATATAGAAGATGAGCATACTGACTGTCAAACGACACAGCGTAGTAGATTCACAATCTGTGATCAAGTTCACTTCTTCTTCGTTGCGATCGCCATTTTTACCCCATCAATTTTGCGAATTTCGTCCATGACTGCCACAAGTTGACCATGCTGCACTTTTTCATCGGCATTGATCACGACCACCGCTTGCTGATTCGCTTGCACCAAAGTTCTTACCCCAACTTGGAGGTCTGAAATCTGAACAGGGCGCTTGTTTAACGCAATTTCTCCATCCGGCTGAATGCTAACAGCAATTCTTGTTTGCTGCTGAATCTTAGCGGTTGCTGCTTGGGGAAGATTCACCGGTAAGCCTTCTGATCGGGTTAAAAACAAAGTCGAAACAATGAAAAAAGTGAGCAGTGCAAACACCACATCAATCATCGGCACAATATTGATCTGAGGCGGTTGATCGTTTTCTTCAGGAAATAACATAAGACTTCATTCAGTTAGGAGACTCGGCGGGTTTCGTAGCGGCGATCGTAGATGAGTTCAAACCGATTGGCGTATTCCTCAATCAGCGCTGTCTGGCGAGTAAAGAACCCGCGAAAGATGCTAACTGCAAACAAGTTAAAGATCGCGACAATCAGTCCTGATGCAGTCGAAACTAGAGCTTCACTGATCCCACCCGTTACGCCTGCGGTTTGGCTCCCGCCAACATTGCCGATGTTCAGCGACGAGAAGGAAACGATTAATCCCGTGACTGTGCCGAGCAATCCAAACAGTGGAGATAAGCCCACAATCGTATCGAAGATGTTGGTAAATCGCTTCATTCCTGGCACTTCTGCCTGTGCTTCTGCTTTCATCGCCAAACTAAACTGTTCTGGTGTGGGACGATCAAGCGAGAGTGCCGATAGCAAAATCCGAGCCGCAGGCAGATCAAGGTTCTTTTTCAGAACTGCGATCGCTTCTGCCACATCATTTTCCTGATAGAGCATCAACACGCGCTGCATCATCTTCGGTTGACGTTTGATAATGCGACTCCAATAGCGCGATCGCTCAATGATCAAGCCAATCGCCGTAATGGAAAACAATAGCAAGGGGATCATAACAACCCCGCCTGCTTTCAGAATCTCGATCGCGTTACTCATTCCTAAACTCCAACCTACTCTGATAACTGTTCAAAGGCTTGTGAATGCGAAAAACTGTGCTGAAGCGGCAAAATATTCATAGAGCAGCGTAGAACCAAATGAAACTAATTGTCAAGTATTTTTACCTGCTTGCGGATCTGAAAGCCGCCAAATTTTATTTGAAAACAGGCATTCTTAGAGTATGATTTCATTCTTGATCAACCATTGACAGATGTTGGGCGAGCTACTAGCCTGAGATCAGAAAAATCATCTGATGCAATTTATTGTCAATATTTTATGAGCATTGTTCCAGAAATCGCCGAGCAGCGTCAGAAAGAAGCACTAGGACTGAAGCGGTTTTTGCCCTTTAGTTTTACGGGCGCGATCGCATTGCATCTTATCTTGATCCCGTTGTTGGTGATGTTTTGGAAACCAAATTTAGAAGCGACGATTGCAGAACAAGAAATAGAAATCATTGCTGAGGATCAACCTGATGAAGCTCCCCCTGAAACAGATGTTTCTACATCAGTAGAAGCAGGAGGGAGTGGAGGTGGTTCAGAACAGTTCTCACTCTTTAACCCAAATCCTAGTACCCCTCCACCGAATGAAATTGCACAAGCGATCCCCGAACCTGTTCTTGTGCCTGCTCCGACCGTAGAGCCAGAAATTATAGAACCGACTCCCGTTCCTGATCCAACTCCGACCCCTGTACCGAGTCCAACGCCAAGTCCAACGCCAAGCCCAACACCAAGCCCAACACCGACTCCTGTACCCAGTCCAACTCCGACCCCTGCACCCAGTCCGAGTCCAACGCCGAGTTCAACCCCGACTCCGAGCACCTCTGCAAGTCCTGCATCGAGTCCAACGACCTCACCCACCACACAAGCAAGCAAGCAAACGCCTGGAACTAGCACCGGAATCGGCAATGGAACTGGCAATGGAACTGGCAATGGCACGGGTAACGGGATCGGAAATCGGGGTACGGGTAACGGGATCGGCAATGGCACGGGTAACGGAACTGGCAACAGTACAGGCTCCGGACAGCAAGGTCGCCCGAGTCCTTCACCTCAACCTGTTGCGATTCGCCAAGCTCCGCCGCGTGAAGACTCTGACCCGTCCGCTCGTTCTCGCCGCAATCGTCCAAAGTGCAAAAACAACTGCGGATTAGATGAATATCTTGGGGCAGAAGGTTCAGCCCGATTTGATTTTGATGTTGATAAAGATGGCAATGTGACCAATGTCCGCTTGAGACAATCGAGCGGGAATGCAGAAGTCGATCGTAAAGCGGAAGAAGCCATTCGTCGGCGCAGATATGAAGCTTCAGAAAGTGGTTTTCAAGGTCAACGCATTCGCGTCACCTCTGAACAAGAAGGCTCCGATTTCCAGCGGCAAAATGCTAGTCGTCGTCGCCAAGAAGAACAAGAACGCGCGGCACAAGAAGCAGAACGCGCGGCACAAGAACGCTTAGAGCGAGAGCGTATTCAACGCGAAGCCCAACAGCAACAACCCCCTGCTTCTGCGACTGAACCCATCCAACCACCCCCAACGACTTCACCCTCTCCGACTCCTGCTGCTCCATCCCCTGAACCCGCACCCATAGAAGCTCCACCCGTAGAAGCTCCACCCGAACCTGTTCCAGAAGCCCCGCCTGTAGAGGCTCCACCCCCCGAACCTGTTCCAGAAGCCCCGCCCGTAGAAGCTCCACCCCCCGAACCTGCTCCCGCAGAAGCCCCGCCTGCGCAACCGCCTGCGGAGCCGTCCACACCATAATTGATGAGATAAGTTATGGGACTACTTTGTTCGCTTGACTAGAATCAACCACAAAAAATAAGGTGTTCCAATCATGGCGGTTACTAGCCCTGAAGGAATCTCTCTAGGCGCGATCGCAGTTCTTCCGATTACATCGGCAAGGCTGACTAGAATTGCGCCTAAAATGGCAACTAAAGGGACAAGTTGACGGTAACGACCTCCAACTAATAGCCGACCTGCATGAGGTGCAATCAATCCCACAAAGCTAATTGTGCCAACTGTGGAAACGGCAACGGCTGACAGAACCACTGAGATTGCAATCATGGCTGCACGAACTCGTTGCAGAGACATTCCTAGAGTTCGAGGCACATCTTCTCCTAGCGCCAAAACATCTAATCGGCGCGCAAACAACCATACGATCGGCAAGAGTAAAACAGGTAAGACGATCAATCGCCACAGTTCATCCCACTGGCGAGCGTAAGTACTCCCTGACAGCCACACGATCGCTTGTGCAACTCGTAATTTTGCTAGGACTATTAGCACGTTGATCCCAGAAGAACAAAATGCGGAAACGGCGACCCCAACAAGTGCTAACCTCGCTGGCAGTACTCCTTTTTTCCAAGATAGTAAGTAGACCAAGCTAAAAGCACTGACTGCCCCAACGATTGCAGCCAATGAAAGACTCTCAGGAGTCGCATTGGGAACGAAAACCAGAACAATCATTGCTCCTAATCCTGCCCCTGATGTTACGCCAACGATTTCAGGTCCGGCTAACGGATTTCGCACGACTCCTTGAAGCAGCAATCCACTCACCGCTAATGTTGCACCTGCAACCATCGCAACTAACAATCGAGGTAAACGAAGATTTAAAATCACGGTTTGAGATAAGGCAGTGCCTTGACCGGATACCAGATCGATGAGTTGGTCAACACCGATCGTGCGATTGCCGAGTAGGAGTCCTGCGATCGCAATAATGAATAGTAGACCTATCAAACCCGATAGCAACACCGGATAAGAGAACCGACGGGAAGAAGTTTGCTGCTGAGTAGAGATAGAAGGCGTATCATCTCCTAATTGTTTTGACGTAGAAGCTAGCCAAATGAGGAAAGGAGCACCGATGAGCGCGGTAATACTTCCGGTTGGGAGATCGTTCAAGTTGGTGGTCAAACTTTGAGCAATAATGTCCGATCCGACTAACATAATTGCGCCCCATAGTGCCGCACCGAGCAGTAATAATTTGTGTTTTCGACATCCCATGAGTTTGACCATATGTGGAGCAACAAGCCCCACGAAGCCAATCGGGCCGGATATACTGACGACGATCGCGGCTAAGAATACAGCTAGCAAGGTACTGAAGATACGGGTGAGTTGGACTGTGTTACCGAGCGATCGGGCGACTTCTTCCCCAAGAGACAACACATCTAAGGATCTTGCCATTCCCAGTAATAAAATTGCGGCAATTGCGACTCTAGGAGCCGCATACTGAACTTTACTCCAGTCAATTTGAACTAAAGAACCCGCTCCCCAGAAGAATAAATCACTGGTTTCATTTTCGTAGATGAGTTGTAGAGTAGCAGTGAAGGCGGACAATGCGAGAGAGACTGCTACTCCTGCAAGTGTTAGGCGGATTGGAGTGGCTCTGACTGCTCCTGCGATCGCATAAGCTAAAATTGCGGCAAATAATCCCCCAACTAAAGCGATCAGTGTGGGTGAGATTGAAAATAATCCAGGTGAAAAGATGACAGCCAGCGTAACAGCAAGATAAGCACCTGCATTAATTCCGAGAGTCGCAGGTGAAGCTAAAGGATTACGAGTCATCGTTTGTAAAACAGTGCCTGCCATTCCCAAAGCGGCTCCTGCAAGAATGCCAAGTGTGGCGCGAGGCAACCGAAGATAGCGAACAATGTTGTGTTCGGGCGTATCATTGGGTGAAAAAATAGCCTCGATCACGGTAGCAAGATCTAAGTTTGCTTGTCCTTGGGTGATGTGAACCATGAATAGCACCAGCAACAGCATGGTTCCTAAACCAAAGACCTTAAGAGGTGAAACGATTTGAATCTTCATTTTTCAGTGAGTGTAGCAGTCACTTTTTCAACCAATAATTGAGCGCTTTTAGGGCCGCCAAACACCCAAGTTTCTGCGCCAATAGGGTACAACCGTTGCTCCTGGACAAACTTTAATCCTTTCCAGACTGGATTCTCCCGCAATTGCTTGAGGTGAGTGTTATTCTCTCCAGCAATGTAGAGAAAGCTTGCTTGCTCAATTTTGGGGAATGCTTCAATTCCGACAGTATTGAACCCGAAGCGATCGAGTTGTCCTTTCCACGCATTTTTTAATCCAATCTGGTTGAGGATTTGTACTGCCATTGCATCATCTGTGAATAGCCGAATCTGGGGAGTGGCTTCGTTGAACTGCCCTAGAATAAAAGAGCGCGTGTTTTGCTTTGAAGAACGCAGACGATCGCTGGCTGCCTGAAAAGTATCTTGCATTTGACGTAACATTGTTTCCCCAGCTTCACGCCGATCGACTCGTTGTGCGATCGCTCTAAACGTCTGTTGCATCTCATCAAACTGGGACAGAGTATTAGAGTCTGGATAAGGATTAAAGAGCTGTGTTGGCGCGATCGCGGATAAAGCATCGTAGATCGTCTCATGCCGGAGTTGAGTGCCGATGATCAGATCGGGTTGGAGTTGAGCGATCGCTTCTAAACTCGGTTCTTGACGAGTACCCACATCTACCACGGATTCTGCTAGCTTTGGTTCTATATCTACAAAGGTTTTGTAGCCTCGAATGTCTGCGACTCCGATCGGTTGAATTCCTAATGCCAAGAGATTTTCGACATACACCCATTCGAGCGCGACAATACGGCTTGCAGTTGTTGAGATGTTGGAGCGAGATTGATTTTGGCGTGTACAAGAAACTACGGCGGCAGAAGCTAGCGCTGTAACAAGAAACTGCCGCCTACTAAACTGAGACATGGACTTCTCCCTGAATGCTAGTCAAACTACTCTGCTACGTGATGGATTAAACACGTCATTCCTCTCTTTCTTGAGAATTAATGCGAGTTATTCTGATCTGACTCTAAATCACTCACTTCGTCAGTTTAACGATCAAAAATGGCATAAAAACAATCTTGAAACATGTAATAATCGGCTGAGACTTCATAATTATTGAGAATTAATATGAATAGTATCTCAAAACAAGCTAAAATCTTCGGGAGAGTGGTCAACCAAATTTGTTGAAGTTCCTACCGTTTAAGTTCCTATCAAAGTTTGTGGCGATCAAAATGGACATCGTGACACAAGGCGAATTCAATGATCTGTGGCAAGCTGCACTAGAAGCAGATCAAGTTTGGACGTGGCAAGGTCACGAAGGACTGCGCCAATTACCGCAAGCATTGGGGCAAGGGCAAAGACGATTAACGATTTTCCGAGAAGGATTTCAGCTTTGGTTAGATAACGTGATCTACGATCGACCCATTCATCTAGATTATGTGTATCAACTTCCTCAGCTTACGCTAACGTTTTATCTATCCGGTGATTTTCGGATTGTGAATCCTGGTTTAGCGAAAGAGGAAGATCGCTCTGAAGAGAATGGAGAAAGCTGTATCTGCTATCTTCCTGATGTTCGATCGATCGAATATTATCCAGCCCAACAACCGCTACAACGCCTAACATTGAGTGTCGGTCTTGATTTTTTACGATCGTACGCTCTCGATCAAACATTTCCCCTCCTGATTCGGCGACTCTTAGACGGACAGCCGATTGCTCCCTTTCACCAAACCTTTGGGATTGCGGCTCGTACCATTCAACCCATGATTCAGCAGATTTTGTCTTGTTCCTATCAAGGTGCATTGCGGCAGATGTTTTTAGAAAGTAAATCTCTGGAACTGCTAACCTTACAGCTTGCACGTTGGGCAAAAGATGAACAACAACCCATACCATCAACAGCCTGGAAATCTCAGGATTTGGAAAAGCTTGAGCGGGCAAAAGAGATTCTACAATGCTCGATCGAATATCCTCCTTCACTGGTCGATTTAGCGCAACAGGTTGGATTAAATGACTGCAAACTCAAACAAGGCTTCCGCCAAATCTTTGGAACAACTGTATTTGGCTATTTGAGAGCTTGCCAGATGGAACGAGCCAAACAATTGTTGAGAGAAAGTGATCTTTATATTACGGACATTGCTGCCAAGGTTGGTTACAGCAGCTTACCTGCTTTCAGTAACGCATTCTACAGACAAGTTGGAATGAGTCCACACAAATTCCGACGCAGTTAAACCGCAGTTTATTTAATCGAGATTCAATCACTATTTATTGCAAATATTGCTCCGTTTTGATTAAGTCAGCTCCCGATTGCGTAAGACTTTTTCTATCGACTTTGATAAACTAACTTTTAGCTCACTATTAGAACTAAATCCTAATAAGAGCGCACTAAAGTTTTGTGTGAGGCGGTATGAATCGGGCGTTGTGGTACTCTAGTTTTCCACTGTTTTGGTTAGTGTTTCAGTCAACTGCGATCGCAGAATCTCCAGTGAAACGGCTTCAAGAATTTGAGCAGGTTTCTCGATCGGCAACACTACTATCGCAGTCATCTGAAGAACTCCAAACCGATAGAATTCAGATTACAGATGTACGATTCGTGCCCACTGCAACCGGGGTTGATGTTGTTCTGGAGGCTGTAAAACCCCTAGCCCAACCTGTGTTAACAACAAGCGATCGGACTCTCATTGCTGAGTTTGAGAATGCAGTTTTAGCACTTCCTCAAGGTCAAACCTATCAGGTAGACGCTCCAGCAGAAGGCATTCAGCGAGTCACTGTTCAATCGATCGCCCCGAATCGGGTACAAGTAAGCATCACGAGCACAAACGAGACTCCGACCGCAACAATCCGAGCAAGCCAAGCTGGAATTACACTGGCGATCGTCGCACCAACCGAAACAGCAGAAGACGAAGAAGAAGTTGTCGTGACAGCCACTCGAACTCAGGAAACCCGTCGCGATGTTCCCCAATCGATTACAACGATCGATCGGAATCAACTTCAGCAACAGTTTGCAGTCTCTCGTGATGTTTCTGATGCGTTGAGCAAACTCGTTCCGGGACTTGCGCCACCCAACGAGCGAAACAATATTTTTGGGCAAACATTACGAGGACGGAACGTTACTGTTTTAATTGATGGGATTCCTCAAGCAACGACCCCTAATGTTTTTCGGGATTTGCAAACGATCGATCCAAGTGTCATCGAACGGATCGAAGTGCTGCGCGGTGCAACGGCTCTTTATGGAGATGGTGCAACCGGAGGTGTGATCAATCTCATTACTCGCACTCCTGCCCAGAATCGGCTCACAGCTACGACCGAAATTGGAGTGAATACATCGCTGACGGGATCAGAAAATGCTTGGGGTCAAACCGTGCAGCAAACCTTCTCCGGGACAGAAGGCAATGTTGGCTATGTGCTCAGTGCTGGAATCGCAAACATTGGTAGTTTCTTTGATGCCAATGGCGATCGTATTGCACTCGATCCGACTGGACAAGGAGGACTATCCGATGCAGATTCGATCAATTTATTTGGCAAGTTCGTTTACACGCCAGACCAAAATCAACGCTTAGTGCTGTCAGCCAGTCGTTTTGAATATCAACAAGATCCCGCATTTACAAGTGATCCGATCGTCGATCGCCTAGCAGGTCGCCAACGAGCGCGAGTTCTAGAGGGGCTTAATCTTGAAGATGAACCTGGAACTAAAAACTCGATTTTCAATTTGGAATACACTCATCAAAATGTGTTGGGGAGTCGAGTACGTGGACAAATCTACTATCGGGATGTTTTAGCGCGCTTCTTTCCCTTCGATGCTCGCAACACTGCAAGCTTAGGACGTTTGATTTTTCAGTCAAGAGTTGAATCTCAACGATTCGGAACTCGTTTTGATGTTGAAACTCCACTCACAGCAAACAAAGCCGTAAACTTACTCTGGGGGCTAGATTTTAGTCATGAAAATTCTCGGCAGCCTGTATCGTTTTTTGATCCCGCCATCTTCGACAATAGCAATGGTTTAGCATTTCGGAAGTTAGGCGATCGCACTTGGACACCGCCCATTACAACGGATAGCTTAGGATTATTCGGACAACTCGAAGCACGACTCAACGATCGTCTCCTTGTGCGGGGAGGAATCAGACATGAACGGGCTGCGGTGAGTGTCGATGACTTTGCAACGATTGCAAATAATTCGGTCACAGGCGGCAAGGTGAACTATGACGAAACCTTATTTAATCTGGGTACCGTTTATCGAATTACGCCAGAACTCAGTGCATTTGCTAGTTTTTCTCAAGGCTTCTCACTTGCCGACATTGGACGAGTTTTAAGAGCCGCACCCAACAATTTCCAGTTTGAGCGAGTGCGACCTGAACCCCAAAAAGTGAATAACTATGAAATTGGTCTGCGTGGAGAATGGCGCAACGTTCAAGCTTCTATTTCGGGCTTCTATAGTACCTCAAACCTAGGGACTACATTCGCTGCCAGTTTTGTTGACATCATCCGTGCTCCTGAACAAATTTATGGCGTAGAAGCAACCTTAGATGTGCAGCCCAGCCGAAACTGGAATCTAGGACTAACTGCAAGTTTAGCAGAAGGTCGGATTGATGCGAACAATGATGGGGATTACGAAAACTTCCTAGATGGTTTTCGCATTCCACCTTTGAAGCTCACAGCTTATGTAGAAAATGAAACGCTTCCAGGCTGGCGCAATCGTTTACAACTGCTGTACTCTGGTGCTCGCAACCAGTTCAACAATAGTAATGCGTTTGGTCGTCAGGCAGTCAACGATTACATCACTGTAGATTTTGTTAGTCAGATCAAAGTCGGAAGCGGCACTCTACAGGTTGCGATCGAGAACCTATTGAATGCAGATTACTTCCCAGTCGTTTCTCAATTGCAAACGAGCGATACCCAATACTTAGCAGGGCGCGGGCGATCGCTCAGTGTGCGCTATGGTTTCACCTGGTAGCAAATTTTGATGCTAGAACGATTGAGGCATTGAACGCTCAGTCGTTCTAACGACGAAGTGATGCAGGATTATTACGAAAAACATGTGCGATCGCGCTAGAGCTTACGATCGCGCAATATTTTTCGCTTTCTGGCTAATTGGAACACACATGGGCGTTCCTGAGATCGGATCGCTAAAGATCTGGCAGTCTAAATCAAATACCGCCCGTACAATCTCTGCGGTCATCACAGATTCAGGATCTCCGGCTGCAAAAATTCGCCCTGCTTGAACGGCGACGAGGTAATCTGCATACCGACAAGCTTGATTGAGATCATGAAGTACCATCACGATCGTTCTACCTTCGCGCTGATTCAAGTCATACAGCAAATCTAAAATTTCAATCTGATGGGCTAAGTCTAAAAATGTTGTTGGCTCATCTAGCAGCAAAATCTCAGTATCTTGCGCGAGTGCCATTGCAATCCAAGCCCGTTGGCGTTGTCCACCGGAGAGCGTATCTAATGCACGATCGGCAAATTGGGTTAAATCCGTAATCTCTAATGCGCGCTGAACAATCTGTTCATCCTGAGGAGACCACTGTTGCAGCCAATTTTGATACGGATAGCGTCCTTGAGCTACCAGATCTTTGACCGTGAGTCCTTCAGGTGCGATCGGATTTTGCGGCAGTAATCCTAGCTGTTGCGCGACTTCTTTTGTGGGTCGTTGAAAAATTGACTTGCTATCTAAGTACACTGCCCCGCTCACAGGCTTCAACAACCTGGCTAATCCACGTAGAAGCGTGGATTTACCACATCCGTTTGCGCCAATTAAAGCGGTGATCTTGCCAGTAGGAATCGCAAGAGTTAAATCCTGGACAATCACTGTTCCGTCATAAGCAAGAGAAAGATCGCGAGCTATCAGTGTCGCAGGATTTGACATGAGAAAAATTGTCATTAAATTGAACTAAGTCTGATTTAATCAGAATTTTGCTCTTTTGTGAACCCGGTCAATCAGGCAAGCGTTCCGAGCGCCTGATTATAATTTCATCCCTATATACTTGCCATTAATTCTTAGCTATGGCAGCGCGCATGTGTCGAGTATCACAAAAGCTCAAGAATAGAGCCTGTCCTGTTTGACATAGATATATTGTTTGATGTGGGTTGTAAGAGTCTGCGGCAAATTCATCGACTTCATGCTGAATCGTTCTAATTCGCGCTCATCCTCAGCAAGCGAGCAAATTGTGAGTGCGCTTGCTGGGTTAACGTTTCGCGATCGCCATATTCGACAATTTTTCCTTGTTCCAGTATCAAAATCTGATCTACGCGTTGGAGTGTGGGTAAGCGATGCGCAATAATGATTCCTGTCCGATGTTCAAGCAGTCGATCCATTGCTCCTTCAATCATTTTTTCAGTCTGCGGATCTAGCCGAGAAGACGCTTCATCTAGAATTACGAGACTAGGATTCTTCAGAAAAACACGCACTAATGCAAGTAACTGCGCCTGTCCTGCGGATAGACCTGTGCTATCTGCTCCCAATTGAGTGTTTAGCCCATCCGGCAGCGATCGTAACCATGGTGTTAAGCCTAATAATTCAAGCGTTTCTAAAATGTAGGCATCTGAGATTTGATCGTTGAAAAAAGTAAGATTATCTCGTACACTCGCTTGAAATAGCTGAACATCTTGTGTTACTAATCCGACTCGCGATCGCAGGTCTGAAAGTGAGAGATCAGCGATCGCACACTCTCCCAAACGAATCTCACCGGATTGAATGTCATATAGTCTTAGAAGCAACCGAGCGATCGTGCTTTTACCGCTGCCTGTATGCCCTAGTATTCCAAGAATTTGCCCTGCTGGCAGGTGAAACGATAGATTTTGCAATGTCCAGTTTTCAGACTCATATCGAAAGCACACTTGCTCAAAAGAAATCGCACAAGCACCAGAACTTAAAACAGCCTGCCCACAATCATTGAATGCTGCCTCTATGTTGAGCAACTGATGAATCCGCTGAATACTTGCTTCAACCTGTTGGAGTTGCTCAAGTTCTTCTCGAATTCGTTCGATTGGCTTTGCGAGAAGGTTTGTATAGTGAAAAATGAGATAAGCTGTTCCGATCGTAATCGCATTTCTCGACCAAAGATAAGCAGAGAGAAATAGCGCGATCGCATTGCCAATCGTGAATAATCCCACGCTGGTAAACCATAGGACTGTACTAGCAAATCTCGCTTTTTGATAAACCGGAAGCCAGCGTTGCAGCAGTTCATAAAAGCGAAACATCACATAATTCACAGCCCCATTTGCGCGAATGTCTTCTCGTCCAGCAATGTGTTCTCCAATCGTGCCATAGTACTCAGCACTAATTTGGCGATACTCTGCCCAAGGCGCGATCGCGATTGATCTTTGTGCCAATAGCGCAATCAGAGCCACGATCGCAAAAGCCGTCAAGCTCATTCCTGCTAGCTGATTCTCAAAACACAAAACAATGAGAATTCCAAACAGAAGTAGACTGTTACCGAGTACATGAATTACTAGCTCAGAAAAGAATTTAGAAAGTAGATTCACATCCCCATCAATTCTTTCAAGCATTTCTCCGGGCGTGTGTGCTTTGTGAAAAGATAGATCCAATCGCAGACAATGTTCTGCTAAATCCACTCGAAGTGCATTTGTTGCCGTCCATGCGACAATTTCGCTGAGAAAGGTTGCCGCGATCTCAGTGCCTTGCGTGAGAAGCGCGATCGCAATAAACGCGATCGTTGCAGTCAGTAAAGCCTGCTGCGATCCGCCTTGCACAGCAGTATCAATAAAGTAACCCAGAATTTGAGGATTGATGATTTGGAGTGCAATACTGGTGAGCAGTGCGATCGCTAATCCCAAAACGCGCTTCCATTGAGGCGTGAGATAGTCAGCGAGCAGGAGTTTGTATTGTTGAAGAGCATTCTGCATCGTCGCACTAACGGAACAGCCAAAAAGAACACAGCATAGTCTACCGTGTTGAGATCGCGACAGAAAGATGATTTTGACTGCTAACGGGAGTTTTTTGGCTCCTAAACGGATTTTCTAAACAAGATTGAGGAGAACTGCCTTATACGAGTTATGCATTGAGTATGATCGCACTTGGGCTTTGTGTCTATTTCTCCCTCAGATTTTTTCGACTGCAATCGCCGCTACTTTGCAGTCTTTTTCTGACAAACTATTTGATAATAATTTGCATTTAACTCTACACTAACCTGTACAAATTCTGCTGACTGTTTCAAACCTACAGACGTTCACTGCGGTTTAGATTCATGCCTCTGCTCATTTCTGCTGATGATGTACCTCTCATTAGTCCAACGACCCGCGAATTAAGCCTTGACAATCCTGAATGTGGCAGGGTTTACCGATGGGATAGTAATTTATCCGAAGGACTCAATCTGTTAGTAGATGACTATCAACTGGTCGAGGATTTGGTTGTAGAGTATTCCGCCAGCGATCGCAGTGCTGAACCGGAGTTGGAATTGAGTTTTTGCTTACTGGGAACGAATCGGAATGAAGGAATTCGGGCTGGACAAAATTTTTTGAGTATCTCCTGGGATGTCTTTGATGGCAGCATGATGCGGTGGAAAGGGGGCGATCGCATTCTCAAGTTTGACATCCATTTTAGTTTGACATTCTTGCAGCGTTTGGTAGAAGAAGACTTTGGCTTGCTGCCGATCGATTTAGTGCAAGTCTTGCAAGAACCGAGCGATCGCGAGTTTTGGCAGATGGGGAAAACGACTCCTGAAATGCAGACGACACTGCGGCAAATTCTGGATTGTCCGTATCAGGGCGTAACGCGCAAAATGTATTTGGAAGCCAAAGCGATCGAACTGATTGCAATGCGTCTCGCAACACTAGGTGAGCCATTGAAGCCGATCCCCCAAGCTCCCCTCAAATCAGACGAGATTGACCGAATCTATTGGGCAAGAGATATTCTGCTAGAGCAACTGAGTGATCCTCCTTCGCTGCTGGAGTTAGCTCGTCAAGTTGGGCTGAATGACTATAAATTGAAGTCCGGGTTTCGGAATTGTTTTGGTACAACGGTCTTGGGCTATTTGCAAGCGGAGCGGATGAAATTAGCGCGATCGCTGTTGATTGATTCTGCGATGCGGGTGAAGGATGTCGCAGAGGTTCTGGGATATTGCAAAGCAAGTCAGTTTTCAGACGTGTTCAAACGGCATTTTGGCAGCACTCCCAAAGTGTATCAGCAGCAGTGTGGAGTCGTCAGTCTAGCCCGCTGATCCGGATTTGGGTCGAAAATAATCCGAATTTGGGAGTTTTTTGCTTTCGGCATAAACTCCTACTTCGGTATGTTATTGAGAGTGATTCCTGCTAAAACGAGTTCAGGTGCAGCAGCGATCTGACATGTTCTTATGGTGTGAGTTATGAAGTTACAGTTATTGGCGATCGCTGGGTGGAGTGTTGTTTCAATCTTGGCAACACCTCAGTTTGTTCGTGCATCCGAGAAAATCGATCCGAATCCACGTCAACCTGCACAAAGTGTGATGGAGTGGATGGCTCAAATTGAAGCGGCGACGGTGCAGGTGAATGCGGTAAAACTAGAGCGCAGTGAGAATAAACTTGATATTATCCTCGAAACCGCAGAGGGGGAACCGTTTCAAATCGGTGCGATTCGTGCAGAGCGCGATCGCTTAATTGCTGAAATTCCGAATGCAATCTTGGCATTACCAGAAGGACAGAGCTTTCAAGCAGAGAACCCAACAGCAGATATTGCCTTGGTTCAGGTTATCCAAGAGAGTAATCAAATTCGAGTGTTCGTCATCGGTAAGAATGCTCTGCCTCAAACGCTCGTTACTTTGAGAACAGGACAGCAGAGCTATGCCCTGAACGAAGAAGAAGAATCCGAAGAAGAAGAAGTGGTCGTGACCGCCACTCGGACAGAGGAAGGGGTGCAGAATGTTCCGCGATCGGTCACAGTGGTCACTCGTGAACAAATTCAGGCACAGTCCAACGTCAATCGAGATTTGACTTCGATTCTTGGCACCTTAGTTCCGGGCTTAGGGGCAAGCTCCGAAGCTCAGCAAAGCTTTACGCAAACGCTGCGGGGCAGGCAGCCGCTCGTTTTGATTGATGGTGTGCCAATTAGCTCGAACATTGATAACGATACTTCTGTTGCGAACCTTCGCCGGATTGACATTGCCTCAATCGATCGAGTAGAAGTTGTGCGCGGACCTAGCGCAATCTATGGAGATGGCGCAGCCGGTGGTGTAATCAACATTATTACTCGACGCGCGGGTCAGAATCAGATTGTCTCAACTGCGGAAGTCGGGGTACGTTCTGTCGGCAATCTGCGATCGGGGAGTTTTGGCAACCTGCTTCAGTACGGATTTTCTGGACAACAGGGTAAGGTCGATTTTGCAGCTTCGATTACTCGCGATAGTTTTGGGACACCATTTGATGCAGAAGGCGATCGCCCACCAATCTTTGCAGACTCCGAAGCGAATAGTACTTCGGTGAATCTATTTGGAAAATTAGGAGTTCAGATCGATCCACAACAGCGCTTTCAGATTACAGCGAACTACTTCAACGATGCCCAAAGCCAGAATGGAGACTACGATCTGACTGTCGGCGAGATCCCTGGGATTCAGAAGGCGCGGTTTCTAGATAGACCTGTTGAGTTTATTGATTCTACCGATCCATTTAATCGGGGAACCCTCTTTCAATTTGACTATCGCCACGATCGAGTGCTGAATAGTAAATTGCAGGCGCAAGTCTACTATCGAGAAACCAAAACCGCAGCTTCTCTGTTTGATAACCGCGTCTTTGATGCAGATAGTCCATTAGTACTTGGGCGATCGGTGGTCACATCAGAGCGATTTGGCGGACGATTGCAGCTAGAAACGCCATTAGCTTCTAATCTAAGTCTGCTTTGGGGTGCAGACTACTCTAGCGAAGATAGCGAAGGAAATTACGATGTCTTTGATGTCGATGAGTTTGATAGCAGTGGCGGGAGAAGAGCGCGGAGAATTGGCTCAGCGATTCGGATTGCCCCCTTTACGATTAAAAATCTGGGACTCTTTTCTCAACTTCAATGGGATGTGAGCGAAAAGCTTTCTCTCAGCGGTGGCGTGCGCTACGACAATTTTAATGTTTCTGTCGTCGATAATTGGATTGATGGCGAAACTGGATTTGCAGCCCAAGGTGGAGACAAGACGCTCAGTGATGTTGTGTTTAATGCAGGGATTGTCTATAAGCTCACTCCGCAAGTGAGTTTATTTACGAACTTTGCTCAAGGGTTTTCTCTTCCAAATCTGTCCCGAATTTTACAGCAACCCGCAGCAGGGTTTAATTTTGCTGAAGATGTAACGTTATCTGCACCGCAAAAAGTCGATAGCTATGAACTAGGAATTCGCGGTCGGTGGAGGAATGTTCAAGCCTCTCTGGCTGGATTTTATAGCTATTCGAGTTTAGGGACAACCGTCGAATTTACAGATATTGGTGACGAGTTTCGAGTGATTCGTTCTCCTCAGCGCAACTATGGGGTAGAACTCGCGGTGGATTGGCAGCCTAGCGATCGCTGGAAACTGGGTGGCACGTTGACCTGGAGTGAAGGAGAACGCGAAGATCCAGAAACACAGGAATTCCTCGCCATTACAGGATACGAAGTCTCGCCGCTAAAGCTCTCTGCTTATCTTGAGAATGAAACTTTACCCGGCTGGAACAATCGACTTCAGGCAGTCTATATCGGTCGCCGTAACCGCGCCTTTAATGCAGGCATTGATCCAGTTGGGATCGAGAGCTATCTAGTCGTTGATCTGATCAGCAGCCTCAAATTAGGCAATGGAACGCTGAGTTTGGGGGTGAAAAACCTCCTCAACAATCAATATCTCAATATTGGAAATCAACTCAGTGCAGGGTTTGATGATTCTTTTAGGGCTGCTTCTAGAGGACGAGCGTATACGCTAACCTATCGCTGGAGTTGGTAATGCGTCATATTCTGCGATCGCTAGGGTTGTTTTTTCTGGTCACAATCCTGATTGCCTGCCAGCCTCGTGTTGTGCAAAATACACCGCAGTCGGCAATTTCAGCCGATTGTCGCAACGTCGAACATGAGGGTGGTCGGACTCAAATCTGTGGCAAACCTCAGAAGGTCGCCATTCTTGAACCCAAGTTACTAAGTATGGCGTTAGCACTCGGAGTTCAACCGATTGCTTATGCTGATTACTATCTTGTACGATCGCCCCGGTTCGATAATCCGAGCCAGCAAATCCCCTATGCGGGTCAATTTGTGACCAGTCAACCGATCAACCTAGGCAATCGCGATACGCCTTCTCTAGAACTTCTGAAGTTACTCAAACCGGACTTGATTTTGGATGTCAGTTGGCGGAAAAATCCATTGCTGTCAACGATCGCGCCAACCGTTTCGATCGACATCGAAAAGACTTGGCAAAGTAATCTCAAAATCGTCGCTCAAGCGCTCGATCGCGAGAAAAACGTTGAAGCTGTTTTAACTTCCCATCAGCAAGCCCTCGATCGAGTCCGAACTCAATTGTCTTCATTGGTTGAAACTCATCCCAAGGTTTTGAGTGTGATCACCAGTCCGACGATGGATCACATCAGTCTGGATTACGAAGGTAACGCGATCCAGTTGCTACAAGAAATCGGCTTTCAACCTGTGGCTCTCTCCACGATTGATCCCTCATCGGCAGAACGGAGCCAAATTGATTTAGAAACCCTCGCTCAAATTGATGCGGATATCATTTTTGTCAATAGTTGGCTACCTTGGGATGGTCGATCGACCTATAACGTCTCTTTCCAAAATCTCCAGCGCAGGTGGGCAAATCAACCTCTACTCCACGCTTCGCAAGCCTGGAAAGAAAAGCGCATTTACTTCGTAGACTATTACCTCTGGATTGGCACAACAATGCCACCCATCGCTAACTTTCTGATTTTGGAACAACTGCCATCTCTTTTGCTCACCCCGAATCCAAGTCTATGAATTAACGCTCTTTTTCTTCTGCAAAGCCGACAATTTGATTCACTAACGACTTCTCTGTGCGTACTTTTATTATTCTCTGGTTGGGTCAACTTGTCTCAACGATCGGGACTTACATGACCGGATTTGCTCTCGAACTGTGGACTTGGGAACTTACTGGTTCTGCAACTCCTCTCGCTTTGATGGGCTTCTTTTTCCAAGCTCCTCGCATTCTGATTAACTTGGTTTCTGGCGTAATTGTCGATCGCTTTAACCGCAAATCTCTAATGATTCTCGGAGATACGATCGCTGTTCTCTCTAGCATGTTTCTACTTTTACTATCGCTCACTCACACGTTGCAACTGTGGCATCTATATTTCACAACAGTGATCGTGAGTATTTTCAGCCAACTACAAGAACTTTCGTACTCTGCATCCATTAGCTTACTTGTGCCAGTGCAGCAGTATACTCGCGTCAGTAGTATGGGTTCCGCATTACACTATGGTTCCTTGATTATTGCACCCGCGATCGCAGCTAGTCTTTATCCAATCATCGGCATAAATGGCATTTTAGGAATAGATTGCTTCACGTTTTTGATCGCGCTCGCAACATTACTGCCGCGCCGAATTCCCCAACCCGAGCAAGCTGAGACTCCGGTTGATCTTTGGCAGGATCTGAGTGTGGGCTTTCGGCTTCTCTTGAGTCATTCTCCTTTAAGGAATTTACTACTACTGACGTTGCCGTTTGGATTTGTGCATGACTTAGGGGAAAATCTCTATACACCAATGGTGCTAGCGAGAACAAGCGGGAGTGCAGCAGTTTTAGGACAAATTGGGATTTCAGCAGGAATTGGCGGAGTTACAGGTGCGATCGCGGTCACGCTTTGGGGGGGCTTCCGGCAACCGATACGAGGCGTTCTCGTTTCGATGCTAGGCGCAGGATTGAGCAAAATGACTGTCGGGCTAGGGCGATCGGCGCAGGTTTGGCTCCCGGCTCAGTTCTGCTCGTCTAGTAACTTTCCACTGATGGAAAGTTCCGAAACAGCGATTTGGATGACCAATGTGAAACCAGGAGAGCAAGGCAGAGTGTTTGCTGCAAATTCATTGTTAGGGCAGTGTTTATCCGCAATCACGGCACTGATTGCAGGACCACTCGGCGATCAGATTGTCGAACCTGCAATGACTTCTTCAACAGGTCTAGTTCGGTGGATGTTTGGTTCTAGCCCTGGATCAGGATTTGCTTTGATTTACACAAGTTGTTCACTAAGTATGATTGCGATCGCACTTTACGGCTTGAACACCCAGTTCAAGGAAGAAGATACTTGAACAGATCGTCGATCACCGCATTTGCCGCTAAAGGACCGCTGCCAATCCAGTAATCTAGAACCTCATAGACCTTTCCCTGCTGTACGGCATGCAGCTTTGACCAGAGCGGATCAGACAACAGGCGCTGGCGGGTTTTACCAATTTTAGAATCAGTCGGGTCAACAATCACAAAAATTGCATCTCCATCGGCTGCATCAAATTGTTCGTTAGAAATTCCGTATTGGATGGGACTGATCCCGCCTTTACGCTGTGTTGCTTCTGTATCAATATCCTGTGAGGCAGGACGAGCGAGGGCTGCGTCTTTGAGAATGCTGCCATTAAAGCCTGAAGTCGTATAGACCGTAATCATTTCAGGATAGAGGTAGACGATCGAGACTTTAGGCGGTTGCGCGTGATCGCCCATTTTCGCTTTGAATTCTGCTAAACGCTGATAGTAGTTCGCCATGACTTGTTCAGCTTGCTGCGATCGCCCCAACGTTCTAGCAACGAAGGTGAACATATCTTTCCACTCACCGCTATGGTTGAATTTGGTTAATACTGTTGGTGCAATCTGAGAAGCTTGGCGGTAAATGGAAGATTGGTAATCATACCCCAGAATTAAATCAGGTTTCAACGCCAAAATCTTTTCTAGATTCGGTTCACCATTGCTTCCTACACTGAGAATTGAGCCTGCTTGTCGTTTGAGCTGAGGGGATGTTAAATCAACATCGACAGTAGCAATCGGTTGAATCCCTAACGCGATCGCACTCTCCAAACTCAGCGAACCGAGCGTAATCACTCGCTGAGGATGGAGCGGGACACAGGTTTCCCCTGCACTATGTTGGATTAGACGGCACTCTGATGCAGGTTGAGAAGCCGCCAAGGAGCCGCGAGCCTGTGACTGTATCGCAAAGCGATCGGAATTGCAAGCTACAGCTAATACGCTTATAACTAACCCCAAGCATAAGTAAAAGATACAGTTACCCTGAGGAAAATGCTTCGCAACGCGGTTCATCCAATTCTCCTAGAATACAACAGACAATGAGCCTGTGACTGTGAACGGCTCGCCAACATACACACCTAGACGACTCTCATCTGAACCTGTGAAGTATTTTGTGTTGAACAAGTTGCGGAAGTTAATTGCCGCACGCCATTTATCTTGGTTGTAGAAGATAGCAGCATCTGTGCGAACATAGCTTGGAATTTCGTAAGTATTCGACAAATCACCAAAGCGATCGCCCACAAAATTCATCCCAAAACCAACCCCTAATCCCTTCAAACTGCCGCGCTGAAGTTCATAGGTCGTCCATAAATTCGCTGCATTTCTGGGCGTATTGTCCAAGCGTTTATCCTGGAAGCCTGACTCGTCCTCGCTCACAAACGCATTAGTATGCGCGTAGGAAGCAATCACCTTCCAGCCTGGGACAATCTCCCCAACTAGGTCAAATTCAATTCCTCGGCTGCGCTGTTCCCCAGTCTGTAGCTGGTCGTTCGGATCGCTAGAGGTGGGATCATCGGTAGTCACATTTTTCTTACGCAAATCATAAAATGCTAAGGTCGCTGTCAAATTACGAGCTAAATCAGCTTTGATGCCAGCTTCTAACTGTTGACCTATTTCCGGTTTAAATGGAGAGCCGTCCCCATTGCGATTTGTTCCAGAGTTTGCTTTGAATGCAGTCGTGTAAGAGGCATAGAGTGAAATCGCTGGAACCGGTTGATAGACGATCCCAAATCGAGGACTCAATCGACTGTCACGCTGCTCAAACTCTTGTCTTGGTTCTCCAAAGCCTTCGGTACTTCGGTTTTGAGTGTAGCTATCATAGCGCCCACCGATGAGCAGTTTCAAATTAGAAGCAAGTTCAACTTGATCTTGGACATAAATCCCTAGTTTGTTGATTGTGTCATCGCGGAAGAAGTTATAAAGTTCCTCTTTGGGATATTCCACACCATCGTAGGTGGGAGCAAAAATATTGATTGTGCGGTAAGGATCACCGATCGCGAATTTTGGTTTATCCCTCTGTCGTCCGTAGTCTACGCCAACAAGCAGTTGATGATTGACTGAACCTGTCGAAAACCTAGCAATCAAATCCGTCTGAGTCGTGATTGTCTGATATTCCCCTGCAGCAAAATAGGTTGCAAGTTCTAGATCACCCGTTGCTTCATCGAATGAATTGCGGAGCGGAAAATATCGCTCTGGATTGACCCATTGAGCACGAAATGCGTTTCTTAAAGTCAATTGTTCATTAAACTGGTGGGTCAGCAAGTAGCCAACACTAAAATCATTGACACTAAACTCCTGAAAAGGTTCGCCCAGAAATCGACTGCGTGGTAAATCTGTGATCCCAGTCCCGATCGCTAAAAAGCCATCATCCGCAGTGCGACGTTCATTCCGATAGGTTGCGTTCAGCGTTAGCGTTGTGTTTTTCCCGAATGCTAACTGTACGACAGGAGAGAGAAACACCCCTTCACTCGACACAAAATCACGGAAGCTTCCTGCATCTTTGTAATAGCCATTGAATCGGTAAAGAGCTGTTTTGTCTGAGTTTAGCGCACCCGAAAAATCAGCCCCAACTCGAACAGCGCGATAGCTCCCTGCTGATCCCTCTAGCGAATAGTAGGGATTGCGGAGGGGTTGCTTGGAAACGAGATTGATGATTCCGCCCGGTTCTGCTTCTCCAAACAAGATTGAAGCCGGACCTTTCAACACTTCGACGCGCTCTAAATCAGCCGTTTCTAAAGCACCAAAGGTAAAGTATCGAATTCCATCTCGAAAGTAATTACCATCAAAAGCCGAAACTCTAAATCCTCGAATCTTTAAACTATTTTCAAACCCCTGATAAAGCCCTAAATTATTGACCCCACTCACGTTTTGAACTGCATTTCCTAAAGAGTTGCTCGTTGCATTTAACCCCTGATCTCTCAGGATTTCTTGCGGAATGACCTGAATCGATTGCGGAATATCGCGAATTGGGGTGTCTGTTTTAGTCGCAGTTGACGCATTCGGAGCGCGATAGCCGCTCGGCTGCTGATCTCCTGTAATCACGATTTCTTCTTCTAGCTCTTGTTCAGACTCTGGTTGCTGTGCTTGAATCTGTGATCGCCATTCCTGAACTGTAGTGGCAGGTTTCTGCCATTCCGATAACGTTTTAACCTCTGGCTCGACTGCAATTCCAGGAGTTGCGAGTAGAACTATACTTCCAGCCAAAAGAATTGATCGATAGTTTGCCATAACTCTGCCACCACACAATATTGATAGCCATTAACTAAGAACGATTCTCAACAGCATATCGGACGATCGGGGTTGTTTTGTAACCCTGATGAATGGTGAACGGAGTTTTTTTGAATGGTGGACGGAGTTTAGCTAGCACTGCATCGGTTCATGATGGATTGCCGATAGTCTCTAGGATTTACGCCAAATTTTTTGCGAAACGCGATCGCGAAATGGCTGCGATTGCTCAGTCCAACTGCTTTTGCTGCTTCTGTAATACTGAGATCGCCTGACTCTAGTAACTGGCGAGATCGCTCCATTCGATAGTCTTGCAAATAGCCAAAGACCGTCGTCCCAAACACCTGCCGAAAGCCGACTTTCAGCTTACAGTCATTGATCCCAACTAGCCGAGCTAACTCAATCAGCGAAGGCGGATTCTCTAATCGAGCAATGAGTAGTTCTTTGGCATAGTGAATTTGCTCAATGTCGGCTGATTTTAACAACTTAGTCTCGCGCTCTGGACTAATCTCGACTGTCTGAGCAAGGTGCAACGCAATGAGTTCCCACACCTTGCCCTCTAAATACATCTGCTGAGTCAATCCCTGAAACGGACACTGCAAAATCTGCTGAAGGGTAGACTGCATCGCGGCTGTCGTCCGGCTGATTTGGCTGTAGTAAGGTTGTTCGATCGGTCTCAACCAATTTCTAATTTCGTCTGGAGTCTGCTTGGGCAGTCCCGACATCCGCTGGCAAAAAACAGAAGGATCAATGTGAATCATTACCTTCAGATTGCGTTGCTTTGCTTGAATATCTAGCACTTCACCTGGAGCCATGCCGCTTCCACAAAAGAGGTACTGTCCCGCATTCGCACAGTCTAAATTCGATGCTGCGGTTCCAATCAGCGTATAGTTGAGTTCTAAAGGATGCTCGCGATCGCAAGTGATGATTCTCAAGTCTTCGTGGAAGCAGTCTTCTGCGATCGCGAGTTCAACGCCATCGCGAACCTGAATTTCTCGATAATATCCCTCTCCAACAGCACTACAGTACTGCCAAGTCCGATCTATCTCTCGCGATTGAGACGCTTCTAAGTCATCAGTCTGGGAGATTTCAGGACAGATAAGTTCCCAATAGTCTTGCTGTGAAAGGGTAACAGTCATAAGCTGCAATTCGCGATCGCAAAATTTGAAGGCATCTTACCACAAATGCAACTTATTCTCAATTGCTATTCTAGAACTTGAGCGGCTTCCCGGAGGCCAGATGAATTGTCATTGTGCTTGCCTAATTTAGAGGGGCTTGGTATAGACTGAGGGCAAATCTGCAAAGGTTCCCTCTAATTCGATCCTGCTCTCGTGGAGTAAAATAATGCGATCGGCACGTTCCATCACTGAGCGGCGATGAGATACAACCAGAATAGTAGGGTTCCACGTTGGTGAACTGAGCTGAAATAGCTTTAACCAAAGTTTTTGTTCCGTTTCTACATCTAGAGCACTGGATAGATCATCAAAGACAAGTAACTCAGGTTGCCGAATCAGCATTCTCGCCGCAGCAACGCGCTGAATCTGTCCCCCAGACAGCCGCATTCCTCTAGAGCCAATTTGGGTATCGAGTCCATCGGGCATCATTGCTAAATCTCGATCGAACATCGCAAGCGCGATCGCGGCTAACACTTCTGTATCATCTTTCTGTAGCCCCAGCAAAATATTCTCTCGTAAGCTGGTGCTAAAGAGTTGCGGCACTTGGGAGGTGTAAGCACTGCGAGGCGGGACAAAAAACTGAGCCGGATCAGAGATCGTCTGACCATTCCACAAAATCTCCCCTGATTGCATCGGTAACAATCCCAATAGCACCTGCAATAGCGTTGTCTTGCCCGACCCAATCGATCCCGTGATCACTGTAAAACTGCCGCGTTGAAGCTCCAAAGAGATGTTAGTAATACCCACCTTGCTATTCGGATAGTGATAGCTCAAATTGCTCGCTCGTAGTGCTTCCAAGCGATCGCAGGTTTCGTCCTGACGAGGAACAGGTAACTGGGATTTTCGTCCGGTCAGCGTTGGCAGATAGAGAGGATAAGGCTCGACGAGCGTCTGAGCCTCTGCATTGACTAAAGCTTGCATCCGTTCAAACGACACTTCGCTTTGTTTTGAGAGCGCCACAAATCCGCCTAAAAACCCTAGAAAATAAGTGACGTAGGCTAAGTAGTAGACAAATAGCGCAAAGTCCCCAACGCTGAGTGTTTGGCTACTCCGCATCGACTGGGCAGCAAAGAATAAAATCGCACCTGTGCCTAAACTAATGAGATTATCAAAACTAGAATCTAAGATCGCCGTAAGCAGTTGATCTTTGACGATCGATTGTCGGCGCTGATCGCAGAGTTGCCGAAAGTGAGCCAACACACTTTTTTCGGCTCCAGCTACCTGAATCGCTTGCACTGCGGTAAACATCTCACCAACCATGCCTGTCACTTGTTGGGTTGCCTGACGACTGGCGCGGCGATAGCGTTTTATGCGATCGCTGACCCGATGTAGAATCACAGCAATCAACACCAAAGGCAGAAAGACAAATAGCGTAATGGTTGCATTCACACTTAAGAGCAACAGCAAGGCACCGATCGCAAAAACTCCTTCCCCTAAAACCTCATTCGTGCCCACCACATTATCTTCAATCTGACTAGCATCCTCCCGAAAGAAGCTCATCACTTCCCCCGGTGAAATTGTTTCCGCCCGAGCCATCGTTAAACTCTCAGCACCCGGACGTTCTAGCAATTTCGTGAGAAGATTGTGCTGGATCAGACTGTTCATCGTGAAGCGATGTTGCGTTTTGGTGATGCGTCCGAGAATGATCGCAACAATTTGCGCAACCCCGATTGCTAAAAATAGCGCAATCCAACCTTGAGCAGAAAACACCGAAGGAGATTGCTGGGTGAGTTGATTAAAAAACTCTCGAATGACGAGTCCCGGCAGCACGGGGAGTCCTGCAATGCAGAGCCAGAGCAAAGTGTCAGTCCAGTACAGCCTTGGAGCATAGCGGATCAGTTTCCAGAGGAGCAACCCAATAGATGCGCGACGAAGTGTTGTCATGAATTTCCTCCTCTTGACGATCGTTCCACTTTAAATGAGAATAAGTTGCATCAATTTCAGCTTGTTGCTGCGAAGTCTATTGCCAAAGTTTATGACAAAACATACTCTCTTTGTGTGCAAATCCTGCCATCGTTCTGAAGAAGAACTCGCAGAAGATCAAGCTTGTGATGGCAAAATCTTGCTAGATACTTTGACAAATTTAGCAGCTCAACAGTTCGCGCCAGAAGACCTGGAAATCAAATCCGTTGGGTGTTTGTGGGCTTGTAGTCGCGGTTGCGTTACTGCTTTTGCTCATCCGGAAAAACAAACTTACTTACTCATCGATCTACCACCCGACGAAGAATATGCTTCCGCATTACTCCAGTTCACTCAGATGTATATCAGCAATCGCAAAGGTGCATTCATCTGGGATAAACTCCCAGAGCAGTTAGAATCTGCGATGTTTGCCTGTATTCCTGCTCTATCGGCAACCGAGCAAAATGCAGATGAAGAGGATGACTTGAGCTAATTGCGCAAGCAGAGGACTACGATCGCTGGCTAGGAGAAACTGCTTGCAACGCATCATCACGACCAGAGAACTTCACAGTGCTCCAACCATTGCCCTGTTCATTGTGCCAAAAACGTTTCATCAGGATTTACAAATTGAGTGTTTTGAGTCAACAGCAGACGATGAAATTCGATCGCTGGGTTCGCTCCCTACTGCTCTTTGCCCTCACCGCTTTGCTCACATGGGGCTGTAGCAGAACTGTTCTCACCACCCTGCCTCTCACATTGCCCTCAATCCATTGCCAACCGACAGCACCAAGTACAGACTGCGATCGACCTCGCAAAATTGCTGTACTTAGTCCCTATGGATTAGATCTGCTGTTGTCTCTGGGAGAACAGCCTGCTGCCTATGCAGGCGTTTCTGCAAGTCGGCAGCCGTTCAATCATCCCATTGAGCAAGTTCCTTATCTCGGTCGGTATGTGACGACTCAGCCAATCAATTTGGGCGATCGTGCTTCTCCTGCTCTAGAAGCACTCGCTTTACTCAAGCCAGATCTGATTGTGGGTGAAACGTGGCAAGGAAGCCAAGGAAGAGACAAATTGTTTGCCCAAATTGCACAGACTCTCTTGCTCGATGATCAACAAGGAGGTTGGCAGGCAAGCCTTCAACAACTTGCAAGCATTCTCGATCGCTCCAATATGATTCAGCAAATCATGGCTGCTCGAAACGAGCGAATCACCCAAGCTCGCCAGAAATTAGCTGAGATTGCCAATGCTCATCCCCGTGTATTACTCTTGAGTTCTGGTGATCTGACAAGTAACTTTTATGCGTTTGGGCAAGAGCGCAGCATCTATTCCGATTTGCTAGAAACATTGGGATTTAAGATAGTTCGCTTCGATGAATCGTTGCTAGAAACAAAGGATGCATTTCAGCTTCCTGCTGAAGTGTTACCGCAGCTAGAACCTGATATTCTGATCGTTCTAGGCTGGGATAAAAATGATGCGGACAATCGTCCCTTAAACTGGCGACAGCTTCAACAACAATGGAACCAAAGTCCACTCTTAAAATCAATGCCGATCTCCCAATCTGGGCGAGTCTATTTTATGGATGCCCACTTAACAATGCTGCGGGGTTCCCTTGCAGAAGCACAGATTCTCAATGACTTGCTTCAACAGTTAGCACCGAATACTTGAAAATCTCAGGTTATTTCTTGCGATCGCGAATCAGCAGATAGAGGAAAAAGGGCGCACCGATCGCGGCTGTCACGACTCCACAGGGAAGCTCGATCGGGGCGAACAGTGTTCTCCCCACAAAATCAGCCAACACCACTAACACCCCCCCAAGCAGTGCAGAAATTGGAAGTAATTCTTCATGTCGATTGCCGACAATCTGCCGTCCTACATGAGGAGCAATCAACCCCACAAATCCGATTGTTCCCGCAGTTGCCACTGATGCCCCCGCTAATCCCACCGCTACAATGACAAGTAAACCCCGCTGCCATTCAACTCGACTGCCTAATCCTTTCGCAATGTCTTCTCCTAAGTTCAACACATTGAGATGTCTTGCTAATCCAAATGCCGCTGGAACAAATACAATGATCCAAGGCAAGAGTGAAAAAACTTGCTCCCAAGTGCGACCGTAGACACTTCCGGCAAGCCACACTAAAGCTTGACTAACATCGTAAATCGAGCCAAAGGTGATGAGTAAACTGGTGAAGGCACTGGCGATCGCAGACAGTCCAATTCCCATCAAAATCAATAAAATCGGCGAACTTCCTTTGTTCCAAGCCAGCCCATAGATCAATGCTGCCATCACTGCCGCACCTACAAATGCAGAGAATGGGAGCGCGTAGATCGGCGCATCTGGAAACAAGACAATCACCGAAACAGCGGCTAGACTTGCCCCAGTATTGATTCCAATCATGCTAGGGTCAGCGAGTGGATTACGGGTTAAGCCTTGAAAAATAGCACCTGAAAGAGCAAGCGCCACCCCAACCATGAAAGCAACCAGCGTTCGAGGTAAGCGCAAAGTGTGAATCACAAACGCATGATCCGGGTTGCCTGTATCAATACCAAACAAGGTTCTTACAATGTCGAATCCTGCGATCGGGTATTCTCCTCGCCCAACATTGAGGATAATCGCTGCGAATCCAATGACAGCAAGCAGAAGCCCGATTGCAGGCACTCGTCGATCGAGGCGAAAAGATAGTACGGGAGAACGCCACTCATTCATTTTTTCACCTTCGTTTTTGCGAGATAGACAAAAAATGGTGCGCCTACAATAGCAGTCATCACACCCACCGGAAGCTCTTGAGGCTTCAGTAATACTCGTGCTGCAATATCCGAGACTAATAGCAGAATCGCACCGAGTACGGCTGAGTAAGGCAAAATCCAGCGATAATCTGTTTTGATAAAGAATCGAACCATGTGAGGTACAACTAAGCCAACAAAGCCAATTGGACCTGCGATCGCAACTGAACTTCCAGCCAAGAGAACAATGCTCATTGCGGTCAATCCTTTAATCCAAAGCGTCTGTTGACCCAAGCTCGTTGCGACTTCCTCTCCTAAACTAATTGTTGTGATCTGCCGACCCAGTAAGAATGCAATCAGCAATCCAGCACCTAAGAACGGCAAGACCTGTAAAAACAGGTCAAAATCCCGTCCTGCGAGTGATCCTGCTAGCCAAAATCGAATCTCTTCAAACGTGCGCTGACTCACAATCAAAATGGCAGTCGTGATGGAAGAGATCAAGGCAGACAGCGCGGCTCCAGCGACCGTCAAATTTAAAGGAGTTGCACCGCCACGTCCCAAGGTCCCTAACAGATAAACAAGTATCGCCGCGATCGCGGCTCCTAAAAATGCTACCCCCGCATAAACTGTTAACGATGAGCTACCAAACAGAAACAAACTCATCACAACCGCTAAAGCACCGCCTGCTTCAATCCCCAGGATTCCGGTTTCGGCGAGTGGGTTGCGGGTTAGACCTTGCATCAATGCACCAGAGACCGCCAGAGCAGCACCGACCGAGAGCGCAATCAGCGATCGTGGCAATCGCACCGTCTGGATTACCAGATGATCAAAGGAGTTATCAAAGGTCGTGAACGATGCCAAAATCGTCGGCAGTGGAATGTCTCTTGCACCCAGTGTGACGCTGTAAATCAAAACAATGAGCAGAACAATTGAGCCTAAACCGAGTCCCAATAACAGCGAAATGGGGGATTTAGAAGCTTTAGGGAGAGTAGCAGTCATCGTAAAAGAGGACTCTTAATGCGAATAAATCCTAATTGTATCTGTTTATGGGCAAAAAGCAAGGGCGCTTAGAGTCTCAATTTTGCAATTCTAGAGATGTTGAATTCATGACATTAAGAGAGAAATCCATTCTCTTGGAATGGACTACTTCCAGAACGCCAAATTGGATGATAAATCGACTGGACTTACGCATACTTCCAGCCATCACAGGATTACAGAACAGGCGGTAGCAATGAGTGAAGATGACATTGTTAAGGCGATCGCACTTTGTCTCATTTTAGGATTCTGCTTGATGATCATGTCACAAGTTGCTTGATGGTGCGGCAGATCCAGAATAGTCAGCCCTAATATGTAAAAAATAACATTAAAGTTCTCAGTCAGTGTGTTGATTAGTGTTATAAGAGACTCATTCTACAGGGATGAGTTTTTCAATACAGCACGTCTGATAGGGTTTCTAGCATGACTGTTCGTAAGACTGAAAGCCGCTTGCCCACTAACTTTCAAGCAAGTGATTTAGGGGAGTCCGCTGTCGCGATCGATGGACGATCCGTTCTTGTATCATTTGTGACTGCGCCCTTAGCTGTCGATCGGGAGAACAGGTATATTGTCTTGGTCACTGATGCAGGGCTAGCGAGTGCAGTGCAATCCTTTGAATGGAGCTTTACCGAAAACGGAGGTACGCCTCAAACTCAAACTACCACGATCGGTGAAGTCAACTACCGCCCACAGACTGTCGGAACATTAGTTGTGACAGTCCGATTGCTCGGCACAGGCAATACAGAGCAAGGCAGTTTGAGCTTAAATCAGACCGTCATTGTCTTGAATGCTGAACTCGAAACTCTGATTGCAGAAGCACAAAATCAGCCCGGAGCAGGTGCATCGAATCCAGAGGTGTTGCGGGAATTAATTAATGATTTAAGTCCTTACTATCAGGCGGTAACTTTAAAAACCTCTGAAAGCGGGGAGGGCTTTGAGAAGTTCGTCTTTAGCTTAGTTCATGATGGCGCGTTGCAGCGTCCAAGCTTAGCGCGACAACAGCAGTTAAATCAGTTAGCTGCTGCTTTGAATGGAACTGGGGATTTTGTAACGCTAGCAGCGTCGGGAGTTGGAGTGTGTGGGATTCGCTTAGCCCTCTTAGCAATGGTCTTACCTCAAACACCGGGAGGCTCGACTCCGATCTTACCCTGGACAGAGTTGCCTGACGTGCCGAATCAACGGGTGCTAGCAGATGAGCAATTACGGCAAGCATTAGCAAACTTAGAAGAAAATCGGCGGATTGATTTGTTTAACTTGGCTCGGTTTCCCAAGAGCAATATCATGCTTTGTGGTCGGATTTTGGAGACATTGCGCGATCGCTATTTTAGCGGCACAAACTTCAACGACGTTCTAACAGGTCTATCTGGAACCCGTGCCCACTGGATCATGCGCCATTACCGAGAAGGTCCACTCGTGAGATCCTGACGACTTCACGCTCTGACACAGTTCGACACGATGAGTAGAAGAATATATGTGCAAGACCACAACAGGAACACAAACGGCAAACAATGATCGGTATCGCACGATCGAACGAGGTAGCTCTCCGGGCGGATCGGGCGGCAGTAGTCCACCCGATCCAGAAGCCAGTGCGCCCGCTCCCCTCTTTGGTATGCCTGACTATGTTCCTCAGTACACCTTCATTGCTCAAGCTTCGCCCCAAGACAATGGGTTTATCGAACTGGCGAATCGCTACCATGAAAACGCCGGACTCGCACCTAAAACCGTTACTTCGATCGAACATCTCTTAGATTTGTTGAATAATCCCAGTGAAACGGGAACGGGAATCATTAACCGGATCAGAATTGTGTCCCATATCTTTGTAGATAGCCAAAATCTGATCCAGCCCACGAATCTGCTGATTCCATTTGTAGAGAATGGAACTCGGCTCTCTCTAAAACGTCATTTTGAGGGATTTGCTCGCAATCGGATTGCTGCGCTAAAAGCCATGATGAGCTTTGAGGTAGCAGTCCCTCTTGTTGAGACGACTTACTATATTCATCGAGGAGCAGTTGCTCCGATTCTCAATCATTTAAGGTCGAGTCAGGCAACGATTATCAATCAAATCCCGACTGATGCCTCCGGAGAACCGAGCGGAGATTTTCTGGACTTTATCAAGATTGCAGCGAGTCAATGGGCACTGCAACAAAATGTCCTGAACAACGCAGCAGCAGTTACAGCCGCAAATAATGGCTATGACGTGTTACTCGCAGATGTGGCGAGTCGATTGCAGAACAATCCTCTGAACCAAGGTCAGTTAACGACCTTAAAAACTGCGATCGTGGGATTAGGCAATAGTGTGACTCTGAATTCTGCTCTACCTGCCCGACCTGCTGACTACGCGACGAATGTAACCGCAACCTTGGTATCGACAAATGGAAATGCCTTTCAGACCAAACTGATTCAAGCGAGGCAGCGGTTTAATCGCAATAGCAAAATCGATATTCGCGGCTGTCAGGTCGGTCGAGATCAAGATTTTTTACGGGCAATTCAACAGTTCTTTGGCACAAGTGACACTGTTCGACCGACTGTTTCGGGGCCGCGCTGGTTTCAGCATTTTAATGAAATTGGTCACATTACCGGACTCACGAACAATGCCGGAGTCGTCGGACTCTACAACTCAGGGTTTTCGCCTTACAGCGCAACACAAGTCCGTCAACAGTTTGAAAATTGGGCAACTGCATTTGGCATTACACAAGCTCATCTGACATTTTGGCAAACGACTCTAGCATTAGGAGCATTAGCGTTCTGTCGTTTACAGTGGCAAGCTAATATCCCCGAAGCTCGGATTCCCATCCATCGCCTCAATCGAATTCGGTCTGCTGGATTTACAGATGTATTTGCTGCGATCGCGAATGTCTTGTTATTCAACACGAATCTACCGAGTACTGCGCAGATCAGTGCGATGAATGCTCTGTTACCGAATCTTGCAGCTTGGATCAGCCAACTCGATACAGCGATTCCTGGTACGGCAACTCCGGCTCAACTCGCAACGCGATTCACGGAATTCAAGACGATCTATGAAGCAGTCGATCGGCGCTTTGGCAGTGGTGGTGGAGTCAGTGCAGCCCAGCGAGTGATTCCGGCGACTGCCCCATCTCCGTTGACGGTAGCGATACTCAGCGGCTATCAAACACAGTTAAAGACCTTTATTGATAGCAATACAAATTCTAAATTCCAACCCGTACAGCGCTATCTCACAACTGCGATCGCTCAAGTTCAGGGCAATCCAGCCAAGATGCGGTATTACTTGGGGCTGGGATTACCCTTTCTGCTGTATAACCCTGCGGCAACGAATGCGAATCACAATCTCTTAATTGCCTTAACCGATACATCTGGTGCGGCGGCAAATCGACGACAGAATGACGCGATTAAATATTGGATTCGCGCTCAATGGCAAGGCAATATTCCAAGCGGCTTAGGGGCAACGGCAACCTTTGCCCAGTCTCGTCACACCCCTTGGCTTGTCGAAAATCGACAGGCGACGACCGGACTCTCAACTCCGCCTTTTGTGGTCAGCCCTACGACCGAGTATCACGCCAAGATTGTTATTGTTCCTGCCTAAAAGATTGCTCCCATGATTGTTTGAAAGTGAGAACTGAGATGCCCCAACAGGATGCCCTGCAATCGATTCTGACCGAGACAAGTTTAGCGATCGCGCCCCTGCGCTCAATCCGAACTCCAGACCAAGCGATCGCGTTTTTTCGGCAACTCGGATTTGAACTTCCAGCCGGGGCGGGAGGCACTTCACTCACCGCATTAGCGACTCAGGCGGGAGAATTGGTCGAGGCGATTCGGCAGTTACTCTCTGCAAGTGGAGAAGGAGCGGTAGCGAGTGCGATCGCGACTGTTTTTGCCCGACTTGGAACGACTGTTGATGCGATCGCTCAGTTCAAAAATCAGGTGCAATCAGCAGGGGGAGCATCGATTCCTAATATTGATGATTTGCCTCGACGGCTGACAGATTTTTTGCTCTTAGACTATCTGATGCAACAGAAGACGCAAGTCCATGAGGCACTGTTATTGTTGGGGTTAATTGAGCATGAGCCAGCGCCTGCTGCTGGACAAACCATGCGGAGGATTAACTGGGATACGCTTGGCACGTTTTTTACTGACCCCATTCAGATCGCGAATGCAGTCTACGCTTGGGAGAGCGACTTTGATTCAGATAAGTTTTTAGCTCGGTTGGAGCGATTGATGCGATCGGCATCGCTACCGGGAGGACGATACACTCAATCTGATACCACGCGAACAGTGTTGGGCAATAGTTCAACAACCTTGCAGGATTTGCGGTTTCCACTGTTGCAGAAAGGATTTACAGCAGAGACTTACAGCCAGTTTGGAATTACGATCGCACCTGTACAGGCGCAGGCAGGTAAGCCAAAAGGCGTGGCACTGTTGCCCTATTTACTCGGAGGAGCGGCGTTTGAGTTTGGGGTGTGCGATCGCGGTGAATTAGTGTTCGAGTCTACAGCCGATATCCAAGGCGTGGGATTGATTGTTCGTCCGCCGCTGAGTGTTGAAGGGATTCTCAATCTGGTTGGAGCTTTTCGCGCCGCCGTTACGATTCGAGAGAAGACGAGTCGTGCAGATGAAATCGTTTTAATCGGTTCGCCGGGAGGCACGCGATTAGCAGTACAAGGATTAGGGGTGTCTTGGTTTGCTCAGAATCCTCGTGGAGAGTTGGATCTGGGCATGGCAGCCGAGATTGGTGCTTTGCGATTGGTCGTGGCTGGAGGCGAAGGAGATGGATTTCTCCAGCAGATTTTGTCGAGCTTGAATGTGCAGGCGGAAGCGAGTCTAGCACTGGGCATCACGTTACTTTCAGGGTTTACCTTCCAGGGAGGCGCGAAACTCGCTCTAGAATTAGCTGTGCATTTGGATCTCGGTCTCTTGCAGATTCAGGGATTACGTTTGGCCTTAGAACCAGCAGCAGATCGCTTTAAGGTGGAAGCGGGAGCAGTACTGAAGCTCAGCTTGGGACCCTTGCAAGCAGTGGTTGAGAATATTGGGGTGCAGGCGGCGCTGGTGTTCCGGCAAGGGAATTTAGGATCGACGGATTTAGCGATCGACTTTAAGCCTCCCAATGGTGTCGGATTGTCCGTTGATGCTGGCGTGGTGAAGGGTGGCGGGTATTTGTTCTTTGACTTCGATCGAGAAGAATACGCGGGCGCATTGGAGCTAGTGTTCAGTGGTTTTCTGACACTTAAAGCGATCGGGCTAATCACGACTAAGATGCCTGATGGCTCAAAGGGATTCTCGCTCTTAATTATCATCACAGCGGAATTTGGGACAGGATTGCAACTGGGCTTCGGATTTACGTTGCTTGGGGTCGGCGGATTGTTGGGACTCAATCGCACAATGCAGTTGCAGCCGCTCGTCGAAGGTGTCCGGACTGGAGCGCTCAATAGCATTTTGTTCCCCCGCGATGTGATTGCCAATGCACCGCGCATTCTCAGTGACTTACGAACGTTTTTCCCACCGCAGCAAGGTAAGTTTTTGATTGGACCGATGGCGAAGCTCGGTTGGGGAACGCCGACGCTGATTTCTCTGTCCTTGGGCATCATTATCGAGATTCCGGGCAACATTGCGATTTTTGGGGTGTTGCGAGTCGCGCTGCCGACGGAAGAAGCCGCGTTGCTAGTGTTGCAGGTTAGTTTTATTGGTGCGATCGAGTTTGATAAAAAGCGGATTTACTTCTTTGCCACTCTGTTTGAGTCGCGGATTCTGTTCCTGACGCTTGAAGGGGAAATGGGGCTACTCGTCGCCTATGGCGATGATCCCAACTTTGTCGTCAGTGTGGGCGGGTTCCATCCTCGGTTTAATCCACCCCCCTTGCCGTTCCCCAGTCCGAATCGAATTTCAGTCAATATCTTAAACGAATCGAATGCCCGGATTCGGGTGATGAACTATTTCGCAGTAACCAGCAACACGGTGCAGTTTGGGGCACGTGCGGAATTGTTCTTTGGCTTTAGTGCCTTTAGCGTGGAAGGTCATATTGGCTATGATGCGCTGATTCAGTTTTCGCCTTTTTACTTCATTATTGAAATTTCTGCTTCAGTGTCGCTGAAGGTATTCGGAGCAGGCGTGTTCACGATTCGATTGCAGTTTTCTCTCGAAGGGCCAACGCCTTGGCGAGCGAGAGGAACAGGCTATCTCTCGATTCTGTTCTTTGAGATCTCGGCAGACTTTGATATTACCTGGGGTGAGAAAAAGGATACAACGTTGCCCCCTGTGCCTGCGATGCCGATTCTGAAGGCAGAGTTTGAAAAACTGCAAAATTGGCGCGCGATCTTACCGCCCGAAAACAATTTGTTCGTTTCTCTCCGCAAGCTCGATCCGTCTGTAGAACTCGTTTTACATCCAGTCGGTATGCTTCGGATTAGCCAGAAAGCCGTGCCGTTGGATGTGGCGATCGATAAAGTCGGCACTCAAAAAGTAAGCGATGCGAAACGCTTCTCGGTTGAGGTGGCAAGCGGGGGATTAGCCAAGACGGCAGATGTCACAGAACAATTTGCGATCGCACAATTCCAAAATCTAGACGATGCAAGTAAACTGTCTCGCCGCGCCTACGATCCGCTGACGGGCGGACTCGATCTCTCTGCTCCTGGAAAAGCACTGCGCTCTAGTAAACTGGTTCGACGACGAGTGCGCTACGAAGAAATCATCATTGATAGTAACTACAAACGGTTTATCCGCCGCTTCCGGATTTTTAACGGAGTGTTGTTTATACATTTCCTCGGCAGCAATAGCATCAGCCAATCCGTATTATCAAAGGCTTACCGCACTAAACTACAGCCTTTTAAGGAAAAAGTTGCTGTTCGAGAAGAAGCGTTTGTTGTGGCATTTCAAGCGAACAATCAAGCCTTTCAAAGTACGGCTCAATTCAACAGTCAGACCCAAGCACTGGCTTATCTGCAACGGCAGGTCAACCAAAACCCTGATTTATACGATCGCTTACATGTGATTCCGCAGCACGAGGTGAACCGATGAGTGATGCCCTTTCTACCTATTCCTTTTTGCCCTGGTTACGGCAGGGTATTGCAAACAATATCCAGTCGGGCAGTTCCAAACTGCGAGCAGAAATCCCCGTGCAGTTGACCCTCAAAGGCGAAGGGATTAGTCCGTCCCCTTTGAGTGATTCTATTAACAAGTCGATTCAAGTTTATGGGCCTGGGGATGTCGTCGGAATTGAGAAACGAGCGATCGTCAAAGTCGAACCGCGGCATTGGATTACGAACTTTGAGCCGAACTATCTACCCTACATTGAGTTCTACGACGAAGATTTTCCCTGGCGCTACACTCCAGCGGCTCCTGATCTTGCTAAGCATCGCCTTACGCCCTGGATCATGCTTGTTGTGTTGACAGAATCTGAATTTGAGTCGGGGAAGAACATTCAAAATCGACCGCTCTCCTACATTGAGATTGCTCAAGCAGAGACAGTACTTCCTCGATTTGATCAACTCTGGGCGTGGGCGCATGTTCATGTCAATCGAGATCTAGGAGCGACAGGTGAAGGAATGTCATCGACCCAAACCGATGCCTTCTTAGCCAAGTTACAAACGGCGCTCAATGAGAATCCAGACTTTGGCTATTCGCGGATTCTCTGCCCACGCAAGCTTGCTGCTAATACGGCGTATCATGCCTTCTTGATGCCTGTCTTTGAGTCTGGTCGGCTTGCAGGGCTAGGGCTAGATCCAGCAAAAACACCTTCAGTCACAGCCTTTGCCGGAGCAAACTATAGCGGGCGGCTCGATCCCACCGCTTACCCGTACTATCATCGCTGGTATTTTCAGACGGGGAGTCAGGGAGATTTTGAATACTTAGTTCGGCTCTTGCAGCCGAAACCTGTAGATAAAAGCGTCGGTCGGCGAGATTTAGATGTGCAACGCCCTGGTGCGAACCTCCCCGGAATTTTCGATTTAGATGGCATTCTCAAACTCGGTGGAGCGTTACGTGTTCCTTTGGAAAGTTTGAACCCCGAAGAACAAGGAGAAGTGCTGACCTATGAAAATTGGGCACAGCCTTCTCCTCACCCGTTTCAGTCGGCGTTAGCTTCCTTGATCAATCTGGCAGATGACTATACTGTTCAATCCGCGCTGGATGCGAATCAACAGTTGCCCGTTCCACCCACAACTCCGATCGAGCCAGAGCCATCGTCTGAAGCTGTCCCTGAGACTGAAACAGATGCCGATCCGCTGATTACTCCACCCATCTACGGTTGCTGGCACGCGCTGACTCAACGATTGTTGAGCGATCGAGCATCAAATTCCCTCCCAAACTCAGAGAACTGGGTGCATGAGTTGAACCTCGATCCGCGTCATCGAGTCGCGGCTGGCTTTGGAACAGATGTTGTGCGAACCAATCAAGAAGACTACATGAATGCGGCTTGGGAGCAAGTCGGCGATGTGCTAGAAGCAAACCGACGGATTCGCTGGGCGCAATTAGCAAAAGAAGTATCTTGGGTCTGGTATGACCGCCATTTGCGTCCTTGGCGACAGGTGAGTTTGAACTCTGTGCTGGTGTTTACAGCTCCATTGCATCGTCGAGTTGTCGATCCAGGGCAAGGCTTAACAGTTCATCACCAGTTGCAGACAAGTCGAGTCGTGCCCGCACTGATGTCAACGCCGATGCGAAGAGTATTGCGATCGCGCGGTCGCATTATGAAATCGCTGCCTTTCTCTGGAGCGATTCAACCCAACACGTTGCTCGATCGTGTAAACACAGGAGAAGTTAGCCCTGCTCCACCCAAACAAACGCCCGGTGGAGTTCTCACGGTCGATGAAGTCGCGGACATTGTTGAACCGGATGATATTCCAACCCCGATCAAAGATTTGCTGCGTCGCTTTCCTTGGTTGCCTTTGGTGGTGCTCTTGTTGCTCTTGTTGCTCGCAATCCTCGTCTTGGGGCTGAGTGGACCTTTAGTGCTGGTTGCTGCGATCGCGTTTGGGGTGCTGTTCCGGTACTACGATCGCTTACAACGCTGGGCGCAAGGAGTCCAACAGTCAGTTGCGATTCGCGAAGTGGATCAAACCCCTGCCTCAGTTGATGAGATTCCCCGCAGTCCTAATTTTGAAATCGCAGAACCCGGATCAGAGATTCGACCAAAACTCGGTGATACAGATAGCCCAGAAGCCATCACATTTAAAGCCGCACTCAAAGACAGTTACGAACTGATCGAAGCCAGTCGCGAAGTCGGTCAAACGCCTTACCGAGGATCGGTTAATTTGCCGAACTTAGGAACCACTACTTTCGAGAAAATTAATCCCGAAGTTACGATTCCACGCCGTATAGAATCCACAATCTTCTTTCCAGAACGGCTCAAAGATCTCCTACCGCAACTCGCTGAAACCTTTATCGAGGCAATGGCATATCCGGAGATCGATCTGCCCATGTACAAACCTTTAGTCAGCATTTCCTCAGAACTGTTCTTACCCAACATCAACAAAATTGAACAAAACAGTATCACGCTGCTCGAAACCAACCAAAAGTTTATCGAAGCTTACATGGTGGGACTGAACCATGAGTTTGCTCGTGAACTCTTGTGGCGAGAATATCCTACCGATCAGCGCGGGAGCTATTTCCGTCAGTTTTGGGATGTGAGTAGTTTCTTGAATCCTGGCAATCTCAATGATGCAGCACTCAAAGAAAAGCTCCGTGACATTCCTCCGTTACACCGTTGGTCACAGGCTTCTAAATTGGGCGATCACGATCACCGAGAAGCTCAGGGTGACAAGGAAGAAGAAGTTGTCCTAGTCATTCGGGGCGAACTACTCAAGAAATATCCTACGGCTGTGATCTATGCTCACAAAGCAGAATGGGCATTGAAGGATGATGGAACGATCGATCTTACGAAAGAACGTCGCCTTGTTTCCCTCAGCGATGCCGAACTTGCCAATCCGCCCCGCACTAAGGTGAAAACGCCGCTATACCAGGCACAAGTATCGCCTGATATTTATTTCTTTGGCTTTGACCTTACGGCTCTAGAGGCGCGAGGGGGTTCGGGAACTGAGCCGGGCGATCAGAACAAAGCAGGCTGGTTTTTTGTCATCAAAGAGCGACCTGGAGAACCACGCTTTGGTCTAGACATTGACCATTCTGGCGCGCCCAATGTTTGGAATCTCTGGAATGACCTCGCGTGGGAAGATGTGCAACCCGCTCCTCCTGGCTCATTTCTGGAGATTAACCGCAGTTTTACGCTGACGGCTCCTAACCCCGGTGCGGATGCCGAAGGACCTGCCCGACTCACTCAGCACAATGAAGATCGCGACATTCGATGGGATATAGATACGAATGCTGCCGATCTGGCTTACATCCTTTATCAAGTTCCGGTTTTAGTTGCAGTTCATGCAGCAGAAATGTTGTCAGCCCCTTAACTATGAACCCATTCAACCCTTCAGAATCGTCTCTTTTAACAATCACTCAAGGAAGCCCCTATGCCAGAGTTTGAAGATTTTAGAACTGCTCTGAATCAGGCTCGCACCCAGAAGCAGCAGGCTCACTTAGACCTGTTCAAGAGCCAGGAACGGCAACAGCAAATCCAGGCTGAACTGGATCAACTCGCCCAGATTTTTGATCCAAAAAATCAGGAGCATGTGGCTCGGCAACAAAGGCTAAATCGGGCTGCAATCCAAGCCAGGGGAACGGTGCAAGCAAATCAGGAGCGCTACGATCGCAATTTTGAGCTAGAATCTTCGAGCTTTGAGCGGTTCAAAACCTTATTACTTGATCCACGCCAACAGGTAGAACGTCTCTCCGATGACTATCCGATTCTCCTATTGCCCCTGCGTTTAGAAACTCGCTTCAAAACCATTACGACTAACAATACGACTCGTACAGAACTCTGGGTGCGAGTCTATCCCGATGATTGTGCGATCGACACGTTTGAACCTTTACTATCTCAATCCGAATTAAAAAACGCCCAAACGTATTGGACTCAAAGCTGGCAAGCGGGAGGACGCGAAGATCAAGAGCGCGCAGCTTGGCGCGGTTTAGTGAGCAGTCATGGGTCAGGGCGATCGCGCTGGATTCTCGATCGCTATCGCCCGATGAATCTGGATCAAAAACCAACATTCGACGCTGAAAACACGCCGGCTCTCATCTTGACCATTCCAACCGACAATCTGCCTCCAGAAGCAGACGCACTGAAGGTCTACTGGGAATCGGTATGGCGGCTCAATGGAGAAACTGAACAGACGCGAAATACCTTAAATGGAACAGTCGGCGCAGCGCGGGCGGAAGTCCTCATTCAACACTACATTCCCAATAACTTAACTGTTACACCTCAGTCTCCCTTAACTAAGGAAAATGCGTCGATCACTGTAGACTTTGTAGTTTTTCCGAACGCTGAAGATGTCGCAGTCAAACAACTATCCTGGAGCCAGGCTCCCAAAACCACGATCCTGCCTGATTGTTTCGTCCTGATTGGACAAGCTGGCGATATTCGCTTTGAACAAGTTGGTCGTCCGATTCCTTCACCCTTAGTTGTCGGCCCCGATCCCAATGCACCACCAGATCAACAGTTGCGCCAGGAAAATGGCGAACTATTGATCAGTGACGAAATGCGCTGGATGGTCGATTTTGAGCGGGCTGTCGAGTGGGGAATGGGCTTCAAAGTGCCCTTAGATGCTGAGCAGGCACGCAATGGTCTCGATCGCTTAATGGTACTGGGGCTAAAACTCAGTGCAGATGAAAAAGCAGGACAAACCCAACTCGAAACGCTCTTACAGCATCATCACTGGGGACGCAGTGGCTTGAGTATCCTGCCTCAAGGGACACCCACGAACAATACTGATCAGATAGGGGCTGGATTTAGTCGAGCAGAAGATGCTGATGCAAGCTATGACTCCGTGTTTGGTACAACGTCTACTGATGATCCGTTTGCTGAAACCGATATGTTTCGTAAACGAGATGGTCAGTGGTTAGCGGAAGCCCTTGGGATTGATCCGCAGATTTTGAGAACTGTGCCGAATTGCGATCGTACGGATCAAACAGAAGCTCGTGCGATGAATACAGCACTGTGGTCTGCGACCCTGGGCTATAGCCTGGAAACTATGCTGCATCCCGTATTAACAGATAGTGCTGTTGACGATACTCGCTGGTTTTTCAATCGCTTCGTCAGTGGGCGCGGCTCCATTCCTGCTCTACGAATTGGACGACAGCCCTACGGCATCTTGCCCACTACTGCTTTTTCTCAAATTCAGTGGGTGTCTCCCGAACGCCTTCCGAAGCTATTAGGAACATCGAAGCTCGAAATTTCTCGCACGTTTTTGAGTCGCTTGTATGAGATTCTTCAGATTATGGATGCTGATTGGGCAGCGCAGGTTGCGAAGGTTTCCTGGGTTGGCAAACCGGGAGATGCTCACAAGACGCTTTTAGATATTGTTGGACTTCATGCTAGCTCTGTAGAATACTACCAGCGCTATGCCGAGAGCTTGCAGCAGTTGTTCAATCGACTCAATTTGCAAGGTGGGCTAGGCGGTCAGTTTTTTGCGGCGTTAATTGCAGCAGGCTATACCCAAAGCGGTCTAGATTTACTCCAAAAACTCGGATATCGCGGTGAGCAGACACCGGATGTATTACAGAAATTTTTCCTCTCCAGCCAAAACCTGATGAAAGGTGCAGTCATTGACGATCGCCCTTTATCAGAAGTCGATCCGATTCGGAGCTATACCGCCGATCGTAAAAACTACATTCAGTGGCTACAAGAGGCAGCATCGACTTCTCTAGAAACATTGCGCCAACAGCAAGGATTTCTCGACAACAAAGCTCCGAATGCCCTCTTATATCTGTTCTTGCGCCATGCGTTGCTCTTGGGCTATTGGGATGTCAGTTGGCGGCTACATCGCGGCGCGGAAGTGCTTTCAGTGAATGAATTAGACCAACTGCGGCGAGAACCAAATTTTGTGCATGTCAAGACTCAGGCAAATACGAGTGAGAGTCGCTGGCAACTGCTCTATAAGACCGAGGCTCGGATTACGGGAGAAGGCGATCGCACGATCGCAGATTTCATTCCTCAAGCTCTCACTCAATTCACTTTTGAAACCCGCTATCTCAACGACCAACTTCGCGCACTAGAACACTTAAAAGATGTCCCTACCGCAAGATTAGAGCGCCTCTTTGCTGAACATATCGACTGTTGTACCTATCGACTCGATGCCTGGAAGCTTGGTCTAGTCAATTTTCAATGGATGGCAATGCGGAGTCGGTCTGCACCAGCACCAACACCAACACCTGCACCTCTTCCTATTCCTCGCTTTCAACAAGAAGCTGTAGCGTCTCAGCCCGCAAATCGTCGAGGTATTTATCTCGGAGCTTACGGCTGGCTCGAAAATATTCGACCTGAAAATAAAGTTCTCACCCCCAAAAATCTCAGTCCAGAACTCACAAAGATCTTTGACCCCGCATCGGTGCGACAGCCACCTGTAACGGCTCCTCAGCGGAAAGCGCCAGCCGCGCGCGTCGTCTCTCGATCGACAATTTTGCAAGACAACCAAAATGCTGGCTATATCCATGCACCTTCTCTCAACCATGCCGTGACCGCAGCAGTATTGCGGAATGGCTATCTGTCTACTGCTCAACCCGATCATCGTAAAACTTTAGCAGTAAATCTCTCATCTGAACGAGTACGAGTCGCGCTCGCTGTTCTAGAAGGGATTCGCGAGGGTCAAAGCTTAGGAGCACTACTCGGCTACCAACTGGAGCGAGGATTACACGATCGACATAACATGGCAGAAGTCGATCAATTCATTTTCAAACTACGCAAAGCATTTCCGCTTCGAGCCGATCGGCTTTCACCCACTCGTACTGATCCAACTGTCCCAATTGAAGCGATCGAAGCTCGAAACGTCCTAGATGGGCTGAGTTTAGTGAATCACGTTAAACGTCAGACCAATCCTGCCCAACGAGTCTATCCTTTTGGCAAAGCTCTGCCCTCTGCTACTTCTGCTCAAGCGGCTGCGATCAATGCCGAAGTCGATCGGCTCCTCAATCTCCATGATGCTGTTGCAGATCTCGCTTTAGCAGAAGGCGTTCACCAAGCAGTACAAGGCAATTACGATCGAGCCGCCGCAACGCTCGACACCTATAGCAAGGGAAATTTTCCACCCGAACCCGAAGTTGTCCAAACTCCCCGCAGTGGTATTACGCTCACCCATCGCGTCGGGCTACAATTGCAACCGGGTTTGGATTCTACGACCTCGCCTATCGCTGGTTTGCCGATGACACCTCGCGCTCAGGCAGAACCTGCTTTGAATCATTGGTTAGCTCTGGTCTTACCCGAACCAGAGCGAGTTGCTTGTCGGATTAGCTACCGTCATCCCGTCACAAATGCCGTATCCGCGCCGATTACGGTCACACAGCAAGATCTGGGGTTGCAGCCGATCGATTTGCTTTACCTCAATCAAACTGATAGTCAAGCAGGCATGGGCGAGTTAGACGATCGCTTGCGTCGATGGCTGTTTGATCATCCGCCGAGTGGAGCTTTGCGACCGGATACAGCTATTACACTGCACTACACAGAACGAATAGAAAACAAAGTCAGTTTCTTTGAGGTGTCTGCTCTGCTAAACCATCTGCGATCGCTGATCTTGCGATCGCAACCTCTCAAAGCCAGTGATGTGACTCCTCCGACCAGCACTCAAAGTCAAAGCACTGTCATTGATCAGCGTCCTCGCCTCGAACCGCTCGTCACTTCTCTGCAAAATGAACTCACGAATCAACTTCTACCATTCCGAAACTTGCTTCAGGGGCTACTAGCCGATTTAGAAGGGAATCGATCGCAAATTCTTAGCCAAATCGATAGCCACTTGAATACCTTTATAACCCGTATGGCTGCACTCAGCATCTATGGGTTACCGCAAACAGGCTGGGGGCTAGCCTACGATCAGAAACGCCAGATTTTTGAGTCTATCCTTGAGCAAGTGCGATCGCGGGTGAATCTCTGGCAAGAGCGACAGCAGCAGTTCACCTTACAGTTAGCAGCTTATGATGCACTGCCGCCTGAAACTTCGGATCGCGATCGCACCGATGCCCTGATTGCTCTAGAGCGGCTAGTTGCCAGTACGCCCACCTCCACTCCACCTGCTAGCTTAGCGGACTATCGAAGCGCGATCGTGAATCAGTCTACGCTCTTTGCTAATCAACTCAGTAGCTTCCAGGCAATTCTAACCACGAGCGAAGTGAATCTCGCACCTCTGCTCAGTAGTCTTCAAGTGTCGATCGCAGACTTCGACGTTTTGCCTCTAGATCTCAGCGCTCCAGAACAGCAAATCATCGCGCTCACCGAAGATCTGCTGCGAATTGTCACAGCCGTTGCCCAAGATATTGTCCTGCGGCTACAAACGATTCAGACCCAATTCACGACCTATGACAATAGCGCCAATCCTGAAACCCGCTTAACTGCTGTTCAAGCTGTTGCTGCTGCTCTATTCGGTGATGACTTTAAGCTCATTCCCGAATTTACCCTTGCTCCTGACGCTGGCGCGAGTTGGCAAAACGCGATGACAGCTAGCCTCAACCAGGATCTATTCAGTCACCTGAGTGCTGCTGGCATTGACTTCCCCGTCGATGACTGGCTATACGGCATTGCTCGTGTCCGTGAAAAGATGCGCCATTGGGAACAACTTGTTATGCTGAGCGGTGCGTTTGGTAGACCTGAACCCGAACTTCAGCCGATTCAACTCCCTTATCGTTCTGGCGATCCGTGGTTAGGCTTGCAATTTCCTGAAAATTTCCAACTCGGTGAACAGTTAAAAGGCGATCGCTTACTCTATAGCGCCTACTACACTGTGCCATTCAATCCCAATCAGCGCCAATGCGGACTGTTGCTCGATGAATGGACTGAAGTGATTCCGGGTGAGACAGAAACCACCGGAATTGCTTTCCACTACGATCGCCCCAACAGTGAACCGCCCCAAACCTGGTTATTCGTCACACCGCCACGAGCTACGGGCAATTGGCAATGGTCTGACCTGACTGGGGCTTTAATCGAAACCTTAGAGATGGCGAAAAAACGAGCCGTTGAACCTGACCAACTCGACGACACCGCCTATGCCCGGTTTCTCCCTGCCACGATCATGGCAGCGACCCTCTATCAGATCTCGATTTCCGCCAACCTTGCTCTCAACAACAAAGTCCATGACTTTCTGCTAAACCGCGACTCATGAACAAATACACCATTGCCAATCTCTCTGAAGCCCTAAGCCGTCGTACCTTTCCCACGATTACCCTATGGAATCGGTTAGAAGGTCGCCCCCGCACTGCCAACTTCGATCGCGCGCTCAAAGCCGAGGTTCGCGATGCCTTGTGGATGCTGACTCGTCAATGGCAGCTTGGAGAATTTCAAGGAGACGATGCGGGTTCACCCGTTTTCGCCAAACTGCACGTTGCGACGACTCGACTGACTCGCTATCAAGCCAAAAATCATCCTCCCACCGACTTTGCCGATCAACATCCCCTAGAAGCCACGGTCGAACGTCGAGCGATCGCTTTAACCCAAGGACAACAACGCCTTTCTCTAGATTTGCGCCTCCTGATGGGGCGGCAATGGCTCAAACTCATTCGCACTCCGCCGTCTGGCACTGACTATCGTTCTGCTTATCAAACCCGATACCCGATCGACTTACCTGATCCAATGAGCCGGACAGATGCCCCGATTTGTGCCGACCTCAACACTTGGCAACAGGTTGCAGCCGTCGCAGGACGACGATTAGATGGCGGTCAATTGTACCAATATTTAACAACGCCTGCTCCTGCGGGTGAGCCAACGCCTCAAGTTTCTGACGGCATTGCTGTTGCTCCGGGAGACGAGACTTTCCTAGCAGAACAAGCGGTGAAATTTGTGCAATGGTTTCAGAAGCTCTATGATCAGCCGATCGCAGAAAACGATGCCTGGGATGCTGCACGCTTAGAATATCAATTTGCCTGCTCTGCACCTATTGCAACCAGTGAAACGACCTCTAGAGAACAAGTTCTTGTTGCCGATGAATACTACCAGGGACATCTCGATTGGTACAACTTCGACATTGATCCTGCTGCTGAAAGCCTACTGTCTAAGCCAGAGTCTACTGAACCGCCAGCACGATCTTCAGTTTTACAAACCGATACCCAAACACTGATCCCTAACCCGATTAGCTTTGCCGGAATGCCCAATACGCGCTGGTGGAGCTTTGAAGATCAAAAAACTAACTTTGGAGACATCAAACCAGATACTACTGATATTGCCAAACTGATGGTGATGGAGTTCGGCTTGGTCTATGCCAATGACTGGTTTTTGATTCCCTATACTTTACCAGTTGGCAGTCTGGCTGAAGTACGTGGGCTAGTTGTCACGAATGTCTTTGGAGAACGTACCTGGATCGATCCCTCTGGAGCAGGAGCCGATAATGACTGGCAGCGTTGGAGCCTCTTTACGATTAGCCAAAAAGATTCTCCCGACACGCCCTCGATCGCGGGCAAGACTCTGTCAGACCAGCAACCTGCGAGCAATCAATTATTACTCTTGCCAACTGTACCCAAAATTCAAGAAAGCAGTCCGCTAGAGTCCGTCTTGCTCGTCCGCGATGAGATGGCGAATATGGTTTGGGGAGTTGAGAAAATGATTCCGACGGCTAGCGGCATCAGTCAATCTGGCGATGAAGCTGCGATCGCACTTCACAATGTCTATCAACGACTCCTCGATCAACAACTCGCGGTTGATCCGGTTCCAACTCCTCTCGATCGAGCGAACATTCGGTATCTGGTCATGACCTCAGTCCCCGAAAACTGGATTCCTTTCATCCCCGTGCATCAATCAGGTGACTCTCGCCAGATTCAACTACAACGGGCTGCCCTGCCGCGAATTTTAGCAGGTGATCCCAACCCACCGCTGAAAGTCCGCCCCCGAACCAATCTACTGCGCCCCGGACTCGATCAAAAACAAGCCTACTATATTCATGAAGAAACAGTTCCAAGAGCAGGAGTGCGAGTGACCCAATCTTTCCAACGAACTCGCTGGCGTGATGGTCGGGTAGTGGTTTGGCTAGGCGCACGTAAGCAAACTGGACGAGGCGAAGCTTCCAGTGGTCTAGCCTTCGATCGAATCGTTGAAGGACAGCCTCCAAGCTAAATGAATCACCAAGGATCGTAAATTAACATCTCGCATCGTCATCAAGCTTCATGTGCCTAGATTTTGGCAGAGCTGCTGTGGTAGCTGTTTCAGCGATCGCTGAAAGATTTCAGGATTATCCAATCCTTGCGCCACAATCAAACTGCCCTGAATTGTAATTACCATATCTTCTCCGCGCTGCTGAGCTGTCGTCAAATCCAGTCCTGCATCTACTAAAACCTGTGCCACTGCGCGAATCCAAGCAGAATATCTAGCTTGAACACGATCGTGAAAAAGATCGCGCGCTGACCCTAATAGCAAAGTGGCGGTTATACAAGGCTGACGACCCGCTTCATAAAGTTCGCTCAAGCGATCGCACATTCGCTGTAGTTTTTCCAGAGCAGAATCATCCCCTTGCAACGTCGGTAATACATGCTCTGCCAACCATGCATCCAAATAATCCATCACCGCTTGCACCATCTCATCCTTGCCTCCAGGAAAATGGTGATACAAACTTGCCTTTCCTAACCCTGTCGCTTCAGAAATCCTCGCCAGTGTCGCTCCATCGTAGCCGTAATGCCGAAACAGTTGCAGCAAGCAGGGGATGTAAGTGTCTTTAGGCATGATTTAGGTATGAAAAGTAATTTTAGAAAGATGCTATTGACATTATACCGAACGAACGGTACAGTTTGACTAGACCGAACGAACGGTACAAATCTTTCTCACTTCGAGGATCAATCATGATTAAGCTCTATGGGCACGAAATGTCTGGCAACAGCTACAAAGTCCGCCTTTTTCTGGAACTGCTCAGTGTTGAGTATGAATGGATCAAAGTAGATCTGATGAAAGCAGAACACAAATCGCCAGAGTATCTAGCACTCAACTCCTTTGGACAGGTTCCTTTGCTCATTGATCAAGAAGTTAAGCTCGCGGATGCTCAGGCAATCTTAGTTTATTTAGCGCGACAGTACGGTGATGAACAATGGTTGCCGCTCGACGCGTTGCCGTTAGCTCAGGTGATTCGGTGGTTATCTACAACTGCTGGAGAAGTCCGTCAGGGACCAGAAAATGCGAGGCTCTACCATCTGTTCGGCACGACAAGCATCAATATTGAACGCGCTGAGCAAAAATCAGACTATATCCTGACTCAACTGAATCAGCACTTAAGTACACGCACGTGGTTAGAGTTTGAACATCCCACGATCGCTGATATTGCTGTGTTTCCTTATGTTGCCTTGGCACGAGATGGAAAAATTGATTTGGATGCCTATCCTCATGTGCTGGCTTGGATTGATCGGGTGAAGCAATTGCCAGGTTATATCTCGATGGCTGGGCTGTAGGTTGCTCAACTCAAGTCAAAAAGGAGGAACACGATGGCAATCTCAGGCTGGACGCGCACTGAATCTCCTTTCCATGCAGGCGAATTAGCAATTCAAGCCCGTCTGGGAGTCCAGGAACAGATAGATCAACAAGGGCGGCGGATGATTCGAGAATTTCTTCCCGAGCAACATCGCCAGTTCTTTGCCCAATTGCCTTACATGATCGTGGGGACACTCGATCCAGCGGGCAATCCCTGGGCTTCTATATTAGTCGGAAAGCCAGGATTTCTCTCCACTCCCAACGATCGCACTTTGCACATTGCTGCAAAACCTCTGTTTGGCGATCCGTTAGCAACTACTCTTGCAAATGGCATCGATATTGGGTTACTAGGCATCGACTTATCAACTCGTCGCCGAAACCGATTAAACGGAGTTGTGACGGCAACTGGAAAGGATAGCTTTGAGGTACAGGTCAGACAGAGCTTTGGTAATTGTCCTCAGTACATTCAAGTTCGTCGATCGCACTTTGCTGAGATTGATCCGACAGCACTCAAACCCGTCCATTCGATCATTCAGTTTGGAGAATCAGAACGATCGATGATCACAGCGTCCGACACATTCTTTATTGCAACTGCTTATCAAGCGAAATCCGCAGGATCTGCGAGTGGTGTTGATGTTTCCCATCGGGGCGGTAAACCGGGGTTTGTCAGGATTGATGACGATCGGACGCTCACGATTCCTGATTTTGCTGGCAACAATCACTTTAATACGCTTGGCAACCTAGAACTGAATCCTCGCGCAGGATTGGTGTTTGTAGATTTCGAGCAAGGTGACTTGATGTACTTGACAGGAAGTGCTGAGGTTATTTGGGAAGAGACTGAGATACGTGCTTATGAGGGGGCAGCGCGATTGTTACGCTTCCAACTTGAGCAGGGATATCGAGTAGAGGGTAGCCTTCCCTTGCGCTGGTCAGAGCCAGAGTTTTCGCCCTTTCTCGATCGCTAATTTCTCAGCAGTCTCAATCTACTCATCAAAACAAGACAAACAGTTACTAAAATTCGTCATGGTGATTCAAAATGCCTTCAACCCACTTTCCCTCTTCGGCAAGATGTAAATGAGCTTCGGAAGTTTTAGACTACACAGCTTGCTATGTGAATATTGCGATGAAAGAGCCTAAAATCGATCGACAGCGTGAACATCAAGCGAATGAGCGAACCTTTCTCGCGTGGCTTCGCACCTCAATTGCACTGATCGGCTTTGGGTTTGCACTGGCTCGATTTGGGCTTTTTCTCACCCAGTTGAACCTGAGTTTGACTCAACAGAATACGCCCCCACATCCCTTGTTCAATTCGCAAAATTTGGGGCTAAGTCTAGTGGTTTTGGGAATCGTGACGATCGCGCTTGCTGCTTGGCGATATAACCAAGTTTTTTGGCAGATCGAGCGCGGTGATTATCGCCCAGATCGATCGCTGGTGTGGATTATGACCGGCGCAGTGATTCTGTTGGGTGGATTAAGCATTCCGCTGATTATGTGGCGCGATCGAGAACTGCCGCAAAAGCCTATCCCTCAGAAATTGCTGCAACCGAGAATGACTAGGCGGCAGTAGCTTATATTTTTTGCTCAAACGCGATGAGTACTCCTGGCGTTCATCGCTCAATAGGTTTCAGAGAACAATTCTCTAGAGGCGTTGACAAATAGTTCGGGCTTCTAAATGAGTTGAAGAGTTAGCAAAGTATCCTTTGAACCAGCCACAGCTTGACTTCATTAAGCGATCGAGGTCTGAATCTAAGCGCCATACTTTCACTGTATTGTCATACCCCGCAGAAACCAATGTTTTACTATCAGCACTAAAACTGAGACTGAGAATCTGATTACTATGTCCTTCTAAGGTTCTCAGAAGCGATCCATCGGATACTTTCCAGAGATTAATCGTGTGGTCACTACTTGCCGATGCAAGCATCGTGCCATCGGGACTAAACTTGAGTCGTCTGACACTTCCACGATGCCCTCGAATTGTATTGATTACGGATTCCGTTTGAATATCCCAAATTTTAATCAGACTATCATCGCCTCCCGTTGCAAGTCGCTGACCATCCGTGCTGAAATCGGCGGTGAGAACCTGATTACTATGTCGATCGAAGGTTTTGAGCATTGCCCCCGTTTCAACATCCCAAATTCTCGCAGTTAAAAGATTACAAGCGGCTACGATTCGCTTACCATCTTCACTCATGCCAAGGCTTCCAATGCCACACCGCTTTTTAGAATCATCTTGAATCGTTCTGACAAGCTGCCCAGTTCCAACATTCCACAGATTAATCTTCTTACCGTCTCCACCTCCTGTCGCTAAAAGCTTGCCATCAGAACTAAACCGAACACTACCAAAACGATGATCATCCTGTAGATTGCGAACGATTGTTCCCGTTTTAGCATCCCAAATCTTGACAGTGCGATCGGAACTCGCAGAAGCAATTTTTGTTCCATCTGGGCTGAATCGAACACTTCTCACAGCATCTTGATGTCCCTTCAACTCTTTGATCGGTCTTCCAGTTTCAACGTCCCAAAGCTTAATTGAATGGTCTCCTCCACCTGCTGCAAAAAATTTACTATCTGGACTCAGACTCACGCTGATCAAATTCTTCTGCGAAACCTCGAAAGACTTCGGTTCACTAACCTGTAGCTTCCAAAGTTTGACGACTCCATCGACACCTCCCGATGCTAAAAATTGTCCGTCTGGACTCCAACTCAATGCCCATACTCGCCCATAGTGCCCTTTGAGAATTTGAGGGTGAGTCGTTTCATCTTGAATGTCAACCAAATTCCGTTGCTTGATTGCTCCATCAGAATCGGCTGTTACGATCGACTTGCCATCGGGACTAAATCTCACATTCCAAACTGAACTCGAATTATCAATTTCTTTGATCAGCGAACCATCTGCGACTTTCCATAACCGCACCGATCCGCCTTGACTCGCTGAAACAAGCTGTTGTCCATCAGGGCTGAAATGAACGGCTCTCACGACATCAGGATGACCCGGCAATTGGAGGCGTGCTTTTCCAGTCTGCACATTCCATAATCGCACCGTTCGATCGGCACTGGCTGAAGCGAGAGATGTGCCATCGGGACTAAAGTTGATGCTCGTTACCCAACCCGTATGACCTGAGAGCGATCGCAAAAATTGTCCATCCGAAACTCGCCATAGCTTGATCAATTTATCAGAACTACTCGTGGCGAGCATTTGACCATCAGGACTAAATCGCACACTTCTTACATTGTCTTGCTCAGTCTTTACGGTCTTGACCAGTTCCCCCGTTTCAACGTTCCAAAGTTTTACAATGCCATCTCGACTCGCGGAAGCCAGTAACTTTCCATCTGAACTAAAATGAACACTCCAGAGGCGATCTGCGTGTTCTAGTGTTCGTATCAGCTTTCCAGTTTGAGCTTCCCAGAGTTTCGCTGTGCCATCTTCACTCGCTGAAGCAATGATCTGACCATTCGGGCTGAAATTGAGTTCTAAAATGCCATTCGCATGTCCTTCTAGGCGATTGTATTCTCGAACTCCATCGACTGCTTGATATAGTGTTGCAGTGATCTGTTGCCGAATTTCTGGTTTGATCGATTGCGATCGCTCTAAAGTTTGCAGTTTATGCCCTGCTTGAATTGCCATGAGCAACGCCTCAAAAGGGCTAGATTCATAAACTCTTTGAGCTGAGAGATTGAGTTGCCGCAGTTCAGCTTCATTCAATTCATGTCGTGCTTGCTGAACTTGAAAAGCAACCAGACCAGCTGTAAGCAACGATAGACTTAAAATTGCTGAGCCGATCGCGATCGTACGTTTCGCTTTCTTCTGAGCAGCGTTTAGCGTTAGATTCGCTTCCGCGAGAATTTGACTCTCTTCTGCTTGGACAGAAAGCGCATGTTGAACTGCTTGTTTTTCTAGGTCTTGGCTTGCTGCTAGAAAGCGATAGTCTAAAACGCTTAAATCCTGATATTCTGACCATTCCAGCGCATCTTTTAAGGCTTGTCCTCGAAGTAATCGCGATTCATCCTGGCACTCAGAAGCAATCCACGCATTGAAAGCTTCTACATAAGGACGGCATTTCTGGAATTGTTTCTCAATCCACTCCAAATTGAAAACTTGAGCATAAATCTTGTTATAGACTTTTAACTTACCTTGCTGTTTAACAACTAATCCTGAAAGCTGGAGTTCTGTTTGCTCAGGGCTGCTGTCTGCGGGTAGTTCTCCTTGCTGTAAGATTTGCTGATAAATTCCTAAAAGGCGGCTGACTCGCTGTTCATTGCGAAACAAGCGATCGCGAATTGTCCTCAAATGTTCTGGTTCGTCCTGTGCTTCCCAGTTGTCAATAATTCGATCTTGAATCAAGCAGCTAATCGAATTAAATTCTGGATGCTGAGTCACAAGTTGGCAGATTTTCTGAGTGAGAAAAGGTTGCCCACCTGTCCAAGCGAGGATTTCTGCTAGTGCAGCTTCAGGATTTCCAAGATGAGACAGTCCTTGTGCCAGCGTTTGAGCTTCCTGAATCTGAAAACCATGAAGTGCGATCGCTCGTCCGATATTAAATGGCGTTTGCGTTTTATCTGCAATCAAGTCAGAAGGCGTTGCAACACCCAAAAGCGCAAACGTGAGCCGATGATATTCGGGATGATCTACCCGACGATTGTAAAAGTATCGAATCAGCGCGAAGAAATCATCGAGCGAGAAATCCTGACTGAGAACACGATCGATTTCATCAATAAAAATCACAATATCAGTGCGAATCTCAGTCAGCAAAATTTCATCAATGAATAGATTGAGTCGCTGAATGGGAGAAAGGAGATCTTGCTGCGATCGCCACCAGTTTCGCCAATTTACTTTATTTCCTAATTGGCAACTACTGACGATCGCATTGACGATTCCCGCATACCACTTTTCAGCCGTAACTCCTTGCGTCCCGATTCCAGTCAAATCAATAAAAGCACAAGTAACCCCATCGGCTTGCAGTCGTTGCATCGTTTGAACTCGCAAGCTAGATTTACCCATTTGACGAGAGTTCAACACATAGCAAAACTCTCCAGCTTTTAGCGCGCGATAAAATTCCGCATCTGCTTCGCGTGTGACATAGCTTGTTGCTGTTGTTGGAAGACTTCCACCAACCTGGTATGCGTAGTGTCGAAGTTGCTCTGCCATAATCTCACCAGACCAATGCTGATTCAATCAATGTACTGTAGTTTTCTGGCACTGAGTTGGATCTCTGCAAAGACCCGACTTTATCCCATCTATTGATTCAATGACCTGACTTTATACAGCAGCCAACACTCGACCAAAGTAATCTCGATACAAATTGCACCAAGGTGTAACAAAATTGCCTCGTCTCTGAACTAACCCCATACTATGCAATTTGTAAATTTGCATTGAAGCGAGTTCCACCGCATTCGGCGAGAGAACAACCGTCTTAAATGCTTCCAATAGTTGCGGTAACTGCTGTAGAACTTCCAAATAATGCCGCAGATGAGCATTATAAACTCCTGACTCTGTAGCAGCTTCCTGCAACAATTGTTCTAATGTCACTCTCCCAGTTGCAACATAATACAAAGATAAACGCACTAAATAAGGATGTCCGCCTACCGTTTGCATCAAAGCTTCAACCTGTGTTGGGTTCCAACTGAGTCCATGCAATTGTGCCAGAGATTGAATCTGTTCTCGATCGAATTCCGACAATTCCACTGGAACTCCTGCATTAAAGGGAGATTGATTGATGTCTAAAGGAATATATGCCTCGGTTGAATGGGCAATCACTAATCGTAGACGTTTCCATAAATCGACAATCTTGCCTTTCTCGTGCCAACTTCTGAGCATTCCGAGAACATCTTCAACCACTGTAGAATAAGGAAATAATCGATCGACTTCATCAATACCGAGAACTAACGGACAATCGATTTTAGGAAGTAAATATTCTTCAAAGTAAGCTGTGCAGTTATCATTACTTCCCAAAATCTCAGTATCCCAATAGTCATCTAAGCAATTTTTCAGTTTCAATTGCCGACCCACCATGCAGCATAGCCAGCGGAGAAACTTATCTAAATCAGTTAAAATTGCGCGATCGACACTGCTCAAATCCAGATACACAGCTTGACAATTATGATTCGCTGCATAGGACAAAATTCGAGTGAGCAGAGAGGTCTTACCCATTAAATTCGGAGCTTTGACCCGAATCAATGCTCCAGGATTGAGAACAGTCTCATAGCAGAGTAGCTCAACTCCCGTACGCTCAACATACATAGACGAATCTAATGCCACTGCTCCTTCTGGAAACGGTAAATTTGGAGTAACTTCAATACTTCTACTCGGTTGAGATCTTCTCAGAGCTTCCCTAAAGTTCTTTTTCGTCACTCGCTCTCCAATCGCGATCGACAATTTTCTCCAAAGCTTATTTCCAATATCTTTATTCAAATACTCTGCACTGTAACCATAGCTTTTTGCCATATCATCATAGGTTTGTTCTTCCCACGATGCTTGCAGTACTTTGATTTCAATATCACTTAAATGTTGATTGAAAGCGCGAAACACAACATTATCTGCGATCGCTTTAGCGTCAGCCCACAACAGCTCTGATTCTAGCTCTATCATGTCAAGTTTCCCTCTTGTCATAGCTGTTCTTACGCTGACCTTATTTTAAATATGCACTCTGGATTTGACGATTACCCCCTCGGCTAATCATTTTCATCTCCTGATTTAATCTGATTTTTCCAGTACAACCCATCCAAAAAGCCTGATTTTACTCCCCTGGCACTCAACAAATCCTCAGCCGACAATACCAGTAACAAAGTCACCCAGCGCAAGCATATTTACAATTTGTTCGCCCTATAGACTTTGTGCCATCTATTAATGAATGAGGACAATCACCATGAAACGCCATCTTTTAATTGCTTTGAGTTCTGTCGCTGCTCTCTCAATGTCTGCTATTAACGCGATCGCTGCCACTCCCAATCCTCAGCCGGGTTGCCCCGATGGTTGGGTTCCCCGTCCCCCCGAATTGAATCCTGCTCTCGGTGAATGTATGCCAGGTGAGATTGCGCCCCCTAGCGGAGGTGGAATTCTGAAAAAACAACTTCCTGATCTGAAAATTAGGGGATATCAGTTTTCTGAGCGCGCGCCGCAATCTGTTAGAGTACAAATTATCAATCAGGGTAATACGATCGCGAAACCAAGTAACCTAAGACTGACGGTTACTCAAATCAAGGGAGTAAAAGTCAATCGAATGCTTGAAGTGCAGCTTCCCGCGTTTAAACCGCATCAATCCTCTAACTTTCTCGTGAATGCAAGTGAAATTTTGCCCAGTGATGTTGATCTCAAAGATACAACATTTCGCTTGAAAGCAGATGCAACACTGCTAGTCAATGAGTCCGACGAGTCTGATAACGTTGCTCTACATCATCCCTAGCTCAGTAAGCTCGCAAGATTTCTAAATCTACTCGTTTAGCTTGATGAGCAATCAGGTTGTATCTTTGCAAAACATTTAGCCATCAAGATACAACCTGACGACTGCATCCTCTACATTGCACAGTCGTGAAGGCTATTCATTTCGACAACACACTTTGATTCTGTAAGGTTACTGACCATGAAACGAATTGCGATCGCTACTTTAACAATGCTAGGTCTTGTATTTCCCCTTGCTAGTAAGACCTTAGCAAGCCCGATTGATGATCCAAATAATATTGATTGGGCATCGATTCGAGGCTATGACAGCAAGGATTTTAACGAATACTTCAACAAGAAAAAAGCAGAAGGATACCGAGTCGTTGATCTCGAAGTCGATGAAATCAATGGCAAAGCAAATTATGCTGCAATCTTTCAGAAAAATACAGATCAAAGAGGCTGGGCAAGCTTACGAGATTTGTCTGACGAAGAGTTCTCCAAACGCTGGAATGAGTTCAAAGACAAAGGATTTCGGCTGATTGATCAAGAAGCTTATACCTTAAATGGAAAGCGTTTCTATGCAGGCGTTTGGGAAGAAAACAAAGGAAATCTAGGATGGGTTTCGTATCGGAATGTTGACGGAGAAGAATTTGGCAAGCGCTTCAAGCAGTACAGCGATCAAGGCTTCCGCATGATTGATACAGAAGCCTACTCCAGTGGTGGTAAAACGCTCTACAGTGCAATCTGGATCAAGAATACAGACAATGTAAACTGGGTTGCGTTCCGTGATATGTCTGAATCTGCCTATGCAGAGAAGTTTAAGTCTCTCAGTGATCAAGGCTATCGATCGCTAGATTTTGAATCCTATGTTCGCAATGGTGAGCAACAATATGCCGCGATTTGGGTGAAAAACAATGGTAGAGCCTGGGCATCTCGACGCGATATGACGGCAAATCAATACGCGAACTGGTGGAAAACCTACACCGATGAAGGCTACCGTTTAGTAGACTTTGAAGCCTACAACACCCCCCAAGGAACTCGCTATGCAGGCATCTGGCGGCAAAATGGCGAAAAACTTTCCTGGCAACCGAAAAAAGCTGTTGACAATGCGATTTCAGACTATCAAAAGCAATTCAATATTCCTGGAATTAGCGTCGCGATCGTACAAAACGGCAAACTGATCTACACTCGTGGTTTTGGCTATGCAGATATCGAACAGCAGAAGGTTGCTCACTCTGGCACAGTTTTCCGAACCGCATCAGTGGCGAAACTCATTACAAGAGCTTTGACGTTGCGCTTGGACGACCAGAATGTGTTGTCGATCGACAAACTGACTCGAACATATGTGCCCATTCTTCCCCAACATCACACTCACACTGTTCGCCAACTTTTAGAACATCAGTCGGGAATTCGGCACTATCGAGGCAGTAAACGCGCAAACTGTGAAGTCCCCAACAATCCAGCATGGAAGGATTCGAGCAACACTCAATACGCCACTTCAACTCAAGCGACTCAACTGTTCCGTGATGATCCGTTAATGTTCTCTCCGGGAGCTAAAACTTGCTATAGCACCCATGCTTATACAGTCGTAGGCGCGGCAATCGAAGGAGCATCTAAACAATCTTTTACAGGCATCTTCGATCGCGAAATTACTCAAGGATTAGGACTTTCTACTTTACGTCCTGAGCTGATTTCTCAAGCAAATCCGGAGCGTGCTACACTTTACCGCGACAAAACCAGTTCTGCTGCCAAAAACGTTCCCTCAACACGAGACAACATCAGTTGGAAAATAGGCGGCGGCGGACTCGAAACTTCCAGCGTCGATCTTGCTCGATTTGGCATGAGATTACTTCCTGGTCAGTCCTTCCTCTCCCAAAAATCTTATGATGACCTATGGAGAGGGCGCAAAACGATTCAGCATAGCGGTGCTCAGAATGGTGCAAATTCTTATCTCCGAGTTCATTCTGAAAAAGGAACAGTGATTGCAGTCCTCTCGAATCAATCACTTGAGCTTGGGGAGAATGATCCCAACCAAGATGAAGCAGGTGTAGGCAAGTTAACCGATGCAATTAGCAGCATTATCCTGAAGGATTAACAATCCAGATAGCTGGTTGAGAAGAGAGATTTCACCCTCTCTTCTTATGCTTTGTCTAACGACTTGAGAGGCACGTATGCCATAGAAGCCGATAGAAAGGGCGCAGGGGGTAGAGATCGGAGATTTTGTCTACTTCAACAGAATACGATCGCTGTTGTTCGATCTGTTCGATCTGATTGTGCATCGTTTAAGTAGCTAGGCGGAATTAAACTTAAAACGCTCTAGTGCATATCCCCCCGCTTGACTGCGGACTTCCATGCCTTGGATCACCGCCTTGGCTAAATCATACTCGTCTTCAAACATCCGTCCCGCAATCTCATGCGCTTTGAGTTGATGCCACTGACCTTCGATCAGATTGAGATGAGCACTGTAGGGCGGCAGAAAAAATAGCAATAATCCCTGAGTCTCCCATCGCTGCCAGTGGGGTTTGACGAGTTCGCATGTGTGAATCTTACAATTGTCCTGCACCACGACCGTTAACCATCCTGTTTCTGCCAAAGTCACCGCTGCTTTGTCCGCAATCCAGTCCATGACTTTGAGATAACTCTCGCCCTCAAACCCACCTTGGGCAAGGGCATAATCGAACTGCTGTTCGGGTTGCCACAGTCCCAGAATACTGATGCGATGGCCGTGGGTGGGCACTTGTTCCAAACATTTCTGAGTGCCGACTTGACTGTAGCTATAGCTAACCGGACTCGCTAGACAGAACCCTGCTTCGTCTAAATATTTCAAGTCGATGTCTCCTGCTTTAGCAGCAATTTCAAGCATGGTGAGGTCGGCAAGCTTCACTTCATAGAGAGTTGGGTCTTGCTGCTGGTGTTGCGAGTGGCGAGTCCGCTTCCATCGCCACCCCTTTTTTTCAAGATCCGTCGAAGTCGGTCTGGACTCAATTGCACTTGGCGATCTTGTTCGAGTTTTACCGAGAGTTGTTCACTCGTGTAGGTACGCTGGTCTTGCTCTAGACACTGCTCCAAATGCTGCATGTCCGCCTCCTGCCAGCGTCGTTTCGCTCCCCGTCCATGCGCTTCCCACTCCGCCTAGTCCAACTTGTTCCCACCGCTTCAAAGTGGCACGCACCGTGTGTTCGTGGCACTCAAAAATCTCAGCAATGGCTGGAACCGTCCATCCTTGCGCGTTGAGTCGCAACATATGAGCGCGATCTCGCGTCCGTTGCGGCACGGTTTGGGCGAGCCGCAATTCGCTCAAAGTCCGATCTTCTTCGTCAGTCAATGTGATCCGAAGCGGCGCAGGCATAGGCATGAACCGAAAACCTTACAACACTGATGTGTCTGATGATGAGTGGAAAATCATCAAACCATTCATTCCGGTAGTTCAACCTGGTGGTCGTCCACGTTTTAGAAACATGCGCGAAATTATTAACGCTATCTTCTACATCCAAAGAGCAGGCTGTGCTTGGCGCTTACTTCCACACGAGTTTCCACCCTGGCAAACGGTGTATCATTACTTTCGCACTTGGCGCATCGCGGGTGTATGGGAAGCAATGCTCAAAACGGTTCGCGAACACGTTCGCCAGAAGCTTGGAAGAGCAGTGACACCGAGCGCAGGCATCCTCGATGCTCAGTCTGTCAAAACTACTGAAGTCGGTGGAACAGAACGCGGTTATGACGGCGGCAAAAAGGTGAAAGGGCACAAGCGTCACTTGCTGGTCGATACGCAAGGATTTGTCCTGAAAGCTAAGGTATTAGCCGCAAACACAGCAGACCAAGAAGGAGCAAAACAACTGCTGATGGGCATTCAAGTTCAGTTTCCCCGCTTACAGCATTTGTGGGTAGACGGGGGCTACCGCACAACGTTTGTCACTTGGGTCAAAGAGCAGTTAGGTTGGACGGTGCAGCGTGTGCAACATCCGAATGCGGGGTCACGTCGTCGCATCACGATGCCAGGTGTGGAACCTGCACCGATTGACCGCAGTTTCAAAGTGATTCCGCGCAGGTGGGTCGTTGAACGGACTTATGGCTGGCTTGGACGGTACCGTCGCTTGAGCAAAGACTACGAGTTTCTGCCGGAAACGTCCGAAGCGTTCATCTACACGACCTCTCTCCGTACACTGCTACGAAGACTAGCATAATCTGCTACTTCTCAAACGTCCTCTTATTTCGATATCGGTTCGAGCAGGAAGAATGCAGATCGCGCGATCCGTTGAACGCAAATTATTTGGACTCTGAAAATGAAACTCTCTGAACTTTTGAATCAATTACTCGATCGAGGCTTCAATCCTGAAATTCTCAGCAGTGGAGAGATACTTTGCCGCATTAATCTGGATTATGAAAGTTTCGGCTTTACCCTCGTTCTCGGTGAATTTATTCGCTGTATTGCTTGGAGTACTTACGCTGGACAGAGTTACTTCGATCGCGTCTTTCCTGACTTGAATCAAGCACTCTTTGCGGCACAAATGACGGCGGTTTTCGACGATGCCAGACTGACTGAAGCGATCGTGCATCTCGGAAATTGAGCCACTTACAAATTTTGTAAACCTCCAAATTCAAACAAACAAAAGCGGGACGATCGGATCACGAGCCGAGCAGCGTCCGCGCTACCACCTTTCCCAGACAGTGTGGAAAAGTCTTCTCTGGCGTGACTTCAAGCCCAGCTTTACTGGACGGAAAATCCGACGCACTCTGGGTGTTGCTCACAGACGCGATTCGCCGGAGCGAAGACTTCGCATTTATCCAAACGGATAAATGGAAGCAGGGCAACGTCGAATGATTGTTGCTTGTCCAGCCAGTTTGGCGCAAAAGGTGACGTGTAGCCAGTAATGGATGAGCGCGATCTGAAAGAGGAACCAACTTGTTATGACGCTCGGAGAAAATTTAGGGCACTCTACAGATGCCTCTTAATTTGAGTAGTGAACTGCCATGAATCGCGTATTAGTTTGGTTTGGATTTGTTAGCTTAAGTGCTGTCATTTCTGTGGAATCTGCGATCGCTCAAGTCATCCCTGATGGCAGCTTGCCGACCAGTGTGACGAGTCCGAATAACCTAAACTTTACGATCGACGGTGGCACCCGTAACGGCAACAATCTGTTCCATAGTTTCGGTCAGTTCTCTATCCCCACAGGCGGTTCTGCCCTCTTCAACAATGCCACCGATATTCAAAACATCTTTAGTCGGGTAACTGGGGGAACGGTCTCTAATATTGATGGACTGATTCAAGCGAATGGCAGTGCAAACCTATTTCTGCTCAATCCCAATGGCATTCTATTTGGTTCCAATGCCTCGTTGAATATTGGCGGTTCCTTCCTCGGCAGCACAGCGAATAGCATCAAGTTTGCGGATGGGACAGAATTCAGTGCGGGCAATCCGACCAGTCCGCCTTTACTGACAATGAGTGCGCCGATCGGTCTACAAATGGGACAAAATCCGGGGGCAATTGTCAACCATGCCCAAGGTGCTCCTGGATATCAAGGCTATCCGATCGGACTACGGGTTCCAAATCAAACAACCCTCGCATTGCTCGGTGGAGAAATCCTGCTCGATCAGGGTAACCTGCGGGCAACCGAAGGGCATATTGAATTGGGGAGTGTTGCCGGAAAAAGTTATGTCGGTCTCAAGGCTAGCGGCAATCGATGGTCTTTTGATTACGGACAGGTGACAGGATTTAATGACATCACCGTGCAGAGATCGATGATTGATGTGAATGGGAATGGGGCGGGCGGTATTTATGTCGCAGGGCGCAATATTACCATCCAAGAAGGTGGCAGACTGATGGCTCGTAATCTGCCGGGAAGCACTCAAAATGCGCGCGATGATATTAAAATCCAGGGCAGTCAGTCCATTGTTCTTCAGAGTGGATTTGTCTTTCCAGGGTCAGGTTGCACAGTTCAAATTTGTGGTAGTTTAATCTCAAATACAACCCAAGGTCAGGGGAATGCAGGCACAGTCGTCATGACCGCCCCGAATATTCAGATGCTCGATGGAGGACAGGTAGTGCTTGGCGCACGGGGCACAGGAGCCTCCGGTATAGGTGGTAAAGCGGTGATTCAAGCGGACACTCTTGACATTGTTGGAATTAGTAAACTAGCGAACTTTGCGAGTGGCATTTCAGGTTGGATGACCAATGGGGCTTCAGGTCAAGGTGGCGATGTGGTGGTGAATGCTGGACGGTTACGCGTCCTCAATGGTGGGAGCATCTCCGTTTCTTCGCGGTCTAGTTTTGGCAGTCTCGTTCAAAGCGAAAATGCAACTAGTACTGCTGGGGCTGGAAATCTTGAGATCAATGTCCGAGAGTCAGTTGAGGTATCAGGGGTCGGCATTGCGTCAACCGGAGTAATCTCCCCCAGTACGCTAGATGCCTCTGTCTTTAGTGATGCCAAGGGACGGGGTGGAAATATTCGGATTAACACCGATCGGCTTTTGATCAGCGACGGTGCCCGAATTTCTACCTCTATTGATGCTGCGCAAGCCAGTGGGAATGCCGGTAAGTTAGAAATCCGGGCGCGGGAAGCGAATATCTCAGGCAACTTTAGCCCCAATCTGCGCAGTGAAATCATAGCAACTTCTAGTGGACAGGTTGCCGCAGGATCAATCAACATGAAGGTCGATCGTTTAACTGTGGAAAACTCCGGACGGGTTTCGGTTAGCAGCACAGGTTCAGGTGATGCAGGCAACATCAGCATCGATGCCAAACAAATCTTGCTCAAAAACCAGGGCACCCTACAAGCCAATACAAATTTGGGTGGAGAAGGCAATATTACAATCGCCAGTAATGCCTTAATCCTCAGATCTGGCTCAAGTATTACGACAAATTCTGGTAGCAACGTGAGTGGTGGCAACATCAACATCAACTCGGATGTCATTGTCGGATTAGGAAATAGCGACATTGTTGCCAATGCCGTGAAAGGTCGGGGAGGAGATATCACCCTCACGACGCAAGGACTGATTGGGCTAGTCTTTCGCAATACGCTCACGCCGCAAGCTGATCCCACTAACGATATTACGGCGAGTTCCGAATTCAATGTCAATGGCACTGTGCGAATCAACAATATCGGCATTGACCCGAATGCTGGCTTAGTCGAACTCTCGCAAACCCTAATCGATAACAACCAGCAAGTTGCAGCCGGGTGCTCATCGAATCAGGGGAGCCGTTTTGTGATGACCGGGCGGGGTGGCATTCCGATGAATCCGATGGAGCATACCCCGCGCGATCGTACTTGGGCAGATCTACGCTCCATTTCGCCTGCTCAGACTCGATCACTTGCCCAATCACCTCAATCTCCTGTATTAGTCGAAGCAAGGGATTGGCGACGCAATCCGCAGACGGGCAAAGTGGAATTGATTGCTGCTCGTCCAGCCAGTTTGGCGCAACAGGTGACGTGTAGTCAGATGAGCGATCTCATACAATATCGATCAGAAGAGCAACTTGTTGCAACGATCGAATAAAAATTAGAGCGTTTTACAGATATATTTTGATGGGATGAACTGCCATGGATCACCCGTCGCTGCCAAGTCGAGCCGAATTAGAGCAATTTTACAAATCTTTTATACCTGTTTTGAATCGGAAGCGCCTTGCTGGGGATTCTGGTTGGAGCGAAGATTTCGCATCTATTCAAACGGATAAATGGGAGCAGGGCAGGGAGTTCAGGGAGTTCGACGTTGCCTGCAGCTAGGCGAAGCCACCGGATCAGCCGATGTAGTGAGAGACGTTCGTAATATCGCGATGTCCACTGATCTGCGCGATTTCATGAGGCGCATATCCCTGCTTATGCAGATTGGTAATGCCGCTGCGACGAAACGAATGGGTAGATGCGCCATCAATGCCAACCCGATCGCAGGCTTCTCTCAAAATCCCATCCGCCATTCGTGCCGTTAAATGTCCTGTCTTGCTGCCACGCCGACCAGGGAACAGGTAAGGGGAGTTGACGGAGGCGCGATCGCTCAGCCAATCATCAAGGAACGGCTTCAGATTTGTATCGATCGCAATCTGGCGAGTCGCACCCTTACCCTTCGTCGTTGCCTTGCGAAATGTGATCACACCGTTCTGGATGTCACTCACCTGCAACTGGACACATTCACTGATCCGGCAAGTGGTGAAGTAGCAGATTGCAAAAATGCAGCGATCGCGATTCGTCTGCAATCCTTCCGAGAATAATTTAGGCAACTCATTCGCGCTGAGGATTTTTGCCTTGCCGTGACGGTTCACTTTTTGAGCAGCTTGCGGCTGAAAGTTGAGATCAAAGTTCATTGTCCCCGCACGCTAGTTGAAACTACCCACTTTCGTGGGAGACTTTAGTTGCTACACACCTCCCGATGGCTGTAAAAGGGAGCCGTGATAGGTTTGAAAGAAAAACACTATCATGAGTGACCAACGCCGAGGTAGCCATACCGTCACCCGTCTAAGCGCCCATCTCGTCTGGGTGACAAAGTATCGATATCCTGTCCTCAAAGGCGAGATCCAGAAGCGGTGTCGAGAATTGATCATCCAGATTTGCGATGCTGAGGACGTGAAGATCCTCAAGGGAGTGGTGAGTAAAGACCATGTGCATATGCACATCGAGTATCCACCCTCAAAATCAATAAGCGATCTCGTGAGGCGGATCAAGGGTCGCACGTCGCGATTGCTACAGCAAGAATATCCAGAGTTGGAGAAACGGTATTGGGGGAAGCACTTTTGGGCGATTGGATACGGAGCATGGAGTACAGGGAACCTAACGGAGGAGTTAGTGCAAGAGTATCTGGAACATCATCGAAATCCATCGAATCAGGACAACGACAATTTCATGCTGGAATGAGTTAACTTGGGCTTTCAGCCCTAAAAGAACCTATGTACTTTCAGTGCATAGTGGTTTAGTTCGGCGCGAACAATGCGACTAATGCGATCGAATGTACCCATACTTAGAACCAAATAGATTGATGAAGTATCTTCGTGTGCGATCGCGGACTTCTAATCCTAATCAAGTGTGTGTTAGAGTCGTGGTATAAGACTTCCAGCTATTAAAATCAGCTTCTAACACACAAAAAGAGGCGGTATCAATCTCGGTATTCATAGTCTTCCCTTAGGTTTCTCTCCCTTAAAAAGCTGTGAATACGCTTTGATATCGCGTCTCACTTATTCGGTTGTAAGCAGGTTTTAGGATCAGATTTGGCTCACGGCTTTCACCCAATCGCTATAACCCAAAGGCGGCACCCAGATTCGAACTGGGGGTGGAGGTTTTGCAGACCTCTGCCTTACCACTTGGCGATGCCGCCGAATTGCATCGCTACTATCATATCACTTTGTGCCGAATAAACGATCGCCTGCATCACCAAGTCCCGGAATAATATATCCATGTTCGTCTAACCCTTGATCGATCGCGGCTGTATAGATCGGAATCTCAGGATGATGCTCTTGAAAATGCCGAATGCCTTCCGGGGCTGCCAAAATACAGAGAAACTTGATGGATTTAGGATTGGTTTGCTTGAGACGATCGACGGCTGCGATCGCAGAATTGCCCGTTGCCATCATGGGATCAACGACCAACATATCGCGCTCTTCGGTATCGTCAGGCACTTTGAAATAATATTCGATCGGCACAAGCGAATGCGGTTCGCGATAGATGCCGACATGCCCAACTCTTGCCGAGGGGATTAATTGCAGAATGCCATCGAGAATCCCTTGCCCTGCCCGCATGATCGAGACGACAACTAATTTTTTGTCGGCGGCTAAGACAGGAGCTTCCATCTCAGCCATTGGAGTTTGAATCGTTTCGTAGCGCAAGGGCAAGTCGCGAGTGACTTCGTAAGCCAGTAACATACTGATTTCGGTCATCAGCAATCGAAATTTTGCTGTGCTGGTCGTTTCTCGTCGCATCAAACTGAGTTTGTGCTGAATCAAGGGATGAGCGATAATTGTTAAATTTTCAGCCATAGTCAAAAAACAGTTCCGTCACTAGAAATTTGAATTGGGGGAGTTCCGCCGGGGCGAAGAGCGGCGGCAATTTTGCGTCCGGCTGTCCAGGTTCCGCCTTGCAGAACTTTGACAAGTGGGAGCGACTCAGGCGTTAAATCGAGCTTTTTGCGAATCGTGGCAGCAATGCGATCGAGTAAACACACGGTTAAAGCACGCCATTCAACAATCAACTCTGAATCAGCAGCATGGGAAATCTCTGCCAGTTTGGAATCTTTGAGTTGGAGCAGCCCCAAATCGAGACATAAGCCACCATTTCGATATTCGGGGAGCCCGGTCATTTGATCGAGATCAATGATTTTCAGTCCTAAATCTTGCAAGGGTTCGAGTAGAGAATAGGTCAACCATTGCGAGAGCTTGTGAAACGGAACAAGCTGATCTCCTGATAAAGACGAATGTTTCCACACGTCGCCTAAGTTCACGCCGTCGATCGATAATCTCCCCGACCAGATTTCGCCCAATCCAGTGAGAACAGCATTCAACACAACGACCGCAGAAAGCTTTCCTTGGTCAGCGTGAGCGATGAGATAATCAACCAGATTGCCAGGACGAGGCACTTCACCAAACAGATCGGGGGATTGCTCGATCGTCTGTCCCAACTTTTGCAGCAGCGTGGAACGTCCTTCCAAGCCAACCAACGGATTTTCAGAACTGACTTGAAAAAAAGCACCGATCTGCTCAGGTGTGATCTGCTTTAGGGCTTCTGCATCCGCTTGATAAGGATGCTGCGAGAAAGCACTTTGGCAGAAGGCATCAAATGAAGCGATCGCTAAACCTTCCGATCTCGTCCAGATTTGATCGGTCGCTGCTTCGTGATATTTCCAGCGATCGCCTGCGCCTGCATCCAGCAACACGCTCGGAATCACGAGATCGAATTTTGCTTTTGCTTGCTCGATTTTAGACCGTGATTCGATCGCCTGTTCAAGCTGCTGGACACGAGGAATATTGCCGACTTCAAAATGTCGCCATCGACTATGAAACGGCACATCCAAATCAGGATAATGTTCGCGAATCACCGCGATCACGTAATCGGCAACGGCATCAAGCTGCGTCAGATCGACTCGAAAATAAGGGAGTTGATCAGCCTGGGCTAGCTCGAAGAGTTCGTTGCAGCGCTCTCGAATCGCGGTGGGCGATCGCAAATATTCAACTCGATTAGTCACTCAGTCCTCGTCCTTTAATCTCAGCTAAGGCTTCTTCGGTGAGCACTTCACTTTCGGTGTAGTATCCTGCCGCTTTTTTTGCCTCGATTTCGACCATTGCATCCGCTGGAATCAATTCTTCTGGAATCGGCACGCGCGTCACAATTTCAATGCCCGATCGCGTCACAGCATCGTGTTTCATATCGCTCATCGAAATAAAGCGATCGATGCGCGTAATCCCTAACCAGTGCAGCACATCCGGCATGAGTTCTTGGAATCGCATATCCTGAACGCCTGCCACACATTCGGTGCGGGTGAAGTAAGCATCCGCACGATCGCCGCCTTCTTGACGTTTCCGAGCGTTGTAAACCAAGAATTTAGTGACTTCGCCGAGGGCACGTCCTTCCTTACGCAGATAAACGATAATGCCTGCGCCACCTTGTTGAGCAGTTTGCACACATTCTTCGATGCCGTGAACCAGATAAGGGCGACAGGTACAAATATCAGACCCGAAGACATCCGAGCCATTGCATTCGTCGTGAACGCGGACGGTAAGCGATCGATTAGGGTCAGTAATCGCGTCAGGATCGCCCACGATATAGACGGTGATGCCGCCAATTGGGGGCAGAAAGACTTTGATATCGGGACGGGTAATCAGTTCAGGGAACATGCCGCCCGTTTGCTCAAATAAGGTGCGACGTAAGAGGCTTTCTTCAACGTGCAGGCGTTTTGCCAGTCCGGGAAGATACCAAACTGGCTCGATCGCGGCTTTAGTTACGACTAAATCGCCGCCTTTTTTCATGATTTCGCCATCTTCTTGCAGGCGACCTTTGGCGATCGCGTCTTGCAGTTCTGGCATATTGATGTGCGCTTTGGTAATTGCGATCGTCGGTTTGATGTCGTAGCCTTGCTCATAGAGATCGCGATAGACTTCTCCGACAATTGCCCCAAAAGGGTCGAGCGAGACAATTTTATCGGGATCTGACCAGGCTGGATGGGCGTGAAGCAAGGCAGCCGGAGCCGTATTCGTTAAATCAGCGCGATGGTTGGCATCGAGTTTGCCACTGGCGACAGCGAGAGCACGATAGACAGCATAAGAGCCAGAATGCGTTCCGATCACATTACGGTGGGCAGCCGTGGTGAGTGTGCCAATAATTGCACCGCGTTTGATCGGATCGGCTTCGCCCCAGTGGATGGCGATCGATTTAGAAAATTTGGCGGGATGAGATGTGAGAACGATCGGACGTGGCGTTGAACGTTTGGGCTGACTGACCATAGACACTTCGCACCGAGTCGGGTTTTAAAGTTCTGATCGTATCAAGAGACTTGAACAATGAGTAGTGTCTTAGGTAGCAGACAATCGGATTTTCTTGTAAATGAATTTTTCTCGAAACTTATTGCTTGCCATAAGTGAAAGGTGTCCCCCACATTGTCCAGTTCTCTTTGTTGAAGGGAGAACGCCAGCGCTGGATCAGGGCAAGTTCGAGTTTTTGGCGATCGCGGGTTTTGACGGGAGCATTTGACCAGAAGGCGATGCCGAGTGAGGAGGGGAGTTGATAGTCGTAGTGCGCTTGCCGATAGTTGAGTAAGTAGCGTTTGCAGTCGTGTTCGCCTTTCCAGCGTTGATTCGATTTGATGGTTTCACCGACATAGAGAACGATCGGAAGTTCGTAATCAATCACGAAATAGAGGGCTGCAACGCCTTGATCTTCGGCTTTTTGTCGCCAAAATTGGGTGTTTTGTTGGGGAAGTTTGAATGGGTCGATCGCGTACGGATCAGTTTCGATCGACTCAAAGAGTGAGACTTGCTGTTGGGGAGTCAGAGCCGTTTGATAGTTGAAAATTCTCTGTTTCCAGTCTTTGAGCACAGACTCGCTGAGGTTTAAATGCTCACGTGAGGCAGATTCGTTTGACCAATCAGCGTTGGTAAACAAAGAGGGCTGTTCAACAATCATAGGGGGCGTGATGATCGACTGCGATAGGATATCACGCTATTGCGAAGTTGAGGATTTCGGTTGAGCAGGTTGCTCAAATAGACTTCTCGGAGCAGCTTTTCGGAAAGCTCCGCAGTAGTGCATGGTCAGAACTGCTTTATATGCCCAATCTTGAGGAGAAACATCGACAAAGGGATTAGGCAGAGTCTCAGCTCGATTTTGGGTGCACGCTTGGTAGATCTCTTCAGAAGTGGGTTGGCGTACAGGAGCCTGGGCAACCGTCGGACGCGAGAGCCATAAGGTCGTGGAGAGAAGTGATTCTAGCATTGTGACGTTGAAGCGCAACGCGATCGATTCTAGCGCTGAAATCCTTGAAGTCGGGCAACTTGCCCGACTCCACCGTTAATCCAGTTGTTTACTTGATGGCTTGAAACCCAGTTGGGCAAGCGGCAGGCTGATTGTTTGGCACATTCAAAGGCAACTTGGGTAGAACTGGCTTCGCTTCTTGACTGACACAAAGACGAGTCATCGATACCTTTTCCTGCGAGCCACGGGAAGTCGAGACTAAACCGATGTAAGTTTTGAAGCCGCCCGCTTTGGGAACCGCAGCAACGACCGATAAACGAGTGCGATCGCCCTGAGAAAAGACCCGATAGGCATATTGCTCAGAGTCTTCTAATCCCAACTGTAACTCGTCAACTTTAGTAGCAAATTTGGTATGTTCCAGCAAGTAAGCTTGCTGGGCGCGCATCATCGCTTGTACATTCGGAAGCGTCTGGGCTTCGGCTTCCTTTTGTCGGGCATCGGTTTCGTTTTGAAATGCCTCGGCTAAATTGGCATTGCGGGTCTCTTTTAGGCTCGCCCCTTCTAGAATTGCGGCTTTTAATAAGGCAGATTGTAAATCAGCACGATCGAGCACTGCTCCTCTCAAATTTCCTTGAATCAAACAAGCATCCCTGAGGTTTGCGCCCGTGAGATTTGCATTGGTCAAATTGCCCCGAATTAAGACTGCACCCGCAAGATTTGCTCCAGCGAGATTGCTCCCAACCAAATTTGCAGGCACAAATTCTAGCCCAAGCCGCCGAAACTCTTCGTTCTCCTTCTCAGGACTGGGGAAAGGTGCATTCTGGCAAATTAGGGCAGTAAACATTGCAGGAGAGTACGTAGACCCAAAGAAGGGGATTGCAGTGCTTCGGATCGATCGAAATCCACTGAAGAACACGCCACTGAGATTTGTCTCGCTTAAATCTGCACCCTGTAAGTTCACACCAATCAAATCAGCATTCTGAAGTTTTGCACCGCGCAGAGTCGCACCTCGAAGTTGCACACCTGTGGTCGTTGCATTCTTCAAATAGGCTTGGGTCAAATTAGCCTGCGTGAGATTGGCATTTTCGAGGGTTGCTCGATCGAGATAAGCCTGCTGCAAATTTGCACCACTTAAGTCGGCATCGCTAAAGTTTGCCGAGCCAAGATTCGCACCTTTTAAAATTGCGCCTTTGAGGTTCGCATTGACTAAATTTGCACCGAATAAATTTGCGTCTGTGAGATCAGCGTTACTCAAGTCACAATTTGGACACTGATTTGTCTTCAGTAACCGCTGTAAATGATCCGGGTTGGCAGCGTTAGCAGGTGATACGGTTGCAAAGAATGCAATTCCGGGGAAAATGGCGAGAAGAAGTCGTCTCATCGTGAGAAAATGCTACGTTCAAATTGAGTTGACATATGATACTCGAACGCTCTCCCGCTCAGCCTACGATTAAAGTCGCGGATTTTCGGCGCGATTTTGAGGCAATTCAAAGCATTCGGATACGTGTTTTTCAAATCGAACAAGGCGTAGATGCCGCACTAGAATTTGATGGATTAGACGCAGATGCCGTACACTTTTTAGCCTGGGTTGGACAAGATGCAGTCGGAACATCAAGAATTCGATTTCTCTCTCCCCAAACTGCAAAAATGGAACGATTAGCCGTTTTACCTGAATTAAGAAAATACGGAGTTGGTCGCCAAATTGTCGAAACCGTTTTAGAATTTTTGGCTAACAAAAATATCGCGACTGTGCAAATTCATGCTCAAAGTGCAGTGGTTGAGTTCTATCGAAAACTTGGATTCATTCCTGAAGGAGAGGAATTTGAAGAAGCAGGAATTCCGCACATCAAAATGAGCTATACATTTTAGAGAATTGGGATAGGTGTGAGTGTTCGCAAAACAGCAATCTTCGGCTTGGAGAAATGGAATTCCGATCGTGGTCACGGTCTGGGCAATCGGCTTTGTTGTCGATCGCGTTTGGTTTTGGGTTGATCGATCGGTTCCAGCGTGGGATCAAGCTGAGTATTTAACGGGTGCAATGAATTTCTGGCGAGCCTTCCAGCAACCAAGCTGGTTTTCGCAAGAGTGGTGGACAAGCGTTTGGCTTTTGACTTCTAAGATTCCACCGCTTGTATATTTAATCACTACTCCTTTTATTCAGATATTTGGCACCGGGGAAACGCAATCTACGTTAGTCAATTCATTGTTTAGTGCGATTCTACTCGCATCCGTTTATGGATTGAGCCTTCGACTCTTTAATCTCCAAGTCGCCCGATGGGCAACAATGCTGTGCTTATTGCTACCAGGATTGTCTGTAATTCGATTGGATTACTTGATCGATTTTCCACTGAGTGCGATCGTTACACTGACATTTTTTCTATTAACGCTTTGGGCGACGGATACGGTTCGCCCGGTTGCGGATCAGCAATCTCAAGTCGTGACTCAGCCCAGCGTTGTTTCTGTGACTCAATCGATTGCGATCGTGCAGTCTTTCCCATTACCTCAAATTTCTACTTTGCGATCGTGGTTGTATGCAGCAGGATTTGGGGTTTCGTTTGGGCTTTCCTTGTTAACGAAACAACCCGCACTATTTTTCTTATTCACTCCGATTGTGTGGCTAAGTGTTGTTTCCCTTCGGAAAAGAGCTTGGCGACGATTCATTCAGTTAGCAGTGGGAATTGCGATCGCCATTGCAATCTGTTTACCGTGGTATCGCACGAATTGGTTAATTATTCTGACTGCGGGAAAACGAGCAACCGTTGATAGTGCGATCGCAGAAGGTGATCCTGCTTTAACGAGTATTGAAGCTTGGATTTATTACTTCAAAGCGCTGCCGGGTTTAGTGTCTGTGCCCTTATTTGCGGCGGGAATCGCGGGATTGCTTCTGTATTGGAAGCGATCGGTGATCGAACAACAATGGTCGCAAGTCGAAGGGCGCTGGCTCAAAACTCTGGACTATCGAGGTATGGGGCGCAGAGGTTACAGACGAGAAATTTATCAGGCTTGGTTTCAGTCGGTGCGTTGGTTGTTGATCTTTTTGATCGGCGCTTATCTGCTCTGTTCGTTGAATGTGAATAAAGACGATCGCTATATCACACCTTTACTGCCCGTATTAGCGATTTTGCTCGCTCAAGGCTTGCTGCTCTTTCCCGATCGCTTAAAGATTTTCCGCTGGGGTGCGATCGCGCTTTCTAGCATTTTGATGATGTTCAGCTTATTGCCGCTCGAACTCAGCCCGAAATTTCTGCAACTTCCTCATGCACGTCATGCAGTACTCGCGAGCGATTGGCATCAAGCGGATGTCGTGAATGCTGTGATTGAAGCTGACCCTGCTTTAGTCACGACGATCGGAGTTTTGCCTTCGCTACCAGAATTTAATCAGCACAATCTTAACTATCAAGGCACGCTGAGAAACTTTCAGGTGTACGGGCGGCAAGTCGGAACGAATGTGAAACAGGTCGAACAAGATGCACGATCGCTGAATTGGTATGTCACGAAAGACGGTGCTTCAGGAGCAATTCGACGACCTCAAGCGTATGCTGCTTTAAATACTGCGATCGCTGAAAACCCAGATTTCCAATTGCATCGAATTTGGAAGCTCCCGGATCAAACTCAACTTCAACTTTACCGCCGAGCGATTGCGCCGATCCGCGTTGCTCCCCATCCCCAACCGATCCAGCAAGTCAAACTCGAACAAATCCGGATTCCGAATCAAGCGGCTCCTGGAAAACCGATGCCTGTAACCTATCGTTGGTCAGGGTCTTGGAAACAGCTCCGCTCTGGCTTACTGTTACTCACTTGGAACCGAGTTGCAGACGATGCGACGACTGCTGCAAATCCGCCTGTGACACGTTGGTTTCATGACCATGCGATCGCGCTTGGCAACCTACAACCGAGTTCACATCCTGAGCAGGCAGCTTTTCAAATTACAGAACGGCTTGCGGCTTTACCGCCTCCCAATGCTCAAGGAACCTACACGTTAACTGCCGCTTATCTAAACCGTGAAACGAAAGCGACTTATGCGATCGATGTTCCCGACATTCGCTTAACGATTGCTCCGACTGCGACGACTGAAGCTCCAGAGTTAGATTTTGTGACTCAACTGCGCTCACTTGCCACAACGATGCCGCAGGGCATCAAAGCGCTCGATCGTATCTTTGAGAAAGTGGGTCAACTCAATCAATATGATCCGGTTCAGGACTATGTAACGCAGGCTCGACAGATTCTCGAATACCGCTTCAATCAAGAGCCAGATAATCTTGAGTTTGCCTATGGATTAGCACTCGCCAATGTCCTCAAACGCCGCGTTCAACCTGCGATCGAAACGTTTGAGCGGATTACGCAATTAGATGCGAAAAACCCGATCGCTTATGCTTATCTTGCTTTCGTGAATTTGTATGATTTTCGAGCGTCAGCGGCTCAGAAAGCTTTAAATTCAGCGATCGCGCTCAATCCAGCTTTGAAAGAACTACGATCGCTCAATGCTGTAGCAGGATTGATGCAAGGAAATCTCGTACAAGCTTGGCAGGAATATCAGCGATCGAGCTAAAGCAATCAAACGTTAGACTGCGGATTGCTTCTAGACGATCGCACAACTCTGCCCGACAGATAACGTCAGTTCGGGTTAATGTTTGGGCGGCTGGCGAATGGAATTCGCGCCTAAATAGACAAAGTGCGCGGCGGCGCACTCACAGCCCTCTTCAAAAATTAGTCCACGACGGTGGACTTCGTTCGTCTAGCCGCGAATTCTATTCGCATCGGCACAGGGGCGAAATCCCTTATCCCAAATTCACGTTAGATACATTTATTGAGTATGTTGAGTGGCACTACCCACAAAACCATGAAATAATTTCAATGCTGCACAACAGGCAAAGGGTGCTAGTGCTCAAGCTAGCTCAACTCCAACGTGCTTTGCCTGGAGGGAAATAGTAATCAACTTGTCCTAGCCATCTAACGCTGTAACAGACTAGGTTCAAGAAGATTTCCGCAATGCGCTGACAGAAATGGAGAAGGTCGAAAAAGTCGCCAGTGCCTTAAGCGCTCTTTAGGAAAGGCGTGATCAAACCGCTTAAGACTCTGCCCCAAACGACAATAACGCGGCACATTTTTTCAAATCATCAGGCAGGCTATCTTCCTGTGTGCCTGATAAGCACTGATGATTTGGAAGTTGGCAGTTCGTGTGAAGGTCGTGAGATTTTACAAACTGAATCGAGTGAAGCGAAATATCAGGAAGGGTTTTGCTTGAACGCCCCACACCCCTGCTCTTTTCTGCGTTTGAGAACAAAGCAAAAGTTCGAGGTCGCTCGCGCGACGAAAGCGGAGACTAGAGCATTGGTGAGCCGGGTTCTAAGCCCCATTGCTGTTTCAGGAAGTGACGATACATCGCTTCGCGCATCAGCATTTGCTCATACAACTGGACGAGGAACTCTTGAGCCTGTTCACGGCTCATTTGCTGCACCTGGGTCTCGAACGACCGAATGCTGAATTGTTGTTCCAATGAAAGTTCTACAGGTTGACTCATACGTAATACACTCCAAATGAAAGAGAGTAGACCAATTACAGGATGACATGTCCCTTTTGTCAAGGTAGTTTATCCTGAACGAACCGGATGATTCTTCGAGGATTCCCTGACTCAGTTTCAAATCCTACACTTGATATTAAAAAAGATAACAAGCATTTGACAAAATAACCATCCGCCACTGGGGTAATAATTGCAGAGATAACCGTACATCTAGGGAGGGGCTTATGATTATCGGGTGGCTGATTTTAGCCTGGATCGGGGGAGTAGCAACGATCTTGGGGAGTTTGATGACGATCGCGAGTTTGATTTTCAGCGTCGTCATTGAGGGTGATTTGAAAGGAAAATTTAAGCTATTAGGATTTTCAATCGGATGTACGATCGCTGGTTTTTTAATACTGCGATTCGCTCCCGTTCCATTTGAGTAAGACGACTTCTTCTCGCAATTGCTCTTTGGTCGCAGTTGCCAAGCGGGTTCGGAACAGCTCAATATCGACGACTTCATAGCCGAGGGATTTGGCTAGGTCTGCAATCAGTTCTCCGGTGCGAATCATCACTCGAAAGTAAGAGGCTTGATCCCCGACGACATAAGCAAGTTGTGCTCCCGGTCGCAAGGCTTGCCGCAAGTCTGCTAAATGTCTTGCCATTCCGCCGAAATAGAGTTTTGTCGCTCGGGCATATTGCCGCTCAAAACCGCTAGTTTTTTTGAGTTCAATTCGTTTAGCTTCGATTTCGGCTGCGATGCGCTGAATTTCTGGATGGTTCGCGACCCATTGATCATCATCATCGGTTCGGTAAACGCCGCGAGAGTTCGATCGCATTAATCCCTGTTTCATCGATCGTAGGTCGATTTTCGTTTGCAGAAATCCCAAGACGACCGATTCTAAACGGGTAGCACGAGTGTAATCCTTCTCGTTGGGATACGGGGGCGACGTGATCACAGCATCGATCGAGTTCGGCTCTAAAACTTGTAATAAGCTGCGCGAGTCGGCATGGTGAACGGTTGCAGGAATCTCTTTCAATGGGTGAAGATGTTGCAGATCTCTTGAAATTTGCTGCATCTCATTCAGCCACAGTTCAATCACGGGCGCATCTTGTTTGGATTTTCCAACACTGACTTCTGGGGCGAATTTTAAATTGCTCACCGAATAGACAAGAATTTTTGCCAGGGCGAGTTTTTCGTAGCGATCGCAGTTTTCATCCCGATGTTGCTCTAATTGATCGAGTAAAACTAAGGCCTTGTGTAAAGGCAGTTCGCTGATGGAATTTTTCAGGAGTAACTGCGATCGCTCTTCATCTAACGTGCGTAACGGTTGATCCAGATTGGCATGGGCGAGTTCTGCAATTTGAGTGGCGTGAGCCATTAAGCGATCGGCTTCCATATGCCAATTCACTTTCGTGGTTCCCGCGAACCACGCCATTTTATTCGCTTCGACTCCGACACTGGGAATGCCTAATTTTTTGCATTCGACGACAGTTGTTCCCGTCCCGCAGAACGGATCGAGTACAGTTTGATCGGGTCGAATCGCAAAATCTTCGAGGTGTTTCTGAACTAAATGTGGCGGAAACGATAATACAAAGCGATACCAATCGTGAGCGGCACGATCGTGATCTCGAATGTGATTGAGATCAGAACTACGCCGCTGACGACGCGCTCGCACAGGATGAATGGGTAGATCGGGGATAGTAGGCTGATAATATTCCAACGGATTCAACAAGCGCGGTTTAGCACTGAATTGTAGAAGAGCGATCGATTTCTGGCAAGATTTTGCTTAGCGGTAACAATAACACAATGCTGCATTCGAGAACATTGCCAGAAATGCCGCAACATTAGAGTTTCAGCAACCCTAAATAAGGGAGCGATCGCTCAAATTTAATCAGTTCATCAACCCCTGCGATTTCTGTTTCATCTTCGCGAGAATGTTGTAGAAACCATTAGCACGAGAAGGAGTCAGGCTCACATCAAGTCCAGTTGCTTTGATAAAGTCAGGTGAAAGATCTATAACTTCTTGTGGGGTTAAACCACTTAAACCTTCCACTAAGAGAGCAACTAAGCCTTTGACTAATTGCGAGTCTGAGTCTCCCTGAAATTGAATTTTGTCATCTTCTAAATTCGCAACGACAAAGACTTGAGAGGCACAGCCAGCGACTTTATTTTCTGGTGTTTTTTCCGTTTCTGGAAACGGTTTGAGGCGTTGCGCCAGAGTGATCAAAAGTTCGTATTTGCGTTTCGGATCGGTCGAGCGAGCGAGACGTTGCACAATACGATCGAGTGCGGGTGGAAGTTGGGCGGATGACAGTGACATAACTCACGACTATCTAAGTCTTTGTTACTTAATTGTAATCTGTTCGGTTCGATCGTAGGTCAAATCTCCAAGGTCTGGGAGAACTTGGAGATCTGACCTCAACCCGATTACATCAACCTAGCGCATGGAATCCGCCAGGTTGGTGAGAGTCACAATTTTATGAGAGCCTCATTGCCGTCCCAAAGTTTTGCGTCCAGTAACCGTCATAGTAGCCCACTCCGATTTCTTGGAGATTGGGGTCGAGAATGTTTTGGCGGTGTCCGGGGCTATTCATCCAAGCTGTAACAACATCTTGAGCAGTCGGCTGCCCAAATGCGATGTTTTCTGCGGCTCTGGAATAGTTGTAGCCTTCTGCCCGCATACGATCCCAAGGTTGGGAGCCATCGCGACCTTGATGGCTGAAATAGTTATTGCCTGCCATGTCTTGGCTATGTTTTTCAGCCACATCATTCAGGGTGAGATTGAGGCTCAAAGGAGCTAAGCCAAACTGTGCCCGTTGTTGATTGGTCAGATCGAAAACCTGTTGTTCAAATGCACCAAAGCCTGCATTGGTGGATTGAACAGGGGCAGGAGGAGCGGGTTGCAGAGGGGGAGGACTGCTGGATTGGGATGGAACCGGGGTGAGGTTCGATCGAGTTGTGAGTTGAGTTTGGAAGCGTCCACCGAAGGCGGCTTGGTTTGCTTGCAGTATTTGATTCAGATGGTCAACTGAGCGAATAATCATGTTGATTTTCCTTGAATGACAATATGCAGAAAGCAACCTCATGCCAAATTTGACCTCGCATTGAGATCTGACGAAGATTGGTTTCTTGGGGCGATTAGCTCGATCGCCGATTAGACAACTGTGAAAACTTGCCTGAGTCCGAATAAGGTAAGACTCAATGAGGAAAGGAACACAATAAAAACCTGATTAGAGGATTGCTCGTACAGACTTATGGATTTAGAGTTCGTTGACAATGTACTGAGCAACAGTGTGATCAATATTGCGGTGGATGCACGGGGGTTAATGTAAAAGGAAAGTAAACTCTGTCTTTTGGCATATGTGCTACTTCTAATTTTGGAACAGGGCTACTTGCGGGAATTTGGGGGTCAAATTGGAAATTGACCCTAAAATCTAACTTCTAAGGTCAAGCTAAAATGTGCCAGTTGTTAATCTGATCGAAATTAGAGATGCGATCGCACACTTTTTCTTCATCGCAGCTTTAAACACGTCGAGGATACAGGTAATTATTTTGTTTCCATCCAGTTATTGCCTGATCGAATATCAACCACTAAAGGCACGCTCAACGAAACGGCATTTTCCATTACGGACTTAATTTTGGGCTGTAATTCTTGCCAAGCATCCGGTTCGACTTCAAACACCAATTCATCATGTACTTGCAAGAGCAATCTCGCTGGATAAGCTTTCAACACTTCATGTAAGTTCGCCATTGCAATTTTGATGATGTCAGCGCTAGACCCTTGAATCGGTGCATTTGCAGCGGCTCTGAGAGCTTGAGCTTCAAATTGGTCACGCAGTTTGATCTGATCGAGTTTAATCGTGTCAGGTGATGTGCCCCGCAGTTTGAGAAGTGACTCAGACGTGAAATTAAAATAGCGTCGTCGCCCTTTGATCGTTTCAACATAGCCATTGGCGATCGCTTCTCGTTGCATCTGCTGCAAATACTCGAAAACGCGGGAATAGCGATCGTTAAATCGTTCAATAAAGGTCTTCGCCTGAGAGGTTGGAACGCCTGCTTCTCGCGCAAATCGCTGCGCTCCCATGCCATAAATCACGCCGAAGTTAATAATCTTTCCGAGCCGCCGTTCTTCTGAGGAGATTTCATCTTTCTCCATTAATAGTCGAGCAGTGAGAGAGTGAACATCTTCATTGTTGCGATAGGTCTCCAGCAAGACAGGCTCTTGGCTCAGATGCGCTAAAATTCGCAACTCGATTTGAGAATAGTCTGCCGCAACCATAAGCCACCCGTCTTCAGGAATGAACGCCTTACGGATTTGACGACTAAATGCCGTCCGAATCGGAATGTTCTGCAAGTTAGGATCAGACGAGGATAGCCGACCTGTAGAAGTGACTGCCTGATTGAAATCGGTGTGAACGCGATCGGTCTTCGGATTGATCAAATTTGGCAGCGCATCGACATAGGTTGATTTCAGTTTTGATAAGGTGCGATGTTCCACGATCGCATCGACCACGGGATGATCGCCTTGTAGTTTATCCAGGGTTGCTGCATCGGTGGAATATCCTGTTTTCGTTTTGCGAGATTTCTTTTTATCGAGTCCTAGTTTTTCAAATAACAACTCACTCAATTGTTTCGGAGAACCGAGACTAAATTTCTGATTTGCCGAGGCATAGGCGCGTTCTTCGATCGCGGCTAGTTCTGTCTCTAAAGATTTTGAAAATTGGACGAGATAATCTCGATCGATTCTCACCCCGGTCGCTTCCATCTCAGCTAAAACAGGCTCTAAAGGCTGTTCAATTTCTAAAAGCAGCTTGTAGAGAGCAGGAATTGCTTCAAGTTCCGATTGCAGAAGCGGAACTAATCGAAACACAGTGTAAACATCCATTCCGCAATAGTCTGCGACTGCAGGAATGGCAATATCAGCAATGGTTTTACCTTTGGGAACGAGATCAGTATATTCTTTTGCGTGAATTCCTAAATTGCGATATCCGAGATCGCTAAGTTTATGACTCGCTTCAGGATTAAGAACATAGCTGGCTAACATTGTGTCGAACACAACACCAGCGAGTTCAATTCCTTGAAAGCGAAACACTAAGCGATCGAATTTTGCATTCTGGAATGACTTCGGATATTTCACGTCTTCAAGAATGGGACGCAGCGCTTCGAGCACGATCGCTTTATCGAGATTTGTGCCTTCGATATGACCGATCGGAATGTAAGCCATCGCATCGGATTCTGCACCCCAACAGCACCCAATTCCCACTAAATCAGCTTTGATCGGATCAAGATCGGTCGTTTCAGTATCCCAAGCGATCGTTTCTTTTGTCGTTTTTAAGCGATCGACGAGTTCTTTTAGTTTCGCTTCTGTATCAATAATTTGTGGAGTAATCTCGACTAATTCAAACTTTTCAGCATTTGCCGTATCTTCTGCGCTGAAAAACCATACATCCTCATCTGTATATTGTTTAACAACAGGTGTATTCGTTGCTGATTTTGCTGCACTTTCTGTTGTACTCAATTCGCCACTGAGTTGTCGCTTCCATTTCTCGATCTTGTTATAAAACGATTTGAATTCTAATCGTTCGATTAATGGCAGGAGTGTTTCTTCATCAAATCCCTGAAGTTTACAATCAGCCGGATCAATTTCTAGGGGCACATCTAAGTGAATTTGCGCCATCCATTGAGAATGCCGCGCGGCATCGATTCCTTCTTCTAATTTCTTTCTGACTGCACCTTTGATTTCCTCGATCGAGGCGTAGACATTTTCTAATGATCCATATGTTTTGAGTAACTGACTTGCCGTTTTCTCTCCAATCCCTTTCACACCAGGGATGTTATCGGATGTATCGCCACAAAGCGCTTTGAAATCTACGACCTGAGAAGGCAAAACCCCTAGCTTGAGTTTCACCTCTTCTACTCCAAATTCTTTCGGAGGCGGTGCGCCTTTGCCATAGCTGGTACTCATATATAAGATCTTGACTTTTTCGTCTGGATCAACCAGTTGAAACAAATCTCGATCGCCACTCAAAATCTTCACGTCGAAGCCTTCTTGACTGGCTCGCCGCGCCATCGTTCCGATTACGTCATCCGCTTCGTATCCGGGGACAACGACGATCGGTAAATTCATCGCCTTCAAAACTTCTTGGAGATTATCCAGATCTGGCTTAAAGTCTTCTGGCGTTTCAGGACGACCCGCTTTGTAAGTCTCGTCTGCGTCATGGCGGTACGTTGCGCCCCCTAAATCAAACGCGATCGCTAAATAATCCGGCTTTTCTGCTTCCACCGTTTCGAGCAAGGCTTTGAGAAAGCCGTAAGATACACTCGTCGGAATGCCAGATTTTGTTCGCAATCCACCATCGCGACCTTTCGCAAACGCATAATAGGCGCGAAATGCCAGCGAATGACCATCGACGAGAACGATTTTAGGGGAAGAAGTAGCGCTCAAAATATCGACTAACCAAAAAAGACAGATCTTATTGTAGCGATCGAACGCGAGTTAGACCCTCTGCCCAAGGTTAGCTTCCAAATTGGGCAACAAGGTTTGGTTGATCAATTCTTCGAGAGTCTGAAACTCTTCGGAATTCAGGTTGCCTTGACGATAAGTCTGATAACAATGCTGCAACGCCCACTTCACAGATTCGCGATCAGCGCGACGTTTGGCAGCCGTGCGAGCCGAAAACAGCGTGGGGTAATTTTGGCGATCGCTGACCGCCAAACGACAGCCGGGAAGCCAGCAATTGAAGATGTACCCCTCTGCGTCAGTCAAAATCTCAATGAGCCAGCCGTGATATTTTTCTTCAAACATGGTCAGAGTTGAAATAGCGAGCGGTGAAGGGAGGGCAAGCCTTGACATAAAAAACCTGCTCGCAACGAATCAAGCGAAACTCGTTACGAACAGGTGAGAAACTTCGGTTGATTTAGTTTGCGACTGCAATTTCCTCATTCACGGAGAGTGCAGCGCTTCCCTTTCCCAGCGACCGAAGCTCTTGCGCCGTTTGAACGCAAAGAGATTTCCCAGATTTCTCTGAATTCAGAATACTCAATTCGGGTGAAATTGCGGGGGAGAATTCGGGGAGTTTTCGGGGAGACAAAAAAGCGACATCTATCAAGAGTCAGATTATTGGAATCAACAGGGTGAGATCTGAATTTTGAAGAAGCAGAAAAAACCGAGGGCTGGAGTTGATGCTGTCGTTAATAAAGTTCTCATAATCGAACACCGTGTTTTTACGTAGATTTTTCTCAGGGTAAATACTGAAATATCAGCCAGGAAAATTGGTATCAAAAGCGATCGCTTTCGCAGAAAATTTAACCTCTAGCTCTCAAAAATGCGATGAGACTTAGGTTTTAGAAGATACGCAGCTAGAGAAAAGTTGAGCGTTCCCGCTAAATCATATCTTCAAGATTCTCTTAAGAAGGTTGTCATTCTCCGTAAATACCAGTAAGCTCTTAAATAAGTTAAGTCGTGTGTACCAGCATCTATCGCTTGTCCTAATCAATCAGAATTTTGATCGATCGCTGTTGCGGCAATATCAGGGGCTTAGATTAACTCAAACGAATCTAAAACAGGGTTGCACTTCCACTCGCCTAAGAATATGTGGTTTCAGAGTCCTGAGATCAGGCTCAAACTTGCCATGCATTCAAATCTAGGGCGAAAAAGATGAAAAATCCTTGAAGTTGTGATTCAGCGCCATGGTCAAATCTTATCCCAGCCTGCATCCTCACCGATTACTGCTTCGTCTCATTCATCAGCGTTTGACGGGATGCTTGAAAGTCGAAACCAGTATTGCGGACTGGTCAATCTACTTCAGTGAAGGCGAACTGACCTTTGCCACCAGTTCTCTTAGCCCATTTGAAAGACTAGATCGGCATTTGGGGCGGTTGAGTCAGCATATTCCCACCCTAGGCGGTGCAGTACGATCGCAGGTTCGTGCTTTGTTCGATCGTAAGCCGCTCACTAATCACAGTCGGATTAGCCCGGATTATCAAGCGATTTTAAGATTAGTCGAACAACAATATCTATCGATCAGTGAAGCCCAACAGTTGATCAAGCAGTTGGCTCAAGAAGTGCTCACCGGATTTTTGATGCTGTATGAAGGTGAAACTCAAGTCATTGAACGTGCAGAGTTTGATCCCTATCCAGAGCTTTGCCGAATTGAGCTTTTGCCGCTCCTTGCACAACGGTATCAGCCTGCTAAAACAACGGCAACGATAGTCCGTGATCGAGCAGTTGGCGATCGAACACTTGGAGATCGAACAGTTGCTGTTGCCCCAGTGATGGAGCGTCCGATTCAGACTTTAGAAGTTCCCTCAAAGCCTGTTCAAGCCTGTACACGATCGTACAAAATCATTTGCATTGATGATAGCCCCTCAATTTTGCAAGCGATCCAGAGCTATCTTGACGAGCAGTTTACGGTCTTCATGATTCATGATCCTCTCAAAGCCGTCATGCAAATCATGCGGCAGAAGCCGGATCTGATTCTCTTAGATGTAGGGATGCCGAACTTAGATGGATATGAGCTTTGTTCGATGTTGAGACGACATCCCGGTTTTCAAGCAACCCCGATCATCATGGTGACTGGACACACTGGATTCATCGATCGAGCCAGAGCCAAATTAGTGGGAGCGTCTGGATATTTAACAAAACCGTTTACGCAAGCTGACCTACTTCAAACTGTAGCTCAGTATCTTCCAACAAGAGGATAGAGAGAAATACAGGAAGCATCTCCCCACCTCCCCACTCCCCACCTCTCTACTCCCCACTCCCACCTTTACCCCGCCTAGGCTTTACTAACCGATGATGAGTACAGTTTTAATTGTCGAAGATACCCCGTCAGAACGTGAGCTTCTCAGCCACTACTTACAAGAAAGCGGTTACATCGTGATTGAGGCTGTGAGTGCCAAAGAAGCACTCGACAAAGTTGCAGAACAGAAGCCTGATGTTGTCGTGACGGATGTCGTCATGCCCGGAATGAGCGGCTTTGCACTCTGTCGGGCACTCAAAAAACATCCCGTAACCGAAGATGTCCCAATCATTATTTGCACTTCTAAAAACCAAGATATCGATCGACTTTGGGGGATGAAGCAGGGCGCAGATGTCTACATCACGAAACCATTCACCCGTGACCAGTTTATCCGTGCTGTTCAATCTGTAGGAGGCTGAAGACATGCAAAGTTCAGCAATTACTCTGCGCCCAATCCCAGATCGCTTGGGGCAGATGTATCTCAAATTTGATTTGGGTGCAAAGATTTCTGTTGTCGTTCCAATGACTTATGTGCGAGAAGCGATTTCTCGATCGCTGCAACAACTCACCCCTATGCCTGATATGCCATCTTATGTGCTGGGACTGATGCATCGTCAGGGACAGGTGATGTGGGTGATTGATCTGGCGAATCTACTCGATGTTGGCGGAATTCCTGCCCCGATTCATTCTCCAGTATCCGCACAGGATTTGCTAATTCTGCGGGTCGGTTCTACCTCTTTTGCGATCGCCGTTCAACACATTCATGGCTCCATCTGGTTTCCCGCTGCCGATATCCAGCCTTCACTCAGTCATGCAACTGCAAGATTCTCACATTACTTAAGCGGGTGTGTGTTGCAAAAACAGGAAGTGTTATTTGTCTTGGATGCTGAAGCGATCGTTCAGTCGCCGAACTTTCAGCCTCAAGCTTAAACCATCAAGCTTCAACAATATTGCCCGATTCACGTTCTCCCCAAGATACTTACTTGACTCATGGTTGATCAATTGTCTTCTACAAATTCAAGAGTGTTCCCGACTCAATCTGCCTATACAATGGCGGATGCTGCGCGATTGCAATCGCGTCGCGCCTTGCCCGACTGGCTCAATCGCATGAGCTTAAAGCAAAGAACTGCACTCTTAGCAGTTGTACTCAGTACGGTTCCGATTGCGACGATGGGCGCGATTAATTACGTTCTCGCGGATCACGCAATCACACAGCAAGTGACTGGCGCACAGCAATTAGCTGCAACTCGACTGAGCGATTTGATCAGTCGATACATGTCACAGCGCTATGCAGAAGTTCAAGCGTTGGCAAACTTCCCATTGCTGAGCGAAACTACTCCCCGGAATGCAACCAGCCAAGCAGATAGGAATGCTGCCCTCACCCGCATCGCTCAAGCCTATGGCAACTACAGCGATGTTGCCATCTTTGATCTCGATGGCAATGTGCTTGTGCAAGCGGGCGATCGCTCAAATTCCAATCAAATCGGTCAAGCTTACTTTCAAGAAGCCATTCGCAATAACCGTGCTGGAATTAGTCAACCGATGATAAGCGCGGATGGAAAACGCACTGAAGTCTTTCTCACAGCTCCAGTGCGAGATACTCAGACCGGAAGAACAATCGGGATTGTGCGGGCGACCTTACCACTCGAGAAAATGTCTGACCATCTCGTGACCTACACGCTGATTGGGCGAGAATACAGCATCATTGATCCAGCGACAAATCGAGTCATTCTCACCTCGCGTCCAGAGCGCTTTAATCAAGAAGCGCCCGCCATATTTCCTGAATTTTCGCAGATTGCATCTGCGGCAAAAGTGAATACAAGATCGGTGAGTGAATCTCAAGGAGCGTACATTTTCACGTATAGTCCTTGGACAAAGTTAGACAATCTGCCGGAACTAAACTGGCATTTGGTACTCGGGAACAACGTTGAGAATGCCTTTAAGAGCCGTAAAACTCTGCTCATTGCTTTAGCGACGAGTAGCGTGATTGTAACTGTGATTGTCGGTTGGATTGCAATGATCCTAGCAAATCGCCTCACTCGTCGAATTGTGTCAGTTGCAAAAGCTGTGCAGCGCATTGGGCAAGGGCAACTCGATACGCGACTGCGAATGGTTGGTGATGACGAGATTACTTTGCTCGGGAGCAATATCAATTACATGGCAGGGCAACTGCAAAAGCTGATCTTTGAACAAACGCAGACCTCACAGAACTTGCAGCGATTGAATGAAGCAACTTTCAATATTCGCAAGACTTTAGACTTCAATTTGATTATGCAAGCGGGGGTCAATGAAGTTCGCAAGCTCATTGATGTCGATCGCTCAATTGTCTACTTATTTGATGAGCACTGGAAAGGTCGAATTGTCGCAGAATCTGTTGGGTTAGAGTTTTCTGCAGCATTAGGCACTCAGATTACAGATCCCTGTTTTGCAGAGCATTTCATCGAGAAGTATCGGAAAGGGCATGTGCAAACGATCTCAAATATCGCAGATGCGGATCTCGACCCGTGCTATCGCGGGCAGTTGGAAGCGTTCCAGGTGAAAGCTAACATTGTTGCTCCAATGGTTGTCGATGGCAATTTGATCGGGCTATTAGTTGGGCATCATTGCACGGCTCCGCACTACTGGGAGTCTTGGGAAATTAACTTGTTCACTCAGATTGCAGTGCATTTAGGCAATGCGCTGGAGCAAGTAAAGCTCACCGAGCAGCAGCAGCGAGTGACAAGTATTCAAGCCCTAGCAGAAGAACGTCAGCAAACTCAAGAAGCCTTACAAACTCAACTCCTGCAACTGCTGCGCCATGTAGAGCGGGCTGCCATGGGAGATTTGACTGTGCGGGCGGATGTGACAACGGGCGAGATTGGGACGGTGGCAGACTTCTTTAACTCGATCGTAGAAAACCTCCAGCATTTAGTCGGTCAAGTGAAAGAAGCGTCGCTCCAGGTCAATTCTTCACTCGGGAGCCACGAATATGCCGTGCGCGAGTTGGCGCATGATGCGCTGAAACAGGCGGAGGAAACCTCGGCAACCGTTCAATCGGTCCAGAAAATGATGGAATCGATCGAAGCGGTGGCTCAAAGTGCGCAGAAAGCTGCAGAAGTCAGTCGAACGGCAGCCGTGACCGCAGAAACAGGTGGGACTGCCATGGAGTTGACGGTACAGCAAACCTTAGGATTGCGGCATACGATCGGAGATACGGCTAAGAAAGTCAAACGGTTGGGAGAATCTTCGCAGCAGATTTCTAAAGCGGTCTCGTTGATTAATCAAATCACGGTTCAGACGAACTTACTTGCGATTAATGCTGGAATTGAAGCAGCACGAGCGGGCGATGACAGCCAGGGATTTGCAGCGATCGCGGAAGAAGTCGCGGCGCTAGCCGCACGGGCAGCGGACGCAACTCATGAGATTGAACAGTTAGTTGCAGGGATTCAAAGAGAAACGAATGATGTCGTCGAAGCGATGGAAGAGGGAACATCTCAGGTCGTTGAGGTGACGCACTATGTCGAAAACGCGAAGCAAAGTCTAGAACAGATTGTCTCTGTCTCGCATCAGATTGATCAGTTGGTGCAGTCTATCTCAACGGCGACGGTTTCCCAGGTTGAAACGTCTCATACGATTACGAATTTGATGCAGGATATTGCTCAGATTGCAGAGCGGACTTCTGATTCGTCAGTTGAGGTGTCAAATTCACTGCGGAAAACGGTAGATATTGCTCAAGAACTTCAACAATCGGTTGGGACATTTAAGGTGAACTAGTTGTTTGTCAAGTTGAGCCTGATTCACCTGACTGAACTCCTAGACATTTCGAGAACCTAAATTTTCAAACCCACATCAAACTTTCAATCTTGACTTATGCCAAACGAAAAGGAAAACGAAATCCGGCGGCAGTTTCTAGATGAAGCACAAGAATATATTACGAGCTTGGAAGCTTCGATTTTAGAAATTTCTCAGACGAGCAATGCGACGACTATCAATGCGGCACTCCGAGTCACGCACTCGCTCAAAGGAGGAGCCGCAATGATGGGCTTTAAGTTACTCAGCGAGCTAGCGCATCATCTAGAAGATGCGCTGAAAGTCTTTAAGATCAACGATAGTACCTTACCAGATGCGGAAACTGGGCACTTGTTGCTGCTAGCTGTAAGCTGTCTCTATCAGATTGTTGATTTTGAGCGCTATGGTGAAGCAATTAATCCAACTTGGATTAGTAAAGAAGTTGAGCCAATTTTCACAGCACTGCGATCGCGTTTAGGCGATCCTCAAGATGAAACGGCTGCATCCGTTTTGTCGATGGAGAACAATCAAGACTTAGTTCCTTTGCTGTTTGAAACAGAAGTCGAAGAATGCCTTCAGCGTCTTGAGACTGTCCTTGACAGCCCGAATCAGTCTTGCCTGCGCGAAGAAGCAACCTTACTCGCACAAGAGCTAGGCGGATTAGGCGAGATGTTGCAGTTGCATGATTTTAGTCAGCTTTGTGACACGATCGAGCAACAGATTGCTACCGCTTCAAATGATTTACTCATTTTTGTTACACGGGCTGCACTGCAAACTTGGCGACGTGCACAGGTTTTAATTTTAGCAGGGCAGCTTGATCAGATTCCTCTGGAAATGGATGCAGTTGAAATTAATCCAACGATACCTGCACAAGTTGTACAAACGATTTCGGCCACGGCTGACGTGGAAGACCCCAACACCACTGTGAGAGTTTCACTGCGTCAGTTGAATCATTTACAAGATTTGTTTGGTGAATTGACGATCGATCGCAACGGGCTGGATCTGAATTTGAAACGACTCCGAGGTCTAATCCGCCAGTTATCTCAACGACTTCAGACGTTACAGCATGTCAATTATGAGCTAAGAACCGTTTACGATTCTGTTGCTTTGACAAACGCCCCTGTTGCCGTTGCATCTGTGAGAAGTAGTTCGCTACTCACAGAGTTTGATCGGCTAGAAATGGATCAATACACAGACATTCATTTGCTCTCTCAGCAAGTCATCGAAACGATTGTGCAATTGCAGGAAGTTGCAGATGATCTCAGTTTAGGCTTAGACGAGACTGAGCAGAATGCTCGAAATTTAACAAAATCCTCAAAGCAACTGCAATCTGGGTTTACGCGCCTGAAGATGCGACCTTTAGCAGAATTGGTCGATCGCTTTCCGCGAGCCTTGCATGACTGGTGTGTGGAATATGGCAAGCAGGCAAAATTGACGATCACAGGAGAGTCGATTTTGCTCGATCGCAGTGTGATCGAAACGCTGCAAGATCCCTTACTACATCTGCTCCGAAATGCCTTCGATCATGGAATTGAAACGCCGGAAGCTCGAATTGAGCGAGGTAAGTCTCCAGAAGGTCGGATTGAGATTCAAGCCATGCAGCAAGGCAATCGGACGTTGATTACAGTTCGAGATGATGGCGAAGGCATTGCGATCGACAAAATTCGCGATCGCGCGGCTCAGATCGGACTCGATCCGGCTTTACTTGAAGTTGCGAGTGAAACAGAATTACTGTCTCTGATCTTTGAGCCTGGGTTTAGTACGAGCGATCGTGTCACTGAACTATCCGGGCGCGGGGTCGGCATGGATGTTGTTCGCACACATCTGCAACAGATTCGGGGCGAGATTACGATTAATACTCAAGTCGGAGTCGGCACAACCTTTACACTATCTGTTCCAGCGACGCTCTCCACTGTGCGCGTAGTCCTTGCGGAAAGTCATGGCATGTTGCTAGCAATTCCGAGTGAAGCGATTGCTGAAGTTACGATCTTTGAACCAGAGCAGGTGATTCAAACTGGAATTGGCGAAGCGATCGAGTATCAAGGGCAGCCGATTTCTCTAATTCGACTCCAGCGACATCTGAACTTCAACTGTATTCGTGCTCGGCATAGCTATGAAACACCTCCTCTGCTGCACTCTGAAAGTGTCGTCATCATCCAGCAAGGCGGAAAACTGACAGCGCTACAAGTCGATCGCTGTTGGACGGATCAAGAAGTCACTGTACGATCGCTCTCCAACCTCTTACCTCTGCCTTATGGCTTTAATGGTTGTGCAATCTTGGGCGATGGGCGCGTGGTGCCGTTGGTGAATGTTCCAGAGTTCTTATATCAGGTTACGGCTCCGCCTAGCCAACCTTCTTTACCTGCCTTATTGAGTGCGGCTTCCAGCGTTTCTTTGCCGACTTTGCCAAGTGTTCTCGTGGTCGATGATTCGATTAATGTGCGACGATTCCTAGCATTGACGCTTTCTCGATCGGGCTATCAAGTCGAAGAAGCGAAAGACGGACAAGATGCGATCGAGCGATTAGAAGCAGGTTTAGCCGTGCAAGCGATCGTCTGTGATATTGAGATGCCCAGGTTAGATGGATTTGGGTTACTGACAAAATTAAAAGCAAATCAGAAGTTCAATCATATCCCGGTGACGATGCTGACTTCTCGAAGTGGAGATAAGCATCGTCAGCTCGCGAATCAGCTTGGTGCGGCGGCTTATTTCTCCAAACCATACAACGAGCAAGTCCTGTTGCAGACCTTAGATCACTTGATTCATGCGTAAAACAAAACCCGCCTAAGCGGGTTCATCCCATTGCTGGAAATTGATTGAAAAAGTTCTGTTTACGATCGAGCATTCCAAGTCTGAGCTGCATCACTCAAAGCTTGATCAACGGTCTTCTGTTTCAGCATTGCTGCTTGCAGATTTTCGTAAATGGTTTGCTGCAAAGTCTTGATGTTCTTAATCACAGGAATCAGGACTTCTGCTTCTTTGAGTTGTCCAGCACTCACGACTCTAGCTTTGTCGATGCCAGTTGCATTCTCAGGTAATTTTGTGAAATAAGGATCTTCGGCTGCTTTTACAGTCGAAGGCAACACATTCGCCGCTTTGGCAAATTCAAGCTGATTGGCATTATTGGTCAGAAACAGTGCAAACTTCAACGCCGCATCGGGTTGATCGGTATCCCTGGGAATCGCGACATTCATCACCGCTACATTTTTCTTGCGCGTATCGCCTGTGATTTGAGGCGCAGATTCTGAAGCTTGCGCGATCGTCGGGGCATTTTTCGCGATCGATTTCAAAAATTCGGCTCCCGATGCCAAAATCGCCGTATTGCCTTGTTGATAAAGATCGATCGCATGACGATGCCCTTCGGTTAACACTTCTTTCGGCATCAAGCCATTCTGATAGAGATCCACCCAATACTGAAACGCCGCTTTCCCTTGAGGCGAATTAAAAGCTGCTTTGCCCTGGTCATCAACCAGCTTCACTCCCATTTGCACAAAGGATTCCATCACTTCACCAGAATCACTAGGAACAACGGTTGCGAAAAAGGCGTATTTTCCAGTTTTCTCTTTGATCTGCTTTGCGGCTTGTGCAAGTTCAGCGTAAGTTGCAGGCGGTTTTGTAATGCCTGCTTTTTTCAGCAGATCCGTGTTGTAAATGGCAACGCGCGTCGTCAGATACCAAGGAATCCCAAACGTTTTGCCATTTAAGGTGCTCGCTTGCCAAATTCCAGGAAAATATTGATCTTTTACATCGGCTGGAATCTTCTCATCAAGCGTCATCCAGGCATTGCGCTCAGCAAGCTGTGAGGCAAATCCAGGATTGAGATTGACAACATCCGGAGCCGTCTTTGCCGCAACCGACGTTAAAATTTTTCGCTCCATTTCTGCCCAAGGCACATCTGTCCAGCGAACTTTAACGCCAGGATTTTCCTGTTCAAACTTTGCAAACAAAGATTTGAAATAGTCATCAAACTGCGGACTCAGTTGCATTGTCCAAAAATCAATTTGCCCTGTGGCTGAAGTCCCCGCATTTGGCGTACCTCCGCCACAACTCACTAGCCAACTGAGGACAACCCCCAATAGCGAAAAAATCGCAAATGTCTTCCAAGTTCTACTTTGACGCATGAATTTGATCAAAAAATGACAGGACTCGATTGTAGTTCATCACTTTACCGAGTCCTGTCATTTCTCGAAACCGCAATGGCTTAGTTCGCGCCTAAATAAGCTGCTAGATCTTCAGACCCCCCAATCAAGTTGCCTTCAACGAAGACTTGCGGAACCGTTGAAGCACCCGTGACTGCTCGTAAAGTCCGAGGGCTAGCATCGCGCCCTAAAACAATTTCTTCGTAGTCGAATCCGCGATCGCTCAGCATCTGCTTCGCTTTTGCACAGAACGGACAACCAATTTTAGTAAACAGTGAAATTGCTTTGGGCTTCTCGGCTGTTTCATTGATGTATTTCAGCATCGTATCGGCATCCGATACTTTGAATGGATCGCCCGGTTCTTCGGGTTCGATGAACATTTTCTCGATCGTGCCATCTTTCACCAGCATGGAATACCGCCAGGATCTCTTCCCAAATCCTAGGTCGCTTTTATCGACCAACATGCCCATGCCATCTGTGAATTCGCCGTTCCCATCCGGAATCATCCGAATGTAGTCTGCGTTTTGATCTTTGCACCATTCATTCATGACAAATGCATCATTGACAGAGATGCATACAATGTCATCGACTCCATTCGCTTTGAACACTTTTGCCAGTTCGTTATAGCCAGGAACGTGCGTAGATGAACAGGTTGGGGTGAAAGCTCCGGGAAGTGAGAACACAATCACGGTTTTTCCTGCAAATAACTCGTGAGCGGTCACGCTGACCCACTCATTGTTCTCACGAGTGCGGAATGTGACATCTGGAACTTTTTGCCCTGAGCGATCGACGAATGCCATAACTTTTTTCCTAGCGGTTATTAACTTTACTCTTAAATCGTACTCGGAATGACTTCGAGTTGTCAAGAAAAAAGATGAACGTGTGTAGCAGTCGTAGATTCGGGTAGGGATGGAGCGCCATTTCCCCGACTCTCCACTCCCCTAACGTGCAAGATCCTCATCAATCCATCAGAAGTGATAGAGTACGAGCGTTCATTCCGATCAGCCCGAAGCCAGACAGTAGCAAGAGATTCTGTCAAATTATTTGCATCAGAGTTTCTTGAGGTGTGGTAACTATAGATTGGCTTTCTATCTCTGTTCGAGCCGATGACTCAAGCCCCTGATCCAAATAATCGCCCCCAATCTCCTGCCCGTCGCCGGTTGTGGCTCACGCTGCTTGGACGAGTCGGACTCCCGATCGCAGTTCTGGGTGCAGTCGGAATTGCGTACGGAATTTGGTATGGGTCAAAATTTGTACAAGAAGATCTTGCGCCGCTCGTTCAGAATAACTTGAGTGAATTGCTCGATCGTCCGGTGGAATTAGGACGAGTTGAGCGCTGGTCACTCACCGGATTACAGTTTGGCAAAAGCTCGATTCCAGCCACAAAAAATGATCGCGATCGCGCCTCAGTCGATCAGGTACAAGTCGGATTTAATTTGCTGCAAGTCTTGTTGGCTCGCAAATTGAACTTGGATATTACCTTAGTTCAGCCGGATGTGTACTTGGATCAGGAGAAAGATGGAGCCTGGGTTAAAACTCAGATCAAAGCCCAGGAAGAAGAAGGATTTATCAAAACTGAGCTTCAGAGAATTCGCTTCAAAGATGCCAATGTAGAACTCGATCCATTTCCAAAAGCTCGTCAGCAAAGAATTCCCGTCACATTGACGCAAATCGAAGGCGTGGCGAATTTCTTTGATAACAGTCGTCGGATTGCTTATGACTTAGATGGCAAATCGACAAAAGGTGGCGAGTTTGATATCAAAGGCGAAACCATTGTCAAAAACGGCTTGAATTCTAATCTCGACATTCGAGGGCAAAATTTTTCAGTCACGGAGATCGATCGCTTAGTCAAACTTCCGATTAATTTACCGCAAGGTCGAGCGAATGGGGCGGTCAATGTTCAGATCCGACCCGATCAGCGCACGATCGTCAAAGGTAGCGCCAGTTTCAAAGATGTCACCGTTCAGATTCCACAACTTCCACAAACGTTTGCGAAGTCAGCCGGAAATCTACAAATTGATGACACCTTAATCACACTAGAGCAAACCACCACTCAACTTGGAAAAATTCCAATTACAGCAAACGGCAAAATCGATACTGAGAAAGGTTTCAATGTTGCTGCCGAGGTGAAAGCAGTCAGCGTTGAAGATTTCTTTGACACGTTCAACGTCGAACTGCCTTTTGCGGCGGCTGGTGAAGCAACCGCAGAGGTAAAAGTGACGGGAGCAGTGAACGCTCCCGTGATTACAGGTCGAGCGAGAACGACGAAAATTGCCAGAGTTGATCGCATTAATCTCACACAAGCCAGCACTGATTTTCGTCTAGATAGTAAAACTCTAAATCTTGCTCTGAATAACATTCGAGCCATTCCCGAAGTCGGCGGAGAAGTGGTCGCAAGTGGTGCGATAGATTTAAATGCGCCACAGTCGATCGCAATCAATTATCAAGCTCGCAATCTTCCTGGAGATGCGATCGCGAAACTCTATAATTCTGGAACTTTACCGATCACAGTTGGACGGGTGAATGCCCGTGGGCAGGTGATTGGACGCTTAGATCAAGTGCAGACGATCGCTCAGTTTCAAGCCCCCGAAGCCACTTATCCAGGTGTGGGTGAAGTGGTCGTGACAGGCGGCAATACGATTGTCCGCAATGCCGTGTTCCAAGTCGCAGGCGGAACGCTCACGGCTCAAGGTCGCACGTTGAATGGACGTTGGCAAGGAACTGTACAAGCCTCAAATGTACAAGCGAGCCAGTTTTCACCTCAGATTCAAGGTGTCATTAATGGAAATGCTCAGCTTGCTGGATCATTAACGAATGTTAGCCCAGAAAATATTCAGGCACGGGGACAAGCTCGACTGACCAATGGGAATAGTTTTATCAATGCTGACTTTAATGCGATCGCGGGACGATGGCAGGCAGACACTCAGATTGCAGGCATTGCGCTGAGACAGTTTTCACCGGATCTCAGAGGAGATCTGAGTGGGAATGTCAGAGTTGCAGGATTGATCAACGATCTGCGTCCCGATGCAATTCGCGCAGATGGACAAGTGAGATTGTCTCAAGGCATTTCATTGATTGATCAGCCGCTCGTGGCGCAAGTCAATTGGGATGGTCAAAAGCTCAACATTCCCCAAGCAACGGCTCCAGGATTTCGTGCAAATGGCACAATTCTGGCAAATGTGCAGGGAACTCCTCAAATCACAGGCTTGGATTTGAACATTCGAGCCACGAACTATGCTCTGTCTAATCTGCCCATTCCCCGTCCGCCTGTGACGCAACTGACGGGTGCAATCGATTTAGTCGGACGGATTACGGGCACGCCGGATAGTCCAAACGTGGTGAGCAATGTTGCGGTCAAGAACTTTTCGCTGAATGGGATTACGTTTGATCCATTGCTAAGAGGAACATTAAATCTGTTACCCAGAGGCTTTGATCTCAAAGTAGCAGGCATTCAAGATCGAATTGCATTGGATTTAGATCCCACCTTCCGACCGCGATCGCTCAATGTTCAGCGCGGGGCATCGACCTTAGCCGGAAAGACCGTTGGCAATGTTTTCCAAGTTGCGATTAATCAATTTCCGATCACTGGACTTGTTCTACCTGGAGTCAATCTCGCGCCTTATGGTGGCATCGGTGGAACTTTAGCGGGAACACTCAACATTGATCTCGACCAATTGCGCGTCTTGAATGGGAGAGCCTCGATTCAGAACTTCCGGCTCGGCTCTTTCCAAACCGATGTAGCTGCAACAACGTTTGTCAATCGCAATAATGTCTTTGAATTTAGCGAGACCGTGCTGACGAGAGGAGAAAGTCAGTACAGAATTTCCGGCAATGTAGACTTGAGAACGCAACCGAGATTTAATGGTGAAATTGCCATTGCCCAAGGCAGAATCGAAGATGTACTCGGTGGCTTACAGTTCTTCGATCTGCAAGATTTTACACGGGGCGCACAGCCTCCAAGTTACGATCGCGCATCTGCTCTGAACCCTGTGCCCGTTGGCAATCCTCAAGCTCCTTTGTTCGATCAACTGCGCCGCTTTGCTGAAATCAACGAGCTATTGAAGCTCAACGCTCAAGCCATTCAGAACAATCGCATTCCTCAAATCGCTGATCTACGCGGAAACTTCGGTGGAACGATTAAAATTGCAGCTTCCCTGGATCAAGGCGTTCAAGCCGATTTTGATCTCAGAGCACAAGCGGTTGAATTCCGCCCTTATCCCTCATTCTTGACCGTGACAGAGGGCAAGCTGCAACCGAACAACGATCGCGTACTCAAAGCGGAGAGTGTGATTGCCCTCGGCAGGCTCGACAATGGCATTGTCACTCTAGAGCCTTTAAGAATTCAATCTGGGGATTCTCAAATCAATCTAACCGGGCAGTTTGGGGGCGAAACGCAGTTCGGACAGTTGGAAGCACGCAACTTACCGATCGCGGCGATTGAACCGTTCTACCCGCTGCCGCTCGGGATTGATGGCAATCTCAATGCCAGTGTCACCGTCAGTGGATCGCGGACAAATCCCTCGGCAGTTGGACAAATTCAAGTCACAGATGGTTTCCTCAACGGCAAAACAGTTGAATCTGCGGTTGGCAACTTTAGCTATACCAACTCTCGACTGAGCTTTGGCAGCAACATTGGCTTAGTTGCGACTGAGCCGATTTTGATTGAAGGCAGTTTTCCGTACCAGTTCTTACCCGATAGTGTTCGCCCTGATAGTAGTGATATCAGCCTGAATGTCAATGTCAAAAATGAAGGCTTAGCCGTGCTGAATGTCTTTGTTCCACAGCTTGCCTGGCGAGGGGGACAAGGAACCGTCCAACTGAATGTCAGTGGAACCTTGCTGCGTCCGAGAGTCATTGGATCAATTCAGGTTGCCGATGCCACAATCGAAGCAACTGCGCTGCAAGAACCAATTACAGGCTTAACAGGAAATATTCAACTGAATGGCGATCGCTTGACGATCGACAGTTTGCAAGGACAGTTCAACCAAGGACAACTGATTGCCAAAGGAACCTTACCGATTTTTCTAGAAAGTAGTGCTGATCCAGAAAATCCGTTGCAATTAGTCCTCGATCGCTTAGCTATCAATCGTAAAGGACTGTATCAAGGCGGAGTGTCGGGTAATATCACAGTCACCGGAACTGCCTTTGCACCCGAAATTGGTGGACAAGTTGAACTGGCAAATGGACAGGTTCAACTCCCAGATAATGCTGCGAGTTCTGCTCAACCACCTGCGAGTCCTAGTCAGCCGGACAATCAGACAAATCTAACCTTCAGAAACTTAAACATTGTCTTAGGCAATCGCCTGCAAATTGTCAGCGCCCCCTTGATTAATTTTCTGGCAACTGGAACCTTGAGCGTCAATGGCACGCTGAATGCTCTCAGACCGGAAGGAACAGTGCGCCTGAGAAGTGGACAAGTGAATCTGTTTACAACGCAATTTGTATTAGAGCGAGGCTATCCTCAAACGGCGGTGTTTGAGCGCGATCGCGGGCTAGATCCGATTCTGAATATTCGGTTAATTGCTTCTGTACCAGAAGTAACGCGCAGTCGCATCGCCACACCTGGAACCGCAGAATTTACAGACGATTCACTCTTTGCTTCGAGTCTCGGCGCATTCCGAACTGTGCGAGTTCAAGCGAATGTGACAGGACCTGCTAGCCAAATCTTTCAGAATCTAGAACTCACGAGTAGTCCTAGCCGAAGCACGAGTGAGATTGTTTCGCTGATTGGCGGGGGATTTGTCAATACGCTTGGACGGGGAGATAGTCCGTTAGGAATTGCTAACCTAGCAGGCTCAGCGTTGTTAACGAATATTCAAGGCTTTATTGGCAATGCGATCGGACTCAGCGATTTTCGATTGTTTCCCACGTTATTGAGAAATGAAGAGCGACGAGAATCGAGTCTTGGATTAGCCGCGGAGGTGGGAGTGGATATCACTCGCAATCTTTCTGCATCAGTATTGCGAGTGCTGACTGCGGATGAACCCACTCAATTCGGTCTTCGTTACCGCATTAACGACAATTTCCTGTTCCGAGGCTCAACAGACCTCTCTGGTCAAAACCAAGCCGTACTAGAGTACGAACTGAGATTCTAGAGGAACGTCCGGACGCGATCGACGAGTTGATTCGGTCGAATCACACCTTCGATCTTATCGACTGGCTGGGATTCCTTGAATAAAACCAGGGTGGGTAATGCTGTGATGCTGTACTGACTAGCGATTTCAGGATACTTATCTACATCGATCTTAACGATTTTTACTGTGCCGTCTAAATCGTCTTTTGCGAGATCGAGAAACCCTGACATCATTTGGCAAGGACCGCACCAAGTCGCGTAGAAGTCTACAAGAATCGGTGTCTCTGAACCCGTCAGTAATTCCTCAAAGCTGTTAAATTGCTGCTTTGTAGCCATTTGAGCCTATTTGCCTCCAATACCGTGTTCTACTACACTAGCGCGTCCAGTCAAAACCGTCTCAACAGAGAGAGTAGAGATTTATGAACGAAGAAGCACCCTAGTACTCATCTACTAAATCCATCAAAATTTCATGCTAACAATGGCAGAGAGGCAACTCTCTGCCATTGTATCCAGTTCTCTACCGAAGTAGTGCTTTTACTAGCTTTGGATGTAACTGTTCGGGATCAAATTGCGGTTCATTGGGCGGATAAAGCTCTTCTTCCGCAAAAGCAAACCCGTATTCCTGACTGAGCGCGACTAGTTCTTTTGCCCGCTCACAGGTTTTCAGTTTTTCTTGGAGTTCAGCATTCGTTTTCGCGGTTTGGGCAAACGATTTGATTTGATTTGCAGCCATGTTGACCTCTTGGTTTGTCTTTCTACAAATATCGAATCGCCCCGTCCGTTTCTGATTTTAAGCAGAACTTCCAGCGATGGTGCATCAATTTCTATTAAAAAATTGCTGCTAAATCAGAAGAAGCATGAATTTCTAAAACTTAACGCCCTAATGCACCTTTGATCATATCGAGGAGACTCGTGCCACCAAACGCGATCGCGAGCAAAATCGAAGACGACAGAATAAACCCACACACGCAGAGAACGAGTCCACCGAGACTAATGGCTCCGTCATCATCTAGCAAGCCAAAGCCCGTGACAAAGATCCCCATCGCTGGCAGTGTATTGGTGCCGGGAATAGGAATCATCATCGAAATTGACATCAGAGAGATTGCTAAGCCAATGACTGTGCGACCAGGAAGACTGGTACAAACCTGAGTCAAGCGCGGACGAGAAATCGATTCAATCCGTCGTAGCCAAGGCAATCCTACTTTGAGGACTTGGCGAACTTGCTTCAATGCAAAGCCATGATTCTGCCAACTGTTGGGAAACCAAGGTTGATCTCGTCCAGCTAGCAACTGTACAGCTAATAGCAACATCGCAATTCCAAAAGGAACCGAATAGCCTGGAGCCGGAATCGGGAGAGCAGACGGAAACGACAGCAGCACAAAGAGAAACCCAAAAGTACGCTCTCCTGCGAGGTCAAGAATGTCGTTCAAAGTAACTTTGACATCGCTAGAACGGTGATCGGTTGGAGGATTTGAGGAGTGAGCAATGAGTTCGCTAGCGTCAGGTTGCTGCCAACGATCGTTGTCAAAGAAAAATCTTTCAAGTTCGCTGGAAAGGGTAGCCATAAGGATTCTGCGAAGGATGGGGTGTAGTTATAAAACGCCGAGACAGACGAGACAAATCTACAAGACTTGGGCACAAACTGACCTAGCGATAGGAATATCCCTTGCAAATCTTAATTTGAAAAGATCCTTAAAGACAAAAAAGACACAATTTCGCTGATCATGCCTTGACGATAAATTCGCCGTCTTCTTCAGCAGAAATTTCCGGAGGATCTAAGGTTCAAGTCGATCTTTGATATATCCAATAAGCCGAGATCAGCATAATTCATACCGATCAATCCTATGAAATGACTGTGGCAGTTACTCAAGACAATAGCTTGACCCTAACACGACTGCCAATTTGACTTTGAGAGTCTAGCCAATGTTGATTTGGAGAAATACGATGAAATCTTTCATAACTACGATCGCTGTGTTTGGCTCTGTCTGCTCAATGCTAGTTCCTCTGGTACAGACCGAGACTGCGATCGCCGCTCCATCTCTGCTTCATCTGAATCAATCTGTACGCATCCAGCCTCAAATCTTAGCCTTTACAGATATTAGCGGTGTTGATGGCGAAACTGAAATTCGCCAACTTGCCCAATTAGGCGTTCTCGAACCCGCTTCTGGTGGGTTTCGACCCCGATCTTCGATTACACGGGCTGAGTTTATCACTTGGTTAGTCAAGTCTTACAATGCCTTGCAAACGCACAACGTTCGCAAACCGACGCTGATTCGCCTGCCGGATCGATCTCGTTCTGCCTTTCGGGATGTTTCCCCCTCCCATCCTGCTTTTCGGTACATTCAAGCGGCTTATGATGCAGGATTTCTAGCGGGATATGAAGATGGGACATTTCGACCAGATGCGGTCTTAACCCGTGAAGAGATGATTGTCCTCAAATCGCCTGTTGATTCTCGCGGTAGTGGCAATAGCAGCCGTTCAGCCGAAAGCTTGCGGAACTTCATTCAGCGAACTAAAGGATTTCAGGATGCCGATCGCATGAGTGAGCGTTACCTCACCCATATTGCTTTTGATCTGGGCAATGCTGCGAGTGGAAGGAATTTTGAGCGCGTCTACGGGGCGAGATCCCGCTATGAACCGCAAAAAGCTGTCAGCAGAGCCGAGGCAGCCGTTGCGCTCTCTCAATTTAGACGAGCTGGAACAGCCGCACAGGCGATCGAAAAGCTCAATCGCAGATAGTTCATATCCATTGAAACAGCATTGCGGAGTTACACAAAGCTGAGACAGACGATACAAATTGAAACGATTTGGGTAGGAACTGACTTGTGAGGTGGACTATCTATCGCAAGTCTGAATTTGACAACGGGAAATCGCAGTTAGAGCAATCCGGCTGAGCAACTGATGCGCGCGAAAAGGCGACAAACTCTTCCAGTGAGAATATATTGATTAGAGTTGATACCTATAGTGGCTTGCTCCCTATGAACTCCGTCGTCTTTGAAATCCTCATTATCCTGGTGCTGATCTTTGCAAACGGTATCTTCGCAATGTCAGAAATTGCGATCGTATCGGCTAACAAGATTCGACTTCAGCAGCGCGCCGAGAACGGAGATACCAAAGCAAGAACAGCACTTGCCCTAGCAGAATCGCCCAATCGCTTCCTCGCAACTGTGCAAATCGGAATTACACTTGTGGGGATTTTTGCAGGTGCATTTGGGGGAGCCACTCTGTCTGAAAAGCTCGCTGAAGTGCTGCGAACGATTCCTGCCGTTGCACCGTACAGCCAGGGATTAGCGCTCGGTATTGTTGTCGCTTGCATCACCTATCTTTCCCTCGTAATCGGAGAACTCGTACCGAAACAACTGGCGCTCAATGCACCAGAGCAAATTGCTATAAATGTTGCAAAGCCAATGCGATCTCTCTCAAAGTTCGCTGCCCCGATCGTATCTTTGCTCAGTTTGTCCAGCGATACCTTGATGCGGCTTTTAGGAGTCAGACCTTCGGAAGAGCCACCCATCACTGAAGCAGAAATTCAGGTTTTAATCAGCCAAGGAACCCGAGCAGGTACGTTTCACGAGGCAGAGCAAGAAATTGTTGAACGAGTGTTTGAGCTAGATGATCTGATAGTAGGCGCATTGATGACCCACCGCCGACAGATTGTATGGCTTGATGTGAACCTGCCAGATGCGGAAAATTTAGCGCGAATCAACAACAGTGTGTATTCACGTTTTCCTGTCTGTCAGGGAGATTTAGATACAGTTTTGGGAGTTGTGAAAGTGAAAGAACTCTTCACTCGCTCTAGCACGGGTGAATCGATCAATTTCACTACTGCTTCCAGTGCCCCCCTGTTTATTCCTGAGAACACTCATGCTCTAAAAGTTTTAGAGCTATTTAAGAAGTCAGGACAGCACATGACCTTTGTCGTCGATGAATATGGCGCGATTCAAGGATTAGTCACGCTGAATGACATTATGGAAGCGATCGTCGGTGATTTGCCGTCTGAGCATGTCGAGAATCCGCAAGCGGTGCAGCGTGAAGATGGTTCCTGGTTACTGGATGGAATGTTGTCGATCGAAGAATTCAAAGACCTCTTCGACCTAGAAGATCTACCCCAAGACGATCATCAGTATCACAGTCTGGGCGGCTTTGTGATCACGCGATTAGGACATATTCCGGTTTCTGCAGAACATTTTGAGTGGAACACTCTGCGGTTTGAAGTGATGGACATGGATGGCAATCGTGTGGATAAAGTGCTGGTGAGTCAGCGAAAAGACGGCTCATCTGCAATCTGAGACAAATTTTACTAGAAGGCAAAACCGAGCATCATCATAAAGATTCTTGAAAACATCGAACAAATTAGTAAATTTGTTCGATACGATTGTTGAGCAATTTGAGGACAAAACCGGAGTAGTGCAGATGTCAAATGTTGCCCAAGGTCGCTGCTTATGCCAAGCTGTCAGCTTATCTACGACGAAGATGAATCATCAGATTGGAGCGTGCCACTGTAGGATGTGCAGAAAGTGGGGTGGAAGCGCTTTACTTGTGATCGACTGTGAAAGCGAGGTCAACTTTGAAGGCACTGAAGATATTAGCATTTATCAATCCTCCGACTGGGCAGAACGCGGCTTTTGTCGAAACTGTGGTACTCACCTCTTTTACCGATTGAAGCAGAATCAACAATACTTTATTCCTGTGGGACTGTTTGATGATGCAGAGGATCTGTACTTCGAGCATCAGATTTTTATTGACGAAAAGCCCGACTACTACTCTTTTGCAAATGAAACGCACAATATGACAGGTGCGGAATTTTTTGCACAGGTTGCATCAGAGCGGCAATGAACTGCTCGATCGAATGAGTTAAAACATCTATAGCAGCCTTAGACCTGTTGTGAAGTGGGGAGTAGGGAGTGGGGGGATTGTTCCTTTAGTGGCTCTCTACTCCCTATTCATTTGAGCATTCACAACTCAAACAGCAGTGCTTCGTCAATCTCAATTGAGTGCCTAAATTTAGATGGGCTTGACTTGGCTCAATTCATGACTTAACTGCTGATGAATCTTGCCGTTCGTCGCCAAAATTCTTCCGGTCTCAAGTTGCACAGGCGACTGGTCGTAAGCTGTCACAAGTCCCCCCGCTTCTTCAACTAATACAACTCCCGCTGCCATATCCCACATTGACAATCCCCGCTCCCAGTATCCATCCAATCGCCCACAAGCCACATACGCTAAATCCAACGCTGCCGCTCCATCGCGACGCACGCCTTGAGTTAAGTGGGTCAAATGACAAAACTCAGCATAGTTCGTATCCGAAGTTTGACGGCGATCGTAAGCAAATCCTGTGACTAGCAGGCTCCGGTCTAATTCTTGGGTCTGAGACACCTGAATGAGTTTCCGATTTTGAGTCGCGCCTAATCCCTTTGCGGCTCGAAATAGCTCTTGATGAATCGGGTTATACACCACTCCAACCTGCGGCACACCTTCAATCAATAACCCGACTGAAACCGCCACAAAGGGATATTGATGAGCATAATTCGTCGTGCCATCGAGTGGATCGATCGCCCAAAGAAACTCGCTTTGTCGATCGCCCATTTGCCCGGACTCTTCTGCCAGAATCGGATGATCGGGCACATGCCGCTTCAAGACTGCTAAAACTGCATCTTCTGCTGCCTTATCTGCCTCTGTGACCAAATCCCCCGGTCGTCCTTTCTCCCGGATCTCTTGGAGATTCCCCCAATACTGTTGCAAGATTGCTCCAGCGGAAAGCGCTGCTTCGGTGGCAATATCGAGAAAAATTTCCAGATGACGAGAATTCATAAATTCGTGTAATTGAACCGTCAAAATCATAGATCATACTGGGCAGTTGGTGGGGAGGGTCAGAAACAACCCAAGTAAGATAAAAACAATCTGTGATACCTCGATCGATGAATCTCGAAACTCTACTCGAACAAAATCGTTTAATTCGCGCGATCGGCTTTGACGATGCTCCTTTTATTCGTAAATCTGAGCATCCTGTGCAAATCGCTGGAGTGGTCTGTGCGGGGACTCGATTTGAGGGAATGGTTTGGAGTGAGATTCAACCGGATGGGTGGGATGCGACTGAGACAATCACAAAGGTTTTACTCAACAGCAAATTTTTACCGCAACTGCACATTGTTTTACTCGATGGGATTTCGCTGGGTGGGTTCAATATTGTGGATTTGCCGACTTTATCGAACGCGATCGCGCTTCCTTGTGTGAGTGTAATGCGACGATATCCCAAACTCGAAAAAGTAGAATATGCTTTGAAACGACTTCCTGACCCTGAACGTCGATTAGCCATGATTGCTCGTGCCGGGACAATCTACGAAGCTCATCCGTTTGTCTTTCAAGTTTGTGGTGCAACTCCAGAAATTACAGCAAAAGTTCTCACGCGAGTCACGGATCGAGGGCATGTTCCTGAACCTTTGCGACTTGCACATTTGATTGCTTCTGCTGTGATGAAAGGTGAGAGTGGCAAGCAAGCATAAGTTTGGGAGATGGGAAGTTAGCGACGGAAGCTGAGGTTATCGCTGGTGCTGCCGCCATAGTTTTCAGTAGTCAAGCCATACATCAATCAAAAGCTGATAGGCTATTTGAACTACTCTCTCAAGATAGTCCGTGGTCAAAAAAGCTGATATTGGTGGTAAACGTCTCATTAGTCTGGCACCGACTGCTTGGGTGCAATGGGTGACTCAGCAACCCGATGTGATTGCTCAAGAAATCCTCGGATCTGATTTTCAGTGGGTCAGCCGAGAAAATGATGTTTTGGTTAAAGCTTACAGCCCCACTCAGGGAGAGTTTCTGATTCTCAATGAGTTGCAGTTGCGCTACAACGACAAGTTGCCTGTGCGAATGCGAGCCTATGCAGCCCTCGCTGAGGAGAAGTATAGCCTCCCGACCTATCCGGTTTTAATCAACATCTTGCCCCCCGCATCTACAGTCACGATTCTCGATCGCTACGAGGCGAACTTCATGGGGCTACAGTCGCGGCAAGATTATCAGGTCATCAATCTGTGGGAAGTGGAAGCCGCGATCGTGTTTGAGCAATCGCTGAATGCGCTCTTACCGTTTGTGCCTGTGTTGAAGAATGGTGGGGAGACTACAGTGGTACAGCGAGCCTTGAATCAATTGCGCGGGGATCAGCAATTGGTGGAATTGGAATCATTACTGGCATTTTTTGCTAGTTTTGTGTTGGGAAGTGAAGTTGTTCGGCAAATCATGAGGTGGGATATGGCAGTATTGCGAGAGTCACCCTGGTATCAAGAGATTTTGCGAGAAGGGGAACGGTTGGGAGAACAGCGAGGAAAACAGGAAGGGCGACAAGAAGAAGGTCGATCGCTGATCTTAAAACAACTCGCCCGTCGAGTCGGTGCCCTTTCACCAGAAACAACTGCCCAGGTTGAGGCATTGTCGATCGAGCAACTCGAAGAATTAGGTGAAGCATTATTAGATTTCACGCAGATCGAAGAGTTGACAGCTTGGTTAGACCAGAACGCCTAAGAGACAGAATCGGCGGCAAGTGCTAAGCCACAAAAATCGCCCTCAGATGTGTCTGAAGGGCGATCGCGACATTCGAGATGAGCTAGCTTTCTAGAAAAGCGATAGCATTCCTAAATTGATCGTGAAAGACACAGTCTGTCGTGCCCCCTAAATCCCCCAAATTTGGTAGACTTCAAGCCAAAGCGTTTTGGATTCTCAAAGTCCCGCATTCTGGGGAACTTAGGGGGCGCTCCCAGATTTCACACCTCAAATCAGATGCAAGACAACCTACCGTGTAAACATCAGGCGATGAAATTGGATAGGCACGGTAGGAAGGCATGTAGAAATGTTCTGTCTAAGTCGTTAAGCCTTGGAAATCTGTGCCCAATTTGGAGGAGTATAGTCTGAGTTCATTGCTCGATCGACATACCCTGCTAAATTCGGCAAAGCTTCACTCGCAATCTCTCGCTGAAGAAACTGATTCAGCTTTTGCTCCCAATCACTCGGATAATCTCGAATCACAGGATGCCGAACTGCGATCGTTTGATATTCCGCAGCTTCAATATTCAGAATCATATCCAGCTTCAGAATCGCCAGAGGACGAATAAATAACCCGATCGCAGCAAGCTGAAACCCTTGATCGATTCCTTTTTGCCGCAAGACTCGAACAAACTGTGCGCCGTTGGGAATTCCATAACAAATTTGACTGCGATCGAGAATGGCTTCGACTTCAATGTTGTAGCCTTGGGTCAAGCCTGCCTCTAGAGTCATGCCATCATATTGCTGCTCTGGATGCGGCAGGTAAATTGTAATTTGCTGCACAGATCCATCCGTTGCATTAAGCTGACGTGTGAGATATCCCACATGACTTTCGCGATCGCACAAATGAACCAATGCCATATTCAAGACATATTGCTCGAAGCGGGGAATGCCTAATAGCGTGAGCATAATGCTCCTCAGAATTTTGTAGGGTTGACGAGCGATCTACTCGGATGTTCAACACTCAGGCGATTGCTCCCCGCGACAATCTCTCGAACCCTTGCTGCTTCCGAAGCTGCAATTATACTGAACCTTATGTGCGATCGCGCTAATCCTACAAGTCTCTTAAGGTTTACTCTTGCGTCAAGGTAACCAGAGCGATGGAAGAACGCGACTTGCCCAGTCTCTCAGCATCCGGTTTGTGGTGCGAGCAATATCGATATGAGGCTCATCAGGTTCAACTGGAATAATCGGTGCAGGTGAACCCATTCTGAACTGCTCAATCACTCGATTCGCAGCCTCAAGCCCAGTCACATACGCTTTTTCCTGTGACCAAGACCCATGCCGAGTAATAATCCAATCGCCACTCATCAAGAGATTCGCGATGCTCGTCGTTCCCGAAAGCATCGACTGATAGCTTCCAGGAGCGAAGTGCGTCACTGCTTTCGAGAGTCGAATCACACTGCTATCTATGACTTTCGCAGTCCGAAACTCAGGCACACAAGTTGCTAGATCGCGATGCACTTTCGCAACAATGTCTGCATCACTCATCGGCAGCAGTTGATTCGCATGATAAAAATCTGCTTCAATCACACTACCAGGCTGATCTTTCCATTCGTCATGCAGCGCATTCAGATCAAAGAATGTCCAGCCTGTTGTGTTATCAAACCCAAAGCAAGCATTCGAGGGTAGAGGAGCAGACACTTTACGATCGAACCACAGCCGAGTTGCTAAGACATCGATCGCACTTAAATTCATCAAGTTACAAAATTCAGGAAACTGACGCAAAGTTGCACTACTGCTAACAATCTTTTGCATCCCAGTAATCCCAACTGAAAAGATCACGGCATCTGCTTCAAATACCTCTTCTCCACATACAACCCCAGTTGCTTTTCCATCTTGGATGATCACATCGCTGACGCGCTTTTGAGTCAGCACTCGCCCACCAGCAGTCTCAATTTGTTCAACCCAAGGACGAAAGATCTGATCTCCCACAGTGCCCCGACACCAAACCACATCAAAATCAGGCTGATGCGCCAAAATAAAGTAGTACAGCATTCCTAAAGCTGCTGCTGCCGAACATTGTTCTCCCGGTGCAAATAATCCCACCAGTAACATCGGCTCAAATGACTCTTTGTACAGCCGAGCAGAGACTCCAAACTGTTTGAAAAGCTCACGAGCAGTGACCGAATCATATCGCTGCCATGCTTCATCTGAATTATCAAAATCAATCACCGCATAAAGCAATGGCAAAGCAGACAGTCGATCGCTTAAAGGTAATCGCTTAAACCGAGTGTACAAAAACGTACCTAAAGGCGTAGGTAGACGAGGCTCTTGCTGAAAAATCGGAGACTCGACTTCTAAACCATTCGGAGAATATTGCGAAGAGCGAGTCCAGTCCGTAAAAGGCTGCAAGCCTAACTGTTCAACCAGCGAGAAAATATTGCGGTAGGGATACCAGAATCCATGGATTCCCGCTTCGACCGATCGACCTTGCGCCGTTTTCCAACCTGCAACCAGTCCACCTGGATACCCGCCTGCTTCTAAGAGCGTGACATCATACCCTTGTTTTGCCAGATGATAGGCTGAACCTAAGCCAGCCCATCCTGCTCCGACGACAACGACTTTGGGAGATTTCTGAGTTTGATTCATCGATCGAGTTTCGCTAACCGCTTTCACAGCATACCAAGCTCTGCTGGCACACCATCAGGTAATCTTCCACTGATCGAGTAGAAAAGCGTATTCAAAAGCAATTTCTTTTAATCGCTCATATCGTCCCGATGCACCACCATGTCCGGCTCCCATGTTGGTTTTTAAGAGTAAGATGTTTGTGTCGGTTTTGAGATCACGGAGCTTTGCTGTCCACTTTGCAGGTTCCCAGTAAGAAACACGCGGATCGTTTAAGCCAGCAGTTACAAGCAACGCAGGATATGCCTTAGCTTCAACATTATCGTAAGGCGAATAGCCTTTCATATAAAAGTAAAACTCTCGTTCATTCGGATTGCCCCACTCTTCCCATTCTATTGCTGATAAAGGCAGCGAGGTATCTAAAATCGTGGTAACGACATCAACGAAAGGAACTTGTGCGATCGCGGCTCGAAACAAGTCTGGACGCTGATTAATCACCGCTCCAACGAGCAATCCACCCGCACTTCCGCCAGAGATTGCTAAATGATCGCTATCTGTCCAACCTGCTTGAATCAGCGTTTCTGCACAGGTAATAAAATCACTGAAAGTATTCTGCTTTTGCAGAAATTTTCCATCTAAATACCACTTGCGCCCGAGTTCCGAACCGCCTCGAATATGCGCGATCGCGAGAACTACGCCTCGATCGAGTAAAGCTAATCGAGTAGACGAAAAAACATCTGGATAGTTAACGCCATAAGAGCCATACCCTGTCATCAGTAAAGGATTTTGACCATTGCGATCGAGATCTGCTCGATACACGATCGACAATGGAATCTTCGCGCCATCGGCTGCGATCGCTTCGAGTCGTTCACTCTTGTACTGAGTGCGATCGTAGCCACCTAAAACAGGGGTTTCTTTCTTAAGTTCGCGGATCTGTGTGTCGAGATTGTATTCAAAAATCGAAGATGGCGTAACTAGCGAAGTGTAGCCAAACCGAAGAATCTGCGTATTGAATTCTGGATTGATCGATTCTGAAATTTCGTAAGTGGGTTCGGGAAATGAGATGCGATGTTCTTCCTGCGTGGAAAGTTTGCGCACGCGAATATTCGGCAGTCCAGATTCGCGATCGTAAATGACTAAATGATCGGCAAACGCACTGATACCCATTAAAAATACATCTTCATGATGTTCAATCACTGTCTTCCAATGTTCAACGCTCGGATTGCTCACCGGAGCTTGCATGAGTTTGAAATTCAGCGCGTTGTCATTCGTCAGAATATAAAAGGTATCCGTATGATGCTCAATTTCATACTCAATTCCAGTCTCGCGGGGACGAATTAGGCGAAACTCCCCATTCGGATCATTCGCATCGAGATAGTAAACTTCCGAGGTAATGTTACTACCTAAACTCAGAAGCAAATACGCTTCACTCCGAGTTTTATCAATACCGAGGAAATAAGAATCATCTGCTTCATGAAACAGCAGTTGATCCGACTCTGCGCTCTGACCTAACTGATGTCGAAATAGCTTGTACGGGCGATTTACAGCATCAATTTGAGCATAGAAAACCGTTTGATTATCATTGCCCCAAGTAAAAGAAGCAGTATCAGGAATCGATTCGGGATACAGTTGATGAGTTGCTAAATCTAGGAAAAATAGGGTGTAGCGTTCTGCACCTGTTGTATCGATCGAATATGCCAATAATTGATGATTTGGACTAATTTCAAACCCGCCTAAGCTAAAGTACTCTGTCCCTTCAGCTAGTTGATTTTGATCAAGAAGTATTTCTTCGGGCGCATCTAATGTTTGATATTTACGACAGTGAATCGGATAAGCTTTTCTAGTTTCAGTGCGCGTGTAGTAATAAAACTCACCATAGCGGTAAGGCACTGATAAATCATCTTCTTGAATCCGCGAGAGCATTTCCTCGTAGAGTTGGGTTTGCAGCGATTCTGTATGCTGCATTCGTGCTTCAGTGTAAGTATTCTCTGCTTCTAGATAGGCGATGACTTCAGGATTGTCGCGTTCTCTCAACCAAAAATAATCGTCAATGCGTTCATCTCCATGCAGTTGATGCACATAGGGATGCTTGGGCGCGATTGGGTAGGACTGTTTCATTTTAGGCACACAGAGAAATGACCGAATTAAATTCTAGCGATTTAAATGAGAATTGAGGTCTGGCTTGGGTTGGAGGACAACATTTGCGGCAATGTTCACTCAATGTTCACCCAAAGGAACTCGGAGATCGCGCAAGCGTGACTTAAACTAGAACCGTCTGTTTCAACCAAATTGCACTGAATTGTCATGACTACCTTTGTGGGCAAAGCCTTGCAAAACGGGAAATACACCCTGGATCAAGAACTCGGACGAGGCGGTTTTGGCATCACCTACCGAGCGACTCATCATTGGCTCAATCAAGTCGTGGTGATCAAAACGATCAATGATGCGCTGCGTCAAGATCAGCAGTTTGCGAATTTTCAACATCAGTTTCAAGATGAAGCAAAACGGCTTGCGATGTTTGTTCATCCGGGGATTGTGCGAGTCAATGACTTTTTTGTGGAAGATGGTTTACCGTACATGGTCATGGACTATATTCCAGGGCCAACTTTAGCGCAGGTGGTGTTTCCGAATGCGCCATTACCCGAATCAACCGCGATCGCGTATGTTCATCAAGTCGGAGCCGCATTGAATGCCGTCCATCATCTCGGACTGCTGCATCGCGATGTGAAACCTCAGAACTTGATTCTGCATCAAGTTACAGGGCAAGTCATTCTGATTGATTTTGGTACAGCGCGCGAATTTTCTCCGGGGATGACTCAAACGCACACGAGCATGTTTTCCGAAGGCTATGCTCCGATCGAGCAATATCTGCCCCAAACCAAACGGACAGCCGCGATCGATGTGTATGGACTTGCTGCAACGCTGTATTCTCTAGTAACGGCTCAGGTTCCGATCGCGTCCATTTTGCGCGATCGTCAACCGCTTCTAGAACCGCGCGAATTCCGTCCTGATTTAAGTCCGAGAGTCAATCAGGCCATTCTACGAGGCATGGCGCTAGAACCCCATCATCGTCCTGCAACCATGAATGAATGGCTAGCCTTGCTCCCAGACTCTGAGAAACCATCTGTTTCAGTGCCATCGATCAGATCGGTTCCGGCTGCCAGTACACCCATTAGCCAGGTTGCAACGGTTGCCATTAGCTCGCCTCGGGGCGATCGAACAAATATTCAGACCCAGCCGCCAGTCGTGCAGCCCCAGAACCAAAACTGGCAGCCCTGGCTTTGGGGTGGTCTTGCAATGATAGGACTAGTATCTGGCAGTGTTTTAGCAAGCCGATTTACAAGTCAGCAATCGGTTCCCGTACCTCCGAGATCGACTGAATCGCCGCTCGCTGAACCGTCATCTCGTCCAAAACAGAACTCTGAAAAAATAACTGCGCCTTCGGTTGTCCCGCAAGCCAGCCCAAAAGCGACTCCGAACCAAACGCCTGTCCCAACTCCTTCTCCCTCTGTCACACCAGAAGCGGAATCTGATCCGCTCCCTCCTGTCACGACTCCGGAGCCAGAACCCCCGACGAGTCCTCCGGTTGATCCGGAGCCAGCTGCAAGTCCGACACTCTCACCGTCCCCAACTCCCGCACCCGAGGTTTCTCCAGCTTCGGGACAATCTGGTTCGGGACAGGAGAGTAAGAAAGAGCAGAAAGAAGAAAAAAAAGAGGAGCGCCGTGAGGAAAAACAGAAAGACACAAATTGAAATGCGAGGTCGTCGTTGACTGGATTCATGTTTTGGTGGGGAGTGGGGAGAATCTAAACTTAGAGTGCTCCCGATCGCCCTATCAGATGTATTGGGGTGAACGATTAGCTCTGTTCATTCTCAGATTGAAGTATGGGAATGAGTGCTAAGATGAACGGCAACGATAGATTGATCGTTAGTAAGCGAACTAGATGTCCTGCTGTAATAATTTCAGGATCTTGCTGCAAGCTCAGTGCTATCCAAATCATTTCAGGCGACCCCCCTGGAGACGCAACAAGTAGGCAAGTGAGCCAATCCCATTGAGTGAGAGATTGAATAATCAACGCAGCGATCAATGCAGCGATCAACATTAATACCACTGGAACAATAGACCGCACGATCGATAAAATTTTCAACTTTGGATTAATTCCCCAATATTCACCAATCGTAATTCCGAGTAAGATTTGACCGATCAGATTCAAGAAAATCGGGAGTTGAAAATCGAGTTGAGCAATCGCTGGAAAGCTCAATGACAAGACCTCAAACATCAGCCCAACCGCGATCGCGCACAGAAAATTTGCGATCGGAATTCTCAACTTTGTTCCAAAATAAGCAGCAATGAGCGCAATTCCAATAAATAAGCACGAAGTTTGGAGATCAGTCCAAGAAATTTTGATAATACTTTGAACGATCGCAGAAATCTCATCATTGCTCGAACGAGTAAAAGCCACATTTGCAAGCAGAGGCATTCCAGCAACAACCGTGGTAAATCGCATGAGCTGAACCAGAGAAACTAATGCTGTATTCTGGGTGTACTCTGCGGCAATACTTGCCATGACTCCAATGTTTCCGGGAGTCGTTGCTAATAGTCCGGTTAATAAGTCAGTCTTTTCAACTCGCGAATAGATAACGCCAATCAATGCACCCGCCAGCATCAAAAACACAGGCAAGCCGAGAAAGACGAGCAGATGAGCAGATAATGCACTGAGATTGCGATGTTGCAGCGATAACCCGATCGTTAAACCGATGAGTAATTGACCTGCTTTTCGAGCATTGCGATTCGGTTGAATCGGCTCATGAGTCAAGGCTCGATAGCTAGAAATCACGATCGCACCCGCCGCAATTCCGCCAAGCATCCAAGCGACACCTGTTAATCCAAGCACGACCAGCCCAAACCCAATGAGTACGGCTAGAAACCCTTCGATCGCCAGAATGCTATAAACCTCGACCCATCGGTTTAGAGCCGTCGCTTTCAGTCGCTCAGAATTTAGCACAGGTGCAACTCTCCAGAAATAACACTGAGCACTAGAGAATTCCGAGTTCTTGTGAAACTCGGAATTCTCACCTCATTTAAGATCCCATATTGCACGCTAACTGACTGTTGAGAGAGAACGATTTTCTCGATTCGGATGAACGACTCTGCACCATCTGACAGTTCTTTCAATAGAACTGCACCGACATAGCACTCACTAAATTCAACTGTACAAAGATACTTCTTGATAAATTCATATCCAAAACAACGAATTACTTTTTATTTTGAATGAGTTAAATAATTCTAAAAAGTAATCAAGATTTAGATATTTATTACATCACTATCAATCAAAGAAGCCACTTTTTAACTCAGGCTCTAGAAACTTATCAATTTGTTTTATGGATTCAATCGATCCCTCTATGAATAGAAAGAGTAGAGAAGCCAATATTTGTATCCTTGCTTACAGTTGAGAGAAGCTAGGACTGAATAAATAAGAGTTACACAACAAGCGCTGGAGCGATTTCAATCATGAATAGACGGAGGTTCACTCGTCGCGGTTTTTTGGTGTCTCTATCATTTATTTCATTTGCTTTTGTTGCTGCATGTTCTAATATTCAGACAAGCAATTTGTCAGGCAATACGAGTGAAAAAAAAGTAATTCGCATCGCGATTGGAACTCAAGATCAAGTCATTAATACAGCGACTGGAGGCTCTGTTATTCGCGAAGAAAAATTGCTTGAGAAATACTTGCCAAAAACAGGTAAATACGAAAATGTGGAGTACAAAATTGAGTGGTCAAGCTACACTTCAGGACCTCCTATTACAAATAAAATGCTTGCCAATCAACTTGATATTGGCATGATGGGAGATTTCCCACTGACGATCAACATGACGACTTTTCAACAGAAAGGTGGGGGTGTCAATACGCTCTACATTGGGACTTTGGGCTACAGTGCCACCGGAGCCGGAAATGCAGTAATGGTTCCAAAAGATAGTTCTGTCAGAACATTGGCAGATTTGAAAGGCAAGCAAGTTTCTGTGCCCTTCGGTTCCGCTGCACATGGAATGTTACTCAAAGCACTAAAGGGAGCCGGACTAGAACCCGATAAAGATGTGAAATTGATTAGTCAAGCACCAGAAGTGGGTGGCACGAGTCTGCGAACCAATCAGATCGACGCTCATGCAAACTTTGTCCCCTTTGGTGAGATGTTTCCCTTCCGAGGATTTGCTCGGAAGATCTTCGATGGTGCAGAACTCGGTGTCCCGACATTTCATGGTGTGGTCGTGCGATCGGACTTTGCTAAGCAATATCCAGAAGTTGTTGTTGCCTACATGAAAGCCTTGCTCGAAGCGAACAAACTCTTTCGTGAACAGCCCGAAGCTATTTCAGCCAAGGTTGAACAATGGGCAGGAGTCGAAAAGGAAGTCGTGTATATGTTTCTCGGGCCATCTGGATTGCAGCGACTCAATCCTAGCATTCAGCAACCCAATCTAGACGCACTCACCAACAGTGTGACGACTCTGCAACAGTTAGGACGACTAGATGCCACTGTCAAACCTGAAGATGTGAAAAAATTCATTGACAACAGCTATCTGAAGCAGGCGATGCAAGAAATGGGCATGAGCGATCAACAAGTTGCAACAGAGGCTGAGCAATTTGTGATTACAGGAGAAGATGCTGAAACAAAGCAACCGATTCAAGATGCAAAATTGGCAGCTCAACTGTGGCTCAAAGGCGAAGAGAAAGTGAGAAACTATGCTTCGATTCAAAATATGATGGCAGCGTTGAAAAAGCTTCAGGCTGAGGGCAAGCAGGCGGTTAGTGCTATTTTTGTGCACGATCGTAGCAACGGTTGGAAGCTCTTTGCAGAGAATTCTTTCTTTGTTCGCAACAATAATGATATCTCTGCATTTTTGACCGAGAAGGATGCTCAGACTTTTGCTCAACAGAATGGTGCTCAGGTCGTTGGATTCAAAGGGCTACAAGAGTTTTACGCACAAGCCTCACAGCCCATAGCAGCACGCTAGATGCGCTTTGATACAGTCAAGGACGCTTGAACATGGAACAATGTGTTCCTCGCTGTGCTCTTTTACCGATTGGAGGCATTTTATGTCTAGTCCGTCCTCTCCGCGATCGACAAAACCTCGTATGCTCGATCACTGGAGTTTTCTACTTTCACAGTTATTCCAGAGTTCAGACAGTTCTTCACGAATTAACCCGATCAGGCTTTTGTTCCGAGTTCTTTCATTAGTTTTATTTTTTGGAATTTGGCAATTTCTCTGCGCGATCAAGTTTCAATTCTTTATCAATTTTGCCTTTCTTCCTTCGCCTGTAGAAGTTCTGAGTGCAACCTTGAAGTTTTTCTCGCACAATCCAATGGTGCATATTCAGGCAAGCGTGCTGAGGGTACTCTTGGGCTATGCGATCGCAGTCGTGCTGGGCATTAGCTTAGGAATTGTGATTGGCTGGTTTCAAAAGATCGAAGACCTTGTGTTTTTGCCGTTAGAGATTCTCCGCCCCATTCCTGCGGTTGCCTGGATTCCACTGGCAATTCTGATGTTTCCTGATGCAGAGTCGGGAATGGTCTACATTACTTTTATCGGCGCATTCTTCCCAATTTTGATTAGCACGATCAAAGGCGTTGAAGGCACTGATTTACTATTGTTGCGCGTTGGACAATGCTTAGGCGCGAGACAATGGCACGTCTTCAAAGACATTGTGATTCCGGGAGCCATGCCTAGCATTGCAAGTGGCTTAGTGATTGGCATGGGAAATTCTTGGTTCTGTCTAGTCACGGCTGAAATTTTGGCAGGACGGTTTGGGATTGGTTATCTGACCTGGGAGTCTTATGTGACTTCTAACTATCCTCCGATTGTGATGGGAATGCTGCTGATCGGATTGATGGGGTCACTGAGTTCTTATGCAGTGGATCGACTGACCCATGTCTTAATGCCCTGGCGCGTCACGAAGAAAGGGAACGCCAACTAATTCATATTTAGAGGATAGTAAGTGTGACAATGTTAATCGAGCAAGGAACTCCGCAACAAGCACTCAAAGGACTTGTGGAGGTCGAGGATCTATCAATTTGTTTTCAACGAAAAGGACAGTTAATTCCGGTCTTAGAGTCGATCGACTTTACGATCGCGCCAGGCGAATTTGTCTGTTTGCTTGGTCCATCCGGATGCGGAAAATCGACGATTCTCAATGCGATCGCTGGATTTATTAAACCTTACAGCGGTTCTGTTACGGTTGATCGCAAACGGATTGTGCGTCCCGGAGCCGATCGCGGCTTTGTGTTTCAGCAGTATTCACTCTTGCCGTGGAAGACGACCTTCCAGAATGTGGAATTTGGGCTTAAGATTCAAGGCATTCCTGCGGCAAAGCGCAAAGAGATTGTCAACTACTATCTCAATCGTGTGGGGTTGTATAAGCATCGCAACTCTTATCCTTACCAACTATCAGGAGGAATGCAGCAGCGGGCAAGTATTATCCGTGCTTTGGTGAACTCTCCTTCTGTACTGTTAATGGATGAACCCTTTGCAGCATTAGACGCGCAGACCCGACATATGATGCAAGAGCTTCTGCTCGACATTTGGAGCGAGTTGAAAGCAACTGTTATTTTTGTGACGCATGACATTGAAGAAGCGGTGTTCTTGAGCGATCGTATTTTCGTCATGGGCGTGAATCCAGGGCGGATTAAGCAAATTGTAGATGTGCCTCTAGAACGACCGAGACATATCGATATCATGGTGACTTCAGAATTTTTACAATTAAATCGCGAGGTTTTTGAACTCATTCGAGAAGAAACCTTGAAAAGCATGGAGCTAAGCTAAGAGAATGCTTTAAAGGTATAAACAGACTCTTCGCTCACGTTGCCATTCCGGGACGGGTGAATGCGTCTCAACGATTACTTTTAAAACATTCTCTCAGCAGCTTGAACTCAGCCAATCCGAACATTCGATTGGTGAATCGAATTTGCAGCTAAACAGACAAATGCCTGACGCACTCTTAACCAACAGAGACGGGTATAGCTTGTTTAGCTGCGATGTCGATCGCGAGATCAGTTCCAAGTATTGCTATGCTCTAATCTGCTGCAAAAAGTCTGCATGAATCCATTGATTTAAGTTAATAGCTTGTAAATGCTGGTTGCCTGGAATCTGACTCAGTTGATCAATGTGTAATCTCAGCCAGTCAGGACGAATCTGCATCTCTGAGAAAAACCGTCCCGGCTGAGTTTTCTGATACGAACTGCTCAAAATTTGAACAATCACTTCTGGATCAAGATGCGTCCATTTTGCGACTAAAGCTGGCGCACTTGGCGTTGTGTCGTACCAATATTGGGCTGCGGATAATGCCCGAAGATACGCGATCGCGACTTCTGGATACTGGTCAGCCAATTCATTCGTGACTACTACACCATAGAAAGCAGGTAACGCTTCGGAATTGCACCCTTCGAGGTAACGGAACTGTCCGCGACGACAAGCGATGTCGTGAAATGGTGCAAAGTGAGCATAGCCATCCGCGTATTGTTCAGAAAACTCGAATTGGTCAGCCTGTTGCTGAAAAGGGATTAAATTGACTTGATCTAAAAGCCGAGTCGCATTCAGCGATCGCAGCACCATGCCATGTGCAGAAGACCGAAGGGGAACTGCGATCGCTCGTCCACGTAGGTCATCGACGCTGTGAAGATGAGAACGATGGGGAACCACAACCGCATTACAAGACCCATCAGGATTGGTCGAGACAAAGCTAATCAGGCGAGTATTCTGAACTGTATCTTCAGCACTTAAGAGCAAGGGATAGTCACCGAGCACACCAATATTCAGTTGTCGAGATCGCAAGCCATCGACAATCGGCGCTCCGGTTGAGAAGTCTTGCCACTGAATCTGATACTGAATCGAACTATATCGTCCTTCTTGGGGCAGGAAATGTTCGAGCAGCCCCAACCTTTGCATGATTAAGCCTGCTGTGATCGCAGGAATTGTCCCGTTTTGTACTCCAATCGAAAGAGTTAGCACTTCAGACCGTGAAGAAGACTGACTGCGACGCACAAAACTCGGCGATCGTAAACGAACAACGTTCGAGGCAGAAACAGCAGGACTTGTCTTAGCTTGTAGCAGGTTGATGAGCTTTTGAGTCGGATTGAGATTGCGCGATCGCCGACTCGATGAATCCACTGTGTTCGCTTGGTTTAAGCGTCGAGGCACGACCAGGTAAACTGAGCCAGATAAAGCAAACTCCTGAAGCGAAATTGCTGTCATCGTCCCTAATTCACACTCTGGTTGAAAATCAAAGTTAGTTGCGAAGCCGAGATAGTTCCCCTGCATCATGTAGGTTCGCATCAAGCTCATCGTATCCACGGTTTCAAATCGGAGAAATCCATCCAGCGTATGTCCTAACTCAGACAGTCGTGAGTCCAGGACTAAACGGCTCGGTGTGCCTGCAGGAAGCAATGCCCAAGGATACTTTCTCAGATCAGCTAAACTCATCCAGCGCTGTTTTGCTAAGGGATGATGATGAGAGACAAAGACGTGATAAGAAATTTTGTCGATCGCAGTAGTTGAAAGTTCAGAAAACTCTTCAAAATTGACATCAGAAATCCCCACATCTACTGTCTGGCTCGTCATCGCTTGATAGAGCAATTCAGCAGATTCAAACACTAGACACTGAACTTGAATACTCGGATATTGCTGTCGATATTCAAACACAATATTAGGCAACCAACCTTCAGCAAGTGCCATTGTGCAGCCGATTTTTAGACTGCCACATTTTCCTTTTTTAATATCTTCAATTTTCTGAATGAGTTGATTTTCAATCTGAATTAGTTTTGCACCTTCTTCAAACAAGAATTCCCCAACTTCTGTCAGTTGAATCTTGCGCCCTAAACGGTAAAACAGCGAAGTTCCTAATTCTGACTCTAACGATTTGATTTTAGCGCTCACGGCAGGCTGAGTTAAATTCAGCGCATCGGCTGCCTCGGTAAAACTCAGGTAACGAGCTACTTCTAGAAAAACTCGAATCTGATAAACTTCCATCGCTTTACAACCTCATAGGGTGTTTGTTGATCATATCAAATTGATCAATTCAATTCATTTATTGGTTCATAAAATACTGCAATAAAGAAATTCAAAATCGTGCTGCACAATGAAAACAGTTGATTCAATCACATCTTTTTTCAGGCAAACTTCTTCTGGATCAAAGATGTTTCTAATCAAGTCGTTTTCGCTGATTTTTTCTGTAGTGCTTGAGACAGTTTTCAGCGTAAGACTAAAATTCTGTTCATCAATCAGGAGGCTTTTTGAGTGAATACTCAATGGATGAAGACGGATGTGCTGGTGATTGGGGGTGGAACGGCTGGAACCATGGCTGCCATCAAAGCAAAGCAAGCCAATCCCGAAGGTGAGGTACTCGTTCTAGAAAAAGCAAATATCCGTCGCAGTGGCGCGATCGCAATGGGAATGGATGGAGTCAATACTGCCGTCATTCCTGGAAATTCGACTCCAGAACAATATGTGCGAGAAATTACGATCGCGAATGATGGCATTCTCAATCAGAACGCTGTTTATCAAACTGGAAAACTTGGCTTTTCTGTCATTCAAGAACTCGAAAAATGGGGCGTAAAATTTCAGAAAGATGCTCAAGGAGATTACGACCTCAAACAAGTGCATCGCGTGGGTAAATACGTTTTGCCGATGCCAGAAGGAAAAGATTTAAAAACGATTCTGGCGCGTCAAGTTAAACGTCACAAAGCCCAAGTCACAAATCGAGTCATGGCAACTCGGGTTCTCGTGCGCGATGGACGTGCGATCGGTGCAGTCGGTCTTGATGTTCGCAATGGAGATTTTGTCGTCATTCAAGCAAAAGCTGTCATCCTTTGCACGGGCGCTTGCGGGCGCTTAGGCTTACCTGCTTCTGGCTATCTGTATGGAACCTACGAAAATCCAACCAATGCAGGCGACGGTTACTCGATGGCATATCACGCCGGAGCAGAACTGAGTAACATTGAATGTTTTCAAATCAATCCGTTGATGAAAGACTACAACGGTCCTGCTTGTGCTTACGTTGCAAGCCCATTTGGAGCTTACACAGCTAATGCACAAGGACATCGCTTTATTAGCTGCGACTATTGGAGCGGTCAAATGATGCTAGAAGTTTGGAAAGAGCTAAACTCTGGCAAAGGTCCAATTCAACTCAAAATGACTCATTTAGATGAAAATACAATTTCTGAAATTGAGTCAATCCTCTGGGCAAATGAGCGTCCGAGCCGAGGCAGATTCCATCAAGGGCGAGGTGAAAACTATCGCACTCATGGCGTCGAAATGAATATCTCTGAAATTGGACTGTGTAGCGGTCATAGTGCTTCTGGAGTCTGGGTGAATGAGCGGGCTGAAACTTCAGTTCCCGGACTATACGCAGCAGGCGACATGGCAAGCGTCCCTCATAACTATATGATCGGTGCGTTTGTCTTTGGACGCATTGCTGGAGAACATGCCGTTGAATATTGTCAGAATCTCGATCATCTCGACCCTGATCCAGAGTTTCTCGCTGCCGAAAAAGCAAGAATCTATGCGCCGCTCGATCGACCCAACGGAGTACCACATACCCAGGTTGAATATAAGCTGCGTCGGCTCGTCAATGACTATCTCCAGCCGCCTAAATCAGCCAATCGCATGGAGCTTGGACTCAGCAATTTTGTGCGCTACCACGACACATTAGAGCTAATGGGTGCTCGTGATCCGCATGAATTGATGCGCTGTATGGAAGTTCACTTTATTCGCGACTGTGCAGAAATGGCAGCAAGAGCTTCCCTCTATCGCCGTGAAAGTCGCTGGGGACTGTATCACTATCGAGCAGACTATCCAGACAAGAACAATGATGAATGGTTCTGCCACGTGCATCTGAAAAAAGATGATGCGGGTGACATGGTGTTATTCAAACGTCCGATCGAGCCTTACATCGTAGACGTCAATGTTGAAACCGAAGTGTACGACGTAGCTGTTCGTTAAGTTATTTAGAAGAGTGTAAATTGCGATGGCTTTAGCAATTCAAAGAATCGATGTTCCAGTCATTGTCGATGAGTCAAAATGTCTTGAAAAATGTGTCGCCTGCATTGAAGTCTGTCCGCTTGATGTCTTAGCCAAAGACCCTGAAACAGGCAAAGCTTATATGAAGTATGACGAGTGCTGGTTCTGCTTACCTTGTGAAAAGGAATGCCCGACCAACGCAATTACTGTTCAAATTCCATTCCTGTTGCGCTAGAGGAAAGTAATGGACACGAATTCTGAACTTGCTCCTTGGTTAGAAATGCTGCGATCGCCACAAGTTGAAAATCGACTAGTTGCGCTCAAAACCTTACAGCATCTTGGAGACGAAGAGGCTCTAACCCCGTTGATCGAAGCCCTAACAGATGAAAGTCTACTCGTCCAAAAGTTAGCAGTGACTGTACTCTGGGAACTTGCAAATCCAGCAGCCGTTCCAGCCTTGATTGAATGTCTTGCGTCCCCGGATGAAGAAATCCGAGACGAAGCGCGATCGGCATTAGGTGAACTGATTGCTCCAGATCATTTATTGCTGCTCCTAGATGCTTTACTGCGAGATGATCTAAACCTGCAATTGAATATTCTCTTCCTGTTACGGAAGATTCATGACGCTCAATCCTTGCCGTATGTGTTGCCTTTTTTTGAATCTCCCGATCCAGCTTTGCGAGAATCTGCGGTGACAACATTGCGCTATCTCAACCAAGTCGAACGCTGTCAACCTGCATTAGCGCTATTGTCCGATTCGGATGAAAGTGTTCGACGGGCAACAGCTTTAACGCTGGGACATCTCAGTGATGAGCAAGTTGTTCCTTGTCTCTGTGAAGCATTGACTCACGATCCAGATTGGGAAGTTCGGCGCAATGCAGCAAAATCTCTTGCAATTCATGCAGACAAAACCGCGATCGCGCCTCTAGAAGCTGCCTTAAAAGATGATCATTGGCAAGTTCGCAAATTCAGCTTGCAAGCCTTGCAGAAAACTCCAGATGATCGCTCTCTTCCTCTGTTCATTCAAGCGCTCGCTGACGAATATTCAGATGTCCGACGAGACGCTGCGATCGCGCTTGGCATTTTGAAAAATAAAGCGGCTCTCAATCCGTTGCAGCAATCGCTCGACGACCCCGATTGCGATGTCTGCATCTTTGCTCAACGCGCCATTCAGACCATTCAAGAAGCGTTACAAGAACCCTCTAATGCCTAATCATCGTTCTCCCTTCCAGACGGCTCATGACCTTCCCGAAACAGATCCACCTGATCTGATTGCTGAAGCACGCCAACAAGCGGTGACTGAACTGCTCAAAACTATTATTGAACCTGTTCTCAACAACAATATTGTGAGTTTAGGCATGGTTCGCAATCTCAGAGTGGTGGATAACTATGTTTACCTGCGGCTGTATGTTGGAAAGCATCAGCACGATTTGAAACATCAGATTGAGACTGTGCTTTCACAACTCACTTGGTGTAAGAAGAGTTATGTTCAACTCTGCACGATTCCAGGCGTGAGAACGACATTAGCGATTTCGAGTGGTAAAGGTGGAGTTGGAAAATCAACCACTTCTGTCAATCTTGCGATCGCGCTAAGCCTACAAGGCGCAAAAGTCGGGCTGCTGGATGCAGATATCTATGGTCCAAATATTCCACAGATGTTGGGATTAGGACATTCTGAGGTGAAGACGATCGAAACTGCTGAAGGAACGCGATTTCTGCCTTTAGAAGCCCACGGTATCAAAGTCATGTCAGTTGGGCTTCTAGCAGAACCCGATCATCCACTAGCATGGCGCGGACCTGTGCTGCACAAGGTCATCACTCAGTTTATCCAAGATGTCGAGTGGGGCGATCTAGACTATCTTCTGATTGACTTACCACCCGGTACAGGAGATGCTCAAATCACGATCGTTCAAGAAAGCCCCATCTGTGGCGTATTACTCGTCACCACACCGCAGCAAGTCGCGATCGCAGATGTTCGCCGCAGTATTCATATGTTTCGTCGAGTCGGAATTCCAGTACTCGGCATCATTGAAAACATGAGCTATTTGCGCTGTGGGCATTGTGGTGAGCCGACTCCGATTTTCGGCAGTGGTGGGGGACAACAACTTGCAGAAGAACTGCAAACTCCTCTACTGGGACAAGTTCCGATTGAGGCTCGAATTTGTGCGGCGGGTGACTCTGGAAGACCCGTAACCTTGACTGATCCAACATCATTTGTTGGGCAAGTCTTTCTCAACATCGCTTCAGCACTTGACAAAACATTCTGCTCAATCCACAAATTAGCAGACGCAATTCTATGCTGAGTTGATTTCCAATCTGTAACTGCCTTGCTTTGTTGGCAATCTTACCCGAAAGCAAGGCGAATTTCTGTTGAATTGCATCAGTCAATTGAATCAAAGTAATGCGGCACAAAACAAATAATATTAAACCGTTCGCAGCAATAAAAATCGTCACAGCATTTCAAGGTGATGTTTTCTCTCAGGCAATTGCTCAAATCAAAATCAGCCTAGTAAAGATCCAATCTGGAGTATGGCTCGTTTGTGGCTTGACAGCGATCGCTTATCTGATCCGATTGATACCCGGCTTCACTCTCTTCAGTCCTCTCATTCTGGCAATTCTTCTAGGCATTTTCATCCAAAATACAATTGGCGTAGCGCCGAAACACCAAGCAGGGATTCACTTTGCTATGAGAAGAATTCTGCGATTTGCAGTCATTCTGCTCGGTGTTCAACTCAGCCTATCGCAGGTTTTATCTGTGGGCATCACGGGGTTACTCATCATCATCACAACCTTATTGAGTACATTTTGGTTTACCTGTTGGGTTGGACAACAATTAGGAGTGAGTCCTAGTTTAACTCGCCTCATTGCTGTAGGAACTTCGATTTGTGGCGCTTCTGCTGTGATTGCAACGAGTGCAACAACTGAGAACAGGGATGAAGATATCACATATGCAATTGGAATTGTTACCTTGTTCGGAACAGTATCGATGCTTTTGTATCCATTACTCTCCGGGCAATTGAACTTAACACCAGAAGCATTTGGATTATGGTGTGGAGTTTCAATTCATGAAGTTGCCCAAGTGCTTGCAGCGGCTTTTCAAGTAAATTCAGTCAGTGGCGAGATTGCTAGTATTTCAAAACTGTCGAGAGTCCTTTGGCTCGTTCCGATGATGCTCATGCTTGGAGCAATTTCTAAAGCTCCTCAATCAAAATCACGAATTACTATTCCTTGGTTTGTCGTTTATTTTATGCTGTTGATTCTTCTGAATAGCTTGAACTTAATTCCACAGCAAATAAAAACAATGACAGGACAAGTCAATCAGTTTCTCTTAACCATCTCAATGGCAGCAATGGGATTAGAAACAAGATTAAATCAGATTCAAAAGATTGGACTAAGACCTTTGTATTTAGGCGCGCTATCCTGGTTATTCATTTCAATCTCTAGCTATGGATTGATTCAGATCCTTTATTAGTCTTTTGCATGAACCTTACTGATTTAACGATCGCAACAGCATCAATCCTGTTTGTCTGTACTTCAATTCGTTCTGCGATCGGGTTTGGTGATGCGCTTTTAGCAATGCCGCTACTAGGCATGATTATGAGTTTGCGAACAGCAACTCCTATTGTTGCATTGACAGGGTTTATTATTAGTTCACTGATTCTAATTTTTGATCAAGATAGCATTGATCTCAAGTCAGCTTGGAGGCTCATCATTAGTACAGTAATCGGAGTTCCCTTTGGATTACTTCTATTACAGTATGCGCCTGAAAAAACAGTCAAGCTTGGGCTAGGAATCATTCTCATCTTGTATGGACTGTTTAATCTTATTTCTCCTAAGTTTCCGCAGCTTCACCATGAACGCTATGCCGTTTTCTTTGGATTGGTTGCGGGAGTTTTAGGAGGTGCTTACAACATTAATGGACTCCCGATCGCGGTTTACGGAGTGATGCGTCGTTGGTCAGCCAGCTATTTTAGAGCAACAATGCAATGCTATTTTCTGTTTTCAGGAATTGCTACGATCGCAGGTCACGGATTTGCAGGACTATGGACTCTGCAAGTTTGGCGTTTGTTTCTATGGTCAATTCCCGGAATTATCATTGGCATCTATGTCGGTGGCAAAATTAATCGTCTCATTCCACAGCCGATGTTTAATCGTATAATTTTTAGCTTATTGATTACAGTTGGCTGCATATTTATACTGTAGCTTTTATAAGTTCACCCCAACAGATTTGATAGAGGCTACTTCTCGTGAATGGGAAGTACGATCGTAAATTCTGTCCCTTGTCCTACCGTTGAACGAACCTTGATCGAACCACCGTGTTTTTCCACGATAATCTGTCGTGCAATTTCCAGCCCTAAACCTGTTCCTCTTCCCACTTCTTTTGTTGTGAATAGATGGTCAAAGATTTTTTGCTGAGTCGTTTCATCCATTCCCACGCCATTATCACAGATACGAATCTTGATTGATTGATCATCCACAACTGTTGTGTAAATGCCAATTTGATTCGGGTGAGCTTGAATTTCTTCATAGCTCCGTCCCTTATTGCTATCTTCTAAAGCATCGATCGCGTTCGCCAGCAAATTCATAAACACCTGATTCAACTGACCTGGATAGCAATCAACCGCGGGCAACTGACCATATTCTTGAATAATTTTGATCTCTGGACGGCGATCATCTGCTTTTAATCGATGTTTCAAAATCAGCAGCGTGCTATCAAGCCCTGAATGGATATCAAAAGGAACTTTATGATCTTGATCAGCGCGGGAGAAGGTTCGTAAACTGGTACTAATATTCCGGATTCGTTCTATGCCTTCTCTCATTGAGCTAATCAACTTGGGAAGATCCTCGCGAATATACTCTAAGTCGATCTCATCGATTTCTGCTTGAATGACTGGATCAGAGGGAGAAGTTCTTTCCTGATAAAGATCAATGAGTCCAAATAAATCACTGATGTAATCTAGGGCAGGTTGGATATTGCCTTTGAGAAAACCAACTGGATTATTAATCTCGTGAGCAACTCCAGAAACTAGATTTCCTAGAGCAGACATTTTCTCGCTTTGTACCAGTTGTAATTGGGTTTGCTGGAGATTTTGAAATGCTTTTTCTAAAGCATCAGCCTGTAACTGAAGCTGCAACTCGGCTTTTTTGCGATCGCTCACATCTGTCAGTACTCCATCCCAAATAATTGAGCCATCTGGTTGCTGGTAGGGATAAGAGCCACATTGTAACCACTTAATTTTATCAGCAATGACAAATCGCCCTGTCCAAGCCCACGGTTGTAAAGTTTGAGCAGAGGCAAAGACAGAGTTTTCAAAAGATTCACGATCATCAGGATGAATTTTTTCAACAATCAGCGACGCATCTGCTTGAATTGCATCTGGCTCTAACTCATAAATCACGCTAGAGTACGCACTCATATAAGGAAAACTCGCTGAGCCATCGGGAGCAAGCCGAAATTGGTAGATTACTCCAGGCACATTATTGACCACTCGTTGAAAGCGATCTTGAGTATTTTGCAACTCGGCTTGGGAATGCTGCAATTTTTGCAGTGATTGTTCTAGCTGCTGAGCATAGGCTTGCGACTGTTGATACAATTGAGCATTTTCTAATGAAATTGCAGCTTGAGAACAGATCAGTTTGAGCAGATCGACTCGATCGCTCGCAAAAGCTTGGGCAGTTGTAGAATTTTCCAGATATAGAATACCAACCAAGTCACCCTGATTCACAAGAGGAATACAGAGCAAACTCTGGGGCTGATTCTCTATACAGTAGATATCACTTACAGTACTAGGATGAGACTTATAATCAGTGATGACTGTACTCAAAGTGCGTTCAACATAATGTATCAAAGGAACTGGCAAATGCTGACATTGATCAATGAACTTATGCTCTAGTGACTGTACGGCATGATCAAAATATTTAATTCCTAGTTTTAGACATCCCTCATATTTCAGAAAGAGTGCCGCTTTATCAGCACCTGCATTTTCAATCACAATATGAATCAAATTGGTCAACAGTTTTTCTAACTGAATCTCACTAGAAAGCGTCTGAGATGCTTTGAGAAGCGTATGCAGATCTAAAGCTGTAGAATTAGTGCTACTGCTAGCGTGCACAGTCTGCAAGGTAGACAAAGTTTCATCTAGCGCAAATCTAGTGCGTTTGGAAGCTTGAAGAATAGAAGAAAGCAATTTAGGGTATTGTTGCGCTAGATGGACAACTTTCGCTTTCGCTTCCCAACGACTATAGCCGTAGTATGCCTTGCTCATGTAAAGTGTGGCTTGCTGTTCGTCATCACTTGCTAGATAAAATCTCGCTGCAAGCTCATTCGCAAGTGCTTCATCTTGGATATAGCCATTTTCTGCTGCTCTTGCGATCGCAAGCTCGTATTGCTCTGCTGCTTTTGTCGTCTCTCCTAGTACTCGGTATCGCTCTGCCTCAACTAGCTCAAACTTATGCAGAAAATTCATAGGCGCGTGATCTGCCCATTTACGCATCTTGCTCTGATTTGCAGCAATGCGTTCTAAGATCGCTGATTGTTGATCGGCGATCGCATTAGGAAACAAAGCTAATTGGACTAAAGAGTCATAGAAATAAAATGCAGGAGTAATGAGAGGACTACTGACTCCATCTAGATACTTCTCTACTTTATTTGCCATGATCGCCGCTTGTAGCGGTTTACCGAATAGATAATGCAAAATTAATTTATTCAGATAAAGATAGGTCGAACCCATGAAGTTATTGGTTTCTACATAAGTTTCATAGGCGATCTCTTGATCATAGACTTCACCAATCAGTTGAGTAGGATCTTTGGATTCACCTAGCAGATTCAAAACAACCTGATGATGGATTTTATGTAGCTCCAGAATACTATACTGTTTCAACTGACTCATCGCTTGGCTATAGTTCGCCATCTCTAGCTTGAGATCCGTCAAAGGACAAGATCCTGAGAAATAAGAGACATAAGAATAACGCAAGGCTGAGTATGCTGCATGTTCTACATCTCCGGTTTCTAATCCGATCGTATAACCTTTTTTGAGCACTTCTAGTGCCTCTTGCACATGCGCTTTCCAAGCCAAGGTAAAGTGACCTGCCACAAATAATGTAGCCGCAGCATGTTGTTGAGCATTTAATCGATCAATGAGCTTTAAAGCAAGCTGTCCAAACTCATATCCTGTTTCAATATCGCCGAGATTACACAAAATTAGTCCATAGGTTGCATAGGCATGTGTATGAGCAGGCGCATTACCATACTGGAGAGCTAACTGAATTTGCTTGAATGCGATGAGGGGAAGCAATGCAGGACGCACGGTATGAGCCGCAGGACTGAGAATGAGAAGCATCCGCGATGCACCCATCATCAAGGGATCGCTCATCACTGGTCGCTCTAACAATTGTGCCGTTGAGATCGAGGCTAATGCTGCCTGAGCTGCTGAAAGCTCAATGGGAATATCTTCGGGTTTGGGATGAGTGAGGATCTGTACGCCCAATTCCTGAAGAACGTAAAGCCCAAAATCTAGCGCCTCTTCAAATTGATTCTGTGCTTTTAAGCCGTGGATCTTCACCTCATAGACTTTAATGCGATCGAGCAAGTGTAGAGTGTGTTGAAGAACTTCACCGACAAAGTACTCCATCTGCTCAAAGTCTCCGCTGAGATAGGCGCATTCTGCTGCTAGCTCATACAGCGCCAGAGCCAGTTTATAGTGATGTTGCCAACACTGTTGAGGGAGTAATTGAATCCCCGTTGTCAAATAGCTCATTGCACCGCTATATGCTGTAGCAATTTTCGCCTTTTTAGCAGCGACTAAATTTAGCCCTGCCAATTCAAGTTGCTCAGTAGATGTGGAAATTAGCGCGATCGCTTGGTTTAATGAATTAACGATTTCAAAGATTCTGTCTTCTCGCTCAGCTTCGGGAATGACTTGCAGAAGAAGTTGACCAATTTTGAGATGAGTCAGTTGTCTTTGATCGGTTGGAATCAGCGCATAGGCAGCTTGTTGAACGCGATCGTGCAGAAACTTATATGTGCAGGAAACCTCGTCTGTGAGGAATTTATGCTCTGCTTCGGTTGAGTGAGGAGCATAGCTTTCACCCTGAAAGAATTTGTAAGTCTGAGTTTGAGGCAAGATTAGCCCTTCCTGTAAAGCACACCATAATTTTGTAGCAACGTCTGTAATCGACTGTTCACAGACAATTGCTAAAGTTGCAAGCTCAAACTGGTTGCCAATACAGGCTGCTAATCTCAATACTTCTTGAGTTTCAGCAGGCAGCTTTTGAAGTTGAGCCATCATTAGCTCAACGATGTCATCTGTGAGAACGAGCGATTTCACGGTTGTAATATCGCATTCCCAAATGTGTTCCTGCTGATTAAATTGAATCCAACCATCTGCATGTAGGGCTTTGAGAAATTGCCTGGTAAAGAATGGATTGCCATTTGCTTTTTGATAGATTAATTCTGCCAAAGCTTGAGCTAGCTCAATTGTGGTATTGAGCGTATGTGCAACGAGTTGATGAATATCAGATTGAGGAAGTGCAGGTAATGTAATCGTTTGAATCCTAGTATTCGCTTTGCGAATTTCTTCAATACTCAGCAAAAGTGGATGACTTGGAAATACCTCATTATCTCGATATGCACCCAAGACCAGTAGATACTCTGTTTTAGACTTACCCACTAGTAAGTTGAGCAAGTCCAAAGAAGCAGAATCTGCCCACTGCAAATCATCTAGAAAGATGACTAATGGATGCTGATAGGTGGCAAAGATTTGAATAAATTTTTGAAATAGTAGGTTAAATCGCGTTTGAGCTGCACTACCAGAGAGTTCTGGGGCTGATGGCTGCCGACCAATAATACTTTCTAACTCTGGGATGACATCAATAATAACTTGTGCATTGTCTCCCAAGGCTCTCAGAATATTATGCTTCCAGTCAGCGATTTGAGCGTCGCTTTCTCCGAGGATCTGTCTCATCAGATCGCGAAACGCTTGCACAAAAGCAGAAAACGGAAGATTACGCTGAAACTGATCGTATTTGCCTTTGATGAAATACCCACGTTGCTGAACAATAGGTTTATGTACTTCATTGACAACTGCTGTTTTACCAATTCCTGAGAATCCCGCGACGAGCATTAATTCTGTGCTGCCTTGAGAGACGCGATCGAAAGCAGAAAACAAGGCATCGATTTCTGCTTCTCTTCCGTAGAGTCTTTCAGGAATCACAAAGCGATCGCAGATATCTCGCTCACCGAGTTCAAAAGAAACAATTGTACCCGTTGCCTGAAATTGTGTCCGGCATTTTTGTAGATCATGCTGAAGTCCTGTGATCGACTGATAGCGATTCTCAGCATTCTTCGCCATCAATCGACTGACAATTTGAGAAAGTATAGGTGGAACGGTTGGTGCAACCTGATCAACAGCAGCAGGCTGTTTTGCAATATGACAATGGACTAACTCCATTGGATCGTCTGAGGAGAAAGGGATCTGTCCGGTGAGCAGTTCGTAGAAGGTAACTCCCAAAGAGTAAAAATCACTTCGATAATCAATTCCCCGATTCATCCGCCCAGTTTGCTCAGGGGCAATATAGGCAAGGGTTCCTTCTAAGATGTTAGGATTTTGAAGCTCTTGGGTTTCCTTAGATAGACGAGAAGCAATCGAAAAATCAATCAGTTTAATCTGCCGCGTTTCTGGATGGATCAGAATATTGGCAGGCTTAATATCTTTGTGAATAATGCAATGGTTTGCTAATCCCTTTAAACTGGCGCAAAGTTGAAGTGCGATCAAGAAGAACTCGGATAAGTCAAGCGGCTTAGATTCGATATACTCCTTTAACGAGACTCCGCCAAAGTCTTCCATGACAAGAGCATATCCGTTATAAAAAGGTTCAAGACTGTAGCTTCGTATCACTGATGGCAAGTTTAGCTCTCTTGTCAAGACATACTGATTCCGAAACTGCACTAACTCCGCAAGACTGGCATATTGATTCCGTAAAAACTTTACGACGACGGGCTGACCATTACTCTCCCGATGTCCGCGATAGACGATCGTACGGCTCCCAGAGTAGAGTTGTTCGGTTAAACAATATCCTGGCAAAGTAATAGGGTGAGACGTTGCGGATGTCATACGGGCTACGGCTGAAATCTATATTCATGCTTCAGCATGCCCAAGTGGCAAACGATACGCGCTATTGCAAATTAATATTACCCTAATGCCATCTCCCCCAAGATAGATTTTTATACATTATTTTGGGAGTGATTTCGATCACTCCCAAAGCATCTCACGCTTTATAGCATCCTTGCCCCATCTACAATGTCATCGTGACAACTTACCTCAGTCTATCTAACTTCACGAAGCTACGGACTTAAGCCAACTTTAAAATTGTCCGAGATCTTTTTCAGGAGATAGAGAGGTTGCCATTAATTTGGTGCTTGTTTTTCATACTTTAGATTTTCGTTCTTGTTGAGTTGATCAACTAATGCATAGATTGCTTTTGCAGTCGGAAGCAGATCGGCTTCGGTCATATTTCCCCCAAACATACGACGAAATTCAACAACCAGAGCATCCGTTTGCTTGCCAGGTGCTCCAACTTGATCATCGACGCTGCCTAATGCCCCTAGCGACTTATGAATGGGATTCCAATCGTCTTCGCTAACTCCTTCAATCTCTTTTGCCTCATTTGATAGATTCGAGTAGTGCTTGAGCAAATCAACACCAGACGGAATATTTTCTAGCCACTGCTGGCGTGTCAAAGGAATAACTTTCTCAACGCGATTGTCTACGCCACCGCGCTCAACCGTGTTGGTATATACTTTATTGCCTCCCGTCCCTTTCATCTCTGCAGCATCCAACATGAGATTAACAAATTGCTGGGGATTCTCACTGAAGAATTGCTGATAAGCAGGGGGTAGTAATTTGAAGTTGTGGGCAAAGTCCGTACGAGACATTAACCCCTCGGCAATCGATTTTGCATTGGATTTGGCGGGTAGAGTATCGGCTGTTTTGAGATAACTCGCTAGCAAGATCGCTAGTCCTTCTAACTCTTTAGTACTGGTGCGAACAAGTTGCGGCGCGTGCTGTGGCAGTACCGTCTGCTTAAATTGAGCGATCGCTACTTTAGCACTAGCATCAGCTGCAACAAGCTTATCTAGTCCGCCTTGCCCAAATAAATCACTTTTAGCCTGCTTCCTTTTTAAGAAGGTTGATTCCCATTCATACCAATGTTCGGTTTGGTCGTTCAAATATTCAAGTAATTTAGGAAGCTGGTCAATCTTGATGCCTGTAGTTGTCTGAGGTTCAAAAATCATCTCCTTACCCACTTCAGGGTAGATGACTAAGCCTCCTTTCGCTTTTACACCTCCCCCTTGTATTCCTCCAAGCTCGTCCAGCTTGATTTCTTCTTGATTTTTGAGTCCATTGAATTGATGAACCATCGCAGTCAGATTCGTCATCACTGCATTGACTTCGGCCGCGCTCGTCAGGGGAGCCGTGACCCATTCTAGGTTAGAACCTCCAGCAGGGCTACTATCTGCTGTTAGATCGTATTTTGCAGCTGTCACTATCTTTGCCGCCTTGGCGATATTCTTGCCCAGCAGCGGTTTAGCTGCGATTTTGTTACCCGTTCTGAGAGTCTGGACAAGTTCATTAAAGAATGTCGGGTACTGAGGATGGTCATGAAGCCTTGTAATTCTGTTCAGTCCCTCTTCTTTTAGCACATTCGGGTCATTCGGATTTTCTGGGAAATTATATTTGCTAAACCATAATTCTTTAAGTTCCTCTTGAGGCTTATTCTTCTCTCCCTCTACTTTTAAGGCGTGAACTGGGTTCGGTAACATCTGAGTCAGCAAGATTTTATCGATTTTTGCGATCCAGGCATCTTTTTCTTCTTGATGTTGTTCCAGACCTTCTTCGTTATTCACCTCGCTGATATCGCGAACGCGCCATGATGTCTCAAATTCAAAGCCCACTTTTCTTTGAATCACAGAACGATGAATCGAAGAGGCATTCTGCTGAACCACATGGGTGAGTTCATGGGCAATCAACTCTTGCCCACTTCGAGTTCCAGGTTCATACATTCCCTGCCGAAAAAACACGTCCTGCCCCGTCGTAAAGGCTTTTGCCTGAATTGAGCGATTCATCTGATCGGCTCGTGCATCGGTGTGAATTTTCACTCGACTGAAATCTGCACCCATCGCTTGACCCATCGATCGTTGCAGTCCTGCATCGAGAGATTGTCCACTGCCCCTAGCACTGTCAATCGCAGATACTAATGCTTGCGACGCTTCTTGTGGCTCCCCTGTTTCACGCGATGTCTGAAGTTCTTCTTCTTCCTGACGCTGAATCGCTGTAATCTCAAGTTTTGTCTGGAGTTCCTCTTCTTCTGCTTCTTGGGGTTGTGCAGACGGTTGAGGTTGTCCAAGCGGCTGAGGTTGTACAACTGGAGTATTGATCTGATCTACAACCTGAGCAGCAACGCGATCGGCTTCTTGCTCGTACTGATCGTTTGGTTCACCGATCGTTAATTTGGGCTGAACAAAGGGCTTAGTTCTCAGTTGAGAATTGATCGGAGCGGTCTGACTGCTAATCTTACGTGCAAATTGCTTGTCCATGATCAATCCCAACTCTTGAACATGGATTTAGAATACCCAGGGATCAGCTTCAATTAAATAGAAGCATAGATTCAGGAGAGATTTCGGGGGAGCGCACCCCACGTAACAACCGCCGAATACTCAGACCGATTGCGTGCCATCGCTTCCTCCACCGTACCTAATCCCGCAGCGCCACCATCTAACTCTAGGATTTCGTTCCCTTCTGCTGCTCCGATTTCTGTTCTGACTGCTTCATTCTGAATCGGTACTCTTTTACCTGTAGATAGTGCGACATGTCCAGGAACCTCACCAAATGCGACTACCATCCCTGCTGGAATTGCATCCAAGACTGCATAAAGTTCGCGCGGCTGTTTGTTAGCTGGGCGAGTCACTGCCTTTGTCTTGTTTTTCATCATCACATCTACGTATCGGGGTCTACCTCCTTTATGAACGAGCGCTGATTTAATGTATTTCTTATCGATCATTCCAATCCGAAATGCTGCTAGCAGTACTGATTCCCAGCAGTTAACAACAGATGGCTCTGGTCCGTCAGCATAAAGCCATCTTGCTAGAGGAGTACTCGACTTTTCCACCCGCGCTACTGCCATGTCTTTTGATTTACCTGATTTCTTTAATGCTTCCTCCATGCTTGCGTCATATTGCTCGGCGTTCTTCTTAGTTGATGGCAGACCAGTCATTGTGCTTTGTCCCCATTTCAAGTTTGGCAACACTTCTGCCATTGACTCCACAAGGTACGTCGCTTCTAATTCATCCAATCGCTCTAGAAACGCATCTATTTCTTCATCATCAATTTCTATCTCTTCATGCTCGATTCTTGTGATGACATTTTCGATGTTCTCCAAGCTCATCTGTTTAATTGGTGGATCAAAGGCTTGATTTGCCTGGTCTGAGCTATTCTTTTCTCTAAAGGTTTGAATGTTCGACCTCGTTCCACTATTCTGCTGAACCACATGGGTGAGTTCATGGGCAATCAACTCTTGCCCACTTCGAGTTCCAGGTTCGTACATTCCCTGTCTAAAAAAAACGTCTTGCCCCGTCGTGAAGGCTTTTGCTTGAATTGATCGATTCATCTGATCGGCTTGTGCATCGGCGTGAATTCTCACCCGACTGAAATCTGCACCCATTGCCTGACCCATCGATCGTTGCAGTCCTGCATCGAGAGATTGTCCCCTGCCTCTGGCACTGTCAATCGCAGATGCTAATGCTGCCGATGCTTCTTGTGGCTCTCCTGTTTCACGCGATGTCTGAAGTTCTTCTTCTTCCTGACGCTGAATTGCTGTAATCTCAGGTTTTGCCTGGAGTTCCTCTTCTTCTTCTCGGCGCTGTACAGGTAGCTGAGGTTGTACGACTGGAGTATTGATCTGGTCTACAACCTGAGTAGCAACGCGATCGGCTTCTTGCTCGTACTTGTCATCTGGTTCACCGATCGTTAATTTGGGCTGAATGGATAGCGAAGCTAAGGAATGCGATCGTAAATTTGGAGCAGGTTGGCTCACCGAGGTAGACTGTGGAGCAAAAGCTCTCAGTTGCAGACGGGAATTCACTTGATGAGCCGATTTGCCGAGGTGTCGAGCACTTTGCTTCTCCATAATTATCCCTCGATTACTAATTTTAAGCTGCCTTGTGTAGGAGGTTTTCCAGATAGTTTTCTGCTTCTTCAGGCGATAAAAGAACGGAATTACCCTGATGCAAGAGTTCGTACTGCCCCTGATAATAGCCGTGCCCAGCAATTAGACCTGCTTGAATCGCACGATTGCCTAACTCATTGAGGCGATTGATACTCATTGCTTCAACTTCACGCTGCATCATTTCTTCATCCATCGTTTTTACCCAATTGTGATTTTAGGACTGTTGTACCAATTTGTAGTTGGACTCTGCGAGTCAGTTTCGATCGATAAGGGACTTTCTGCCCCATCTACCTGTAATCGAACTAGATAAGTACCGGGTTTGACAGAACGAATGGGAATTCGGAGTAATGGGGTTATTTCAGTTCGCAAAGTCGCTTCAAATAGATAAGCCGCAGGGTTTTCAATCGTCCATTCGTTGAGAACAAGAACAACTCTTTGACGAGGCGCGATCGCTAAATTAGATTCAACCTCAATCTCACCCGATTTTAAGTCATCCCATTGATTAGAACTGATCCAACGACAGCTTTTAATCACGGGACGAATCACGATCGGAACCGTATTCGATCCAACCGTGCTAGTCGTTCCAGTACCAGAAGCAATGCGGTGCAGAACCTGTAAATGCTGAACTCCAGGTCTTAAGTCGTGAATTAAATTGAGCAGCGGCAATTTAATTTGAGTTTCATTCATGTCTATCGGAGCAGCCTCTGCATCTCCAATTCGGATCGCAACCGATTGGCTCTGAAGATGTTTACCTCTCACCACTAAAGTACTTTCCGCAACAAGTGGATCAAACCATCCTGTCTCCGAAACAGCCTGATCAATCACAGGCTGACTGGGAAAAGGAACAATCCCGCCAAAACTGCGATCGCGGATCGGTAACGCCTGTTGATTCGTTTCCTCGCCATCAATCATGACCGTCGTCACTCGATAGCTCATTGATAGAGCATAGGGTGTTTGAAAAAACGTTGTCCAAACTTTTGATAGATCATCCAAACTGAGATCATTGGGCATAATCCGCAGTTGCATGAACTGATCAGCTAAGTTCGACTGAGCTAAAAATGCAAACGAAGAATCTGCTAGAGTCTCCTGAATCATTTCTGGAATGACATTTGGACGATCGCTAAAGACACGAATCACACTTCCAAGTAATCGCTGTGGCTCTAGCTCTGCTTCATTGCCATAAACGCTAATTAAATAGTTCAGATCCAAAGCAGTTTGTCGCTTTGAAACTGTGCCTTTTCGCATGAGTGAGCCTTCAGAGTTATTTAAAGCTGGATTACGGCTGACTTGATAAAGATACAAGTTCACTCCAGTTTGAGTGAGTCCTCCTCCTAAACTACTAGGCTGTAACGTTGTCACTCGGGCACCACTGACATCTAGTTGCACCGCAGACTGAAGAATCCGTTGCAGAATGGCAGTAACAGTTGCGATCGCTAAATAATTACTCATACATTCATCCTCTGCCCAACAAGGTACACGCAATTCTAAAAGAGTGAGCCTCTGTGAAATTACTGGATCTAAGACAGATAGGGTTTTCCGAACCTAGAAAATGAGGATTAAGTAAAGAGATCCGTAATTCTGCGATGTATCAATTATGAAACTTGAGTGAATATGATTCGTGGATTTACTCTCTAGTATCTGGTGAGCAGAGTAGAATTAGTTGCGAATTAGAACAGCACAATTGGGAATTAGCTAAATTTCTAGTTCACGCCATCAGATTTAGCTCAGTAATGACACTGGCTTTCTCAACTTTGATTCCAACTTTGAGAAGTCGATCGAAGACGGATTTAACTTTTCAAAAATCGTTTGTGGAGGATTCCCTGTGCCATTAGATTATTTTGCTCCTGGGGTCTACGTCGAAGAAGTCGATCGTGGCAGTCGTCCCATTGATGGCGTGAGCTTGAGTGTAGCAGGCTTTGTTGGCTTCACTGAAGATGTTCGAGGTGATGCAGAACTTTTCAAGCCGATGCTCATTACCAATTGGGCACAGTATTTAGAATGCTTCGGCAAACCAGGTTCAGACGGATTCACAGATTTTGATGCTTATCTGCCTTTTGCAGTTCAAGGTTGGTTCTTGAATGGAGGAGGTCGCTGCTGGGTCGTCAGTATTGGAACAAAACTTCCGGGTTCGGCTGCACCCTCGGCTGAAGAAACAGGATGTAAATTGCTGACTTCGAGCGGCAAACCCACACTTCGTTTTAATCTCAAAGCAGCGAGCACTAGCACTGCACCTGCCCTGCCTTCTAGTGAAGGTCGTTTAGCTGTCACAATTTTAGAAAGTACGCCCAAACCCTTACCGAGTAACGCTCCTGCTAATGTAGATCCTCCTTTAAACACAGGTGAATACTTTAAGCTCATCGTGCGCAATGGTGATCAAATTCTTGAAGAATATGATCACTTGACGATGAACTCTAAAGCAGAAACAGCGGTTGCAGACTATGTTGTGACTGCACTTGCAGATTCGCAATATGTCGCGATCGCAGATATTGCTCAAAGTGGACAGCCTTTATCTCGTCGTCCTGCAAATGGCTCTTACGAAGTTGCACCCCCTCCCTATGTCGCAAAACTTGAACATTTAGCACGCGACTTGCAAGGTGAGCGCAGCGACAAAACCGGAATGCAAGGCATTTTTGAAGTCGATGAAGTCGCAATGATTGCCTGCCCTGACCTGATGCGTGTGTATCAAGAAGGCATCATGGACATCGATCAAGTGCACGGCGTGATGGAAATGATGCTGAGCCTATGTGAAAATTCTTTCCCAGGACCAGCCTATCGGATGGCAGTGCTCGATGCACCTCCGGTTAAGCCTGGAAAAAATGACAACAAAGCCGTTGCACCAGAACAGCAGAAGCCTCAAGATGTGTTCAACTGGCTCAAAGAGTTCAATCGTCGATCGATGTTTGGTGCCTTGTACTATCCCTGGATCAAAGTTGCGAATCCTCGGAATGGCGGTCGTCCGATCTTGATTCCCCCTTCAGGTCATATGATGGGTGTTTGGTGTCGTACAGACGAATCTCGCGGCATCTTCAAGGCTCCGGCAAATGACACTCCGCGCGGTGTGCTGGGCTTGGCTTACGAAACGAACATGCGCGAGCAAGAAATGCTAAACCCGGTAGGGATTAACTGTATTCGCAACTTTGCCAACTACAATCGCGGCTTTAAGATTTGGGGCGCTCGGACTTTGGTCGAGCCGGATAATGTGCAATGGCGTTATATCAGTGTTCGCCGTTTACTGAGCTATATCGAAAAGTCGATCGAGATTGGGACTCAATGGGTTGTGTTTGAGCCGAATGATTCTGATCTTTGGGCACGTGTGAACCGCACCGTGAGTAACTTCCTTGAGCGTCTGTGGCGCGAAGGAGCTTTGGTCGGTGGATCGCCTAGCGAAGCATTCTACGTCAAGTGCGATGGTGAATTGAACACTCATGAAACCATGATGCTCGGTCGTTTGTATGTTGAAGTGGGCGTGTGTCCTGTTCGTCCGGCTGAGTTTGTCATCTTCCGCATCAGCCAGTGGGCACCGGGTCAGTAATGCCAAATTTGTAGCGCATTGCGTAAAGGTTGATCCCCCTGATTCTCCTAAACTACAGAGAGGTAGGGGAGATCACCTCAAGCATAAGTAACCCAGAGAGATTAATTTGGTCGAAGTTGTAGAGGTGATGCAAAATGGCGATCGTGACCGTTGAGAATTTTGAACTCAAGCTGGATAAATTTGATGCGCTCAAGTTCAAGAGCGTTGATGTTCCGGCTTACAAAACAGATATTCAAGGCGGGGACGCTTTGATGTCTGGAGATAAAGGGGCAGTTCGGCAGACGTTTACGAAAAAGCGGGAAGCTGCCGTACAAATTACGGTGAAAACCATTGCAAGTGGAAACGCAAAAAGTACTAGCTCGCTGATGCGGAAATGGCTGAAAGAATGTATGCCCAAGTCAGAGAATGGCGATGGGTTTCCGGACGCAGCAAGAACCACGGGAACGATCAAAACCTTTAATGCTGCGGGTGAAGTGATCGATTCTTGGAAACTTAGCGGAGTCTGGGTTTGTAAATATACGATCGGGCAATTGTCGATCGGGGGTGGATTGCTCGAAGAAACCTACACGCTGCAAGTTGACCAGTTTGATCCGGCTTAAGTTATGAAAGCAAGTGTTCCTTGAGTTGATTTGGATAATCATTTATGGCAGATACAATTGAACTCCTCTCTAGTGACAGTTTTTCTGTCGAACTTACAGACATCAAAAACTTGATTGTCAAAGAAGTCAGCGGAATGCAGGTGGATATTTCTCCATCTGGTGCAGACAACTCGATCGGGTCTGGACCTAAAGGTAAAGCACTCGTTTTGAGTACGCCAAGCCAACCGAAATATGGATCTGTAAAGCTCATTCTCGTTCCTGGCAAACATCAGCAAGGTGACGACGAAAAGCTTTGGAAATGGTACAGTGATTGCGCCTCGAAGTCGAACTTGGGGGAATCTTCCAAAGCACGGGATCAGCGTAAAGATATGTCCGTGAATGTCTACTACTCTGGGACAGAAGCAAAAGTTGGCATTCTGTATGAATTCCAAGGCGTATTACCCAGTAGCTTTGATGTTCCGGCTCGTGATGCAGGCAGCAGCGAGCTTGAAACTTGGACACTTGAACTACAATACGAACGCCTGAAGTTCTCCATTAAAGATCCCTAACTATGGCTGGTTTTCCTGAGATTTTAACAACTTGCAGGTTTTATCTAGAGTTGCGTTTGGATGGCAGCAAAGATTCTGTAGATGGGTACTTCTTGGAATGTAGCGGCTTTAAATCTTCGCAGCAGGTGATTGAGACAAACCATGTTACGCCTCAAAAATGGGGCGCACAAGGGAAAGCAGTTGGGCGAATTGTCGGAACAAAGATACCGGGAAATGTCAGTTACTCGAATTTGGTACTTCGTCGCGGGCTAACCTGCTCTATGACGTTTTGGAACTGGATTGCAGCAGTTCAAGATGGAAATTGGGCAACCCAACGACGGAATGGCTCTCTGATTATTTTCAATCAAGCGGCTGAGGAGCAGTTTCGATTGGAATTTCAGGGAGCTTTTCCTATGGGCTATCGCATCTTAGATGTGAATGCGCGGGGCGATGAGATGGAAGTCGAAGAAATTGAAGTCGCAGTTGAAGAATTGAAACGAGTCAAGGTGGCAAATAGTGATGCAAGTTGAATTTGAGTTTGAGTTACCGAAGGGTTTTTTGGATGCAGACGGCAATGTGCATCGCAAAGGAATCATGCGGTTATCAAGAGCGATCGATGAAATTGTCCCGTTAAGAGATCCACGAGTGCGCGCTAATCCGGCGTATGCAAGCGTGATTATTCTATCGCGCGTGATGATCAAGCTCGGTGCCTTAGATGAGGTAACGCCCGCAGTGATTGAAGGATTGTTTGCTTGCGATCTGGACTATTTGCAGAAATTTTATCGTTCAATTAATGAACTTGAATCTACTATGGATGAGTCTATTCCGATTCCTGCATAGTCTATGGATGCGATCGAGTTTGAGTTTACTTTGCCGCGTGGCTTGGTCGGGACTGATGGTGCTGTGCATCGTCAGGGCATCATGCGTTTGGCGACGGCAAAAGATGAGATTGCAGTACAGCGCGATCGACGCACTCAAGAGAGTACTGCTTATGGATTACTGATTATGCTATCGCGAGTGATCAAGCAGTTGGGAAGCTTATCTACACTGACTCCAGAGAATTTAGAGAACTTGTTTTCTCGCGATTTAGCTTATTTACGAGAATTTTTTAATCGAATTAATCAACAGGGCAATGCTCATATTCCTGCACAATGCCCCACTTGTAGCACTGCTTTTAAAGTGGAGCTAGAACTTGCGGGGGAGCCGTAAGCTACCCTTCAGGTGCGCTCTATGAAGAGGTAGCTTGTGTTGCATCCGCTTTTCATTGGTCTTTAGAAGATATTCTCAATTTAGATCACTCAGAGCGCCGCCGCTGGGTGTTTGAGATTGGTAAGCTTAAACAACATTCGACACACGATGAATTCTCAATCTATTGATCCAGTCATCTTATCTCAGGTTGCGAAAAAGCTGTTGCGTGATCCGCTCGCGATGAAAGAATTTAGCGCTCGTGTCTACGAAAAGCTTCAAGCTGATCTCAAATTGCAAGCGATTCGAGATGGAAGGTACAACAGATGAGTAGAAATGGGACGACTGAGTTTGGGCTAGATTTTGTTACAGCGAATCGCTTCTATGTGGAGATTGAAAGTAGTTTAACTGCGGCATTTACCGAATGTCAGGGGTTAGGTGTCCAAATTCAACATGAATCGATCTCTGAGGGCGGAGTGAATGATCAGCAGAGAATTCTACTGGGTCAACCGAAATTTAGTGAAGTGACTCTAAAACGCGGGATTACCAATGATCTGGTGTTTTGGAATTGGATCAATGCGGTACTAGAGCAACGCAATCAAGGAACGGCGATCCAGCAGCATCGGCGGAATATCAATATTTTGGTGTTTAATCAAGCGGGTGAGACGATGCAGTGTTGGACACTGATTGGGGCTGTACCGACGGGATGGAAGGCACCTGCTTTGAGTGCGGATGCAAATAGTGTTGCGATCGAAGAGTTGACGCTCGTCTATGAAGGTTTGAAGATTGTTGCAAATCAAGGTGGCGGTGGAGCAACGATTCTGAATTCTCGCGATCAATCTGGATATTTTGCAAGTAACTAAATTATGACTGACTTGCCTAACGATTCATCGAGTTCTTCTGAGGTGCGTCATCCACCGCATCTGACTGCTCCGTTAGGGCAACAGTTTATTGTGCCATTGGGAACACGACGGCTGAATATTCTCGATCCTGGCATTTTTTCGCCTAAGTCAACGCCTGAAGAGGAAGAACCTTTCTCAGATCCGTGGGTTCAGAAGTCTCCTTTTTTTGCACAGTCATCTACACAGAAGAGTGCTAGGCAGCCGAGCGAAGTACTGCAACCTAAAACGTATGGTTCATCACATTCGACTGCTCCCAGAATGGAGTTTGAGGAGTCAAATTTTCCGACAGGAGAGAGCAGTAAGGGCGAGGAAGATTTGAATTCTTTTCCAACATCTATTCAGGATGAATCTATTCTCCAAAGAAACTTAGATGTTGACAATCGCCCGCCTAATCCTTCAGAAAGTACACTTCAAAGAGATATGAAGCAAGATGAGAATCTTGCGGGATTAAGTGAGCCAGCAATCCCACCTCAGAATGTAGTCGATTTCAGCGATCGGGGATCAGATTCCTCAACCAGCACAACTCAAGGCAATCCACAGCTAGATACAACTACTGTACAAGCAAACGAGATACCACAATCTCAAGAAGCTAGTTTTGTTCAGAGGAAGTCAGAAGCTAGTCGTCATGAATCTGATTCCCTAGGTCATAAGATTCAAAGAAGTGCAGAGATAGATGTAAATGTTACAAAAAATGATTCAAGCGCCACAAAATTTAGCGAGCTAACATCACTATCTCAGAATTCAGCGGAATTTGGTGCTCCCGAGTCTGGCTTCTCAAGTAGCGCGACTCAGGACAATACGCAGCTAGATACACCCCCTGTACAAGCAAACGAGACACCGGAATCTCAAGAAGCTAGCTTTATTCAAAGGAAAGTAGAAGTTAGCCGTCATGAATCTGATTCTCTGAATAATACAATTCAAAAAAATGCAGAAATAGATGCCAGTGCTGCAAAATTTAGTGAGCTAACATCACGATCTCAGAATGCAGCAGAGTTTACTAATCCCGAGTCTAACTTCTCAAGTAGCGCAGTTCAAGGCAATACGCAGCTAGATACAACCTCTGTACAAGCAGGTGAGATACCAGAATCTCAAGAAGCTAATTTTATTCAAAGGAAAGCAGAAGTTAGCGATCGTAGCTCTAGTCCTCTAGACAGCAGATTTCAGAACAATAGACCGTTCAATGATAGTTCTTCACGCTCAAATGACTTAACACCTCAGCATCAAGGCTTCAATCTTATTCAGAAACAGCTAGATTCTAGTGACTATCTATCCAATTCCTCAAATAGCACGATTCAAAGCACTCCTCAAAGCAATGAGAGGATTACTCAGCCAATTGAATCAGCATCGCAATCTCAAGAACCTAGTCTTATTCAGAAACAGCTAGATTCTAGTGATCACCTGTCCGGTGCCCCAAACAACACAATTCAAAGCAATGAGAGGATTACTCAACCAATCGAATCAGCATCGCAATCTCAAGAACCTAGTCTTATTCAGAAACAGCTAGATTCTAGTGATCACTTGTCCGGTGCCCCAAACAACACGATTCAGAGCAATTCTCAGATCGATGAGAGGATTACTCAAGCAATTGAATCAGCATCTCAGCCTCAAGACTTTAATTTTGTTCAGAAACAACTAGATTCTAGCAATCATCTGTCCGATTCCTCAAATAGCAAAATTCAAGGCAATGAGAGTATTGTTAATCCAATTGAATCAGCATCGCAATCTCAGGAACCAAATATTGAATCAGCATCGCAATCTCAGGAACCTAGTCTTATTCAGAAGCAGCTAGATTCTAGCAATCATCTGTCCGATTCCCCAGCAACTAGCATTCCAGAGCCGGGAGTTACGGCTGAGCGGCTGCGATTGACCGATAATCATCAACAGTTCGCCCAATTTACTGATCAAACAACTGTACAGCGTTTGCCATCAGAACAGCCTACTCACCTCACAAATGATACCCATCTTTCCGAGAGTTTAGACTCAACGAAACTGGATCGTGGTGAGAACAATCTGAATATCCAACAGATAAGCGCTGATGATTCAGCAATTCAGAGACAAGTTGCTGAAATTCAATATGAAAATTCGCAGAATTCAGAATTCTTGAAAAACTCCGAGTTCTCATCCACTGAAGAAGCTGAGATTCAACCATCTTCTGAAGCATTCTCAATTCAAAGACAAACTGATCTGTCAGCCAATTTTCAACCCCCGCAAGCGTCTCAGCCAGCCGCGAGCGTTCTTCGCACTGAGTCCTCGGATCTGCGATCGCAATTTGACCAAGGTAATGACCCTCTTCAGGCTCAACATTCATCTTCTGAACTAGAAGCAATCCAAAATCAGACTAAATCGGTTCAAATATCCGAGTTAGCATCCAATGTTCAATCTATTGCTCGCAAACCTCACATTGATGAGCCGCTGGCTCCTAAAGATGACAATCAAAACATTCAAGCTCAATCATCCTCAGTCATTCAAAGACAGCCTGAACATCTAGAAGATTTAAGTTCTTCTCAATCGATGCGCTCTGATAGCAAGTCTGCCCCGTCGAAGCCGATTCAAAACGAAGCAGAATACTCTCTACAGCCCTCCACTGAAATACTCGCGATTCAAAGACAGGCTGATCCGTCAAACAGCGCACAATCAGAGCACAACAATCAGCCCACGACTAGCGAGTTTGATGATAGTACTTCAGAGCCTACTCTGAGCAAAGAATCTGACAATTTGTCTTCTCAATCTCCCATCATTCAAAGACAAGCTGATTCATCAGACAATTTAAACGCTCAGCCGATGAATGACGAAATTCATCCTGGTAGTTCAGATTCGCGATCGCCAGCTAATCATGACGCAGTTGCTCACTCTCCACAATCATCTCCCGACATACCCACTATTCAGAGGCAAGCTAGCTTACCGGAAACTATACAACCTGATTTTCACAGCAGCTTATCTCAAAATCCACGCGAAAGGTCGATTAACGCCCCACATTTCTCCTCTGAATCTTCAACGCTTCAGAGAGCAATTAATTCGGAAGATTCACAGTCGATTGAACATGAGCCTCGCTCAGATAGTTCAGATTCTCGATCGCGCTCAGAATTCGATCAAGGTCAAAACACTTTCATTTCTCAACCATCCTTGCCTGCATCAGAAGCAACATCTCAGCAATTTACCAATGATCTAATCGCTCAACGCAAGCAGACTGGCTCTGAACTGCCTCCTATCCCTGAGGAGTTTCAAGAGACAAAGCCCTCTAGAATCGAGAATTTAGGAGATACAAGCAACATACAACGCAGCGAAGAATCCGATCAACCTAACGTTAGCCACAGCCCTTCTAACACCTCAAATTCTCAATCGACAGCAGAAGCAGATTTTATCGGAAATTCTCTCCAGCAGAGACTTGAATCAGCAGATAATTCTCAATCAACAATAGAACTAAAATCGCTTTCTGAACCATCTGCCATTCAGAGACAGACTGAACCATTAGAAAACTCGCAGCTAGGACACAATTTTCAGAATCCTTCTATAGAAGCTGATATCAATAGCTCAGCCTCTCAACAACAGCCCTCTCACCACATTGAAATTCCTTTTAACACACAAGCGCCATCTGAATCACTCAACATTCAAAGACAGAGTACACCAGAGATTGGATCTGGTTCTCACAGTATCAATGCCCAGTTGCGTTCTGAATTTTCTCAAAATCAAGAAACTTCTCAAGAAACTTCAATTTCTCGATCGCCGTCTGAATTTCCTAAGATTCAACGACAGCTAGATTCGGCTCAAAACTTCCAGTCAGAGCAAGAGTCTCAACAGTATGATTCCATTTCGCTCACTGCTCGTTCCTCAGAAATCGAAAATTCAGAATCTATTTCTCGCTCATTTGATTCTGAGATCAAATCTGAACCCGAGGACCTGATTAACAGTACAACATCGAACGAAGCATCTTCTAATCTACTTCAACCATCTTCTAAACCGACAATTGCGCAGCAAATGATTTCAAGAGTAGACCATGATTCTCAGGTGGTCAATTCTCCAAATTCAGCGATCGACAATCAACTCAATGCATCACACTCTACTAGCAAAACCATTCAACCTAAGCTAGATAGCTCCTCAGATCCGGCGACTAAAAGCAAACCTGAGAGCATGTTTGAATCGTCTCATTTCTCACAGTCAACCGCTACCGAGGTAGAATTTGGAAGGAACCAAACAAAGTCTAATGCAGCGACAAACAGTCAGCCAGAATCTAATCTTCAATCAGCTTCAACAGACTTCACACTGTCCACACCAACTTCTCTTCCAGAGAGAGAGAGTAACGGTAGCAAAGCGCCGTCTATTCAAACACATTCTGGAAGCTCTCAAACTGTCATTCAGCAAAACTCAGATAGTGCTATCGATTTAGCTCCTTCAGCCACTCATTCACCCCAACTTGAAAATCTAGAGCCAGAAATTAGTTCTTCTGGGCGCAAGTTTGAACCTTCTAGCAGTCTAGATACTGAGTCAAATCAACCTGCTCGTTCAGAAAATTCTTCAAGTATTCAAAGATCTATAGATTCGGATAGCGATGCTGCTCAAACATATTCTGGAAGCTCTCAAACTATTATTCAGCAAGGAAGTGAGTCGAGCCAGCCTGCTCATTCAGAAAATTCTTCAAGGATTCAAAGATCTATAGATTCGGATAGTGATGCTGCTCAAACATATTCTGGAAGCTCTCAAAGTATCATTCAGCAAAACTCAGACGGTTCGATCGATTTAGCTTCTTCAGCCACTCATTCACCACAGATTGCAAATGCAGAGCCAATTTCTGAGCCTTCCGAGATCAATCTTAAGTCTTCTAGAAATCCGGGCAGTGAATCGAATCATCTTGCTCATTCAGAAAATTTTTCAAGTATTCAAAGATCCATGAATTCAAACAGCGACATGTCTGAATTTGATGGTCAGGCTAGTGAGTCGAATCATCTTGCTCATTCAGAAAATTTTTCAAGTATTCAAAGATCCATGAATTCAAACAGCGACATGTCTGAATTTGATGGTCAGGTTTCAGAAAACTTGAGCGATCGACAAATCTCTCCTGTCTCATCGTCTGAGCACACGGATCTCAACCGTTCTCCAAACTCAGAAATTTTCTCTAATTCATCTCAAAACCTAGATCCTTCTGAAAAAGCTTCTAGCGGAATAGCTCAACAAGACTTTCAGCAAATTTCTGAACCCTTCCAACAACTCGTAACACCGGAATCTTCCGTCGAATCTCCCTCTAACTCCATTCAGAGAAAAGCTGCTCGCTCCTCTGAAGATTCAATTACACCTGCTCAGAATCACTCTAATCATTCTTCCGCCTCTACAATTCCTTCAGAACTAGTTACATCCTCTGAAAATACTCAGCCCGAACTCATCTCACGATCGCTAAACTCATCATTACCCGTGATTCCGACAGTTCTCCAAGAATTATCCGTCTTGCGATCGCTTAATCCAACCCCTGATCTTCAGCCCAAACAGGATGCTTACCCACAGCACACCTCAAAATCAAGCCAAACAATAGATTCCTCTTGGTCAAGCTTAGAAAATCTAGTACAAAGCATCGCTGAGAAGCCTAAACCAATCGAGCGCTCCCTACCTCGAATTCAACGCACTGCGGAAATCTCACAACCACAACCCACGATCCAAAGGAAAGAGACAGATTACATCGAACTCTCGACCTCAGAAAGCGAAACAGAAGTAATTGATTATCTCGATTATCTCGCTCAAGAAGTTTATCTCTTACTGCGCCAACGTTTAGAAATCGAACGGGAGCGGCGTGGCTCCAACTACTCTAGTCGTCTCTAATCACGGTCAATAAACTATGTCCCTGAACTCCCCAATTAAAGCTCAACTGATTGCCCAGAATGGCGGTGAAACGATCGAATTCATGTTCAATCCGACACAACTCGATTTTAGTCGATCGCTACAACTCAACTCATCTGAAGGCGCACGCACCGGAACTGGAATCCCTAAAATCAGCTTTGCCTACCCTGAACCTTACAGTTTGTCGATCGGCAACATCATCTTCGATACCTACGAAACAGGAGCCAATGTCGTCGATGCTCACATTTCTAAATTTAGAGCCGCCGTCGCCTTTTTACCCTCAGCAGCTCGTCCACCCATTTATCTATTTACCTGGGGTAGCCAAGAATACCTCCGCTGCTTCGTCAAAAGCCTCCGATATAAACTGACAATGTTTCTCGCAGATGGCACTCCTGTTCGCGCTGTCGTCGATTTAACGCTAGAAGAAATCGATGCCACAACGACCACACCTGGCATGTCCGCCTCCAACTCCTCATCTCAGCGAACCAGAGATACTCGCCAACAACGATCGCGATAATCAAAACTGCGCGTAAGATATATCAGTATCTTTTCTTACACTCTGAAAAGCCATGCCTGCTGTTCCATATGTCTCTCAAGTTTTGCTGAAGATCGATGGTCAAGATGCGCCTGCTGCATTGCTGGATGACATTGTGCAGGTCGTAGTCGAAGAAAGTCTGCACTTACCTAGTATGTTCACACTGACGATCAAAAACACAAGTCAGCCAGGGCGATCACAAGATGCAATGTGGCAACACGAATCGAAATTCGCGATTGGGAAATCGATCAAAATCGGATTCGTCGAAAGCAGCACAGCAGCACAGGAATACCATCAAGCAGAGCAAGGATATGTGATCGATGGTGAAATTACTGCGATCGAAACTCAGTTTAGTAGCGATGCCCAAGCTCCGATCATCATTCGCGGCTATGATATTTCGCATCGACTTCATCGCGGTCGCCATAGTCAATCCTTTCAAAACATGACAGATAGCGACATTATCAGCAGAGTCGCTCAAAGTGCAGGACTGACACTCGGCACAATCGATAGCACTGCCATTGCTCATGATTATGTGTTTCAGGAAAATCAAACTCACATGCAGTTTCTACGAGAACGGGCTGCACGAAATGGCTTTGAACTATACGTTCAAGATGGCAAACTAAACTGTCGCAAACCAAGGTCAGACAGTACTTTAACTCTAAAATGGCTCTTAGATCTCAACAGTTTTCGAGTTCGCGTCAGTAGCGCTGACCAAGTTAGCTCCGTTGAAGTGCGCGGTTGGGACTATCAGAGAAAAGAAGCGATCGTCGCCACAAAAAACTCACCCACTGCATTAACTTCGATTGCAGCAGGCGATCGCAATGCTGCAAGCACCAGTTTCAACACACAACCTAAACTCATTGTTGTGGATCAACCTGTCAATTCGACTGCCGAAGCAGAGAAAATCGCACAAGCTCTCGTCGATGAATTGGGAGGCGAACTCGTTCATGCAGATGCGAAAGCAGAAGGCAATCCTGCAATACGACCCGGAAGAGTCGCCAAACTAGCAGACATGGGCAAATATAGCGGCGATTATTACATTACGGAAACCCGCCATGTCTTTCAAGAGCGAGTCTATCAAACAGAATTTAGTGTTCGTGGATTGCGAGGCAATGACTTACTATCAATGCTCAGTGCAACGACTCCACTCCAGCCAGGACAAACATTGATGATCGCAAAGGTGACAAACAATAAAGATCCAAAAAAATGGGGACGAGTTCGAGTTAAGTTTCCGACTCTGACAGAAGCACATGAAAGTAACTGGGCGCGAGTCATCAGTCTTGGAGCCGGAACAAATCGCGGTTTCGATTGCTTACCTGAAGTCAATGATGAAGTGCTAGTCGGATTTGAGCATGGAGATATTCACCGTCCATTTGTCATTGGTGGAGTTTGGAATGGGACAGATGCTCCTCCGACATCAGTAGATGATTCAGTTGCAGATGGAAAAGTTCGACTCAGAACCTTTAAGACAAGAGTCGGTCATGAATTGCAGTTTGTTGAAGAAGACAAGGGAAGTAGTAACAAGGGAGTTCAAATCAAAAGCAGTACTGGACATCTCTTACACTTCGATGACAAAGATAAGCAAGTCACGCTTAAAACAAACAGTGGGAATGAAGTTTGTTTAGATGAGCAAAACAAGCAGATTGAAATTAAAACTCCTGGCTCGAACTCTCTAAAATTTGAAGATCAAACGAAAAAAATTACGATGAGTTCGACTGGCGACTTAAACATTAGTGCAATGCAAAACATTTCACTCAAGGTCGGGGGAAGTGAAATCAAAATTTCTAACTCAGGCATCAGCATTAAAATGGGGGGAAATAAAATTGAAATTGCGGCGGCTGGTATTACCGTTCAGGCAACTGGAATGGTGAATGTCAAAGGTATCTCGACAACTGTAAAAGGAGATGCAACAGTTACGGTTTCTGCCCCAGTCATTAATCTGAATTAGAGAGCGATCGCGAATGCCATTACAAGTGTGTATGGGAGCTTCCTTACAATGTTCATTTGGAGCCGCGCCAAGTACTTTAATTGTGATTCCCAAAGGTGCTCCTGTGCTCGTGAATGGAATGCTCGCCGCAACAATTTTCGACAATATCCCAATGGCGAATATTTTGCCGTTTGCCATGTGTAGTTCGATCGCAAATCCAGCCGTGGCTGCTGCAACTGCTGCTGCTTTTGGAGTCCTGACACCCATGCCTTGTATCCCTGCAATTGTCAGCCCTTGGTCACCTGGTGCGATTAAAGTAAAAATCGGCAAAATCCCTGCTCTCCCGAACACGGCAATCTGTAACTGTGCATTTGGAGGCATTATCAAGATTAATACTCCTGGGCAGTTTAAAGTAAATATTGCATAGGTGGGGAGTGGGGAGTGGGGGGATTCGACTTCATTCCTACTAGAATGATTAGAGTAAATTCTGATCAAAAAAGATGGCAAAGCAAGAAGAGCCTTTAACTGGCGAGGCATTGATCAAAGAAGTCTGTCGCCGAATTCGGGTCGCTCGTAGCTATTGGGATGCTCATAATAATGCTGCTTGTCGAGGAGAGCGAGAACGTGCCTTGGCACTTTACAACACGTTGACGAAAGAGCAGAAAGAGAAAATTCCGCAAGTTCTGAGAGTCTGGCTACGCTATCGCAGCGAGAAATACTTTGGCGAACATCGCACGCCTCCAAAGTCAAAGCGCAAATCAAAATAGCAACTCACAATAATGCGATCGCATTATTGTGTAAATGTGAATAACATCACAGAGCTAGCAGGCATCGCAAATCCACTGTTCAGTTCCGACCAGTTAACGGTTTTGTTGAGATAGCCTGAAGCCGAGATCGTATATGTCTCTAACGTCGATTGAGTAGGCTGCCATCCAGCAAAATCGAGTTGAACTTGCTGCAAATCATTTGAGGAGTTAATCAGCAAGTAAGACTTGTATCCTAAAGCAGCATTATTCACAGCAAAAGTCGTAATAGCGCTGTCAGGAGCAGTTTTTGTCGAGACGCGATCGCCAATCATGAATTGATTCAACAATTGTAAGAATTTGCCTCCCAGACGCATCTGACTGCTATCGTCCATTTTGCCGTAAACGCCATCTTTCTCGTTCCAAGTCAAGGTTGCAGTCGCACCATTTGAGAGGGCACTGACCATCGTTAACGCATCAAACACAACCCCTTTATGATTGATCATGCGGGGATCGCGAGTTTCCCATGTCCAGCTAATGTTATATTCACCCAACATGGCTGGAATCGTGCGATTTGGGCTTGCATTTTGCAGCGTTTGTACAATCGTGCGAGTGTAGTCGCCAATCGCGCGAGTGGTCTGAAACACATCTTGGTCTGAGGTAGAAGCACTTCCCGTTGCGTAAAAGTGATAAGTAAAAAAATCAAGATGATTTGCAGTTCCCTTGATGAACGGAACATAAAACGGTTGCAGATCGGGGCGTGCTAGACCGATCCCGCCCACTTGAATCGTCGGATCTGCTTGTTTCATCGCGATCGCAGTTTTGTTATAAATCGTGACCAGTTCATTGACGCGATCGGGCTTCGCTGCATCCTTCAACCCACCCCAGCCACTCTCCGTATAGAACTGAGTAAAGTAGTGATCATCCTTTTCATTCGTCACTTCCCAATACTGCACTTTCAATTGAGCATCTTGGTTGACAATTTTGACCAAATCAGCGCACAGCTTTGCATAGTTATCAAACTGATTGCGATCGAGAAATCCGTCGCGATCCGCATCCATCCAATCTGGCCAAGTCGGAATATTAATCATCCGTTGCGGTTGTTCCCGCTTAAAAGACGAAAATGAAGCCACTAAAGCAGCTTTTACTTTCTTCGCATCCCAAACTCGACGAGCCGTATCGATCAGCCCATCCGGTGTGCTAGAGTCTTGCAACATGCTGCTATTATGAAACCGAATCAAACCCGGATTCATCACAGACATATTACTTTGATAAGCCGAAGTGCTAAAACTCTCAGGTCGAAAACCTTGATACGCATTTAAGCCATAACCCAAATTCGTACTCGCTGCCTGGCTCTTACTCCAATCGACAGTCGCGATGTTCTGGTTTTGGCTCATGAGACTGACGCTTTGAGTAGACTGCTGAAAAGAATCAATTTGATAATCGATATGGGCGAGGATCATCATGATTAGAGTGATACGAATAGGCATGACCTTGAACTTCGACACCATTGATCACCAAGCCTAGCAGTTTAGCATGGTGTTGCGTTAACTGCTCTAAACTATTATTCACAACATTTCGAGCGCTAATTCCTGGGCGAACGACAAAAAGAACATAAGGCACGATCGCAGCCATTAGTGCAGTTTCACTGGTTGAGCTGACTGGAGCGCTGTCTACTAATACATAATCATAGTCTTTCTGAGATTCCGCCACTGCCAAGTAACGTTCAAATCGTCCCCGTTTGACTAAATCGACAATCTTGCCAGTCTGAGGCATCGTTGGCACAAAATCGAGATTAGGTTGCAACGAAATGACTTGATCTCCAACTGAGCGATCGCTCAAGTAACCAAGTTGATGACTTAACTGAGCTTTACGAAAATCTCCGTCAACCAGCAGCACTCGAAATCCGAGTTCGGTTAAAGCATGAGCAAGTTGCAGTGCTACTGTCGTTTTTCCCTCACCCGTTATCGCACTTGCAATTAACAGTCGTATCCCTTTCAGCGGTTGAAGACTAATCGCTGACGCTACTCGCTGAAACTCGATCTCACCTTCAAAGCTTGAATTCGGCTCTATTGCCAGTCGCTTTAGTTTGGGAATACGAGCAACAAGCGAAAATTTTAGAGCCTGCAAATCTTTGGGAGTCAGCAATGGATTGCGAGCTTCGAGCAACAATATTAGTGCAATGCTCCCAATGACAGAAGCAAGAAGCGCATTAATTGCCATCAGAGATTTCTTTGGACTCGATGGTTTAGCATCAACAAAGGGTGCGTTTAACTCCTGAATATTTGGATACGCATTAAAAGCATCAATATTTGATTGTTGTGTCTGTGCAACTAGCCCTTTATAAACTCCTTCCGCAACATCTGCCTGTCGCTGTAAAGCATTGAGTTTTGCTTGATTTGCAGGCAATTGATTGAGGATTTTTTGCCGCTGATCAATTTGTTGCTGGAGTTGTTCTGCTTGTCGTTGTTGTCCATTCGCATTCGTTTCAGCTAACACTAATTGCTCAATTAAGGTATTCCGTCCTTCCGCCCCAGTTGTAAAATCTGTATTGGCAGAAATTCGACCTGCGGCTTGCCCAACATACTGCTGAAGCTGGTTCCGCAAAGTGTCCCGCTCTACGATCGCTCTTTGGACTTGAGGGCTGCGATCTGTGAATGTCGAGCGCAGTTTGTCCAATGTCGATTCGGCTTCAGTGAGCTTACCGCGAAGCTTTTTGTAATCTTCGTTTTGGTCTAACCCTAATGCTTGAACTGCGTCAGTAGGCGAAAGATTTAATCGAGTCGCGAGAGTATTCGCGCGATCGCGAGCCGCTTGAGATTCCGCCTGAACCTGGGCCTGTGCCGCTTCTAAAGTATTGATCGTTCCAACTAGCCCTTTCGTTTGTTCTTCGTTATTTACCAATCCTGTCGATTGTTTGAATTGTGCTAGAGCAGTCTGCGCTTCAGTTAATCTGCGTTGAGCTTGTTCAAGCTGTTTCTGGCTAAAGCCATCGCGCGTATTGTTATTTGCCTGACGAAGCTCGCTCAGACGCTGCCGATAGGCATTGAGAATTGCTTCTGCGCGCTGCTTGGCGATATCGGGACTTGAGCCTGTGACAGAGAGCAGCATGACGCTCGTTTGTTCGAGCGAAGTCACTTCAAAGAATTGTCCATAATTGCGAGGTTTATTCGCTGCATCTCTCTCAGGATCAGCTGCCCAAGCCTTTTCAAGAATCGCATCACTGGTGAGAATCGCCTCTTGAATTTTCAGGGGATTGACTTGAGGTGAAAAGCTCGGATCACTGTTACGGTAAGACCCTAAAGTTCCCAAGTTGGCATCAAGGTTGCCTCCATTCGAGGAAGGCAGAATCAGTTGTGCCTGAGCAGTCCAAACTTTAGGAGTGGTCAACATCGCTCCTACAGTCCCTAATATTACAACTGCATTCAGACCAAGCAAAGCCTTCCAATGTCTAGAAGCAATGAGCGCTATTTTTTTCATTCAGACCGCTCCTAAACAACTGCGGGTATGAGGAATTCAAGCTACATTTTATTCACCTTCGAGCAATTGCAAATACATAAATAGGTAGAACTAAATTAGCGTTACCTGTCAGTTCTCTCTACCGATCGATTGATGTCCGAGAGTGAATTTAAAGCTAACGTACCTCAGAAATTGCGTGCAGTAGAGAGAGATGCTCCTCAAACTCCAACATCAGATTTATGCTTTATCACGTTCAGAGCGCATCATCTATTGGACAATTATCCTGACTCCACTGTGGTGGTTAATGGGAATTCAGCCGCTCTTTTATCCTGCTGTTGTCTTAACCTTATTCGCAATTCACTTGAGCTGGGATCAACTCATTCAAAGACCTTTTCCGGTGTATGTTTGGTCTTGGTTCGTGATGTCGATCGTGATGCTTTGGACAGCAGCCTTGGGGATCAACGAGATGGGCTTTAACCTACAAGTGGCAGCAGCAGCCGTTGTCACTTTTCTCAAAAGCTATTTTTTGATTTTTGCCTGTCTAGCATTACCCTTTTTTAGCCAAGTCCGGGTTGAGGTTGTCACTAGAGCGATCGCTTGGATGTCTTCGGGCTATTTGGTTGCGATCGCGATTCAAATTGCTATGCTGTTCCTCAGAATTGGCGGGAACGGTTATCTGCCGCCACTTGCACGCATTCTGCCAGGCGACAAAGGAAGTTTGCGAGTAATGTTTGCTCATTTTTCAAGCTTTTTAGGTATTCCATTACCCAGAACAGTTCTGTATACGCCTGATCCTCCCATTCTGGGACTCTGCGCTGTTTTATGCTTTTTGATTTGTTTAGGCGAACGCGATCGCCGACTTCGCTATGTCGCCTTACTCGGTGCGGTTGCAGCATTAATTGTGAGCGCCAGTCGGAGCGCATGGCTGTGTTTACCGATCGCGCTTTTTATCGGAACCTGCTTTGAAAATGGATTATTTCGCCAGTTGTCGCTCTGGAGTACGGCTCTGACGCTAATGATGTCTAGTATTTGGGGACTCACGATCGAAGAACTCTTCCGCAAGCCAATGGAAGGATTTACGCAAGCTCGCGCAAACTCTTCGCAAGAACGAGCTTTGGTCGTTCGCAAAACACTCGAAGCTTGGCAAGAATCGCCCTGGATCGGGTGGGGAGTCATTCGAGGGAGAGCGCATTTATATGAAGATAGCTATATTGGTCTTGGCTCCTTCTCGACTTATGCGGCTGTGCTTTATCTAAACGGAATTTTCGGCTTCATTGCTTTGATCGCTGCAATGATTCTGACGCTTTTCGCAACTTATACGCCAGCAGTAAACGGTCATTTTGGCTGTAAATGGGCGTTTGCTAGTTTGATTGCACTCTACATCTCTTGTAATGCCACTCCGCTCAGTTGGATGGCAGTTAATCTCTGGTTCTTTTTCGTTTGGTTAGGGGCTGTCTTGCATGAAGTACAACCCCATCAGGCAAATTTGACGAGTTGGGAGCAGATATCTGGAGAAGGTTAGATCGACAAGCGGATCGAATCTTGATTCCATATGACCCGAACAAACGGGGAAATGGCTAGTGTCATGCGTTTGCAGTACCAACCATAAGCAATAAATTCATCCGGCGCATCTGGAGCCGAAAAAAAGTTCGTTCCATAAATTCCCGATCGAGAACTTCCACTCACAACTGGAGTCTGGCTAACAGGGCGATAAGGTCCTGTAATCTGATCCGCAACATACCAGTACAGCGAAGAATCAGTAATTTGTGCGCGATCGACCGTGCCCAACCACTTAGGATTTAACCAAGTTGTCCAGCAAGAGAAAAACAGATGATACTGACCGTTTCTATAAATGACTTGCGGACGCTCCATTTCATAAAAAGGAGACTCTTGAGTTCCCTCGATCGTAGGAGTTGCCGCAGGCGGCAGCAGTTCATAAGATCCATCAATGCGATCAGCAACAGCTAAGCCAACACATCCTCGATATGCACCTTTCCCGCCTTCTTTGCGATAAGCACAGATAAACATATAGTAAAGCCCGGTCTGCTCATCTTTCACCACATAGGGGTCGCGCCACTGATAATGATCATAGTCAAAACCTCCTAGGCTTCGCTTATACTGTCCGTACCAACGATGATTCGCATCGGGTTTCACCAATTCGCGAGGGCTACGTTGCCAGTGTATGCCATCACTTGAAGTCGCTAACCCAATCCCTTCATTCATAATCTCAGCACCCTCTCCGGCGGCTGAATAAAAAAGATAGTAGATCCCATTTTCTTTGAGCGCGCAACCCGCCAGCATTCTTCCAGCTTCCCAGGAATGCTCAGGGCTGACTTCTAGCACAGTTCCCAAGTCTTGCCATTGTTCTAAGTCCGTTGAAATTGCACCGCATATTTTGCCTTCTAGCCACCAAGGTCCCGATTTACTCGAACCTAACAAGTAAAAAAGTCGATAGACATCTCCATCTTTGAGCAGCCAAGGATCCCAGCTCGGATGACTATTCCAAAGTGAAAATAAAGCACCTAACGCCTTCGATCGACCTTTTGGCAACTGACCGACTAGCTGTGCTGTGGTTTGATACAAGGTACTATTGAATTTCATACTGTTCTTGTGGGTGAAGAATAATCACAAATCCCCAAAACGTCTAAATACTGTTGCGTACAAGTTTCTAATGTGAACTGCTTCAACCATTGGGGATCAACCTGTCGAGCCGGGCTTGATAGGGTCTGAATGATTGCTGATGCGATCGCGGAATCGTCTCCCACTGGAGTCAGCACACCATACTTTCCTTGCGCTAAAATCTCAGCCGGGCCACTCTCGCAGTTTGTCGAAACCACAGGCGTTCCAACTGCCAACGCTTCTACTAAAACATTGCCTAATCCTTCCCAAGCAGAAGACAGCACAAACACAGCCGCTTTTGCCATATATGCATAGGGATTTTGTACAAACCCCAGTAAAGCGACATCCTCGGTTAATCCCAGTTCTTCTACTAACGTGGTCAGACGCTCTCGTTCAGGACCATCCCCCAGAATCACAAGCCGAGCCGGTCGAATCCGTCGAACTTGAGCAAAGGCATGAATCAAGGTCGAAAAATCTTTTTGTGGATAGAGCCGACCTACCGCTAGAACGACAGGAGGTTGATCAGGCTTAAACCAAGGATGTGTCACAGATTCTTGTGCTTGCGTGAACAATTCAGGTAACACGATCGGATTGTAGACGACTTGAATGCGATCGCGATTGAGTCGAGTAATCTCAGCGAGATCGTCTGCAACGCCTTGCGAAACGGCAACGATTCCATCTGCCCAAGGATAAAATAGTCTCGCAGCAGTCGGAGTGAATTGCACCGATCGTTGAGGAATGCGCTGTGCTTCAAGCGAAAGATGATTATGCTCGGACACAATGATGCGAGTTGAAACTCTTGCTAAACGTTTTGCCCACAAAGCAATTTCACAGGGATAATGCAAAGCGGCGAGCATTGTCGTGGGATGAGTCTGCTGGAGATAGCGAGTGATTTTTGGCAAACTTGATGGCATCCATTCTGCTTTGAGATCCACAACTCGAATCTCAGGCTGGACTTGTTCTAAATACACTCCCGCGGCTCTAGCAAGCACAAGATCAACTTGTAATCCATGATCGATAAATCCACGAGCAAGATTCAGCATTGCTTTTTCAGCACCGCCACCATATAGCCCTCGCAAAAAAATTGCAACATCGGGCTTTACTCTAACTCGCTGCTTAACCTGAATTTCAGAAGAACTTGCTAAATGATTGACCACCATAATTAGAAACGCACCAAGAGATTTTTTGGAGAAGACAACCGTTTAGAAGCTTGATGCTCCTGAGTTAAATTTTTCATTAAGGCTAAAATCTGGTTATAGTTGCGGCGACCATCAAATCGTTCTATTGCTAGCTGACGACTCGCGATCGACATCGCTCGTCGTTTCAATGGATCATCAATCAAAACCTTAAGTGCCGTCACCAAAGCACTGACATCTGAGATCGGCACAAGCAGTCCATTCACTCCGTTTTCTACCTGTTCACCGATCGCGCCAACATCAGTGGTAATAATCGGTAAGCCTGCCGCCATCGCTTCCATAATTACATTGGGATAGCAGTCAGCCTGAGTCGGCAAGACAAACATATCTGCTTTAGCATACAATTCCTTGAGTTTTGAACTATTCGCCCCCAAATTCTGATAGACCTTGACTCGCTCAACGCCTGATAGATCCTCAGCAACTTGTGCATCCTGGGTGACAATATCTAGCGTGCAACCCTCCAGCCCACTGCGAAAAGCTTCAATCAGTGTATGTCCTCCTTTGCGAGCAAAATCTCCTCCTACAAATAGCAAACGTACAGGACTATCGATCGTTTGATTTCGCTGAAAATGCCATTGTTCTAAATCGATCCCGGATGAGATCACGGTGACTTTCTCAGCAGGTACATCATAATCTTTGATCAGAGAGTCTTTTGCCCAGTGACAGAATGTAATCAGAGCAGTAGCAGCATGATAAGAATGGCGATTCCACAAAAATTTCTGACGTTCTAGTAAGGAATGTCCCCCAACTTTATGCTGATATCCTGCGGCAACAGTGTCATAGTTGAGCGGTGTAGCATCTGTAGAAATAATGGTTGGAATCTGCTGTGCAAATGAAGATGCAAATAAAGATACGGTTTGAGTATGCAAAAATAGGGCATCTAAAGGCTGAGCCGCTCGAATCGCATCACGGGCACGAAGACTAGACTGGAGCGACCAGTTGTTACGAATCATCGGAAGATGTTTCCATAGATCATTTTTTTCCGCCTCGATCGGCATCCAAACCGGACGTACAGTGCTATCTTGTGCAACCCAGTGTTTTAGATTTTTATAGTGTGTGACATGCCCTAGCATGTGTTCTACGACAAAGCCAAAGTTAAACATAGTCATATGCCTCAGATTTTAGAGTCTGCGCTATGGTTTTCGCGATCGCATTCCAGTTCAATTGAGTCCGAACTTTCATCTGCGCTGCTTGAGACATTGATAAAAGCACAGCAGGATTTGTGAGCAGATCAATCAGATGCTTTGCTAAATGCTCAGAAGTCAAATGCTGAAGCACGATCCCATTGATTTCGTGATCGACAATTTCGGGCATTCCGTCTCGATTGGACACAACACAGGGAATACCATAGTTCATGGCTTCCATCAAAAAAGTTGGGAAGGGATCACAGTAGGCAGGAGCAACGACTAAATCTGTGTTCAGAAATAATCGACGAATTTCTGCACGATCGGCAATATGTCCTGGATTCTCAATTCCGGGTTCTTCGATCGATAGTTTTCGACCAATCACAACAAGCTTCGAGTTTGGCAAAGCTTTCCTAACCTGGCGAAAAGCAGCGAGGACTAAATCTCCACCCTTGCGCTCAAAATCTGATCCATTAAAGAGAATTTGCTGACTTCCGATCGCTTTTTCTCGAACATCAGGAACTTGAAAATCGCCTGACGAACCGACGACTGTGACTTTGTTTTCAGGAATTCCATACTCTTCAATCAGCGATGTTTTCACAACTTGGCTCATGCTAAAGATATGCTCGGCTCGGCTGTAGGCTGACCGTTCGCACTCAAACCAAGCAGTTCTGGTGCGATCGCTTAAAAATGTTGCCCAACTCGACCAATTTCGCTCAGCCAGCGCCGCAGTGTAGTCAAGAAACATGGCATAGGGAATATTGCCAGCATCCCAAACCGGACTATACGTTCCGAAGATCTGGAGTACAAAATCAGGCTTTGGCTGTAAGCGTTGAATCGTTCGCTCAGTGCGTCGTGATTTGAGAATAAACGCAGTGCTGTTTTTCTGAAAAACTGCATTTGCTTTGCTTAAAGAGCCTGTCCTTAGTGTTAGTAGACTTTTCAAGAGTGTTCTAGGTAGTCTGGCTTCATACCATTCGCTCTGTCTCGGAGAAAAACTAAGCTGCTCAAAATGGCTCGATAAGGCTTTGAATAGACATTGATGCCGATCGAGAAATATCGATTCACCTGTGACGAGAAGATGATGTATCACCATTGTTTTAAAGTGCGATCGCAATAGGGGCTGTCGATTCAATCGGAGTAAATCCCAACGGGCTAATACAAAAGCCTTGGCTTAAATCCGTTAAGTTTGGGTCAACCAGTTGAGAGAGGTTTTCCCAAGCAGCTTGATCTCCATACCGTTTTCGCAAGTATCGGCTGGATTTCCAATTCATAAAATGTAAGTACATTAACTCTTCACCCGTTTCGACCGTTAATTTGCCTCGATGCCAAAACCACTGAGTCGGATAATCATACGTTCCATTCATCCAAGGTCGATCAGATAAGACCGTACTAAAGCGCTCTTGAAACAGATGGTGACGCTTATCCGGGTCAACAATTCCCCACACACGGCGTAAGAAACTGGGCAGCCGTTTGCGCCCAAGCAATTGCTTTGTAAAGTAACCCTCATCCATCGGCACATTGATCGGCTGACTCATCAGGTTTTGCCAATCCGGTATCCTGCGAAAAGCATTCACCCAATACGCATTATTCTTGATCAAAAATAGATGCCCAGAAACTCGATCGCTGTGCGTCGAAATCGTATTGTAGTCAAGCACTGCATCTGTATAAAAAGCTCGGAGATTGCCATAAATGACATCAATATCCCCAAAGCCAAAGTAATCATATCCAGCAATATGCTCCTGATGAATCAAGCCATACGCAGGACGAAGATTACACACGGTATAGGCAGAATGAGTTTGAAAACTAATATTTAAGCGATCGCAAACAAGCTGTTGATAGGCTTGAAAGCTCATTTGAATAAATCGCACGTTTGCTGGAGCATTTTCGGGAACTCCACAATCTGTGAAGAAAAGCCAATCGATCGTTGGATTCCAGCGGCATGATTCGAGATACAAATCAAACCATTCAGGAAAACAACCAAAATAAGGCATCAGAAAAATAATCTTCTTCATTGTGCTTAAGTTAGTGAAATAAGCGATCGTATAGTTTATGAATTAATGCTTGATATTGAACGATTTGCTGAGGAGCGACAACCCGAATACAGACCAGATACGCAAATAGAAAAGTAAATGGCTTAACCAGGAAAGGCAGATGAAATGAAATTGCCAGCCCTGGAATACTCAGCAGAATCGGGATAAAGCAAGGGCGAAGAAAGCGACTCATTGACCAATGGAGATGCTTGCAAGCAATCCACCAGTAATAAAGTGTCCAAAGAATTCCAAGTACCGCTGCCACAGCTATGCTTACGCCAATAATCCCCCCTTGATAAGCACCTGCAATAAAGCTCAGAACTGCAAGCGGAGCAATTTGAAGGCTGACTCTAGCATTGAGATCCGGACGACCTTTAGCAACGAGCATAGAATAGAGCGGCGAATTCACGACACGAAAGTAAGCATAAAAAAGTAACCCCGGTAGCACGGTACAAATTGGAATCCATTGAGAACCAAAAATGAGCGTCACAACTGAGGGATCAAGAATTAAGAAAATCAGCGCATAAATCGGAGCCGTCAAAAAAGCAATTTGCTCAACTACCTTAAACAAAGCATTCTCTTGTTTGTCGATCGGCAATTGAGCAAAAACTGGCATTCCCAATTGATTCAGCAACGCACTGGAAATTCCTGAGAGTGTCATCGATAGCTGATAAGCAAGATTGTAGTACCCCAAACTCGCATTACCTAATACTTTTCCGACCGTAAAATTATCCGCATTAAAGCTGAGATAGAATCCCAAACTTGCGCCCACTGAACCGAAGCAAAACGTCAGCACTTCAGATCGAATTTCAGGATCAATTTGGAGCCGAAATCGATGCCTAGAGTAATACCGCGTTAACAGCGCATTGACGATCCAGGAAATTGTATCTCCAATCACGAAAGACCAGTACCCTAACCCTAATAGAGCCGCCCCAGTCGTACAGAGTAGTCGTGTGATTGAGTTTGCCAGACTAATATTTGCGAGTGCCTGATACTGCATTCGCCGCGTCATTACGCCCGAATAAACATAGGTCGCAGAAGATAAAAGTAAATTGAATGCAAAGACAATCAGGATGCCAACTAAAGCAGGTTCATTAAAAAAGCTCGCAACCCAAGGTGAACTGATCGCCATGAGCAGACCTAATCCCAGACCTACTCCTAAGCTAATCGTGTAAGTCGTATTCACGTACTTAGGATTATCGACTCCCTTGTAGATAATGAAAGCTCCTGCTGTGTCTTGAGTAAATAGCGTGAAAAATGACCAAAAAACATAGGCGATCCCAATCACACCAAAGTCTGAAGGCTGAAGCAACCGCGCTAAGACCAAATTACTCAAAAAGACAAAAATTCGAGTCACAAACGTTGCATAAGTAATCCACAATCCACCTCTGAGCAATGAGACTGTCTTCATAGTTCTCTGCTCTGAATAGATTTTGCAATATCTAAACGCTGTGACTTACCCAGAGATCGCTCAATCAGTTGTTTCGCAATCGGCGCGAACTTCACAGCAAGTAACGTCAACAGCGATCGCGGATCTCGATAAAAGATCGAGCGATCGCAATCCCAAGCTTGCTGCATCAACTGCTGAGCCTGCTTTGTATCGCCGCCTGTCAGCGCTAATCGAGCCAGCAAGCGATACATATAGGCATAAGCTGTTGGCAACCAAGGTTCAATCTGCTCCGGAGATCGCAGGTAAGCAGCTTGAAGAACTTGCTCATGCGATCGCTGCATCTGTGCCACATTAAAAGACAATCCAGAAGAACGTACCCGGTAACAACAAAGAGCCTGAGATTCTCGATAAAATCGCCATCGCCGTGTTGCAGCAACTCGGAGCCAGAAATCCAGATCCTCAGAACTCCGCAATGTTTCATCAAACTCTCCCACCTCATCGACTAAAGCCCGACGAAACATCGCATTGGAGCCATTTCCGATGAAATTTTTGCACAATAGTGAGACGAGAGCATCTGAAAAAATCGGCTTTCCGCTCAAAGACATCCAGCTTTGTTGTCCATCATCGCGAATGATTTTTGAAGCACTATAGACGACTCCAATCTGGGGATCACGATCAAGCCTTGCCACATGATTTGCTAATTTATCTGGCTCATAGCGATCGTCACCATCCAGCATTGCAATATACTGTGCTTGCGCCTGACGAATCCCATAATTGCGAGCAGATGACAGTCCCCCATTCGGCTTGATCAATAAGCGAAAACGGGGATCACGCTGACAAAATTGCTCAACTAAGTCCGCAGTTCCATCAGTTGAACCATCATCGACTACGATCGCTTCAAATGCCTGAAAAGACTGGTGCTCTAAGGAAATAAGAGCATCTTCAAGATAAGAGCGAACATTGTAAGCCGGAATCACAACGCTGACTCTAGGATAAGTACTCATGGAAAACTCCCTACATTTGGCATCATGCAACCTGAACATTCAGATTGATTGGTAAAAATCGCAACAAAGCTTTCCAGGTAGTAAACCAATACAGCCTATAGGTATAAGCAAAAGAAACGTTATGTAACTCTTTCTAAAGGTAGAAAGAGTCATCTAAGCTCACACATTAACCTTAGTTTTATGTTGATCTCTACACAACAGAAAATTTATGTGCAAGTTGCTGAACAACTTGCTAATCATGACTTAAGCAAGCATCTGAAGCAGCTACACAGAGTCGAAAATCGATATCTATTACTTTTGAGAGATGAACTTAGAATTTAGAGATTCTTACCATTCGTTGCAAGTCTGGCGACTGTGATTGAGATTCATTACCTGATTAGAATTCATTACCAAAGGAACTTAAACTCAGGAACTTAAACTCGGCTAGAGCATCTTGGAAGACGAAGCATCTCTTGTAATCTGAGCTAGCTACAATCGCTATTGGACGAAATTGGGCGGATTCATCTAAGCATCTATACAACTAGGCAAATAAAATGTATCAGCTAGAAAGTCCTCCGAATTTGACTGTTGATTTACTAGGACGACGAATTACGTTTATGACAGTTTCCGCGATCGTCGATGCGATCCATATTGCTTGTATTGAAGGAAGGAAGCTAACTGTCGCAAACTACAATGTGCATAGCTTCAATTTATCAATGCAGCTTCCTTGGTTTCATCACTTTCTCCAAAGTGCTGAAATCGCCCATTGCGATAGTATGGGTATTCTCAAAGCTATTTGCTGGATGGGAGTAAAATTACCTTTGGAATACCGAGCTTCTTATAGCCTTCTGATGCCAAAGGTATTAGCTCACTGCAACCAACATGGTTTTTCAATTTTCCTCTTAGGCGCGAAGCCTGAATGCTTAAATGCCGCGATCGCGCAAGTCAAACAGCAATATCCCAATGTGATCATCAATGGTCATCACGGCTACTTTGACATGCAGAACGCCCAAGAAAACGAACAAGTCATCAGACAGATCAATCACGCGAAGCCAAAGATTTTAGTCGTAGGCATGGGAATGCCTACTCAAGAGAATTGGATTCAACTCAATCGGGAGCGGTTGAATGTGAATGTCATGATGCTAGGAGGTGCAGTCATCGATCGCCTAGCGGGAATTGTTCCAAACTGTCCACCGATGATCTCGAATCTAGGCTTGGAATGGCTATATCGTCTCTGCCAGGAGCCTAAGCGTCTAGCAACCCGCTATTTACTGGGTAATCCTGCATTTTTGTTCCATATTGCTTTGGCAAAAACCCATTCGTTTTTCCCAAAAGTACAGCCGATGGAGCCAATTACACGGTCTAGAGAGCCTTCAATTCATGGAAGTTCAGAAGTTCCAGTTCGTTTATCGCTGGATTAGAAATGATGAGAGTTTGCTACCTTCTCCAAACCCATAAATCACCTGAACAGGTTGAACGCTTGGTTCGCCGCATTAAATCATTGAGTCCAACTGCTCAGATTTTGATCAGTCATGACTTTACAAACTGCGATTTGCCGCGATCGACATTTGAGGATTTACCGAATGTTGACCTGATTCCATCACGCGGAGGCAGAGGAAGCTTTGAGATTGTCCAGAGTTATCTGGATGCGATCGCATGGTTACTCGCTTCTGGAAGTGATTTTAGCTGGTTGATCAATCTATCCGGTCAAGACTATCCGATCCGACCGCTTGCTGAAGTTGAGAAATCTTTATCTCACACTGATTATGATGGTTTTGTCCATCACTTTGAGGTTTTCTCAAAGCACAGCCCGTGGAAAAGGAATGAAGGCTATTCTCGCTATCACTACAAATATCGAACTTTGAACCGCGATCTAGCAGAGTGGCAGAAAGAGATGCTTAAGCCCGTCAAACTCTTGAACTATCTCCAACCTTTTTTTCGCGTAAATTTCTCTTATGGAATTACGTTAGGCTTAAGGACTTCATCGCCATTCAACCAACATTTTGTATGTTATGGCGGCTCATTTCTTTGTACGCTGTCTAGACTATGTGTGGAATATCTCCACCGTTATGTGCAACTCAATTCGGACATTGTTGATTACTACAAGGGAGTAGCTATTCCTGATGAATGCTTCATCCAAACGATATTAGTCAATAGCCAGAAATTCAAGCTCTGCAACGATAGTAGACGATATTTTGATTTTTCTCAAACCCGGAACGGTCATCCTAAGATTCTCCAATCTACTGATTTTCCAGCTTTGATGAACAGTCATGCTGATTTTGCGCGCAAGTTTGATCTGGCAGTCGATCGCGATGTTCTTGATTTAATCGATACCGCGATCGCACCTATAAGAATCTAAATCCGATCTACAAAACCTCACGTCCCAAATAAGGCTGCAAGACATCCGGCACTCGTACAGTTCCATCCGCCTGCTGATAGTTCTCCAAGACTGCCGCCATCGTTCGCCCGATCGCGAGTCCTGATCCATTCAGCGTATGCACAAACTGAGTACCTTTTTGCCCCGCTTCTTTAAATCGGATATTCCCGCGTCGCGCCTGAAAGTCTTTGAAATTCGAGCAGCTAGAAATCTCGCGGTACGTGCCCGAAGACGGCAGCCAAACCTCTAAATCAAAGCACTTCGCCGCTCCAAATCCTAAGTCTCCTGTACAAAGCTCGATCGTGCGATAGGGCAACTTTAAGGCTTCCAAAATCGCCTCTGCATTTCGTACTAAGCTTTGATGCTCTTGCTCAGAAGTCTCAGGCTGCACCAGTTTTACTAGCTCGACTTTGTTAAATTGATGCAGTCGAATCAATCCGCGCGTATCTCGACCATAGCTCCCCGCTTCTCGACGAAAACAAGGCGTATAAGCACAGTGATAGATCGGTAACTGATCGGCTGACAGAATCTCATCCCGATACAAATTGGTCACGGGAACTTCCGCTGTCGGAGCTAGCCACAAATCATCTTCTGCACATTTGAAGCTCTCTTCTGAGAACTTCGGCAACTGTCCGGTCGCAGTCATCGATCGCGAATTGATCAACACAGGCGGTAAAATCTCAACATAGCCTGCGGCAATTTGCTGATTCAGCATAAATTGAATCAACGCTCGCTCTAATGCCGCACCTGCACCCATCAGCACCACAAATCGCGTCTGGGCAATCTTCGTAGCACGTTCAGTGTTGATAATTCCGAGCTTCTCAGCAATTTCGTAATGGGGCAGAACGTCTATCGACGGTTTGAACTCGTCGCCCCAACGTCGAACTTCAACATTTTCCGTTTCATCTTTGCCGATCGGAGTCGTGTCACTCGGCAAATTCGGAAACCCTAGCAATTGAGTTTCGATCTGTTCTCGAATTGCTTTCTCTCTTGGTTCTAACTCACTGAGTTTTGCTTTGAGTGCATTGCCTTCTTCTCGCAATGCCTGAACCTCATCGCTTTTCGGGTCAGCTTTGATCTTCTGTCCGACTAATTTACCAACCTCATTACTGCGCGCCTGCAACTGCGATCGCTCAACCTCTAACTCACGACGCTGCTGATCCAGCGACACGATCGTCGAAAGATCATAAGATCCCCCTCGCTGATTGAGCTTCGTCTGCACGAGATCAGGATTTTCACGAATTAGCTTTAGGTCAAGCACGACACCACATCCAAAACAACAGAATTTTTAGAGGCAAATCTGCCCCCCATTAGGATACCTCGGCATCTGCTCAATGGTCGAATACACTCTGATACTGCAAAATATCGAGCTGAGCAAATGTCGGCAAACATCGAAAACAAGCTTCTGCCAGCTCCAGCCGTTCTTCACGCCCCAACATGGCAATCAATTTCTGCCGCGCTTCGATCAAATATCGAACATCATTGGCAGCGTATCGCAACTGAGCTTCTGATAAGTTCATTGCATTGCCCCAATCCGAACTCTGAGCGCTTTTGTCGAGTTCTACTCCTGTCAATTCCTGAACTAAGTCTTTCAGCCCATGACGAGGCGAATAAGTGCGAATCAGCTTACTGGCAAGCTTAGTACAAAAAATCGGATTGACATCGATTCCTAAGTGATATCGCAATGCTGTGATATCAAACCGAGCAAAATGGAAAATCTTCGTAATTTCTGCCGCTTCAAACAGTTGTTTGAGATTCGGAGCCTCTTTTTGTCCCCGCTCAATTCTCACCACTGCAACCTGATCGTTTTCATCACAGATCTGCACTAAGCACAGACGATCGCGGTGCGGTAGAAGCCCCATCGTTTCGGTATCCACTGCGATCGCACTCGCAGACCGATAACGCTGTAAAAGTTCCGAAGAAAGATCACGATCGCAGATCTGAAATTCACGCGGCTGCATAAGCTAAAGCACTAAACACAAGCGCTCATTCTACACTACGATGCTGGCGAGTTCAGCCAAACTGAAACCTAGACCCACGATGCAAACCAGCATCATTTCTGCGCGAAATCTTGGGTGAAATAGTACTCGCCACTCGAACTAATACTAATACCGATGCCCGTCATACTGAAGTTACCTTCAATATTTTGCAGGTGTTTCGGGCTTTTCAACCAAGCTTCGATCGCTTGCCCTGCTGGATCACGTCGGCTTGCGACCCAAGCGACATTCTCTGCGGTGCGTTGAGACTGAATAGAGTTGTTAATCGCTTTTGAGCGCTCAGAAAAGCCTTGATGCCCAAAGGAGACAATTTTTTTCGCCATATTGCGACTATGCGATCGCGCTTGATGAGCGATATCCGAACTCCAAGATAATGCGGACAGCCCTTTCCTGGCACGATGTTGATTGATGCGACGCAAAATCTCTTGCTCCATTTCAGCAATCAAACTTGCCTGCGCGATTTGGAAATCTGCTTCTCGAATGCTGGCAACTTGAATCGGGACGGTTCCTGCTCGAACTCCTCCATGACTGAACGATGCTGTCAAAATTCCAATCGACATCACCAAATTCCGTACGGTTTTGCTGGAGGTGCAGTTCAGCATTACGTCTCTCTCCTACGTATGAAGTCACGATGAAGACACTAACGCGAATTTGGGATTATCGCAAGTAATCTTCGATACGATTTGATGTGACAAACTACGTAGGAAATTGTATACCCCCCGTGATGCAGGGGTTTGAGGTCTGTCAATTCTGTCAAAAAAAAGTTTCTAATTCCATTATTTAACTTTAGTGAAAATAAACTTATCGTGAATAATTCAAGCGAAATGGCTGAATTCACATGTGTGAAATTCGCTTATCTAGTGAACCTACTCTTTAGGGCGAGGAAACGGTTTCAGCAGGTTTTTCCCTTGAAAGACGTGAATACGATCGACAATCACGCCCCCACGCCGTAAAGAGACTTCTCCTAACTTGGTGAACGTCTGGAAATACGGAGAAAACTCGACTGAGGAGTCTCTCTTCGTCTGAAAATCGTTAGAAGTCAGGTAAAGTGCATCTCCACCGATCCATTGCGTTGGAGTTGACCAAAACGCAAATCCGCGCATGTCTCGTTTATCGAAACACGTGATCGGAGTTCCATAAATCGGAGTCAGTGCCATTGCCATGTGTCCCGCTAAATGAAAGCGATTGCTGAACATAAAATCAGCGTCTTTCAGAGCCGCTAAGAGTTGCGGCGATTTAGAAAATTCGCGGCGGAGTTGCCCAACATCAATCAATTGAATGGAAGCATCCTCTTGCGGTGGAACAACGCCACCCATGAAGGAAAACTGCCCTGGCTTTTGGAGGGTGCCGATCGCAATGTGCGATAAAGCAATCAGTAACAGCGTGCCGATCGCAATCGTCGAGCCATTCAGCCAACGTCTCAGTATTTTGGGTTGCCAATGTGCAGCATATGCTCCGAGCAGCGGCGTTACCGAAAAGAATCCTGGCATTGTCCAGCCAGGTAAAATCTGCTGATAACCCCCAATAAAAGTAAAAATCAAAAATACAGGTGCAGCATTCCACAGAATAAATGAGTGAATTGATTTCGTAAATCCTGACTTTAATACTGAGACGATTTCTCGAATACTCACAAACCAAAGTGGAAGTCCAAACGTTGGAAAAAGATATAGCGCTGCCATCATGGCAACATTCAATGCTTGCAATGGATTGTAAGCGCGATCGGGAATACTACGATCGCTTTGGAATCGAAATGATACCCAGTCATGTTGAGCATTCCAATACAGCACAGGTGAGAATGCTGCCAGAAATAAGACAAAACTCAAAATTGTCCAAGGCGATCGAAAAACGACCCAATGCTTTCGGCTTGTGATACAGAAACCGAGCAGTCCGAACCCTAATAGAAAGCCATGATATTTGCCAAGACAAGCCAGCCCCACTAAAAGTCCGATCAAGGCAACGCGATAGGTCGGTTGATATTCACTCTGTTTTGGAAAAAACTCGATCGCGCCAACCCACAAAGTCAATGCCCAGAAAAACATCAACGGCGAATCTGGGAGCGTAAACGTCCCAAATCCGAGTTGAAAAATTGGAATCACTGACGCGATCGCTAACGTAATCAATCCAACCCGCACTGAAAATAACTGAACCGTTGCGCGATATAAAAAATACAAAGTCGCCGGAAATAATAAGAGACTGCCGACGCGAATACTGAATTGAGACACATCTCCGGTCAGCCAAATCCCGATCGCAGTTACCAAAGCAACCAGTGGAGGATGATCAAAATAACTCAGCGCCGGATGCAAAGTGTATAGATAGTAATACGCTTCATCGAATCCTGGCGGCAACCAAAACGCAATAAAACTCCGAAACAAAAACCCTGCTAATAAAATCCAAACGACTTTCTGGAGAGTCTGATCTGACCACCACTTTTGCATAACTTATTTCTTCGAGGGACGAATTGGAACGCGCACCAGTTGATAGTTACTGTATTGTTGAAGAAAGCGATATTGATTTGGTTTCATCCCGCTACCCTTTAATGCTGTCGGAGTTGTAATCATCGCGATCGATTCGGTTTTTCCCTCTCGGCGCAATTCTTCTAGATAAGGTTGAATCAACCGAGCACGATTAATAAACGTAATCGGGTTTTGCGTATAGAAGACCAAACTCGGTTTTTCAAAAGCATCCGTTGCCATCACAATCGGTTCATTTGGCAGTTTCTCTTCAACCGTCGCTTGAGCAATCTGCCGCAACGGTAACTGCCGAACTGAGTCAATCACACCCACGGCAGGAGTCACAAAGAACCAGATAAATACTGCCATCCCAATCAAATTCACCGCCCAAAACCAGCGTAATTGGTAACGGAGTGCCAAAATTAACCCCACGATCGCGACAGTGATCCAAATTGAGGCAGCAACGTGCTGTAATCCAACCTGCTGAATTTTGAATCCCAGATCCGGCATGGATGGATCATCATCGAGCCAAGTGGGACTATAAAACGCGCAAATCCCAAAGGCGATCGAGACAATCACGCTGAGATAGACCGTGAGTTTTAAGCCCCAAGATTGCTTTGGTTGGGAGAAATGATGCACATACCACAACGTCACGAGAATCGCAGCCGCAGGATAGAGCGGCAACGTGTAAGTAATGTATTTCGTGACTGCGATCGTAAAAAAGATCAGCACCACCGAAAACCAAACCAGCGCAAACAATCCAAGCTGTTCTGAGCGCGGCTTTTCTCGCCATTTTGATTTGAGAATATTGATAATCGCAGCGGGCAAACACAGTGACCAAGGGAAAAACCCAACCAGCACAATCACAAGATGGTAATACCATGCTCCCGAATGCTGATTGACCACTGAGGTAAAGCGCTCAACATTATGCACCCCAAAAAATGAATCAATAAACGCATTCCCATTCTGCCAATATGCCAACGCATACCAAGGCATACTGACCAATAAAAATAATCCCGTCCCCAACAGAGGCTTCATTTCGCGAAGCACTGAGCGCAGTTGACCGACCCACAGTAGAAACAGAATCACGATCGCACTCGGCAAGACGACCCCAACAGGTCCCTTGGTCAACACAGCAAACCCCATGAGCGCATAAAACGCCCAATACCATCGCCGATTCGAGACGTATCCCAGAAAGAACGCAAAGAGCGATCCCCCAAAACAGGCACTCAGCAACATATCTGAGTATCCCAATCGCCCAAAAAATAGCGTGATCAGATTCAGCGCAACGATCCCCGCTCCCAAAAATGGCGCAATCTTCGACGGAACAAATCGTTTCAAAATATAAAAGCAAAATCCGGTCAGAATCGTGCCTGCGATCGCGGACGGCAATCGGGCTGCCCATTCATTGACTCCGAGCGTTTGAAATGCGATCGCTATCCACCAATAAACTAGAGGCGGCTTATCAAACCGAGTTACCTGATTAAAATATGGCGTAATCCAATTGCCTGTCACCGTCATTTGCCGAGCGGCTTCGACAAATAGCGGTTCTGTTTCATCGACTAACCCAATACTTCCGAGTTGATAGAAAAATGCTATTCCACCTAACGCAAGAATCCACAAGATCGAACCGATTAAAAACCGCGATCGTTCTTTTTTGGGCGCATCAACCTGATTGTTCATGTGTCGAGTCCGAGAGCAAATCATCCGGTAGTTTGGCATGGAATGACCCCCTGAAACAACCAAAATTCAGGCAAACGAGAAGCCCCCTTGTACCTTGGCAATGACAAGAGGGCTTTTCGGATTGTGTAAGTCGGGGCGCTGTTCTACACGCGACCGCGTAGCATTTGTGCCATTTCGTTCTGCTTCGGCGACATTTCGAGCGCCACTTCTTCGGTAATTTGACCGTTCTCGTAAAGTTTGTACAACGATTGATTCATCGTACACATGCCGTCAAATCCGCAGCGAGGAATAATCGCTTCGATTTCATCCAGTTCACCCTTCCGGATATAGTCTCGAATCGCATCCGTATTGATCAGAATGTCATGGAATGCAGCCCGCTTTCCATCCGTTGTCCGACACAAGCCTTGAGCAATCACCGCCACCAGCGATTCAGCAAGTGCCACCCGCATCGTCGGCTGCTCGTTCGGTTGGTAGAGACTGAGCACCCGCTCGATCGTTTTCACCGCACTATTCGTGTGCAAGGTTCCCATGACTAAGTGACCCGTTTGCGCGGCTTTTAGGGCAGTGTTGACGGTTTCTTTATCGCGCATTTCACCGACGAGGATAATATCTGGATCTTCCCGCAGTGCAGCTTTGAGCGCGTTGTCAAACTTGCGCGTGTGCATTCCGACTTCTCGGTGTTTGATCAAGGATTTGCGGCTCTTGTGAACAAACTCGATCGGGTCTTCGATCGTAATAATGTTCTTCGGCATCTCCTTATTGATGTAGTCGATCATCGCTGCCATCGTGGTCGATTTACCGGAGCCAGTCGGACCCGTAATCAAGATCAACCCTTTGTGATAATGACAAACATCTTTAAACACCGGAGGCAAGTTTAACTGCTCCATCGTCAAGATTTTCAGCGGGATCAAGCGCAGCACCATCGCAGGTCCATGTAACGAGTCGAAAATATTAATCCGAACCCGCGCAAATTCGTATTGCGTTGCACCGTCGAAATCTAAGGTTTCTTCAAACTGACTGATTTCTGCCTCAGTCAAAACCTCACCTAACCAACTCATAAACGTTGGTTTATCTGTCTCAGGCCAATCTGTCGTATCGATTTCACCTCGGTTACGAAAGCGAGGCACTTCACCCACACCTAAGTGAATATCTGAAAAGCCCTTGTCATAGGCAGTACGAATAATGTGCTCAAGCGTTGGCGACCCATTGCTAGAGCGGCGGGTGTTGGGTGCGGTCGGGGGAGTCGTCGGACGGTGTCCTAATGTGGGCGGCGGAGTTGTCCCTGCGGAAATAGGAACAGAAGGCGAGCTTGCTGGAATCGGCTGGGGGGCAGCCGGGGCAGTGGAAGTGCTCGCCGCAGGCATTGCAAAGGTTGGAGTGGCAGCTGCATTCGGTTCAGTCACATCCGTACTCGGTTGAGTTGCAGTCGTGCTATTGATTCTAGAAGCGGCTTCAGTCACCTCAGTCATCAAATTCGGCATCGTCCGCATCGCAGGGGGCGGCGCAGGGGGAGTTCGGGGAGCGGCAGGCGGTGGGGCAACTTCACGGCGCGGTGCAGTTACTTCAGTGGGCATTGCGAACGGATTCTGAATTTCTGATGACATATCCCTACGTTGATAAAATCCCTGAGGGGTGAGCAGGTTGGAGGCGACAGGATTTGGATAAAATCTTTACGGTTTTAGCCTTTTCACGGCGATGCCAGACCTCTAACATGAGTAAGCGTTCCCAGATGGTGTAAACGAGTATCAAGTGGGGTGGCGAATGAGTGAATCTGCGCGTTGGTATGTGGTGAAGCGATCGAATGCTCATTGTGAGATTTTGACCCAGGATGAGTTTGAGACTCAACAAACGACAAATCCCTCTGAGGTCACAGAACAGTGGGGTCCGTTTGCCTCAGAGGGAGAAGCGATTGCGCGTCGCGTTGGATTAATTCGATCTGGAAAGTGTCAGCCGAGTTAGAGGGCGGGCGAGCCTCCCTTTAACTCGTTCTTGGTCTAGTTCTTGGTCTGAGCGCGGGTGCCTTGTTTGGCGCTCACCGCTTGATTCAAGACTTGCAAGGCTTTAACGTATTGCGGATCGCTCGTTGTCCCAATCTTGTCGCGATCGCGGACTAGGGCTTGTCTTTGCTGCTCGTTCAGTTCCACGACGACATCAGGATCGATGCCATGTTTGTTGATATCTCGTCCATTCGGAGTGAGATATTTTGCGATCGTCACTGCCATTCCAGAGCCATCTCCGAGACTGCGAACCGACTGAACTAAGCCTTTCCCAAAGGTTTTTGTTCCAACGATCGTACCGCGTTTGTTGTCTTGGATTGCACCCGAGAGAATTTCGCTGGCACTGGCTGAGCCGCCATCGACTAAGACAACTAGCGGTTTGTCGGTTAAAGCCCGACGATTGGCATCTTCTTTATCGGAAATGCCTTTGCGATCGACGGTTGAGACGATTCCACCTTCTTGAATCCACATCCGAGCAATATCAACACTGGCATACAGCAGACCCCCCGGATTGGATCTCAAATCGAGAATGTAGCCTGTCACATTGTCTTTTTCCAGTTTTTGAATGGCGGCTCGCATTTCAGGAGCGGCATTTGCACTGAACTGAACGAGACGGATGTATCCGACTTTGCCAGTCGGACTTTGTTGAACGCTGGCGCGCACAGGATGAATTTCGATTTTGGCGCGTTTTAGATTGAACTCGAGTTGTTGAGTTCCGCGCTGAACGGTGAGTTTGACTTGGGTATTGACAGGTCCACGAATCAAGGTCACTGCCTTGTTCACGTCCATCCCTTCGGTGCTTTTGCCATCAATTTTGGTGATGATGTCTTTCGCAGCGATTCCGGCAGCCGAGGCGGGACTCCCTTCGATCGGGGAAATAACCGTAAGTTTCTTCGTTTTCTCGTCCGCTGCCAGTTGGATTCCGACTCCGGTCAATTCACCAGAGGTGTCGATCTGCATATTTCGGAATTCAGTCGGGTCCATGAAGCGGGTATAGGGATCTCCCAGACGCTTCAGCATTTCGCGGATCGATTTATAGGCTTCCTCTTTGTCTTTGTAATTGCGGTTGAGATATTGGCTACGGATGGCTTTCCAGTCCACTTGGTTGAAGGTGGCATCGACGTAGTTGCGATCGATGACCTGCCAGACCTCATCCACGAGTTCTTTGGGACTGTCCCGGAAGAACGCTTGTCCTTTGTTCAAATGAATTCCGGCTCCGGTGATGGTCACTGCTGTTACGGCGGCAGCCGTTGCACCTAAGACAAGCGCGCGTTTCGTCATGACTATACCTGCTTAAATTCTGGAGAAGTGACAAAAAAGGTTATGCCCAATTTAACACAGGCATTCAGGGGCAATCCGTAATAATTGCCCAGTTTTTGTCATTAAGTTTTGCGGAGAAAGCGCGGGGGAGGGAAAAGTGGGGAGTGGGGAGGTGGGGAGTGAGAGAAGTTTTTTCCCCTATTCCCTCCCCCCTGCTCCCTACTTGGGTTCTACCCATTTCCCATCCGATTTGATGAGATTGATCAATTCCGCAACCCCTTGGTCTTCTGGGACTTTTTTAATTTCCTCGCGTCCTCGGTATAGGGAAATATAGCCTGCTTGTTTGCCGACATATCCATAGTCCGCATCTGCCATTTCACCTGGACCGTTCACAATACAGCCCATGACTGCAATATTTAGTCCGGTGAGATGACTCGTTGCTTCGCGGACTTTTTGTAGAACTTCTTCTAGGTTAAACAGGGTACGCCCGCAAGATGGGCAGGCAACATACTCAACCATCGTGCGCCGCAATCCTAACGCTTGCAGAATTCCGTAGCAGACCGGAATTTCTTTCTCAGGCGCTTCGGTGAGAGAAACTCGAATCGTGTCTCCGATACCTTCAGCAAGTAGTGTGCCAATACCTGCGGTCGATTTGATGCGCCCGTATTCGCCATCACCTGCTTCGGTCACTCCCAAATGCAGGGGATACGCCATGCCTTCCGCATTCATGCGCTGCACCATCAGACGGTTTGCGGCAAGCATGACCGGAACTTTCGAGGCTTTGAGCGAAAGTTCAATGTTATAGAAATTCAGCGATTCGCAGATCCGAATGAATTCTAGAGCAGATTCGACCATGCCTTCAGGCGTATCGCCATAGGTGAACAGCATTCTTTCTGCTAGCGAACCGTGATTGACTCCGATTCGCATCGATTTATTTTGATCTCGTAGGGAAATGACGAGGGGTTCGAGCGTTTCGCGGATCTTCTCGCCGATCGCATCAAATTCAGCTTGAGTATATTCGCTGGTTTTCGGCTTTTCAAAAACGTAGAGTCCTGGATTGATCCGCACGTTATCGACGTATTTCGCGACTTCGAGCGCAATTTTCATCCCATTGTGGTGGACATCAGCAACGAGCGGCACAGGTTGGTAGGTTTTGTAGAGGCGATCGCGAATTTCTTCCATCGCTTTCGCATGTGCCATGCTCGGAACCGTCACCCGAACAATTTCGCACCCAATTTCGTGGAGGCGACGAATTGCGGCGACCGAGCCGTCAATATCGAGGGTGTCTTCGTTGATCATGGACTGTACTGCGACCGGATGATCACTGCCGATCGAGATACTGCCCACGGGGACAGAGCGAGTTTTGCGCCGATGAATAGTGGTATCCGTTAGAGTCTGAGAGGTAGGAGTCGCTGACGCGATCGGGTTGGGGAGAGTTTGCATAACGCTCTGAAGAATGGCTCGACAGCAAAAAAGACAGAACTCACTCTGGGGGAGTTTCTGTCTTTCAGATTGCCATAGAAAGGAACCATTTGGCTGAGTTTAACCTCGAAACAGGCGAGATTCTTGTTTCACGGAGCCAGTCATGGTCGCATTTTGTAATGTCATGAAGGCATGAAAGTCTTCACGATCGTATTTTGATGAGAGCAGAAGCCGCAGTTGATTCTCGGCTTCAATCGAAAGGAGTCCAGTCGATAGTGCTTGTTGAACAACATCACGAATTAGTGCCATAGGAACACCCCAAACAGCCACAGGTAAACAAAGTGAGATTCAGTTAGTAGATAAAGATAGGGACGAACAGACTAGCGTTATGCAAGACTTTAGAGGCGTAACCTGCGGAGCCATCGTCTCTAAGATCTTAAAGGATATTTCACAAAAAAACGGTATCACGCTGAACAAATTTCCGGGTCGCTCAATCGCGCTAAGCTAGAGCAGGATTAGGCTCGAGCAATGTAGACGGCTCTCGCGATCGTGAAGTTCCCGTGATCGTGAAGATAATATTTTTGATGTCTACTGGTTGCCATTCAAACCCCGCTGATCCGGAAGATGAGTTCAGAATGAATTGCAAATTTTTCCCTTAATTTCTAGCTGCCTGTGCTTTACCAAATTTCACATTCGACGACTTATACCTATAGCGATCCCGTCATTTTGCAACCTCATCTGATTCGGTTACGACCGCGTTCGGATGGATGGCAGTCACTCAAATTGTTTTCGATGCAAGTTATGCCAATCCCGATCGCACAATCAGAATTAAGCGATCTCGATGGCAACACTTTGATCAAAGTCTGGTTCTCACCTGAACTCACAGGCTCTTTGACGGTTCAAATCGTGTCGCAAACTCAGACGCATCAAGCAAATCCTTTTAATTATTTACTGGAGCCTTGGGCGATGAGTTTGCCGATCGATTATCCAACTTCGCTGTTTAAACAGCTTCAGCCTTACTTAGGAGCAACTGATGCGATCGCGCTGCAACTGGCGTATGAAATCGCCGAACGTTCTAGCAATCAGGTCACTCAATTTCTTTATGAATTGACTCAGCAGATTTATACCAATTGTGAATATGTGATTCGCGAGACTGGCAATCCTTATCCACCTGGATTGACTTGGACGCAGAAGAAGGGATCATGTCGAGATTTGACGGTTTTATTTATCGAAGTTTGTCGATCGATTGGATTAGCCGCACGATTTGTCAGCGGATATCAAGAAGGAGACGAGGATCATCCTGATCGCCATCTCCATGCTTGGGCTGAGGTGTATTTACCGGGTGCAGGTTGGCGAGGGTATGATCCCACGCATGGACTAGCAGTGAGCGATCGTCATATTGCAGTCGCGGCAAGTGCGATCCCGGAATATGCTGCACCAGTTGTCGGAAAAGTTACGCGATCGGGCGGAGTGCAATCGACGATGGACTATACGCTGCAAATTCAGAGAATTGCGGATTTGATGTGATTTTGATGTGATTGCGATCGCACCATTACCCTGGATTTCCTGGCGAGAATGAAGAAATTCTCACCGATGCAATTCCTATGCAGTTTCTCAAACTAATGCTGATGGTTGGTGTTTTGGGGTTGGGTGCAACGCATCTTTTGAGTCATGCCACTTCAGGCAAGCACGTTGCAAGCTCAAAGTCAGGATTTGTGCCTGTGGTCATGCCGGATGGAGCCGATTTCAATGAGGTTTTGGTGATTGGTCCAGATTGTAATACTGCGCGTGGAAAACGAACTCGATCCCTTGCCGCAAAATTAGCTGAAGCTGGAATTCCGCATCGACGCACTGAGTCAATTGGTTTCACTAATCCCAGTGATATTGCTGGCATGATGCGCCTGAATGAAGTCATGCAGCAGGATGCGCCGATCGTCTTAGTTCGGGGGCAGGGGAAAGGAAATCCCAGTGTGGAGGAAGTGATTGCACTGTATCGCCCCTCGAAGCGCTAAAAGCCTTGGTGATGATTTAGAGTCTGAACCTTCAAATTTTCGGAGTGGGGGCAGCTTAAAAATTCGCTTTTCAGCCCCGTTGTTAGTGAATGATGTACTTGAACAGCACGATCGCTAAACCAACTAAAAAAATTGCACTATTGCTCAGTCCTGCGAGCAGTGAAAGCCACCAGCGATTTTGAAAAACTCGTTCAGTCATTGCACCCCAGGCAGCAAACCCAATTCCCGCGAGTCCCAGAAACACAAACAGCAGGGGAGAAGCCTGAGTGATCAAAAACCACCGAAGGCGTTCATCCTGCGTTGGCACGCGCCAAGTTTGCCAGAGTGCAATATCTACGGTTTCCCAACTTTGCCAGATCAAGAGATTGATGGGAATGCAAGCAAGAGAAAGATAGACTCGCGATCGTCGAAGCCGGGATAAACGCATAGGGGATTGAGTCGCTCAAAAGATATCACTCACTTCACTCTCTCAGCATGAAAATCCTGATAATTCTTTCGTTCTAGATTGATTAGTAAACGCTGGCGTTCTGGATCTGCATCGCAAACGCCTACCGCACAACGGTAAAATACGGGTTGCGTTTTTCTCGGAACTTCTATGCAGCTTCAACAACGAGGACACTTACTCACTGAGCAAGTCAATCCAGCCAGTGCCAATTTAGATCAGCTTTCTTCGATCGAGATTGTCGATGTCTTTAATCAAGAAGATGCAAAAACGATTCATGCGATCGCTCAAGCCCGCGAAGAACTTGCAAAAGCGATCGATCTTACGGCTGAGAAGCTGCGCCAAGGTGGACGGCTCTTTTATGTCGGGGCTGGAACCAGTGGACGTTTAGGTGTTCTCGATGCAGCAGAATGTCCTCCCACCTTTTGTACCCCGCCAGAAATGGTACAAGGCATCATTGCAGGGGGAGCCGATGCACTTGTGCGAAGTTCAGAAGGACTAGAAGATTTAGCAGATCAAGGCGCAGCGGCAATCGCCGATCGCACTGTCAGCGCACTGGATGTCGTGGTCGGAATTGCAGCAGGTGGAACAACGCCTTATGTACATGGAGCCATTGCAGAAGGTCGAAAGCGCGGAGCAACCACAATTTTTATTGCCTGTGTGCCAAAAGAACAGGTGCAAATTGATGTCGATGTCGATATTCGCTTGCTCGTTGGAGCGGAAGTACTCGCAGGTTCGACTCGATTGAAATCTGGAACAGTCACGAAGCTAGCTCTGAATATTCTTTCCACTGGAACGATGGTTCGACTCGGCAAAGTCTACGGAAATCGCATGATTGATGTCGCTGTGACAAACACGAAATTGCACGATCGCGCTTTAAGAATCTTGAGCGATTTAACCGATCTCGATCGCGACCAAGCAGCAGAATTACTAGAAAAAAGCGATCGCTCTGTAAAAACAGCCCTGATGATGCATTGGACAGGACTCTCAAAAACAGACAGCGATCGCGTACTAAAAGAACATCAAGGCAACTTAAGGGCTGCCGTCAAGAGTTTGGCTTAGCCCACTGCGCAGCCAACTCCTTGCAGCGCACCAATGATCCGCCCAATCGCAAAAAGCACGATCGCACTGGCAATCACCACGCCAGTGCGGTACAAATTCAGCCAAAATCCAACAGGTTTTTCATTGGCTTGCTTCAAATAGCCCCAAGCTAGAGCGGACATCATAATGCTAGTTACGCCTGCTCGAATCGAACCAGAACAATCAGAAGCCGTTACTAAGAAACCACACGAACCTAAGAATAAGCAGATTAGCCCAACCATCGCTGCAAAAGATCTCGTCATAGTCTAACCGGGTGTGCGATCGCACGTAGATGAACCGAAGAACAATGTATCACTCAGTGTTCCCAGGCAAAACAGGGCGATACCCCCTATCGGATGAGTTTGGATGATGGCGACTTACGCTTTGATGCATCGCTTGCGCCAAAATGCACCTGCACATGCGACTAGCATCAACCCCAAACCGACTGCACAGACCCCATTCCACTGCCAATCATTCCAGGCAGATGTGCCTAGTTTTGACCCGATCGCACCGCCGACAAAGTACAGCATGATATAGATGGCGTTCAAGCGGCTATGAAATTCTACAGGAAGCTGATAAATCGTCGTTTGATTGGAGATTTGCGTCGTCTGGACTCCCAACTCAATTAACACGACACCAAGCATTAATCCGAGTAACTGAGCCTGCAAACTCCAAAATACTAAGAATGAAGCAATGGTTATGGAAATTCCCAAGGTCAACGTAAAACTTGAACTGCGACGATCGGCGATTCTTCCTACGACTGGTGCAGCTAAAGCTCCAGAAATGCCAGCTAATCCAAACAATCCTGCAACATCGCTGCCAAACTGATACGGTGGCTCTCTCAGTAAAAAAACTAACGTACTCCAAAATGCGCTAAATGCCGCAAATGACATCGCCCCAATCCAAGCCGAACTCTGCAAAATCGGCTGATGAATGAGCAAATCGAGCATGGATCGGAGTAAGTTCGGATAGCTTAATGCCAAGGTTGATCGAGAGCGCGGCAAGCTTTTCGCAAGCACGATCGCAAGTAACACCATCATCCCGGATGCAGATTCATACATCACTTGCCATCCATATTTCGCTCCAACAATGCCACTCACCATCCGCGCCATCAAAATTCCGACAAATAACCCACTCATCACCATGCCAATCACTTTGCCGCGTTGTGCAGGTTCACATAACTGTGCAGCAAATGGCACCAGGATTTGCGCCGAAACTGCACTCGCTCCGATCGCGAAACTTGCCAAATTCAATCCGATTAAATTCGGCGAAACCGCCGCAACTAGAAGCGCGATCGCAGTGATTCCTGTCATGGTCACAATTAACCGCCGTCGCTCCAGACGATCGCCCAAGGGCACGATTAATAAAATGCCCATGGCATAGCCAATCTGCGTCCACATCGGAATCGCGCCAACTGCCTCAGCCGATTCGTTAAACTGAGCCGCAATCATCGCTAAAAGGGGCTGATTGTAATAGAGATTGGCAACCGTTGCGCCAGATGCGATCGCCATTAGCCAAACGAGGGAAGAGTGCATGGATGAGGTGGGGAGTGGGGAGTAGGGGGGAGAGAGATGTAAAACATGCTAAAGCTTTCTCTGCATTGTCGGGCACAATCGACTTTCCACTCCCTACTCTCCACTCCCCACCTTCAACCTGTCACATTAATAACCAAAACCATCCTGTAATCTCCGTGATCGTCTGTAAAGAAACAGGGGAACGATCGAAAAACTCGCTTGAGTCTAGACTATCCCCGTTAAACTGGTCTTGTCCCAAGCCCTTATTTGTTCTGTGAGTTGAGGAGAAGTGCAATCATGGCACACGCGCCAATGACAATTACAACGATTAACCCGATTCAGTTTGGTACAGATGGCTGGCGCGGCGTGATTGCTGCCGATTTTACATTCGATCGCGTCATGAGCGTCGCTCCGATTGCGGCTCAAGTTCTCTCAGAAGTGTATGGTGCAGAGACAGGCAGCAATACCGTAATTGTGGGATATGATCGCCGTTTTCTGTCCGAAGAATTTGCTCGCAGTGCCGCAGAATCCATTCGCAAAGCAGGCTTTGACATTCTGTTCTCGGAAAGCTTTGCTCCGACTCCAGCCTTTAGCTGGGCAGCAAAAAAATTGAATGCTTTAGGTGCGATCGTCATTACTGCCAGCCACAATCCCGGAAACTATTCCGGTCTAAAAGTGAAAAGCGCGCATGGGGGATCAGTACCACCAGAAGTGACCAAGCGAATCGAAGCCCTGTTAGCTAAGGGTGAACCCCTGCCAAATGCTCAACCTGGAAATTTCAGTACCTTTGATCCGTGGGAAAGCTACTGTGAAGGACTGCGATCGCTGGTGGACACAGATGCGATTAAAACTGCGATCGAGCAAGGCAAAGTGACTGTGTTTGCCGATGTCATGCATGGCGCAGCGGCAACTGGACTCGCACGACTATTAGGCGTTGAGATTCAAGAAATTAACAGCGATCGCGATCCGTTATTTGAAGGGGGCGCACCTGAACCTCTGCCGAAATATCTGCCCAAGATTTTGAAAACAATTCGCGAGTTTGACGGCAACAGTTTAGCCGTTGGCTTGGTGTTTGATGGCGATGCCGATCGCGTCGGAGCCGTTGACGCAAAAGGCAACTTCCTCAGTTCTCAAATTCTCATTCCGATCCTGCTGGGGCATCTGATTCAGAAAGGCTTCACAGGCGAATTTGTCAAAACGGTCAGCGGTTCTGATTTGATGCCACTCGTTGCAAAACTCTACGATCTGCCAGTCTATGAGACTCCGATCGGGTATAAGTACATCGCCGATCGCATGTTAGAAACCCAAGTCTTGCTCGGCGGTGAAGAATCCGGTGGCATTGGCTATGGTCATCACATTCCGGAACGCGATGCTTTACTCTCGGCACTGTACGTGCTGGAAACGGTTGTACAAACCGGAACGGATCTCGGCGAGCTTTATCGTCAATTGCAAGAGAAAACAGGATTTTTCGCAGAATACGATCGCATTGATCTGCCGCTTGCCAGTATGGAGGTTCGGGCTAAATTGTTAGGGCAGTTGCAAACGCAGCCCCCACAAGCGATCGCTGGAAAAGCAGTCGTCAGTTGTCAAACCGATGATGGCTATAAGTTCCGACTGGAAGATCAAAGCTGGCTGCTGATTCGCTTTAGTGGAACTGAGCCAGTCTTGAGACTTTATTGTGAAGCAGCCTCACTTGAGCAAGTTCACCAAACTCTGAACTGGGCAAAAGACTGGGCAAGTTAGTTGAAATGCAGAAGTCGGAGTCTTCAAAAAGCTCCGACTTCTCTCCAAAATTTAACCGACTTGAACTTGATTCGTATCAACAGCGCTTGCGCCATTGACCCCATTCGCAACTTCGATCATCTTGTTCAAGATATCTTGACTTGGAACACTGCCTTTCAGCACTACAGTTGTTCCCAACTGCGCTACCCAAAGCGTATTCACATCATCAAGCTGGCTATCTTGGTCGAAAGCTAACGCGACGCGCTTCGCCAAACCGCTCTGGTCATATTCGCCATTTAAGCCGACCCGCTCCGGCGGAATCGTATCGCCTGCCGAAACTCCTGCGTCTGGAGGAGCAGAAGCTGCAGCATCAGGGGCAGGCTGACCCATGACTGCCTGCTCAGGATTTGCGGGCTTCTCCAGCCCAAACATTCTTTGTAACCAACCCATAACAGCGGCTCCTAATTTTTTTGACTTTCACAGTGGATTGAACAATCGCAACACTAGAATGTTCATCGCTCCAGGGAAGGATTGCAGGACATTGAAGTGGCAATTTGATCGCTTTTCACCATAGCGAAGAAATTCTCTCAACTCAACTTTTTTCAGAATTTCTTTTTCTATGCTGTGGACAAGTGGGAGTCTACGTTGCACCATAATAAGGACTGAATGTTATTCGGAACACAGAAATGAAGCACACGCTCTCGGTGTTGGTAGAAGATGAAGCGGGGGTTTTGACTCGGATTGCAGGTCTGTTTGCTCGTCGTGGCTTTAATATTGAAAGTCTGGCAGTCGGTCCTGCCGAACAGATGGGAGTATCTCGGATTACGATGGTCGTGCCGGGAGACGATCGCATTATCGAACAGTTGACGAAACAGCTTTATAAGCTGATTAATGTCATTAAAGTGCAAGACATTACAGAAGTGCCTTGTGTTGAACGCGAATTGATGTTGCTCAAAGTCAATGCAGGCAGTTCGACGCGATCGGAGATTGTCGAATTAGCGCAGATTTTCCGGGCGCGGGTGGTCGATGTGGCTGAAGATTCTTTGACGCTGGAAGTCGTGGGTGATCCAGGGAAAATGGTGGCGATCGTTCAGGTTTTACAGAAATTTGGGTTACGAGAAATCGCCCGAACTGGCAAGATTGCTCTCAGCCGTGAATCCGGTGTGAATACGGAATTCCTCAAATCGTTGGAAGCTAAGGTGTCGATGCCTTGATCGCCATTGATGCTCGAACAATGACATCAAAAATTTAGTCGTCTTTGCAGAGAAAAAAGGGCTGAAAATTACTTCAGCCCTTTTTTCTGGACAGATCAAGCGTTAACCAATCGGTCGCCACCGTCCTATCTCGCCCGATCCAAGACTTGCATAGTACAAGTTGCCATCTGAACCTGTTGTAATCTGCGCCAAGCCAAACACCCCACTGGCAAATCGGCGCTGTCCAACCACCGCACCATTCGCATCAAAGACTAGAGCATCGACGGTTCCTTTACTCAAGTCTGTGATGAATAAGTTGTTGTCATAGATCGATGGGAAAGTATTTCCAGTGTAGAAATCTCCAACTGCGATCGCATTGCCACCGCTACCAAAGTGTTGATAAGCGTAAATCGGAGCCGTTAATCCAGTTTGAGGGCCAGCGTAGAAGGCTTGGACACTTGGGAGATCCTGATAGCCTCCGGTTCGATTACTCGTACCATTGCCTCCTTCATAAGCAACCCAGCCAAAATTTGCGCCGGGACCGCCCGTATTGACTTCTTCCCACTTCGTCCAGCCTACATCCCCAATATAGGGCTGTCCGTTCTGGCGATTGATCGTAAATCGGAAGGGATTTCTCAAGCCCAATTGCCAAACCTTCGATCGATTACTTTGGGGATTGCCATCGTAGAACGGATTGGAAGCAGGTGCATTGCCAGTGATGGGATCAATGCGGAGAATCTTGCCGGACAGACTATCGATGTTGAGTGTTCTGACCGCTCTTGGATCAACCGCATTGTAAGACGCACCATCCCCATTACTGACATACAAGAACCCATCCGTACCAAACTTGACTGTGCCGATCGCATGAGATTCACTATCGAGGTTCAAAAAGTCCTGAACAAAGGTTCCATCAGAATTGCGACCCGACTCAGGAATGTTGAAGTTGTTCGTACTATTCTCATCAGGGCGACTGATATTCTGCCAGGTGCTATTTTTACCCAGAATCACCACTTCACTGGCTGGATTGATCGAGACAATGCCATTGGTAATCGTGGCAGTAAATCGACCCAAGCGAGAAGCTCGGTTGCCAACTCCATCTCGAACTGCTTCTGGATCAGTCTGTGAAGCCGTTTCAGGTGGATCATAAGAATAAAGCAGGTAGACATAGGGACTACCGCTAAAGAATTGGGGATGCACTGCAAGACCCAGTAATCCACGATCGCGCGGACTATTGACGATCGCAGAAATGTCAACGGCTGGAGTTTGTTGCAATACACCATTGCGAGCGACTCGCACTACCCCATTCTTCTGAGCAATGAACAGGTACTCACCACCCGGTGTCCAATCAAACGCGGTCGGTTGAGACAATCCAGTGATTACTGCTTCACGAGCGAAACTACCCGGATCATTATCTGCGATCGTCACCGTTGCCGTTTGCTGAGTTCCCAAGATACCAGCAGAGGGATTACTCAAAATGATATTAAACGTTTCATTCCGTTCTCCTTCCATATCATCTGTGATTGGGACGGTAAACGTCTGGTTGGTCTGACCTGCTGCAAAATTGAGTGTACCAATGCTCGTCGTATAGTCTGCACCTGCCGTTGCAGTTCCATTACTGGTTGCATAGTTCACGCTACCTGCTACGGTCGTGTTACCACTTCGCTGCACAGTAATGGTGACCGCTCCAGCGTTCTCGTTGACATTAAAGTTTTCACTAGAAAAGGCATAGCTTGAATCAACTGCATCATCATCAATAATTTGGATCAAAGCAGTGCGATTTGTTCCGAGTGCTGCACCCGTTGTTTCACCCAAGCCAAACCCAAATTCTTCGGTTGCTTCAGTCGTCGCATCGTTCAGGATGGGAATTGTAACAGTTTTGCTGGTTTCACCTGCGGCAAAGGTCAAGATTCCTTCAGTTAAGGTGTAATCTTGTCCCGCGATCGCAGCGTTGGCTCCTGACCCGTTGGCAGTCGTGTATCGAACGGTAGCAACCCCGTCACTCCCATTGATGCGATCAACACGAACTGCTGCTGTACCTGCACTTTCATTCACTGTCACCGCATTCGTTCCAATCACGATCGTCCCTGGATTGACAGTCACTCGACCGCTGTAAAGCTGAGCCTGCGGGATAATTTGGCGCACTTGATTGGGACTCAACCAACCGAGCAGCGCAGAAGCCCTTCCACCGCGCTCATAGTACTCCATGCGAATATCGTATCGCAGTCCCGCTTGCAGTGCGATCGTGCCTGTGCGCTCAGTTGCGGCTTGGTCGATGAAACTATCAATGACTAATTGATTATTGACAAATAGGCGAACACCATCATCCGTGGTCGTAAAAAACGTGTAGGTATCGCTATAGAGCGGCTGCACTTGCCCTGTCCATCGGACTGAGAAGGTGTCGGCTGCGATCGACGGAGCAGGAGACCCCGTTCCCCAGTTAAAGTTAACCGTAGCATCTGTGCGGGTAACTCTTAAGTTCGTAAAATCGATGTTATCGAAGTATTCACCTTGTAGTCCATTCCCTGTACCCGGTTGAACCGGAGGTAGAGCGGTGCTAAACAGTTGTGATTGAGGGACAACCTGTTTTGTAATACCAGGTGCTGACCACTGTAGTCGGGCAGAGGCAAGTCCACCATTTTCGTAGTAGTCCATCGCGATGTTATAGCGCTGCCCTGCCACGAGATTGATCGTTCCACTGCGTTCGGTTGCGGCTTGATCTCGGTAGTTATTGATCACTTGCTGCCCGTTGATGAAGAGACGATTCCCATCATCGGTGGTCGTAAAGAAGGTATAAGTTCCAGTGACGGGTGCGAGAATCTGTCCAGTCCATCGGATGGAGAAGGTATCCGCTCCGATCAAGGGATCAGGAGAACCAGATCCCCAATTGAAATTAACCGTAGCATCGGTACGAGTCAGCCGCAGATTTGTAAAATCGATGTTATCGAAGTACTGTCCGAATAGCCCATTCCCGGTTTCAAGCAAGCTAGTGTAGCCAGCTAGGCGATCGAGATCAAACGGCAACGGTGATTCGATCGCTCCAGTCTGAGCTTCCAGTATCCAGTTGCCCCCGCTAGCTAGATTTCCAGTCGCATCTGTAGAAGCAGCGACATCAGCTCCTGTGATCTGACTCAGTTGCTGAATTAGAGCAGGGTCTCCGAGAGCAACGTTACAGCCATAGAGCAAGATGTCTGCATTCGGAGCCAGTGAAGTTGCCCAAGTTGAAAGGCGATCTTGATAGGTCGTGATGGTTGCAAGATCAAGGGTCGCATTGCCAAGGCTGAGGCCGTTGATACTGCCATGTGAGGCGATATAGACACTTTCGACATTTTGATAGCTAGCAAGCACTTGGCTAATTTGATCAATGCCGTCTTTGTGCGAGTCGAGCAGGACAATTTTTGTGCCATCTATAACGCTAGAGGCAAGCGTATGTGCTTGCGCGATCGCGGAATCGATGAAGACGATGCGGGAAGCACTTGATTGAGAGAGGGAACTAGCCGAGTCAAACCAGGGACGACTGCCGACAGGAGATGAATTGAGATCGAACACACTTGAGGAATTTAAAAGGTTCTGCATTTCGTTTCGTGCATGAAAACGATAGTAAAAGTCGCTTTGTGAAACGCCGCGATCGCATCGCCCGAAGTTTAGACAAGCTAAAGCTAGACAGCCGGAAGCTCACTCAGTTTTAGCCATCCTGAGTGGTTCCACCATCCATGCTCTTAGTCTGAGCCAGGGTGAATTTCTGCTAAAAACTGCGATCGTGCATTTTACGAAGCAACGAAAAACGTTGTTCGGATGCCCCTGAAGGTTAGATCGCACAATCAATGAGCTTCAGATTGGGTAAGACTCTGAAACGAAAGGGTAGTAGTGCTGACTTCAAATGGTGAGACGCGACTAGATAGGTGGCGCTCGGTTAATCTTCTATCACCTGTTTACAAAACCAGTTTGCAAAAACAGTGAGGTAATTCCTGATGATGCTCGTTTCCTGACATTAGCATTCCAGAAAGAATACTGTAAGCGCTTTCACTTAACTTTAACGAAATTTTAAATTCTGCATCTGTGTTTACACGGCTTTTTTATGCGGAACTGCCCAGTTTTAGCAGGATTTATCGGCAAAACCAAGCTATTGCTCAGTATCCTTACGCAAATCAGTTAGATCCTAAGAAAGCTAAAACTGGGCGATGTTACCGTTTCGTCTGAGTGAAGTTGACTGTGGAATCCACTTACACAGGGTAAGCGATCGTCACTCCGGTTCCACCATCTGCACGATCGGCAAGTTCAAATCTTTGGACTCGCGGATGCTGTTTCAGAAAGTCGTGAACCCCTTGACGGAGCTTGCCTGTGCCATGTCCGTGAATAATCCAAATCGGCGTTCGAGCTTCTGAAATTGCTTTATCAAGCACAATTTCCGCATCTGCGACCCGGCTGCCTCGGATGTCAAACGTATTGCGATCGGTACGAACTGCAGGCATGGAAACCGCAGGTTGAGGAGAAGGAGCAGACTTTGGCTTGGGTTCAGGTTGAGGCTTCGTCACTTTTTCGCCTGTGAGAGACTCAATATCCGTCACGGGAACGGTCATTTTCATGATGCCGAAGCGCACAATTAGCTCCTCATCTCCTGCAAGTTCCAGCACTTCTGCAGTTTGACCTAAGCGAGGAATGCGAATGCGATCTCCCACTTGCGGACGATAGCCGGGTTTGGGTTTCGCGGGTTGCTGGCGCGAAGGTAGATGCTTATCCGAGAGGCGATTCAGGGCATCGGTTGCTTGTTGGGCATCTTGAGCCGTGGCATTGCCTTGCTGAAGTTTGCGAATCACTTTCGCGATTTCGGTTTTGGCTTGCGCGATCGCATCTTGTACGGCTCGTTCTTGCGCTTGCTGCAAGCCACGTTCGCGATCGCGCAGATTTTCTGCTTTTGCCGACACTTCTGTATAAAAGCGTTCTGCTTGCTGAAGCAGGTCTGCGGCTTCTTTCGCTTTCGCTTCTTGCACCCGACGTTGCGCTTCGAGTCCTGCAATCACTTGGTTGACATCTTCCGTCGCGCCACCGACTTGAGTTTGTGCGTTTTCAATCACTTCCGAGTTCAAGCCGAGCCGCCGCGCGATCGCTAACGCATTGGATCGACCCGGAATTCCCCAGAGCAATCGATAGGTAGGAGACAGCGAAACGTCGTCAAATTCGACTGAAGCATTTTCAAAGCGATCGTCTTGATATTTCAAAGCTTTGAGTTCGCCAAAGTGCGTGGTCGCAATTGAAAGCTGCGCGTGATCTGCAAGATATTTGAGCAGCGCGATCGCGAGGGCACTGCCTTCTGTCGGATCAGTTCCGGCTCCGACTTCATCGAGCAGCACTAAAGAATGCGATCGCTCCTTCAATGCCTCTAAAATTCGACTAATGCGGCGAATATGCCCAGAGAAAGTCGAAAGACTTTGCTCTAAAGATTGTTCATCTCCAATATCTGCTAAAACTTGCTCAAACCAAGGCAGTTCGACGGGTTCGCGGGCTGGAACAAATAGCCCAACTTTTGCCATCAGCACTGCTAAACCTAGCGTTTTGAGGGTGACCGTTTTACCGCCTGTATTGGGGCCTGTAATCGCGACGACTCGAATCTGAGGTTGAATCACGAGATCGACAGGAATGACATCGCGACCTTGTTCGTGCTGATTTTGCCAAACCAGGAGCGGATGACGGAGCTGCCGAAGCACGATCGTATTTTCTGTAAAACGCGGTGGATTTGCTTTGAGCCAGAAGCTATAGCGCGCTCGTGCCGTTGCCAAATCCAATGTTGTACAAATGGCGAGTAATCGTTCTAAGTCATCTTTTGCGATCGCAACTTGCTCGGTCAGAACTCTCCGAACCGCTTCTTCTTCGGCTTGTTCTTGGCGCAGTAATTGACGCAGTTGATTATTGAGTTGCACCGTCGGATGCGGCTCAATGTAGAAGGTTGCGCCACTCATCGAGACATCATGCACAATGCCAGGAATTGCCTCTTTGTGAGTCGCTTTGACGGGAATGACAAATCGCCCGTCGCGCTGAGTAATCACTTGTTCTTGCACCGCAGTGGATTGGCGCTGCATAGTACGTTGCAGCATTTCGTAAACGCGATCGCGAACTTGTTTTTGCTGCGATCGAATTCCTGCCAATTTTGGACTCGCGCGTTCGCTGACTTTACCATCGTCATTGAGACAACGATAAATTTCCTGTTCAATTTCAGGATAGGTGCGCAACTCTGCCACTAATTCGCTCAGAATCGGGTAGCCATCCTGATTGTCGATCGTGCGTCTGAGCGTTCTCGCACCCGAAAGTGTCGTTGCGATCGTCAAGAGTTCGACCCCAGACAAAATCCCCTGCAAAGATGCCCGTTCCAGTGAATCTCCAATGTCTTCAATCCCTTCAAAACTTAGCCCAGTCGTGAGTTGAGTTTCTAAATCATAAATTTCTTTGGTTTGGGCAAGCAGATGTTCGGTTTCAGATTGAGTGGTTGGAATTTTCAGCGCACGCAGAACGATCGCGCCTAGCTTGGTCGAGGCAAACGTTGCCAACTGTTGACAGAGGCGTGACCATTCTAAAAGTTCTAGAGTCTCAGTTTGAATCAAGGTTAGGGACAAAAATGATGAAAGCTACAACTCTCTATTGTAGAAGCTTCGCAGAGACAGAAATAGCGCCCTAGCCAGAACTCTATCGAAAAATCAGGGAATTGCCGTGAAATCTCATCGCGCGCGATCGCGCTAAACGACGCTTAACACTTAAACTCCGCGATTTGAGCAAAATTTAAGCCTGACAAGTGCAGCGCAGTTGCAACTCGCTGCCCGAATTTTCCCTGAAACAATTATCGATCGTCATTGTGCTGAACTTTAGTCAGACCGTGCAGTCCGTTATAATCAAATTCTGCAAGTCGCCCAAAATTTCAAGTCGCCCAAAATTTCAGATTGAGCCATGACATCGATTGAGGCAGACCCCCATGAGCAAACCTGTAATTATCTGTGTAGATGACGAACCATTAGTACTAGAAACTCTCAAAATCGAATTAAAACGGGTGCTCGGCGAGAACTGCTTAATCGAGACGGCAGAAGGCGGAGAAGAAGCATTAGAACTATTTGATGAACTGCAAAACAGCAAAGAATACGAAGTCGCTTTAGTACTTGCAGATTACATTATGCCAGGACTGAACGGCGATCAACTGCTCAAACAAATCCACGATCGCTCGCCTCGAACTCTCAATGTGATGATTAGCGGGCAGGCTGATCTAGAAGCAGTCAGTCAGGCTTTGCGGAGTGCTAGACTCTATCGCTACATCTCGAAACCCTGGACACCAGAAGATATTAGCTTAACGATCGTCGAAGCAGTTCAAGCTTATTTGCAAGATCGAAAATTAGAAACACAGACTGAAAAATTACGTGCGATCAATTCTTATTTAGAGCAACAAATTCAAGAGCGCACGGAAGAACTTCAGCAAAAAATGCAGGAACTAGAAAAACTCAACACGCTCAAAGATGAGTTTCTACATGCGGTCAGTCATGATCTCAAAACGCCTCTGATCGGCAGCATGTTAGTCTTTCAGCGTTTGAAAAAACAACTTGATGATCCGGTACAGCTATCCCGATCCATGCTCGATCGCATGGTTGAAAGCACTCAGCGTCAACTCAAGTTGCTTGACTCTCTATTAGCAGTACAGCTTAGCGAACATGGCATGAGGCTCGATCGTCAAGCCATCAAACTTGCAGCCTTTGTAGATGAGATTATTTTGGATTTAGAGCCAATTTTGACTGAAAATCAAGTGACGATCGCGCATACAATCTCATCCGAATCCACGGTTTATGCTGACGAATTTCAACTGCGGCGAGTGTTCGAGAATCTCATTACGAATTCTTTGAAACACAACGCACCAGGGATTTCCTTACGCATCTCTACGACTGTTGAAAATCATATACTCAAATGTATGATTGAAGACAATGGCGTTGGCATTCCCCAGCAAGACTGTGACCTAATGTTTGAACGCTATCAGCAGGGGAGTCGCAATCGGCGATCGCTTGGGATTGGGTTAGGGCTTTACCTCTGTCGGCAAATCATTCAGGCACATGGCGGCGAAATTGGAGTCATCAGTGCAGTTGACCAAGGTGCAAAATTCTGGTTCACTCTACCCACATCATGAACCGTCCTCATCCTTCACTCCAGAATGTCTTAATTCTTGCGTTGATTGCTCACATTCTGAGTGTTGTAGGGTTAATTAGCTATTTCTCGTTTCGCAACAGCCAAGCCTCTGTCCAGGAACTCGCAAAGCAGGTCGTTCAGGAAAGAAGCGATCGCATTGCTGACTATCTCACAACTTATACAGCAGCACCACCGCTTGCGACTCAACTCAATGCGAATGCCATTCAGAATGGAACCCTGAAGCTCGATCGCCTCTCCACTTGGAATCGTTATCTCTTTCAGCAAAGTAACCTGTTCCAAAACCTCGCCTACCTCTATTTTGGGTCAGCCCAAGGCGAGTACAGCGAACTTCGACGATATGGCGATCGTCAATTTCGATATGGCTATAGCGATCGCCAACAACGGTTAAAATCATTTGAACTCGATGCCCAAGGCAATCCGCAAAAAGTTGTGCTAAAGCGGCTCTATGATCCGCGAATTCGTCCCTGGTATCAACTCGCGCAGAGCGGTAAAACAGGCTGGACAGAGATCTATGCCTTTGATGATACCCCACCCATGCTCGGCATTAGTTTTGTACGTCCCGTCTATGAGGCTCAGCAATTTCGAGGCGCGCTAGGAGCCGATTTTTCGCTAGCTGGCATTCATGAATTTTTGAGCAGCATTCAACCGAATTCACAGAGCCGAATTCTGATTATGGAGCGGAACAGCAAGCTGATTGCTACGTCTTCAAACGAGCTACTTTTCGACTCAGAACGCCGACGAATCGATTCGATCACAGTACAAGATCCTCTGATCCGCAGGACTGCCGAAATGCTACGCCAGCGCTATGGGCAGCAGATTAAGAGTCACGCTCCGCAGCTTCTAACGCTGCAATTCGACCATGATCTGCATTACGTTTATCTCGCTCCTTTTGCGGATCAGTACGGTTTGGATTGGTTGATTGTGATCATGGTTCCACAATCGAGTTTTTTGGGGCAAGTGGAGGCGAATCAGCGGATGATGCTCTGGCTTTGCCTAGCTGCGTTAGCCACTGCGATCGTGACGAGCATTCTCACCGCACGATGGCTTTCTCGTCCAGTGCAGCAGTTAAGCGAAGCAAGCCAGAACATTGCCAAAGGAGAGTTTGATCAAATTGTTAAAATCCGAGGTGCTCGAGAGTTCGTCGGACTTGCGCGATCGTTTAATTTGATGAGCCAAGAGATTCAACGATCGCAATCCCAACTTGAAGAGTATGCGCACACTTTGGAAGAGAAAGTTCGAGCGCGGACGCACCAACTGGAACAAGAAGTCGAAGAACGCCAGAAAATTAATGCAGAATTACGAGCCGTCTTTGCAGCAATGGATCAGCTAATTTTTATCTTCGATCGCGATGGACGACATCTCAAAGTTCCAGCAAAACGCGCACAGCAGATTTTCTATAAACCAATCGAATCACGGATTGGACGAACGCTTCATGAAGTCTTTCCCCAGGACATTGCCGATCACTTTCTCCAGCACATTCATCAGGCGCTCGATACTCAGAAAACTGTCGATATTGAATACACGCTAGAGATCGAGGGTGAAGTAGTTTGGTCTGATGCGAGCATTTCTCCGATTGATCATCAGACCGTGATTTGGATATCGAGAAATGTTACTGATCGCAAGCGTGCTGAGCAACAACTCCAACAAAGCCATGACGAACTTAAACAAACCTTAGATGAATTGCGATCAACACAAGCAAAGCTGATTGAATCTGAAAAGCTTGCTGCTTTGGGACAATTAGTGGCTGGAGTTGCACATGAAATGAACACGCCATTGAGTGCGATCCAATCTTCAATTGAGACACTTTCGGGCTTTATGCAAACTGAGTTAGAAGCATTGCCCACATTTTTACAGCAGCTTTCAGTACAACGTCAGCAAGACTTTTTTAGTTTGCTTGACCACGCTGCTGAAACGGCTCCAACATTTGCTCGCTTATCCAGTCGCGAGAAGCGTCAGCTAAAACGTGCCCTGAGCCAACAACTTGAGAGCTATCAAATTAAACCAGCAGATATCATTGCAGATACGTTAATCGATATTGGAGTGTACGATCGCATTGAATTGTTCATTGTTCTTTTGCAAGAGCGCGATCGCGATGCGATTCTGAATGCTGCTTATCAACTTATGATCGCGAAGCGCAGCTTACAGACACTTGCGATCGCATCAAATCAAGCTGCAACTGCTGTTCGCGCGCTGAAAACCTATGCGCGACAGAACGCAGATAGCCAGCCTATTCTTGTTAACGTCATTGATAGCATCGAAACTGCATTAACGCTCTACCGCAATCAACTCAAGCGAGGCGTAGAAGTTGTCCGATACTATGAAGAAGTTACTTTAATCCAAGCTTATGCGGATGAATTGAATCAGGTCTGGATGAATCTGATCCACAATGGCATTCAAGCGATGAATTATCAAGGCACATTAACGATCAGAGTCACTTCTATCTCGAATGGGATTCAAGTTGCCGTAACCGATACGGGAGCGGGCATTCCCCTAGAAATCCACGATCGTATCTTCTCGCCATTCTTTACCACAAGACCCATCGGAGAAGGAAATGGCTTAGGGTTATCGATCGTGCAGCAATTGATCGAAAAACACTCTGGAACTATTTCATTTGATAGCGTTCCAGGTTGTACAACGTTTACAGTCTGCTTGCGACAATCTCTTCCTCGCACTCTGACTTGAGATAGATTGGCACTCAGAGCGAATCGAGTACTGTTGGCAAAGCGGGTTTAATATTTTTTTGGAATATGAAAGTAGGCGCTTGGTACTTGGGCGACGATCGCTGTGAATTCACAGTTTGGTGTCCTCGATCGAAAACAGTAACTTTGGAGTTATCCGATCGATCTGTTGAAATGCAGCGACAAGATGATGGATATTGGAGCACGATCGTTTCGGGAATCAAGCCGGGTGCTGAATATCGCTATCGACTTCAGAGCGGAACCTTTCCTGACCCGGCTTCGCAATTTCAACCCTCTGGCGTGCATGGAGCATCAGCAGTTGTCGATCACCGTTTTGAGTGGCAGGATTCGCAATGGCAGGGAATCAAGCTCGAAGATTTTGTTATTTACGAGTTACATGTCGGCGCTTTTACACCAGAAGGAACCTTTGAGGCGATCATTCCACGATTGCAGACTTTGAAAGAATTGGGAGTGAGCGCGATCGAGATTATGCCGATCTCTCAATTTCCGGGCGATCGCAACTGGGGCTATGACGGCACTTATCCTTATGCTATTCAGAATTCGTATGGTGATGCGAACAGCTTAAAAAAGCTAGTCAATGCCTGTCATCAGCATGGGATTTCCGTCGTCCTCGATGTTGTTTATAACCACTTTGGTCCTGAAGGAGCTTACATTAATCAGTTTGGTGACTACTTTACGGAGACTTACAAAACACCTTGGGGAAGCGCACTTAACTTTGATAACGCTTACAGTCATTGTGTGCGGAGTTACTTCTTAGAGAATGCACTGTATTGGCTGAGAGAGTTTCATATTGATGCTTTGAGGCTTGATGCAGTCCAAGCTATCTATGATATGGGTGCGCGGCACTTTTTAGCAGAATTAGCTGATCGAGTTGAAGAACTTTCACAACAACAAAACCGCAAGCTATACCTGATCGCTGAGAGCGATTTGAATGATGTGAAGTTAATTCGATCGAAGAGTGCGAACGGGTATGGCTTAGATGCTCAGTGGAGCGATGATTTTCACCATGCATTACATGCATTACTCACGGGAACTGACATTGGTTACTATCAAGATTTTGGAACTTGCGAGGACTTAGCAAAAGCTTATCGCAACACGTTTGTATACGATTGGAAGTATGCACCTCATCGATTTCGGTTTCATGGTGCGCCTGCGCTGGATTGTCCGATGACACAATTTGTAGTCTGCATTCAGAACCATGATCAAATTGGGAATCAAATGCACGGAGAGCGATTGTCTCAGTTGATTTCGTTTGAAGGTTTGAAATTAGCTGCGGGGGCTGTGTTACTTTCGCCTTATATTCCACTGCTGTTTATGGGTGAGGAGTATGGTGAGGAAGTTCCGTTTACTTACTTTGTCAGCCATTCTGATCCTGAGCTAATTCAAGCGGTTCGACGTGGTAGAAAGGCTGAATTTGCGGCATTTCATCTTGAGGGTGAACCGCCTGATCCAGAAGCTCCCGAAACATTTCAAGTTTGTAAGTTGCAGTGGGAGCGACATCAGCAAGGCAAACACAAAGTTCTTTGGACGTTCTATCAAAGATTGTTGAAACTGCGGCGATCGCATCCTGCACTCGTGAAGCGCGATCGCGCTTCGGTTTCGGCTTGTGCTGAGGAGAATAAAAAGCTGGTTTGGCTGGAGCGGCAAGATGTGATTTGTATTTTTAACTTTAATCAGAGCGATCAAGTGTTTGAATTTCCAGCAGGACAATGGCGGATTTTGCTCAATTCAGCAGATCAAGAATGGATGGGAGCAGGTTCACTTGCACCGGAGAAGGGGCAAGAGGGAGAAAGCGGAACTGTGCGATCGCAAAGCTTTGTCGTGTATGAGCGGTACTAGAGGATAATATGCGAATTCCAAACTCAACTTATCGAATTCAATTTAGCTCAGAGTTTCCATTCAAATCGGCTGAGAAAATTGTTGGATACCTATCAAAACTCGGCATTACTGAGCTATACGCCTCACCGATCTTCAAAGCAAAATCTGGTAGCACTCACGGATACGATGTCGTTGATCCAACCCAGATTAATCCTGAGCTAGGAGGACAAGCAGCCTTTGATCAATTAGTTTCAAAGCTTCAGTCTTACGAACTCGGATGGCTGCAAGATATCGTGCCGAATCATATGTCCTATGACGCTAACAATTTCTATTTAATGGATGTTTTAGAGAATGGCTCAGATTCAGATTACGTACAGTATTTTGATTTGGCTTGGAATTCGCCGTTTGGAAGTAGCCAAGAGCCAATCTTAGCGCCTTTGCTTGGAGATTTTTATGGGTCTTGTCTAGAAAATGGCGATATTCAAATTCAATACGATCAAAACGGTTTAACTGTAAATTACTACAGCTTAAAAATTCCGCTCAAGCTTGAATCCTATTCAACTTTTATAGCAAGCAACTTAGGGAAACTCGCAAAATCTCTAGGTCGAAGACATCCCGATTTTGTCAAACTTCTAGCAGTTCTTTTCGTATTGAGGAGTTTGCCATCTGAATCAGGCGGCAAACAGCGACAAGACCAATCCGAATTTGTCAAAGGAATGCTTTGGGAGTTGTATGAAAGCAATTCAGAAGTCAAAGCTTTTATCGATGACAATATTCGATTCTTTAATGGAGAGGCTGGAAATCCTCGAAGCGTGGATCTCTTAGACAAACTACTTTCTGAACAGTTCTTCCGCTTGTCTTATTGGAAAGTTGGCGCAGAAGAGATTAACTACCGGAGATTCTTCACAGTCAATGAATTAATTTCTGTCAAAGTTGAAGAGCTAAAAGTCTTTAACGAGACGCATAATTTCCTCAGCCAGATGGTAGAACAGGGCAAATTTACAGGGTTAAGAATTGATCATATTGACGGATTGTATAATCCCAAAGAATATTTAGATCGTCTGAAAGAAAAGAATCCAGCAGCTTATATTGTCGCAGAGAAAATTTTGCAGCCTGGAGAAGATATCCCGAAGAATTGGAATATTCAAGGCACTTCAGGCTATGACTATTTGAACTATCTTAATAGCGTTTTCTGCGATGTTGAGAACGAGAAAGAATTTGACAAAATTTATCAGACGATTCAAGAGCGATCGCTTGATTTTGAGCAAGTCGCGCTTGAGAAGAAACATTTAATTCTCGATAAAAACCTGGCTGGAGATCTCGATAATTTAGCAGCACTTTTGAAAGACATTTCGCTCAAAGATCGCTATGGTAACGATTTCACCATTAATGGATTGAAACGAGCGATCGCCGAAGTTCTCACTCAATTTTCAATCTATCGAACTTACACAACCGAGGCAGGCGTATCCGACTCTGATCGCACTTATATTCAAACTGCGATCGAGACTGCGAGAGAAAACGCACCCTTCTCGCAAAAAGAGCTAGATTTCCTTGAAAAAGTACTACTACTTGACTATGACGACTCGCTAATTCAAACCGACAAAGACAAATGGCTTTACTTTGCTATGCGTGTACAACAGTACACTGGGCCACTGATGGCGAAAGGTGTTGAAGACACAGCATTCTATGTCTACAATCGCTTAATTTCACTCAACGAAGTTGGCGGCGATCCAGGTCGCTTTGGCATTAGTGCAGCAGAATTTCATCAGTTCAATCAGTATCGCCAACAGCATTGGCATACTGCCATGAATGCAAGTTCGACCCATGATACGAAGCGAGGTGAAGACATTCGCGCCCGCCTCAATGTGCTATCCGAAATTCCGGATGAGTGGCAAGCTCAACTACAGAAATGGCGCGATCTAAATGCAGAACATAAGGTACGTGGCAAAAGAGGTAACATGCCTTCTGCAAATGACGAATATGCTTTCTATCAAACGATTTTAGGAGCATATCCATTTCAGGAAAGCGAGATGCCTGGATTTGTCGATCGCATCGAACAATGTGCAATCAAATCGATTCGAGAAGCAAAAGTTCATACAGCTTGGCTGCGACCGAATCAACCTTACGAAGAGGCTTGCTCGAACTTTGTCAAAGCTATTTTAAACAGCGATCGCTTTCTCACAGAGTTTCTACCCTTCCAACAAAAAATCGCGCACTACGGACTGTTTAATTCACTGTCTCAAACCTTGATTAAGCTGACTTCACCAGGGATTCCCGATATTTATCAAGGATCTGAACTGTGGGATTTAAGTTTAGTCGATCCAGACAATCGTCGCCCGGTTGACTTTGAGCTACGCGCATCTTTTCTCGATGAGATTCAAGCCTCGACCGATCGTTTGTCTCTGATTCAGAAACTACTCGCAACCCGTCAAACTGGGCAAATCAAGCAGTTTCTCATTACCCAAGTTCTCAAACTTCGGAATCAGTATGCCTCGACTTTTCTCAACGGCGATTACCTTCCCCTTGAGGTAACTGGCAAATTCAAAAATCACATTATTGCATTTGCCAGAAAAGATTCAGAAAAAACGATCGTCACCATTGCTCCTCGATTCTTCAGTCGCTTGATTCAAGTCGAACAACTCCCGATCGCGGAAGTTTGGGAAGATACTGCGATCTCACTTCCGGGAACAAGTTGGCGAGATGAGATCGCCGATATCGAACATAATGGAGAAGCTGTATTCGTCAAAGATATCTTGAAGTATTGCTCGATCGCATTACTGCATGATTAGAAGAGGTTGGTGTGGATAAATGGCGGCTCATTCCTTGCATTGAGGCTTCTGGACAGGTGCAAATGGCGATCGATACCTGGTTACTCGAACAACATCGAATGCACCGTCATCCGCCAACTCTACGCTTCTATACTTGGTCGCCTGCTGCGATTTCTTTGGGCTATCATCAGCGTCAGTTTCCTGAATTTTGGAAGTCTTTAACTTGGCAAGGACAAGCGATCGAGCTAGTTCGTCGTCCTAGTGGAGGCAGAGCCGTTTTACATCAGGGAGATCTAACTTATGCCGTGATTACGTCTGGACTCGGCAGCAATCGAATGCAGGCATATCAAGCGATTTGTGAGTTTTTGATCCAAGGATGGAAGCAGCTAGGAATTGAACTCCAGTACGGCGAAGCAGGGCGCGGCTACATTCACAATCCAAATTGCTTTGGCACTGCGACTGGAGCCGATCTAGTAACTAAAAATGGCGTGAAATTGATTGGTAGCGCTCAACTGAGAAGAGATAACACGATCTTGCAGCATGGCTCAATGCGGATTAAACCGGATGCAAAATTGTTTGCTCAAGTGTTTGAACAAGAGATTGATGTGATTGATGTGGAAATGACGATCGAAACTCTGATAAATACGCTAAGTAAAGCTGCAAGAGAACACTTCAACATCGATTTTGTAGTGCAACCTCTTACCGATTCCGAATGGTCTGAGATCCTGACGACGTGAGAAGCCAGAGTGGGGGAATGGGGGAATGGGGAGAACTTAGCTCAGATTGCTTCCTATCTCCCTACTCCCTATTTCCCTACTTCCTATCAGATCGCAGTAACTTACTACAGACTACAGCGCAGCTACCAGCGCATCCCCAATCGCCTGACATCCCACCAGCGTATTGCCTTCCGACATAATATCGCCCGTCCGATAGCCTTGGTCTAGTACCTTCAGCACAGCTTGCTCAATATGAGTTGCTGCATCAGCTTGATTAAAGCTATAGCGCAACATCATTGCAGCACTCAAAACTTGAGCTAATGGATTCGCTTTATCCTGACCAGCAATGTCAGGCGCAGAACCATGAACAGGCTCATAAACTCCTGGCGATGAAGCCCCTAAACTCGCAGAAGGCAACATTCCGATACTGCCCGTCAGCATCGCTGCGGCATCAGAGAGAATATCGCCAAATAAGTTACTCGTGACAATCGTATCAAACTGCTTTGGCGCACGAACTAATTGCATTGCAGCATTGTCAACATACAAATGCGAGAGTTCCACATCCGGATATTCAATCGCGAGTGCAGTCATGCGATCGCGCCAAAGTTGCGACACTTCCAAGACATTTGCTTTATCGACTGAACACAAACGCTTCGATCGCTTTTGCGCCGTTTCAAACGCTACTCGACCAATGCGATCGATTTCTGATTCGGTATACGCCATCGTATTCACACCCCGTTTCTCACCCGTCTCCGTTGTGAAAATACCTCTAGGTTGACCAAAATAAATCCCACCCGTTAATTCGCGCACAACCATAATGTCAACGCCTTCAACGACTTCCCGCTTTAAAGTAGAAGCATCAATCAACTGCGGCAAAATCGTTGCAGGACGGAGATTTGCGAAAAGGTGTAAGCCCGATCGTAATCCTAATAATCCAGTTTCAGGGCGTAAATGGCGGGGTAAAGTATCCCACTTGTAGCCCCCGATCGCAGCGAGTAAAACCGCATCACTTTTCTTACAAGTTTCTAGAGTTGCAGCAGGTAAAGGTTCTCCAGTCGCATCGATCGCTGCTCCACCAATCAGTGCTTCTTGAAACTCAAAACTGAGATCAAATTTTTCAGAGATCGTTTTTAAGACCCGAACGGCAACTGCCATAATCTCAGGACCAATGCCATCACCGGGCAGAAGCGTGATGCGATACTGCTGTGTCATAGTGCGCGTTTAAAAGAGTAGCGCAAAGTATCATATCGCAAGACCATCAACTACTTGTCAGATTGATCTTTTTTCCAAGGATTTTTTGTCCCCATTTCTGTCCAAGCAGAAAAGATAAGATACAAAATTAGAACACCCGCACCAATCAGAAACGAAATTATTTCATCATTCATGGTTTAAAAGGTGTAATTTTCCCGCCCAATGCTTCAACGATCGTCGTTGTATTCGCTGCCATCATTTTGATATAAGTCTCGCCCTCACTACCCCGCGCTCCAATTGAGTCAGAATACAACTGGTTTGGAGCCAGTTTCACGCCCGCTTCTTGTGCCACTGTTTGAATCAAGGCAGGATTAATCGTAGTTTCTGCAAAAATGGCAGGAACACGAGCAGACTTAATCACTTGCACCAGTTTTTGCACAGTTTGCGCGCTCGGCTGTTCTTCGGTACTGATGCCGATTAAAGTGCCCATGATCGTTAAGTTGTAAGCTTTGCCATAATACTGAAACGCATCATGCGTCGTCACCAACCGCCGACTCTGCGCCGGAATGGTTTGCACCTGCTGCTTGATCCAAGTATCTAATCGATTCAGATCAGCAATTAAGCGATCGGCATTTTGATTGATTGTTTCTCGATCGTTCTGAGCTAATGGAATCAACGCATCTCGAATTGCAGCAGCCATTTTTGCCACATTCTGAACGTCTCCCCACACATGGGGATCTGGAACTTTCTGGCCTTCTTTTTCGAGTTGCAACGGCGGCACAACTTCCCCGATCGCAACTTGTTTGACATTTGCACCAGCCGCTTTCATCAAACGAATTAGGCCCGGCTCTAAGTTATACCCGTTGTAGAGAATTAAGTCCGCCTTCTCCATTGCTGCGGTGTCAGCCGGAACAGGCTCATACGTATGGGGATCGGCTCCGGGTTTGAGAATGCCGATGACCTCAATCGCTTCAGTTGCGATCGCTGTTGCCAAATCCGTCAAAATTGTACTCGTCGAAACGACGCGCGGTTTTTGATTTGCGGGACGTTCTGATTGACCACACCCATGTAGCCACGTTGCTACAAGACTGCTTACCAACAAGGCGTTAAACTGCCGCCGACCGGAAGTTCTCATAAACTAAAGCGAAAAATTTTCTTCGTCGTCAATCTGCACATCTAGGCTAGCAGACAATACTTCAGCAACCATTGCCTCAAGTTCTGCCACATTAATGCCGCGATTCGATTGCTCCTGCATCGGATTCGACAAAGGAATTAAGCGCAGTTGGCGATCGTCTTGAATTAAATCAAAATAGGAGTCCGCTTCAAGCTTGCTCAATTGCAAATAGTCAAAACTATGGACATTGAGATATAGCGCATGATTCGCAACCATGGTCGCGCGATGCGGATCGGCAAAAACTTCTAGGACACAGCCTTCTCCTTCGCTTCTGGTTTTGCCGTCTTGAATGTGGATGTAGCGAACCCGATTAAGATCAGTCAACACCCGTTGCATATCTTGCTTATCGACGATCGTGCCGTCATCGATAATACAGGGAGCGGGAATTCGAGATGGGCGGGAAAGTGAATCGTGACTCATGACAGCAACATAGTCGATGGGGGTTGGGTCGCACTCAACAAACCAAATCAGGCAAATGAAACCAGGCTCGATCTGTAACTTCAGTTAGATGCTTCCTAAAGCAATTATGGCTGTAAATCGCAAATGCGATCCTGCCAGAAGGTATTAGAAGTTTACGTTATGTAAATTAATTCTGAACAATGTTTACGAAAGTATTAAGTCAATGCCTTGCAGCGCTTACCTTTTATACATGTTTGCCGCTCCCAGTCTCTGCCAACTTAGAGTTTCGGGGGATTGCAAGATTCTCGCCTTTGGTCGGATTGACAATTGGTGGATTGATCGGCGGTTTAGATTGGGGTTTGGCTTGGCTCGGGATGCCGGTATTGACCCGCAGCGCGATCGATGTTGCAGCTTGGGTGGCGATTACAGGCGGATTGCATCTAGATGGCGCAATGGATACTGCCGACGGACTCGCCGTGATGAATCCTGAGCGCCGTTTAGAAGTGATGGCAGATAGCGCTACGGGCGCGTTTGGTGCGATGACTGCTGTGATTTTGTTATTGCTCAAAACTGTGGCATTGAGCGAAATTGCAACGGGTCGAGTTTGGATTTTAATGGCGGTTGCAGGCTGGGGACGTTGGGGACAGTTGATCGCGATCGCGAAATATCCCTATCTCAAACCCACTGGAAAAGGTGCATTTCATAAAGAAGCGATTGAGTCAATTTGGGAAGCGGTTCCGACGTTGCTGATTTTGATGGGATTTAGCTTGATGGTGCGTCCGGGCATGGTGATCGGTAGCGCGATCGCTGTTGCAGTCGGAGCTTTGCTCAATCGGAAGTTAGGCGGTCAGACCGGAGATACATATGGAGCGATCGTCGAATGGACAGAGGCTCTATTACTCTGCACGTTGACTATGCTGTAATTGAGTCCCACATTTTTTGCAGAAATTTGCATCAGAATCGTGAGATGCTAACCCACACTTTGAGCAAACCGTTTCAATTTGATTCGTTGTTTTGACGAGGCGTTTGATCAACTCCCCAAGCTGCCAAGGCACTAAAATTAGCCCTGTGAGAATCATCGAAATCGTGAGAAGCCGCCCAGTTTGAGAAACAGGTGTAATATCGCCCAGTCCTGCAGTTGAGATAGTCGAGATTGAAAAATAAACTGCATTCAGGAAAGTTGAAAACTGCGGATTTAAGGTGTGTTCGACTTGGTAAATTAAGCCAGAATAGACAAAAACAATTGAGAAGACGGTAAATAGAATTCGCGTGTAAATTGCGCTGTCTTCACTGCTGACATATCCGAAAATCGTTTTCCCTTGAATAAACCGAATTAGCCTCAAGATTCGGAACCAGCGGAATAATCTTAAATAGCCTGCATTTGCGCCGATCAAGAAAGGCGCGATCGACAATAAATCAATTATTGAATAAAGACTAAATATAAATTCTAATTTCTTTTCTGCACACCATATTCTTAAGCCGTATTCAATCACAAAGATCGCAAGAATTATGTTCTCAATTTCCGAAAGTGCTTCTCGAATTTCGCTCGGAATTGAATAAGTCTGAGCGACGAAAATGCCCGAAGAGACTAAAACAAGTGCTGTAATAAAAAGCGTGACGGCTCGCCCTAAAGGTGTCTCAATATCTTCTAAATAGAAAGCGACTTTCTCACGCAACTGCATCATAGTCATCAAAAATGCTGAAACTGATGCTGAATAACTTTTTTCCTGTTACACATTTTCAGAGATCCTCCGAGCTTCTCAATTTCACGGAGAAGCAGGAGAATCAAATTTGTGACCTGAGAAAATTATTCAACATCAGCCATTGTGACTTAAATTTCAGCATTGAGCCGTGCAAGGTTTTCAATGATCAACCAAGGATCAAAGCGCACCTTTGCCAACATTCAGCAGTTCCGCGATCGCGCGATGCTCCTCAGTTGGATGGCTAGGGAACTGATGTCGTGCATCCGTAATCAGCCAATCGAGCGATGCAGCTTGCACATCGATCGTCGCTCCCGTCTTATCAACACAATACCGACCAAACACCAATTTATCGACCAAACGCACGCCCGGTCCTAACCGCGAATAATCGAAAATCACACTATTATCGACCGTCGCTCCGCTGCACACCCAGCAGTTTGGTCCAATCATCGCCGGACCGACAATCTTTGCCCCGTCCTCAATGCAGGTCATACTGCCAATATAAACGGGACCTTGAATATCCACCTTGTCCCAGTTCACACAGACATTCAGACCCGTATAAACGCCCGGTGCAACTTCCTTGCCCGGAATCGGAACATTTTTCACTTCGCCTTGCAGCACGCTGCGAATGGCATGCCAGTAGTCTGGAACCTTCCCAATATCAACCCACTCAAACTCCATCGGCAGCGCATAGAACGGCGCATCCATTTCGACGAGTTTCGGGAACAGTTCGCCCCCAATGTCGTATTCCTGATTGGAAGGAATATAGTTAAAAATTTCCGGCTCGAAAATATAGATTCCAGTATTGATATTCGTACTCAGTGCTTCTTCAACCGAAGGCTTCTCCTGAAACGCCTTGATCTTGCCAGATTCATCGGTGACGACCACGCCATAGCTTGATACTTCTTCGCGCGGAACAGGTTTGGAGATAATGGTTGCGATCGATCCTTTTTCTCGATGCCACTTCACTGCCGCAGTCAAGTCGAGATCAATCAACGCATCGCCACACAAGACCACAAACGTATCATCAAAAAACGGCGAAAAGTCTTGAATCTTCTTCATTCCGCCCGCAGAGCCGAGCGCTTCCCCGATCAATTCACCATCGACAATACTGCCTTCAAACGAATAGGCAATCTCGACGCCGAAGCGTTGCCCATCGCGGAAATAATTCTCAATTTCATGGGCGAGGTGGCTCACATTGACCATGATTTGGTCGAAGCCGTGTTGCCGGAGCAACTCCAATAAAAATTCCATTACAGGCTTTTGCAGGATCGGAATCATGGGTTTCGGAGTCGTATAGGTAATCGGTCGAACTCTCGTGCCCTTTCCGGCTGCCAGAATCATGGCTTTCATAAATCGTTATTCTCCAACCCTACGCCATCAATTTTCATACGATCGCTTAACAAACTGGACAATTTGTTGCCTGATTCGGACTTAAATCAAGCCAGTCCACTCGCTGGAGCACGATCACTCCCCAGAGGTTTGTGCCAGACCGTCCCAATGTCAACCCTAACGTACCCAAGTTCATCTTGAATTCATCTGAAAGCCCAGTTTCTATCAAGATGCGATGAAGCATACAGTTGACCGATCGCTGACATTCTTGCATTATCGCTGATAGCTTCCGGAATCTATCAGTACGGATGATTTCTAAGCCTGAGAATCCGATGCAGATTCGCCCCATAAGCGTGACAAGTGTACGAGAATAGATATCCGGGACAACCGTCCTACCTGTCGATTTGCTCAGAGAGAAGAACACTGTGTCTCATACGATCGTTACAAATATCTGCGAAGGCGTTGCCGATTGCGTCGATGCTTGTCCAGTTGCCTGCATTCATGAAGGGCCTGGCAAAAATACAAAAGGCACAGATTGGTACTGGATTGATTTCACGACCTGTATTGATTGCGGGATCTGTCTCCAAGTCTGTCCGGTTGAAGGCGCGATCTTGCCCGAAGAACGCCCTGATCTGCAATCTACACCGCAGTAAGCGGCAATTCAAACCGCGCAATGTTTGAGTTGTAAAGGCTAAAAGAGTGGGGAGTGGGGAGTAGAAAAAATTACCCCCTACTCCCTACTCCCCACCCAATTTAGGACTGCCACAAGCCCTCAAGTCATCTGCAAACTTCCGCGAATGCCGAAGGATGTTAGAGTTGCTAATTGATCCTTCCGCATTTCGGTTCTTATGACCTCGCCAATTCTTGATGTCCAAAATGTTCACGCAGGCTATATAAAAGATCTCGACATTTTGCAAGGCGCAAACATGCGGGTGTATCCGGGTGAATTGGTGGCGATTATTGGACCGAATGGAGCCGGAAAGTCAACGCTGGCAAAAACCGTGTTCGGTTTGCTGACTCCCCATACGGGCAGCATTCATTTCAAAGGTCAGAATATTACTGGCTTGCGATCGGATCAGATCGTCCGCCAAGGCATGTGTTACGTTCCCCAGATCGCAAATGTATTTCCGTCGTTGTCGATCGAAGAAAATTTGGAAATGGGTGCATTTGTCCGCGATGAGCCTTTACAGCCGCTCAAAGATGAAATCTATATGCGATTCCCTCGCCTCGCAGAACGCCGGAAACAACGGGCAGGAACCCTATCGGGCGGAGAGCGGCAGATGTTAGCGATGGGAAAAGCGCTGATGCTGAAACCGAGTTTGCTGTTGCTCGATGAACCTTCAGCAGCATTGTCTCCCATTCTCGTCAATAGCGTTTTTGAGCAGATTCGCCAAATTAATCGCGATGGAACGGCGATCGTACTGGTCGAGCAAAATGCCCGGAAAGCTCTAGAAATGGCAGATCGCGGCTACGTTTTAGAAGCAGGACGCGATCGCTTTGAAGGCGCAGGCTCTGAGTTATTAAACAATCCCAAAGTGGCAGAACTCTATCTAGGAGCCGGAAAAGCTCACTGAGCGCAGCGCCTCGATAATTTTGATGTTCGCTTTCGGGAAAGGATAGTCTGATAATTCATCAACAGCGACCCAGCGAATCTCATCACATTCGATCGCTTGGGGTTCGCCTGCTAAATATTGACAGTGATGCACATTCAAGGTGACTCGAAAATGAGTGTAGGTATGATCAACGACGATAAGTTGTTCGCCTACTGCAATGTCGATCGCTAATTCTTCTCGGATTTCTCGCTGAATACATTCCTCGATCGTTTCTCCGGGTTCTAACTTTCCGCCCGGAAATTCCCACAATCCCCCGAGTAAGCCTTCGGGTTTTCGGCGATCGATTAAAATGCGCTGATCCTTCCAAATCACCGCAACACCAATAACTTTATGAGGAATCGCTGTACGAGTTTCTGACATAGGTAGCTCCGACTGAACTCCTAGATTGTAAGCCTTGCAGTGCGATCGCCAAGGACAAACCAAACAGGCTGGATTTTTCGGCGTGCAAACCGTTGCCCCTAAGTCCATCAATGCTTGGTTAAAATCACGCCCGTTTTCGGGATCAATCAATTGATCGGAAATCGCCCAGAGTTGCGTCAAAGCCTTATTTGGAACCTTGTCTAATGCAATCAGTCGCGCTAAAACTCGTTTGACATTGCCATCGAGAATCGAAATCGGTTGATCAAACGCCGCACTGAGAATTCCCCCTGCGGTCGTTCGTCCAATTCCAGGCAGTGCTTGGATGCTATCCAAATCAGTTGGAAACCCAGTTTCAGCAATTTGCTTTGCCGCCCGATGCAGATTGCGAGCGCGAGCATAGTAGCCTAAACCTTCCCAAGCTTTTAGCACTGTTTGCAATTCAGCATCAGCAAGACTCTGCACTGAAGGAAATTGTTGTATCCAGCGATCGAAATACGGGATCACCGTTTTCACCTGAGTCTGCTGAAGCATAATTTCCGAAATCCAGATCCGATAAGGATCTCGTGTCTCGCGCCAAGGGAGAGAACGCCCCGATGTTGCATACCAATCCAGTAAGCGCGATCGCAATTCAGACACCAAAAAATTCGGCAGAGAGAAACTCCCTGCCGAGCTAGAGGACTTTATCGATTTCTTATTGGACATCTGACCATGATTTTTCCAATGCCAACCGCTGTTCAGCGCTTTTCAGGAAGTATCCGCTCATCATTGCCGACGCGAGCAATCTGCCTAAAGACTCGCGGTTCGTCGTAATCATCACATCAAAACTTTCAGGAGGCAGACCGCCCAACAGCCCGATAATGTTGCGCTCCATCACTTGCAGCACTTCAGGTGAGGACGGCTTAGAAAGTTGAGCGATCGTTTCAGGCTCAAGCGACTGTACATATTGAAGCAGCTTACCGCTAGCATCGCCCGCACCTTGAAGAAACTCAGGAAGTTGATTAGAAGTATCGTTCACAGTCTGTACCTCGCAACTGAGGATCAAATTTCAATCTCGATTAACCTTACTTTAGCAAAGCACTTGCTGTGCCACAGTCAGTAGAACCGTACAGCCCAAGTTCGGACATAACGATGTTGAGAGTAGAAACTCGATCGCTCAACCAGCATCTACCCCGAGGTAGACAAAAATCCTTGCAAGATTCACCCAAAACAGCATTATGTATCCGTTGCTACATGAGAGTTATCAGGATTGTTTATGAGCAACAGAAACCTGGGAAAAATTAGCTAAAATTATTCATACAGTGAAATGTATTTCTCTGACCTGGGTTAACTAGGAAAGAATCAGGGCTTTCCTGCTGAACCTTATTGAGTTGGTTAAAACGCTCTATGCACATAGGTAGTGAGGCTACCGCTCCGAAACGATCGCATCCCGTATCTGCCAATTTTGTTGTCAATCTTGTTGGAACTGCGATCGCATTGATTACGTTGATTTTACCGATCGTGGTCATTTCCCACTACGCGCCAGAGAGTCCCCAACCCATACCCACCAAACTATCGAATTAATTGAAAAGATTCGGTTCGCACGACTTGCTTGATAAGACTTTTATCAGGCAGAATGAATTCACCTATACCCATCCTCCGTAGAATCGCTAAGATCGCAATATTATGAGGATAGGCGTTCATTCTGAGGCTGAAGTCCATGACATCTTATGCAACCTCGTCCGCTAGAGCCGACATGAGCGAGTTACGTCGCTTGAAGACCCTGCTACCCCCGGAACTGCAGAGCTGGGTCACGATCGAAACAACGACCGCGGTCAATCCTCCACTGATCACCTGTGAGGAAATCGGTCGGGATGAGATCGAGATCCAAATTGATATGCCGAAATGGGATCAGTTGGCGATCGACCAACGAAATCTCTTGTTTTGGCATGAAGTCGCGCGAGTTCAAGCGGACACGATCCCGAAAGACGGTTGGGAGATGGCAGCATTAGCGATCGGGCTTGGCGGCGCAGTCGGGGAACTGTGGGTACAAGATGGATTGTTATTGCTGTTAGCGATGGGGTTATCTGGTGTTGCTGGCTGGCGGCTCTATCAGAAGAACAACAGCGAGAAGAATGTCAAAGAAGCGATCGAAGCCGACGAGCGCGCTATCCAATTAGCAACTCGCTTTGGCTATACTTTGCCGAATGCTTACAAGAGTTTGGGCAGCGCGTTAAAGACTTTAATTGATCAAACTCCCAAAAAGAGACAGCGCGCAAAATATCAGGCGCGTCTGGATGCACTGAAGAAGAGTGCAGCAAAAGCCAAAGCGAAGATGCGATCGGCAGCTCCGGCAGATTTTTAGGGATCTTCTATCGCCCTACTCCCCCCCCAAAAGAATCAATCCTTCAAGGATGTAACGTATTTTGACCAACCGTTACATCCTTTTTTTCAGCCGCTCAGTATGATGGATCGCGAGGCGATTTACAAACGCCTGCATTGGTTTCAGGAGAGAGTATGGCATTTAATATCAATGCTTTAAGATTACCCGTGATTCAGCGTGGCTCGACTGGGGCAGCCGTTGGTGCATGGCAGCGATTTTTACAAGATCAAAATTTCCCGATCGGGGCTGTCGATAATGGCTTCGGTAGTGTGAGCGATCGAGTTACAAAAGATTACCAGCAAAAGAACGGTTTAATCGCCGATGGAATTGTGGGCAATGCGACCTATACCAAAGCGCTGAGTCAAGGATTTATCTATCGCGTCGCCGATCTAAGCGCAGCCATGTTGCTGAGTTATTTGAACTACGGTGCAGCAGAAGTGCGGGATTTACAGCGGAGCCTTAATGTCATTGGGCGGCTCAATCCAGCTTTAACCTTAGATGGAAATTTTGGGCTAGGTAGTACGAAAGGCATGACCGAAGCCTACAAAATTTTGGATGTGAATTTTCGACCTCGATTAGATGCTACGCTTTCAGCCGCAACAAAACAGAAGCTAGGTAGCGATTATGCGCCGGGGCTAGCAATTCTGACAGAGTATGCTCGACGGCAGAGAGCGAGGCTAAGCGGGGCGCAATGGGTACGATTTTTTCCCGCGAGTCAGTCGATCGATGATTTGGCATCTCCATTCCGTCAAAGAGTGCGCGCATTTGAAAAAGCGCTGAAAGATGCAGGAGCAGAGATCGAAGTTACGAATACCTACCGACCCCCTCAGCGGGCTTACATGATGCACTATGCGGTGCAATTGAACAATCGAGACTTTGCTCCGTGGGATGTGCCGCCGATGGTGGGAGTTGATATTGATTGGGTGCATTACACGGATGCGGCATCTTACCAAGCGGCCCGAGACATGGTGAACGCATTTGGCATTGGAGGCAATCCAGCCGCACTCCAGTCTCGACATACTCAGGCTTTAGCGATCGATTGGATCGTCACTTGGAAGCCCCCACTACGAATGCAAAATGGGAATGGACAAATGGTGACTGTTCCAGGAACCGGAGATGCAAGTCAGAATGCCACACTCTGGGAGGTTGGGGCAACGTTTGGGGTGTACAAATTAGAGTACGATCCGCCGCACTGGTCAGTGGACGGATTTTAACGAGTCTGCAAGATTCCCCATCGGCGGATCGGACTTCACTTGAGGCGATATCGCTCCAGGTAGGCTTGAATCCGCTGCATCAGATCGCGCCCATTGTTGTGATACACCACAGTGTGGTGCGTTCCGCTGACCCGCTCGATCGAGAAGTCCCCCTTGAAAATATTGTCCCAGAAGGCTCTTGGAGCTAATCTCGACTTGAGCGAACTCAATGCTGCCTCAAACATCACAACCCGCCCAGAGTAAGGCTGTATCTCATAGCTTTGAACAGCACGTTGAATGGGTTTAGCAGGGGGTAAATTGACTTTCACTACTCGACCCCCGGTTTTCTGAGCGATTTTTTGATCTTCGATCGCGTGCCAATGTCGATCGAAGGCTCCGAGAATGCGACGGCGAATACTAGTTGTGTAAAGAACTACATTGCGTGCCGTAAGTTTTTGGTGCTGATATTGAGGGACACCCGGTCCAAAGGTTTCTACTAAAATCAAGAGTGCAACCTCTTGACCCTGCGATCGCAACATTTGAGCAATCTCTAAGGCAACATAGCCCCCAAAACAATAGCCTCCAATAAAATACGGCCCTTCAGGCTGAATATCCCGAATGCGACCGACATAACCTGCCGCCCAATCTTTAATATGAGTCTCTGGGTTTGTGACTTGCTGATAGCCAGATTCCAGCGCAAAAAATGGCTGCTCCGGATCAAGATGCGGAAGTAAATCGCCATAGTTCTGACACCAGAAGAGCGGTGGTTTTTTCCCATTGAGCGGATTGATTTCGATAATTGCCCAGGGATCGATTTCTTGCCCATCTCGAATAATTTCGGCAAATTGGGCGATCGTAGGCGCTTGAAATAATGCAGCAACAGAAAACTGTCGCCCAAATGCTTTTTCCATCTGGTTGATCAGCTTCACCGCCGTAATAGAGTTGCCCCCTAAATCAAAGAAATTGTCCGTGGTCGCGATCGGTTGAATGTCTAATGCTTTTTCCCACATGAACATTAACTGCCGTTCCAGTGGATTCTGAGTGAGTTCAATGACATCATTACGCTCAACCCGAACGGCTTCCGGCATGGGCAAAGCTCGTCGATCGACCTTCCCATTTTGAGTCAAAGGAATTGCATCTAAAAATACGATCGCAGACGGAACCATGTACTCTGGCAGCTTCTCGCGCAGATGTTGTCGAACGTCATTTGCATCAAGTTTGGCTTGAGCCACAATATACGCGACGAGCCGTTTGTCTCCAGGTTGATCTTCTCGTGCCATGACGATCGCATCGGTAATCGATCGATGTTGTGAAAGCACACCTTCAATCTCACCTAGCTCAATTCGATAGCCTCGTACTTTGACTTGATGATCAATGCGTCCCAAAAATTCGATATTGCCATCTTCAAAGAAACGGGCGAGATCTCCAGTTCGATAGATTTTTGTACCGGGCACAAATGGGTTTGGCAGAAAGCGTTCTTCGGTTTTAACCGGATCAGTGTAGCCAACTGCTAAACAATCTCCTGCAATGTACAGTTCACCTGTCACGCCAATTGGGCAAGGGTTTAACTTGGCATCTAAAACATAGTACTGAGCATTCTGAATCGGTTTCCCATAAGGAATACTTTTCCAGTGCGGTTCAACGCGATCGATGCGATAGTAATTCGACCAAACTGTTGCTTCTGTTGCACCTCCCAATGACACGACTTCAACACCTGGAAATGTCGTTTGCAATGCAGTTGGGAGCGTCACTGGAATCCAATCTCCACTCATAAACACAAGCCGCAGTGAAGAGGGACAATCGAGCAGGGACGGGAAAAACGATGAAAGCTGCTGTAATGCTGGCGGAGCAGAATCCCAAAACGTAATTGGCTCTGTTTTGAGAAGATTGATCAATACTTGAGGATCGCGCACATCATCACTCGAAGCAATTTGAATCGAGCCGCCTGCTGCAAGCAATCCAAAGATGTCATAGACCGAGAGATCAAAGCAGAGGGAAGTAATGAATAAAACTCGATCTTGATGATTTACATTAAAGGTGCGATTCACCCATTCGATCAAATTGATCACAGGCTGATGCTTGACCACAACACCTTTTGGCGTCCCAGTTGAACCAGAAGTAAAAATTACATAGGCTGTATCTTCAGAAGTACAATGCAGCGGCAAATTCTCGATCGAGGATTGTTGAATGTCTGCTTGTGTGGAAACTTTGACATCTGAAAAAACTGGATAGTTCACATCTAAACAAACAAGATGCTGTAAATTCCGCAAATACAATGACTCAAGTATTGCAACGTAGCGCACTTGAGTGATGACAACTTGAACAGCCAGCGATTCCAGAATCCATTCGATTCGAGCAGGTGGGAAACTTGTTTCTAATGGAATATAAGCAGCTCCAGCTTTGAGAATACCAAGCAGCGTAGGAATCATTTCCAAGCCGCGATCGAGAAAGACTGCGACAAACTGTCCAGCCCCGACTCCTAGCGATCGTAGATAGTGAGCAATCTGATTTGCTTGCTGATTCAGCTCAGCATAAGTTAGCGATTGTTGTCGGAAGACTGTTGCGATCGCATTGGGTGTTTTTTCAACCTGTGCCTCGAAAAGTTGATGTAAGCATTGCTGCGCTTGATAGTCTGCAGCCGTTGCATTCCAATCAAACAACAGTTGATGGCGTTCAGCAGCTGTAATTAGCGGCAGGTCGGACAAGGATTGCTGCGGATTGGCAATCATTCCATGCAAGAGCACCTGAAGATGATCTAACATGCGTTTGATCGTCTCAGGGGTAAATCTTTCTCGATCGTAAGAAATCTGCAACTCTAAAGCTGTTCCTAAACTTGCAATTAAGACTAATGGAAATGAAGGTTGTTCAATCAGCTTAAAGGAGCGGTGTTTACCTTGTTTCAGGCGATCGTTAAAGTTCTCATGTTCAAAGACGACAATACTTTCAAACAATCCTGTTCCACGGGGGACATCACTCCAATCCTGCACCAGAGACAAAGGTGTATTTTCATGAGGACGGACAGCAAGATGTTGCGATCGCAGTGCTTGTAGCCAAGGTAAAACCGTTGTTTCGTCTGTAATCTCTACGCGCACAGGCAGCGTATTCATTATTAATCCAATGATCGAGTCGCCATCGGGAAGTAAAGATCGGCGACAAGCTCTTGTTACTCCAAAAACAATAGATGTTTCATTGCTATAGCGATGTAAGAGTAATGCCCAAGCAGCTTGAACTAGAGTATTTGGCGTGATGTGATGTTGCTGAGCGAATGATTTCAGTTGTGCTGTCAATGAGATCGAGCAGTTTAATCGAGCAGTTCCATGCCCAGATTGGGTCTGTGTTTGATGCAGTGATGGAGCATGCAGTAAAGGAGTCGGAGTTGTGAATCCCTTGAGCAAGTCTTGCCAATACGATTTGGAATGCGACCAGTCTTGCTGATGAAGCTGCTCAATGTAATCTTGATAAGAGCGACGTGCAGGAAGCGGTTGTGCTGGATTATCGTACAGAGCAAAGACTTCTTGCAGAATCTGCGTGATCGATCGCCCATCTAACAGAATGTGATGGAATGTCCAAACGAACTGATACACATCAGGGGCGGTTTGGAAAAGCACAAATCGCATTAATGACCCAGAGAAATCAAATCCATTTTGGCGATCGCAGCGTAGAAATGCTTTGAATTTCCGAATTTGCTGATCTGCTGTGTTCGATCGCCAATCGTGGTACTGGATGGTGATTTCATCGGCTGCTAGGACTTGCTGAATCGGCTCATTTTGTGCGTTCCACCCGAAGCGAGTTCTGAGAATGGGATGTCGATCGATTAGTTGCTGCCATGCTCGGGCGAAGCGATCAACCTCCAGATTCTCTTGTAGCCTGCAAACCACTTGTTCAATATCTACGCCAGAATTCGGTTCGTATCGGTGATGAAACAACATACCCTGCTGAATTGAAGAGAGCGCGTAAGTTGCTTCGACATGGGAAACTCTAGGTTGATCAACGGAATGATTTTTAGTGTGGGCAGAGGGAGAGATTGAAATTGAAGAAGCTGGGTAGGTTTGACTAGCTTTCGCTGTAAACATCGCATTTTCCGGATAGGGGTCAACTTGCGCTGTCTCACCCGATCAGACATGAGCGGGCTAAGCAGAAACGGCAAATAAAAGCAGGTTGAACTTGTCAATGTCTGAGTTCTGAGCAGTTTGTAAAATCGCTCGCAAAATACGTGTTATCACTGAGGAATCAGTCGATGAGCAGCAGCGAGGATTTACGATAAGTGGAACATCAGTAATTTATTACACGCAGGAAGTGATACTTACGTAAGTTCTGTTCTTCTTCACTGAGTCTTATTTAGGTTCGGTCGTTTCTTTACCAATTTTGAATAATTATTTTCAGCTCTTCATCAAGATGCGTCCGACTTAAAGAGTAGAAAATTGGAAGTGATCTTGTGTCAACGCGATAGAAATGAGTCTCAAATTTAGAATAGTGACGCAAAAAACGCGATCGAATCTTCCATTCGATCGCGCAGCAGCAAATCTCAGACTTCAAACCTTAGTACTCAAGAAACAGCATGTTCAAAGCTGAATCGGGAGCAGAATTTTTCTCAACAGAGACCAACTTAGGAGTAGACACTTGAGCGGATTGCTGCATCTCAGCAACTTGGCTTTCGAGGAAAGACAGGCGCTTTTGAATACGATGACGACGTTGTTCAATCGAATCCAGTTCACACTGGAGACGCTTTTTCTCGATCGATAGTTTGTACAGATTGAGATAAGCCGTTGCTTCAGTCTGGGGACGTGGCATCGTGCTGATCTTGGGGCGGGAGTCAGACAAAGAAATAGGACGCATGTAAGAAGACCACCTGATATGTAAGTTACAGAACTTACGCTAATATCTCGTCATCGTATTCGGACAGCAATTCACGCTCACGAGGGCATTGAGATCGTTACGTAACTTCCTTATTTGTAGAGTGCCTCAGCGTTTTTATTTAATAACAGATCCGCTTCATGATTTTTTTATAATCACTTTTTTAAAAAGCCGTGTTAGCTTAGTACATAAATACTGATATTTGTCTAGGCTTCAATCCTGGACAAGATGATTTGCGATGCGAACACCATTGTCTATTGAATCTGTTTTAGTCGATCGCTATTCCATTCTCAAGTTGCTTTACCTAGGAACAGTAGGCTGGGTGTATTTGGCGATCGATCAAACGACGAATAAGCTTTATGTTTTAGAAGAAACGACGACAGATTTGAATGAGCTTCAGGAGATTCTGACCAAATTAAACCTGCGGCATGTGGCGCAATATCAAGATGCGATCGTCGATTTTGATCGAGCCTATTTAATCCGAAATTATATTGAAGGACGCTCGTATCGAGAATTATTAGAACAGCAGCGCATCTTTTCTGAAACGGAAGTGATGCGTTTTTTGAAACAAGTCTTGTCGATTTTGCGATCGCTGTACCGTCTGAAAATTGCTCACTGTAGTATTTCACTCAATTCAATCATTCAGCGTGAAGATGGTTCGCTGATTTTGACAGAATTTACACAAGCTCATTTTGCGGAAACATTTGATCAGGATCTTTACTACTTAGCAGTAATCGCAATCGTGCTCTTAACCGGATGCGAACCCAAAGATCTCTATAATGAAGCGACAGGACAATGGGAATGGCAGGATTGGGAATCGGTTGATCCGCGCATTGTAAAAGTTCTCGATCGAATGTTGTCTGATCATCAACGCTATTCTTCTGCTGCAAAAGTGATGCAAGCATTGTTTACACCTGATCAGAAAGATATTGCTTCAATTGTTTTTACTTTTGTGTTGATCGGGCTAGCAGCAATTTCTGCATATCGCTTGATCAATCACCTATCTAATTTACAGCCTGAACTCGTCACACCTCCGATCGCAATAAAAGCCGACTCAGCACCACCTGAAACAGTGGCGCAACGTTCTAAACGCTTGAACGTTTCACAGCAGTTGCTTTCCCAAATTACCGAAGAAACTTCTCAATCTTCAGAAGCACTCCTCAAGCAACTAGAGCTACTCAGCAAAGAAGCTCGTAGAGGGATGGGAACTTACAAGAGAGTAAACTATGATGCTTGGCAATCTAAGCGAAGTGTTAACCTTAGCAATCGCGCTATTGAAACACTCACCGATGCTCAGTTTGTCGCACTTTTCCCTGACCAGCAAGGTAAGATGCTCAATCCAAGAACTTTCGGACAAGTTTGGTATGCGATCGCATTCGATCAGACAAAGCAAGCTAAATCCGAACTGATCTCGTCTCAAATGAGTGGAACACTCAAACAGGGAGTAGGTAAAGTTTACCGATCGCAATTCAAACAAGGGCAGACTATTGAGCTAAGCCTAAAAGCACCTGCGGGTCAAATCGCAATTTGGATGTTCTCAGCAGAAGCATCGCTCATTAAAAACTCTAACCAATCGACCTGGAGTGGAAAGATTCAGCGATCGGGAATCTATGAATTGATTGTTGCACCAACAAGTACAACCCCAGTTCAATACGAGCTACAAATTGATGCTGTTGCTCACTGAGCACCCTAGCAAATTTGCTATGTACACCAGTAGAGGCATTGAATAACAGCCACCTGATAGCTCTAACTAAACTTCCGAATTCTCGGACGATCAGTAATCTTATCCTGCGTAACTTGACGGGTCGCCTTAGCAGCCCGAACAACTCGAACATTTGCCCAAGCGATCGCGCGATATCCACTGTAAGTCCAATCATCTCGATAAATTGAAATGAGAAACGGGGCGCTAGTAGCCTTCCTAGCGTAAGTAATAAAGCGATTCATCGTACTAACTACCATCAACAGGGAATAACTTACAGACCGAGAGCTAGCTGCAATTCGGGAGATGCGCTAGCTGTCGTCGGCAACGGAGCCGGATCAAGATTCACAGCTGAACAATAGCGAGAATACGCACAGCGATCGCATTGTTTACCGGGTGTTGGTTCCCACGTCTGGTCTTGACGCAGGCGCACAGCTAAATCTGAAATCACAGCCTGTACTTGCTTCTTGTGGCGATCAGTTGCCTTAAAGCGAACCTTCTCAGCCGATCTCAGAAACAATAAGCTTAAGTACTTCAGATTTTGGTGGTAGGTCTGCTCCAACGCCAGGTAATACAATCCGATCTGCAAATCCATTTCATCAGCTTCCGGCACTTTCAACTCCCGGCTGGACTTGTAATCGATTAGCTCTAAACCATCGTCGAGATAGTCAATGCGATCGTAGCGTCCCGTAATGCAAAACTCGAGACTTTCTACTTGCAGAAAAGCTTGAATTCGTCCTTCAACCGCTAATGGTTTACGCAACGAAGGCTGATTTTGGATGAACGTCTCATAGTAGTTCTCCAACATCGATCGACCATCTTCAAACTGATTGGTCGTTAGGCCTTCGGAGGCTTCATCCCAACAGCGTAGCACCCATGCTTGATCCGGGACTGAATCGTGGTAGTGCCAATCCCGATGAACCATTGCTAAGGCTTGATGCAACGCTGTTCCCAATGCGGCTGAACCGAAAAAATCGTTACTCGTCAGTCGTCGCTCGTACCGCAAATAGTACGCATAAGGACAGCGACTATATGCCTGGAGTTTTGTGGCAGAAATCTGATAAGGCATGGCTAAGGCAAACAAGGTTAAAAGCTGAAAACACGAAACTGAAAGATTGAACTAGAGTTGCTCAACCGGACGCTTAAAAATCGAATCGAGATAGATCCGTGCAGTTTGTCGATCGTTCTGACGCTCGTTTGCAGGACGGTTTTGCAACAAGAACAATGACAATGCCGCCGACATCACCCGATCTTGATCCCAGTCAGGACGGGTATCAAGAAAGGTTTGAAACGATTGATGCAAAGCTTCAGGAATTTCAACGAAAAGACTAATGTTGCTATCCATATCAAACCTCAAGAAGTGAAACGAGTGAAGAAACTATCCGTTTTTCTGAAAATTTTCATCAGAAACTTACGCCAGTCCGACCCCCTGCTTGATTTCCCCTCTCAAATGTGCGTTGTGGAAATCGTGTGTTTCGGTGCGGCTGTGCGCTCTTCGGTTAGTCGCTACATTCTGCGCGATCGCTGCAAGAAGATCAACATCAAGAAAAGTTAAGTTCGTCGGTTAGATCAAAGTTACTGGACGGCAGAATCGGTATTTCAGCCATTTTTTCGTTACATGGCTTCACAAAATTGAGCAATTTTCAGCCCAGTTCGCCGGATTCGATGACTTATCCACAGTTCGCCGAAAAATGCCGATCTTAGCTCGATCTCCTGTGGAAAACTTTCAGTTTGGTGTGGAAAAAGTGTGGAAAAGAACTTGAAAACTTGTGGATTGTCTGTGGAGAGCGTGGGGAAAATCAAATTAATTGTAAAGTTTTGTAAAGATTTTCAGATCTTAGACTTAGGGCTGAGAGATCGACTTTTGATCCGGGAACCATGCAAAATTGATCGTTCCATTTCCGTTTTAGCAGCTAAGATCTGGAATTTGTCATCTCTGAAAAGTTGGCAAAATTGCGTCTTACCCAGTCCATACCAACTTCATTGTTGAGTTTGATATGTTGCGGACTGTCAGCGTAGAGTTTGCCCAAAATATCTGCATCTTGTTCGACAACGGTTGCAGCTAATTTCAGAACATTGTTTTTCAACAATCGAAACACAGGATTTTTGAATCTGCCATAAGCTAAGACATAAGTTCGTGTGTGCGTCTCAAATTCAGGCACAAAGATATGACACTGTTTAATGGTTCCGATGGGTGCTTCACCATGAAAGATCACGATCGCTGGAACGTAGTTTTCTAAATGTGCCCGAATGACTTTTGGCATTTCGAGTAACGCAGGATTTTTGAGAAGGTCTTGCCACTTGGGTTGAGCTCTTGGCATGTCATAGTACGAATGAGAATGCAAGCGTTGATCAATGAACCGCTTAAAGTCAATCCGTTCAATCTCAAATAAAGGTCGATGCGTTCCATTTTGATGGTTGTAATCGTGCATGTTTAACAACATGCTGAGCAAATCTGTTTTGACACTGCACTCTCCTGCAACTCCAGCAAATTCATAGTCTGCTGTAAACTCATTCAAGACATTTGGAATTGGCATTTTCGGCTCCACTCCGCCATAAGACCAAATCAAATCTCCCTGAATGATCAATTCCAGCGGTTTTAACAATGATTTCGTTGCTTTATTAGAACCTGGTAGCACCATTGAGCCAGTCTGATCAAATTCCAGTGCATGAAAAGGACACGCAATCGTACTACTGCCATCAGATTTCGCCACGCACCAGCCTTCAGACAGCATTGCACCCATGTTGGGCAAGCATTGGACAAGGCATGAATTTCGCCTTTGTAGTCTTGCCAGAGGACATAATCCCGACCGTACAGCGATACCTTTTTCGGCTGATTTGACTTCAGCATCGATCTATGAGCCAGCAACCAAGGCGATCTTTGCAGCATGTTCATAAGATTTTAATTAATTAATTTTTTAGTTAGTTTAGAAATCCGGTCTAGAAAAGTCAACTAATGATCGCTGTATCATGATGAGAAAGTGTAAGTCGAGATGATGGCCATGGCATTGAACTCTGAACAGCAAGAATTTATTCAAGCGAGAGTTGAATCTGGACAGTATAAGAATGCCGATGAGGTAGTTGATGCTGCATTTAAGCTGTTAGAGAAGAGAGAACAGTATGATCGATGGCTTAAAGATGCACGTGAAGATGTCCAAGTTGGACTCGCAGAATTGCACAGAGGCGAAGGCGTTGATGGCGAAGTTGTGATCGCGCAACTGAGAGACAAAATCGCTAAAGCTCGTGGTACAAGAGAATGACTCGCCGCTATCAGATTGCTCCTGCTGCGAGTCGAGACCTTAACCGCATTTTGGATTATTTCCTTGAACGTAGCATTGACGCTGGTGAGAAATTCGTAGACGAATTTGAGCGAAAATGTCGCAATATTGTTAGCTTTCCAAATATCGGGAAAAGCTATGGATATCTCGCGCCCAATTTACGAGGCGTTTTACTGAACGATTACATCGTTCTCTACATCGTTACGGATGAATTAGTTGAAGTGGTTAGAATTCTGCATGGTCGCCAAGATTTAGAAGCACAATTTCCTGAATCATGGCAGGAGTGATGGATGGCACAATCTCAAAAACGGCAATTTCGAGATGCAGAAATCACTCAAAAGCAAATTCTAGATGCAGCAGAAATTGAGTTTTCTCGGCATGGATTGAAAGGAGCAAGAATTAGCGCAATCGCAAAACAAGCCAAGATTACGACCGCGATGATTCATTACTATTTTGAAAATAAAGAAGGACTTTATCGCGCCGTTCTACAGCGCCCCATGGAAGAAAATCAGCAGTTTGTAGAACAGTTAGAACTCGATCATTTATCGCCTGAAGATGCGATTACTTTTATTATTCGAGTCGCGATCGCAAACGAATTTCGCAATCCTTATCGACAAATGCTGTGGTTTCAAGAAGCAAGCCAAAATCAAGGACTTTATTTCAAGCAAGGAAACTGGTCAGGCATATTTGAACGCGTGATCAAAGTTCTAGAACGAGGCATCGAATCCGGTGATTTTCGCCCTGTTGATGATTCAATGTTGATGCTGACTCACATTCTAGGCGTTTGCATTTTCTACTTCACAGTGCAAGAAAATTGGCAGCATTTAACGCCAGATGTCGATCGCTTAAGTCCTGAGAAGGTTGAAAAGCACACAGAAGACGCGATCGCGTTTGTTTTAGCCGCGATCAAAAAGCCGTAAGCAAATACGGCTTGATCTACTTATCGTCCCCCGATCGCAGAATCTGTCTGTACGACTGGAGTCAGCAAGGTTAGGCGGCGACCGCTCACGAGCATGGCGGCAAATCCGCGATCGTTGAGAATTTGCATAATGCGATCAGCACTACCGCGATCGCGCGTGTGGACAGCTAGCAGAAATGGACGCTGCTCAAACGAAACGAGACCAATATTGCGATTCAAAACTTGCTGCATTTGAGCAGCAACTTCAGGGCGATTATAGTGATTTACAATCACCGCAAATCCGTCTTCCAAAGCCCGAGGATTGTAACCCGATGGATTGGGATTAATCGGCTCAGGAGAAAGCGTTGCAGTCCGTACAGGCTCTCTAGAGAGATCGATCGCTTGAACTGGAACTTCTGGCTGACTGGCAACTTGCCCACCTGCGGGTAGCGCTACAAACGTCCGAAGTTTCACCGTCTCGTTGAGGTAACCTGCCCAAGAATTCGCTGTATCCGTATCTCGGTAGCCCCCGATGCGCGTCACTGTTTCGCCAAAGTAATTACAAACTGAGACTTCTGCATCCCGAGAAATTACACTTCGGAGGCGCGCTTGGGCTTCAGGAGTGCGCGTCACAACCAGAAGAAGAGGCTCATTTGATCGCGGCGCTTGGCAATTTGCAAGTTGGGCAGAAGCAGGCGGAATCACATTCAATACAAGTGTCATTCCGGCGATCGCTTTAAAAACAGTTTGAAAGGGCATCTGGGGCATAGAAATTTCCGGGTTTAAGGGACAGGTTCAAGAGATGCCAGGGGTTCGGGAATGGTTTCCGATTGCTGGAACTCTCCAGTGATGACATATTCTAGTCGCAGCTTGAGCCATGTAATAAATTGTTTCTTGGTCGAGACGATCGCGACTGCCGGACGAGGACATTTTGCTTTGTTTTCTGCCATTTCTGGTGCTTCAAGAAACGCGGGTTCTTTGATCACCCAGAAATCAATTTCTCGGTTCTTTTCTGCATAGTCGCGATACCGTTCTTTGAGAACTTCTTCGATCGGTTCTTCTTGTAACAGGAATTTTTGGCTGGCTAAAACGTAATAGTAGGTTGTCATGATGGTCTGTTCTTAAGTTCAAAAGGGTCAGGACAGGCGTTAAAGTTGCCCACGAATTGCTTGTTTCATTTCTCTCACCGCTCGTTCAAATCCAACGAGAACAGCTCGACTAATGATCGTATGTCCAATATTCAATTCTTCCATGCCAGGGAGTCGCGCGATCGGGTAAACGTTCCAATAGGTCAATCCATGTCCCGCATTAATCCGCAATCCGGCAGCGATCGCGATTTCACATCCCTGAGCCAAAATCTCCAATTCCTTCGCCTGTCCCTCTTCTGAGTAAGACCCGGCATATTGTCCGGTATGCAATTCGATAAATTTCGCTCCAGTTTCAGCCGCAGCATCAATTTGGTCGTGTTCCGCATCGATAAATAAGCTGACTGGAATACCAGCGCTTTGTAACGTCGTCACTACATCCGTCATCCGGTTCAGTTGCCCCGCGATATCAAGTCCGCCTTCAGTCGTCACTTCCTCACGTTTTTCGGGAACGAGGGTCACGTAGTCGGGCTTGATATCGAGCGCGATCGCCACCATTTCATCGGTAGCTGCCATTTCTAAATTCAAATGCGTTCGCACGGTTTGGCGGAGCAGACGGACATCGTGATCCTGAATGTGACGGCGATCTTCTCGCAAATGGACGGTAATGCCATCTGCACCTGCAAGTTCTGCTAAAACTGCCGCTGCGACGGGATCGGGTTCGACAGTACGGCGGGCTTGGCGAATGGTCGCGATATGGTCAATGTTGACACCGAGAGTAGGCAATGTTCTGTCCCAAAGCTTCAGGCAATGATTTTATCGCGTCCGACCGAGTTGCTGCGATGGAAAAATACTGAATTCTGGACAGTGGAGGGGAATTTTTATCAAATACATTAAGAATCATTTCCGATTCTGAGAGACTTCGTTACAATTTAGTTAACAGAACTATACATATTACGAATTTCCGTCATGCTTACTCCAGCCTTCATTCTGCGACGGTTATCCACGATTCTTGCAGTGTCGATCGTAACGTTAACGCTTCTCGCTGCGACCTCTGGAATTCTGATTGCGTTTTACTACCAACCTGCGGCGGGTGCAGCTTACGACTCGTTACAAGCCATTGATCAGACCATTCCTTTTGGTTGGCTCGTTCACACCCTGCACAATTTGTCTGGAAATCTTGTGATTGTAGTCGGTCTGATTCAAATTTTCGTCATGTTTTTGGGAGAGCGATTTCGTCGCAGTTGGCTGACAGCTTGGGTCAGTGGAATTCTTTTTACCTTAAGTGCGATCGGACTCAGTTGGACAGCGATGATTTTGAACTGGAATCAGATCGGATTCTGGCGGTTAAAAATCGAATTGGGAACCATCGAAGCGATCCCATTCATTGGTGCAACCTTACGTGAGATTTTGACAGGCGGAAGTGTCGGCAGCCTGACCGTGGCTCATATGTACACGCTGCACAGCTATGTCATTTCGTTAGCAGCGCTTGGATTATCGATCGTCCATTTGACAGGCTTAGTCTTCCAAGAACGAGAAATGCAGAGCGAAATGCCCGCAATCCAGCCTGTGCCCCAGGAAGTTGAAGCGATCGCTGAACCCAGTTCAGCACAAGTTTCGATTTAAATTAAACTTCGATTTCGCTTTCATCTTCAACAAAGGGCAGCTTTCTGAACTGCCCTTTACTTTTTCTTCTTATCTTCATTCTCAATACGGGTCAAGATTTGAATTCAATAAAATTTAACGATTTTGAGGGCAAAATTTCGCACTTCGTCCCCAAATTTATCAAAATCCATTCGATGACCCGCCCCGTCTTTAATTCATAACAATTCTTCACAACAGTACAGAAACCTAACGTAGTATCAATCTCGTCACGAGAGACTATGTAATCAACGCATGTTGGTTACTACAACCATTTACGAACGCGATTGGCTTTGCCAAGATCTGCAACATGGGAAAAGCAGGAAAGGCACTAAGACAAGTACTCTCAACCTACGGGATTAGCCAAAACCGATTGGCGGTCACGATGGGGATCAATCGATCGACTGTTCATCAGTGGGTCAACGAGATCAGTGATCCCCTTGCCGAAGCTGTGACGCATGTGATTAAAGCCTTGCGAGAGCTTAACACCACCGCAGCCGAAGACTTTATTGATTTGTATCTAGAGCGTCAAGCGCCGCCATCTGCACCAGAGCCTGAAGACAATCTGTAATTCGTCGTTGCATCCCGATAAATAATGCTACAAAACGATAAGCCAGGTCTGATGTTCAACGGGGTACAATCCAAAACACACGATCGCCGTTTCACAGTGCGTAACTTCGCGCTGTCCAGGAACACATACGAAGCTTCTGGGAACCCAGATTAAGCTGCAAAAACGCCCCAGAACTTCGATTCCTATCGTTCTAAGAAAGCAAAGAGATCTTCAAATCTATGACTTATACTTCAACTGTCAATCCGGCTGACAGACTGAGTGCGCGTTTACCCCAAGCCTTGAAGCCTTTGGCGGAAATCGCATACAACTACTGGTGGTGCTGGACTCCAGATATGATTTCGCTGTTTCAGTCGATCAATCCCGACGAATGGGAGCGCTGTGGACATAATCCCATCGTGCTGCTCGAAACCGTGAGTTTCGATCGCTTGACCCAATTGACGGTTGAGCCAAACTACATGGCACGGCTGAAGAAATTGTCAGAGCAGTTCACGCAATACATGGCATCGAGTGATACTTGGTCAAGCCGCGTCGCTCCACAAATTACGGCTCAGAACCCGATCGCTTATTTCTGTGCAGAGTTCGGCTTACACGAATCGCTCCAAATCTATTCCGGTGGTCTGGGAATTCTCGCTGGGGATCACTTGAAATCTGCTTCAGATTTAGGGGTTCCGCTGGTTGCCGTCGGCTTACTTTACCGTCAAGGTTACTTCCGTCAAAAGCTCAATCAAAGTGGCTGGCAGGAAGATTACTACATCAACAATCCTTTCGAGCGGTTACCGCTGCAATTGCTGAAAGATGAGAACGACCAGCCTTTAGTGTTTGAAGTTCTCGTCCGGCATCGCCATGTGAAAGTACAAATTTGGAAAGCGCAAGTTGGACGAGTCAGCTTGTTCTTGATGGATACCGATCGAGAAGATAACGATCCCATCGATCGCTGGCTGACTGGGCACTTGTACGGTGGCAACCAAGAAACCCGGATCGCTCAAGAAGTTATTCTGGGCATTGGGGGCGTTCGGGCGTTAAAAACTGTGGGGATCGAGCCTGCGGTTTATCACTTGAATGAAGGTCACGCGGCGTTCTGTCTACTAGAAGTCTGTCGTCAGGAAATCCTGAAAACTGGAAAATCCTTCTACGACATTGAGAAAGGCGTGCGCGATCGCTGCGTTTTCACAACGCACACGCCCGTTCCAGCGGGGCACGATGTCTTCTCCGCCGACTTGATGGATTCTTTCTTCGCAAAATACTGGGGAGAATTAGGACTGTCTCGTGAACAATTCCTTGCCTTGGGCGCACGTCGCTTAGGCGATCCTTGGGAACCGTTTGGCATGACTGTTTTAGCCTTGCGGCTTTGTCGATCGGCAAACGGAGTCAGCGAATTGCATGGCGACGTTTCCCGCAAAATGTGGACAGTGCTTTACCCAGAAAAGAGCGAAGACAATGTTCCGATCGGCTACATCACCAATGGCGTTCATGCTGGAACCTGGACTTCTGCAATGATGGCAGACTTGTACAACCAGTACTTGGGCGAAGATTGGACAACGAAAGTGCTTGATCCTCAAACTTGGGCAAAGATCGACAATGCGCCCGATGAAGAAATTTGGTGGAGACATCAAATCCTCAAAGAGCGTCTCGTTGCTCATACGCGCCAGAAAGTGAGAAATTCACGGCAGAACCGAGGCGAAGATTGGAGCCAAGTCGAAGCAACGCAGCATTTACTTGATCCGAAGATTCTCACGATCGGGTTTGCGCGGCGCTTCAGTCCTTACAAGCGGGGTGATTTGCTGCTCAGAAATGTAGAAAAAGCGCTACAAATCTTTAGCAACGATGAGAAGCCCGTTCAAATCATTTTCTCGGGTAAAGCTCACCCGGCTGATGAAGAAGGTAAGCGAATCATTCAGCGAATCATGGAATGGTGTAAGACTCATCAGAATGTTCGCGATCGCGTTGCTTTCATCGAAGACTACGACATGCACACCGCTCGGAAATTAGTCCAGGGTGTCGATGTTTGGCTCAATAATCCACGTCGTCCGTTGGAAGCTTCGGGAACGAGTGGTCAAAAGGTCTGCTTTAATGGCGGTCTAAATTGCAGCGTGCTCGATGGTTGGTGGTGTGAAGGCTACTTGACCGATGCCAATGGCAAAGCATTGAACGGTTGGGCGATCGGAGAAGATGCTCACACGAGCGATCAAGTTCTCCAAGATAAGATCGATTCTGACTCACTCTATGACCTGTTGGAAAATCAAATTATTCCGCTCTACTACGAGCAGGATGAGAATGGGGTTCCACATGGTTGGGTGCAGATGATGAAAGCATCGATTAAGACGAATTGCCCTGCATTCAACACGCATCGGATGATTGCAGACTATGTCGCGCAGGTTTATGCGCCGGGCGTGAAGTCTGATGTACCGTTGACTTTGGCGAAAGTACCTCAAACTTAAGTTCAAAGTTAAATTTGGCGATCGCTGAATTTTGACTCCACCTAGTTCCAAGTAATTGGGTGGAGTCTTATTCGTGGCAATTTGTTCAGGGATTGCTCACGTCAAATCTGTCTATACCGAGGAAGAAATCTCACTTAATTTGCGAAACATACCGTTACATATCCCCCGACAAGGCTGTAAAATAGCCGAGCTACCTACTATTGTTTCGTAAAAAGAAATCGTGCAAGTTTACCCCAGTCCATCTGATGCTTTCTCAATCAAGACTCCGGCTACGCGGTCTCAAGACCTTCCATTCACTCTAAAAGACGTAAGAGACGCGATTCCAGACCATTGTTTTGAACCTTCAACAGCGCGATCGCTGTCCTACTTTTTCCTCGACATTGGAATCATTGCAGGGCTGATTGCGATCGCAGCATATCTCGATTCTTGGTTATTCTTCCCCATCTTTTGGTTTGCTCAGGGCACAATGTTCTGGGCATTATTTGTAGTTGGACATGACTGTGGACATGGGTCATTTTCCAAGCACAAATGGCTGAATAATCTCATTGGACATTTGTCGCATTCTCCGATTCTTGTCCCATTTCACGGTTGGAGAATCAGCCATCGGACGCACCACTCGAATACCGGAAACATCGACACGGATGAAAGCTGGTATCCTGTGACCGAATCGAAGTATGCAGAAATGGGATTTCTAGAAAAGCTAATGCGGTTCTACCTGCCGCTGATCGCATATCCGTTGTACTTGTTTCGGCGCTCTCCTGGAAAACAAGGTTCTCACTTCATGCCGGATAGCTCCCTGTTTAAGCCTTCGGAACGAAATGACATTATTGTTAGTACGATTTGCTGGCTAGCAATGGTTGGTTTTCTTGCAGCATTAACATTCCAGTTTGGCTTCTTGTTTCTGCTGAAGTACTATCTGGGTGGATATGTAGTGTTTGTAATTTGGTTGGATTTAGTCACCTTCTTACATCACACGGAAGATGATATTCCTTGGTATCGGGGCGATGATTGGTATTTCTTGAAAGGTGCTTTATCGACGATCGATAGAGACTATGGCATCTTTAACCCAATTCATCATGACATTGGCACGCATGTAGCTCATCACATCTTTTCAAACATGCCGCACTATAAGCTCCAAGAAGCAACAGAAGCAATTAAGCCTTTGCTAGGAAGTTACTACCGCAAGTCAAGTGAGCCGATTTGGAAAAGCTTCTTTAAGTCTTATCTAGCTTGTCATTTTGTAGCAGATAATGGCTCCAAGATCTATTATCAGTCTCCGCATGTTCGGTAATTAATCGTAAGTGCAATTTAAGATGAGCTGGATTTGTTTGTTTCAAATCCGGCTTTTTTATTGAATTCAGATTTTTGAGGGTCTAAAGCCACCTATACCCACGCTAAAATCCTATAAATTCTTAGGTAGAAGCACCCTCATCTTCAGCAGCTTCTAGAGCATTCTCGGATTCTAGAGTCTCAATCAAAAATCGTTTAGCTAAACGATCGTAGACTCCTGCTCCCACAAACTGCGGAAATTTATGCGATCGACTATAGACCCAGACTAAATTCCCTTTCTCAAAAATCCGCACATCCTGAAACCACTTGCAGTCTGGCATCAGCGACTTGGCAAAGTCCAGCGCATCAATCCAGCGATCGAAGTCTCGATCGACATTTCGAGTCACAACCTTAAACACCATTCAACCTCTCACTTACAGATGCTAGAATCTAGTCTACAATTTCTGAAAGTCTCATGGATGCCTGGATTCCGCAATTGACTCAAGATGGCTCATTTACCTTCTTCTCAGAAGAATTTGGCGAAGCATTTCATAGCTATCAAGGTGCAAAAACAGAAGCATTTCAGAAATTCTCAGATGCGATCGAGCTTCACAAAACAGCAGAGCAATCTACGGTTAAACTCTTAGATGTCTGCTATGGACTGGGCTATAACACAGCAGCAGCGATCGAAGTCATTCACAAAGTCAATCCAAACTGCATCATTGAAGTTTACGCTTTAGAACGAGATGCAACCGTTCCCATTGGCGCAACGCATCCCCAGCTACTCGAATACTGGTCGCCTGAAGTACAGACAGTTCTCAAACAATTAGCACATAACCATGAATGCATCCAAGATGATATCAAAGCAAAATTACTGATTGGAGATGCAAGACAAACGATTCGGCATCTCTCTGATTTTCAAGCAGATGCGATTTTTTTTGATCCATTTTCTCCCCGCAAATGTCCACAACTTTGGACGATCGAGTTTTTCCAACTCGTTACTCGCGCTTTAGCCCCAACGGGGAAGCTTGCAACCTATTCTCGATCGGCATCTGTACGCGCCGCTTTAATCGCAGCAGGCTTAAAGATTGGCACGATTCCGCTTGGTGAAGTGCATCTACCGCATGAATGGTCACAAGGCACGATCGCGGCTTGGACTGCCGAAACCTTGCACCCTTTATCTCAAATGGAGCAAGAGCATTTAAATACCCGTGCCGCCGTGCCCTATCGCGATCGCACTTTACAAGACTCAGCCGAAGAAATCTTGGCGCGACATGCACAAGAACAACAATCCAACCAGAGCGAATCCACCTCAAGCTGGCGACGGCGATGGAACATTCGATAGATTCCCCTCACTTGTCAGCTTTGGCAAAATCCATCTGAAAAGTATCCGGCAATATCTTACTCAACTTTGAAGTATGGAAAAATACAGGTCAAAGTTAGACAGTTATTGAGCAGGTAATCTTCGATGTACAATCTAACAGCCTTCACCAAGGAAGATATGAACCACTGTGCGATTAAACTTCGCAACATGGAAGAGCGATCGCATAGTATGGAAGAAACCGCAAATCGTATCGTTCGATATCTGTATGAAAATCTAGTAGATCCGCGAACTGGCGAAAGTGCTTGCACTCTAGTTCGATTTTTCAAAACACATCCATACGGCGATTTAAGTCCCGACCTGCAAGAAGCCGCTCAAGCTATTTTGAAAGGTCGCTCTGTGATGCGGGCGACAAAGTGTTTGACTTTGCTTGCAACAGCAGGCGATGAACCGTACTGGAACGATCGTCAAGAATCGACTGGACATCAAGCCATTCCATTAATCGATGAAGATTTTGTCTACCGCGCGCCGATGATTTTGCAATTGATTCAGCAGTTTGGACTAGAAGTAAGTGCGGTGATTGATACTGCACCCACTTTAATCACAAAAGCATCAAACAAAGCATTTAATGTGTTTTATGTTGCTGATGCAGTCGGGAGTCCTCATATTCCAGCTCAAATGCAGTTTGTACTTCCTTACAAAGTACAGTCCGTTCTAGGATTTGGAGGAATGTTACCTTCTGGAAACCTTTTTGCTGTCATTTTATTTAGTAAAGTCTCTATTCCTCTGAGTACTGCAAACCACTTCAAATGGATTTCTGCTTATGTTCGGATTGCGATCGAGAATTTCGATCGTACCAATGTGTTCGCACCCAACGCCCAACCCCTGCAAATGCGATAAAATCGGCATAATTGTTGATGCAGGAATCGTATGATCACACTGATCGCGAATGAAGTTAGTCTTGCACAGTTGCGCGATCGCTTCGGAGTTGTGCGGTCAACTGACCCTGATTTCTTCAGGGCAAAGTTAGCCTCTGTCCCAGAAATCACATCAGCAGAACAAACTGCGCTCGATCGCGTTCAGCAAAATTATCTCAGTCAACTCGAAGTACAGTCTCTGAACGAAGAAACCGTAAAAATGGTCGTGGTCTCACCACTCTTGGATCAAGCTGGATTTTATCGCTTTCCTTTCACGATCGATTCCGAAGTCAGCATCGAAATTCAAGAAACGGATGACAATGGCATGGCGCTCATTTGGCGGATCGATACGTTGATTGTTCGGAATCAGCTTTGGATTCTGGTCGTTGAGTCTAAGCGATCACGATTTTCAGTGCAAGCTGCGATTCCACAAGCATTATCTTATTTACTTGCTCGACCTCAACCAGAGCAACCCGGATATGCTTTGATGACAAATGGTGGTGAGTTTTTGTTTGTAAAATTGCTCCAGCAAGAAGCTCCAACCTACGGTTTTTCTGCAACCTATTCTCTGCTAAATCCTGGCAATGATCTTTACAAGGTTTTAGCAATCTTGAAACAGATTACCGCTTAATTTTGTTGACAGCGATCGCAGTGACCACAAGTAAAATTCAAAGCATCTTGCTCGAAGCCAAATGACCTTAAAATAAACTGCCATCGACAGTCCTTTGTCTTCAGATAGTTCTGCATCGACTGAGTAGAATTGAGGCTTGAAGCCTGCGCTAGCCTTCGCCTCGATTGAATTTGATAGTGAAATGGATCAGTCCAAACTAACTGCTGAGCACTGTAAAGCAGAGAAAGTGCGATCGCGGCTCCTTTGAACTCTCTCGACACCTGATCGACATTGCCCTGCTGCGGAAGCTTTTGAATTAACGTTTGAGCCTTCTGAATTTGATTTTGCTCTTGAGTTGCAAAGAATTGCCAACGTTGGCGATCCTCTGAATCAAGCCAGCTACTTTTGAGGAGAACTGCTGTCGCTTTTTTTCCATCTCTCCCTGCCCGCCCAATTTCTTGCACATACTCACTCATCAGAAACGGCGCATGATAATGCACCACCCAACGAGTTTCAGCTTTGTCAATGCCCATCTGACTGAACGATATCAAGTGCAAAAAAAGAGAAACTTAACAATTGGCTGGATTATTTTTTCAGAATGAAAATTAGTTTAGATAAGCCATGATACGGTCATATTATCAACAAAAAATCCCCTGCCTTGGCAGAGGATTAAAACTAGAGACGGTGATTTCTCTCAAAGCTGTTTAATCGTCGTTCCAAGCAGGTCGTAAATCTTCTGCATCTCATCCTGAGTCGCATATCGAATCGCAAATTGAATCACAGTTTTTGCACTCCAGACTTTACAAGCTCCTTCAATCACTCCTTGCTCATATTCTGAAAGCTGGCTAGTCGGATCAGTCTTTTTCACAGGTGCAACCAGTTTCTCACTCAGTTCCTCAGTCCGATCTTTGATCATCGGCTGAGCGATCGGTTCGATAAGATCTCGGCTCACTTGAGGTTGAGAAATTGGCTCGGCAAGATTGCCATTGAGTTCAGATTGAAAAGGTGATTTTGGGCGATCGCTGTTCTGCTCTAATCGAGAAACAGGCTTTTGACTCTTCTCCTCTGAACTATTCGACTTCTTCCCGATCTTCTCAGTATTGAGTTTGCGTCCACTGCGATCAACCCGTTCACTCGAAATATTTACAGTGCCTTGCTGCTCAAACTCTTTCCGCACATCCCCAACCAAAGGAGCCGAAACGCCCAAATAATCTGCAATCACCCGATCGCTCGGAATTGTCCCCGGTTGTCCCAATTCGGTCGCTAATGCCTCCAGTAATTCAGGATCAGCAAAGATCATTTCGCATTTACTCCGCTTATCTTTGCGTGTCAGTTTTAGTCCGTGGAATCGATTTGCCTGGGCAGAATAAAGTTTTGCTCTGAGTAGTCCACCAGGTCTGATCTCCGCATAGATCGATTCTTTCTGAGCCAGTCCTGCTGCTTCAGTACGGTGATGCCCGTCGCCTGGGTAGAGCGTGCCGCTACCGTCATCAAACAGAATCGGTAGGGGTTCACGTTCCCAGTCCCATTGATCCGCTTCCATTGGTTCGGCATAGTCGGCGATCGTCGATTCGCTCCGGCGTGAAGGAAGTTGAGTACCAGTATCCAGTTTGATCAGTCCTAAATTGACCCATCGTTTAGAAACAGTGCTGGGGGGTCGATCTTCTTTCTCATAGTCCACATACAACTTGAGTCGAGGATCAGAAATTGGCTGCGGTTCTGCCTCTTCGATCACCTCATCATCCAGCAGTAGCCAATCTGGATTACCCACAATGAACAGTTCAGATTTCGATAGGGTTAGTGCCATATAGAGGAAATTGCGTTCCTGCTCGTATTGCCAGTCCTGTTGATTCTTCCATTTCATCGGCATGTCTTCAGCCTTGTGGATAAAGATGCGCTCTCCTTCTAACCCTTTGGCACGGTGGCAGGTTGAAAGCGTAATTGGGCTGGAATCATCGCTGAACATGGAATCGATGTAGAGTTCCAAATCCTCAATGCTTTTAGCGTTCGGACGATTAGTATAGATGGTCTGAAGCGCTTCCAATTTATCGGTTAGGTTTTCCTTCAGTTGTTCCTCGCTATCAAGTCCCTCATACCTGCTGAACATCATTTGACGATAAGCGTCGATCGCTGCATTAAATTCTGAGTAAACAAATCCCGGCATTTGGGCGATTGCTTCTAGGTCTGTCTTGATCTGATCTCCGATCGCTTTCCCTTTCACTGTGGCTTTGATACCTCTAGCAATGAGCCGGATACAGAGCGAAACAAGTGGTGCAGTCTTGCGAGAAATAACGCGATCACCCGTTTTGAGAAAGGTTTCTAGCTCATTCTCACTGCATTGAACAATCGAGCCTTGTGGAGCATTGTCACGCGCTTCAATTGGAATTGAGGGAAAGATTCTTTGTACTAATTTGATATGTTCTGAGGGGCATCGGTAACAGGTTGAGAGCGGCAATTCGACGCACTTAGCGCGGTCTACAATTTTCTGATAGGAACGATTATCGCTACCACTGAAGCCCATGATCGCCTGATTTGGATCTCCAACAAACAATAAGCGCCCTTTCTTCCCTGCCAGCATCAAAGCGAGTTCTAGCTGTGCGGCATTGAGATCTTGGCATTCATCTACTAATACAAATTGATAAGGCTCAAACCACTTCTGAGATCCTAAATCCCACTTCACAGGCAACCAAATCTGATCGCAGTAGTCGAACGCGACTTTATTCAGTGCTTGCTCCTCACCGATTTTCAGAACGAGCTTGATTGCCTCTGCCACGATCTCAGGTCGCCATACGTCAGCGATTTCAAAATGCTCACAGATTTCTCTGACTGCTGTTTCAGTGGGTTCTGAATTCGTCAACCGAATCAGATCAACCAACGTGAGAAAGTCAGCATCTTTGTCGATCGCTCCCTCATTTCTCAGCGTTCCTTGTCCCATCGATCGAGGTGGGCTGATCAATCCCTGCTCTTGAGCAATCTTTTTGTACTTAGTTGGCTTAATCAGATTGAGCGTATTCTTGATGCTCAGTTCTTGTTTGATCAGGCTCCATCCCGCACTGTGAAGCGTTGAAATCGAATCTTTCCAAACGGTTCCAAACTTCTTGATCAAGTCCTGAGCATTGGCTTTCCCAAACACCATGATTCTGATCTCGCTGGGTTTAAATCCAATCTGCTCTAAAACGATCGCTGCCATCTGAAGCGTAGAACTCTTTCCCGCACCTGCGACCGCATTACAGGCTGCATTCCCTTGACCCTTGACTAAATGTTCTAGAATGCCTCGCTGATAAGAACTAGGAGAATAGCCAAGCTTGTCAGAAACGATCGCAATGGCTTGATCAAGACTGAGTGAGGTTCGCATTCGAGTTTCACCTAAGAATTTATATTTTATTATAATTAATTATATTAAAATATAATCACTCAAAACGAATTACAGTGAAAACTTGGCTCAGGATTCCGGTGAACTGTTCGGACTGGAGCGAATTTCTCGATCGATAGCCCCCTCTAAATTGCTTCCTTCGGTCGCGTGGGAGACAGGTTTTTCTCCCAAACCCTCTTTCAAAACCAACGCAGGCGGGGCTATTTTACGCCTTCTGATCCCGTGTCAAGGGCTGCGCGAGTGCGAATAGAGGTGCTTCGCTCAAGTTTGTTGGGTCGCTCCGCTCCCAGTTTCGCACCCTTGACACTCGTTCGTCGGGTCAAGAAGAAAGACCGCTAAAGGCGTTTTGGGGTCGCGTTGCGTTTGGTTTTTGTTTATGCTTTCTGTTCCATTTGAGTTCGTTGCGGGTTTGGCGGTTGAGTTCGGTGCGGTTGAGTGTTTCTGGCGTGAGTCGGATCGGTCGTTCACGGGCTTTGTTGCTGAGGTGTGGTTTGACTCGCTGCCTCGTGAGTTCGCGGTTCGTTGGGCGCGGGTGGTTGGCTACTCGGTTGTGGTTCGTTGTCCGTCTTCGGCTCCAGGTCGGTTTGCGGTTTCTGTGCCTTGTGTGGTTCCTCTGGGTTCGGTGTCTCTCTCTGCTGTGTCTCGTGGCTCTCGTGTGCAGTTGAGTGAGTTGTCGCTTGAGGAGTTGTTCGCTCTGGCTGAGGAGGTTGGTTCTCAGTACTAGCGTTCTGGGGGCTTCGGCTCCCTTTTTTTGCGTTACCGACCTGTCCGCCGAACACTTCACCCAACAATAAAAAATCCCCCATCTCTGGAGGACTGAGCATTATGCTGAACGGTCTCAAACAGACTGATCTAATGAAGCCATAATTTCTTTACTCTGAGCGATAATTTGCTGAAGATGCTCACGAACAGTTTGATCAACATTGGGATTTTTGTACCGGGTCACATCCAGTTCGAGAAACGTGAGGAGATTATCAATCTGTTTCTGAATGAGTTTCGATCTCCCAACGATGTCGCCATATTCCCAATTCGGATCAGGTTCTTCACCTGCTTCATACACTGGCGGATAGGGAAAATTGGGATCGTATTGTTCGGGTAAATCGCTCATCATTCCTCTGCATTACTCAATTGCCACAATTCCGCCGCTAATTTCGTATTCACAAAACTAAGAATCTGATTTAGTTCCATGAGTTCAGTCATTTCAGCTTCTTCATCAGTGGTTAAGGATCGATTCTTCCGGTCTGTGAGAAGGCTCTCTAAACGTTCCTGTAAGCGATCGCTGAACTGAAAATGTCTCGCCTTATCGTTTGGATCAAACTGAATGTCGTTGTAGAGATGGGCTGAACAGGTCATAAATCTTCTATCTCATAACAGGCTAATTGAAATCGACATTGAACCGCAGCCGCTAACATGATCAGCGTATCAGCCGTACATGAGCCAGCGGTAAAAGCACGTTCAATTTGAGGTCTACGGTTTATGGCTGTAGCGTTCTTATCCTTCTCACTTCCATGTTCACGCGCGATCGCCACATATTCTCGTACTAAATTTGGTAGCCATTTCTCACCCCATTTTTTCTGGGCGCGTTGCTGAATTCGCTCTAGAATTGCGCTACACGTCGTAATCTCCAAGTTTTCAGCCAAACTCATCAGCATAAGATTCTAACTAAAATTAGTATTACTGAGCATCGTACATTTGTTTTAGTTCGTTGTTGAGTCCCATTTCTCGGTTCCCTTTTGAAGGGTTGCCGCTCCCAAGCCGCGAGGCTTACCTTCTCATTGAGCGAATCGGTCGCTATCGCTCCCAAGGCACTCAACGAGAAGGTCAAATCTATTCGATTTCTTCAAACATCTCGATCAATTCATCGACTTGTTCAGAAGTCAATTGAGTCGGATCTGAAGCTTCAAAATGGTTTTGCATGAGCAGCTTGACCGACTCGACATCCAGACCGATCTTAGTTCTCGCCACTTTCACGCGATCTCGTTTCGATTGTCCCGTTTCGGGCATCTCAACGCCATCGGCTAACCACATCAGCAGCAGTTCCGCCAATTCGCGACCGGGGTTTAAATGAGTCGTATTGCTCAAACCAGGACAACGAGATTTAGAAATCGTAAGCAAATGATCAAGGCTCAACTCTCCAGCTAAATCAAACTCATATTCGATTCCGGCTGCCTGCATTGGTGCAGTTCCCACTTTAGTTGGGGTCAAGACCTCCTTACCGCTTTTGTTTATTGTTGTAGTCATGACCCATTCAGTTTTGCTCCGCATTGTTCCGATCAAATGAGCGGAACTTGAAAGCATGGCATCGATCAATGCACGTTCTAAAGGTTTGATCTTTGCCCAGTTGCTAAAATTTCCTCCTGCCATATCTAATTCGGCAAACCAAGCATGAGAAAGAGAATCAACGATAATCACATCGTATCCGGCTGCATCTGCCGCTTTGATCGCTTCGACGTATCTACCTGGGTGAAACTCTTTCAACTCGCACACATCAAAATTGAAAAGGTCGGCGTATTTGCTGGCTGATCCGCGTTCAGTATCAATCACTGCGATCGATTGTCCGAGATGAGAAGCGATCGACAATGCCGAATAAGTCTTGCCTGAACCACTTGCGCCAGATAACGCTAAACGTAACCGTGCTTGGGTTTTTGTCGCTTTTTGAAACATGATGCCTCTTAAGTCTGAAAGAAATGCGGGGCACGACTCCCGCGATCGTGCTGGCTCTGCCAATATCGTTAGAGTTCTCGCCACAGGTGAGCATTGTCGTAGCTAAGTAGAACTCATGTTCTGGCGGATTGGGCATCTTCACCGCTAACTGTTCCCGTGTCATATATTCGGGAATGTTGCAAATTTCGTAAGTCCTCAATCCAGTGCGAGAAGTGCCCAGTTTGCGATACTGTCGAGGGGTTTCAATCTGCCATCGATTTCTAGATGGATCGAAAGTGAAGCGATAGGTTTTGAGTTCGTGAATCATTTCTGCTCCTTTGGTGCATTTTTGGAAGAATCTTTTGGTGTTGCTGCTCGTCCGGTTCCCTTGCACCTAGGGCAGTCTGCCAAGGTTTCGATCAGCGTCTCGTAATAGCCGCGACCGTCACAGTATTTACATTTCATCGTGTGGTGTAGGGTAAATGTTTTCAGTGAGGCAGTTTTGCGGCACTGCCTGAGCCGGAGTCATCAGAGGTTTAGAAGCTCTTGTCCTCGGTCTGCCCAAGCTTCGAGAATCAAATCGAAGTTCTCAGGGTGCTGTGATTCGTACCAGCGAGACGGAGTGAATAAGCAATCCTCTCGATTGATTGGGCAGGTTTTGCCAATCAGTACTGTGATCGAATGTTTGCTTGGATTCATAGCGATCACTCCTTAGAAGTCTTCGTAGTAACGGCAAGGATTCGGATCGTCGTAAGCTCCGTCCCTAAAAGCTTTTGAGCGATAGAGAATTTCTCCTGTACATGGATCGCGATCGAAAGTTTTGATTTTGTTTACATAGCCTTCGATATAAGCTGGCTCCACACTTTTAGGCAGTTCGGCAAATGCGGCATCTGTTGCACCTTGCTGGAAAAGCTCGGAAGCAATTTCATCTTGTTGTAGATCGCGTTTTTCGAGTAGATCGCCATGCGTCAATTGAAAATCAGACATAAAATGGAGTCTCCATCGTTGTTGTTGGATGCCCTCGCTGCAATGTTTCTCAGGCAATCAGCGAGGGTTTTGAATTAGAGGAACTTCGGATCAGAAACCAAACCTTTCTGGGCACAAGCAGCGATATAAGCATTGAAAATCGGCTTAACTGTGCTGAGATCGCCATAGGAACTGGCTCGAATGGTGTCGAGTAGTTCTTGATTCATTGAGTCGAGTTTTGAAAGTTTCATGTGTCGTCTCGGTTGCGGGGTTGAGCCTTTTATCGACTTGCTCAGGTCTAGGACTGCACCTACTTTGCACTTATCCCCTTGTGCTACCGGGTCACTGTTAGGTGAGATGGTCACGCGCCTTACGTCCTGGCAGTTTAACGACATGCCCAGGTCACAGAACTAAACCTTTTTCGAGATCTCTAGTAAGAATGTCTCGATGCCGTTGAACTCCCACAACTTCACCTCATGGGGCGTAGAGAGTCGCTTACTGGGGCGAAGAAGCGCTTTAGCATCAGGGAAAAGCTCACGAAGTCGAACAATAAAACGCTCTGCTGAAAGCTCATTATTGAAGCCGACATAAGCTGTTTGCACTTTCGCCAGCCGTCCACCTTTGCCGGGACGTTTCAGAACTCGCGTAATCACCTGAACGCGATTGCATAGCCTGACCTGTGCGTAACGATCTTTGAGCAGTTGAACGGAAACTTTCATCGCTAAAACCAAATCTCTATACTTATAATTATACTATTTTTAGTATATTAATGTACTAATTTTAGTATAAAAAGAATGAAGTTTAGATGAAGGATTCCGACACAAAAAAAGCCCTCCCAAAACTGGAAGGGAAGCGGGTACGCTGTCTAAGCTCACAAGCTAGAACCGAAGTGAATTAGCTGGATGAGCAGAACCACCGCCCCCAGTCGGAAACTTAGAAAGAACCGCAGCAACCGCAGGCGGAACGCTCAGAAACACAGCTACACCAGGCGGAAAACTGCGCCACTGCGCGACAGGAGCGACACCCAAGACAGAAACGCCATCAGAAGCACACCAGTCAGCAAAGCCCATCGGCGCAACGGTCGGGAAGAAGAGAATAAAGCGATCACTGCCACGCGAGACAACCCAGCTAGGGGAGAAGGGAAAGAGTAAAGACAACTGCATAAAATCTACTAAACCGACATCTCAATTATACTAAAAATAGTATAAAAAGGCTATGCACGCGAAGTGTCACAATGACTGTCACAACCCTGCTTTCCCTTTCTCTTTTCTCTCTCTTCTCACTCTCCCATTCGAGACAGCTACCCAAGTCGAATCAGTCAAGAGGAGAGAGCGCCCCAAGAGTGGCAAGTAGCATGGCTGTAGCGGAGCGCTATGCTAAACTTGCCCGATGGCGCGAACGTAGCGTGTTAAAGGTCAGAGATTTCATTGAGTCGGAAGTGTTGAAGTTCAGATCGATCGTGATTCGAGGTGGAGCGAGACTCGATCGACAAATCTTTGGCGCTGGCGAATGCCGAATGGCAAATGAGCCTGCGCGAGTCTGAGCGAATAGCTAGCGCTAAGACGCGCCAGCGGCAAGTCTCACCGATCTACGAGCAATTTAGAGTCACCTGCTAATCTCCTGCACTCATTTCGAGCAATTTTACGATCGCTTATCAAATTTCCAAAGTGAAGCAGTTTTGAGCCAAGATGAAACGCGATCGCATTCTGAAACTTCTCTATTGCTAACTCTTGCCCATGCGAAGCACACAGGTTATCAGCAAAGGCACAGACGAGCAGCTTTGTGCTGTCCTCTTCTTACAGAACTCGCCTTTTCCATCGCGTAGCCTCTCCACGCTATAACAGTCTTATCAAGTAGGAGAAATTGATTATGCAGACCCAGAGTGAACACCTAACATCCGAAGCTGCTCAAGCTCTGATAGCAACTCTTCCAGAAAAAATTAGATTAGGGCTGCTGACTTGTGCGGCTCAGCTTGACTATCCCGTTGAAGCGGTAATCGAAATGGCGATTTCTGGATTCTTGGACGAAGATGCGGTGAACTTCCCTAGCTGTAATCCGGTAGATGTGGATTTTGGTAGACCGGATATTCGGAAAAGCGCTTAGTGAACAGTTCGCCGGACAAACTGAATAAAAGCCACAACCGCGATGGAAATGCCAACCCTGCTGAGACAAGACGGATTCTCGTCCAAGAAATGAGTATGAAGGATGCAAAGAAAGCGATCGCAATCGCGTAACCGAAAATCAGCGTAAATTTTTAGAGAAATGGGAGGAGATTCATGGCTGAAACAGCATTTGATGATCAGAAATTCCAGCAAGAGTTTGAGCAAGCTCAGGCAGCAGCAGTTCAAGCGAATCTTACAGAACCTAGAGCGATCGCAGCTTACTATGATGCTGAAGCAAAGCTAATCGTTGTAAAATTGCGAAGCGGCGCAAGTTTTAGTTTCCCTCCAGACATTGCTCAAGGACTGAGAGGTGCGAGAGCAGAAGATCTTGCTCAGGTTGAGATTACACCAATGGGCGATGGACTTCACTGGGAGGTGCTAGATACAGACTTCAGCGTACCAGGTTTACTATCTGGAATTTTTGGGACAAAGCAATGGATGGCAACCCTTCAACAGCAATGGTCACAGCAGGCTTCTTGAAAATTCAAGCCAATCGTTAACATCGGATTCGGAAGCCAATGCGATTAATCCCCCATCAATTCATAGCAAACAGCCCAACTCGTTCAGATGAATCAGGAACCTTTGCTAAAACTGCTTTCCTGTCAAAACTGTTCAAACTATTGGATTATGATGGGTTCCGTGATTGCCCCATGCAGCCACGACAATTCCTGCTCTTGCCGCGTACTCAAGTAAATATTGGTCATTTTCTAAACCGATTGAATCGACTGAGGCAATCATCTCTTTTGGGTCGGTTGCTCGGTACGCGAACAAATTGGTCATACAAAGACCCGAATATCCCCAATCTTTCGCAAATTTGGTGCAACGACGAATTGTAGGATCATCGTGTGTTTCATCTGCCGTAGACGGGTTCAAGCCAACGAACATGGCGTAATTAGAACTCCAATCATTCGCCCACCTCCGCCACAGAAGATAGCGATATTTGCGGCAAGGAGAAAATATTGCATCACTAGAGGGTGTTTCAATAACAGAAAGGAATGACGATTGATTCACGAAGCGGCTACCTGACTGCGACATTGGAATCAGCGTATCTATAAACAAACTAGGGAGGCAACACTTGCTGGAAAAGGTCACTGCGTTTCTAGATCAGCATTCGATGAATTTCGACGATCGTGATCCGCTAACTGCAATGACTTTAAAGCGAGTTATCGTAAGTTCGAGCCAGGTTTAGAGAAGCAGAATAAATGCTGAAAACAAAATATTTGTAATCACGTAAGTTTTGCAAATTTGATTTGACAAGCCCAGCAAACGTTGTTACCGTTTAGGTCAATTCTAAAAATCCTCCAGATTTCCTGAAAATTTCGCCACATTTGCATAACTTCCTCCCATCTATATAGCTCATCGTCTGATTGTCCTTAAAAAGCTCAAAAATCTAATGGAGTTTAGAACTATAACTGACAGGAACAAGTTAAGAACTGTAGTTAGATTGCAGATCAACATTCAATACCTGTGAGGTTGATCGATTCAGATGAGCTTTGCTAATCCATTCCAGACAAACCTACTTGGGATCGTCTATCTGAGATAGGATTTCCTTGCGGAGTTCCGCTCTAATTTTGCCGAATCTACCCCATTTTGTTGAGTTTCTCAAAGACAACTGATTGAGCATACCTTTACACAATCTCCACAGCAGCAAGTTCATTTTTGGGACTAGACATAGCTCTGGGATTATTTTTGCTGCATCTTCTGCATGGTGCTAAAAGGTTGTTCATTTAAGAACCACAATCATAAGGAGAATTCATCATGTATTCGACACAAGCTGACAAGAAACTTGAGCCAGTAAAGATTGAAGAAAAAGCAGCCAAACTGAAAGAGCATTTTAACGGAGTGCTATCATTCATAGGCACAGATAAAGAGAAAGCTCATCGCTTAGTGCAAGATCACATCAAAGAGCCAAGGAACCTTAATGATTTGCTAGTCTTTACTAATGTGGCAAATCAGATTTATGGAATGATCAAAGATTTTGGTCTAGCAAACAGCCAGTCTAAGCTAAGTCAACAAATTAGTAAATGGCGCGATGAGATTACTGGTTTAATTTACGATCTACGCGACAGTTTTCTGGCACAAGATCCAAATGCCCTTAAGCGATTTAGCCTGGCTGAGCAATACAAAAACATAAAAAACATAAAAGAAGTAAATAATGTACCACAGCTACTGAGCGAGATGGATCAAACACTAGGAGTCCTGATATTCAGCAATGAAATTCCGAATGACTGTTCAAAGTTTGCATTGAGATTATTCACGAAGCGGATCAGTGTTCTAGTTGCTAGATTTTTGGAAGGAAAAGACAGTATTACACAATCACAATATAAGGAACTGCATCAGAATGAAGCCTTGAAGCAGACTCGAAAAGTCATACTTGAGTACAAAGCTGATCCATCTTTTCCATGCCCTTATCATGCAAAGACATCCATTGGACAAATTGCAGGAGAGATTGTGACGCTCGAAGCTCATGCTGGCAAGCCTTTTCTTTTAGCCCCCGAACTACATCTCTACATAAACGAAGAGGCATTTATTGATAGCATCGACACTTATGTAGAGAAGCGAAGCTTTAGTGAAGGCATAAATGAAGTGAAGATTCAAGACGTGGAAGAGAAGACTGATTTTCAAAGATACACAGAACTACAAGCGGTAGCCTCTCAAAGTAACATAATCACAGGCAAGTTCTTAACGGACTACCAGCCAAAACAGCAAGAAAACAAGCACTATGACTACGGAAGCCTGAATAAACATCAAGTTGATCCTTTTCTGAAAGATTTTTGTGTGCCGGACTCTATGATAGACAGGGTTATTGCATCCTTGCTCAAGGAAAAGAGCAAGGCAAAAGAATGGGATATCATGACATTTGAATGGGAAAGCTGGACAAGCGGATCAAATCCCTTCTCGCAAAAGTTCGATGAAGAGAAGTACACCCAATGGGAGAAATCGCGACTTTAGTATGAACTATGCAACCAAGAATTCGATAGACTCTTGGGCTGTAATTCCGTCGGTGTTGATTTCAATTGAAAGCAAGTTCATTGTGCCTAGCAAATAATTTAGGGATGTAGAGGAGAAGCCGCAATCGCGATCATGATTGTGGCTTTTTCAATAGGAGAGTTGAGATCGAATTGTTTCCAGGTTCTACCTAATAACAAGCAGATGCAGCCTCATACAGACGAGAATAAGCGGATTGTGCGCCCTAGCTTCAACATCCATTATTCGATAGGTTCGCCATCTTCTAGCGTGTAAAGATCTGGTTCATCATGCCAAAAATCAAAAGCTCCACCCTGTTCAGCGAGTTGCATTAATTCCAAAGTGGAAGGCTCAGGGATCGATGCCCATAGCTTCTCTTCTAACAAGACTTGCTCAGCAGGAGAGAGCGATCGAATCGCCTGGACAAGAGATTCGACCAATTGGGCGTTAATATTGTTCTCACTGCCTGATTGCATATAGCTCTGAACAAGGATTTGACGTAATAAGCGTATGGTAACTCAATGCTAGATTTCTCCAAAATTGAGAGCGATCGCTATTTATAACAAGCAGGTGCAGACCCACCCGGACGAGAATAGGCTGATCTTCTCCCACAGCTTCGACCTCGTTTATCGGTATCGTAAGGACATTCACAACTTCCAGACACAGGCTCTCGAATTGGGTTCAGCCCTTCAGAAGTGGGAGAAGGTGACACGGCTGGCGATGATTCTGTTGAACTCTTTCCAGCGATCGCCACAAATTGACCATTTACCCAACCTGTTGCCCCAGATGGGAATTTGACTTGATACCAGGTCTGACCGTCATCTCCTTGTTTCTCGCTCAAAACTTGAACGACATCGCCCACAACACCATAATGCTGAGCAGTAGAACGAGTACTTGCATCTTCACGGACATTAATTTGAGCGTTTGGATCTTGAGCGGTGAGTGTTACTTGCCGATCGCTTAAGGATGGAACGGTTGGACTCGGCTTCTCGATCGAGGGGGTCGGGGAAAGTGTGACGGGCGTTGGAAGCGATGAGGGAGTTTCGGAAGGAGAGGGAGCGGTAGTTTCACTAGCCGAAGGCAACGCAGTATTTTGAGGCGGAGCAGAACAGGCTGCTAAAAGAAGCAAACCTGCAAGAAATGAGATTGAGAGCTGCATCGCTGGTAATGGGTGCAAGGATAAGAACCAGCTAACCGCGAGAATTTAAACTTCGTATCTAGCTGTAGAAACAATTGCAGTCTTTCGAGTCATTCGTTTTTCTCAGTGGGAGTTAGTGTGAGAATTTCAAAAGGCTTTTAGATTGCTTCAATCAACAAGGTGTTGTTACAGCGTCCCACAACTCGGACATGATCGCCGAGATTAAGCGCGAGAGGACGATATGATCGCGCAGTCCAATAAGTTGCTTGAAAGGCAATTTGCCATTCTTCACCTCCATCGAGAACATCTACAACAGTTCCTTCATTATCGACTTCTAACGTATTAGGCACAGAATAAAGCCAGTACAACATGGGAAAGGCTCCTAATCGTAAATGATATCTACACCTAATAAGTGAATGAAGGAGAAATAGTGTGACACATTTAAGGTGAATACCTGAGCTAATGCTTGACGAGTTTAATATTTTTCCAAAACAAACATTTATAAACCAAAAACTTACCGTGTAAATCACACAAATTAAACTAATTTAGTCACTAAATCTAGGTCTATTGCACTAATACTCAGAACAACACAGTTTAGCGTAAACAAATAACCTCTAAGTTAATAGTGATAGTGAAATGATCACAAGTTCTTAGCGTTCCTAGGCGGAAAGACTGTAGCCCTAATATAGGACTTGCCATGAATGACTTCACCTTGCTCGATGATTCAAGCACGGCTGTATCTCCTACTTCAATTAGCAGCAGCATAGACCAAAATACCGTTCTCCTTGACCCTGCTACACTCAAAACTTTAGATGAGATTAGTTCTCTAACCTTGATCTTCATTACGGTCTGGCTGTGCTTATACAGCACTGTTCAAGTCTTTTCTCACAGCGTCCGCCTGATGGAGCAGATCAACCGCTTCATCGAACTGCTGATCAAAAAAGATTAAACTTTACATTAACCCCTTGTCTTGTATAGATGAGGGGTTAGGGGAAACATCCTTTAGTGTCGGCGAAGCGGCTCATACTCGCCACCTAATTCGTGAAATAAACGGCGCAATTCGCGTTTGGCACGAGTTGCCTTCTGGCGTAAAGCTTCTTCGCTAGGCGCTTCACCATCGCGCTCAAGGAGACGTTTCCGAATCGCAGACCAAGATAACTCCTCTAAAAATCGCCAATCCATTAATTCTGCAACTTTTGGATTCTTGGCTCTGTGTATCTCAAGCGCTTGCAGAAAAATTGCAATATTGCGATCGCAGCTCTCTTCGCAGCAATTATCAGATTCAGATAATGTATCCAGAACCGCTGCTTGTGGATCAGTCGGAAGTTCTCTGCTTCGCTGTCGAGAGCGCTCATAGACAATGTAACGAGCCGTTCCTTTGATCCAGGCTCTACAGCTAATAATTCGAGTTCCTTGATCGGTTGCTTTCAATCCTCTTAAATAAGCCTCATGTAATATGTCAGCAGGTTCAGTATGAGAGTCTAGCTCAAATTGCTGAATATAACGCCTCACCGTCGTAATGATCGAGTAAGCATGTGGACTATCTTGGTTAAGAATCTGATCCATCACTTCATCAAGCGCTCTTCTTTGACAATCCTTTTCTGAGTCATTCATAAGGGTTCTAATGTGAGGGCTTCATAAATTTAGTGTTCTTTAATCTAAAACTGTGACATTTTGCGTGACGGCAACTATTGGCTTTTACGGTTCTCAGCTAGATAAAAATTTGTAGTCGAAAATTTTAGAGTGGATGGGTGTCACATTCTTCGACCTTCTAACACCTTATGTATGGAGGCGATACAATCGCTATCACCATTACCCTCATTTTCTAGGGTTTGAGCCTAAATTATTAGGAGCCAGAACTCGAAGCTTCATTCGCTTTTGAACAAGGTAGCGGTGCTGGAATTGTCTTGTCTTAGTAACGCGCAGCAGGAAAAAACTATGGACAGCTTCATTCAAGAATCACAGAAACATCTGGCTGTACTTCAAGAGTACTACAAGCTGGAATGTCAGCAAAGGTTAAATGATACAGAAGTAAACCGAGTTCAGGAAATTTTGGAGCAGGCACAGAAAGATCCATTGCTTGACTTTCTGATCGATGAAGTTGACCACATCTTAGCGCACGAATTCGGATTGATCGATGAACAGTTCATCCAGCAGCAACAGCAAAAACTTGAATCATTGATCAATTCAACCTGGCTGGAGCATTTATTGAGCAGCTATACCCGCGAATCAGATTTACCTTCGGTGCAAGAAGCCCAAACTCGCCTAAAGCAAGAAGGACTTTACAACGGTCAAATCGATGGCATTTTCGGACCAATTACCAAGCAAGCATTTCGAGCACTGCGACGTAGAATTCAGGAGCGACTTGAGAAACAAGAACTTCCTACAGACTCAATTGATGGAATTCTAAAAGAGGATCAAAGTGTGACTGGGACAGTTCATCGAGAAGGAAAAAAGCTTGATTTTCAAGAGGTTGAGTTACTCAATCTAGAGGCAAAGTTTTCATGAATAGTAATAAAAATTTCTGACTGCTTTCTGAGTGTAAATTTTGGTGATGAGGAGTTCCAGAGCAAGGATTACATTCTTTAACTCTTGTTCTGGAACGCAATTCTGATATCTCCATCAGCCCTTAATCACGTTTGATAGACTACTGAGATAGATGCTGGCTTCGGAAGCCGAGAAGCTCACTTATCTTCCTTCGCTTCAATCACTTTCTGAATGTCTTCCGGCACATCCGAAAGAAAGTCATATCCTGTCAGCTTTTCAAGCTCATCTACCGTCGTTAGATAATCTTTATAGCTCTTTCTCTGAATGCCCGTCACATTCGGCATGTTCACCGCAATCACGCGAGTCTTCTCAGTTACGCCACGATTTCCTAAGCCAGGACGATCGACAACTACAACGACTTTCCACAATGTTGCTGGAACAGACACTTTACTTTTTCCGATCTCAGTGGCAAATCCCTTCGTACCCGTTCCACCTTCACCGTGTCCACCTGCAATGATATAGAGTTCTTTTCCTGCTCGTGCTAAATCTTGCGATAGGTTTTCGAGTTCCAACCACGGACCACCATTATTATCTTGAGTCTGCGGCAGAATGTTAGTCATGAAGAAAGTCGCGCAATTGTCGGTTTGGTTTGCTGATCGATCGCCCGATCGTGTCATGTGCCCTCTTGAGAAACCACTTCCAGCGTAGTCATTGGGTCGCACGGCAACAAAATTCTTCGGCAGGTCAGGATCAGGTCTGAAACTAGAACAGCGATCGACACTTCCAATCCACGATTTATTCAATTGCCAGCTCACCCAATTCGCGATTCGCTTGCTGTTGTTGTAGGAGAGCGCATATTGGCGTTTTAGCATCAAGTAATCATCTTCGTTCGTGGGATCAGGTGTTGCAGAACTGGGAGTCCCCATGATCAGATGAATGCTGCCATTATTTCGGGCTTGTGAAACGCCGCTATGAATTACGATGAGCGAGAAGATTAAAATACTGAAGATCCAATAGTATGTCTGCTTTCTGATCTTTGTCTTCTGGAACACATTGGTAAACATCTGAAACTCTCTCAGAGCAATGGTTTTCACCAGCATTGTACGAGGATATGTATCAAACTATGCAAAAAAATAATCAGACTTCTGAACTCGTGGCGACGTTCCAAAAACTCACAGAGAATCTAACGTGGATGAGTGAGACTGATGCACCGATTCAGGTATTTTGCTGGCAGGATTGCAGTGCGATCGAGACTCCTAAACAGCTTCTAGAACAAACGCATCATGAAGCAGATACACTCGTTGAAGAATTGGAATTAGAGACATTCTTCGAGCCAGTTGTGACTGAGCAGGATTGGTTTGGGGATGAAGAGAAAGAAACGGCTGAAAAGTATCGATCTCTGTTGTCTGCACTCAAAGACAACCTTACTGATATCAAGGTTTATCGAGTGGGTGAGGTTGAGATTGATGTGTATGTGGTGGGACAGATGGAGAGTGATGGAATCGTAGGAATTTCAACTCAGGTAGTAGAGACTTGACGTTTGAGGTTATGAAAATTCTTATTGACCTCAACTTCTAGCGATATATTCTCCAGAGACGGGCGTAAGTTGCAGAACAAGATTTCGGATATCGTCATTGGCTTCGCTGCATAAAAGTCAGAAGCCCGCCGTGTAGGTTATTGGGTAGCAACATCAGACGAGACAGGATCTATCTAAAAGGCTCAATCCTTTGTTATCTGGAGCCTTCTTTGGGTGGGCTGTTTCGTCCTAGTCACTATCCAGTTGTCAACAACATCTAGTACCAGAAGGAGAAAGATTCATGGCTATCTGCAACACGCAATTCAGAGTTGATCCGCTCCAAAACGCTACCCATCGCCGTGTACTAGTCGCACTCACTATGACGCTGGCTGTCATGTTTGGCGCTACAGTGCCATTCGGCGCTACGTCGCCAGCTACCGCAGCCGGGGTCAAATGCCAACCCAGTGTGAAGGTAACAAATAAGAAGGGAGCTTCAATCAAAGTGCTTCGATTTCTGTACAAAGTCGGTGGTAGCACAGTGTATACCGAAGGGCTAGTTAACAAAGTCCTGACCCCGAACGAAACTGAAACTTGGTCAAGCCAAACGCTAAATAATGCGGCGACTGGCGTTGTCGTCACCTCCACTGCTGTCGAGTACAAGGACGACACTGGTAGAGGTTACGGATCTCCGCGCACCTCGGCATGGTTCCCGCATAGCTTCACTTGTGCCGCAAACCACAACTACATCCACGAAATTCAGTAAGGCGCTGAGAGTGCTGCAACTTTGCTCAAAGTTGCAGCACTCCCAATAGATTACCGATGAGGCAAAACTTTGCGTGACAATGATTTTAGTATTCGAGTGTCGATGTTGTGAGATCAGGAAGTTATCGGAAAGCAGGCTGATTTCACTTCATCTCCATCACCTGCCAATTAATGCGATCACACCGAGCAGGATTCGCAGCGTTTATCTCGTCGGGTGCTGAATGTTCACCTTACTTCTTCCACCGAATTTCTTTAAACCGCTCTGGATTCAGCGTTGTGTACTTCACCGTATGCTGAATGTTTTTATGACCCAAATAATCTTGAATCAATCGAGTGTCATGTCCTTCATTTGCTAACCAGTAGCCGCATGAATGTCTCAGCATATGAGCATGAACCTTGATTCCCAAATTTGCTGCTTCACCGATGCGTTCCACAATACGAGAAATCCCCGTCGCTTTGTCTGCTCGACCTGGAACGGTAGCAGGAATAAGAAACGATCGCTTTCGTTCATTCACAAAAATCTGAAACAGATCAGTCTGTCGAATCTTCAGAATAGCTTCCCGCTCATCCGGTTCTAGGGGATGCACTCCGGATCGACTCCCCTTCACTCGTCGAATGTAAATATTATCGTGGTGCAGATCGACATCTCGCCATTCCAACATTGCAGCTTCGACCGCTCTCAATCCGTGACGAAACATCATGAGGATCAGAGCGTAATCGCGATCGGGATAGCGGCTTTGGTCTTTGGCAGCTTCTAACAAGGAATCAACTTCATTCGGTAGCAGATGTTCTCGACTGCGAAATTTTGGGTTGGGCAGTCTGCGAGATCGACCCCCATCTAGAACTCGTTTCGACTTTGGCATGGCTAAAAATTGAACTAGTCATAAAAGAGTTGTTCTATGACCAGTTTATCGCCTGAAACTCCCATTCTTTCGTAGAGTCCAGAAACTGCTCAAAAAAATTGCCTTTTATTGAGAATAGCTCTCATCTTGTTACGACTGACCCCATAAGGGTCAACTCGGTTAGCTGAGTTAACGATCGCGACTCTACTTTTCAACCTGGGAACTCTAACCACAAACGGTTAACCCTGTTTTCGCTGTAAACAATTACAGTAACGAGACTGAGATGAGTAAAGGTCAACAGCCGATGGTCGGGGCTAGAATTCCCCATGCTTGGAAAGATCAGATCGAAGGTATTTGTCACGAGACAGGCAAAACCGAGAGTCAGATTTTGAAGGAAGCGATCGGGCAATATCTCGATCGGACTGACCTCGATTCTGTTGAGTCGCTGATGAAACGGGTGGCGAGTCTGGAGCGACAGATCAAGAAACTAGCTCAGTTAGTGACGAGTTGAGGTGGAAGCATGAACTTTGTAGAAGAAATTGACTATCTCATCCTCAAGGGAATTGTCGAGGGTAATGCGCTCTCAACTTTGTATGACCTATTGAGATCGCATCAGGAAGGGTTAACTTCTGCTGAAGACATGCAGGGTGAAATTGATTCTTTGAAGCTGGAGTTTTATCAAAAGATGATGCAAGCCGAATAGTAATTAATGAGCTAAACTCGAAAGAATTATTGAGTATGATTGAATTTACTAGCATCACTCCAACACTTGAGGATCATTGGCGCTCCATCATCCTCTTTGGTCGCAATTCTGCAACCTATAAATTCGCATTAGCAAAGGCTCTACTTGATCTTGCTCCATCAGGACAATCCTTCATCACTTGGGAAGAACTAGCGTTTCCATTTTCTCAAAATATTTCCGAGCATCTTAAACAATGCGACAAGCAAGGAACTAGCCAATCGAGCAAATTTCTACAAGCCTGTCGTTGTTTCAACCAAGGAAGTTTGACTCGACAAGAGCTGATTGAGGCAACAGTAACCTACGGATTTCAGAATGTCATTGATGCGTTTCACATTGTTGGGACTGACGATATTCCAAAACGATTTTTTCATGGGCAAAGACAAGGCAGCAAAGGAATTGATATCAGCGATAATTTGTTCCAGCTTCTGGAACGCTATCAATCTCAGAACTTGCCGAATGAAGTGGAAGCGCGTTGGTGTTTGGTTGAAACTGCATGGCAGCTAGATTTAGCAACTCATTTAGTCGATGTTGAATATGGAAAAAATAGTGAAGTGCGTGTTCCTAAAACACTCATCATGCGACGCAAATCTGTCACATCCTGCCGTAGTGCCCTAAATGGGTATCAAAAAGGAAAATGCTTCTACTGCTTTAGTGACATATCAATTCTTGAGGGTTCGCCCGACTTGGCAGATGTAGATCACTTTTTCCCTTATGCTTTGATGACTCGCACAGATGCAATTCCTAATATCAATGGAGTTTGGAACCTCGTTCTGGCTTGCCAAACCTGTAACCGAGGGCAGCAAGGCAAGTTTGATCGTATACCTGCACTGCATCTTCTAAAAAGGTTGCATCGGCGCAATGAGTTCTTGATCGACAGTCTTCACCCACTACGAGAAACCCTAATCGCACAAACTGGCAATAATGAGTCACAGCGACGATCATTTCTTCAAACTCACTACAACGAGGCGAAGCGGCTCTTAATTCACACGTGGCAGCCAGAATGTGAATATCCCCCTGCATTCTGAATATGATGTTTGATTATTACAATCAGCGATCGCAATCTTTCTTTGATCAGACTGTCGATATTAATATGAAGGAGCTATACGAGCCATTTCTAAAGTTGCTACCCCCTAGCACACATATTCTTGATGCAGGCTGTGGCTCAGGGCGAGACACCAAAGCATTTCTCGAACTCGGCTATACGGTAACTGCGATCGATGCGGCTGAAGCAATGGTAGCTCTCAGTTCAGAATTTACAGGACATCAGACTTTATGGATGTCATTCAATGAAATGACTTTTGACACTTGCTTTGATGGAATTTGGGCATGTGCATCATTGCTGCATGTTCCATCAGACCAAATCTATTCAGTGTTTCAGCGATTTGAGAAGGCACTGAAACCGAATGGAATTTGGTATCTATCATTCAAACTGGGAAGTGGGGAACGGTGGCACGAAGGGCGATTCTTTAACGATTTTGATGAGGATCGATTTAGCAAGGTAATTAGCGCTCATCCTGTCTTAGAGATAATGAAGGTGTGGCAAACCTCGGATCGAAAAGTAGATCGGAACCATGAGCGCTGGCTGAATGCTCTCGTTGCTAAACGGCTTTATGATCAGTGACTTGCTGAGCTAAGACGACAGAAATTTCCAAGGTATCCCTGTCTCAATACGATTTAGAAATCGTGTGGAATATGACCATAGTTCAAGATATGCGATTTGAACCAAGATAGCTGCTGACCGATTCCAAATCCTTCTAAAGGGACTTCGACTATATATCCAGCTTCCTTGAGAAGAGGAACTAAATACTGCCTGTAATGCTTACCAGCAAACATATGAATCAATTTCGCATTTGAATGGGTTTGAAGAATCTGATCAAATACCTTTTCTGACCATTGCCTACGCTGATCTGCTGACAGAGAGTTTAACGTTCGTTCATAAGGCTCTATGATCGCATCTTGATGTAACAACCCATATTTTGCTGAGAGAATGCACCAGTTCCATTCTTGCTGTTCAACATACGTTCTTGCCTTCAGAAACCAATTGGATTGATACAAGTCTTTGGCAGCACTGGGTTCCGTACTTTTCTTATCAACACACGAGATCAGAGCAAGATGATTGTACTTCCTCATCGGCGATTTACGCCCTCCGCATTCAGGAGATATTCAGGAAATGCCGCACTCGCGATCGCAATAAGTTGATATTCTAACGAAGTCAAAGGAGTAGAGCCAAAATCCTTCCAAACACCCACTGTTCCTGTTTTCCAAGCATGAATCCAAAAATAAGTTTTATGTTTCAGGACTGGCTCAGAAGAGGGAAAAGACTCAAACAGTTTCGATGCCCACTTCTTATATTTTGGAGCCATCTTTTGATGCCCAGGGCATACAACCGCACTTAAATCGCCAATGTGATAGTCATACCCATTGCCCCATCGACAAAACTTGTGCTTGTTACCAGCAATATTCTTGATGTTGACAGACAAGTTGCTATCTTGCTTACCATATTTCTCAGATTTTCCTATGTAAAGAGGAATTACATGATGATCGTTTTGCCAGAACATCATGTAAATTAGTCCCTCATAAACGTTTTCACCCTGCTCAAAGTCGCGCACTACCTTACTGACTTCATCAATTATCAGGGCTTCCATCTCAACGGAACGTTGAAGTAACAGCCGTCCCTTCTGACCATAAGGCATTGTTTTGACAATATTTCCATGAGCATTAAATAACGGAACTCCCGTTTCTCTTATCTCGTAATCACAACAAAATTGCTGCCACAAGTTGAGCGACATATTCACATCTGGTAGTTAGCAGTTGCCATTCTAGCTGGTGTTTTCATCTGGGATTACTTAACTTGCACTTCTGAGGTTTGCAGAAATATACCTGAACTAAAGACCAAGCACTCTTTCTTACCTAAGTTATGGGAACTAGAAGCCGCCGCTTAGATATAGGTGGGTTAGTGATTAATCCTATTCAGGGTTGGATGAGAGAGGAGCAACTAGCATCATTGAACTATCACTCGATGTTTACAGGGAGATGTCCGAATTGTAAGCGAACTATAACTGCAAACTCATCCGGCACGAGTTCATGACCTTTGGCAAAAGCTAAGCCAGTCGTTTCAGTATCAACGATTAGAAAATTCAAGGTCATCTTGGTTAAAGTTTCTCAATCTACTAGAGATCGGCACTACTATTGAAACTTCTGCACTGCGTACATTTTGCCACTTGAGGAGTCTGAAACAATACCATATCCAACTTTTGTATAAGAAGCAGTAAGCAAATTCTTACGATGTCCATTGCTATACATCCAAACTTTCTGGAACTTCTCAATCAGTGCCCAATTCAGCGTTGAGTCAGATCCAAAACTTCCAGGCTGAAACATGATATTCTCTCCAACTCCACCCTGACCCCCAATTGCAGCAAATCGATCTGTTGGTGTTTTTCCTTCAGGAGTAACGTGATTGTAGTAGTTTCGAGTTTTCATATCTTCAGCATGAAGCTGAGCAGCTTGCGCCAGCAATGGATCTTCAACTAGGGGAGATAAGCCATTGATTTGTCGATCGCGGTTAATGAGTTTCAGCGCAAAAGCTCTTAATTCTGGAAGTTTTCGAGGAGGACTAGCGTTCCACATCGTAGCTTGAGGCTTTCCAATCCTCCAGTCTGCACCACCAGAACCATTATCAAGGTGAAATCCGTCTTTATGGGAGTAAAGGAAACTTATCAATATAAGCACTACCAAGCTTGGAAGGAATCCAAGCCAGTGAGGAATAGGACGACGAGGGTAGGGACGCTTATAGTGGTGGCGGATTGGTTTCCTCATGACGATCGCGACTGCAAAATCGACAAACACTCAGCCACAACTGCTTGAGGACGATCGAGACAATCCCTTCCAGTGAATCGAATCGTGGGCAATCCTGCGCGGAGCAGCATCCGATCTCTTGCATAATCTCTAACCGTCTGTCCTCCCTCAAGATGATGCTGTCCATCAACTTCAAGAATGAGACATCTGCCCTTATGAAACAGCATGAAGTCCGCTTCTACTCGACCATTGGATTGATTATTGCTGACAGGCGCATCTAGCAAACCGACTCGACCACGAGCGTTAGCAAAGAATAGAACCTCTTCTTGGTCAAGGATTTTAGCAATTCTCAGTTCTGCTTCTGAGCGGAACTGCAGCCCTCCCCATTCAATCAGCTTTTCTCCACCACCACCCCCTGGTTGCTCTGGTGAGATGTAAGGCTCTAAACGATCTCTTAGTCGATCGTCATAAAACAAACGCCAGTAATGCTGTTTCCCATGTCCGCCTGGTTGTCCTGCATATCCTAAATGCAAAGCTTCATTTAGTTTTTTATAGAAACCGGGACGTGTCCAAGGATAGAGCTTGTTTTTGAGTTTGGTTCTCCATTCTCTCTTTGCTGAGGCACTAAGCTGCTGAAATCCTGGCGATAAGGAGGTCAGAATATCAAGAAGTTTGCTAGTCGAGATTTGGATGTTGTAGGGTAGCTCCCCTCCGATCGGGACAATACCACCACTTCCAGTATCAGTATCGAGATCATCTGGATTGAAGTCGAAATTACTTGCATTGTGAGCATCATTGATAGACATAGCCTTAACCTCTAGGACGCTGCTCAACTAGCCCTTTGAGGATTCTGATCACACTAGGATAAGAGGACTTCTCGACCTCAAATCCTTGCTGTGCCATGAGATTCAGAATCTCTTCTTCGGGCAATCCTGCAATCACCGATTCAAGAATGCGATTCGCATCGCTAACGTGAGTTTCTTTCGTCTTTTGGGTCAGTTGATTTTCATCACAAAACTTAGACAGCGCTTGCAGAATCAGCGGATATCGTTTCATTAGATGCACCTCAATTTTTGGAAGTTACGATCGCAGTTCAAGGCTTACAAGATGAAAGCTTCTATGTGCAGTAGATTTCTCCCCACACTGGCTTCTTCGCGCCTATTCCAGGTTCCAAACACTCGAAACCGTCAACTCTTCCACCTGGAAAGATTCCATAGGTGACGGCATTTCCAGAGTTTGCTAGGGCAAACGTCACCATTCCTGTCGAGTTACAGCTTTGAATGATGTCAGTCGCGATCGCTTTCATGAATTGCCCTGAATTCAACACCGAAGTTGTCGCCGCTCCTTTCATAAGCAGATAACGATGGGTTGGACGACCCGATGGAGCATCAGGATAATTTGAGATATCGCGGCTGGTGATTTCAACGACTTGGACTGCTCGACCCGTTTCAATCCGCCTACGAGCATTTCCCAAAGCTGTCGTACATTTATCAGATGGATTCTGCGCTCTGAGTCCAGGTTTAGGTGCTGAAGATTGCGGCTCGCCTTTCTCAACCATCCATCGGTATAGCACAACTGGTTTCTCAGCCCGTCGATTATTGCTGGCAGTTGACACGATCAATTTACGTCCATCTGCTGCCGCAAATTCAAATCGGCACAGCCCTAACCCTGTCCCTGAGCAGTTTACGACCTCGTTGTAGCCAAGGTCTTTGATAATGTACTCCATCGCACCAAAGTAGCGATCGCCTCGTTGCATGATAGGAATTTCGATGGCTTGCCATCCTGCGTTAATTAGAATCGCTCTCGCTTCTGAGTAGGGCATTTTCTGTTTCAGGAGCGGGACTTCTTGAGCCTGTACTGTTCCACTGAGAAGCGTGATGGCTCCGGTGAGAATTGTAGCAATCGGAAGAATGATTGTTTTGAGGTTCATATGGGAGATTGAATTATGATGCGTGACTTCAAAGACTACAGTATTCCTGTCCCCAGGTAAGTTTTCTACCAGGTCCTAAATACTCCAAGCATTCAAACTCCTCTATGCGCCCGTCAGGGAACAGACCTGTTGATTCCTGCCAACCTGTACCCCAAGCACCGAAAATGACTGCACTTACAGAACTGCAATTTTGGATGATGCTTCTCGCGATCGATTTGTGAAATTGAGGTGATCTCATGATTGCTCTATTTGAGCCTCCCTTCAAAATAAAGAGGTAGCTCATCGGACGATTCTCAGGATGATCAGGGTAGAGTTCAGCAAGGTTTTGGACTCTAACCATGACTTCCACTTCTCGTCCTGTTTCAATTTGAGTTTGAGCCGCAGCGATCGAGGTCGTACAGTCACGAATCTCTTCTGACTTGAGTGAAGTAGGAGCATTTAAGAACACGAAAGTATTCAGCGTGAGAATACTAGTTACTGCAAATCGGTGGAAGCGAGATCTTGAATCCGTAAAACTCATAGCTATTTTCCTTGTATTTATCTAGTCTCTACTTCTTCACTCGTTTGAGAATAATTTCATAGGCGAAATCATCAGTTGAGGAGTCCTTGGCGCGACGAGCGAACACCAATTCCCATCCTTGACTACCCATCGTGTTCATCGTTTCAGTGAAAATCAAATCGTTCACGCTCTCGATCTTGTACTCATACACTGCTGCTTGAGTTTTCTGACCTGCTAGTGTATTGAAACCAAGCAGGGCTAACAGTCCCAACAAAGAAGCTGCACTGATGACATTCGAGTAATGGCTGAATTGCTCTAAGTAAGTCTGAAACTTGGTCTTCGGCTTATGAGATATCGTGGGATTTGCGGCATTCGGAGGACTCGCGATCGCAGAATTTGCAGCAGGATTAGAAGCCTCAAGCGTCTGATTTAACTGCCATTCAATTTTCTGAGTGTTTGCCATTCTGCCGTACAGTTTGACTGAATTGACGTTAGGCAAATTGAGCGATCGTAGTTTGGTCAACAAAGTATCAGAGATAGCCTGGTAATCTACTTCAGCTTCATTCTGCGGTCGGTTGATCATAATCGATAGCTGACTGCCCATTGTCTTCACTTGAAGCTGTAGGTTGTCAGGCAGGCATTCACTGAGAGTAGATTGCAGGTCTGGGAAAGTAACTGTCATGGTAGTAGATGGAATGAATGGAATTTGAATTAACTCAAAGCTTTGAACTCTCTTTCAAAGACTCGTTTAGACGATACCGGAAAATCTGTACTCATTAGCCAGTCATAGTAGCCAGGATCATCCTTGAATACTTCAACTAGAACTTTCCCCTTATGCTTGCCAAAGTTAAAAATAATCCTCTGTTGTTCGTCATAAACTACCTTTTTCTCAGGATCGAGAAAGTTGAATGGTGTGAACTCGCTCAGAACCTGCACATTATTTTTGATAGGAAAAGATTGACTTCCATCTGCCTCAATAAATCCTGTCTCCTCATAACGCTGTATTTGAGCCTTCAATACTTCATAAGTTGCACGAATATCAGCTTCAGCGTCATGAGCATTTTCTAGACGTTGATTGCAGTAGAACTGATATGCAGCCTGTAACGTGCGGGGTTGCATTTTGAAGAAGATCTCCTGAACATCAATGCAACGTCTGCCCTCAAGCTTGAACTCTACATCAGCGCGCTCGAACTCAGCCATAAGAAGGGGAATATCGAATTTATTCGAGTTGTACCCTGCCAGGTCGCTATCCTCAAGATAGGTTGCTACACTTGTAGCGATCTGGCTAAAGATTGGTGCATTTATGACATCTGCATCAACGATTCCATGAACTTTTGAAGCTTCTGGAGAGATAGGGATTGTTGGATTAATCTTCTTACTCCGCATCTCCTCACTGCCGTCAGGGAAGACTTTCAGCACTGCGATCTGCACGATACGATCGTTGCTGACATCTTTTCCAGTTGTCTCTAAATCAATGAAAGCTAGTGGACGGTCTAAGTTCAGCATCATTTCACAATTACCTCACACGCTATGCTGTTTCGGAATCGGTCTTAAGTCAGCAGAGAACTATACTGCCCTCGTTCAGCTTCGCTCCCTTTGAGCATTCGATAAGTCATTTCATTCGCTTCCGCCATCTGTTCCGCGAATTCTTTCTTCGCCTGTACGATCGGATCATCAATTTGGTGATCGCCCTTCACCTCGACAATCACATAGGTCTTGTCTTCTCGCTGGAACAGAAAGTCAGGATAGTAGTTCTGCACCGTATGAAAAGCGCGAGCAATATTAGCTTTGCTGGAAAAGATGCTCTGAGACATGGGGGCTGACTGCCTGAGACGCAGTAATACAGGACTACGGGGGCAAAGGTGAAAAAATAACTAAGACAATTTGATTCAGAACAAAGAATTTACGCAGAAATTATTGATAAATATGTGATCTATTTTCCAGAGAAATATTTGAGCAAATCTTCTCCGCTGTCACCCAACTCTCTCACCTTGCCTTCAATTAGCATCATTGCCATCTTGGAAGGTTTCGATTTTTGATTTTCCCAGCGGTTAATTGTCGGAAAGGTCACACCAAGCTTGGCTGCAAACTGCTCTTGGGTCAGTCCCAGCCTTTGGCGCAACTCCCGAACTAGATCTGATATCTCTAGCGGTTCGGTCACGGTTTTAGGAGAATGTAATTTAGTAAGCGTATAAAGCGCTTCTTAGCTTGTTTTATTTCACTTGTTATAAACGTGCCCAAAAATACCCGTATCTTTATCACAGCAATACTGAATTTTGAAGGTTCGATAAAGCACGCAACTTTTTCCTGAAAATTGGGTGCGTCGTTGATGTAAACCGAATTGCCTCTCGTCACCGCTCTTTAGAAGGATTTATAAATCAGTAGGTACAGTGTATTTTCGCCTTGTAGCTTCATCCGGTTCTAGGGAGAAAATCATGTTTTGGAACTCAAACGATGAGCTTAGGCAAGAAGTAACACGGCTTAAGCAGAAGATCGAGGAGCTTGAGAATTCATGCGAGTGTAATTCTTCAACTGAGGAGCAAGACAGAATCCTTGACTTCGAGCAGATTAGAAAACAGATTGAAGAAAGTAGACAAGAACGAGACTTGAATGACATCTGGGATGGCGATCAAGAAAGGCGAGAACATCTGGAAAATTTGAAGAATCAAGACTTTCTTCTGAATCGAACCGACTTATACGATTTTGAGCAGGAAGACACTACCTCGGAAGATCGCAGAAAAATAACGATTAATTGGGAAGGCGTTTCCTTTGTCCTAGTGATGATTCTTGCCTGGTTTTGGTTCAATCGCCCAGTAGAACCACGCTTCGAGAGCCAGTCTGATCGTATTCAGACTACCCAAACAGTGCGCTGATAAAGCCAAATCAGTTTATTGAGCCTGCTTCTCTAACCCAGTCATCAGATCGCTCACCCCCTCAAAATCGACCAATGCTTCTCCTTATTCTTCCAACAGTGGCAGGGATAAGGCGGCAATGCGCGAATTCATAGCGAATCTCTACATCTCGAACATTAATCTGATCCTGCTACAGAATAAGATTCAGGAAGCGTTTCACCTGAGTCCAGCAGAAAGGGAGAATGTGACTGATGGGAAAAGGAAGATTAGAAGCCTTCAGCGATGGGGTCATTGCCATCCTGATTACGATCATGGTGTTAGAACTCAAAACGCCTCATGGAACTGACTTCGCCGCTCTGCGTCCTCTGATTCCGGTATTTCTAAGCTATGTGCTGAGCTTTATTTACCTTGGGATTTACTGGAACAATCACCATCACTTGCTCCAAGCAGCGCGGCACGTCAATGGTCGAATTCTGTGGGCAAATCTACACCTGCTGTTTTGGTTATCGCTCATCCCCTTCGTCACAAGCTGGATGGGAGAACACTTCGCCCCTGTCCCTGTGGCTTGTTATGGTGCAGTTCTTTTATTGAGCGCGATCGCTTACTTCATCCTCACCCGTGTTTTGATCACGCATCACGGTCAAGATTCCACGTTGGCGCTTGCAATGGGTCGCGACTTCAAAGGCAAAGTCTCACTTTTGATTTACACGATCGCGATTCTATCCACCTTGATTAATCCGTTAATCGCCTCTGGATTGTACGTTGTAGTTGCGATCATGTGGCTCATCCCTGATCCTCGAATTGAGAAGAATCTGACTTCCTGAAGTCGCATTGTCTATGAACTTTAATGGTTTTGTAGCCATGCTGTTAGGTCATCTAATTGCTCAAAATCGACTAGCGCTTCTCCCAGTTCTTCTAATTGTGGTAGAGCTAGAGCGGTAATGTGTGATCGCATCTCTTCAGAAAGTTCTTGCTTCAAGCGGCGAGGCAGCATCCGTAAAACAAGCTTTACCGCTTCTTCTGTCTGAATATCGCGATAAACCTGTGTCTCTTGAATCGTAATATCTAGCATCGCTTCAACCTCCGATCGACTTAAAGAACTGAACTTGTAGGACATGATCGTGATTACCATTTCCATTATGAAGGTACTCACCTCAGATTCCATCCCCTGTTGCTGAGATTGAGTCAGTAAATATCGTGCTTCTGAGGGAGCTTGTTTCGGGGTCAGAGTTGTCAGAACCAGGAGCGCAATTCCTAGCGGCAGTTGGCGAAAATCGCCCAATTCATTCAAATAGACTCGATGCACCTGATCGCTGTTGAGCAAGGCACGATAAGGGTGAGAATCACTCTGCTCAACACTGCGAGATGGGTAAATGATCACCGCTTCCCAATCAGAGAAACGAGATCGATTGCGATAGAAATAAAGCAAGGATTCGCCAAACAGCCGTTCGTAAAGCTGCTCGTCCTTCTGGAACTGAATTTCGGCAAAATAGACAACGCCAGGACATTCGCTGTCGGGTGGCAAGAACACCCCATCGATTTCAAACTTGGGTTCTTTGACCGCAACAGAATCAAAGCGATACTCACTGGCATTATTGGGTGGCGACTCTAATAGCTCAAAGAGCAGGCTTGGAGACTGAGCAAACAGGCGATAGAAAATGGAATCTCGACGCATCAGATCAGGAAATGCAGGGTAGAGCGATTGTACTAAAAAACTGCACAAAAAAAGACCCGTTTCCGAGTCTCAAGAAATTTGGTTTCTGTTCAATCTACTTTGCCACCTTCTCGCGTTTCAGATAGGCGAGAACTGTACCATTCGAGACTTTTGCCTCTTTTCTAACTTGCTTCATTGTCATTCCAGGCTTGATCACATCTGCGATCGCACTAAAAGCGGTTTGTTGCATATTACCTCCAAAGCTGAGGAAAGAGCAATTGTACTACATTATTCTTCGTGGCTCTCTTCTGGATGATCAAGCCTTGTAATCTCGACTTCTTCGCGTCCGATCGCATCCAGCAGATCTGAGCGAGATTTATAGCCTAATCGTTTCGCAATCGCGTCAAGCCCTGCCCATCCAGACGGACTTACCATCACGTTATGACGGGTCTTAATTTCATCGCGATCAGCAGGAACGCCTTTAACTCGTGGCATTTGAGCAGTAGATATAGACTGACTCATGATCACATACACTCGCCTTCATAGGTATACACACACTTTAGATTGTTTATTGATAAACATCAAATATATACACATGCTTTCAAAATCTATTGATCTCTCCTGAAAGTGTGTGTATGCTTTCAATCATCAGATTTTGCAGGTTGAACAGCATACATATGAAGAAGTCCTTCCTTGCGATCGGGATTCTGCTTCTCGCTGGCTGTGGTGAGAATGAACTTTATCCCGTTCCAGCCGTTCCGATTGGCGGAGGTGGCAGTTATTCTGCTCCTAGTCGTCCCGCTCCTCGATCTACGCCCCTTGCACCGTCCTATCATTCCTCTACTCAAGATCCCGGCAATGTGGAAGGACAGCGTGAGACTCATGCAGTATCAAATCGAGTAGATTGCGACACGATGCTGCGTAATTTTCAGAGGCAAGGACGACAATTACGATTAGTCGAGCGGCGTTATGTAGGAGGAGATTTACCCTATCTCTGTATTTTTGAAGGAGCAGACGCACAGCCCGGATATTTCGACGATAATCGATACAGATGATCTAGGAGAAGCCATGAACTTCATCATTTATTCCTGTTGCCGAGAGAGCGATCGAGCAGTGGACGAAGACCCGATCCGAGTGGAATGGTCAGATACAGTTCCCAACATTGGAGAAACAATCTCACTCGGTTCAGAACGACGCTGGTTTCAGGTCAAAGTTACGCCCTACAAGTCGCTCAAACCTAGCATTGATGTTTACCTCGTTCACGTTAACAGAACCCTCTCAGCGCCTTTCAAATGGGATTGTGAAGGTCATGAGAATGAAACCATTCATGTTGAGCTTTCAGCAGTTGGCGAACCAACTTTAGGCTTTGCATTTAATGTATTGGGAGAAGCCCCACAAGTCGGTAGGCAACTTCTGGACTATGAGCGGACTGCTCATCCGACTCTGATGAAAGAAACCCCGAATAGCTGGGTTATTGATCGCTATGATGAGTTTCTACCAGAGGTGAATGCACCTTACAAAGCAATATATTTGGCTTACTGCAAAATGACATCTCTGATTGCAGCTTAACTCAGTTGCTTTCTTCAGCCCGATCATTGTTCATGGTCGGGTTTTTCATGCCTATAATAGTTCGGTGAACAGTCCAGTGAGTAGTATGGAAACAATCACAGCAGAGCTAGACGGACTAAGCATTGAGCAATTGATGGAACGGTACAATCTCGGAAAGACCCAGTTCTACGAGCGTAAGAATCGACTCAGACTAGAATTTGATAAGCCAAAAGGTAGTAAGAAAGCGATGGCATCCTTAGCCCAAATCCAGCTTCTAGATGAGCTAGACGACTATTTGAAACTCGATGGTACAACGATCGATCAGTTCTGCATCATGAAGAGAATTGACGAACCTGGCGAACAGTCCGGTGAACTATCCACCTACAATCAGTCTCTCTCTGATCCATCGACAGCAATGCTTACTTTATTGGATCGCATGGTGCGGATCATGCCAGCAAATTCAGACCCAATTGGGCACATCAGATTATTAGATGAAGCTTGTGAAAAAGGATGGCGTTTATCAACTCCTGAACTTGCTCAACTCCTGAAACTGCACACCCTGCGAGGCAATGAGATCAGACGTTACGGATTCATCTGCATTCGGCAAGGTAAGAATGGAACGACCTCAGCTTGGAAGATTCAGCGAGATGACCTCTAAGTTGTGTGCGCGCAAAGCTTCGGTTTTTATTAGGATTCCTGACTGTAAATATTAACAGTGCAATGAGGAACCAGTATTTCATGTTCGATAGCGATCAAATGGCTGTATCTATCGAACATGAAACTGATGGGATAGTTATCGTCGTTTAAGAGAATATTATTTGGCTTAGACAGACAAGAACGATAGCAGGCAATTATTTCTACCGATTCTGCCGCCTAAAATCCCAAGGACGCTGATAGTTCCCTTTCCAAACTCCTCGCTTCTTGGCTTTAGCCCTACTTTCAGCATCGGGAAAGAGTGACCCATTCATACAGTTTTTCGCATATCGCTCATACAGATAAGCCATACCTGACTGCAACTGCTCGATATTCAGCAAGGCTTCATCATTGGCGCGTTTGACAAAGACCTCACCGATAATTCTTCCATATCGATCGCGTTCCATCTCCGTCACGATCACTTTTCCGCCAGCCGCATCGATCAACCGCTTCAAATTTGCCGTCGATTCGGCTCCCAATGGTTGTGAGGATTCCGGTGCATCAATTCCACAAAGCCGAACCTTCTCGCCATTATTCAGGACGATCGTATCTCCATCGGAGACGCGCTTCACTGAATGATATTGAGACATAGACGGACTTGCTCTAAGAGACATCGCCATCGGAGCCGAAGGATTATCATAATCGGGCAAAGCTGCATCGCTTTGATATTTTTGATGGGCAATTCCTCCGAGAATTACCGCGATCGCAAATAAAGGCAAAGCATTGAGAAGAACTTTCCCTGATTTCAGTAGTTTCATGGATGTGCTGATTGGGCGTTGGTTAATACAGGTTCTAGAATTCCCAAATGATTCACGGGAAGGGTAACGTTACTCAGTTGATTCAAGTTCATGAAACTCAGAAAAATCGCGGCTCTTACAGGGTTAGTCCTTTCCACCCTGCCTGCTTTTGTGTCCGGTGCATCGGCTCAAACTTACAACGGCAACAGCACTTTCAAAGTCGAGCGAAATGGTCAAACCACTGTCTACATCGGTGAACAAACCCCGAACGCAGATGTGCCCGTAACCTTGATTGGTGCAGATCGGACTCGGCGCGTTTCCGCAAATGCCTGTGGGTTAATCACGTTGCGAGATTCCAGTACGGCTCCTCTCTCAGGATTGAAATCAGTAGATGGCAGCACAATCAACATTGCAACCTTGCCGACTCGCTTGATTCCTCGTTGCGTGAATGGTGTCCTTGAAGAAGCTCGAACGGCTGACTTCAAAACGGGTGCTGGCGATGTCGTCATTGTGAAAACGCCGAACACTTCTTATGAGGCGATTTTCACGGCTGATGCGACTCGCAACGTTCGTGCCAATGCGTGCGGATATGCCACCTTCCGAGGCAGCACGACTGCTCCATTGCTCAACACTACTCAAGTGAGAATTGGGACAGGGGCAAACACAACGATCGGAGCAATTACAAGTGCGATGAATGAACCGATTTGTCGCACTGGAGTCCTGTTTGTACCGGAGGGAATGGAACACTAACCCATCGATCACCACATCATTTCCGCCCCTGCCGTCAGGGGTTTCTTTTTTGTGAGGACTTGTAAACTTCCCCGCCCATAAGGGGATGCGGTTTCCCGGAGAATCTTATGAACCGATGGCTTAAATTCATTGCGATCGCAGTCTCGATCGCATCACTGATCATCACCGCAAATCCTGCACAGGCATCTCAACAAGGACGAATCTACAAAGACCAATCCGGCGCGATTTTTATCTATGGTCTGCAACCGGGCGAGACGATCGAGACAGGGAGAGACTTCGCTCCGGCAAGGTTTATTACTTCAAATGCCTGTGGACTCTTAATTGTCAAACCTTCCAAAACTCAACCCGTTGGAAGAATTCGAGTTGAAGGACAGACGATCGATACAGCGACTTTACCAACACAGCTTCTCCCCACTTGCAAGGATGGACAGTTAGCAGAACCGAGATCGCAACCTTTCAGAACTGGAACAGGTGATGCAGTTATCTCACTCACACCCAATCGCCGTTATCAAGTCTCAATGCTGGATCGCAGACAGCTTAGAGCCATTAAAGCCAATGCCTGTGGATTTGTGAGACTGCCCAGTGATTCATTAGGAGAAAAGCCCTTATTGACAACCACATCCGGTACAGTGGCGAGATTCGCGATCGCAGATTTACCAACCGGAGAACAGATTCTTTGCCAACGCAGACAGCTCTATAAACCTGCCAGTTTTCCGCCTCCATTGGCATCAGCGCTGAGCAATCAAACAATCCTAGATGAAGGAGGAACAACACCGACAACGCCAAGTAATTCGGCTCCGACCATTAGCGCGATCGCAATGCAAACCGTGAATATGAACTCATCAATTACGGTGAATTTTACGATCGGAGATGCGGAAACCCCAGCGAATCAATTAACGCTGTCGAGTAGTCAGCATCAGCCTCTTGTCCCGAATTCAGGCGTTGTTTTTGGGGGGAGTGAAGCGAATCGATCCGTCACAATTACTCCGGCTCAGAACTCTCATGGCGTTGTGGCATCCTTCACAATTTCCGTCAGTGATGGTTCAAGTACGACCTCGACCGAATTCATGTTGACTGTACTCAATCAAGCACCTGTAATTTTGCCATCCAAGGCGTATATCTCAGAGTACGGAAAACTAGAGATTACCAGCCTTTCGCCCAATACCTTCTACACGGTCTATTTTGAGGAGCCACGAACCATCCAGACGAACCAATGCGGCAGGCTGATCACCTGGGATTGGCAGGGCAATGAAGCAAGGCTGTTTAGTGGGACATCGATGGAAGATGACTGGAGCAACATGATCAAGCACTATACCCAAGGCAACGATCTTGAGTACGGTGATGCTCCTCCCTGCAATTAGAAGGAGTTTTGAAGGGTGAAGAACTGGGCAATTGGATTAGCAACAGCAATGAATTTAATGGCTGTTCCTGCTTTGGCTGAGCAAGGAAGGATTTTCAAAGATCCGTCCGGTGGGGTCTTCGTGTATGGGCTGCAACCGCATCAAGCGATTCAAGCGGCGCGAGATGAGATGACGACTAAAACAATCTCTACAAATGCCTGTGGAGTCTTGATAATTCGCGATGCAGCCGGAGAAATCCTCGTTGAACGAATGCTCATTGATCCGGCTCAACTTCCTGTGCAAATGCTGCCAGCTTGCAAAGATGGTCAACTGGCAGAGTCCAGGACTTCACCATTCAGAACCTCAGATGGCATCGTTGCACTGCCTAAACTGACCAAGCGCTGGTACACCGTTTCTTACTTGAATCAACGACGGCAAAGGAGCTTAAAAGCCAATGCCTGCGGATTTATCCGGCTCTCTAGTAGTTCACTGGGAGAGAAGCCATTCTTACCCACGCTCAACGGGGGAATAGCGCGATTTGCGATCGCAGATTTGCCCACATCAGAAAAACTTCTCTGCCAACGTGGACAACTCTACAGACCGCAAGACTTTCCGCCTCCTCTAGCTACGGCAATGAGTGAGCAGACCATTGATGATCGACCCAAACCACCGACGATTGCAGTGGGTCAGCCTGCACCCTGGAATCTTGCCCCTGCTCCAAAGGGTGACGGATTGAATGAGCGGATCATCACGTTTACGATCGCTGATCCAGATACCGCACTCAATCAGTTACAGATTACAAACAATGCCTCAAGCTTCTCAGCCTTTGAATCAGTAAGACTGTCGGGGTTTGAGGGCAATCGGACTTTAACAATTAAGCCTAAGAATGTCAGCGCAATTATTCCAATTACGATTACAGTCAGCGATGGAATGAATACGGTTCAGGAAACAATATTAGTGGAGCTAAGAGAGTATGCCAGCACTTGTAAACAAGCCAATGGAAATATCGTTGTGAGTAATGCACTGAGTCAGACGAATTACACACTTCGACTATTCAACAATGTAGGTCTAAACCTGCTCACACGAACGACTCGAACCGACAATAGCGGTAAAGTGACTTTCACCGTTTCAAACTATACAAGTGGAACGCTTTCACTTGGAACCAGTTTGATTAAATCGTTTACTGCTGCTGAATTACCGCTCTGTAGATGAGGCTTCTCATTCATCTGCACGGATATAGGAACGAATTACTTGATAGTAGATTCTCTGACCATTCTTGAAAATGGATGCGGAAACATATGACCGCTTACTGAGTGGGTTAAATTCAGCAACTTGATAGGTATATGAGCCATTTCGAGCTTTCAGCAACCAAGGATTAGCACCACGATAGGGATTGTTTCTCTCTACGATCGGTAAAAAGAGTTTTTGAGTCTTATCTTGCTTGCTCTGACTGACATAATGATAGGCATCGCCAAACTCCTTGCAGATCGCAATGTCGTGATCTTCAGCACTTACAGCAATCATGGTGATGAGATTTCTGTTCTTGCACAAAGCAGAATCCCCAGTGACCGTTTTAGCCACAGCCGTTTCTCGCCCTAGCAGAACGGAAATTAAGACAAAAGACACGTACAGCAGTGGTTTCATATTTCAGAATTAGAACGCTACTGCATAGCTTCTCTACAGAAGTGGCAGAATCCAGGATTGTGTTCACTAAGATTTACGAGGTATAAACCCTCACCTACTGCTCACCTGCACCCAGCACGATTAATTTAATTCGCATCATCTGCGATCGCAGTCTTGCCCATTCTCGAAAAGTTTGGGCTTTTTGTTTGTCCAATGCGCTGAGATTGCCTAAGAACTGCGTTGTTTCGCCGTTTCCTAATCTGTAGTCCAGTTCAATTAACTTGTGCTGTAAAGCCTGCCTACGAGCGATTTCTTGAGAAATTTGAAACTCTCGACGGGTTTGATCAAAGTCGAGAACTTGAAGGATGACATTCTCACGCAACTTTGCCGCAATCTCACCCCGCTTGTTTTGAATTTCAGCAAGTTTGACCTGCAAATCTCCGATCGCGATCGCTCGACTTTGAGCAGCGGCATCACCACCTGTTGCATTCCTGAATAAGGGCACACCTACCAGGGAAAGAATCTCATTCACTGAACTGAGCGTATTACCAAAAAACAAATCCCCAATGCGATTGAGAATGCCTTTCTTTCTCGCTGGCTGACCTGGAACAGTTGGAACGTCTTCGACTTTGAGCCAGGATTGCACCAAGGGTTCAAACACACCAAGTTGAACCGTTTTGATGTTGTTGCGCTTTGCTTCCTCGACTTTCTGTTCGATCACCCGCACTCGTTCATCGATCGCTTTCAGTTCGGGGGAAGTCTCGATCGCTTTTTGCTGCAATTGCTGGATACAGGCATCAGACATATCCAGGCAGGGCAAATCACCGAGCATTCCTTTCCAGAGGTCATCATTGATGCGGATTTGGATTAAGCGATCAAGCGAGTCTCCAGCCGGATTAAGGGGGTTCTCGTCGGCTTTGAGTGCGTCGGGATCTTCGGTCTTTTCCTCGCTCGACTCTTCCGGCTCTGATGCTTCATCTTTGAGAATTTGAGGATTGGAAGGGGGGCGTTTCTGGCTTTGATTCGTCTGAGTCGCCGGAACTGGCTTGCTTTGAGCGAGGGGTGTTTCGCAGATCGCCCACAATAAGAGTAAGTTCAACAGTGAGAATTTGATTATTCTGACCTTTCCATTTAACCCGTTGAACTTTGGCATTGTAGGCACTCTTGACGATCGATAAGTTGGTAAGTTGTGTTTCTAAGTTTTGAAGTTGCACATTCACTTGAGCGAGCTGGAAGACGCGATCGCGCTCTTGCTGTTCATGTTCTTGTAGCTGTCGCTGATATTCTTGCTGCTGACGTTCCAGGTCGATGCTGCGCTTACTGATTTCTAGCGAATGCTCGTATTGCCGATATTGATAGTTTTCCTTTGCGCGATCGAGTTTGGCTCTTGAGAGTTCTAACTCTGCCTTGGCTTGTTTCACATCTCGCTCCCGTTGCCGCAGTTTCTCTTGTTCGTGGGGCAGAGTGCTAGGGGGAAGTTCTTTCGGATCAAAACCTTGCAGTAAATCGATTTTGCGCTGCTGTCGGTTCCAGTCCTGCTCAACTTGCTGAAGGGCAACTTGTTTACGATCGATTTCTGCTTCTTCCTCTAGAAATGAAGGGGTTGGAAGGTTGGCAACGGCTGATGCAGATTTAGGCGGAAGTGGTTTGATCGGTGCTTGTTTGAGTCGATCGAGTTGGATCAAGACTTGGGCTTTCTGCGCTTCTAATCGTTGGCGTTCACGAGTGCGATCTGAGAGAACTTGCCCTATTACAACGATGTCGCCCTCTCGGACTTTCAGATCTTCGGGTGCGGAGAGGCTGAGTTCTAGGGTGAAGCGCTTCGCTCTAGTGTTAGGAACTGAGGAAGCTGTGGGACTGGGGACGAGAGAAGAGCTTGGGGTAGGAGTAGGGTTTTGGGCTTGGGCGGTACAGCTTGCGAGGAGACAGGCTGTGAGGATTATCGATCGATTCATTGACGACGAGGGCAATCACTTTGGGTTAGTGTGCCCTTGATGAAGAGTCCGGTCATAAGAACAATCCCCATCATCAGCGATTACCAAACCCAACACCCACCTGATCGCCGTCTTCAGTCTGCTGCACGAAGCTTATTGCTCAGCGGTATCATCATTACCAGGCTTCTTAACTTTTACAATCTCCATTAGAAGCTCTCGCAAACGCTCTATGGCTACCTCAAGCAGAAAGCCTGATGCAAGTCCAATGATTGACATAATTACTCCTACGCGCGTTAGGTCTGAAACTTTTAGAAAGTCATCAGGGTTCCAAGATCCAGTGACGATGAATCCCCCTATTAAGTAGAAGAGAGCTAATCCAAAAGCTACCACCATTCCTACACTAGATTCTATAAGAACTGTAGCCCAAGAAAGATTGATCCCAGGATTGAGAAGATGTCCCAAACTTGCTCTTAAATTTACACCAAGCATGACCGCTAATGCTAAAAGAGCAAAAAAGTTATAGAGAGGCTTTAGTGGAGTTGAGCCAAGTAGAATTAGCCAAATTGCAAGTAATAAGATAGTCCAAATTAGAATAATACTTGAGTTAACAGCAGCATTTCGCCGATAAGGGTTTTCACGCTTCAACTTCTCTAAGGCTGAAACAACATACTTAGAATCACCGAGGTTCCAACTCTGCCCAAGATAGTTATAGAGATTTTCTAAGGATGATGAGACTCCTTGAAAATCACGCTTCAAATCTGACCATACTTTCTGAGATGCGCCTCCGAAAGATGGAATGGCAAGGACAGGGCGTTGCAATGCAGTTGCAGTTCCTGCAATAAGAGCTGTGCCAGCAGTGCTACCTCCTAGAACTAAAACTACATCTGCTTCTAGGACTTGATACACTCTAATTTTTGACCAAGAGTCCGCAGGATGTCGATCAACTCTCAGCTTTTGTGGAAGTTTTGCAAATAAAATATCACCCTCTTTTTTCTTGTCCTCGTGTTTTACCCCTAGAGGTCTAATTATGTAGAGGCGAGGATGGTTTTTCACTGAAATGAACCCATTAAAAATATGTTTATCCGCTGTGTTATCGCTTCCAGAACCAATAACTAACTCATGCCCTGCTTGAGCTAGCGCAACACCGATTTCATTACAAGCTTCTACAAATGAAGCTCGTACATCATTAGAGTTCTCAAAGTGGAGCGATCCTGCAACTAAAACTTTCATATAGCTTAACGATAAATATTTTGTTCTCTATAACGGCGCAGTTCAGTGCATGTATATCAGATCCCAATGCTAGACGCAGAGACCTGAAACAGTCCGTTGCAACGTAGTGTTAGGGAGCTACTTCGCACTTAACGAATAACACTCCGCGTACCACTACGAAGAATACTCGTAACAACGCGATTAACGCAAGAACTGACAAAGCGCACCGACAAAACGCGAATCTATCGAACACACGATGAAGTGAGGGAACTAAGCCTTCTTGCGCTTCTAGCGAGAAGCTGACCAACTTTTTATTGAACTGAAAGTTTCTATCTAAGATCCCAAATCCAGAGGCTTATTCCGAAACTTTTTGCCTAAATCCGAGTTAAGCGAATTAGCCCGACAACTTTCCCGCATAATACCGCTTGGTAGAAATCTTAGCCTAAAATCTTCCGTATTTCTTCCACTAGAGAAGACGCTTTTATCCGTCTAAGATCCGCAATTAAAGGATTAGGCAGACACCTTTACATGACCTGATCGAGAAAGCAGCTTGACCAAGTTTCAGAGATCGCTCTAGCAATCCTATGCCCAAAATCTCACATTGGTCGCGGACTAATCACCTTCACCGTCAATGTCCCTGTCACATACTGTTCACCCAACTGCTGTAGAGCCGCTTCAATCGGGTGAAACGTCATCGTGACCGTCTTATCCACCACTTTCGCCGTTTGCAGTCGATTCGCCTCGATCGGAATTCTCACATTCTCAGGCAGGTCAACCACGATCGAGCCACTGAGCAAAATCAAAGCATTGGGCTGTGATGCTGCAACCTCCTGAAGCTTCGGCGCGATTTCCTCATCCATAAATGAGATCGTTTGTAATTGAGTTGTGGCAGGGTTGCCGATCGTCGCTGCAATCCGCTCAGTCAAAATCTGCTGACCCGTTTTGAAGAATCCGCCCTTGCCATCCGTCACGATGAACGAATCACCTTCATTGGCAACGATAAAATAACGATCATCGGCACGGGTGCGATCGCTTGCCCAAATCCCTTTTACATCTGCCCAAACGTGATAACTCGCTGACTTTTGGTTATAGACCTCGACTGCTCCATCGACCATACCGAGAGAAGCAGTAAGCTTTTCTGTGATCCCGCCAGCGCTGCCGATATGGAGTCCCACAACTAAGAGCAGTCCAGCGATCAACAGCACCCAATATTCACCTGTTCCGCCCGTGGTTAATCGCCGCTTGGGATTGGAAACACTGATACACCAAGCGGGATAGGGATAGAACAACTGAACGCCTTGTTTAGTGAAACAGTCTGAGAAACAGGCGAGGAGATGTCCGAGGGGCAGTGCGATCGACGTTGTAAGATGTCCCGACCAATAGCCGAAAGGAAGTGCGATAGCGGCTAGAAGACCAGTTGCGAGAAAGCTATGAGTGATCGTCCTATGTGGATATCGTGACTCTAGCCAGGTTGAGATAGGAAAGCAGATTTGCCCGATCGTGCTGGTTGTGGTGTCGAGGTCGGGGAGTTGTGAGCCAATTAGGGCGAGTCCCAATGTTAAAGGGTCTGCAGTGCTGAGGATGAGGGAAGTTCCGGCGACTGCGATCGTGGCATGAGTCAGGGACATCATAGAGTGTGAAGGTTCTAGAAACTGCTTTTAGATTGCCCTTACTGTTTCTAGTCTGCATATCTATGATTCTTGTTTAGGTATTAAACCTAACTGTTTTTGGAGATGTTCATCGTAGTGGGCTTGTTCCCAGTTTTTACCAGCCTTGACTTGTTCTAACGTCAACTCTCTAACGTTTCTCAAATCAGTTCCGATCAAATTAGCTCCTTCTAATTCAGTTCCACTCAAATTTGTATTACTTAGGTTTGCTTGCCATAAAACGGCGTTGCTTAAGTCGGCTCCACTTAAATCAGCCCCAGCGAGATTTGCTTGCCATAGTCTGGCTCCGTTCAAATTAGTATGGTTTAAATCAGCCCCAGTCAAATCCGCCCAACGTAGATCAGTCTCACTCAGATTTGCGGCTCTAATAATGGATTGATGTAAATTTGTCTCTTTGAGATCTGCTCCCTCTAGATCAGAGTGAGATAGCTTTGCTTCTTGCAAATTTGCTCTCTTTAAATTCGCACCAATCAAAATAGCATTACCTAAATCTGCTCGATGCAGGTTTAAATCTTGCAAATCTGCCTGAATCAGGCAAGTTCCTCTAAAATCAAGGCATTTATCTTTTGGATCATTAGCTGCGTCTCGCCGTCCGATTACAGTAAGGGCAGCCTGAAGATGTCTTGAAATAGGTTGTCCAGATTCCATTGAAATTGGTGCTTCTTTTATGCAAGAAACCAACACCTCCATGATTGTCCAATGATCTTTAGGAGAATTCTTGGCAATTCTTTCTAGAGCATAGATGCCACCAAACCGAGCTTCAATTTTGTCGCTACCTAACTGATTGATCGCTTGAGTAAATCGTTCTGTAACCTGTTTGTCTTCAGCAATCAATACATTGCGTTGAGTCGCCTTCAAGTTCTGCACTGAAACATAAGCAGTAACAAATAGAAGAATTCCGCCAACTGCTTGAATCAAACTCCCATTGATCGTATTCTCCAAAGCGATACGATCTTTCACCAAAGATACCCTATCCTTACCATTTGGCAGTTGATCAATTTGCTGCTGAAGGTCATTCACTTTCTGCTGTTGAATGTACCAATATCCTCCTAAAAGCGTCACTACGCCAAGAGCGAGAGCAGCAAGACTAATATTTTGCAGAGCCTGATTTCTACGCATTCTCGTATAGCTTCCTAAACCCTAACTCTGTCCCGATACAACAGCAGAGATACGAAAATCGGCAATCTGTCAGGAAATTATCACAATTCAATTCTTTTCGATTGACGATCAAGCAGTTCAAGAATTTCATTCCTAACCGACTCCGGTAGCTCATCCCACTGATCGCTATTCGCAAACAAAACAGCGCGATCGACAAAATCCCGAAATCCTCAAACCCATACTCCTCAAACTTCTTCAGCAACAGGTCTAACGTTCTCATTGCCCTAACTTCCTCCTCGCACCCTGCACCCGTCCCAATTGTTTCAGTCCCATTCCTACGGTCAAACTGATTCCGCCCAGGATGTATAGCCCCTTATTGTTCGTGCCCAGTCCGATGAAGCGCACGATCGCGAAACTGAACAGCGCTGCCAAAATAATCGGCATGATCACCATGTATTGAGTGTGCTGCACTTCCTGTCTCACCCCCAACTTCTCACGCTGAATCACCTTCCTTGCCAGCATCGGGTTTCTTCCCGCAAGTGGCTGTAATTCCGCGATTCTCGACTGATCAATCTGTAATCCAAGTCTTTGTGCCTCCGATGTCATCACATCGCGGATATGAGCATCTGAGGGCAGTTCTAATTCAACTTCCAACATTCGCAGAAACATATCACGACCGGGATTGATCGGACTGAAGGCGACGACTCTCACGCTGGATGCGATCGCATCTTCCAACCAGTACCGAATACTTGCAGGAAGTCGTTTCGCTTCAGGCAGGATAAAGAGCCAATCATCAGAAGCATTCGAGAGAATTTCATCCTTCATCTCATCGACGCTCATCGGCTTGAATTTGCCCTCGCCGACCTCGATTTCAGTCGGACATCCAACCTGTTCAGCCAACGACTTGAAGAAGGTTTTCGTCGTGCCCTTATAGGTTTCAGTCGCGCAGGTGAACTGACCTTCAAAGCAATCGCGCACAGAAACAGCGAGATCATCGACTCCTGATCCCGCTTCACCAATGACAAGAACGCTGTGACCGGATTCGATCACAGCACACACCTTATTTAGAGCATCGTCATTTACGCCGCTTGTCGGCTCTGGCGCATTTGATCGAGTAGCTTGTCTGCGATCACGCTGGGGTGAAAATTTGGGCGAATTGCCTCCTCAGCTCGTTTCACCTTCTGTTTGAGATCTTCCGGCAAATCTTCTAGCGTCATGCAATCTGCGACTGTCCGCACCACTTTAGGAATCATCGTCAGTTCTTCAGCTTTCAATTCAGCAGCTTCCCGATAGATCCGCTTGCCCAAACCATTCTCGATCGTCGGTTCCTCCACTACAGGGATCGGTTCTGTCAGGTCGCTACCTTCTACTGCTGCGAGGTTAGTAGAATCTAATGGTGCAAGTTCTCCACCTTCACTATCAATAAATCCGTCCATTTCGCCCGTTTCTCGAATATGTTGATCGAGTCGCTTCATTCGATCAAATTGTGATTGGTCGAGGTAAGCCTTACCTTGTCCATCCTTGTGAGCTTTGATGCCGAGAAACTTTAATCGCTCGTAGTATTGAGCAGATTTAATATCAAATTCTCGTTGGACTTCGTCCGGTCGATACTGCATCTCAGTAGCGGAATTCTGGTCAACAGCGGCGGAATTCTGGTCAGTCATAGCGAAAAACTTTTGAATCAACTGTGCATATTATGCGAGCTTCAGAAAAAATTTCCTGTCCGAGACTCTACCGGAATTCCGATCAACGATCGTAAAGACTTGATGAAGACCAGAAATCGGAATGTTCCAAAATTGAATTGATTCGGTTCAATCTTTCTCACTGTAATTATTTACAGTTAATTCTCGATCTCAATTAGGAATCCCGCTGATCATAGGGAGATATCTTAATAGGCTCTACCTCGATCGTTGAATGCAAAATTGGCAACCATACGAGCAGAAGCAACCCGATTAATACGGGCGTATTAGAAGACTTTTTCAGATAATATCGTCGCTCTCCCTCAACTGAGCGAGACTCAATCACTCCAGCGACATGTAAGTTTTGGGTCTGTCGTCGTACCTGTTCATAGGTCAGTCTAGATCGCTTAACTAATTCGTTGCGGGTAAGTCCGTCTGTCTCATTGAGAATTGCCAGAATGCGCGATCGCGTTCCTCGTCCCTGTTTGGTTTGTTCGTATATCGACAGCATGAGATAGTACAAAACTGCTGCTGTCAAAGTGCCCGATGGGTGGGAAGCGATCGACAAACGAGAAGCAATCGCGCAGATTTCCAAACTGGCTGCATAAATTTCAGAACTTCATCGTGGAAATAGTCAAGAGAGCGATAACACCCTCTGAGTTTTGCTCTCTTTCATTCCTCTACTTACCCCCAAGGAGATCTATCATGCAATTGAAATATCGCGGCTGCTCTTACAACTCCAACACTACCAGCGCTCAAGTAGCTCCCTCCAACCCAACCCTTATTTACCGAGGAATCAAATATCAGCCAAAGTCCGTGGCTCCTCAACTTGCAACATCGCAACGTCAGCCCTTGACCTATCGGGGAACAGTTTACTTTGCTGGCTAGTGCTTTGAAACAATCAGGAGCGCGATCGCACCCTCACTTTACCCGAGATCGCGTTCCTCAGCAGTAGCATGATGGATTTCAACTCTCAAAGGGCTGGATCACAATCCCACCAAATCGCGCTTCATCTGCCCAGCACTTTACGCCTTCGATGTAGCAGATGTGGTTTTCGTTCTCCTCGCCAGTTTCCTCGACTACTGCTTTGAATCCACCACTGAATGAGACGTTATAGAAGCCCAACTTTCGCCCTTGATCGTCACAAGCTTTATCGAAACAATTGTTGCAAACTGATTTTGGGTATCGCGCCCAGTGTGGTACTGGAGTTGAACAGATGGGGCAGGGATGAAATTCGGTTTCGCTCATATCGTTGGGATTGCTAATTGTGCTAGGGTCAGCAGTCATCAAAGCTCATTTCTTAGGTTTGAGTTTGTCACAATCGCGATCGCTCTTTGTACCATCGGGCATTATGGTATTGCAGAGAAGCGCCCCATCTAGAATTGGCTCAGACAGAATTGCGTCCTTCAAGTTGGCGAAACTTAGATTTGTATCTCTGAGATCCGCCATACTAAGATCTGCTTTACTAAGATCTGTTCTACTAAGATTTACTCTTCTTAAATTTGCCGCACGTAAGTCTGTTCCGCTCAAATTTGCTCCATCTAAATTTGTCTTTTCCAATCTTGCAAGATTCTCATAAGACCGAAAAATCATCACTCTAGACGGCTTCTTATTCCCCATCTTGCGCTCGGCTGACAAAATTGAATCCGTATCAGGTAAATTTAGATCAGATAGGTTGATGCCAGCTAAGTCAACCCCAGCTAGATCGATTTCAGATAAGTTGCTTCCACTCAGATTTGCTTCTCTTAAATTGGTTTGTCTAAGATCGAGGACTGGCTTTTTCGCTTGAAGGAGTTTCGCTTTATGTAGAAACTTGATGAGTTGTCCTTGTCGCTCTCCATCCAGTTCTCTCAAAGCTGTTAACGTTCGTGCCTGTGCAATAATGCGAGATTCATCCTCTGCCTTCGCAGTCCGCAACCCTCGATCGAATAACAACGTCGAGATCTGGTCAAAATACCGATTCAGCATCTCTTGTTTCGCTCGATCGTCCGCAAGTTCCAAATCCCTCTGTTTCGACGTTTCCTGTAAATAGAATGCACCGATCGCTAAAGCAGTCGGCACAATCAACAATTGCAACACATCCCACAGCTTCTTCTCTCCGAATCCCGTCCAGCTCCAAACTTTCTGAAGGAGCGATCGACGACTTTGAACCGTATCAGGAACCCAAAGCTTTCCACGTTTCACAAAAGAAGGTGATTCTATCTCAGAGCGATGATTATTTGACGATTCTGGAGGCGTTGGTTGCGTCATCGTTGAAATGGAGAAATCAATATCTACAGTATTGATACAGCGCTTCGAGCAGAATTTCTAATTTTTACGGTAATGCTTGGGTGTAGCTTAAAATGAGGTGTCTGTTTATACTGGACTGCTCTGAGGTTCTTTCATGAAACTAATAAGGCTAGTAATTTTGTCTGCTGCACTTTCATTTGGCTTAAAACTATCCCCAGGACTAGCAGAACCAGTTACCGTAAATTGCTCATTCCAATCCGATAAAGCAAACCTCCGCGATAAATGTCAATATTCCAGTTCAGGACGACTTTCACGATTTATTCCTAAAACCATTGTCCTTCGCTGGAGCGATAAGGTGCAAACTGGTATTGAGATTCTAACGATCGAATCATTGCAAAACGGTGTGGCAGAAGGAACAGCTCAAGTAGATGGTGTAGATGCAACATACATTAAATTTGGTGATGGAGGGATGTGTTTCAAAGTCACGAAGAGCGGCAATTCTATCTGTTATCGCTGATTTCTGTAGACTTAGGGTTGAGCAGTTGTCTCTAATCGCGCTCAATCTATATCACACTCTAAACATCGCCCCTCACAATTCCGACTGCTGCGAATACACCCCGTTTCCGCGAATCGCTCTCCATGCTTCCTCACCGTTGGATAAGCCAACCACTGAAGCGGAATACCCGTCAGTTTCCACACCAAGCGACCAAAGGAGTGCAATACATCTGAGGCTTCGTCTAAACTCGGCTCAGCGATGAATTCTTTCAGTTCTGCCATGAATGCTGACCATTGGGAGCGAATTGTGGGCAGGTGACAGCGATCGTAGGCTGCCATCCCAGTTCTGTAGTACTTGAACATTCCCATCATCACTACGCTCTTTATCCTGTTGGATGCTGTAGTTATTGGAATTTATGGCTCACTCCAAGTTCCACGCTCTTCCATGATCAGTTTCTCGTCTTCATAAACCTGTAAATCTCCTGATCGAGAGACAAAATAGTGGAAATTTCCGTTATGAAATACGTAGCCCAAAAACGCGCAGGGTGTGACACCATCAGCACAAAGCGTATGTTGAGTTTGACCCTTTAAACGAATTGATTGCTTGGTTTGACGATTGATCCCTATGTAAGTGACATCATTGCAAGTTACATATCCTTCTGGACAGTTTCGCGTGATTGTCACGGTGAAATTAGGGGTGGTTAAAGTTTCGGCTGAAACTGCTTGCTCCAGAACGAAGAAGATTGAGATCGGGAGAAGCGCTATTTTTGCAGTCTGAGTAATGTACTTGAACACCTTGCTTTTCATCGGGAATGTCCTGAACTCATCAAAGAGAAGCACCTATTCAGAGACAGGCTAAGTTCAGATTGTAAAAGCTGCGCTGCCCCCGGAGTCGATTCTCTCATTTTGTCTTCAGATATGGTTGTCGATCGACTGCCTCTAATCTTTGTTACCAGTTGTTTAGTTCTTCGGCTGTGAATTGTCTCAGAATTTCTGACATGGCGCTAAAACAAGGCTAACTGCACTAATGATGAGCGCGTCTCAGACTCCAAATGGGAACTCCCCAAATTTGAGAGCGAAATCCCCAACAGCCGCACACTTCGCCCTTCTAAATCAATCGCTTCAAACAACTCCTGCGCTAAAGAGGTAACGATTCCCAGCTCACAAATCGGACTTAAGAGCGTTCGACTGCGAGTAATCTGCTGATAGTTGCCAAACTTCACCTTCAGCGTAAGAGTGCGTCCCTTAGCCTGATGTTGCTCTAGACGGTGACACACATCCTGAGCGATCGTTTCGAGTTCATGAAGCATCACGGCACGATCTGTTAAATCCTGAGCAAACGAGGTTTCTGCACCTAACGATTTACGAACCCGGTTCGCTTCCACAATGCGATCATCCTGCCCTCGCGCAATTTTGAAGTAGTGATGTCCCATTTTGCCGAACTTCTGCACCAATTCCGTTTCAGAGCGTTGCTTCAAATCTGCTCCGGTACAAATGCCCAGTTCTCGCATTCTCGTTGCACTCACCTTGCCGATCCCGTGGAATTTCTCGATCGCAAGTTGCTCAATTAACTCCTCGGCTTGATCTGGCAGAATCACGGTTAATCCATTGGGCTTGTTCATCCCCGTTGCCATCTTTGCTAAGAACTTGTTGAAGGACACTCCCGCAGAAGCAGTTAACCCTGTTTCTTGTTGGATAGAAGCTCTGATCTCTCTAGCGATCGCACTCGCATAAGGCAAACTTGATTTGCTTTCTGTCACATCCAAGTAAGCTTCATCCAATGCAACAGGTTCGATCAGGTCGGTATAGCGCTCAAAGATGGCGCGAATTTGCTCAGAGACGGCGCGATAGACTTCAAAGCGAGGTTTGACAAAGATGAGATGAGGACAACGCTGGATCGCAAGTTTAGACGGCATTGCAGAGTGAATTCCGAAAACTCTCGCTTCATAACTTGCAGCACAGACGACCCCACGTTGAGTCGGAGAACTGCCAACCGCGATCGGTTTCCCTTGATATTGGGGATAATCTCGCTGCTCGACCGAAGCGTAGAACGCATCCATATCGACGTGAATGATTTTGCGAATCCCGTCCATCGCTTGAGGGTAGTACAAGATGACTATTACTCTATCACCCCCCAGCACTCTTTTTGAGGATCTTTAAATTACTTCGAGTGTGGCTGGATCAACTCAATACCAAGTTTATTCCCGATTTCTAATACGTTATTGCTGAAATCAGTAGTTGCTGCAACCATTCCTGCGATTGCGAGTAGAGCAGCGAGAGCAGCTTTGACACGATGAGGTTTGACCTTATCGGGTTGGCGAATTCCTTCTTCTACATCTCCCAAATGCTCTAACGCTTCTTCTCGTTGCGCCTCCGGAAAGGTTTGCGCTGCGTCGCGAAGAGCAGTAATCAGTTTAGTGATGTCATCGATGTTGCTATTGATGTTTTGGGTGAAGTTGGTAATGTCGCCGCTTCCGGTATGGGTCGCGCCAATCGTTTGAGCATTGATGATCGTTTGATGAGTCGGTTGGTTCTCTTTCTCAGCCATTGTTTTGACAACCTCCATTAAATTTGTGTTGTTTTGCCGATGAAATTCGAGTTGTTCCTGGTACAGGGAAATCTGTCCGTCTTTGGCTTGTAATTCGGCTTGATAGCGTTGTTCTTGGAGTTGTAGCTTCATTTCATATAGTTCTTTTGCATGACTCTCAATTGCCGCCTTATCCGCTTCTGGTGGCACTTCTAATCGAATAACGAATGCACCACCGCTTTTCTTTTCGATTGCTTGGATGGAGAGATCGTCGTATTGCTGCAGTTCTTGAAAGGATTGGAAGAAGGCTTGCCAGTTAATCCCATCAGCAAAGATTAGGTCAACAGTGCTAATTGCTTTTTGAACCAGTTTCGTGAATTCACCTGGTGCGAAAATTTGATTGGGATTGCTAGGGCGGCGTTCTTGATAGTAATAGCCCGCCCGAAGTCCATCTCTATAACTTAAATAAACGTACTCACATATCACCTTATCTAGCCTTGTTTCACTGTTGATATTCCAATCCTGTAAGCAAGCTCCAGTAAATATTGCATTAGTGAAGTTAGCCTTAAGTGCTTGAACGCCATTGAGCATAGCTTGATAAAGGTTAGCCTCGTAAAGGTTAGCCTCGTAAAGGTTTACTCCACTGAGGTTGGTATTATGTAAAGTGGCTCTGCTAAGGTTGGCACGATATAAAGTAGCCCTGCTAAGGTTAGCATAGCTAAGGTCAGCATAGCTAAGGTCAGCATAGCTAAGGTCAGCATCACGGAGATCAGATCCCTGAAGGTTGACTCTGGTAAAGTTAGCACCATAAAGATTGATTTGGTTGAACCGGAACCATGTTTCACTGAAGTCAATTTCTGCGGCAGGATTCTTCTTTCGCCATCGGTTCCAAACCTCTACTCCCTGCATCAGCAATTCTATATGTTTCTGATTCGCCACCGTCTTCCCCTCAACGCTACGACATTCACTACTTCACTACGATCGCACTCAATCCCTAATTTCCCTTCCACAATTCCAAAGTAGCACTGATCAAACGTTGTCTGTTTCTGAAGTGGGCACTTTAACAATAACCACTGCTGTTCAGGAAGCACACCATGAAACGCACTCTTCTTGTCACACTCACGATCGCGATCTCATTCTCTTCTCTCGGATGTGGTGCAGCATATGGAGACCGTTCAAGAGGTTGGCGCAGTCGTCCACCAGTCAATCAAAGCTTGTAATCATCTGCCTCACATCCCATCGGCGTGTCTGGATAGCATCAATTTTCTCTAATCTTGTTCGGTGAACTGTTCACCGAATTTAATTTCCCTGCTCATGTCCCCTTCTCCAACAATCTCAACGTCTCCTGAATCGGAGATCGCATTCCATAAACCGAATTCTCCACATCGGCATACTTCGCCTTGGGAATATACCGAGATCGCTTCTGTCCCTTCTCTTCCCAGTGCAACCAAGCCTGTTTCGTCTCCCAAATATCCCCATTCTTCCGTTTACGTCGCACCGTATGAAACTCGATCCACCCACAAGAATGTGTGCTGGGGGGTCTTTTCTTAATACCTGTAGTGTCATCCTCACCCCCCAGCACTCTTTTTGTAGCGTGTCCATTTGGGGACGATTCCGACTCCTCCTGATCAAAGAGATTCAGTTGCAACCGAGTTGAATCGCGCTGATGTCCAGCGAGTTCAACCGACTTCTGATCAGGCTGTGATTCATATTCCGCAAGTGATTCGCACACAGAAGAAAGACGATAATTCATACCGCTCCCTCTGGCTTTTCAGCTTGATCGACATCCGGTTCTAGAATCACCTGCTGATGATCTTGTTCAGCCTTCTGAGTTTCTTGCCAAGTGCGATCGCGCTTCCTCAAATTCATTTGCTGAGTCAAGTCCTGAATTTTCGCTAAAGCCTGCCGTCTCGCCTCAAACTGATTCCGTAACGTAATACGCCACTGTTCTCGATTGATGCGATCGAGTTCGGCACAGATCTCACGTTTAAACCGCCAATCAATCGTTCCCGAAACTCCTGGCGATGATCCCTGCACCCAGTTCCCAGCCGAGCAGTTTTGGCAAAGCGGTAACTTATCCTCATTCGGTTTGTAATCCGGGACAATCAGCGGCATCAAACTACTTGCAATAAAGCCACTGTCTTCACAGCAAAAACAAGTCCATTCAGGTCGCCACATTTGACGATCGTGCTGTTGCTCTGGAGAAGAAATCGGTTCTCTAGGAAATTGAGGGAGTTGAGACATGATGAATCCTCCCTAGTACAAGCCTTGTTGCTGCGCCCATTCATAGAACGATCTGCGCCTCCGCTTCTCAGCTTGATCAACGCATAACCCGATCCAACCCAACCCCTCATCATTTAGGGCTGCAAGGTACTCGTTTTGGAGCGGATGTACTGACCAGTCAATATCGGGCACGGGCGCGGCGGAACGCTCAATTTGGAACTGATCCCACAACGTTTTGAGGTGGGCTTCGATCCATCGCTTCGGTAGAGTTGGACGCTTTGGTAATTCTTCTATTTTCTTCAAACAAAACTTTTCAAATTTCTCTCTCTCTACTTCTGGGATCTGAGAGAGAGATGGATCAGTTTGATTAGTTTGAAGAGTATGAGGAGATTCAGAATCTATATCTGGTGAAGGTTCTAGCTTCTCAATGTTTCCTCTGGTGCAATCAGGTTTCCTATCATGCTGCAATGTTTCCTGTGATGCGTTTAGGTTTCCTATGGTGCGTTTAGGTTTCCTACAGGAAACTTGGTTTCTCACAGGAACCTTTTTCACATGAATCCGAACTGTCACCATTTCTAAATCGATGAAGCCTTTGTCAGATAAAACTTTTAATGCCTTGGAAACAGTTCCTTTCTGAAGCTTGGTTGCCTCAGCAATGTCGATTACTTTGAGGTTGAGTGCGCGATCTCCAAATGGATCAAGCGTTCTCAAGTGAAATAAGACGCGCAATTCTGCCAGTTTGAGTTCTTGACTGACTTCTAACCATTCTTCGTTGGTAAGTCGGTAGTGTGTTCGATTTGAAACAGATAGTGAAGATTTCTCACTCTGGATAGATGCCGGGTGAGTAGGCGAAGATTGAGTATTCATAATTTAGAAAACAAGTTACTTGTGCCCTATCTGCTCCAAACAGGTAGGGCGTTTACTTTCTGAAGGTCAAACGCTTGAGAGATTAAGAAGCTGCTTTCTCAGGCTCAGTTGCAATGAGTTGCTTGATCCGTTCCTGCACCTTTCTTGCAAGTGCAGCATCTTGTCTTCTCAATTCCAGCCCTTTGAGCAGGTCTGTTTTCTCCATTCCTAGCTGTTCAGCAAGCACGTTTAAGCTTCGTTCTGATAGCCCTCTCGATTTCGTCCATGCCGCAAAATCACTCGCTCCAAACCCAGTCAGAGCGGCAAGATCAATATGACGGGCATAGCGAATATCTTCGATCGTCAATTTCACCGAAACCTCTTGAGAAGTCTTCATGTGATGAGTTTCCATTTAGAATGAATAGATTATAAGAAGATATAATCTATTATACTTTTGTATAATCACGGAAAGGGGAAGGTGACAATGGCACAATAAAAAATCCCCTGCCGATGACAAGGGACGAGATTCGGATTGATCGTGAATTGAAGCTAAACCTACTCTTCTTCCTTTGCAGCTTCAGAAGCAATGGTTTCATCCTTGTAGGCTTTAGCGACCAGATTGAGCATAAATTCGCGCTGCTCTTGGGTGAACACCTCAAGAATTTTCTCTACGCTGTCTATTCTTGGGTTTTTAATTCCATTACGGAAGTGACTAATTTGTGTAGTAGTTAACCCAGTTTTCTCAGCAATTTCAAGTCCGGTCAGATTAAACCGAAACATTGTTTCCTTAAACGCATTCGCGAACTTCATTGCCAATAGACCTACTTTAGATGAGTCATCAATAAACGTCTGGCATACCAACCATACCCAGATTCAACAATCTTCTACTTGAACCTTTAATAAATTACAAGATCGAATAATCTTGTAGTTATATTTTCGTATAATCTATTATCTAATAATATAATCTTGGTTAGAAAGTAAATAAGGCTATGTTAGCCCTATTTGATCTTACAGGCATATAGACATCAGTGCTTTATCGCACACTTTGTTCGCCAGTAAATTTCCTCTATTCTAATCTGGAGTTCCAATTGAGACTTGCTTCTCTTCTACAGGAAACCGCAGCCCGATATTGCTCAGCCGTTCATAGGGTTTTAGAAGATTGGTCGCCCGTATGTGGATGCGCTCGACCTGGTTCTCACCCGACATGTGAAGCCTGTCCATGTCTGCCTGTCTTTGAAAGACTTTTAAGAAAAACAATTCATGAAAAGACGATTGAGACAGGAACTACCCCTTCAGCCAGCAATAAAAGCACCCATGCCGCGACCGACCCGACCTCTATTTCCAGATCACAAGTTTGATTTTGGCGATCCGGCTTGGGTGGTTCCGATTCAGCAGGGAGGAACGATCGAAGCGATTTGGTATCGACAGAATGATGACGCTTGGCTATATCGTCTCACTGGGCTGAGTCAACCTGAAAAATGGTGGCACGAAGAAAAGCTAGAGAACGCTTGTCCAGATTGCGGTCAGTCCTGGAGCAGTATGAGAACTTGCCAGTGTGGACGATCTCCAGATGAGTGAATCAGAACCTACAAAAGAAGAAATGATCCGCTTCACTGCGGATCTACCTAAATCCTTACACCGTCGTTTTTCGATTTATGCAGCGAGAGAAGGTAAGGATAAAGTTGTACTGTTGCGGGAGTGGCTGGAAGAGAAGCTGAGAAACAGTGAATGTTGATTTCAGCCCTCTCTCAATTAAGAATTGTAAATTAAGAGAACCTTATTTGGATTTCTAAGTCTACAACCTCAAATCTCGCGAGGGTATTTGATTATGAACCGCAAACTTGCTATCGTGCTGTTTGCTCTGCCCTTCGGAATGTCTGCTGCATTGACTAGATCTGCATCGGCAACTGATCAACTTGACAGACACCCCCCTGTAGTCGTAGCCCAACGATACGACGATCACGACAAGCGGTGGAACAACGACCCACGCTACGATAACCAACGTGACCGCAACCAGCAATACAAAGATCATCGGAATCGCAATCAACGACACGAGGATCGACGAAATCGCGATCGACGAGAGGCGATTCGGCGTGAGCAGCTTCGGAAGAATGAACTTCTTCGGCGGCAAGATAATTCTCGACGGAATGATTCCCGTTGGGAGCAGAATCGACGTGATAATGTCCGCTGGGATCGGAATCGCCCTAGTGATTCTCGCTGGGATCGAAATCGCCAAAATATTCGTAGAGTCTGGATTCCTGGACACTACGAACGCGGCTTTTTAGGCATTGGTCGTCGCTGGGTTGAGGGTCACTGGGAAAACCGTTAAATTGCTTCAAAGCCTGCGGAGAGATCGCATCTACTACTCCACAGGCTTTTTTGTTGAATTATCTTAGATTCGGTTTATGGCAACCTGAACCCTTTGAACAAATTCTGACTCTCGATCGCACGTCATCACCAATTCATCGATCGCTCTTGTCATTGCTACATAAAGCAATCGCGCCTCTTCTTCAGGGGAGCGATCTCTGGTTGGCATAAATCCCACACCCGGAACGAAGACCACCGGAAATTCTAATCCCTTACTAGAGTGCATTGTTACTAATTTGATGCTTTGAGCAGTGGGAGCGTAATTGCGGCTCTCGCTGTCACGATTCACCCATTCGATCGGAATGCCGACCTGTTCAAACTCACTGTAAATATTTTCACCCATGAATTTAGAGCGGTAGACGATCGCCATTTCGTTCCAGGCGATTCCTTGAGCATTGAAGCTTTTCGCGCGATCGATCAAATATTCTGTCTCTTTTCTAAAACTGGGAAGTCGAATCAATTGAGGTTTGCTGCCTCTCCGACCTGCACTTTCAGGCTCAACCAGTACAGGTATATCCTCATCTGCGTTAGAAGTCGGCATCATGACTTCTCTGGCAAATTCATAAGCGAGATTCAGAACATCTTGAGTATTGCGGTAATTGACTTTAAGGATCTTTGTTCTACCTCTTGCTTCAACCCCAACACTGCTTAAACTAAATTTTTTACCTGGGGTTTCATAGATATTTTGAGCATCGTCATAGAGCAAGAGCAATGATTTAGTTTCGGGATCAACCATTTGTACTACTAACTTTAACCATTCCGGCTCAAAGTCATGTCCTTCGTCGATCATCACTGCTCCGTATCTGCCAGCAGGAATTCTGCCTTGATCGACTGCTTCAATCACTCGACGCACTAATTCTTTTGGATAAGCTTCACCACGGAACTGATTGTAGCTAGGTTTCTGAATCCGATGTTGCCAAAGTTGATCACTGCACCAGCGATGAAAATGAGAGACTGTGATGCGATCGCTATCAATCCCCTTCTCATGCAGCATTTGTCTGAGTTTGGCAGCAAGTGAGACATTGAAGCAGAGAATTAGAATCGGCTTCTCGGTTTCCTGCACGAGAATTTCACAGCGATAAGCAAGGATTAAGGTTTTACCAGAACCAGCAACGCCATGAATGATTCGATGTCCTTCACCTAAACTGCGAGCAATCTGCTCTTGCTGAATGTCCATCACTGCGAGAAGCCCAGGGATACGGACATCTGGAAAGAGATGCCATCGGATGCGATCCATTTGAACCGGAGTTAAAGGCTCTCCAAACTGGTAGGTACACAAGTCCCATAAGCGCTGCTGAAACTCACCTGCATCAACGCTTTCATATATTTCGTCTTGGCAAATGACTAGATTAGATTTGAAGCCGAGCCGTAATCCCTCAGTCGCTTCAAACTGTTTCCGAGTAATGTTTGTGAATACAACACCGTAGCTATAAGGAAAAGCTAAATTGCCTTGATATCTCCCATCAACTTGCCTTAGAAATGGGTCTTCTTCTAACTCGCTTGCGATCGTGAGAGCGTAATTCCTCGCCTGCTCTAAAGGATGTTTAACCTGCTTCTCCCGCCCTTTAGTGAGAATTGTCACTCGATCTGGTGCAACATTTCGGATTGTATCGAGTTTCCAGTCCTTCACCTCCAGCACAATCAATCCTCGATTCGGGTGCAGGACGATGAAATCTGGATGCAATCGCTTATTTCCGATCGGTACGTCATACCAGAGCAAATAATCCTCATCCAGCTTCTCTTCCAACCGTTGAGCAAATCGTCGCTCACCGTTCGTCATGCGTTGTGAACAACTGCTGAATGAGGGAATGAGAATCGCCATGCTGCAAAAAACTACTTTCTCTAGGTTTAGGCTTCCCAAATATGATGCAGTAATGCAGTATAAAAAGATACGATTATCTAAGCTGAATGGTTTCAGTATCTAACCCTGGCGAATCTTATGAAGTCAAAATTTGCAATTTTCATGAGCCTAGCGATGCTGCTGAGTATTGCCAAGCCGACTTTCGCAGCAGAGCGCTATCCAACTGCTCAGGAAATGCAGTCTCTGATCCAACAATTCAAGAAAGATATTCCAAAGCTTCTGCGCTCAAGTATGTACAGTGATCGGCGCACTCCGGAGCAAAAACAGCAAATATCAACATTCAGTCAGGACTGGTCGAATATCGATCCTTCTGTTGCACCCTTTCTAGGAGTATGGGTGGCGATCGAAGAATCTAAAGCCATTTATCCATCTAGAACAAAAGGGAAGGTCTGCATCGTTGATAGTTTTCTGCCTGAACGAGATGGCTCAGGAGGATACTCATTCACAATGGGCACAATCTCGAAGGGAATGATTCGGACAGAAGACAAATTGGTGCTAGTGAAGCAAGGTAATTTCTTGCTATCTAGCTTTGTTAGCAAAGGCAAGGCACATGGTTATGAGTATGCTTATCCTAGACCACTTAAGCATCCTGCCAGCCTTTACTCTTTGGAGAAAGAACCCGAAATCATTCAGAAATTTAGGCAAGCAGGCTGTATTGCCGAATTTACCACATGAGCATTGCTGAATTAGAACAATGACCGACGAGCCATCCTTCTACGCAGGAGAACCCATCTCTCAACCTCCAGACCGCTTCACCAAAGCCGAAAAACTCGAACTGCTGATGTGGCATCCTCTCTTCACTGGGAAATGTCCTCGCTGTGGTCAAAAGCTCTCTGAGTCGATCGCTGAATGTGAGTGCGGCTGGAAGGATGAAACTCAGACAAAGAATTGAATTTTGTCCTGCAAGCTATGAGTTGTAATCGTGAATAATAGTGTTTTCATCCCCATAGTCTTATGATGAGTATTCTCAAATCCCTCACCCTTCTGAGTATTCTGACAGCTTCTCTTCCCGCGATCGCCCAAACTAAACAGGTTCTTGATGCGGGATGTCGTCAAGGTACTTGCTGGGAATCATCGCTGATCAGCAAGAAATTGGTTCATCAAAATCAGCTTGGTGGAGAGCCAAGTAAGCTCTACAAACTTGAGGTTGAAAATAAGCGCACAGGCAGATCAACCCAGATCGAACGAACCTCACGATGGGTATATTGCTCAACCAGTGAACCTTTTGTAGCATTCAGCCCTTCACCCAAGGAAGATTTGATTTATTTTCACTACCTGAATCCTGGTGGCGATGTATTCGGTGCTAATTCTGGTTCCAATAGAACCTACTGGGCAATCTGCCACGATGCCTGGAATGCTAATGTTTTTAGACCAGAAGAAGGACTAGCTCGAAAAGTTAGACAATTAGGATATTCCCTCACACTGCAAAGTGTTCAAAGAGAAATTCCTAAGCAATTATTCCAGCCCTAAACCTTCAAAATAATCTGTTCAACTTCTCCATTACGAACCACAATTTTCTCAATCAGTGCCCGATAGATCTGCTGCTTCTCTTCATCATTGAGAGTCTTCCAATAGAGCGGATCACTAAATACCTGAAGTAATAAATCACGCTTGGTTAGAAGCTCAGAAGTGACATTCTGTTGAGCTTTCTGGTATTGCTCAATCTGTTGCTTTAAGTCTTCTACAATTCCGGCTGCTCGATCTCCTGGTGCAGATTGATAGAAGGAAAGCTCTGCACGTAATGATAGGATTTCCGGAGAATCAGTAGTAGTGCTGGGAGGTAGTTCGGCAAGTCGAGTAACCTCTTCAGTCCGTTGAATTAGAGCCTCGATTACGAGTGGTTCGATCGCATCATGGCGGATACTTGTTTTCTGAAGACAGGTTCGCATCCGGTAATTTTTACATTGAAATGAGAACTTTCTAATTGTTGGATCAGTTCTAAGTCGGTAATTTTGAACTGAACATCGTCCTCGACACTCTCCACAAATGATCAATCCCGTGAATGGGTGAATTAAATCGGTCTTGTAAGCATATCCTCCATGTTTTGAATTCCAATCCAGAACCGCTTCAATCTCCTGATACTCCTCATCGCTCATTAAACGATGATCGGGATGAGTGTTATAGCGAATATCCCAGAGATGCTTATGACGCTGACGTTGATGATATGCCCGACCATAAGCAATATGTCCTCGTAGAATTGGATTATTCAGCCACGAAACAAAGCCAGCAATACTAAAGCTGAGACTATGCTTTGGTTTGCGATTTGCTTTAACGCCTTCTGTTTTAGCTTTAATGAAAGTTCGGATTCCATATCTATCGTTAAGCCAGAGAATAGTCCGGCGAACAGTTCGGTATTCCAAAAACTTTTCAATTAATTCCCGCGCCACTTCAGCCTGACTTAGCTCGGTTTGAGTCTCAATAATGCAAACATAGGGTCTGTGGTCAAGTTCAAACCTCTCACCTATTTTTCGATATCCAAATGGAGCAAAGTAGGCTGCATTGCGATCGCGATGATGTTGATGTCCTTGCTTCACTCGTTTGGACAATCTTGCACTGTATGCTCGTGCTTGGATTACTGCTTGCCCTGCCATGACACGTCCATCAGGGTCAGATAAATCAATGTAGGGTTGGTCAAGACTAACTAACTTAATATCCTGCTCTTCTAGCAATTCAAAAACCCAAAATGATCTAAGCTCATTCCGCGCTAGTCGATCGATATCAGTAACACAAAGACGCTTGCCTCTTGCGGCTCCAGTTTGAATATAAGCAAGCATTGCCTCAAAATCTGGACGCACCACACCTTTTTTATAAGCTGATTCAGTATCCGCCCAAATCTGAGTACATCCGAACTTTTTAAGCCGCGCAATCTGATTGTCAACGCTATGTCCCTTTGCCTGTTCATCGCTGGAAACCCTTGCGTAGCCTAGATCGCCATCCACGAAACTCACCTCGATTTAACGTACTTGCTATCGTACATTGAATCCCATGCCAAATGCACAGGTACAAATGACGAACCTTAAGCGATCGCTGATCCAATCCTGTTCAATGCATCGGCGATCGATGGATTTCAATCCAGCATGATATGCCCCGGTTCGATGCCCTTGTTGTGTGAGCCATTCTGCAAGCTCCTCACTTTCGCTTCGCGATCGCACATAGACTAACCCCGATCCAACCTGAGAATTAATCACAGCAAGTAATTTCTGTCTGCGCTGTCGCGGAGTCGAAACCGATTGAATTTGCAGATTCAAATTCGCACGATACGGGCTGATTCGGAAGGTTTGTGGCTTTTCAAGTTGTAAAATCCGTTCAATCGTTGCTTGAGCCAATGGATTCGCAGTAGCAGTGAAAGCTGCGATCGTAATGCGATCGCGATTGTTCGATAAGGCTGCTCGCACTGCTCCAAGCCGATAGTAAACAGGTCGAAATGTCTCACCCCACTGGGTTAAACAATGCGATTCATCCACAATCAGAGTGTTAATTTTAACTTCGAGCAATCGTTGCCAAACAGATGCGCTGAGTAACGTTTCAGGAGAAAGATAAAGCAAACGGTAACGTGCGATCGTGCTCAAAATCCGCTTACGCTCTGCGGCTGGAAGTTCACTATGTATCAATGCGGCTGGAATTCGGCGCTGTTGCAAATCTTGAACTTGATTCTCCATTAAAGCGACGAGAGGAGATACCACGATCGTTAATCCAGATCGCATCACTGCTGGCAGTTGAAAACATAGAGATTTACCCCCGCCTGTCGGGAGAACAATCATCGCATCTTGATTATTCAAGATTGTTTGAACAATCTCACCTTGAGGCGGACGAAATTCAGAATAGCCCCAGAACTGTTTTAAGCGATCGTGTAAAAGCATAGATAACTGAGGCAAGAACTGAGAAGGCGACTCAGTTTACCCAGCTTCAGCTACACGATCGCTAAGACAAAAGTAGCATTAGTTACCGACCAACATATTCATCATTTCTGCATGTAGAAATGCAATATCGGGATCACGTTGAATCGCTTGGTCATACTTCTGCTCAAGGTTCGATCCCGTTACAGCGGGACGAAGAAGCTGTTTTGTCTGCGCTAACAATTCGCTTGCTTGCTCCATCGTAATCGGTTCTTTCGCATCCAACGCTTCATCAATCTGCACAATGAACTGCGAAATCGGTCGTAACCAAGCAAACCGCTGGTCTTCCAGCACTAAGCGAAAAAACTCAGTATTCGTGACTCGTCCATGTTCTTGCTCATAGCCCATCCGCTCTCCATCCAATAGGGCTTTATGCAGCCGTAAGAGCGCGAAACGGACTTGTCCCAAGCGTTGTAGCGTCGCATCAAACTCAGTCAAAGACATCCGGCAAACTCTGGTAAACACTGTCTTCATCTTGGCATATTCACGCGATCGTGGAGTAAGCCTCAGCCGCCGATTCGCGCCCCAAAAACTCTATCAAAAGTTCATACAGGCAAGCGATTTATTAAGCTTCTGCTGGAATATCGAGAGTCTCAAGGTCACCGCATTTGCGATTTGGGAATCTTAAGGTCACCGCGGTGACGATGCGGAAATATCTTTACTCAATCTCAAAACTATGCGCGCTTCTCAATCTCTCTCTCGCTTCGTGATTGCTCTAGGCTTGATGACCGCATCATTTGCACCGATGCACAAGGCAAACGCGGAAAATGCAACGGCTTATCCGGCTGAAACAGTCGCAGCTTTCACGAGCACTTGTACTGAACAAGGCAGCAGCAAAGGAATTCCGGCTGAAGTTATGCAACAAATTTGCGCTTGCAGCATCGAAGCCCTTCAAGAACAGTATACCTTTGAGCAGTTTGCGAAAATTGATGCGGATTTAGGCGCTGGCAAACCTGCACCTGCGGAGATGGACATGATTGTTCAGGGTTGTGTTAAAGAATTTATTAGTAAATAGACAAATTCTTCTGATTTAAAATTAACGGGAGCATAATTATGCTCCCGTTTTTTGTAAAGAAATTCCGCATCTGAAAATTCTGAGGTTAAGCTATCGTTCAAATGACTTACGTTGACGTATGGCAAGTCCGCAACTCTCTGCGCCGATTCAGCGATCGCTGGCAATTTCTACACAATCTTTAACGAAACGATTCGATCGTCGTCCCGTCGTGAGTGATGTCCATCTCGACATTGCGAGCGGCGATGTCTACGGATTAATCGGACCGAACGGAGCCGGAAAGACCACCTTAATTCGGATGCTGGCGCTGATCGAAGAACCCACGATCGGCGAAATTCATTTCAACGGTCAGTGCTACGATCGCCATAATACTGCTGAGATTAAGCGCTATCTCGGTTATCTTCCCGACGACTTTCCGCTCTATGACGACCTGAATGTCTGGGATTATTTAGATTATTTTGCACGGCTATATCGACTGCGTGAACCGCGACGCTCCCGAAGACTCTACGAAGTGCTCGAACTCGTTCAACTGACTCACAAGCACAAGGCTCCGATCTCGACGCTCTCACGGGGAATGAAACAGCGCTTAGGATTGGCGCGTACCGTCCTGCATGAGCCGATGATTTTACTTCTAGACGAGCCAGTTTCAGGGCTTGATCCCATCGCTCGAATGCAGTTTCGAGAAATTATTAAAACCTTACAATCTGCAGGCATGACGATTCTGATTTCCTCACATGTGTTGAGCGATCTAGCAGAATTGTGTACGTCGATCGGCATGATGGAATTAGGTTATCTTGTGGAGAGTGCATCACTTCAAGATTTATTTGCTCGTCTGAGTCAGCAGCAAATTCTGCTTTCAACTTTAGGATCATTAGATGATCTCACACGAGAACTTAAACATTCACCCTTCATTCAATCTGTTGAACCTGTCTCAGAGACTCAACTCAAAGTCGCATTTTCTGGAAATCAAGAAAATAGTGCTGAATTACTACGATCGCTGATTCAAGCCGGAATTCCGCTGACCGAGTTTCACTGTACACAAGAAGACCTCGAAACGATTTTTCTCAAACTTGGACATCAACAGGCATCATGACTATGCTGGATCAAATTGGTAATCTCAACCCCCAACTTTTACGAGAACTGAAAGGGCGACTGACTTGGCGCAATATTCTAATCGTGGGCGCACTCTCGATCGTGGCTCAAGTGCTCGTCTTTCTCTGGTTTTATGGTCAACTTCCAACCCCAGAGGCCTATCAATATAATCCCTACTGTGGGCACATGGTCGGCGGTGAGTTTATTCAAGGTTGCACCGAGAATGTTTCTGCCAAGACTTTCGCGATTGATTGGATGCTGTGGTGGCAGCACTTTGCACAAGCGTTGCATACCTGTATTCCCTTTGTCTTAATGCTTTCAGGAACGTATTTCTTACTCAGCGATTTGCAAAATGAGGAACGTCAAGGCACGCTTGATTTTGTGCGATTAAGTCCACGATCGGCATCAAGCATTTTACTCGGTAAAATCTTGGGTGTTCCGATTTTGGTGTATTGTGCGATCGCATCTCTGCTGCCTTTACATATTTTTGTCACCTCAAGAGCGGGAAATCTCAGCTTTTTGCCCAGTTTCTACATGATGCTAGCAGCAGGCTCATATCTGATTTTTAGCTTTACTTTGCTCTTTGGCTTTTTTAGTAAATCGACTCTCAAGCGATCTGCTCAGGCGCTAGGTGTGACCATCTTCTATGTGTTGATGGTTGGAGCTATTTTTGTTCCAGGATACATCATGTGGAATTCAGAAACGGTCTGGAAAACCTTACTAACAGCGCCAATTTTATATATCACTTCTCCTGATTCAAGTTGGTTTTGGTTTAGCTTACCAATTAGCAACAATACAGCGATCGCACATCTGTTTACGCTTTTGAATATTGCGATTCTCAATGGATGGGTGTGGCAAGGCTTAGCGCGATGTTTCCATCAACCTAGCACCACAATTTTGCACAAGCGTCAAAGCTATGGATTAGTCTTTTATCTGCAAAGCTTAGTGCTAGGTCTGAGCTTTCAGACTTATGTGAGTAAAGGCACAGATGCACCCCAAGCATTCGGAACCGTCTTGCTCCCAATTGTCCTGAATCTGCTGATTTTTCTACCTTTGGCTGCAATTCTCTCCCCCCAACGTCAGGCGGTCATGGATTGGGCGCGATACCGTCACACTCAATCGCCGCGATCGTCACTTTTGAAAGATCTGTTGTTTCATGACCACAGCCCAGCCGGCCTCGCAATGATGGTGAATTTAGCGATCGCTGGAATTCTTTGGCTTAGCATCTCCACATTTGGAACCGATCGAATCTGGAATGGCACACAACCCAATGCACTTTTGGTCTTGATTAGCCTCACAACGCTTGCACTTTATGCTGCAATCATGCAATGGCTGGTCATTCAGAAAACGTCCAAACGGAATTTTATTGCGATCGCGTTGATTACCATCTTGCTCTTGATTCCGCCTGCATTCGCTGCGCTCCTCTCTTCTAGAGGATTAATTTCGATCCCGCTTAGAGACATGGTGCTCCTCACATCGCCTTTTCTTTGGAGTGTATCTCCCGAGGTTGTATCCCCCCTCGCAGTTTTGAGCGCGCTGCTAGGTCAACTCAGTTTCATTGCTGGAATTAATGCACTGATTGCTCGCCAAGTTCGTCAAATTGGTGCTTCTGAAATGAAAGATCGATTTGCTAGACTGCAACCCAGTGGTTCAGCGCAATAGCTCTGATGGGGAGATAGGGAGCAGCAATCTGAGTCTGATTTATTTCTCCCCATCCCCCCACTCTCCACTCCGCAAACTTCATAAGGTATCTATGCTTTTCAGGTCGCGACGCACCTTGCTCAATCTTGCGATCGCAATTTTCACGATCGTGCTTTCCCTCAGTTTGGGAAGTCCAAATTTTGCAACGGATTTACTCACTGCGGATGTACAAGCTTTAGTCAAAATGGGAGCGCGGGTCACAGGATCGCCTGCTGCTGAACGAGCTAGCGAATTTTTGGTCAATGAGTATCGCAAAGCAGGCTATCAAGTTGAAATCCAACCCTTCAGCTATCCGAAATTTGCAGATGTCGGCTCTGATTTGACCGTCAATGGAACTGCGATTCGAGTTTGGGCAATGGTGCGATCGCGATCGGGTCATCCTTCTGGAAAGCTCGTTATAGTTCCAAATTATGGAACATCTGAAGACTTTCAAACAGTGAATGTCAAAGGCGCGATCGCGCTGGTTCGACGGGGTGGAGGACTAACATTTGCTCAGAAGATTGATCATGCAGCAGCAGCAGGCGCGATCGGGATTGTGATTGTGAATAACCAACCTGATAATGTTCGCGGCATGTTGATGCAACCTTCGCCAATTCCTGCTGCCGCGATTTCTGGAAAAGATGGTGCACCCTTACTTGCCCAAACCACTGAAGCACAAGCGACACTAAATGTGCAATCTCGCCCAAATGCAGTCGGACGCAATATCATTGCTCATTTGCCGAATGTGAGGCAGCCCAAGTTGATCATTGGTGGACATTTTGATTCAGTAGAAAACTCACCCGGAGCCAATGATAATGCCTCTGGAACTGCGGTGATTTTGGCATTAGCACGTCAGTTTGCTCAGTCTACTGAAGCGCAGCAAATTTGGTTTATCAACTTTGATGGCGAAGAAGATGGACTGAAAGGTTCAGAGGCGTTTGTCGAGCAACTAGACTCGGCGGTGCTCAAGAGCTTGAAAGGAATGATCAATTTTGACATGGTTGGCGTGAACGATCGCTTATTGATTGATGGTTCAGGAGCCTTAAGCGCGGTAGCGACGCAATCAACGCGCGAAGAAGTGAGATCGAGTCGATTTGGCAGAAGTGATCATGCTTCTTTTCAGGCAAAAGCAGTTCCAACCTTGTTCTTTTTCCGAGGCAAAGACCCAAACTACCATTCGCCGAGTGATAAAAGTGTCGATCCGCGCTTACTCAAAGAAACTCAGCAAGCTGCTAGTAAAATTATTTCGCAGTTGCTCAAATAATCGTTGTCTAATTGCGACTTTGCTAAAGGCGTACCATCGAAACCTCGACCTTTGTGCAGCTATTTCACATTTGCCCGCGCACCCGATTGGGCAGCAAACGCGATCGCTAATCCGTCTGCCGCATCATCTGGCTTAGGAATTTCAGATAACCCAAAAATCATCATCACCGCTTGCTGCATCTCTGATTTCTGTGCGCCATATTTGGCAACGGAAGCCTTCACTTGCGATTGATGTAAAAAAATTGGCTCATTTAGCCCATATTCTCCCAAAGCAAGTTCAATCACTCCTAAGGCGCGCAGTACCTTGTTTGCAGAGGTTGTCTCACGCGTAAAAAACGGCATTTCCAAAGCAACTGCATCGGGTTTGATCAACTCACACAGTTCGCGAATATCATCGTGAATCTGCTTTAAGCGATCGTAAATGAGCGAAGTCGAGGCGGTCTTAATTACGCCGTAATCGATGACATGATCATCTTGAATTGCACCATATCCGATCGTTGCGATCGCAGGGTCGATTCCTAAAATAACTTTGCCTTGTAATGTGAGCATTATGGTTCGATGGACTATCGGCTTCCATAATACACCCGCACTATCAAAACATGTCGAAACAACCGTTTGAGATCGATCAGGTCATAGCTCGAATTCGTGAGGCAGTGCAAGAATTTCCCAAAGCTGCCATGTTTGAACTCTACGAAGATGGCTATCAATCGTTGTTTGAGCAATTGATTAGCTGTTTGATTTCTGTTCGGACTTACGACGAGGTGAGTTTACCCGTTTCGCGGCGATTATTTGAGCGAGCGCGCACGCCTGAAGAGATCGCTCAATTGTCGATCGCAGAAATCCAAACCTTAATTCAAGACTGTACCTACCCAGAGCAAAAAGCCCAGCAGATTCATACGATCGCCCATCAAATTCTCACAGAGTACCAGGGGGAACTTCCAGCCGATTTAGACGTATTACTCAAGTTCAAAGGAATTGGGGTGAAATGCGCGCATCTGGCACTAGGAATTGCCTGTCATCAGCCTTATATCAGCGTCGATACACATGTGCATCGAATTACGAATCGCTGGGGATACGTGCAAACTAAAACGCCAGAAAAAACCACGATCGCACTCACGGCAAAGTTGCCAAAACAATACTGGATCGAGATCAATCAACTGCTGGTTCCATTTGGTAAACACATTTGTACTGGAAAACGCCCTCACTGTGCGACCTGCCCGGTGCTTGAATGGTGTGAACAAATCATTCAGCCGTAGGGAACTCTGAGTACGATCGCTGAATCCATATCAATTAGTTGGTTATGCCCTCGCCATGCAAGTTTCTCGAATTCAATTTCTATTTACGTTCGTTGTCGCTTTGACGATCGCGCTGTTCCTTCACAACCCAGTTGGAGCAGTTCAACTCAATCCAACGGTTCTCGTTGACATTCGATCGATTAATCCTCGGATTGCGCTCGACATTCGCTACGCAACAACAAATAATTTTGTCAAACAAAAGCTTTACCCTGAAGCGCGATGTATTTTACGCGCGGCAGCGGCACAACAGTTATCCCAAGTGCAAACCGCTTTAGAAGCACAAGGATTAGGGTTAAAAGTATACGATTGCTACCGCCCTTTAGCGATTCAAAGAGCACTTTGGGCGATCAAACCGGACGATCGCTTTGTGGCAAATCCAGCCTATGGATCGCGCCATAATCGGGGGATGGCAGTTGATCTTACGCTCGTCGATCGCGCTGGAAACGAATTACCAATGCCGACCGGATTTGATGATTTTAGCGATCGAGCGTCTCGCAGCTATAAAAATCTGCCCGCAAACGTGCTCAAAAATCGTCAAACGCTCGAAGACGCGATGGTGAAAGCGGGTTTTATCCCGCTTGCGACCGAATGGTGGCACTTTGACGCAAAAGGCTGGCAGAATTACGCAATTCGAGATATCCCGTTTAGCGCCATTCCTTCAACTGCGCTCAATAATTCCACCGCCAAGTAGCACTTCACCGTCGTACCAAACTGCCGCCTGACCGGGTGTAATACTAAATTGCGGTTCATCAAACACAATCCGCACGCGGTTTCCTTCTAAAGGAATCACCGTTGCAGGAGTCGCGGTTGAGCGATAGCGAATTTGTACTTCTGCTTTAATTGGGGCTGTTGGTTGAGCGATCGACACCCAATTAATCCGCGAGACATTACATTCAGGGTTTTGCGCCTGCGATCGTTCTCCGACAATCACACGATTCATCACCGCATCTAGCCCGATCACATAGAGAGGTTCACTGTGCGCGATTCCTAAACCTTTGCGTTGCCCGATCGTATAGTGATGCACCCCTTCATGCTGACCGAGAACTTTACCCGATTGATCGACAATTTCGCCTTGGCGAGGCGCAATGTATTTATCGAGAAATGCCTGCATTGAGCCATTCGCTTCGACAAGACAGAGATCTTGACTTTCTGGCTTATCGGCAGTGTGCAATCCGAACCCTGCCGCAATTTGGCGCGTTTCAGTTTTGTGCTTCTCACCCAATGGGAACAGCACTTGAGACAGGACGGTTTGATCGAGATCGTAGAGAAAGTAAGATTGATCTTTGGATCGGTCGATCGCTCTTAACAGCTGATATCGTCCAGTCGTTTCATCGAATCGAATTCGCGCATAGTGACCTGTGGCAATTTTCTCGATTCCCAAGGTTTCCCGCGCATACTTCAGCATCGGAGTAAATTTCACGGCTTTATTGCACTGCGAACAAGGCAAGGGCGTAATGCCTTCGCCATATCCTGCGACCAGATAATCTACGATGTTTTCTTGAAACACATCCCGACTATCCACAATGTGATGCGGGATGCCCAACTCCTCACAAAGTTTTGCAGCATCGACCATGCCTTCTGAGCAGCACTGACCTTTCCCTTTCATCAACCAAAGGGTCAGCCCCACCACGTCATAGCCTTGATCGTGCAACGTGGCAGCAGCAACAGAACTGTCCACCCCACCGGATAGACCTACCACAACTTTGTTCATCGGAGTGTCATCATCAAAAATCCCTTCTAGGCTAACATTTTGCTGTGAGATTCGGGGATTCGGCACATTCAATTAATCGTTGAAAACTGACGCAGCAATTCTTCTCGTGACGCGGATAAGAGGATTGGCGTAAATTCGTTCGGAGGCAAGGTTGCAATCCGATCGACAATTCCAGCCAGTTCTGAATCTAGAGCGTTAAACCGCGACATGAGCAGACTCTCGATCGTCGATCGACGTTCCTCCTCTCGTCCTTCTTCTCGCCATTCCTGTCTGCGCTGTAGATAGATTGGGGACAAATTCATAAATAGTTCCTCCTCGTCTTCAGTCAGATTGCGCCGTAGCTCTATCATAGTGCGCCATTCAGTTAACAATTCCAGAACGATCTCTTTCATTCGGTGATCATCTGGCAGAGCATTGAATTCCTGAATCGCTTTTTTCTGCGATCGTCCACGACCGAGAATCCGAAGCCATAAAGTATCCGGAGTCTGTGGAAGTTGATGCAGGACAATTAACCCAGTGCGATAAGCATTTGGGTGATGATAGATGCCACTTTCCCAGGTCCGTTTTCGGCGATTGGCTCCAAATTCACGACGCAGTTCGACAGAAGCAGAAGGAACCAGAATCCAAAGCCGAGGCATGAACTCTGGGGGAATCGTTCGTTTTTCGCGGTTGGCTTTGCGGAGCAGTTCTCGACGGAGGGAAATGAGTTTGCCCACACAGTCGAGAATTTGGTCTTCGTCAGCAGGATTTCGGAAGGGTTCGATCAAACAAGGCGTAGTGGTCAGCTTTCCAAGTAAGCCGAGGTAGGCTCGTTCAGATTCCTCGACGGATTCAGGAACGAACCAGATATCGGCGTAGCGAGTTCCGCCTCAATTGGGAGATCGGGTGTGACTTGCCCGATCGGAGAAAGCAGTTCTTCCAAATACGCCTTGGCAAAATGATCGTGAGGCGTTTGGGTCATGCAGAGACTTGAATTCTCTGAGTTCCTGCCAGTTCAAATGCGGCATGAATCGCTTGCAGTGCTTTCACACCTTGGTCTTCTGACACGACACAACTGACTTTAATTTCAGAAGTCGCAATCATTTGGATGTTGATTTCGTGCTTGAAGAGTGCCTCGAACATTCGAGCGGCAACTCCGGGCTGTCCGACCATTCCAGAGCCGACAATGCTGACTTTTGCGATCGCGCTATCGACCACAACCTCGCCATAGCCAATTTCCGATCGCGCAGCTTCAAGCGTTTGTTTCGCTGCATCCGCATCCATTTGCGCCACGGTAAAGGCAATATCACGTGTCATCACACCATTCACCATGCGGCAGCGCTGCGATTGAATGATCATATCGACGCTGATGTTCTGACCGGCAAGAAGCTGGAAGATTTTTGCCGCCATGCCCGGACGATCGGGAATGTAGCGGACTGCAACTTGTGCCTGCTTCACATCTAACGCAACCCCTCGCACAGCAGCAGCAGAACTCGGTGCAGCTTGTGCCGATGCTTTGACTCCAGATTGTGAGATTTCAAAGACTTGGCAGAGGGCAGAAATTGCGCGATCGCAATCCACTTCATCCACCACACAACTGACTTTCACTTCAGACGTTGAAATCATTTGAATATTGATTCCAGCCTCTGCCAAAGTTGAAAACATTTGAGCTGCAATCCCCGGACGACCAATCATGCCGGCTCCCGCGATCGTGACTTTGGCAATATTTTGCTCAATCATCACGTCAGGAGCGGATTCTGGATTGATCGCATAGCCTGCGGTTAGAGCCGGAATAATTGCGCTGGCAACCGCTTCAGCCCGAGTCAGAGAGTTTTTGACCACTGTGAAGGCAATATCATTCGTATTTCCTTCGTGAATCGATTGAATAATCAGATCGACATCCAGTTTTTGCGAGGCAATCTCGCCAAACAATTTCGCGGCAACACCCGGACGGTCGGGAACTCGTAGCAAGGCAACTTTGGCTTGATCAGTGTCGAATTCAACCGCATCGACCGGACGAGCGATTTCTAAGCCTTCGAGCGGGCGCGGCTGCGGTTGAGGCGATCTCACCCAGGTTCCAGGATCATCTGTCCAGCTCGATCTCACAACTAAGGGAATCCCATAATTTCGAGCAATTTCAACAGCACGCGGATGCAGAACTTTCGCCCCCAGGCTCGCGAGTTCTAACATTTCATCGCAGGTAATCTCCGTCATCAGTTGCGCGTCTTCAACCAATCGGGGATCGGCGGTGAGAATGCCTGGAACGTCGGTGTAAATTTCGCAGAAATCAGCTCTGAGAGCAGCAGCCAAGGCAACGGCTGATGTGTCAGACCCGCCTCGACCCAGCGTTGTAATTTCCCAATTTTCAGTACTGCTGATGCCTTGAAAGCCTGCAACAACGACCACTTCGCCTTGATTGAGATGGCGTTCTAAGCGATCGGTAGCAATTTTCAGAATTCGGGCGCGGGTATGATGCGTTTCGGTAATGATTCCAACCTGCGCGCCTGTGAGCGAAACGGCGGGCTGTCCGGCTTCGTGGAGTGCCATACTCAAAAGCGCGATCGACACTTGCTCTCCAGTGGACAGCAGCATATCCATCTCTCGACGATTCGGAGTGGCAGAAATATCGTTTGCCAGTTTGACTAATCCATCCGTCGTTTTTCCCATCGCTGAAACGACGACCACCACAGAATTTCCAGCCTCAACGGTTTTCTTTACTCGTTGCGCGACGGCTTGAATTCGTTCGACCGTTCCGACCGAAGTTCCCCCATATTTCTGCACAATTAACGCCATGTGTCCCCACTCCCAAAGCTTCGCCTTGCATCATCAGTTTGATTTTATCGCTCTTATTGCAGGGAACGGCGAGAATTTTTGATCGGGTCAGGGGTGAGGACTTGTGCTTGAATCCACTGCATCAATTCAGCGTTAACTCGCTCTGGGCATTCATCATGGGCGCAGTGTCCGGCATCTTCTAATTCGATGAGTTGCAGGTGCGGATTGTAGGTAAGAAATTGCTGCGCTGATTTGATCGGAATCATCCGGTCTTGTTTGCCCCATAGGAGCAGTAACGGTGCGCGAATATTGCTGAGGATCGATTGCAGATTCGGACTAAATTTTGGATGAGTCATGGCTTTGAGAATGGCACAAAATGCCCGCGCAGAATCGCGCTCATGAGCAGGCTTGGATAGAATTTCTAGCAATTCATCGGTGACTGCTTCTCGACCCGCGTATGCTAACATCACCCAACGGCGAATAATCTTCGGGTGTCTGAGTAAGTAAAACAAAGGATATAAGACCCAAGAAGAAGCAAAAATCGCTTGAATGAGTCTGACCAATGGACGCATGATCGCAGGAATAATCTCGTGCTGACTTGCGGGATCAGGCAAGCTAATCATCGCAATGCCGCGCACCATTTCAGGATATTTTCTAGCTGTGACAGAGCAGATGAGCGACCCGATCGAATTTCCGACTAAGACGACCGGCTTATCAACGCAAGTCCGCCAAAAATCATGAAGCTGTTCGACCCAAAGTTCGATCGAGTAATCAATATCAGGCTTATCAGACGCGCCAAAGCCTAATAAGTCGATCGCATAAACACTATGATGTTTTGCCAGCACAGACATATTCTGCCGCCAATGCCCGATCGAGCCACCAAAGCCATGCACAAAGATCACAGGCACTTGACTTCTAGGATTGGGAATCACGGAATGATTGATTTTCCAGTTGTGCCAGAAGAACGTTTGCTGATAGCCCAGTTTCCGCAATTGCGCGATCGAGGGTACAGATTTGACCGAGTGTAGATCAGAAAAAACGGGCTGAAAGAATTCGGTCAGTCGAAGCGCCAATTCCTCGGATCGAGGACTCAGCAATGCCCACCCCATTGCCATTAAGGTTGTGACAAAGAGTTGAATTAGTTCGACAGCAGAGGGAAATCCACCCGAAAAGAGGGCAAAGGTACGATCAACGATCGCCAGCAGCCAAGCCAGAATTCCAAACTCCCACAAGTCAATTTTGAACTGATCCAGAAATGGCTGAAAGTCCTCTAGGGTAAATTGGCGTTCAGTGGTTTGGCAAAACATAGAATCTGTGTCTTCTACAGAACAGTTCCTTTACTGTGGAACGCGATCGCCAAAGTTTCCTCTATTGAAGTGAGTGCTCTACGAAAATCTCAAGGTGCATCTTAACAACGGCTAACCTTTCCTCCGACAGATTTCGCCCCTTCAAACATTAGTTGAATGGAAAGAAGAACCGATGAGGAACATAGCTATGCCTGATTCATATAGCCATAGAAGTAGCCCAACGAAAACCAACACGAATCAAAACGGGCTGATTGATACTAATCCTGGAGATACACCGACTGAACCAGATTACAGTCGGGATGATCAAGAAATAACTCCGGTGAATGAAGCAGCTTTAGAAAGACCTACAGAGAAAGCACCTCAAGAGAATCAAGAAAAATCATAGGAGATTGTCGTGAGTGTTTTAACGATCGAGGAAGTGAAAGGATTAGTTGAGCGATCAAAGAGTTGGTGCGTTTCGATTTACCTGCCAACCGTTGTCGCTGGAACTGAGACTCGACAAAATGAAATTCGATTTAAGAACCTTTTTCGAGAAGCGCTGCAAAAATTACAGGACAACGGACTCTCTGAGGACGAAGCCAATGATTTTTTGCGCCCCGTGACTGACCTGATTGAGTCGGAAGACGATTTTTGGCAGCAACAAGATTCGGGTCTTGCACTGTTCATCACGGATGATTTTTTCCGTTACTACAAAGTGCCACTCGATTTGTCTGAGCTAGTTGTGGTCACGGATCAATTTCATCTCAAGCCGCTTTTGCCGCTGCTGACGGGAGACGGGACATTTTATGTGCTCGAACTCAGCCAGAAGCAAGTGAAATTGTTTGAAGGCGATCGCTACCATCTCCGGGAAATCAATGTTCCCAACTTGCCGCAGGCGATGGATGAAGTCTTGCAGTATGACGACAATGAACAGCGAGGACAATTCCGCATCGGCACGACGAGTGGAACTGCGAATTTCACGAATTCATCAGCCGGAACAGGTGTGTTTCATGGGCAAGGTGCGCCTGAGCAAGATGATGTGAAAAAAGACTATGGTCAGTTTTTTCACGCGATCGATAGTGCGTTGCACGATTTTCTCAATGGGAAGCGATCGCCTTTAGTGCTTGCTTGTGTGGAGTATTTAATGCCGATTTACCGGGAAGCAAATACTTATCCCCATCTGATCGAAGAAGGCATTACCGGAAATGTCAAAGACACTGCAATCGCCGAGTTGCATCAGCAAGTTTGGTCGATCGTGGAGCCTTACTTCTTGCAGGCACAAGAACAAGCAGCGCATGATTATCACGACTTATCAAACACAGAATTGATCTCGACCAAGCTCGAAGAGACTGTTCCGGCAGCTTACTATGGGCGAGTCGATCGATTGTTTGTTGCAGTCGGCGTACAGAAGTGGGGCAGATTTGATCCGAATGCCAATGAGATCCAAATTCATACCAATGCTGAAGTAGGAGACGAGGACTTACTAGATGCAGCGGCAATTCAGACATTGATCAATGGAGGAATAGTCTATGCAGTGGAGCCAGATGTGATGCCTGCTCCTGCGCCGATCGCGGCAGTGTTTCGTTACTAATTGGAGACTAATTGATGAATTACGATCAGTTCATTCGAGCAGTAAAAGAGTCGGCATCATTTGAATCGCGAGAAGGTGCAATTCAAGCAACAAAAGCAACGTTAGAAACAATGCGAGAAAGATTACTCGGAGATGAAGCTAGCCATCTTGCGGCACAGCTTCCCAAAGAATTGGGAGACTGTCTGCGCGGGCGTGAAGGACAAATGGGAGAGCATTTCAAAGTTGATGAATTCTATCGCCGAATTGCAGAGCGCGAAGGCGTAGATGCGGATGTTGCACAAAGTCATGCGACGGCAGTGATGTCTGTGCTGCGCCAAGCTGTGAGTTCAGGAGAATTTGCAGATGTGCGCCTCGGATTTGCCAAAGATTACGACGAATTGTTTGCTGCGATCGCAAATTCTTAGAACTTCCTCATTTTCAGATGCAGTGGGAGGCATATCTATGCCTCCCATTTTTCATGTTGAAATCATTCCAGTGAAGACGCTCTTATTCTCAGCCAGCACCTTCTCCAAATCGATGCTCAAACCCTTGAAGATTTCTCAGTAGCGTTACGGATTACTCACAACTCTTATATTTGGATTGTGTTAATTTACACTTCAACTTTATGAAATTACTGTAGAGCAGATTTCAAAGTACCTGATGTTACTTAAGAAACTCAGTAGAGTTGCACGTAATATTTATTTTTTCAGACATTACACGACCGTAATTTCCCCTCAGTATTGACCTCCTACCCTCCCTTGCTGCAGAAGAGTGCTTCTCAAACTTGATCCATGATTAGGAGCGTTGCTCAATGAAATTCACTATCCAAACCGTTATGCAGGGCTTGATGTTGACAGCCCCGATCGTGATAAGTTCCACGATCGCTATTGCACCAAGCCAAGCGGCAAGTCTTGCAGCATCCAGCAGCAGTTTACTCCTGAACAACTTTACCTGGCAGGGAAATAACCTCAACTCAGGTATCACAACTTCCACCAAGACAATTTCATCTCCTGGCTCTGGCGCGTTCGCTGAGGCTCCCGCAGATGCACTCACAACCGTAGACGAATTAGATCAATTCTCAGAAGCATTCGCCACAGGGATGGGATCAAACTATTTTGCAACTGCTGAAAGCTTATCCTTTACTGAAATTAACTTTGATACGCAATGTGGCTGTTTTCAGTTCGATTTTGAGGCTGCACTTGCTGCGATCGCATTTGCCACTGAACCAGGAGAGTACGCCAGCGCAAATAGTCTTGTCGCGTTCGGCATCTTCAATGGTGAGAATTTGATTGATTCATTTGAAGCAAGCTTATCCGCAAACAATCCCTTTAATCTGATTCGCAGTAGCGACTTCATCCACATTGACGCTATCTTCGACAGTGGATTCGGGGTCGAAATCGCCGGGTTTTATCAGCGGCACTTTGAGCCTGAAACCCAGTTGACGGTACACGGCATCACTCGAACCGATGCCACAGCCACAGTCCCAGAACCTCCTATGTTTGCAGCTTTAGTCATTTTGCCGGGACTGTTCTGGCTCAAACGTCGATCGCAGATGAAAGCACTGCCTCAAGAAATTAGCGATCGCCAATCTGATTAAGATCGCCGCCGAAAATGGCAGTCGAATCGGTGTAGTGTTTGTACTCCATCAAATTGCCAAAGGGGTCAATCAGAAAAAAGGTGGAATGTTCAAGCGGCATACCCACAAAGCGGTGTTTCGGTTGTTGATAGAACGAGAGTTGTTTTTGCTGAGCGCGATCGAGCAACGCTTGCCAATCGGACTTGTTGGTAAAAATCAGCCCAAAGTGACGCGGATAGATCCCTTTTTGTGGAGTTATTTCATCCTGCGTTACATGGGCAACCAATTGATGATCGTATAAGTTCAAAATTGCAGCTTGATCATTTTCTCGCCCTAAACCGCAGCCTAAACCGTCCACATAGTAAGCCTTTGTCGTGGGAATATCCCGCACTGGAAAGGCGAGATGAAATAGCACTGAATTCATGATTTCGCCGCTCGTTGATGTCAGAATCAATTATGGCGAATTTTTTTCTGTGCGTATGCCTCCAGCAATTCCTTCGATGACAGATTGGCTGATCGCGATCGTGCTGAATGCGGTTTTGTTAGGACTGCTGGCGATCGCGCCTAAGAAGCTTCTAACTCCGGGCGGCATTGTCAATGCTTGGATTTTAGGTGTGATTGTTTGGGGCTGTTTGGGCTGGCGAGGTTACTTGCTGGTCGTCTTTTATTTTCTAGTTGGTTCAGGCGTAACATTCGTTGGCAAGGCGCAGAAAGAAGCATTAGGGATCGCAGAAGCGCGATCGGGCGCAAGAGGGGCAGGAAATGTTTGGGGATCGGCGCTAGTCGGGGCGATTTGTGCCTTATTGGTGTTGGGTTTAAATGTAACGCAGTTCGCAATCGATTTCATTCCACTCTTGGCATTGGGATATGTCGCGAGTTTTTGCACCAAGCTTTCTGATACTTGTGGAACTGAGATTGGTAAGGCTTACGGGCAGAGAACTTTCTTAATTACGACATTAAAACCCGTCCCCCGTGGAACAGAAGGCGCGGTGAGTTTGGAAGGCACGATCGCAGGAGTTGTGGGATCGGTTGCGATCGCAATCGTCGGCTGGTCGCTAGGATTAATCAGTCCGATTGGCATTGGAATTTGTGCGATCGCGGCTTTTGTAGCCACGACGATTGAAAGTTTGATCGGAGCGACGATCGAGGATAAAGTCCCATTTCTAACGCATGATGTCGTGAATATTTTGAATACATTGATTGGGGCGATTGGGGCGATCGCGATCGGATTGCTCCTGCCTCGCTAAACTGACCGATCCTTAGCACTAGCTTAACGTCGTAAATACCTCTGATTTTTCGGAATGGGTTAGGATTGCAAGATTTTATGTGCCATAGGTGCGACCTTTCCAGGCTCCGCCTTTACCTTGCCAATGTTGGAGTGCAGAGTCGATCGTCATTAAGGTATACAGAAACGCGATCGCGGGCAAACAAAATGCAGACCAAGCGGGACAGCGATAAAATCGCACAATCGGAAAATAAGCGATCGACATCAACACATACGTCACGAACCCGATCCAATTCAGCACAAGAATCGGAGCAAGGTAAACCAAACCCATTCCTAGCACCGATCCAACCAGCAAGATTGGCGAATAGTTCAATTGGGTATAAGCCGTTCGAGCGACCATTTTCCAAATCGTATCGAGTGAATCGTAAGGACGGAGGCTAATTGTCGATCGCGTTAATCCGAGCCAAATCCGTCTCGTTCCACTTGCCTTAATCGCATCTGCCAGAGCACAATCATCAATTAACGCCTGCCGAATGGCATACATTCCACCAATTCGCTCCAATGCCTCGCGTCGAATTAAACTACAACCTCCTGCCGCTGCCGCTAGCGTTCGAGTCGGATCATTTGCCCAGCGAAACGGATATAACTTGGCAAAAAAGAACACAAATGCTGGAATTAATAGCTTCTCCCAAATGCTCACACAGCGTAAGCGCACCATTAGCGAAACTAACTCTCGATCGTCTGCGATCGCCCAACTCACTAAATCCCGCACATTCCCTGAATCATGTTGAATATCTGCGTCCGTCAGCAAAATGTAGTCCGGCTTTAGCTCTATTGCTCGTTCAATTCCCTGCTGCACCGCCCAAAGCTTCCCTGTCCAGCCACTCGGCAAAGGCTGAGCTGGAATGATCTGCAACCGAGCAGATTGATTGCATTCTTCAGCCGTTGATCGCGCAATTTGTGCTGTGCCATCCGTGCTGTGATCATCGACGAGAAAAATCGTGAGAGAGCCTGAAAAATCTTGTGTCAAGAGCGATCGTAACGTCAGCGGCAGCATATCCGCCTCATTGCGCGCTGGAATCACCACACAAACCGACGCACTCTGAATTTCACCTGTTGGCAACCGCTGATCCATCCGCCAAAACTGACCTCTGAACGCTAGCAAATAGACCCAAATCAAGAAACTCACGATCGAAATCCCAAGAACGATATCAGACATGTCAAGCTCACCATGAAGGCACGAATTTTAGCGGAGCGCTGGAAATGGCATTTCTTCGCGTCGATGAAAACGTTACCTTAAATTCCCAATACATCGTCAAGGTAAAGTGGAAATTCAAGAGGATTTACTCTAGAACAAAAAACAAGATCAGTGCAATCAGCACAGTCTGGCAGAGAAGCCGATGCAGATGATAAGGTTTGGGTTGGTGTGAGGAGTATCTAAGATGTCAGCGCTAGAAAATGCGATCGAAGCCAGTCAGCAATATCTACTGTCGTTACAAAAACCAGAAGGCTATTGGTGGGCAGAACTCGAATCGAATGTGACCATCACCGCAGAAACGATTCTGCTGCATAAGATTTGGGGCACTGATCAAGAGCGACCGTTGCAGAAAGCTGAGCAATACTTGCGATCGCAACAACGAGAACATGGAGGCTGGGAACTGTATTACGGCGACGGCGGCGATCTCAGTACCACCGTTGAGACGTACATGGCACTCCGGTTATTAGAAGTTCCGGCAACTGATTCCGCTTTGATCAAGGCAAAAGAATTTATCCTGGCACGCGGCGGAATTAGCAAAACTCGCATTTTCACAAAATTCCATTTAGCGTTGATTGGATGCTACGACTGGCACGGCATTCCATCTATTCCACCTTGGATTATGCTGCTGCCGTCACTGAAAATTGAGGTTCCCAATCCATTTGGATCAGAGCCGCTATTTTCGGGACATACGTTCAGTATTTATGAGATGTCGAGTTGGGCGCGGGGCAGTACTGTACCTCTGTTAATCGCGTTCGATCGTAAGCCTGTCTTCATTACAAATCCGACGATCACGCTCGATGAGCTTTACGTCGAAGGCGTGAACAACGTCAAATATGAATTGCCCAGAAAATCAGACTGGACAGATTTATTTCTCGACCTCGATCGAGCTTTCAAATTTGCAGAAGAGTGGAACCTTGTCCCGCTCCGAGAAGAAGGAATTAAAGCTGCCGAAAAATGGGTTCTCGAACGGCAAGAAGCAACCGGAGACTGGGGCGGAATAATTCCCGCGATGATCAATTCTCTGATTGCATTACGGTGCTTAGGATATGACGTAAATGATCCTTACGTGATCAGAGGCATGAATGCGATCGATCATTTTGCGATCGAAGAAGAGAACAGCTATCGAATTCAGCCTTGTGTTTCTCCCGTTTGGGACACTGGATTAGTCGTTCGATCTCTGATCGAATCTGGGGTAGCTCCAGATGATCCAACACTGGTCAAAGCAGGAGAATGGTTGCTCGAAAAACAAATTCTCAGTTACGGAGATTGGGCAGTTAAAAACACTCAAGGCAAGCCCGGAGCCTGGGCGTTTGAATTTGAGAATCGATTCTACCCAGACGTAGACGATTCGGCTGTTGTGGTGATGGCACTCGACTTGATCCACATGCCGAATCAAGGTTTAAAGCGACAAGCGATCGCTCGTTGCGTCGAGTGGATCAGCACAATGCAGTGTAAACCGGGGGGCTGGGCAGCTTTTGATCTCGATAACGATCAAGACTGGATCAATGAGGTTCCTTATGGCGATCTCAGAGCAATGATTGATCCGAATACTGCTGATGTGACTGCGAGAGTGCTGGAAATGTTGGGGCAGATTGAGCCAGAGGTAGGAGTTGCCATTACTCCAGAAAAGCTCGATCGTGCTCTGCGCTATCTCACCCGCGAACAAGAAAAAGATGGCTCATGGTTTGGACGTTGGGGCGTGAACTATCTCTATGGAACCAGTGGTGTTTTAGCTGCCCTCGCAAAAGTTGCTCCGAATACGCATCGGCGAAGTATTCAGCGCGGTGCTAATTGGATTGTGAGTGTTCAGAATCCCGATGGAGGTTGGGGCGAAACTTGCGAAAGTTATAAGAATCCAGCGCTAAAAGGACAAGGAGCGAGTACTGCCTCTCAAACCGCTTGGGCATTAATTGGATTACTTGCAGCAGGCGATGGAACAGGCGACTATGAATGGGAAGCGATCGACAAGGGAGTCGCTTATCTAATTAGCACTCAGCAAGATGGAGCCTGGAATGAAGATTGGTTCACAGGCACTGGATTTCCGGGTCATTTCTACCTGAAATATCATCTCTATCAGCAGCACTTCCCCTTAACAGCTCTCGGTCGCTATCAGACCAGTTTAAAACAGCGATCGAGTTTGAAAGTACCGCTGAATCTGAAAGTTAAAGAAGTGGATACAGTTCAAGCTGGAGGACAAGAGCTATAGCGATTCTGTTTGAGTTGTGAATGCGTGGAAAAGAGTGGGGAGTAGGGAATGCTCTGAGTTAGGTTTTCCCCATTCCCCATCTCCTCAAGAATTCGGATCTTTCTCAAACCGAACAATATCGTCCTCACCCAAATACTCCCCATTCTGCACCTCGATCATCACGAGCGGAATCACTCCCGGATTATCCACCCGATGTGGCGTTGCCATTGGGACATAAGTGGATTGTTTCTGCATTAATACCTTCTCTTCTCCACCACAGATCACTCGGGCTGTCCCAGACACGACAATCCAATGTTCACTGCGATGGTAATGCATCTGAGTACTAATATGTGCTCCCGGCTTAATCTCAATTCGATTAATTCGATATCGCTTCGATTCTTCTAAAACCGTCACCGTTCCCCAAGCCCGAATCTCTGTTACCTCTGCCGGGCTAGCTGTTTCTTCAGTTTTCATAGCAGAAACTTCAGTTACTCCACTCTCCATCATGCAAGAAAATCCTCCTAAATCCGAATGAATTAGAAATCAAAGTAAATGTATTGCGTACCTGCTTCTGGAGCAAGTTGCCATACCACGTACCAACACAGGGGAACTAGCAAAAGCTTCAAATGCCAAGTTAAATTCAACTTCAAGCTGCGCTGTAACAGATAAGCGAAGACCATGATCAACGCGATCGCGCTCAAGACCATGACAATCTGAGGCGGATTCAACCCAACTGCTTCTATATAAACTTTTTGAGCATATTGCACATCCGCCGAATAGCCCCAAAGTCGCTCTACCACCTTCAACGCAGAATCAACATTCGGCAACCGGAAAAAGATCCACGAAATGAAGACCAACGATTGAGTCAAAGCCCAAGCGACTAACATCCCAGGCAAACTTGACCAAGCTGCTGCAATCCAGGTGAATTGTTTTGCGATCGCGACATTCAATCGGTGGATGGCGAGTCCAATTCCATGAATCACACCCCACGCCAAAAATCCCCACGCTGCTCCGTGCCAAATTCCCGCGATCGTCATCACAATCAGCAAATTCAAACAAGTCCGAAACAATCCGCGCCGCGATCCACCCAAAGGAAAATAAAGGTAATTGCGCAACCAATCGCCCAAGGTCATGTGCCAACGTCGCCAAAAATCAGCCAGGCTTGTCGTCAGATAAGGAAAATTAAAATTCTCTGGAAGTTTGATCCCGAGGAGCAATGCACTTCCGCGTGCTACATCCACGTAGCCACTAAAATCGAGATAAAGCTGGAACCCATACGCAATAATTGCTAACCACAGATCTGCACTTCCTGCGCGTTGAATATTGTCAAAACTTAAATTGACGAGGACATTTAAGCGATCTGCCACTAATCCTTTCTTAATCGCTCCACAGGCAATTAGCCAAAGCCCTTCTGTAATCTGCGGCATTTGAGGCGCTTGAACTGCCTGGATCTGTCCGACAAACGGGTGATAGCGCGTAATCGGACCAGAAATCAACTTGGCAAAAAACAGCTTATAGGCTGCAAAATCGAGAAACCCTTGAGCCGCAGGCGCTCCCCGATACACATCGACTAAATACGCAATACATTCAAAACAGAAAAAGCTCAGTCCAAAAGGTGCAATGAGGTGAATATCTGTCCAGTTTGCAGTTTGTTGAATCGTTGGAATATCTAAGATTTCTCCGATCGTTCCAAACACAAACGGCACATATTTAAATCCTACGAGCAACAGGACATTGAGAAAAATCCCCGCGCACAGCACGCGCAACCGTCGCTGATTCCAGTCAGCTTGAGCAAACTGCCAATCTTCAATTCGCCAATCTGGCGGCACTCCCATCGCCCGCCCTAGCCAATAGTTAATCACTGTCGCGACCAGCAACAGCGGAATATACTGGGCTTGAAGTGACGCATAAAACACTAAACTGGCGAGAAAGATTAACCAAGATCTCAACCAAGTTGAACGTGCCGACCAGTACACTCCGATCACACAAAGCAAGAAAATGGCGTACAGGGGCGAGAGAAATTGCATAGACGACTAGCGCGGAAAAAAGAACTCGATCGCGTCTAGTGTACTGTCAAACCTGTAGTTCAAAGCAAGAAAAAAGCAGCTGAATCGCTGCTCTTAAAGATATCAAGGGTGATCTAAAAACATCAAACCAACGATGCAGAAGTATATCTCAGGACTCCAGCCCACACTGGTATCTATAAGTGTGTGTCCATTGAAGCGATCACGATCGCTTCAATGGACACTCCAACAACCGTCCCTCGTTTCCCGAAGATCTCGCTAACTCCTGACCATAATAGGCTTAGCGTTTAACTGTCCCTATGCCCTGCAACTCAATTTGAGTTCGGGGCAGTTTTGTTTTAAGGCAATTTTGCTTTAAACAGGGGTTTAAGCCGTTGCCTGAATCTGATCAGACAACCTAGGCGAAAGAATCTCTGTCCGTACGGCTGCTAAACAGCCTCTACAGCCGCATTTGTAGCTCAACAGAGCTGCTCCACCCGGATTCGGCGACGTGCTCGCCGTTACACTGGCAAGATTGGGCAGCGCATAAGGTTGAATTGCGCCAAAATTCACGCTCCATCCCAAATCGCGTAACGCTCCCAAAGTTAGGCTGCTCATTGGCATTGCGACTCCCGGAGATTCCGCAAACGGAGTCATCAACTCGATATCAAACCGCCGCTCATCCCAGTGGAAAAAGACCTGTGGCTCGATCGGAACCGCAGTTGCAGTGCCCGTGCCTAACAAATCGCCATAGGCTGCTGCTGCATAACTGTTGGCGCGATACGTGGCGCTGGTGCGATCGATCCAAGTCTGACCTGCTCTAACCCGCGTTCCGTCTGAGTAGGCAAATTCAAGCGGCTCCCAAATTGTCCCAAATCCGAAGACGTGAGCCAACTCATGAATCATGATGTCGCGTAAATAAATCGGATTTGCATTGAATTCAGCAATCTTCCGAGTATTGAGCGTACTCGCGCCGCGGGTAATCACGAGATTATTTGCTGAGTCTAGCGTGAGCGTTGGTCCGGATAATGCCAATGTGCCAGTATCAGCAGTGCCATCTTGGGCAACAAGATTTTCACCCGTTAATGCAATGTCTAACGTATTCGATCGTGTGATGCCTGTGCGATTGAGAATCACTCCTTCCCAGAACCTTGCTGCTTGATTAATTGCATCACGTGCAGCGGAATTTAATCCAGCTAGAGAATCGGCGAACGTCAGCGCAATCCGAAACTGCTGATCATCACTAGCAGCAGCCGTAAAATTACTCGAAACGGTGTAGTTCGCTGCTTGATTTCGGTAGCTTAGAACTTCTACAAGATAAGTCCCAGGATTGATAAATCGACGAATCGATTCTGCCGCTGTGCCGCGTTCCCATTGCCAAGCGAGAATTTCGCCGCTATCGATCACGCCATTGCTATTTACATCCTGAATCAACCGGATATCTGAATCGCCCGTAAGTCCAGTCAAACTCGCGGTGAAGATTCCAGATTGACCAATCGTGAAGCGGTAAAAATCGCTCGTGTTGCCAGCATCGACGCGATCGCTGCGCGAAAAGATTGGAGCTTGATTCTCGGCGGTCGCAATTGTTCCGCCACTGGTCAGTGTGCCTGTGCGTGACGTTGAAGTTGTCGGCGTGATCAAGAGCGAAGCAGAGCGCTCGAGAGTCGAGGTCGGTTGCCAATCTAAATTCGGTTCTGTGAAGACGGTTGTGGCATCGGCTACACTGCCATTTCTGACAAACCAACCTAATAATTCTCCAGTTGATGAATTGCGCCAGAGTAAATCGGTTGTTCCATCCCCATTGAGATCCGTTCTACTCAGCGATTGCCAATCAGAACTGAGCGATCGTCCTGCTGTGGTTTGAACGCGCTGTATGCCGTTGTAGAGCCAAAACTGCGTCTCCCCGGTTGTCTCATTCCGCCAGACCAAATCCGAAAAGCGATCGCCGTTAAAATCTCCAATGCCCGCAATTTTCCAATCCAAGCTAGGCGCAGGATCAAGATACAATCCCTGGGCGAAAACCCCATTGTTGAGGGTCCAGACTGCGGTTTGTCCGGTATTGAGGTCATACCAAATTAGATCCGGAGAGCGATCAAGATTCAGATCCGTAATGCCCTGAATTCGCCAGCCCCCTGGTCCCGTTGAAGCGATCCCTGTTTTCTGTGCGATCGCTGTATTATTCAACAGCCAAAGTGAAGTTTCTCCACTCTCAGTATTCTGCCAGAGAATATCAACGGAGCCGTCATTATTAAAGTCAGCTAATCCTGCAACACGCGAATTGAGGTCAATGACGGGATCTAGTGCGATCGTCTGAGCAGTGCCATTCTCCAACTGCCAGATTCGCATTGCTCCCGTGCGAAAATTCCGCCACAGGAGATCTTGTTGCCCATCTCGATTGAAGTCTGCGATCCCTGCAACTTGCCAATTCGCATCGGCTTCAGTCGGTAAATCATTCCGCACGACTGGGCTTGAACTTGCGATCGACCAAATCTGATTTGCGCCTGTTGTCACATTGCGCGCCAGCAGATTAGTTGTCACTGTAGTGTTAAAACTGCTAGCTCTCGCGTAGATGGATCGAGTCGCTCGGCTCGATAATATCCTTTCTAGAATAGAATCTGAACCGAGGATCATTGCCTCTGCACTCAAAGAATGGTTGAGACTCATTGTTGTCCCTCCCGCTGCTGAGAGTTTCCACACGAAATTTTGCCCCAACCCGGGTAGACGAACCGCTCGAACACTTTAGCCACCGTATTTCTCAACCCTCAAATAGGCTTTGAGCAAGATCGCCTCTACGTGCGATCGCGCTTAAAATTTACTCGTCTCTGACAAGCTCAATCCTGAGTGGTAGATTTCCTGAACCCTGGCGACTATTTTATGGGGAAAGCTCCGAGATTAAACGGTCGGTTTCATCAAGCTTTCACAAAGTAAATGCAAAGCGTACGTAAAGTTACAGCAGTCTTAAGATAAATGGATATCTATACGGTTGTTCAGGTCGCTCAATCACCTTGACGATCGCCAAAATCGGAAACAGCCAACTACAGATCAAAAGTCCAATGCCGATAACCATCGCAATCGGGATACCAATAACGGTGGCAGCGAGCACCCCTGCTAAAATTCCATATGCGTATAAATTGATATGAAAATTCAGTGCTTCACGGGCATTGTCTTTAATGACCCAGTCGTCCGTGATCAGCAAAATTGCGATAGGAATCCCGATGGAAACGAGGGTAGCACTAAAGAAAATTGATCCGTGACACAGTGCGGAGAGAAGTTTTTGTTGTCCGATGGATTGCATGAGGAGAATCAAACTCGATGCTTTTGAATCTAGCGACAATCCCACCGAATTTGTTGTTAGCTTTAAGATATCGTTATGAATTGGGATTGCCCGCACTCTAACTCTGAGCCACTAGCATGTCGATCGAACTTCAGTCCGAATTGCAGGAAGCCGTAGAACGGCGACGAAATTTTGCGATTATTTCTCACCCCGACGCTGGGAAAACGACGCTGACCGAAAAGCTGTTGCTGTATGGAGGTGCGATTCATGAAGCGGGTGCGGTGAAGGCTCGTCGCGCGCAACGTCATGCGACTTCAGACTGGATGGCGATGGAGCAACAACGGGGTATTTCGATTACCTCAACCGTGCTGCAATTTGAATATCAGCAGTGTCAGATCAATCTGCTCGATACGCCAGGGCACCAAGATTTTAGTGAAGACACGTATCGCACCTTAGCGGCGGCGGACAATGCCGTGATGTTGATCGACGCAGCTAAAGGTCTAGAACCGCAGACGCGCAAGTTGTTTGAAGTCTGTCGCATGCGATCGCTGCCGATCTTTACCTTTGTCAATAAGCTCGATCGTCCGGGTCGGAGTCCGATTGAACTGATGGACGAAATCGAGCAAGAACTGGGGATGCAAACCTATGCTGTGAATTACCCAATCGGCATGGGCGATCAATTTAAAGGAGTATTCGATCGACGATCGCGCAAGATTCATTTATTCGAGCGCAGCAAACATGGGAGCCGTGAAGCGGTCGATACTGTTATCGATTTGGGCGATCCGAATATTGAGGATCTGCTAGAGAAAGATCTGTATTACCAATTCAAAGACGAACTGGAATTAGTCGAAGAAATTGGGTCTGAATTTGACCTAGAAGCAATTCACAAAGGGCAAATGACGCCGCTCTTTTTCGGAAGTGCCATGACGAATTTTGGGGTTGAACTATTCTTGAATTCGTTCTTAGATTACGCTTTGAAGCCCGGTGGACATACGAGCACAAAAGGTGAAATTGAACCCACTTATCCGGAGTTCTCGGGTTTTGTCTTCAAGCTGCAAGCGAATATGGACCCGAAACACCGAGATCGCGTTGCCTTTGTGCGAGTCTGTTCGGGCAAGTTTGAAAAAGATATGGTCGTCAGCCATGCTCGAACTGGAAAAACTGTGCGATTGTCTCGTCCTCAAAAGCTATTTGCTCAAGATCGAGAAGTCATTGAAGAGGCATATCCAGGTGATGTGATTGGTTTAAATAATCCCGGCGTTTTCGCGATCGGTGACACGATTTACAACGGTCAAAAGCTCGAATACGAAGGGATTCCTTGCTTTTCGCCAGAATTATTTGCGTATTTGAGAAATCCCAACCCGTCGAAGTTCAAGCAATTCCGCAAAGGAGTGTCAGAACTGCGGGAAGAAGGAGCCGTTCAGATCATGTATTCCGCCGATGAAGCAAAACGAGATCCCATTCTCGCAGCTGTCGGACAACTTCAAATGGAAGTCGTGCAATTCAGATTGCAGAATGAATACGGCGTGGAGACAACGGTTGAATATTTGCCCTACACGGTTGCTCGCTGGGTAGAGGGTGGCTGGGAAGCGCTCGAAAAAGTCGGGCGAATTTTCAATACGGTCACGGTGAAAGACAGTTGGCAGCGTCCTGTGTTGCTGTTCCGCAATGAATGGAATTGTCAGCAGTTGCAAGGCGATCATCCGGAGTTGAAATTGAGTGCGATCGCGCCTGTGGTGTCGGGGCAGCAACCTGTGGAGATTTAGTAGGGAGTAGGGAGTGGGGAGTGGGGGGAATGTTCCCTACTCCCCGCTCTCCACCCCTTCATCTGACTAAGCCACGAGCCGAAATTTAAATTTTTACCTGGGTACTCTAAGAACGCTGTATTTTAGGGAATCCTACTATGTCTTCTTTTCCGGAATCGGCTTCTCGTTTAGAAGGGCTAGAAGCAGGATTGGCAGCGCTTCAGAGCGAAAATTACCCAGGCGCGATCGCGCAACTTTCAGAATTTCTGGCATCTGCATCGGATCTCGATCAACCTGATGCGTTAAAGGCGCGAATTGGCATCATTCGAGCCAAAATCCAGAGTGGACAGACCGAAAGCGCGATCGCACTCTGTCAAGAACTTCAGCACAGCCAGAACGAACAAGCACGGGCTTGGGCAACTCAAACGATCGCTAAACTCACGCCTGTCGAAACAGGATTTGTTCCGATCGAGCCGAAACAGAAAACGCGGCGAAAACGAGTGCAGCAAGCTCAGCCGATTCAGCAAGTTCAGCCGATTCAGGAAACCCAGGAATCTAGCAGCGCATCGTCTCAAGCCGCGCTGGCTCAACCCGAAAAAACTCAGCATGTTTGGCAAAATGCCGGACGCGCACAACGCTGGCAACCCTTGCGCCGCCTGAATCCTGCTCGCCTGCAATGGGCAGAAATGGGCGCAGTTGTGATGCTTTTTCTCACACTCTACGGTATCTGGTCAGCCGCGATCGCAGCGTCTTGGTTTTGGTTTCGGGTGCAGCGATGGTTAAATCTGAGTCCACTCATTCCAGAGGGCGAAGTTCCTGCACTAGGCTTAGGTTTGAGTCTCGTCATTGCCTTCATTGCCTCCCCGTGGATTTTAGATGCGATTCTGAAGCAGTTTTATGGACTCAAGCCTCTGTCTACTGCTGCACTGACTCGTCATAGTGCGGAATCTTCCCGATTACTTCAACGCTTTTCTCAACAGCAAAAAGTTCCGATTCCAAAACTCAGGATTTTGCCAACTCAAGCGCCAATCTCTTTTACTTATGGCTGTTTTCCTAAATTCGCTCGAATTGTCGTGAGTCAAGGATTATTCGACAGTTTAACTGAAGAAGAAATTGCTGCAATTTGTGGATATGAATTAGGTCATATTGCTCAATGGGATTTTATCTGGATGTCGCTGATTGCAGTTGCGCTACAAATTCCTTACATCTTGTATCAACAGTGCGCGATCGCGAGCGATTCACTGAAAGCTATTCGGATTCAAAATGCTTTTTTAACTAAATTGTTTCAAGTTTTAAGTGCGGTAGCTTCGATCATTTCTGCACTTTCATATGGATGCTTTTCGCTTTTTCGTTACTCAGGATTGTGGCTATCTAGACAACGAATTGTCTATAGCGATCGCCAAGCTTGCAATTTAACGGGCAATCCAAATGCATTAGCTCGCGCCCTAGTCAAAATTGCGATCTCGACTGACGAAACAATTCAGCACGAAAAGCAAACTCCTGCTGTGCTAGAAAGCTTTGAGTTACTTAGTCCAATCAGCTATCGCAGCGCTACTACACTCGCCAGCTTATTCAAGCATCTTCCGATCTCTACCCTATTTCAATGGGAACAAGCGAATCGAAATCGCATTGAACTTATGCTGAATCAGTCCCATTCGCTCTTGGGAATTCGCCTCAATCAACTCATAAATTATTGTCAGGAATGGCACATCACACCTGAGTTTGAAATTGATTCTTCTGTCGTCGAGAATCGCAAGCGCAATCTTGTTGAGCTTGCACCTTGGTTAGGACTAATGCTCGGTAATGCGATCGCAATACTCTTATGGAGTATTGCTTATCTCCTCCATAGCCGTGGCATTTATCAACTCAATTGGCTTGCGAGTGACTATAGCTTATTTACTGCCTTTTCACTCATCGGCTTCGGTCTAGGAATGCTAGTGCGATTTAATCGATTTTTTCCTGAATCTCAGACCGAACAAGCTCATCTCATTCGCTTTCTGACTCAGCCAACGCTCACTCCAATTGATAGCCCGAAAATTCGTCTTGAAGGAAGATTAATCGGGCGTACTGGCACTCGCAATCAACTTGGACAAGATCTAATTTTGCAAACTGAATCCGGTTTAATTCACTTGAATTACTGCTCGCAATTTGGCGCGATCGGCAATCTCTTCTATCGGTTTTCAATCGGACAACCTGTAGTTGTGACGGGCTGGCTGCGTCGGAATGCCACGCCTTCGGTTGACGTTGAAACACTGCATAGTGGATCGCTCTTGCGAAGCGGGCATCAAACCTGGTCAGTTGCGGTCGCGATGGCTACGATTCTACTTGGACTGCTGCAAATTCTGTAAAGAATTGTTGCAATTCCCCGACAAAACTGTTACATTTTGTAGCAAGGAGTTCAACTCGCCGAATGTGGCTAGGTCGAATGCGAAATCGACCCTTCAAACTCTCGGTAACAGGTTTTCTCCTCCCAACACAGCAAGCTGAACCAGTCGATTGAAATGATCGGCTGGTTTTTAATGTGGAGCAGTCCGGCACAATCTACCAAGAAGGCATAGAACTCAAGAGGGAAATTGCAGCATCTACTCGAATCTGACAGACGAGCATGATACCTTTAAGAGTGGCGCATCTCCTGAAGGGACACAGTAACCTTGTTACTGATCCTGTAATCCTCTAGTGATCACTAAGCCTACTGAGTGCGATCGGTTATTCCTAAACTTTCCGGGTTCAGTTTGAATCCCATCGGAAGAGGTTTTCGGTAAGATCGTAACTTGCGGCAAAGCTGGCTGCGGGAGGTAACGGAAATGTCATTCAGCCGTATCCTTCGCCCATCACGTCAGAGTGTTAGTTTAGATGAATGTTGCCCTAGCGCTCTCTTAATTCGGATTCCAAGTCTGGAGGTGTCTCGATATGTCAGTTCGTTTATATGTGGGTAATTTACCCGAAGATTTAAGCCGTCAAGACCTCGAAGCTGCATTTGCGGATGCAGGGGAAGGCGTTACGGCAAAGCTGATCACCGATCGTAAAACGGGTAAATGTCGTGGCTTCGGCTTCGTCACCGTCAAAACTGATGAGTTGGCAGATCAATTCATCGAGAAATACAACGGAGTCAGCATCAAAGACAACGCGATCAAAATTGAGAAAGCGTTGCCTCGTACCAAAGATAAGGCAGATGAACCTGAAGCAGCAGCTTCAAATGCTGGTGGATCTTCGGCAAAACGCAGTAAAGGCGGCAATAACAATAACAAAGCTCGCCGTTCGACGACTCCTGCTGGCGATTCGGATTCGGTTCAACCTGATCCACGTTGGGCACAAGAGTTGGAAAAACTCAAACAGATGTTGGCGACTCAAGCCACCAACTCTTAACTCAGTGACGCTGATCCAGGATTAGCGTCATTTCTTCTTGCGTTTCAATCGCTTCTGGGCGGGAATTCTAAAGCCTGTATTGGTTTGGTTTTAGCTTGAAATGAAGCGTTTGAACGATCGTGCATTTAACCTCCTCCAGACCGAAATTCGTCGGTGTCTTGGTGCTAATGGGATTGGGCAAGTTCAAGCTGAACTTGCCCTTCGTCGTTTGGAAAAGCTGCGCCAACAAACTGGCAGTCCTGTGATGGAATCAGAGTTACAAGCTGCGATCAGTGATTTGATTCCTCAAGCGAATCCGAAAGTTTTCTCTCAAGCAGCCAAGATTAATCGTCCTGCCTCTAAATTTTGGGCGAGACTGAAGTTTGGAACGGCGTTGCTCGTATTGGGTGCAGGGACGGTCGGCGTTGCCAATTTACCGATTCCGGGGATTCGGAATGTCGTTTTGAAAGAGGCTCCGTTTTTACTAGCGCCGACTCACATGTCGATGCATCATCACTATCGAAGTGCGATCGCGCTCATCGAGCAGGCAGATCAACTGGTGAACCAAGCCACTGCGTTTGAAGATCACGAATTCGGGGCTGAGAAAGTTAAAGCTGCACAGACGCATTTAGATCAATTGCCAGTTTCACTGCTAGAAGATCCGGAGGATTACTGTAATGCGGCAGGATGTAGTTTTACGACGGATGAGTTTCGAGTAGCCCGTCAAACGGTCGCTCGCATGGAGGCAAAGCTATTTCAGGAGAAGAATGCTCAGACTCGGTTTGAGCAGAGTAATCAGAGGTTAGCTGAGTCGATTCGGATGATCGATAATGGCGCGTTAGGCAACGATCGAGCCAGAGCCTTAGCAGATTGGCGATCAGCAATCGATGCATTAGATCAATTGCCGAAAACGACTTTGGCAGGTCGGCTAGCTCAAAATAAAATCACTGCGCTGGAACGGGATTTTCGGGCGATTGTGGGATCAAATCCAAAGAATTGAATTCCAATTCATTGCGTTGACTTTGGAATGTTTGAGGAATTTCAGGAGTTAAAGCCGCCTCGAAGCGAAATTACCCGTATACGACGACTGTAACTCGTTGGTCAACGAAAATCTTCGATCGTGGATCAATCTTCGCCCTAAAAATCAGATTCGTCTTCGGGTAAAACATCATCGCTGCCCCCGAAATTTCCTAAAAAACTTACAAAATATTACACAGTTAAACCTTCCACCGTTCGACTCAGGAAGGTTTTCTAGTGGTATGGACTCCCTGCCGATGAGGATTTGTGGAATCGATCGTAGCGTAAAAGCCTTGAGTTGATTTCCGACTTTTATTCCTGGGAATACTACTTCTATCCCGGTAACAGCTTCGCCGTCGATCATCTTTAGGTTACTACTATGTCTTCCCAATCCCCCTGGACGCTTGCTTCTTTGAATTTTCTGGGCGTACTGACTTTGGCAGGTTTAAGCTTCCAAGATATTGCTCTGGCAAATGTACCGGATAGCCTTGCCGTTTACGTTGGTAACGTAGCATCCCGCCCTAGAAATCTTGAAAAGCTTAAAGCTGAGATTCCTGCTGAAGGTTCGACCGAATCCAAATCTTCGACTGCACCTTCAACTACATCTTCGACTGAATCCGAAACTACATCTTCAACTACCTCCTCATCAGAATTGTCGGCTCCTGAAGTGCTTCCTGCACCCAAGCTTCCAGAGCTAGAATCGACCGAAACTGCAACTGCAACTTTCCGAGTCGATCGCTTTGACATCACAGGCAGCACAATCTTCAAACCCGAAGATTTCCAATCCGCAACAGCTCCTTATGTCGGGCGAGATCTTACCTTTACGGATCTGCTCCAAGCACGAGCAGCCATCACCAAGCTCTATACGGATCGCGGATACACTACCACTGGCGCATTGATCGAACCCCAAACAATGGAAGACGGGGTTGTCAAGGTGCAAGTTGTGGAAGGGACGCTCGAAGATGTCAAAGTCAATGGAAACCACCGATTAAACGCAGACTACATTCGCAAGCGAATTCAGCTTGGTGCAGGTGCGCCGCTTAATGTTGCTCGCTTGCTCGAAAATCTTCAGCAGCTTCGTCTCGATCCACGAATCAGTAACGTTTCTGCGGATTTACAATCGGGAGTTCGCCCGGGCACAAACTTACTGCAAGTAGATGTCCAAGAGGCAGATAGTTTTAGCGTTAGCACTTCATTTGATAATGGTCGCTCTCCTAGTGTTGGCAGTTTCCGCCGTAAGTTAGAACTGCGAGAAGGTAATCTACTAGGTTTCGGTGATGCGCTGACGTTTGGCTACTCTAATACGCGAGGCAGTAATACGATCGATTTAAACTATACAGTCCCAGTCAATGCCCGGAATGGGGCACTCTGGTTTAGCTATGGCTCCGGTCGTAACAATGTGATTGAAGAACCTTTTAGTGTTCTTGATATTCAATCAAAATCGCGATATTACGAATTTGGGTTTCGTCAACCGTTGCTTCAACGTCCTACTAAAGATTTAGCGATCGGACTGGTTTTCTCTCGTCAAGAAAGCCAAACAGAACTCGGGTTAGATGGCATCGGTGGCTTTCCACTGTCTCCGGGTGCAGACTCAGAGGGACGCACGAAAGTTTCTGCACTGCGATTTTTCCAGGAGTATACACAGCGGAGTACGCAGCATGTATTTGCGTTGCGATCGCAGTTTAGCTTAGGACTCAACTGGCTGAATGCGACCGTGAACGAGAACGCTCCTGATAGTCGCTTCTTTTCGTGGCGGGGGCAAGGTCAATGGCTAAGACAAGTTGCACCTGAAACCTTGTTCTTAGTTCGGGGTGATGTGCAACTTTCGGGCGATTCGATGCTGCCGCTGGAGCAGTTTGGCTTGGGTGGGCAAATGACGGTGCGCGGCTTCCGTCAAGATGCACTGTTAACGGATAGTGGGGCATTGTTGTCGGCTGAGTTTCGGTTTCCGATTGCCCGATCGCGTAATCTCGGAACTTTCCAACTGGCTCCTTTCATTGATTTAGGCACAGGCTGGAACATTGGCAGCGCAAATCCTGAATCCAATACGCTCTTAGGTGCAGGGCTAGGATTGATTTGGCGACAGAGCGATCGTATGTCGGTTCGACTGGATTGGGGGATTCCAATTACGTCTTCTGGGGGCGATAAGCGATCGCTACAAGAGAAAGGACTCTACTTCTCAGTTAACTATACTCCGTTCTAATTTGCCTCAAAGCCTAATCTTCAGAGATTAGGCTTTTTTTAAGTGAATCGCTATTTGCAGATATACAACTGAGAACGCCTCTATCACCGTCAGGGAGTAGAGGCGTTTAGCAAAGAAGTCAAGACTTATACTTCGCAAATTTAGAAGAGTTCAGCTTTGAATTTCTCATTGATTCGATCAATAATTTCTGCCTCTTCAGCCGTGACTACACCGTCTAGCTGAGCAATTTTCTGACATTGCGCGAGCAGAGAAACAGCAAAATCCTGATTGACTTGATCAAGCAAAGTCTCTAGAGAAGGTGGAGAGTGTAAATTGGCTGCGATCGCTTCTAACGAAGCGGGGCTGAAATTCATTTGCTTCAGATCTGGAAAAATTTGCTGCCAGGTTGTGTTCGGCTGCCCAGCAACCATCAGATGGACTAAAATCTGATCCATGATGACTTCTTGAGCCATCGCGCCTTTTAGATATGCTTCACCTGTAGATTGAAAGTCTTCTAATGTTGGTGGCAGGGCTGTTTGACTAATTTTTGCCTCATAAAACTGACAGGCTGCATGACCTAACGCATAAAGCATCACGGCATTGCTGCTTGCTCCGATCGCTGCTCCCGCAACGGGTACATTCCGCAGCAAACCTAATCCAGCTTTAATCGCATGTTGTCCACCAAGTGCTAACCCGAAAATCGTTACAACTTCACCTTTTCGTTCCGATGCTTTCAGATCCATTCCATATGCACAGGCTATCTGATAGACCATCTCCGCTTGCAAAGCCATGGTTGCTGCTAAATCGACAACAAAGACCGCAGCTGCGGCTCCAGGTACTAAGCTACTGGCTAAGCCTGTGCCCCCAGCGTAGATTGATTTCTCTACTATGATTCGATGAGCAATGTTGTAAGGCTTTTCGTTTGGATATTTCTCTTTGAGATGTGCAACGTGCGCCTCTGCTCGGACAACATCGACTTGGCTAATGGATGCCAGCACCAAATCCATCTTTAACACTTTGGTTGCTTCTTTCAGCAAAGGGCTATCACTCACGACATCAACGAGATAGCCCACACTTGCTGGAGCTTGCATGACTGTATTGGCGATCGCGCCACCTGCCCCAACTGCGCCAGTTGCTATCGCTTGCCCGGTTTGAGTTGCTGCATTCCCAATTGCTCCTGCGGTTCCAACCACTGCTCCAGTTACGCTTCCTCCGACTTGGGTCGCTGTTTCAGTGACAGCGCTTGCTGCACTTGCGATCGCGCCAAACATTGATCCAAACATTGAAGTGCTTGGTTTTGAAACGATCTGAAATTCTTCCTGCCAGTCAGGAAATTCTTCGTCTGCTTGCTTGCCAGAAACTTTGACGATCGCAATCTCAGAATTCTGCAATTTTGCAATCTCTTGACGAATGAACTCTACTGATGTCTTCTGATCAGGAGTCTGTGCGCCTTCAAGGACAATCTTTAAACAACGATCTTTCAATGCGGTCTTTGCTTCAATCTGTTGTGGGTGAAGATGCTGATTGATCAGAGTTGCAATTGCCGTAGTTGTATCACCTTGTTGGGCAAGTGCTGTCAGGTTGGATTGGGAATTCATAATCGCAGTTTCTGCATGATTTCCTCAAAATTCCCTCATTACGTTTTTCCATAACGTAATCCTAGTCTTTGTTATAGAGAGTTAGACAGTAGGTGTTAATGGTTAATGTTGAGTGCTTCTCGATCGAGATAAATTGCCAGTAGCTCAATGACCCGACGAACAGTAAGGCGGAGATTACGAATGCAGGGTTGTCCATTCATCCGCTTTGGATTACTGGTAATACGATCTAACTTTATGGGAAGCGCCGCAATGGTTCATCATTATCTTAGCTTTTAGTTTTGTCACACACTCTATCGGTGAGCATTACGGTTAAAAGCGAGACTGCTATAGAGATGAAAGGCGGAACTCCAAAGGGCGTGATCGTACTCTTGCACATGAGCAGGCAACCTTTCGAGCAACATTGGAAACTCGATCGCGGTTTCTCCAAAGCTACTAAAATCTGCCCATAACGGCTGTTTGAGAAGCTGCTCATTTAGGAAGTTTTTCAAGCTATTCCAGTGCTGGCGATTCATCGCTTGATCAAGTTCGATCGTGGCATCTCCCATCGCGCCAAATTCGATCCCTTGATCAAACTGATAGCGCCAATCACACATGCGCAGAATACAACGACGCTTTGGTAGATGCAGATCATACACTTGCAGATAGTCCAACGTTTCTGCTTTACTCCGTCGTTTGACTTCTCTACCAAGAATGACATCGGTTACATTTTCTAGGATGGGTAACTGTCCCTCCACTCGCTGACTGACTTCTGACCAATCAAAGCTCAGTGAGCCTAGTTGTCCTTGCTGATCTTGACAAACGACGATCGCTTGAGGCGCATAGTCTTCAAAATACTGCACTTCAAAGACTGAAACCTGTTGTAAATCGACCTCAGTTACGCAGAATGCCGGAATATTCGCGGTTCTGAGTTGTTCGGTGTAGAGATTCATTTCTCCGATCGCACCTAAGCGATAAATCTTCCAACCGCGATTTGGTAGGTGCAATCGAGCCGTGTACACATCCAAATTCATGATTTGAGCCAGAGCTTTTGCCGCTTGAGCACGAATTTCCGGCGCGATCGCTTCAAGAATCAATAAGCCCGGTTCTGTATTTTGAGGATCAGATTTGGCGGCCGCGATCGCTTGTTGACGTTTGACTTGTAATCGCGCTTCAATGCGTTGCAGTCCTTGCCGCGCGTGAGACACAATTTTCGGATGTGTGACACTTTTCAACAGTTGCTGGTAGATTGCTGTTGCATTTTCAAAATGTTCTGACACTTCGTACAAACGCGCTTTGTAGATATGCCCCCAAGGGTTTTGAGGTGATTCTTTGAGGAATTCTTTTAGCAAACGAGCGGCAAGATTGTAATCTCGACGATCGAACGCCGCAGCAATTTGATCCAGCGACATACATTAATGCGAAAATCTGCTCTTCTAGTCTTCACTCGCAGCGCGGCTTTCTACCATTCCGGCAATCAGAGAAAGGGCTGTGACCGGAGCCGTGACTGCTCTTAAAATGCGTTTTCCTAATGTGACAGGCTGATAGTGGTGTGCGATCGCCAGTTCAATTTCTTGCGCTGTCCAACCTCCTTCACAGCCGATCGCGATCATGACCGATTTGCCCAACTCACAATTGAGTAAATGCTGAGATGAGCCTCGCTCGGCACAGAGAAATTTTGAATCGGCTGGCAGATCTAATGCGGTTTTGAAGGGCAACGGTTCTAAAATCGTGGGCACAATTTGCCGCTCGGATTGTTCAGCAGCTTCTTGAGCAATGCGCCGCCAGCGATCGAGTTTATTGCCACTGGGATTGAGTAACGTGCGATCGCTGATCACGGGCACAATACAGCTTACGCCTAGCTCAGTCACTTGCCGAACTACGTCATCAAATCCGGTTTTCGGCAGAGCTAACATTAATGTGACCGAGACTGTTAGCTCTGATGATGCGTGGATTGATTCAATCAATGTGGCTTGATCTGATTCTAGAATGGCAGCCCAAGTTTGACCTTTGCCATCGAGTGCAATAAAGCGATCGCCATTTTTCAATCTCAACACGCGTTGAAGATAATGCTGCTGTTCTGAAGATAAAGCAACGATTGAACCTTTGACCTGAGATTCAACAATCACTAGCCTTTGGAGTTGGGACATCTGAACAAACACAAAAAAACAGGCACTCGGTTTTAACCCTGTGCCTGTTTATTATCAATCGATCGGGTTACACCTCGACCGGGGTTTCTTGTCTGGGTCTTGCAGGTGGAGCTTCTATAGGTGCTGGAACCCCTCCTGTAATAATCCGCGCTCCGCGTGCCCGAGTGATATAGTTCCACGCCCACTGAATCATCACGACGAGCTTATTATCAAACTCGATCAGGAAGTAAACGTGTGCCACAATCCAAATAAACCAGGCGATGAATCCCGACAGGTGGAATCCGCCGACATTCGCAACGGCTTTATTTTGTGCAATGACTGCAAGGCTGCCCAAGTCTTGGTATTTAAACACGGGTAGTGCTTTGTTTTCGACTCGCGCCTTGATCAATTTCGCAACAAATTTTCCTGCCTGCATTGCGACGGGGGCAATCCCAGGCAACGGTTTGCTTTCTGAATCTGCCCAGTGTGCTAAATCGCCAATCACGAAGATATTTGGATGATTCGGAACACTCATATCCGGCTCAACCATCACCCGACCAGCGCGATCGAGTGATGCCCCAGTCCGATCAGAAATCACTCGACCTACGCCTGAGGCTTTCACCCCAGCCGCCCAAATGATCGTCTTGGCAGAAATTACTTCCCGCTCGTCGTTGTATTCCAACGTCACGGTTTCGCCATCGATGTTGATCACCTTGGTCTTCGTCCGCACCGTTACCCCTAGTTTTTCAAGGGATTCAGCCGCTTTGACCGACAAATCAGCCGGATACGGAGGCAAAACTCGATCCAAGCCTTCAACGAGCAGAATTTGAGCTTCTGTCGTATCGATGCTCCGAAAATCATTCTTCAGCGTTTCTTTTGCAAGTTCTGCGATCGCGCCTGCAATCTCAACTCCGGTTGGACCCGCACCCACGACCATAAAGGTCAGCAGCGATCGGCGCTTTTTGGGATCAGTCTCTTTCTCGGCCGCTTCAAATGCCGAGAAAATCCGGCGACGCATTTCGACTGCATCTTCGACCGTCTTCAAACCCGGTGCATCGTCTTTCCATTGGTCATTGCCAAAGTAGTGATGGCTTGCACCCGTTGCCACGATTAAGCTGTCGTAAGGAATCGTGCCACGTCGAGTCACAACTTGATGATTCTCAGGATCAATATCGATCGCTTCTTCCATCAAAACGCGAGCATTTTTCTGACGGCTGAGCACAGAGCGCAGCGGTGAAGAAATGTCCGCTGGCGAAAGTGTCCCAGTCGCAACTTGATAGAGGAGCGGTTGGAACAGATGAAAATTGCGTTTATCAATGAGCGTTACTTCAACATCGGCGCGGTTGAGGCTTTGAGCGGCATATAAGCCCCCAAATCCACCCCCGATAATAACCACACGATGCTTGGGCGGTGTTGTCACAGGTTCCATAGGTTGTCAACAATGCTGATGTGGGAAGGCAGTTACGTAAAGCGCACTCTGAACGGCAGAAACAATCCGAAGAGCCAAAAATCCGTAATAAAAACGTGTGTCTAACTCATCGATCGCTGTCCCTCGCTCCTCGTTCAAAAATGCCCGATCTCTACTCAAGTGTAATTAGCCCGTTCGTAAATTTGTGACAAATTGTAACTGAAATTGGGATATTTTACTATTTCGTCACAATGTCTTGATGATTCGAGTCGCTTCTTTCATCTTCTACGGACTTCTTAAGGCGAAACAGGACGAATTAGAGAGTGTCCTATTTTTTATCCTACGTATCCGAATTAAACACTACCGTTAGAGACATCAAAACCGTTCTTGAATTTAGAGGTCACCATGCAAAAGTATGATAGTTCCACTCAAGCTCACAGCAGCGCTTGGATTTTTCAGTCTTGGGCATCGTTTGTGATTTCACTATCGGCGACGACGATCGGGATTTGTTATCTCCCGGTTGATGGCTGGGTGAAAGGTTACATCGGCATGGGAACGATTTTCACAGTGGCATCTACCTTTAGCGTGGCAAAGACGACTCGCGATATGCACGAAGCGAAACGAATCATTTCACGAGTCGATGAAGCGAAATTAGAACGAATGTTAGCGGAACACGATCCCTTCAATAAGTAGTTAAGTGGGAAATAGAGGAAGAGATCTGGAAAAGTGGGAGGCAGTTTTCCCCCACTCCCCACTCCCCACTCCCTACTTTGACTAGAATATTGTCAGTTCTTACCGATCCCGCCCCGCATGACTCAACCGCCTCTGCCCCCTCGCCGTTCCCAAACCGTCCTCGGCACGCTCACTCAAGCTGTGAAGACCACCTTCACGCGGATCGACTTTTCTAAGCTGAAGTTGAAGCCAAATGCGCGAGTGCCAGAGCTGTTGATTCAAGATGCTGACGCTCCAAAAGCACAAGTTTTTCCGCTTTTGGGCGATCGCTATACGGTGGGGCGCAGTTCTAAGTCTTGCGATATTGTGGTGCGCAATCCCGTGGTCAGCCAAGTTCATGCGGTGATTAAGCGCGATCGCAAACGGAAATTTTTAGGATTGCCTACACGATCGAGATTTGTGATTCGCGATGAAGGGTCAACGAATGGCATGTATCGCGGCAAACGCAAGCTAAAATCGACGATTCTTTACAACGGAGACATTATTACGCTTGGGCCGCCTGAACTTGAGGCAGCCGTTCGAGTGCAATATAAAGACCCCTTACCCTGGTATCTGAAAGCCGTTCGATATGGACTATTTGGGGTGAGTGGGCTGAGCGCGATCGCAACGTTAGCGATCGCCTTTGAGTGGCAAAGATTTTCTGTCTATCCGTTGCCCGAATCGGTTCAAGGACCAGTCGTGGTGAATTCACGAGATGGTCAACCTTTGCGGACACCAAGAACCGATCGACATATTGAAATTCAAAATCTCTCGGAGTTTTCGCCCTACTTGCCGAGAGCCGTTATGGCATCTGAAGATTCTCGCTATTACTGGCATTTTGGGGTCGATCCGATCGGGACACTTCGAGCAGTCGTTACGAACGTTCGAGGCGGCGAGATTCGAGAAGGCGGAAGTACGATCACTCAGCAACTTGCGAGAAGTGTTTTCCCAGATTACGTAGGACGGCAAGATTCGGCGGCTCGGAAGATTCGAGAAGCGATCGTCTCACTCAAACTCGAAACCGTTTATAGCAAAAACTTTCTGCTCAGAATGTATTTGAACCGAGTTTATCTGGGCAGCGGGATTTACGGATTTGAAGATGCGGCTCAGTTCTACTTTGGTAAAGCGTCTAAAGATTTAACGTTATCCGAAGCCGCCACACTGGTGGGAATTTTGCCTGCGCCGAACAGTTTTAACCCAGTGACCAACTACAAAGCGGCAGTTGAATATCGCGATCGCGTGTTGGAACGGATGGCACAACAAGGCATGGTGTCTCAAGAAGAAGCCGATCGTGCTCGTCGATCGCGGATCGAAATTAGTCCAAAAGCACGGCAAGAATTGCAGGGATCAATTGCGCCTTATTTCTACAGTGCAGTGTTTGATGAACTGGATTCTTTGCTCGGCGGGAGATTGGCAAGAGAGGGGAATTTCATTGTTGAAACCGGACTCGATCGTAAAATGCAAGCCGCTGCTGAGCGCAGTCTAAAAAATAGCGTTGAAACGAACGGAGCGAGTGCTGGATATTCTCAAGGCGCAGTGGTGACGATCGATGCGAAAACCGGAGCAGTCCTGGCACTGGTCGGCGGTGTGGATTATCAAGAAAGTCAATTTAACCGCGTGACTCAAGCCCTACGTCAACCCGGATCAACCTTCAAAATTTTTGCTTACGCCGCTGCCCTAGAACAAGGGATTTCTCCCGGAACCACCTACTCTTGTGCGCCTCTAAACTGGGGAGGACAGACTTTTGCGGGATGTTCAGGCGGTGGGGATTTCTATACGGGTATGGCTCAATCGTTGAATGTTGTTGCGCTGCGAGTGGCTCAAGATGTGGGCTTAGATAAAGTGGTGCAGATGGCACAGCGCATGGGGGTGCAATCCACCTTGAAAGCCGTTCCGGGTTTAGTCTTAGGACAGAGTGAAACGACTCCTTTGGAAATGACCAGCGCGTTTGGAGTCTTGGCAAACGAAGGCGTTCGGAATCGTCCGCATACGATTAAACGCATTATCGATAGTGGGGATTGTCAAAATCGTCAAGATATCTCGACGTGTCGAGTGATTTATCAGGCGGATCAAGATAGTGAGAATAATGCACAAGTGATCCAGCCTGAAGTCGCCAATACGATGACAACATTGCTGCGCGGGGTTGTGCAATCAGGCACGGGGCGCAGTGCGGCGATCGGGCTTGGCGAAGTGGGCAAAACGGGAACCACCAACGACAACAAAGATCTCTGGTTTATTGGCTATGTCCCCAGTCAGAAGATTGTCACGGGGGTTTGGCTCGGAAACGACGATAATAAGCCGACTGACGGAAATAGTGGCTTAGCGGCAAAACTCTGGGGCGATTACATGCGACAAGTTGTACGGTGAAATTTTCATAGGCTGAAAGGAGGATCGATCGCAAGATCAGGATGTTCCGAAGTGTTCGGGGGTCGCGTCCATGCTCATTTCAGCTTCACGAATCTTGAATTGGATAGCTCCGAAGAAATACGGACAGATAAATTTCATCTATTGGCGATTTAGTCAATTGTGTAGAGAAATCGCCATCTGAATCTGAAATTGGCTCAATTTCAGGCATTTTTAATTATTATTTCAGTAGAAAAACCTCTACCTGAAGGTAGATTGTCTAAAAACTTTGTGAAACCTTTAATGTTGTCAAGTGTGAAAACACTGGCTCTCCCCTACTACCAGACTGAGATGACTAAGATCAGGGCGCAAGTTCAATCATTTTTGTCGATCGACACCTTGTCCGAATCGTGTGATTCCCAATTTTTTTGTGAAACTATGACATCCTCCCTTTTAAGTAAAATTCCACCTGAGCGAGTCGGTTTGACTGGCGAATATGACCACAGTGGTTTAGCAAAACGAGTTTTACAGGCTTTTCAAGCTGAATTTTCTTCTGAGGAGCTAGAAGGTGTCAGAGTCACGCAACGCGGCAAGATTGTGGTTCTGCTCGGGAGTGTGGCAGACGATCACATGCTGGCGAGATTGGTCTGGATTGCTCTGCGAGCCGAGGGCGCGATCGGGGTTGAAACGACCGGAATTCGGCTCAAATAATCTCAAATTCAGTTCCATAGGTCGATTTCAAATCGCAGGTGTCGTGATCGACGAGATTGGTGTCGCTAAGTTCGAGATTGTAAAAGTCAACGACATCGCTATCGAAGTAAGGTCCGGCATGCCAGGTTCCGAGATCGAGCTTGATGAAGCAATTGCCGGGAATTCGGAAGGCAGTCAGATCTGCGATCGCGGGTGCAGCGGCTTCAGATGGAGGTGCGACGGCGATTAGCCATTCTCTGCCTTCTAAAGCGCCGAGACACTGCGTGCATTGCTGATGACGGGTGATTTTATGAAACGTTCTCCCCCGATGCTGCAATCGCATAATGTAGAACCGGGGGATGCCATTTTGCAGGTGAAGTTGGGCATCTTCTCGATCGAAAGTTTTGCCATCGACAGAGGCTTGAATCACTTGTCCAAAGGGGCGGAAGCTTTCAGGGGTAATCAGATTTGCTTGAAGCTGCATTGATCTCTTTCCAACGGTTTATGGTGAACCTTTCTTGGGATTGACGATCGAGGGAATTCATTCCTTCTAGGATTCATACGTCGTCAATGTTGAGGATATGACTGATGAATACATTAAACCGAGTTGTGCGCGAAATTCGCCGAATTGTATTGGTGATTTTTATTGTAGGAATTGCTGTGATTGCACCGATGCAGGCAGCTCATGCAGCCGATCCATCCTATTCTCCGGGTGCGCCGGATAGCCCCAGTGCTAAGCAAAGAACGATCTATGAAGGGAAAGGGGCATCGAGTGCTGAGGCTCAACCAGGCGCAAAGCAAATGATGCAGAAGATCAATCGCGACTTGGATAGCAATAACAGCGATCGTCCTAAAACGACGGGTGAATGGAATCGCGAAGCTCGTGAAACTGAGGGTAATCTTGGACAACGGGTGAAGCGGATTGCTGAGGAAACGAAGGAAGCCGTGAAAGATTTCGGGCAAGTGTATCCGGATACGGCAGAGCGCAGTGGCGATGCATTGCAAGAGAGTCTCGATCGCTCGAACTAATTTGCTTTGATTGCAACTGGATGTTGACCGTAGTGGGGGAGCGCTTCTGACCAATGGGGGCGCTCCCCTTTTTGCCACTGTTGCAGCGCGATCGCTAAGATTCCCTCAACATACTGCCCTTGTTCTGAACCGACCTCAATTCGGCGATCGATGGAATGCTGATCCAAAGCATCTCTCCATTGCTCAGTTGTCATCACGGCATCCGATTGAATTGCTTCGCCATTTCGGTAGATTGCTGTGTGGAGTTCACCTCGCTGAGCAGGCATCTGTAGCGCGATCGTGCCTGTGTGACCTGATGCAACGGCTGCCAAACTCGAAACCCCGAACAGAGGAATTTCTAACTGTTGGGCTAAAGTGCGAGCTAGCACTACACCGATTCGAGTTCCCGTAAAGCCTCCCGGCCCGATCGCCACGGCAATAAAGGCTAAATCTTGCCAGGTTTGAGGGGCGAGAAATTCGACTAGATGGGTGTGTAATAGACTTGATAGGTCGCGTCCTAGGGGTTGAACCGACAATCGAGATTCACCTGAGAGAGAAGCGATCGCGAGTCCTAAATCAGGACTACTGGTATGAATTGCAAGGGCAAAGTTTGGCATAAGGGAAGAGATGGATCAATCGAGAGAATGCGTTGCGACTTCGTTCCACACTCGCTTCAGTAAAGAATGTTCGGCTTCAGTAGCTTTCGTAGGTTGAGCGAAGTCAGAACCTCATGCCTACGAACTGGTTTTAATTCGACTCTTCTTGAACGGGTGGCTTTTTCGCAATCAAAGCTTGGCGAAATCCCAAAACCACTAAAATGTTTGACAACGTGAGAAAAGACTCTGCACTGCCATGTAGCCAATCTACATCTGCAAGCTGCTTGCCGTAATGAATCTTGGCATAAATTCCCGCTGGAATTGTGATCGCAACAAATACAAGTGTCATGTAAAAGCCAATCAGGGCGAGTCGAGGCGTTTTACCCGATCGCGTTAAAAACCACAAAAACCCCAAGTAGGGAAACAGCGACATTGCAAAAAGCGTTTCTTTAGAAATCATGATTCCGAATTTTGAGTAGAGCGCCAAATCCACCAGCCCGCTGCACAACAGGTACAGTTTCCAACGACGGTCATCGCTGCTTGAAGGGTAACGAGCCAATCGAGCGCAGGTGGATTGTCAAAGAAATGCCAGGTACAAGCGCACATTGCGCTGACGAGTGCAGGCAACATTCCAAAAGAGAGCGATCGCCAAACCAAATCGCCACTTACTTCGGCATATCGCCAAATCAGCCAAATCGCTGCAATCCATTCGATCACGCTGGAAACGTGAATAATCCAAGTGGGAATTGAGAGAGCCGTCATAGTAGAGTGAGAGACACTCGTTCAATTCTAGAGGTTTCGAGCCTCGCTAATTTAAGAAATTGCGAGTTTCAGCCAGCTAAACAAATCGCCGACAGTTAGCTGCAAGTTTGACATAAAAGCAGGAACGGGTAGCAAATGTTCTGGTTCCTGAAGAAAGTCGGGTTGTTGATCGGATGGATAGGCAAAAACTGATTTCAATTTGGGATCAATGAGCCAACCCATTTGGCAGCCAAACTTCAGACAGTGCAAGATGTTTGCGGTTACCTTCGATTGATTTTGGTCGGGAGAAAGAATCTCGATCGTCCAATCAGGAGCAGCATTGAACGTGTTCGCAATATCTCCCTCCTCATCTAAAGGAATTCGATTCCAAGTAAAGACTGCAATATCAGGCACGATTGAGCGGTCTCCAAAGGTGCAACGCAGTTCTGGAAGTGCTAATGCCATCTGGTCTGATTCAGCAATGGAGTTGATCTCTGTCACGAGTTTCCCTTGTAGTTTGCTGTGCCTTCCTTGTGGTATGGGCTTTTGCACCAATTGACCTTGAAGATATTCGGTGGCAGGCTTGGTTTCTGGAAGCCGCAAAAACTCTGCTAACGTTAGCGCTTTGTCAGAAATCTGCACCATCGTCAATTCCCCAACGTGCTGATGATTTGGAATATTGCATCATCATAGCGATTCCGACGATCGCTAACCCAGGAATGAACAGGTCGATTGCTTCGCTGCATCATTTCCATGAGCGCAACGACTTTTTGATGGTGCAGAAAACGACTTGATTGGGCTTGAGAGATGAATCATCCAAATAATCTAGGTGGGAATTGAGAGAGCCGTCATAAAAGTCGTAAAGTGATCCTGTCTAATTCTAGAAGCTCTTAGGCTCCGAATATGCGTGTTGTTTTATGCGGCTACTATGGCATGGGAAACGCTGGAGATGAAGCCTTGCTCGCTTCGCTTCTGCAACTTCTCCCGAAACAGGTTGAGCCGATCGTGCTTTCCGGCGATCCGGCTCAGACGGGCGATCGCTACGGTGTCGAAAGCTGTCATCGCAAATCTTTTCCAGAGGTCTTCAGCGCATTACGACGATCGCAAGCCTTTATCTGGGGCGGCGGCAGTTTGATGCAGGATTCCACCAGTGCAATGAATCCCATCTATTACGGTGGTTTGATGCGCTTAGCGCAGTTCATGGGGTTGAAAACGATCGCTTGGGCACAGGGAATTGGGCCGCTTCAGCGATCGTGGGTCAAAGGTTTTACAAAATCGACGTTTCAACGTTGCACAAAAGTCAGCGTTCGAGATCAGGCTTCGGCTGCTTTATTGAATCAGTGGCAAATTCCTTTCACTCTTGCGCCTGATCCCGTTTGGGCAATGGAATCGACTCCAGTTGAGGGCTTATGGAATTTATCTGCGCCGCGAGTAGCAGTGAATTTGCGATCGCACAAACATCTCACGCCAGAGCGAATTGCAGTTTTCACCCGTGCATTGATTGATTTTCAAAAAGCGACGCAGACGTGTCTATTACTTCTGCCGTTTCAAGCGAGCCAAGATTTTGCCCTCGCTCAATCGCTGCATGAAGCACTTCCCGAAGTTAGTCATATTTTGCAGATCAAACACCCGCAAGAATTAAAAGGCGTGTTTCGAGGCGTGGAAATGACGATCGCGATGCGACTACATGCCTTGATCATGGCAGCGTCAGAAGGCTGTCGCTGTTTTGGACTAAGCTACGACCCGAAAGTGACTCAACTCATGAGCGATCTAGAGATGGCAGGATGTGCGATCGCAGGTTTGCCAACAGATCCAAATGAGTTGAGTCACCTATGGATCGAGCTTTATGCCAATGGCGACTCACTCTCAGAGAATCAAATTCATTCCTTAGTCGATCGAGCTTTCTTGCATCAAACTATTCTTGAAGAAGTGTTAGGTGGCGCTGACCGTTAGGCTTCCCGGTTTCGCAGGATCACCATGAAGAGTGATGCCACGATTGTTCGCCGCTAAATGCCGCACAATTTTGTAGACGGATTCAACATCATCTGGCACACCTGCATTGAGTGCCAAAGTTGCAAGTGGAATTGGTGTGTTCTCTTTTTTGAGGGCTTCCATCACCTTGCTTTGAACATCCAAAACAACCGCAGCAGCTTTCTTACCTGCTTCTACACCCGGTTGATGGTACGAATTGATATTGACTAAAAATCCGTATAGACCCACAGCCCGATCGTATAACGCAATCAAAGCTCCAACCATTCGCGGGGTCACTTCTGGAATCGTTAAAGTGATGGAATCCCGTTCATTTTCATACAAAGCTTTACGAGTTCCTTGGAGCAATCCAGAAAGATAATCGCCCGAAGTAACACCGGGTTCAACTTCGATCGAAGAACTCGATCGATCTTTCAAAACTTCAATAAAGGTGAGAAAGAAATTCGGCACACCCTCCCGCAGTTGTTGAACATAAGCGTGCTGATCGGTTGTGCCTTTGTTGCCATAGACTGCGATGCCTTGATGCACCACATTGCCATCGAGATCCTTTTCTTTGCCCAAGGATTCCATGACTAGCTGCTGAAGATAGCGGCTGAACAAGAGCAAGCTGTCTTTGTACGGCAAGACCACCATATCTTTTTTGCCTTTGCCATCGCCGGAAAAGTACCAGCAAAGCGCGAGCAGTGCCGCTGGATTGGATTTGAGATCAGGAATGCGCGTGGCGATATCCATTTCTTTCGCGCCTTCTAGCATTTCGTGAATGTTGATGCCTTGCAGAGCGGCTGGAACCAGCCCAACGGCTGAGAGTTCTGATGTTCGACCGCCCACCCAATCGTGCATCGGGAAGGTAGTGATCCAGCCTTCGGATTTTGCTAATTGGTCGAGATTGCTGCCTGTTCCGGTAATTGCGATCGCTTGCTTGCTGAAATCCAACCCTTTTTCTCGGAAGGCGTTCTGAACTTCTAGCATGCCGTTCCGAGGCTCTGGAGTGCCACCGGATTTAGAAATCACAACGACCAGAGTCGTGCTTAAGCGATCGCCCAATTTGGCTAAGACGCGATCGATTCCGGCGGGATCAGTGTTATCGATAAAATGGATTGCCATTGCAGGCGCATCCGCACTCAAGGCTTCGGCTACAAATTGAGGACCGAGCGCTGATCCCCCAATCCCGATCGATAAGACATCGGTAAATTTGGTGGCACTCGGGGGATGGATTGCACCAGAATGAACATCGTGCGTGAACGATTCGATTTGCTGAATCGTTTCGACGATATCTTTTTTCAGATCCGCATTCGGGGCAAGGTCGGAATTTCTCAGCCAGTAATGTCCGACCATACGATTTTCGTCTGGATTCGCGATCGCGCCTGCTTCGAGGTCTTTCATCTGAGCAAAAGCGTGCTCGAATTTTGGCAGCATCGTTTCTACAAAGCGATCGTCAAACCGCATTCGGCTGATATCGAGATAGAAGTCTAACCCCTCATGATAATACAGCCAGTCTTGATAGCGTTGCCAAAGTGCAGAAGCAGTCATACCCGTAGCCCTCAATTTGTAGCTCTGATGATTAGTTTATAAGGGGTGGGGGCTTCGAGAGTAGACGATAGGGAAGATTTAAGGAAAATTGGGGAGTGGGGAGTGGGGAGATAGGGGATGGGGAGAGAATTTTTTAGTCTGGTCGTTTCAAGCGCTCGATTTCTTTCTGTAATTCTTCGATTTCGCGTTTTAGGCGGTCGGCTTCTTCGGTTCGGGGTTCTGTGTCTACGGAACCTTCTGCGCCCACTCGGACATAATTGCCTTGCCGGATATTTTGGAATTCGGAAGAAGTTGACCATTCTTGCAAAAAGCGAATTCGCTCGATCGTGAATGGATGTGATTGAAATACGCCGCTTGACAAATCGTTATAGAGCGAAAATTTATAGAATTGGTTCAGTTGATCCTCGTCTAAGGCTTGATAGCGATCGCTCTGTTTGATCAATTCATCGAGGTTCATTTCGTGAGCATATTTTTTAGATCCGCCTGCTAGACGCATCATGCCTGTGAGAGTCAGGTTCAAATCGTCCATGACGAGAAGAGACGCACGATCGGCAGAAAGTTCTGCTTTTCTCAACCATTCATAAAATGCCATCAGTAAGCCTGTGCTAATCAGGCTGCTCAGTCCAAAGGTCAATTCAGACAGACCCGCGATCGCAAAATATGCCCAGGTTGCCATTTGCATCAGGGTGGTGTGCCCGCATTTTAAGTGACCTAATTCGTGAGCAATCACCGATCGCAATTCTGTCTCACTCAATAAATCCAGCAATTCAGAATTCAACACGACACAAGGGCGTTCTTGTCCCAAGGCATAGGCGTTGACGACGGGCGATTGCGAGACGAACAAAGCGGGTTCTGGTGAAATGTCTAAACTTTGCAAGCATTCGCGAAAGATTTGGTAGACCGAAGAGAATTGTCTCGCTCCGACTTGAATCGAATTTCCCATCAAATAGATGTAGCGAGGACGTTCATAGATAAATTCAACAAATTTACGAGCGACGAGATCGAAACCGGGGACACGTCTCAAGGCATCTTCAGCTTGGCGATCGAGCGGATGACGAAAGGCTTCACTCGAAATTCCGGGATAGTTTGGCATAATAACTGTGCTAAGCGATCGTATTTATCGTAGCGAAATCGATCGAGAGAGAAACCAGGAAATTAACGTGCTTTCAACGCTGGCAGAGTACCTTGCAGGAGAATTTGACAATCGTGCTCAGGCGATTGAAAGTCCAATCTGGTTTGTGCATCTGCGACTGTGGCAGCGTCCGGTCAAGCTTTTTACCGAAGATAGCTTCACGATTTTTGCAGAACAATCGAACGTTTTGAAGTTGGATCAGCCTTATCGACAGCGATTGTTGAGATTGCAGGAAACCGCAGGTGTAATCACGGTTCAGTACTATCAATTTAAAGATCCAAATTTAGTGCGAGGAGCCGGACAACGCCCGGAACTTCTCGAAGGCTTAAGCGAATCGGATATCGAACGACTTCCAGGGTGCGTTTTGCAGGTAAGTGAGTCGGCAGGGCGGTTTATTGCATCTGCACCTCCTGAAACCTGCTGCAAGTTCTCACTCCAGGGAACTGTGATTCAAGTTTCTTTGGGCTTTGAAGCAATGCGCGATCGCTTTTTGAGCTACGACAAGGGCATTAATCCCGAAACGCAACAGGCGATTTGGGGGGCATTAATGGGCGCGTATGAGTTTGAGAAACTGCGATCGTATGAATGAACGCTCACCTCAGCAATCACTGAAAAATTGACTTCAGACGACTGAGCGCTGCTTGAATCTCTTTCAATTCGGTCGGACTTAAGCGATCGAATCGTTCTTTTAGATAAAGCGTATGTTGCGGAAAAATCTGCTCAAATAATTGCTCGCCTTCTGGAGTTAGCACAATCAAAAAACAGCGCCGATTTTCCGGTGGAACTTCTCGCCGAACCAGTCCTTTTTGTTCTAAGCGATCGACGATTCCGGTTAAGGTGCCTTTTGTGACTAAAGTTTTCTCAGCTAACTGATTCATGAACATGCCGGATGTATTGCCGAGCGTGCAAATCACATCGAACTGAGGTGGGGTCAGTCCTGTTTCTCGGATATGGGCTTCGTCGTAGGCACAGAAGGTCTGGTAAGTGGTTGCGAGTTCGCGCACAGTAGGGTAGAAGGGCTGTTTTGCAGCGGTTTTAGAATCAAGCTCAACGTTCACAGCAATGCTTTATCAGGGTTCAGTTACTATTTTACATCAAACTGTTTTAATTAGAACTATCCTTTCACCCCGCTTCCGGCTTCCGTCGGAACGATATAGCGCTGCATCACCAAGAAGAAAATCAGAATCGGCAAAATCGAGATGACGGATCCTGCGGCAATTAAGCGCCAGTCGAGTGTGAACGTTCCCGCAAGATTTGAGACTCCCAGTGGCAGCGTGAAAAATTCAGGTCGATCGAGGATCAACAGCGGCCACAAGAAATCACTCCACGATCCGATAAAGACAAAAATCGCCAACGTGACTAAAGCCGGACGAATCGAGGGAATCATCACATGCCACCAAATTCCTAATTCTGAGCAGCCATCCATTCGCGCGGCTTCTTCGAGTTCTTTTGGCACACCTTGAAAAGCTTGACGTAATAGAAAAATTCCGAATGCAGACGCGATCGCCGGAAAAATAATGCCGAGATAAGTATTTCTCAGCTCTAAATTGACGGCTAAAACATACAGCGGAATCATCACAATCTGAAATGGAATCAGAATCGTTGCGACGATCGCGCTGAAAATCACTTCTCGTCCAGCAAAATTCAATCGTGCTAATGGATAAGCTGCCAATGAGCAGAATAGTAAATTCAATCCAACCGTCAACACAGAAACCAACGTGCTATTGAACAGATATCGTCCGAATGGATTACTATTCCAAACGGTAACGAAATTCTCAAGCGTCGGTTTGACCGGAATAAAGCGCGGCGGAAATTGAAAAATATCTTCAGTCGGAGACTTGAACGCTGTGCTGATGAGCCAAACGAGCGGAATCAGCATCAGAACTGCGATCGCGCTTAATAATCCGTAGGTTAATATCGATCGACCAATCCGCATAAGTTCCCCCGCAAACTGATCGTCGATTTTATATTACTTCGTTGCCACCACTGCTAAATTCCAAGCCATCCGCTTCATCAACGGCAATTTTTTCAGAATCTTGTCTAATTTTTCCAATCGCAAGTAGGTTTTCTCTAATCGAGCTTGTTCGAGAATAATTTTCTTCCAATACCGTTCTTGATTGGGATTCACTCGCTCGATCAGATAGAACTGCAAGAAAATCCAGAGCGTTGCAATCCAAAAGGTATCGAAATCGGTTTTGGCATAAATCGATCGAATAAAGTTGACAATGCCAATATCCAAAGGAGTTTCATCCTCTGTCCGCACTTCTGTCGCCATGAGACGGTAGACATTAATCACCGGATTATGCCGCAACGGATCCCAAAAACAAGCCTTGCCACCAGGTTTGAGAATTCGATGCATTTCTCGCAGAGTGATTTTCGGATCAGGAATGTGATGTAAGAGATTCGAGGCATAAACAATATCGAAGGTATTGTCAGGAAAATCGATCGCCATTGCATTCACGACGCGCCCTTCAATTTTCACGCCATTTTTCTCAGCCAATTGCAGCGCTACATCCACCATTCCCGGCGAATAATCTGCGGCAACACACCGCGCTCCCAGTTTGGCAAAATACACGCTATTCTCACCCGCTCCACAGCCGAGATCGAGCAGCAATTTCCCACGCACATCCCCAAGTTTTCTGAGAATAAAGCGATTTTCAGGAGCCGTACATGCCTCGAAATAGTCCGAAACTCGAATGCCATCGACATCGATCGTACTTGCCCACTGATCGTGAAATTCCTGTTCTCGACTTAAGAAATCTTCCTTCATGAATGCCAAGCGATGAAGTTCGCTTTATTGTACTGTGGCGGGAATGAGATCGCCGCTTTACGATTGCGGAAAGATTCAACCCACAGTTGCAACCTCTCGCTTCGTTGCTAAACTGCCCGGAACCACATACTGCTTGATCAAATTACTGCGATGCTCAAAAACCGTTGCCTCATCGTAAAGGGTTCCAGATTTCGCCGCTTGCTGAACAAGCTCACAGAGCTTTTCGCGATCGCGATCCAATGCCACAATCTGATCAGCTAAGGCGGTTGGATTATTCAATGGGGTGAAAATCCCGCCGCCGTATTGAGCGACCAAGCCGCGTGGATAAGGACTGTCATACCCAACAATCGGCAAGCCAGAAACTAACGCTTCTACCAGACAGCGCGGCGATTCCGGCGTTTTGTGGCAGAACATAAACACATCATTCTGATGCATGGTTTCTAACATCTGAGCGCGATCGCTGACAAATCCACCAAACGTGATCAGATCGGCGATGCCTAACTCGATCGCCATTTGCTTCATCTGATCGAGCAGATGCCCATCACCAAGCCAAGTTGCTTCAAGCTGCAGCCCCCGCTGATGCAACTGGTGAATGATCGTCACCCAATCAAATGCCCCTTTCATCTCGACCGCACGACCGACATAGCAAATTTTCAGCGGTTGATTACGCTTGAGTCGATCGAGCTTTTCTGCTAATTGTGCTGCGCTAATCTGATCGGATTTCTGCGTGTGAATGTCATAGACGCAATAGGAATTCGGATTTAAAGGAGAATACGCGGTAAAACAATCTTGCCCTTGAAACAATCCAATCTCCGCCTGTCGAATTGCCTGCTGCACATATTTCTGTGTCAACGGCAAGGTTAGCGTTTCCTTGACTCTGATCTTCAGCGTTTCTTCTTTCAGCAGTCGTCGGGTCACTTCATACTCGACCCGATCTGCCCACACAGCATAAGACCGATTGAGCCGAACTGCCTCCTGGCAGGCGACCGTTGCCCAATCTCCAATCCAAACCGCAGGCGCAAAGCAGAGCAGTTGGCATTCTTGAATCTTTTCTCGTAGGAGATTACGGATCTTCCGATACTGACGCACGTAAATAATTGGTTTATAGGCAAATGGTAAAGGCACTAATTCAATCTGGTCGGCACAAGGCAAATCCTCGATCGCTCTCCAAGTTTCGGTTTTAGAAAGTTCCTGTGCTTCTGCCTCTGGCAAAACTGGCGCTGCCATCACAACGCGACCAAAATGCTCAACCCACCGAATCAAGCCGTCACAAGTTTGCTCATCCAACCCATAGCGTCCGTCCACGACTCGGAACGGAACGGGAACGACGAGTAACAAACTAGTATCCATAGCGTAAAAATCCCCTGCCTACAATAAAGTCAAGAATTGGGTCAAGTAGCGAATTGCATTTGTGAACAAATTGTGAACAAATTATGTCAAAAGGTGGGTGAACCCGGACTTTTGGCTAAATTGCCCTGCAATTCTATGGTCTGCAACAGTCAATAAGTATAACTACTGAACCTTTGTGCGGGAGAGCTTCATAGAAACAACACAATTGTGAAGCGTCTGCTTATTCTCCTGAAATCCAATTAAATTCTAGTGTCCTGCCTAGTGAAAATTGCTTAAATCGGGCGAGAGAAAATTGTTTCTTTAAACACTTGATCAAATTCCGCAAGGTTTCCATAAACTTACGGTTCTGGGTGAGATTGGATTGCAGAATAGATAGGGAGATTTGCGGAAAGCGTAATTTTATGAAGCTTCAATCCTTGATTCCACTAGGGTTAGGTCTAGCGTTGACCGGCTGTAATGTTTCGGGTGTCGATGCAGGCAACCGCCCTCAGATTAAAGTGAATCAGGCTTACTTAGTCAAGCCTGACCTTTTGGCAATTCGGATTGAAACCGGAAAGATCATTCACGCTCAACAGACTCCCTACAAACCCCAAGCGGGCGATCGCATTGAGCAACCTCGTCCGGTGGACGAAGATTGGGTGATTCGCAACGGTAAAGCGATCGGGTCTTTAGTGGGCAAACAGCGCAACATCTTATATCCATTTGATCAATTTGTCCCGTCTCCGTTTGATTCCCAATGGGCGGATCGCATGACCAGCTACCGGATTACTTCCCAAGAAGACTCCACCTATTCGGCAAATCTTAATCCAACCGCGGTCTATCGCAAATCTAAACCCACCGACATGGCACGCGTCGGTCAATGGAAATTTGAATTTCCGATGCTGCATACGATGTATCTGAAACTTCCGAGCGCGCTGAAAGCTGGAAAGACTTATCAGATCAACTTTCCAGGCAGCAGTGTTGAAACTGTCTCGTTTAAATTTGAGCCAAATCGGACGCGAAGTGAAGCGGTGCATGTTTCACACATCGGATTCACTCCGAAAGAAACCGCCAAGGTTGCGTTTCTCTCAACTTGGCTCGGAAACGGGGGACGACTGGAATATGGTGCAGGTCTGCCCTTTGCTGTGATTGACGAGCAGACGAATCGCAAAGCCTTTACCGGGAAGACTCAACTCTCGCGCACGAGTCAAGAAAATGAAGATCCGCGATCGCGCAATTACACGAATACCAACGTGTACATGATGGATTTCACCGCTCTGCAAACTCCTGGGAAATATCGAGTTTGCGTCGAAGCGATCGGGTGTTCTGGTTCTTTTGAGATTCGACCCGATGTTTGGAAAAACGCCTTCTCCATCTCAGCTCGTGGACTTTATCATCAACGCAGCGGCATTGCCTTAACAGCACCCTATACCCAATGGACGCGCCCGCGGGCGTTCCATCCGCAAGACGGCACGGTTGTGTATCAATCCAAAACGCCAATTTCTCAAGTTGATCAAGGCATCGGCACTGCAGAATATCCCAAAGCACTCGCGGCAGGTGAAACGAAGCAAACTGTCCCGGATGCTTGGGGCGGCTATTTTGATGCGGGCGATTGGGATCGCCGGATTCAACATGTCGAAGTCTCGCGGCACATGCTTGAATTGGCAGAACTCTTTCCGAACTACTTCGATCGCGTCTCTCTGAACATCCCAGAATCCAAAGACCGCTTACCCGATGTGGTCAATGAAGCCCTTTGGACGATCGACTTCTTCCGCCGCCTCCAAACGCCTGACGGTGGAATTCGCGGCGGCATCCAATCCCAGCGCGATCCGCGTTTAGGGGAAGGAAGCTGGCAAGAGTCTTACAAAATTTATGCCTATGCTCCGGATGCCTGGTCAAGCTACCTCTATGCAGGCGTTGCCGCGCGAGCCGCGCACTGGCTCAAGTCTAGAGATGCCCAACTCGCAAAAACTTATCAAGAGAGTGCCCTGCGAGCGATGGCATATGCAGAACGGGTTTCAAGTGGAACTTCAATGCCGAAACCCGTTCGTGACAGTCGTAACTTAGCCGCGCTAGAACTTTATCAACTAACAGGCAGTGGCTCCTGGCATCAGATCTTTCTACAAACGACCGTCTTCAAAGATCCCGCCCAGGATGTGATCGTCTGGGATGAACATGATCAGCGCGATGCGGCATTCTTGTATGCGCGAATGCCGAGAGAATTAGTCGATGCAACCGTTCAGAAAAATGCGAATAATGCCCTAGTGCGGGATGCGGATACTGCATTAGCCGTGGGCGAGCAAACTGCTTTCAAATGGTCAAAAGAAATGCCGATGCATCCGATCGGGTGGGGAAATGGTCTTGGTGCGCCGAAAGCAGTGTCTTTGGTTCGCGCTCATTACTTAAGTCAAAATCCGAAATATCTACGATCGAGCGTGCTCGCAACTCAGTTTTCACTGGGCGCAAATCCCGATAACATGTCCTACACGACAGGAGTCGGATACCGCACTCCGCGCAATCCGTTGCTCATTGACCAGCGCGTGCGGGGCATTGAACCGCCGCCTGGCATTACCGTATACGGTCCGTATGACCCAGTGTTTTATAGTAAGACCTGGACGATCGACCTATTCAAAGATGTTCTGTTCCCTGCCCCGATGGACTGGCCCGCCACTGAATCGTATTTTGATATTTTTCTGTTTCCGATGGCGACAGAATTTACGGTGATGCAGTCCATTTCTCCGACCGCTTATCTCTGGGGCTATTTAGCTGCCCATACTGCTAGGAACGACTAGAGCAAACATATGACCAACTCACTCAAGAAAGTGGCGCTCAGGGGAGCATTCTGGACAATTGCGGGTTACGGTAGTCAACAAATTCTCAGGCTAGGCAGCAATCTGATTCTGACGCGCTTATTGGTGCCAGAGTATTTTGGTCTTATGGCTCTGGTCAACACGATCAGAATCGGAATCGAGCTATTTTCCGACTATGGGATTACGCAGAGCATTATTAGCAATAAGCGCGGTGATGACCCCCTGTTTCTTGATACTGCTTGGTCATTGAAAGTGATTCGCGGCTTTCAAATTTGGGCGATTAGTATTTTGCTCGCCTACCCGATCGCTCAACTTTATCAAGCCCAAGATCCGCAGGGGCAACTCCTATTTCTGTTGCCCATTACCGGCTTTACAGCGGTCTTAGAGGGGGCAGCTTCGACCGCGGTGCTGACTTGGGAGCGCCATATCGAAATCAAGAAGATCATGCTCTACGACATGAGCATTACTATCGTGACGCTTCTGATTTTGGTCTTGCTGTGTTGGTGGCATCCGTCTGTCTGGTCATTGGCAATCGGAGGTGTCGCTAGCTCGGCAATTAACATGGTGGCGAGCCATTTCGTCAATCGTAAACATCACAATCGCTTTCGGTTTGATAAAGAGATTCTCAAAGAAATTCAGAATTTTGGAAAATGGATTGCGGTGGCATCGTCGATGATGTTTTTGGCGGATCAAGCCGATCGCTTTATTTTGGCAAAGCTCCTCTCGTTTGAGAGGTTGGGGGTATATACGATCGCTTACACGTTAGCGAGTATTCCGCGGAGTGTGATTCAAGAATTGAGTGTAAAGGTGATCTTTCCCACCATCTCGAAGCAGTTGGATTTGTCGCGATTGCAGCTTCGCGCCAAAATTGTGAAACAAAGATGGTTACTTTTGGTGGGTACAGCAGTCTTTCTAGCCGGATTGACGGTGTGCAGCGATTGGTTCATTATGCTGCTGTATCAAGGGCGAAATAAGCATTGGGAGCAATACCAGGATGCAACTTGGATGATGCCAATTCTGTGTTCTGGAATTTGGTTTTCGATTCTGTTCTATACGACTAGCCCGACTTTAGTGGCAATTAACAAGCCGATGTATTCGGCGCAAAGTAATTTTGCTCGACTGAGCATCGTGGGCTTAGGGATGCCGTTAGCATTTTCTCAATTTGGTGAACTCGGTGCGATCGTGGTTGTGGCGATGAGTGATTTTCCGTTGTATGTGGTGAATCTTTACGGGTTGAAGCAAGAAAAGCTATCGTGTACGATGCAGGATGTTTATTGTACGGCTTTCTTTGTAACGACGCTTTCTCTCTTGCTTTTGCTGCGATACTCATTGGGTTTAGGTGTCCCAATTCATGTGCTGTTGCAAGGGTCTTAATAAAGTACAGCCTTTGATCATTTAGGAGAGGGTTACTTTGCAAAACAACCAAAGACAACCTTAGAGATTAAAAATGCCTAAATGAATCAGAATTGCTGTTAAGGTGTGAGATCCTAATCTTTTACAGAGTTCGTCCATGATGAAAGATCTTGATCTCGACAAAACAACTTACTTACTCAATTCCATTATGGAAGCAGAATTGGCGGGAGTTGTTCGGTATACGCACTATGCTCTCATGGTGACAGGACCCAATCGGATTCCGATCGTGCAATTTCTAAAAGCCCAAGCGAGTGAATCCCTGCTACATGCTCAGCAAGTTGGGGAGATTCTGACGGGATTAGAGGGACATCCGAGTTTGCGAATTGCCACGATCGAAGAAACCGATAAGCACTCGGTCTATGATATTTTGCTGGAAAGTTTGAACCATGAAACGAATGCCTTGAATCTATACAAACAACTGCTGGATGTTGTTGAGGATGCCAGCATTTATTTAGAAGAATTTACACGCGGAATGATTGGACAGGAAGAATTGCACGGCATGGAATTGAAGAAGATGCTGCGCGATTTTCATCCGAATTTAGCTTAGTCTACGTGCCAGGAAGCTGCCGAACTCTAACCCGAGATAGCCAATTGCGGCGCTTCCTAGCCAGTACAGTAAAGCAAGGCTATGATTGCCAGATTTGACCAGCACTGAGGTTTCGAGTGCGTAAGTCGAAAATGTCGTGTAAGAGCCGAGAAATCCGACCGCAAAAAATAGCCGTAGTTCTGGTGTGCCGATGCCTCGATCGAGAAAATACGCCACAAAAAATCCCATCAGCATTGCCCCGGTAATGTTGATGAAAAAGGTTCCATAGGGAAATTGCACCCCAAACACCCGCCCAAACCATAAGGTGAGATAGTAGCGACTGAGTGCGCCTGGAATTGCACCCAGACTAATGGCGATCGCAGAAGAAACGTTCACGATTATAGATTTGTAGATGATGGACTGCGAGCTAGTTTTGAGCGTTTTGATTTTTGCGTGGATTCAGTTCTGCACATTTTGCAACGGCAGCTTCGTAGGCTTGAGTGTACTCTTTGCCACCTAGCATCAAATCTCCGTAATATTCATACGGGGTTGATCCATAAATCGGCAGTGGATCATCTTCTGGATAGTCCTCTTGCGCTTCTTCTAAAGCTTTTCTCAACTGTTTAGCTGTTAATTTTTGAGCAGGATAGTAGTGAATGTGTTCAGGCTTGCGGTTGAGATGTGGCAAAGACGGATCGAGAATGCGATCGCTTAACTCTAACCAGCCATGCTCGATCGGTTTATAGGGCGCACCAACACAAGCTACAAAGCCCTGCACATACAATGCGCCATCGACGACTGAAACTGCTTTCGAGGCATTTTGAAAACTTGATTTGGCTTTACTCTTGATGCGAGTCGCAAGCTCGATCGATTGGTCTGGATCTAGAGGTTTATCCATATTACATCAGTAGGATTCAGGCTCTTTCTAGGGTATCGAGAAACGGGCAATTTAAACAAATTCACCTTTTGCGACCAAAATCGTTTTGCCGCCCACAGAAATATCAAAGGTCTGATTTTCCTGGCTAGCTCGTAAGAACAACACTGAAGGTCGTCCGATCATATACCCTTGTTCGACTCGAATATCAATCTCCGTTTGCCCAAAGTAGGCATGTTGGACTAAATATGCGGCAAGGCATCCATTCGCACTGCCTGTTGCCGGATCTTCAGGAATGCCTAACCCATCGGCAAAGACGCGTACGCTCAGTTGATTGGCTGCATTGAGTGGCTCAGGGCAAAATACAAGGATTGCTTTCGCGTCCATCGTCTTGATGCGTTGGAAAAATAAATCTTTGTTCACTTTCGCCTGTTGCAAAGCGTCTTGAGTTTTCAGCGGCACGATCAAGAATGGAACGCCAGTCGAGACGGTTTCGATCGCAAACCGATCGTCAATTTGATCTAAACTCAGCCCTAGGATAGATGCAACTTCAGCACGATCTAGACCCATACCAAACGTAGGTTGATTCTGCTGCATCCAAAGCATGTCAATGGACTGATCGGCATACTCGATCGTCACTGGAATCTGCCCAACTTGCAAATTTAATCTCACGATTGATACTGAATCTTGGATAATCATCTGTTGCAAAACGAACGCGGTGCCAAGCGTGGGATGCCCCGCAAATGGCAACTCCTGCTCTGGTGTAAAAATCCTCACGTTATAACCTTCTGATTGCGGACTTTCAGACAGAATAAAGGTCGTTTCAGAATAGTTCATTTCCTTTGCAATCGCCTGCATTTCCTCGGTAGTGAGTTGGGTACTAGCTCGAAAAACAGCAAGTTGATTGCCTGCAAATTTGTGTTCAGCAAATACATCTACGATATAGAACGGTAATGGCATAGTTTTAAGTTGTGGGAATGTGCCAAAAGGTACACGATTAAGCCAAAAAAGGCAGCTAGCCTAGTGAAATTACGCCTTGGGGATAATCCATTTTGTGTCGCGAGAACTTTATAATAACCCTTGGTAAAAGTGTATTGCTAAATACAATCTTGAGATTTAACCTCATCACAAATAACCAAAAATGTTGATACTCGGACTTATGTGGGTCGCTTCGTGGTTTAGTGGAATCCCGAGTTTTGGGACGAAGCTACTAGAAACGCCCAAATTTCTCACCCATGTTCTGTGTAACAGCCGCGCGTGCCATTCTACCGTGCTACCTTCTTCTTCGCTTCAACCGCTGGTACTCGGAACATCCCCTACTTCTTCTGCTACTTCTTCTGTCTCGCTCGATCGCTCAGAAACTTCCACTTCCCAAACCTGGTTGAGCACAGTCGAGACACTCGTCTTTAATTCAGAAATTGCTCCAAATCTCAATACGATTCATCCGGTAACGCAGTTTATCGATGCAATGCAGTCTGTGTTTGATCAGTTGCCAGTCGTGGCTGACTCGAAACAGATGGACAGAGCGATTGCGATCGTTGAAGTGGGCTATGACGGAGCGCTGCTCGGCGAAAATCCTCCTATTCTCCCGAAACTGGGATTTTGGCAATGTCCAACCTGGCAAATTGGCTCGTCTGATTCGATTGGAGGCTATCAAATCTGGCTCAAGGGCTGCCAAATTGCAACGGTTCGCGATCGTTCGACCGCAGAACTGTTTAGAAAAGAGTTACGTCGAATGATGACGACTCCGAATTTCGATGCTTCAAAGGTGCGGGCTGCAATGGAATTGGGTCAGCCAAGGTTGAAGTTCGGAGATCGCAGCCTCTTGACGATTACGGATCAGATTGCTGCCCAAACTGGTCGTCCAGCGGAAATGATCGCGATCGAATGGGCAAACAATCTCCGCATCGCACTGGGGCAACCTAGCTTGGCTTTAGCAGATGCCCAAGCCCAGATGTATGGATTAGAGCCAACCCAGCAGTTTATCGATGGCATGGCATCCTGGTATGGACCCTATTTTCACGGTCGCCAGACGGCAAATGGAGAAATTTTCGATCAAAACGATCTGACGGCGGCACATCCGACCTTGCCTTTGGGGACATTTCTCAAAGTGACGAATCAACTCAACGGCAAGAGCATTGTCGTGCGGGTCAACGATCGCGGTCCGTATTTTGACAATCGCGTTCTCGATTTGTCGAAGCGCGCTGCTGCCATCATCAATGGCGAAGAGCGGGGCGTTGTCCCGATCGAAGCGGTAGTCATGCAGTCGGCGGTCGTCGCTCGGACTCCCATCAACAAACCCCCGCAGCAGGTGGCGCGCTTGGTGACAGGCTATTGATGCAAAATGATGTGGCGCTTGGTGTCGATCGAGAGCCAGCCAGCTTGTTTCAATTGACCGAGTAATCGAGTAACGGTCACACGAGTTGTGCCGATCGCGTTGGCTAATTGCTGATGCGTCAGGCGAATTGTGAATCGGGTGCCGCGTTGAGTCGGCTGCCCGATTTCATGCTGGAGCAGAATCAGTAACTGTTTCAGGCGTTCTTCAACGCGACGGCAGCCCGATAGCGCCAAAAATGCTTCTGATTGTTGAAGTCGGCGGCTGAGGTGGCGAAACAGTCCTTGACAGAGTGCAGGAGAGCGTTCGACTTCTGAGATCGTCAAGGGCAGCAGATCGACATCGGTTAATGCGATCGCTTGATAGGGTGTAATCCAGGTCAGCGGTAATCCAAAGGGCATCGAAGGAGTCACGATACTGAGGAGTGCTTCATCGCCTGTTGGATGCAAGGTGTTGATCACGACCACACCGCGACAAGTTACCCAAATCTGATCAGGGCGCAATGGAATTCTCTGACCGCTTCGGAAGGGTTGAAGGGTTCGTTCTCGGTAAAGTTGTTCTAAAAGTCGTCTAGAATCGGGTAGCTCAATCTGTGGTGGTGCGAACGATTGAATCATGAACTCTGCTCCATCTTGAAAGCCCGCCATTCACTGTAGTCTTTGAAGATCAAGGGCAGGTAATCCCTGGGTTTGGATTGGGTTAAGATTTGCAGCACACTCCAAAACCGCGAAAGTCTTGCAGAGTTTTGCTAGGGCGACAATAATAGTCCTAATGCTTTGAAGGACGAGCCAGTGGCAGAGGAAAAACGATCTGATTCAGGAAACGAGCCAAATCATTATGCGTTGTTAGGGCTGCATCCTTCGACTTCGGTGCGGGAGATTCGCCAGGCGTATCGGGAACTGAGTAAGCTTTATCATCCGGATACGACAGAACTGCCGACCGCGATCGCAACGAGGAAGTTTCAGCGTTTAAATGAAGCATACGCGACCTTGAGCAATCCGGAGCGTCGTACAGCATACGATCGCGCAATCGGATATTCGCGGGTAGTTGTGGTGCGCCCTTTGCCGAGCTTGCACAAGCCGAATCAGCCTGAACCGAAGTCCTCAGCGTATTTGGATGCAACGGATCGACCTTTATCTCCGGGCGAATTGTTTGCGCTATTCATCCTGGGTGTAACGTTTGTTGGATGTTTGATTTTGGCGATTATGATCGGCATTACTCGCGGTGATCAAGCATTTCAGCCACTCACGGCTCAACATTTCACAGTGAAAGAAATTGTAGAAGAAGTGCAGCCAGTTCAAGAGACACCTGCACAAGAACTTTTACCCTCGCCGGAGACTGCATCTGAAAATTCTGCATTGAACTCTGCATTGACCACAGAGATTGAGCAAAAGACTGAGCCATCCAATCCGCCAGTGTCTTAGAGAACTTGGCTTTGAATTGAGGAATGAGCCAATCGTTGATAGAAATGAGATATACCCCAAATCCTTACAGGTGAAATTACTCTAGCTATGGCTTTACCTTCTGCCGACACTCCGCTTTACAATCATCCGCTGCCTGCGATCGAAGAATGGCTTTCTGATATGGGCTGCGAACAAGATAGCCAGGAACTTCACTGCTGGACGATCGAACGCCCAAAATGGCAGGCTGAACTGATGTTAGATGTCGATCAACTGAGCGTGCGATATCTCAACATTGAGGGGCGTGATATTCAGCGATCGTTCAAATATTCGCTCAGTCGTCAAGATGTTGAGGATGCGGTATTTGGTGGTCCTTAGGGCTTGAGTTTGCGAAGTCCTTGGAAGGCAGTTTGTCGCAGCGATTTGGGCAAGAGCGAGAGGGCTAAACCTGTATAGGCTTTAGAAATTGAAGCGAACTTGCCCGATCGCACCAAGTTTCGTCCGGTTTCGGTATCGCCGATTTCGATCAGGCGCAATCCAAGCAGCAATTGAGTTTCAGCGAGCCGCGATCGCCGAATTTTCTCTAAACCTGAATCAGGGAATTCAAAATTGGTGAGATAAGTGAGCTTGTCTTTGAGATAGGGAATGGCGCGATCGATGCCTTGCTGTTCCGCATGAACACGGTATTCCATGAGGCGTTGAGGTAAGTAATATCCTTGCTTTCCCTCTAAGGCTAATCTGACGAACAAATCATTATCTTCGCAGTTTTGAATGTTGGGGCGCATGTAGTCTACCTCATGCAATGCTTGTGTTCTAAACAGCGTTGCCCCAATTTGAAAACTTTGTTTGACGAAGACTGTTGCGAGTAGGTTATCGGGAATGCCTTCGGATAGTTCTGTTCTGCCCCATTTGTGAGAGTTATGATCGCTAAAAGCATGGTCTCTCTGCCCTTTGGAATCGATGATCCAATGATCAGTTCCGACAAAATCGATCGTTGAAGTGCGATCGAGAATTTCACTTGTTTTCTCTAAGAACTCAGGCGTTAAGCGATCGTCATCGTCGAATTTAATAAAATACGTTCCGGTCGCGACTTCAAAGCCCGAACGCATGTTGTTACTTTTGCCAACATTGCGAGAATGCCGGATGTATCGAATTCGGGGGTCGTGATAGCGCGATAACACTTCTGGCGTGGCATCTTTTGAGCCATCGTCACAGATGATCAACTCCCAATCGGCGATCGTTTGTGCAAAAACACTGTCGATCGCATCCGGCAAAAGGTGGGCGCGATTATAGGTGGGAATACAGATGCTAATTTTGGGCATATCGAAAGGGAGGTGGGTTCCCATTCAATATCGACAAGATTGGGGCGTGAATATCAGAGGGAGTGGGGACTTCCCATTCCCCTACTTCCCCACCTTAATAGGCAGTCGCAGACTTACGATGCTGAATCGCAGTCATTCCCGTCGTTTCGAGGACTTTGCCATTCTCGACAGTCGCGTACAGTAACCAATGATCGCCGCAGTCCATCCGGTTTTGGATTTTGCACTCTAGATAGGCGAGTGCATCGAGTAACACGACACAGCCGTTTGCCGCAGTTTCCGTACTTAATTCAGCAAAGCGATCTTCTCCGGGGGCAGTCATCTTGATGAAATTCCGTCTGACATTTCGACCTTCTCTCAGAATGTTCAGAACAAACGGCGTTTCAGCTTGATCGAGCACACCCTCAGCCCGACCTTTCGGAACCGCGATCGTCACACCAGGTGGTGTAAAAGTCGCTTGCGAAACCCAAGAAGTGAGAATTCCAAACGGCGTTTCTCCCTGATTTGCGGTAATGACGCATAATGACCCAATGACACGACCTAAAGCTTGCTCAGTACGATCGCTTTGAACTTCTGCAACAACTTGACGAGGCGCACGCGCTTTTTTCGCTTTCTTCAATGCCTGAGCGAATTCTGTCCCTGCCTTTTCACAGTGCTGTAAGTCTTCCTCAGTCGGCTTGAACTTGACGCGAATGGTGTCAAATCCAAAGGCAAATCCAGCATCTTGCAGTTTACTTTCGAGTAAGTCGATCGCTTCTCCACTCCAACCGTATGACCCAAACACGCCCGCAATCTTGGTCTTAGAGGCAGTAGAAAGGACTAAACCTAATGCAGTTTGCATTTGAGTGGGGGCATGTCCGCCGAGGGTTGGAGAGCCGATGACAAAGCCATCACATTGCTCGATCGCGGCTGTAATCTCTGCCGGATCGGCGAGTTCACAATTGATCGATTCGACGTTGATTTCAGAATCGGTTAAGCCTTTCGCAATCGCGTGAGCGACCGTTGCGGTATTGCCATAGGCGGAAGTGTAAAGCAGGGCGACGGAGAGTTCTTGAGTTTCTTGCTGCTCGCACCATTCGAGATATTCAAGTTTTAGGCGGCTTTGGCTGTAGCGAACAATCGGGCCATGACCGACTCCATACCATTTGGGGCGGAAGCGGGAGAGTTTGTCGATCGCATCTTCAACTTGTTTGGACTGAGCTGCATGTAGACAATCGAAGTAGTAATGTCGATCGTCATCGAGTTTTTTCCAGTTCTCATCGAAGATCGGATCATCGCAAACGTGAGCGCCAAAGAACTTGTCTGTATAGAGAATTCGAGTCGCTGGATCGTAGGTGCAGATTCCATCGACCCAGCGTGGAGTGGGTGTAAATGCAAACTGCAATTCATGCCCTTTTCCGAGATCGAGCACTTCTTCCCCTCGAACTGCGTAGAGGTTGAGTTCTTGATTGGGAAACGCCGCTTTCAGAGTATTGACCGCAGGTTTAGAGCACACGATCGTAATCTGTGGCGCAATTTCCAGCAGTCGCTTGATAGTCTCAATCCGATTGGAGTTCACGTGACCGAGAATCACGTAATCCAGCTTTTGAAAGTATTGATGATCGTGGAGTTCTTTCAGAAAAATATCGGTGAAGGATTCTCCGGGCGGATCAATCAGGGCACTTTTCTCAGCCTGAATGAGATAGCTATTCGCGGTTGTGCCTTTTTGTCGCGCGTATTCGACTTCAAACTTGAGACGATCCCAAGTGCGAGATCGTAAAACTCGCGTATTTTGGGCAATTTCGGCAACTTGGACATCTCGCGATCGAGGTTGAACCATAGGACAAATCAAGGGTTAGGGGGTAGGGAGTGGGGGAATGGGGGAGTAGGGAAATGATAAGAATTTGCTCTTTGAACCATGAGGTGCGAACTAATCTACTCCCCATTCCCCTACTCCCCCACTAGATTAATAGTGGTTTCCAACTTTCCGATGATGAACCGCTGTCAGCGAATCTGCTTTCGCAACTCGTCCAGCAGTCACGGTGCTGTAAACAATCCAGTGATCGCTACATTCCATTCGGCTGACGACTTCGCATTCCATGTAGGCCAAGGCATCCGCCAGAATCGGTGAACCATTGGTCGCGGGATAGTTTGCGACATCGGCAAAGCGATCAGCCCCCGGTGCAAATCGCTTTAAGAAGTGCTTCATCAAGGTCTGATACTTGCCTTCCTCTAGCGCATTCAACACAAAGCGATCGCCGACATGTAGGAACGATTCAATTGCTCGATCTTTGGCAACCGCGATCGAGACTCCTAACGGCTCAGAACTCGCTTGAGCAACCCAAGAAGCCAACATCGCACTAGAGATGTCGCCCTTTTTCGCCGTGATGATGTACAAACCGCCGCTAATCCGACCGAGGGCTTTATCTAACTCGGTATCGAGCGCTTTCATCTGTTTGACGGTGCGATCGCGCGTTAGCCATTGTCCTAAGTCGGTTCCAGATTCTTCGCAAAGCTGATAAATTGCTTCGGTGGGTTCGACTTCAATCTTGATCGGCTCGAACTTCTCAGTTAATCCAATTTCACGGAACTGGTTGCGAATCGGGTAAACGGCTTCATCGTTTCCGCCCCCGACTTCAAATAATCCAAAGTTCTGTTTGGAGTTCGCCGCTGCCAGAATAGTTCCCAGTGCTGCCTGCGCGTTTTCTGCAATTTCGCCCACTTGAGGAGCCATGCCTAGCACGACCGCGCTGGATAATTCAACCAATTCCCGCACGTCTTGAGGTTCTGCAACTCGCAGATCCATCATTTCAACCGCAACGCCTGTTTTCGTGATTCCGGCTGCGATCGCTTGGGCAATGCGATCGCCATACCCATATCCCGAAACATAAAACAACCCGACGGTTGTGGTTGCTTTTGCTTGGCTCTGGCTCCAATCTTTGTAGCGTCCAACTAATTCTGCAATGTTGTAGCGCAGCAGCGGGCCGTGACCAGTCGCGATCGTGGTGAATTCTGGCAATTCGCTGATGCGTTTGATAGCACCAAGTACTGATCGAGCATTCGGAGCCATCAAGCAATCGTAGTACAGACGAAATTCAGCTTCGAGAATTTCTAAATCTTCGTCGTAGGTGTGATCGTCGCAGAAGTGCATCCCGAACGCATCACAGGTAAAAAGCGTCTGGGTTTTGTGGTCGTAAGTAAAAATGGTGTCAGGCCAATGCAGATTCGGAGCAGAGACGAATTCGAGTTCGTGACCGTTGCCGAGATCTAAGCGATCGCCACTTTTAACAATCTTGCTCTTGAAAGACTGATGCACGAGTCCTTCTAAAAACTGAATCGCCACTTTTGCCCCAATCACCGTAATCTCAGGGTTGAGCGCTAAGACATCGCGGACTAAGCCGCTGTGATCCGGTTCAGTGTGGCTGATGATGAGATAATCAATTTCCTTCGGATCGATCAACTCATTCAGTGCGTCTAAATAGAGTTCTTGAAATTTGGCGTGAGAGGTATCAACGAGCGCGACTTTCTCACTTTTAATCAGAAAAGAGTTGTAGGTTGTACCGTTTTCGAGTGAGAATTCGATGTCGAAGCGATCGCGATCCCAGTCTAAACAGCGGATCGTCGTTGTCTCAGGAGCAATTTCAGCGATTTCAGTTGTGAGGCGCACTCTTGATCGAGCGGGGCGAGAAGCAGAAGCGACCATATACCAATCTCCCTACGAACAATATGTTAACGGTAAAACAATTTTCTTAATCTGTTTCAATTCTCTCTCGTTATAACTCAGTTTGTAAAGTTTTAATAAGCAAGGATACCTATAAATGAATCTAATCGATCGTGAATGGCTTGCGCTCAATATCGGCAATTCCCGGCTGCACTGGGCTGTATTCAAAAATGATCAGATTCAAGCAAAATGGGATACCCCGCATATTGTCGAGAAAACACAGGATTTATTGACTTATTTTCCTTCTAATCGTATATCACATCTGATTAATTTTACTAATCAATCAAAGCCACGGAATGATATTGACTGCGAGCTATGGATCGCGTCTGTTGTTGCGAAGCAATCCAATTACTGGTCTGATTATCCTCAACTGTATTCAATTCAATTGCAAGATGTTCCGATTCAGCAGCTTTATCCAACTTTGGGTATCGATCGAGCTTTAGCGCTTTGGGGTGCAATTCAAGTTTATGGGAGTCCAGTGCTGGTAATCGATTGTGGAACAGCGCTGACTTTTACCGGGGCGAATGAGAATAATCAATTGGTTGGAGGTGCGATCGCGCCTGGTGTGCGGTTGCAATTTCGATCGTTGGGAAATCACACATCGGCATTACCAACGATCGAGCAAGTTGCAACGTTGCCGAATCGCTGGGCAACCGATACGGTTCACGCGATCGAGAGTGGGATTTTGCACATTCTCTTAGCAGGTATCCGAGATTTTATTGCCGATTGGCATCGACAGGTGGGAGAAAGCGCGATCGTGTTAACGGGAGGAGATGCAAATTTGATTGCTCAATTCTTGGAGTTGGAACAGGTTCAGACTGATTTAGATTTGGTGTTTTGGGGAATGCGATCGCTTCGGAATCATCAGAAAATGGTTTAGAGGATGTGGTCAGCTTTTTCGATCGTAAACTCTGCGTTGCTGCAATTCATGGCTCTCCTCCAAGAAAGACCGGATTGATTGCAGCACGGCAAACGTCGGTTAAAAGAAAATGAACGGAACGTCAGAAGAACTGACTTCATTACGCTTCAGGAAGTAATCAAATTACTCAGATGAGTAATTTGATTGCTCAAGAGTAAACCTCTGCATAACGATGGCGCTCACAAGCCGCAGGTAATCTCTGCACCTTAACCAATTACATTTGGGTGTTCCGGTGCATTGCGGGTGTTGGACTGCAATTTCTGCACGTCCTTAAAAATAGCAGACTGAAACTCATGTCCGAGTAACTGTTTGAGTTTTGGGCTTGCCTGTTCTAGAAAAGTTGGCGACATCTGCTGTGCTAGGTTTTCCAGCGGACGGACAAACTTTGGATTGTAATTTCCTAGAACTGAAACGCGCGGCTTATCTGAGTGATTTGTAGATGTGTCATGCCAACAAAGTCCGTGAGAAAGAACGACTGAACCTGCTGCTCCAGTGACTTTATAGGCTGAGCTCGAAAACTCCTCTCGCTTAGGAAATTGGCAAAGCTTCTGGGTGTCTGCTGCAAATAAAGGAGCGCCGTTAGTTTCTGTAAAGTCTTCCATCATCCAGATTGCTTGAACTTCCATCACAGGGGTTGCTGGATAGGGAGGAGTCATGGTGAAGTAAGGATAATCGACATGTGCGCCCATACTACTAGCACCTGGATAAAGGATATGTGCAGAGAACCCACCAAGGGTCATATCGCTTCCGAGAATTGCCTCCAAAACCTCTATCACTTTCGGATGCTGTACCATTTGCTCAAAGATTTTTGCTTCTTCGAGCAATCTGTATAGGCGTGATCTCTCCCCCGTCTTTAAAAATCTTCCTGCTGGTTCTTCTGAGGCGAGTTTGAGGATTTGCAATCTAGCTTCAGAAACTTCTTTAGGTGTGAATAACTCTGGCAATAGAACATAGCCTTTGCCTTGAACAATTTCTTCTGCTAAGGATGTAACATCCCACATAGATTATTTCCTCTAAGTACCAGCATTGTTACCATACAATGAAATTAACGCGAATCCCAAAGCAGATAGCTTGAACAACGAACAGTTGTAGTTATCAGATGCAGATAATCTTCGCTAGCCCCTAGTATCCTTCAAAGTTTCAGTGCATTGCGGTCCTCATACTACGATCGCTCACCATTTTCTTTTGGACCCTACTTACTAATTGCATAGCAATAACAGTCTCGTGGCTCTTCGGAAATATTTGGGTGAATGAACCATCGTTTCAAAACCCCTTCTCTCTGCATTCCAACTTTCTCCATCACTCGTGCCGATGCAGGATTTTCAACATCACAGAAAGCCCAGACTCGATAGATCTCATTCTGTGCTAATGCCCAATTCGTCAGTGCTTGCATCGCTTCTGTTGTATACCCTTTACCCCATTCTGACCTTGCAAGAACATATCCTAAATCTGCTTTGTACTGATTAATGCGAATTTCTATCATCCCAATCAGTTGGGCATCTTGCTTGCAGATCAGTACATAAGGAAATGCAGAGTGATTCGCCCAAACCGAAATACATCGATCGATGAACTCATCGGTCTCTCTAATAGACTGATGAGGTTGCCAACTCAGATACTTCGTTACCTCTGGGTCTTGTGCGTATTGCTCAAATATCAATCCTGCATCTTCAGGTATTGGCTGCCTCAAGCATAATCGCTCCGTTTCTAGAGTTTTTGGTGGTTTCATAGCACATTCCCAAGTTCCAGACTCAACTCACAGCTTACTAGATAGACAAGGGCAGTGCAGACTCAACTCAGAATTTTAGCGCTAGGTTTCTCCAGTGTCGTCATAGAAAAGTGTGGAGCTTTTCTAGCTCTTGTACGATTTCGACTGCATGAGCAACTCCATCTTCAGCTTGAATCTTTGCTCCTAGATCGGCAGCACGTTGGCGCATTGCTGAATCGTTCATAACCTGCTGAATTGCTTTTGCCAATCTTTCAGCAGTAAGGTCTTTACGAGGAATCGGTGCTGTCCCTACGCCTAATTCTGCAACGCGATGTCCCCAAAAAGGCTGATCACCAAAGAAAGGAATCACAATGGTCGGTATCCCTGCTCTGAGTCCCGCGGCTGTTGTCCCTGCACCCCCATGATGAACGACAGCCGCGACCCGTGGAAACAGCCAAGAATGGGGAATTGAATCCACCATAAAAACCGTATCTGGCAAATCACGCTTACCCAGACCCCGCCAACCCGATTGCAAGATAGCACGTTGTCCCGTAAGTGCGATCGCTTGTAAGACTAGATCTGCTGTTTCTTCTGGATTTCGACTCACCATACTCCCAAATCCAATAAACACAGGGGGAGAACCATTTTGCAGAAACTCTAGTAAAGCGAGAGGTGGAGACCAATTGGGAGGCTCATCTAAGAACCAATAGCCAGTCATATGAGTATTCTGCCAATCCGAGGGTTTCGCAATCACAGATGGACTTAACCCATACAGGATGGGATAACGCTGAAGATGAACCGAATGATAATTTCCCCAAAATGGGGCAGCGGGCAACTCTAGCACTTGTTGTCGTGCTAATCCATCCCCTGTCCGCGCTCCCTGCCACATGATCTGTCGAAAGACATGATGCGACAGTCGATTGACAGTTCCGCCAAATTTAGCAATAGATTGAGGAAACAAAACAGCGGGAAAGGCTTGAGTCGGCGTAAAAGGAAAGATGTATGCCTGAAGCAACGGGATCTTCAGCTTCTCAGCAAGGGAAACACCGAGGAAGAGTCCGCCTACGCCTGCAACTAGCAGATCCATTCCCTGAGCCGCGACCAATCCGCCCTCTGCCCAATCGATCGCGGCTCGTTGAGAAGCTTTCGCTGTACGTGCATTAATCGCCAGAAAATTCCCGCTTTCTAGCAACTGACGGTTCGCGGGGTCTTCTAGAAAAGCTTGGACGTTGCCCTTAAGCGGATAGAACTCTAGCTCATATGAATTGACTAACGATTCAAAGTTTTCGTGGGTGGCGAGTCGAACGCTGTGTCCTGCGGCTTTCAGCCCTTTGCCTAAAGCAACGTAAGGCTGAACATCTCCTCGACTTCCCATCGCCATAATCATGATTCGCATTATTGATCCTCTCTTTTCATTGCTCGCTGTAGAACTTGCCTGTAAAATGTGAGTAATTGCTCATAATTTTATGGGCGATCGCACTCCTCTGACAACTCGCATTTCCAGAAGCCCTACCGATGTCTCCTAAACCTTCTGCAACCCCACGTAAACAACCAAAACAAGAGCGATCGCAAGTCACTGTTGAAGCGATTCTCTCGGCAACGGCTCACATTTTGACGGAAAACGGGTATAACCAACTGACGACGAATCGGGTGGCTGAACGGGCTGGTGTGAGTATCGGCTCGCTGTACCAATACTTTCCGAATAAGGAAGCTTTGATTTTTGCTTTAGCGGAGCAGCATGCTAATGAAATGGTGCAATTAGCAAAGCAGCATTTAGAAGGACTCAGCGATCGCACAATTCCAGAGGTGCTGCGACAAATTATTAAAGCAGCATTGGCGGCTCATGCTGTGAACCCTAAGCTTCATCGCGTTTTGCATGAACAGATTCCCCACAGTGAAGTGATGAAACGCTTAGATCAGGCAAAGATAGAAAATCTGCTGCAATCATTTCTCGCACAACGCTCTGATCAGCTTCGACCCAAGAATCTAGAGTTAGCAGTTTTTATGGTTGAGCGCACGATCCGAGCTTTGATTCATGGGGCGATGATCGATCATCCTGAGTTGCTCAAGACTGGGGAATTGGAACAAGAACTAACGCTGATGTTGTCAGCATATTTAGTCAAAAGTTGACCAGAGTAGATTCAAGATTTGCTTCAACAGATGGCTTTTAACATAAAAGTATTGGGCAGCCATTTTCTGCTATTTAATCCCAATCACCATCGAATCTGGGCCAACTAAATGCTCAACCCGGATCTGAGAAAAACCAGCTTCTTTCATCCATCCAGAGCAGTTAGCACCTGTGTAGTCGAAGCCTCCCGGTGTCTCGATTAGCATGTTCAGGCTCATCATCAAACCAAAGGCATTCTTTGAGCGATCGTCATCAATGAGTGCTTCATATACGACGAGAGCACCTCCAGATGGAACAGCATCGAATGCTTTTGCAATCAGCATTTTCTTCGTCGGTAGATCCCAGTCGTGCAGAATATGCCCCATCAGTACTACGTCAGCTTTGGGCAGATCGTGCTGGAAAAAATCACCTGGCACAAACGACAGACGGTCTGCTACCCCTGATGTCGTGCTGTACTCTTTAAAGAAAGGAGCAACCTGGGGCAAGTCGAATCCGAAACCCTGTAAATGCGGGTTTGCTTTTGCGATCTGAACTGCTAAATCACCTTGGGCTGTGCCTACATCTACGAAGGTGCGGTAGTCTTTCCAGGGAAAGCGTTGTGCGATCGCGACATTAGAACCTCGGCTCACTCCTGTCATCGCAGAAAGAAATTCTTTCAAGCGGTCTGGCTCGGCATAGAGGGTTTCAAACAGACTAGGATCACCTGTCCGATATTCGTTTTGCGGTTGCCCAGTGCGGAGAGCGTCAGTGAGATGACCCCAGAAGGGATACAAGCGGTGGTTCGCCATCTCTAGGATTCCTCCGACGTAGGAGGGCTTGGTTCGATCGAGGAATAGATTAGTCTCGATCGTATTCGAGTAGAGATCGCCTGTGCGTTCCAGGAAGCCAAGCGCGACTAACGCATCGAGAAAGTCACGCGCCGAGCGTGGGTGCAACCCTACCAGATCTCTGATTACGTCAAATGGCTTGGCACCATCTGCCAGTTTAGTAAATAGGTCGATTTCGATAGCACTCAACAGCGTCTTTGATGCCCAGAAAGCTAGCCCTGTTTGCAAGATTTTCTCTGGACTTGGTTGTTCACTCATGCTGTTCTCCTAAAACCCAAAAGTCGCGCTCAGATATTATTTTTGTTTACTATTTACGATAGATTTACCCAACTTGTACAGACGAACTATTGTTCCGAATCATACCTTTCGACAGCCGATTAGACAGACAATTTAAGGATTTCTTCTCGAAGCGCTTAGCGCTCAAAAAAGTTCGTCTGTCTCAGAATGAATGAAATATTGGGGAGCTTCATCCCTGCAACAAGTCATGCGATCGGCGGAAGTTTAGCGCTCTCACAAAAAACTAGTAGATTGCTAAGATTGCCTCTCGCTTACTAACAAAAGCACTCCAAGTCTTTCAAAGACTTGGAGTGCTTATCTTATGAACTAACCTAATTACAAACTAGCCCATTCGAGATCGATAGTCCTCATACCCAAACGTTCGCCACAATTCAAACGAACCATCTTGTTTGAGACAACCGATCGATGGATGCGTTACCCCGTTAAACATTGTTGTTTTAACCATGGTGTAGTGCATCATGTCCTGGAACAATAAGCGATCTCCAACCTCTAAAGGTCGATCAAACTGATAATCTCCCAAGAAATCTCCAGCCAAACAGCTAGCACCACCTAAGCGATACCCAGTTTGACCTTCTGGCAACACAGAGGCTCCAGTAATCTCTGGCTGATAAGGCATCTCTAAGCAATCTGGCATATGTGCTGTGAATGAAACATCTAGCATCACATGCGTCATGTTCGGCATTGGAATCAGATCCAATACTGAGCTTAGTAAAAAGCCTGTCTGCCAAGCGATCGCTGAACCCGGCTCTAGCATCAATTGCAAGTTCGGATACTTCTCATGGAAAGCTTTCAGAACTGCGATCGCATGATCGACATCGTAGGTTTCATGCGTCATCAGATGTCCGCCCCCAAGATTGAGCCATTTCAACTGAGGCAGTAAATGACCATAGTGTTCCTCAATGTTGAGCAGCGTTTTCTCCAAAGCAAACGAATCACTTTCACAGAGGTTATGCGAGAGAAACCCCTCAATTCCATCCGGTAAGCGATCGCCCAATTGCTCAGGTAGTACCCCCAAGCGTGATCCTGGCACACAAGGATTGTAGAGCGCAGTTTTCACAGGAGAAAAGAGCGGATTGATCCGAATCCCGATCGAAGCATTGCGCGGGAATTTGAGCGATCGCTCCCACTGACTCAAAGAATTGAACGTCAAATGCGAAGCAGACGCGAGTAACTCCGGTAAGTCCTCGTCCCGATAAGCAGGCGAGTACACACACAGCGCACCCCCGAAAAACTCCGATGCCAGTTGCGCTTCCCACAGTGAACTTGCAGACGCTCCATATAGACTTTCGCGAATCATCGGAAAGCTATGAAACAGCGCAAAGCCTTTCAGCGCCAGTAACACTTTTACGGGCGCATCTCGCTGAACCCGCTCGAAAATTTGCAGGTTGCGTCTCAGCTTTGCCTCTTCCAGCACAAAACACGGCGAAGGAATATTCGCCAAGACCTCATTGACTTGTTCCATCAGTTAGATCGCCTCAAAGGGAGAAGGTTGACCAATGACTTCATGCCAAGGCAGCCCCATGTCACCCAACTTTGCTAAGAATGGATCAGGATCTAGCTGTTCAACGTTGAACACACCTGGCTTTTGCCAAGTTCCATTCGCCACCATGAGAGCACCTAGCGCTGCCGGAACGCCTGTGGTGTAGGAAATTGCTTGTGCCCCGACTTCTTGATAAGCCGCAGCATGATCGCAATTGTTGTAGATGTAGTAGGTCTTTTCTTGACCATCTTTGATGCCGCGAATGTGACATCCGATCGACGTTTGCCCAGTGTAAGTTGCTGCTAGAGAAGCCGGATCAGGAAGCAGCTTCTTCAACATTTTCAGAGGCACAACGGGTGTCCCTTCATAGTCGATCGGATCAATTCGGGTTAATCCGAGCGTTTCTAGCACCTGAAGGTAGTTGATATAGCTCTGTGAAAAGGTCATCCAGAACCGTGCTCGCTTCAAAGTCGGAATGTGCTTCACCAGCGATTCGAGTTCTTCGTGATAGAGCAAGTAAGATTCGCGATCGCCGATATGGGGATAATCAACAGGGCGATGAATTGATAAAGGCGGAACCGTGATCCATGCGCCTTTTTCAAAATAGCGTCCCGGCTGAGTAATCTCGCGAATATTAATCTCTGGATTGAAATTCGTTGCAAATGCTCTGCCATGGCTACCGGCATTGCAATCGACGATATCTAGCTCGTGAATCTCATCAAAATGATGTTTCAGAGCGTGAGCAGTAAAAATGCCGGTCACACCTGGATCAAAGCCACAGCCTAGAATCGCAGTTAGTCCGGCATCATAAAAGCGGTCTTGATAAGCCCACTGCCAGCTATACTCGAATTTCGGATTGTCTGGAGGCTCGTAATTCGCCGTGTCAAGATAATGCACACCTGCATTCAGGCAAGCATCCATCAACGCCAGATCTTGATAGGGCAATGCCACATTCACCAAGACATCTGGACGGAACGACTTCAAAAGAGCCACAGTTTGAGAGACATCATCCGCATCGACTTGCGCGGTTTGGACATGCCTACTGGAAATACTTTCTGCAATCTGGTTACACCTTTCTACCGTTCGGCTGGTAAGCAGAATTTCCTCGAATTCTTCCAGTGCAGCAAGTTTGTGAGCCACTACTCTGCCAACCCCGCCTGCGCCAACGACCATCACTCGTGCCATTTTTTCTCCTTTGCGCTTCGTTTAGAAGTCCGCGATTATCGATCCCCTAGATACTTCTAGATTTTCTGGACACATCATTATGACACGGGATCTTGTCCGTCGTTATGTATCAACAACACAATCTGGAAATTTCATTCAATCCACTGATAGGCGCGTTGAAATCGATCGCAATTCGTCTGGAATTTCACTGACTTCTGGAAATTCCAACAGCGTCTCAGACAATCCTAAGTATCCGGATTCTGCGAACGATAACAGCATTCGTTGTAATGCAAACCAAACTTCCGGCTCAAATTCCCAGTCGCGTCCTCGTTTGGCTCGACCTGCGATCGACTTTAATGCCCAAAAGTAACTATTCCGGACGATTGACCCACCTTTTTTGAAGGGCGGGACATCTTCGTGATGCAGATACAAAATATCCGACTCAATTCTTGCTCTCATCTGTCTTGAATCCAAAAGAAATTCCCCTAATGCACACACATTAGGGGAACCTAAATTTTAGCGAATCAAATTAATAGCGCTGCGAGAATCCACCGCTACGACCGCCACGACCGCCGCCACTGCGACCACCGCCGCCGCTACCCGATTCTTCACGGGGCTTCGCCTTGTTGACGCGCATGTCGCGACCCATCCATTCCGCACCATCGAGTGCCTCGATCGCTGCGTCCTCTTCGGCATCCGAAGACATTTCGACAAACCCGAACCCACGCATCCGTCCAGTTTCACGATCAACGGGAAGCTGAACGCGCTTAACAGATCCGTATTCTGCGAAGATCTCAGTTAAATCCTCGCGTGTAACCTCATAGGACAGGTTACCTACATAAATCGACATTGAAAGAATTCTCCAGAACCAGAAATGAACGAGGCAATCGTATCGGAGGGTGTGCCTGCTTTAGCGCTAACAAACTTGCAAGTTTTAATGGAAAACGAACGAGTCACTGTCTAGGAAAAACAAACTGAATCAGCCGAGCTAAATACCTCTCATTACTCACTGTAACACGAATCTTTATTGCAGACCGTTTGATTCAATTACACTTGAGAAGTTTCGATGTTGTCGCGGAGATGGCTATGGCTGTTGCATCTTATGGGGCGTGGAAGTCCCCGATTAGCTCAGATTTGATTGTGGCGGGCGCGATTGGGCTAGGTCAAATCAAGCTCGATGGAAAAACAATCTATTGGAGCGAATCGCGCCCGACCGAGGGCGGAAGGAATGTGATTATTCGACGTTCAGAGAACGGTCAGACAGTCGAGGTCACACCTACTGCGTTTAACGCTCGTACCCGAGTGCATGAATATGGAGGTGGGGCGTTCACAATCATTGATGAGACAGTTTATTTCTCAAATTTTGCTGACCAGCGCTTGTATCAGCAGAAGGTTGGAGAGGAACCGATCGCGTTAACTCCCGAAGCTGCGATTCGCTACGCAGATGTGATTTTAGACAAAAAACGCGATCGCTTAATTTGCATTCGAGAGGATCATCAAAATGCAGATCGAGAGGCAGAAAATACGATCGCGAGCATCTCTCTCAAGGATCACTCTCAAACTACCTTAGTCGCTGGATCTGATTTCTACATGTTTCCTCGATTAAGTCCGGATGGATCTCGATTGAGTTGGATTTGCTGGCATCATCCTGACATGCCTTGGGATGGAACCGAATTATGGACAGCGAAAATTCAGGATGATGGTACATTAGCAACGCCTAAAAAAATTGCAGGTGGACGAGAAGAAGCGATTTTTCAACCGGAATGGTCGCCCGATGGAAATCTGATTTTTGTCAGCGATCGTACAGGCTGGTGGAATTTTTACCGCTGGAATCCAACGACTCAAACTGTAGAAGCCCTGTGCGAAAAAGCGGCTGAATTTGGATTGCCGCTTTGGGTGTTTGGCATGTCTACCTATGGATTTGCAGGCAACAACATTATTTGTGCTTATACCGAGAATGGGATGAGCAGATTGGCGAGTCTGGATCTCAACACACTTGAGCTTAAAAATCTTGAATCTCCCTATACCAGCATTGCAGGTGTTCAGGTTTGTCCAGATCATGCGGTTTTTGTTGGCGGATCATCAACTGAACCGAGCGCGATCGTCAAATACGATTTCAACACTCAACAGTTTGAAGTCCTCAGACGAGCCAGTGAACTCAGGATTGATCCAGGCTATTTGTCCATTCCAGAAGCGATCGAGTTTCCCACGGAGAACAATCTCACGGCTCATGCGCTTTACTATGCGCCGAAGAACAAAGACTTTCAAGCTCCCGAAGGCGAGCTTCCTCCGATGTTAGTTAAAAGTCATGGAGGCCCAACGGCTGCAACTTCTGCTTCATTCAACTTGGGCATTCAGTACTGGACGAGCCGTGGGTTTGCTGTCCTTGATGTGAACTATGGAGGCAGTACTGGATATGGTCGAGCCTATCGAGAAAGACTCAAAGGGACTTGGGGAATTGTCGATGTGGCTGACTGTGCAAATGGAGCAAAGCATCTCGCAGAACAAGGTAAAGTCGATGGCGACCGCTTAGTGATTGCAGGCGGAAGTGCAGGCGGTTATACAACTTTGTGTGCTCTAACTTTCCGCAATACCTTCAAAGCAGGTGCAAGTTACTATGGCGTAAGCGATCTTAAGGCTCTTGCAGAAGATACACATAAATTTGAATCACGGTATTTAGATGGCTTGATTGGAGCTTATCCAGAACGGGCTGATTTGTATCACGATCGCTCTCCGATCACTGCTGTCGATCGCTTGTCTTGCCCAGTCATCTTTTTCCAAGGTGACGAAGATCGGATTGTGCCGCCAAATCAAGCTGAAATGATGGTCGATGCTTTGAAAGCGAAAGGCTTACCTGTTGCGTATGTTCTATTTGAAGGAGAACAACATGGATTCCGCAAAGCAGAGAATATCAAACGCGCATTAGATGGCGAGTTTTACTTCTATTCGCGAGTATTTGGCTATACGCCTGCGGATACGATCGAACCTGTTGCAATTCACAACCTCTAAAGTTCAACGTTTCCAAGCCTTAGATGGATTGCACCCTGCTTTCAAACTGAAATGAGGTTCTACTGATCAAGTAGAACCTCAAAACGTCTTAGCGGAGACAAATGAATACCGAGTCAGCTTTCAAAGTGAACAGATTGACTGAACACGCCAAACTCTAAAATCCGAAAATTGTACTAGCTAGCACAGATAGGCTTATTGTTCGCATTCAAGCGAATCTTACCTTCTGACCCACCCACCATAAACGGTGCAGTCTGATCATCAACCACACGCACGAATGCAGGCTTATCTTTCAGGCAAGCACTCACGGCTGCGCCCCAAGCTGGCAAATCTTTCGCCATTTTATCAGTAATCGGGGTATCGCTAGTAACACTCGCTTCCTGAACAACAGCAATTTGGATCGGTAAGGTAAACTTCGCTGCTGTGTTAGCACTCTCAGGTAAAGTCACTTGCTGCACACCCGTGATCGTTTCGCTTTCTAGCACAGTTGTCGTTGCCATGGGTTGCGTGCTAGGAGTTGAAGACTGTTCAGCCGGAGCAGTTGGCTGAGTAGGCGTAGTTGTCGATTCCGGTGTGGTCGAAGGGGTAGTGGGAACCGTGGTATCCGGTGTGGTCGAAGGGATAGTGGGAACCGTAGTATCCGGTGTAGTTGTCGATTCCGGTGTGGTCGAAGGCGTACTCGGAGTCATCGGAGCGCTTGTTGGAGAAGCAGGCGTTGTCGATGAATCAGGAGCAGGCGTTGTTGTATCCGGAGTCGAAGGCGTTGTCGTTGCGCCAGGAGTCGAGGGAATTGAAGTTGGGCTGACAGGTGTGGTCGCGGGGGTTGCAGATTCAGCAGGCTTCTCGACTGTGGGTAGCGTCGGCTTACTCTCAGATGGCTTCTCTGTTGTTGGCATCGTTGGCATGGAGGTCGGAGTCGATGCAGGAGTCATCGTCGAAGGAGCCGAGGTCGGCATAACTGGGGTTGAACCTGGATTAGCAGGAGTGGTACTGATTGACGGCATCGAAGGCATTTCCGGCTTTGCGATCGGAGTCATTGAAGGCGTGCTGGTCTGGTTTACCGTAGGAGTTGCAGACTCAGTGTTAGAAGGCTTCTTCACCGATTCAGCGATCGTTGGAACCGCATACCCTGCTAAGACAGCAGCAGCTATACCAAAAGCAGCAATCTGTTTCCGTTTGCTCACGTTAGATCTCCGAAATTTGCTAGAGGGGCTAAATCTTCTTTCGTATTCAGGACGCACCTGGATGATTCACACAGCTGACATCTAAAGGTCGAGCAATGTCCGCATGAATTGGAAAGCGGCAGACTAAGCGAACCGTACCGAAGGATGTGTAAATGGCTCAACCAATCGGGAGACAGATAATAGATTGGCACAGGGTTAGGATACAAAGATGCAAAATCAAGGTCTTAAAGGCGAAATTCGGCGCTAAAGTAGGCTGTGCAGTAGGCTCAGTAGTGTGTTGAGGGAATCGAGCATGCAAGACCCGTATTATCAGCTAGCGCCTTTCATTCAGGAGTATATTTACGCACAAGGTTGGAGCAGTTTACGCCCAATTCAAGCAGAAGCGTGCAGAGTTTTATTCGATACCGATCAGCATCTTCTGATCGCCGCAGGCACAGCATCCGGGAAAACTGAGGCTGCATTTCTTCCAGCGTTGACGTTACTGCATGAAAATCCATCCCGCAGCGTTGGTGCAATTTACATTAGTCCAATTAAAGCTTTGATCAATGATCAGTTCGATCGATTAACGGATCTCTTACGGTTCGCGGATTTGCCCGTGTGGGCATGGCATGGAGATGTATCTCAAAGCCGGAAGAAAAAACTCCTGGCAAATCCGCGTGGCATTCTGCAAATTACGCCTGAATCGTTGGAGAGTTTGCTGATCAATAAAAGCTCTGACATCGATCGTATATTTGGCGACCTTCGGTTTGTGATCATTGACGAAGTTCACGCATTTATTGGCAGCGATCGCGGTTGCCAAATCTTGTGTCAACTTTCGCGCCTTGCGAAGCTGACAGGTAACCAACCGCGTCGAATTGGACTGTCTGCAACTCTGGGCGATTATTCTTTAGCAGAAGCATGGTTGCGGGCAGACACTTCTCCATCTGTCACCACCCCAAAAATTGAAGGAGCCGCGAGAAAAATTCAGTTGTCGATCGAACATTTCTATGATCCGGGTTTAGTTGTCCGGGCAAAAGGAGATACCCGCGATCGCGTCTTTAATCCCTATCATTTGTATTTGTTTCAACAGACAGAAGGGCGGAAGAGCCTGATTTTTGCGAATGGGCGGACTGCAACCGAAGAAGCGATCGCGGCATTGCGAGAAATTGCCCAGGCGAAAGGCGCACCGGATATTTATCACGTTCATCACGGCAGTATCTCGGCAGCATTGCGAGAGACGGCTGAAGAAGCCATGCGGGATGGGGAGAAGCTCGCAGTGACGGCAGCAACCGTGACGTTTGAAATGGGAATCGATTTAGGACATCTCGATCGCGTTCTGCAACTGGAAGCACCTGCTTCAGTTGCTAGCTTTCTGCAACGCTTGGGTCGATCAGGGCGAAGAGGCGATACCGCCGAGATGCGATTTGTCTGTGCAGAAGACAAGCCGACAGGCGAGGAAATTTTACCTGAGGAGATTCCTTGGCAGTTGTTGCAAGCGATCGCGATTATTCAACTTTACATTGAGGAAAAATGGATTGAACCTGCACGGGAAATGCAGTATCCATTCAGCTTGCTCTATCACCAAACAATGAGTACGTTGGCAGCGCTAGGAGAATTGTCGCCAAGTGAGATCGCGCAAAATGTTCTCAAATTGCCCCCCTTTCAATCGGTGACTCAAGATGATTTTCGGTTGTTTTTACGGCATTTAATCGACATTGATCATTTAGAACAAACTCCGACTGGGGGTTTGATCATTGGGATTACAGCCGAAAAAATCATTAACAATTTCAAGTTCTATGCGATTTTCCCGGATACCGAGGAGTATCTCGTTAAGCATGATGGAAAAGCAGTAGGGAGTATCATCGTTCCGCCACTGGAGGGTGATCGCTTTTCACTGGCGGGCAAAACCTGGGAAGTGATCGAGGTCAATGCAAAGAAGAAAACGATCGTTGTGATTCCTAGTACAAAATCCGTGACTTCTAGCTCATGGCGCGGCAGTATGGGCGAGATTCATACTCGAGTGTTGCGGCGCATGAGAAAAGTGCTGCAAGAGTCAACGATGTATCCTTATTTGCAACCCGGTGCGAAACGGCGACTCCAAGAAGCAAGAGAGCTAGCGCAATACAAAGGCTTTTTACATCAACCGATCCAACTGGTTGAAGAGGATGTTTGCTGTATTCTGCCCTGGATGGGAACGATTCCATTTCGGACCTTGGAGCGATTTTTGCGGTTTTACGCGAAAGATGCTTTGGGACTGAAAAGTATTAAAGGGCGATCGCCTTATTTTCTAATCGTTCGATTGGGAAAATGCAAGCTAGAGACTTTGGATCACGAGATTCGATCGTTAGCCGATCGCCGCTTAGAAGCGAATATGCTCCTGCCTGATGATGAGATTCCAAAGCTGCAAAAGTTTGATCCTTACATTCCATCAGAATTGCTCAGAAAAAGTTTCATGAGCGATTATTTGGATCTAAAAGAACTCACGACGGCGATCGCCAAGTGGTAATACTCAATTTCACCAAAGCAGAGTTGAAGATGAAAGCCCTTGATCGGAAAATCTGTCATCGTTTCAATTGGGTTAACTTGCCAACTTTTGCGGCGCAGTTCCCAGAGCTTCCTCTTCACTCTCAAAAATCTCAAATACTGAATCCATCATCGTGACTTCAAAGACCAGTTTTGCCTCTGGATGCACATTGCAGAGCTTAAAGCTGCCGCGTGCTTTATCTGCATCCCGCATCCCTGCTACTAGCGAAGTCAGCCCAGAACTATCAATAAAATTTACCTGACCTAAGTTGACAATAATATGATTTGTTTGTTTCGCAATACAGTCCTGTAACTTGGTGCGGAACTGCCACGCTGTTGTGATATCTAAGCGCCCACTCGGATTAAATACGACGATCGTATTGCCATCCGGGGTACTAAATACTCTTTGCTCCATGAGGATCGACTTCTGCTCCATATTAATCAGGACTTGCTTCGTGCAAGCGATTGGGGGGATTCTCTAGGTCAGTTATGCCCAAATCAGGGAAAATGCTAACACCATTACCTTCTGCAAAAAGAGGGAAGCGCTAGAAAAACGCTTCCCTCGACATGCAAGGCTTAACAAATGGATGTTAATGGCTAATCACCATTAAGCTGAGTGTGCCCCGCTTTGTGACCAATTGATCCAATCTTGTGGCTTCAAGAAAATGTCATACAACCGAGCTTCTGGACTTCCAGCTTCTGGTTCATACCCATATTCCCACCGCACCATCGGAGGCAGTGACATCAGAATCGATTCTGTGCGTCCATTGGTCTGTAAGCCAAAAATTGTGCCGCGATCGTAGACCAGATTAAACTCGACGTACCGTCCCCGGCGATAGAGTTGGAACTGGCGTTCGCGATCGCCATATTCGGTATCTTTGCGTTTTTCAGCGATCGGAGTATATGCAGGTAGAAACGCATTTCCGCAAGATTGAATAAACGCAAACAGATCTTCCCAAGTCCGACCTTGCACTGCACCCACTTGTTGACTGTATTGTGCGGCAGGGGTGTCCATTTGCGAACCTGGATAGAAAATCGGATACAAAACGCCTTGAGTGTCCTGATAGTCAAAGAAGATACCGCCAACTCCACGAGTTTCATTGCGATGCTTCAAATAGAAGTACTCGTCACACCAGAGTTTGAAGGTGGGATAGTATTCAGGATGATGCTGATCACACGCCTGCTTCAGCGTTTGATGAAAATGGATAACATCTTCTTCAAAGGGATAGTAAGGCGTTAAATCAATACCACCGCCAAACCACCAAACGGGACCTGCTTCAAAGTAACGATAGTTCAGATGCACGGTTGGAATGTAAGGATTCCGGGGATGCAGTACCATCGAAGTCCCCGTCGCATAGAAGCTATGACCTTTCGCTTCGGGACGCTGCACTAAAATCGAGGGTGGCAAATCCTTGCCCCAAACTTCGGAAAAATTGACTCCGCCTTGTTCAAACACACGACCTTCGCGCATCACTCGCGATCGCCCGCCACCGCCTTCGGGTCTCGTCCAACTATCTTCGCGAAACGTCGCTTCACCATCAACGGCTTCTAAGCCTTTACAAACTTGATCCTGGAAAGATTTCATCCATTGGCTCACCCGCTCTCTTGAATCTTGAGGCGGTAGCGCTTGAGTCGTTTCGGTCTTGTCGGAAGTGGAGAAGGCAGTCATAAACGTCGGTTCCTGGAACGAATCGCTTTACTATCGGTGAAGAAGTTTAAAGGTTCCGTTAGGTTCGAGCAGCAGGATTGCTCAATCTAGACGGTTCAATTAGACTATCGCGAAACGGTTCCTGTCTAAACAGTTGAGCCGATTTCCAAGGTGCGGATCGCGCATCCTGTGCGGAAAGTAGGGATCGTAAATGTTTATAACGTTCTGTGACTTCTGCCCCAAGAAGTCGGTCAGCATCTTGAGAAGGATGACGATCGGGGACTCAATTTGGCTAAGATCAATCACCCCAGCTTTAGCGTACAGGTTCGCCTTAGAGGAGATGAATATTATGCTGAACTTTCCTTGGACATTCTTCTACCGCAAGCGGCGACGTGTCGAAATGACATTAGCGCGATCGTACCAAGCGATTAGTTCAGCGTCGGTCGATGATCTCTGGAAAAAAGTCATCGATTTAGCGGATGTATCGTGGCATCCGATGATTTCGCACACGAATGTTCCGCGAGGGCAGGTGGCAAAGCCGGGATTGATTTATGAAGCGGTGACGCGATTGGGACCGTTTCCGATTCGGATTTTTGTCGAGCGGGTTGATCCGCGAGAATTGTTGAGTGTGAGAATTATGGCAATTCCTGGGCTTGAGGAACGGATTCAGTACGAAGTGAAATCAACTGTTTCGGGCACGAGTATTGCGTATTCGGTGACATTGCAGGGGTGGTTGTCGCCATTGATTTGGTCAATTATTAAGCCCTATGCGGCACGAGTGGCTGAGGATTTGGCACATGCGGCGGAACAACCGGAATTACCGCGATCGAATCAACGCAGTTGTTTAGACTTCTAACGAGATCCGTAGAACGGTAAGATCGAATCAAACCCTGACTCGATCTCTCCATGCTAGAAACTCTTAGTGCAGAATCCGTTTTAGAAGTGCTTAAACCAGTTCAAGACCCTGAACTTCAAAAAAGTTTGGTGGCGTTGAACATGATTCGCAATGTGTCGATCGATGATGGTAAGGTTCGATTTACATTGGTCTTGACGACTCCTGCCTGTCCGTTACGTCAGTTTATTGTCGAAGACTGTGAGCGGGCGATTAAAACTTTACCCGGTGTGACATCTGTCGAAGTCGAAGTGACCGCTGAGACACCACAGCAAAAATCTTTACCCGATCGTACTGGGATCGAGGGTGTGAAAAATATTATTGCGATTTCCAGTGGTAAAGGTGGCGTTGGGAAAAGCTCAGTTGCCGTTAACGTTGCAGTGGCATTGGCGCAAGCTGGCGCTAAAGTCGGTTTAATCGATGCCGATATTTATGGACCGAATGCTCCGACAATGTTGGGGCTTGAAGGATCGGGTGTTGCAGTTACGCAAACAGAACAAGGTGAAATTCTCGAACCTGCCTTCAATCACGGAGTCAAATTAGTTTCGATGGGGTTTCTGATCGACAAGGATCAGCCTGTGATCTGGCGAGGTCCGATGTTGAATGGTGTCATTCGTCAGTTTCTCTATCAAGTTCGGTGGGGTGATCTCGATTATTTAATCGTCGATATGCCTCCGGGAACTGGAGATGCTCAATTGACGATGGCGCAAGCGGTTCCGATGGCGGGGGCAGTGATTGTTACAACTCCTCAAACGGTTGCGCTACTGGATTCTCGGCGCGGGTTGAAGATGTTTCAACAATTGAACGTCCCAGTATTAGGCATCGTTGAGAATATGAGTTATTTTATTCCGCCGGACATGCCCGATCGACAGTATGACATTTTCGGTTCAGCCGGAGGCGAAAAGACTGCGGCGGAGCTAAATGTGCCTTTGTTGGGCTGTGTACCGTTGGAAATCCCGCTGCGTCAGGGCGGAGACAAGGGAATTCCGATCGTCGTTGGCGATCCCGATTCTGCTTCGGCAAAAGCATTGACACAAATTGCTCAGCAAATTGCTGCTAAAGTATCCGTTGCAGCACTCGCATAAGCTCAAATTTCTATGTTTCGCAAGAAAAAGTCTCCGATTCCGTCTACGCTCCGACCTTGGCTTCAACCCTGGCAAGATATGGACTGGTTTTTGTTAGGCGCAGTCCTAGCATTGACTATTTTAGGAGGGTTGATGATTCACAGTGTGCAACTGAATCATACGGAGCGACGGGACTGGATGTTTCACGCTCTGATTGGGAGTGTGGGCACCTGTTTGATCTTCGTCATCTCTCGGCTGCGTTATGATGCGCTGCTGGCTTGGAAATGGTGGATTTATGGCGTGACCAATGTGGCACTGCTGCTCGTGATGGTTGCGGGAGTTGAGGAAAAAGGGGCACAGCGATGGCTAAATGTCTTTGGCTTTGGGGTTCAGCCGTCTGAGTTTGCGAAGTTGGGCGCCATTATTACGCTGGCTGCGATTTTGCATCAGCGATCGGCATCGACGTTGCCTCAAATGCTGAAAGTTTTGGCGATCGCAGCTTTGCCCTGGGCGTTAATCTTTTTACAGCCGAACTTAGGCACATCGCTGGTGTTTGGTGCAATTACCTTCGGGATGTTGTATTGGGGAAATGCGAATCCGGGCTGGCTACTGTTGCTGATTTCTCCGGTGATTTCTGCGATTTTGTTCACAACGTTGGTGGCAAAAGGCGCGATCGGGATTGTAGGGTTGGGACTGTGGGTTGCTTTCGTTGGCGTGGTTGCCTGGAGGACTTTGCCTTGGAAGACTTATGGAATTTTAGTGCCAGTGGTGATCAATACGGTCGCAGGTGGGCTAGGTCAAGTGCTTTGGCAATTTGTGTTGCATGATTATCAGAAAGCTCGAATTCTGACGCTGATTGATCCAGATCAAGATCCGCAGGGGGCTGGATATCATGTCATTCAGTCCCGAATTGCGATCGGGGCTGGAGAAACCTTCGGACGAGGATTGTTTCATGGAACTCAAACCCAGCTAGAGTTTATTCCTGAACAGCATACAGACTTTATCTTCACTGCGATCGGTGAGGAATTAGGCTTCGTTGGTTCGATCTTTGTGTTAGGCGCTTATCTGCTGATCTGTTATCGCCTGCTGATTATTGCTCAAAGTGCAAAGGATGAGTTTGGCTCACTGATTGCTGTGGGTGTGTTCTCAATGATTATTTTCCAGGTGTCGATCAATATCGGCATGACGCTCAATCTTGCACCTGTTACGGGAATTCCGCTGCCTTGGTTAAGCCACGGGAATGCGGCGTTATTGATGAATTTTTTGGCGATCGGGTTAGTCGAATCAGTGGCGAACTCTCGACAGAAGTCAAAATTCTAATCAATTGGAAAAGTGCGATCATCGCATCGACGAGAATCAATATCAGGGAAGCCGAGAGCCACGGTAAACTGATAGTGAAACGTATTGAAGCAGAATTATGTTTTTACCAGGTTCAGCCGTTCGCGTGACGAATGTTAACGATATTTACTACGGGTTCCAAGGACTCGTACAGCGGATTAGCGATGGGAAAGTTGCAGTCCTGTTTGAAGGGGGCAACTGGGATAAACTAATCACGTTTAGAATGTCGGAACTTGAAGTGGTTGAAACTGGGAAGAAAAAGGCAGGAAAGTAATCTGCTCAATTTTTTGAAGATTCTTTAGAACTCCAGGTTTTCTGAAAACTTGGAGTTTTTGCAATATGCAGCTTCCCAATAGGAAAAAGTGCAGTTCCTACTTCTCTACACTCAAAAATTCTTGTAATAGTCCAGCCACGATCGCAGGTTGCTCTAACGCGACTAACACTCCCGAATCCGGCACGACTTCAAACGATCGCACTCTTTCATTCAAGTCCGACAACCGTTGTCCCAATCTTACGTCTGTAAACTGCGCTTCTTCTCCCCAAACGATCGCAGTTGGCGTTGTCAATTGCGGCAAGTACCGCGACAAATCAAAATACAAATCTCCTCTTAAAAATGCCAACGCTGCATACTCTGCATTGGGCTGACGCGCAGATGCAAGATAGGCATTCACCATCTCTGGAGTAATGCGATCGCGATTCACAAACAAGAAATTCTCTAAGAAATTCCGAACGGCGAATTCATTCGTGGCTCCGATCGCATAAATCACGCGATCTAAAATCGGTGTATTAATAATCTCTCTGGGAATTCGTCTGCCTGCTCCCTCACCAAAATCATCAAATCCAGATGGACACACCAGAAACAGTGACTTCACTAAGTCAGGATGCTGAATTGCGACGCGAATCGCTAATGCACCACTCAATGAAGAAGCCACTAATATTGCAGATTCACGGGTTACTTTTGGGAGAAATTCAGCGATCGACAAGACATAATCTTCCGCTCGGTAATCTCGTGCGGGATGACTTGACTCTCCCCAACCTAAAAGATCCGGCGCAATGATTTGATGCTGTCTTGCAAATACTGGATAGACTTTTGACCATTCATAAGCTGAGGAACCACCACCGAAGCTATGAAGGAAGACGATGGGAGATCGTTCCACTACTTCAGTTTGAGTGTAGTAAGCGATCGTTCCTAAGCTAGTTTGAGTATTCTTCTGTCTAAATCCTGGGGGCTGAAATTGCAGCATGAGACTCGCTTTGAACGCATCAAGTAAATTCTACTCAGCCAGACTTGATCTCGTTCTCTATCTTGCAATTGACTTTACTTTGAGCCGCTTTTTGCGGGTTAAGTTTTGGCTTAGCTCAACCCGCAAAAAAGTAGGATTATGCTGTTCTGAGATATTAACTCTACCTGGAACCGGGGATTTTAGGGTGACTTTCTAAAGCAGAAGTCAGTCTCTATCGATCTGCCGCAGGTTGATTTGGTTTCGGAATCGTAATATCTACAGCTGTTACAGGTTGTCCCAAAGTCGATAACGGTGGATTAATTTCCTTCTCATTTCCAACTACGATCGTGACTAACTTCTCAGGCTGTAAATACTTCTGTGCAACCCTTTGTACATCTGCAACTGTCGTCGCTTCTACGCCTTTACGGTACTGGAAAATGAAATCCTTTGGATAGCCAAAGTACTCATACCGCAACAATCGAGAAAGCGTCTGTGCTGGATCTTGGAAATTAAAGATAAACGAATTCAAAACTGTATCTTTCGCAAATCCTAGCTCCTCTTGTGAAATCGGCTCTTTGCGAATCCGTTCAATCTCTTTTTTCACAGCTTGAATGAATGGCACGGTTGCCTGCGATCGCGTTTCTCCCGCTGCTAAAAACACACCCGGATGATCAAACTGCGCCCCCCAACTTGCATACACTGAGTAAGCTAAGCCTTGACGCGATCGCACTTCATTAAACAATCGTCGCCCAAACCCACTTAGCACATCTTCCATCACGCTTAAAGCCGGATAGTCAGGACTGTTCAACGATCCGCCTAAATGTCCAATTTGCAGATAGCTCTGATTCAATTGAGGCTGATTGACAAAGAAAATGCCGCCTTGCTTGGCTTGAGTGACCTGTGGAAGCTGACGAGGCATCGCTTGACCTGTCGGTTTCCAGGTTCCAAACTTTGCTTCGATTAGCGATCGCATTTGTTTCGGATCAAAATCTCCCACTATGCCAAGGAGCATCTGATCCGGCCGGAACGATCGCTGATAGAAATTGACTAAATCCTGGCGAGTAATGTTTGCAAGTGTTGAAAACTCAGTGATTCGAGCATAAGGACTCTCAGCACCGTAGATCAATTTCTGAAACTCTCGTCCTGCAATACTATTCGGGTCATCATTGCGTCGAGCAATTCCGCCCTGGGCTTGAACTTTCGCGATCGCGAACTGATTTTCTGCAAATGCAGGTTGTTGGATCACTTCTGCAAACAGATCAAAAACTTCTGGCAAATCTTCGGTCAGCGTATTGAAACTCGCATTTCCAGCCGTGGTTGAAATACTCGTTTCAATGCTGGCGGCACGTTGTTCTAGGAATTGATTCACCTGATTGGCACTACGTTTCTGAGTTCCGCCAGAGCGCATCACCGTTCCCGTCAGCTCACCCAGTCCAACTTGATTCGCAGGTTCAAATCGATCCCCAGTTCGGACGATCGCAGTTCCACTCACTAAAGGCAATTCGTGATCTTCCATCAAATACACGGTTAAGCCATTTTTGAGCTTGAACTGGGTATAGTCGGGGACTTTGACCTCTGGAGGGGACGAGAATTTGAGATCTGTATAATGCTTGGGCGTATCTGCCACGGCGGGATGAACCCGCAGCAAAACAACCAGACAGGCAAGAACAAATAAACTTGAGAGTCGGAATAATTTCATTGTGCTTATCCTTGCGGCAAAATTCGACCAATGGTGCGGTTTTGATCAGTAAAAGTCGCGGTAGCAACTCGCTGAATATCCGCAGGAGTAATTTTCTCGATCGCATCAACTTGCTGAAACAAATTCCGCCAGCTTCCCGTTTTCACCTCGTATTCCAACAATGCCTGAGCCATGCCCATATTAGAATCGAGCGATCGCAGTAATCCGGCTCTAGCTTGAGTTTTAACGCGATCGAGTTCTTGTGCTGAAACTGGCTGAGTTTTTAAGCGCTCAATTTCTGCTCTCAGTGCAGATGCCACTTCTTCGAGCGATCGACCGGGAGCCGTCAACGCATAGAACAAAATCAAATTCGGGAATTTATCTCCGGGGAATCCATTTAGTCCCTGTGCGGCTAATGCTAATTTTTTCTCTTCGACCAGCGATTTGTAGAGTCGAGAAGTCCGTCCGTCGCTGAGAATCGATGTCAGCGTTTCATAGACGGCATTATCTGGATGGTTCAATGCCGGGCGATGATAGCCTTCCAAATACCAAGGCTGAGATTGCAGCTTGAGAGTAACTTCTTTCTGCTGCGTCTGCGGTGGCTCGACTGCAAGGACATCTGGCGGTGCAGGTTTTGCTTTATATCGACCGAAATAAATTTGAGCGAGACGGTTGACTTCGGTGGGATTGACATCACCAACAATTGCGATCGTCAAATTATTCGGAGTGTAATGCGTGTTAAAAAAGTCCGTTACATCCTGGCGAGTCAGATTGACCAAATCTTGTGAATAGCCAATCACTGGGCGGCGATAAGGATGAACTGTAAACGCTTTTCCTGTGAAGGCTTCGATCAATTGCCCGATCGGAGAATTCTCAGTTCTTAGCCGTCTTTCTTCGAGGATGACAGATTTCTCTTGATAAAACTCTCGAAACACTGGGTCTAAGAAGCGCTCAGATTCCAAGGACATCCAAAGCTCTAACTTATTCGACGGAAAACTGTAAAAATAGCGAGTCGCATCTGCGGACGTATTTGCATTTAAGCCAACTCCACCCGCCTGCTCAACAATTCGCCCTAATTCGTTCTGTCGCCCTAGCCGTGTGGCTTCAGCTTCAATGCGAGTAAATTCTGCTTGCAGGGCTGTGACATCTTTCTTTTGATCTTTTGCAGCTTTAATCTCTGCTGCTAGCTGATCTAATTTTTCTAGGAGTGGCTGCTCGGCTTTGTAATCACTTGTTCCAATCCGAGTTGTTCCTTTAAATGCCAAATGCTCTAAAAAGTGGGCAACGCCAGTTTTTCCTTCTGGCTCATCCGCTCCACCGACATCGGCATAAGTGAGAAACGAAACCACTGGCGCTTGATGCCGCTCCAAAACAATAAACTTCAAGCCATTCTCTAACTTAAACTCGGTAATATTCTGAATGACTCGATCGAGATAAGGCTGAATCGATTGAGTCTGAGGCAGAGTTCTCGCCCATCCGATTCCTGGCGCACTTTGCCAACTCAACAGAAAAACTAATCCAAAGCTCAGGATCGCTCGACTTATTCTTTTCATTCCACGAAACCCTTAAGGCACGTTCTCTATCCTAGAGAGTTTCGTCAAAATTGACCTATTTTGCGTCGAACTTATCCGTTGAAGTCGTAACTGTAAAGATGTACGTATCAAACAAACCACCGACCACAGCACACGCGCATCCAATAACAATGACACCTTCCCAAGCACTGCCATTGCCAAAGGTTGCAAGGAAATAGAGCAATTGAGTCGCGCAGGCTTGCCCGAACAACATCAATCCCGGTACAGATCCAATGCAGAGCAGAATGATGATTGCACTGCCAATTAACGCGATCGGTGTAAGAAAGCTGAGCAACACCGCGAGCAATAGCGACCTTAGATAACTGATGGTGATGCCAAATGACATAGATTCACCTCAATGAAACGAACTTGAATGAACAGGCTGAACTCTTCTAACAATACGGGGGATTTCTAGGTTTGGGGCGAGTTGTTGCTAAATCTTAAATCTTTATAAAGAAACTTGGTGAACTAGATTGCAATGATTATTGCACTGGGGCTAAAAATCAAGCTGTAAATCGGGCTACAGGTTTATAAACCCTTACATTCCGAATCTTGCAGTTGATTTCCAGCGATCGCAATATATCGATATCCGGCGATCGCAGCGTCCGAAACTGGTCTAACAAAAGAAAGATTTTTCCTCACTTCTAAAGGCTGATGAAGCTGGCTTGGTGCATTTCTAAGATTGCTTCTAGAACCCTATAAAACTGGATCTATTTCTTATGCAAGTTCTCAGACATCCTGAAGCAACGAATGACCCCAGAGATCCCCGCAATAATGAGGTCGTTTCTCCCGGTGCTGATATTTATGACGGCAACCTATCTACGCCAATCAATTCTTCTCCGCTCGTCAAATCCTATCTTTCAGCGCTGCCTGCTTACCGCCAAGGTCTTTCTCCTCAACGTCGCGGCTTAGAAGTCGGCTTTTTCCACGGGCTGTGGATTATTCTTCCCTTTACCTTGCTAGGTCCTTTACGCGACACTCCAATGGCAGCGCTCTCTGGCTTGCTCTCCGGATTTGGGTTGCTCTTGATTTCAGCCCTGAGCATCTCACTCTACGGCGCAACCAATCCCCCCGCTCCTACTGCAACGATTACTACTCCTAACCCGCCCCAAGAACTCGCAACTGGGCACGGTTGGAATGAGTACGCAGGTGGATTTCTGCTTGGCGGGGTTCTCGGCGCGGTTCTGACCTACTTCTTATTGTCCAATACAGCCTTATTCCAGCACTTTGGGACGGGTCTGTAAACTCTGTTAACCCGTTAAACTAAGTGGGCATCATAAAGATCGCCCACTTGTTGTAGTGTGTAGTCAACTTGACTGCACGAGACAAATTGCTGCGCTAAATTGACTCAGCAGACAGCTGCAACTGGCTCGAATAAAGCGATTTCAATTTCGCCCAGCGCCCGTTCTAAATCGTCATTGACAATCTGAATGTCAAATTCCCCTGCTGCTTCTATCTCTTCCCAAGCTCTCTGGAGCCGACGTAAAATTGCGGCTTCAGGATCTTGGGCGCGTCCTCGAATGCGAGCTTCGAGTTCTACCATGGAAGGCGGAGCGATGAAGATTTGCAGAGCGCTCGGGAACGATCGCCGAATTTGGCGAGCGCCATCGAGTTCGATTTCGAGAATGACCCATTTTCCGGATCGGATTTTTTCTTCGACGGGCTTGCGAGGAGTGCCGTAACAATTCCCAGCAAATTCAGCCCATTCGAGAAATTCCCCTTGGGCGACCATACGCTCAAATTGTGGTCGGGTGACAAAGTGATAATTTTTGCCATCGACTTCTCCGGGGCGGGGGGATCGAGTGGTTGCCGAGACAGAGAGAAATAGATCGTCCTTGTGGCGCTGAAGAAGCGACTTTAGCAAGGTTCCTTTTCCGACTCCGCTTGGCCCTGTTAAAACAATTAGTCTACCCTTGCTCATGGCTGCCTAATTTATTTGATGCGCTAGTGTTCCCAGTTTTCTGATTCTGTGAGTATAGCTTGCAACGCTCGTTGATAGGATGAAGGATTCGGCGGAAAAAATAAAATTTTCTCGGAAATTACGGTTTTCTTAGTTCTACCCTTCTAAAAAACGATGCGCAACTGTCTCAGGTTGGATCGCTGAAAGGACGACGTGACCGGAGTCCATGACAATGACAGCGCGGGTTCTGCGTCCATAGGTGGCATCGATCAGCTTCTCCCCTGTACGGGCGTCGCTGATGATACGCTTAATGGGTGCGGATTCGGGACTGACGATCGCGATGACTCGGCTGGCGGAGACGATGTTGCCAAAGCCGATGTTAATGAGTTTGATCTCCGTCATGAGAAAAAATTGAGAGAACTTGTTTTTTCACAATACTGAAAAAATAAGAGGGGGTAGAAAATGCAACCAGTTGATTTCACAACGCTAATGGCGGTCTGTGCGGAATTGCGATCGCAGTGGCTTCCAGCCAGATTTGAACAGGCGTATCAGCGCGATCGCTTTACAGTTTTATTGGCGTTGCGAACGCTAAAGCAGCGGGAATGGTTAACTCTATCCTGGCATCCGCAGGCAGCCCGGATGCATATGAGTGAGCCGCCGCCTCGCGATCCGGATACATTCACATTTAGTCAGCAATTGCGGCATCAGCTAGGTGGATTAGCCTTGGTCGCGATCGAGCCTGTTTCTCCTTGGGAAAGAGCGATCGATTTGCAGTTTGCGCATCGTCCAGGGGAGCCTGCGCTATGGCATCTCTATATTGAAATTATGGGTCAGTATAGCAATGCCATCTTGGTGAATCAGGAGAATGCGATTATCACGGCAGCGCATCAGGTGAGTTCCAATCAATCGAGTGTGCGTCCGATTCAGACAGGGCAGCCGTATGAGTTGCCGCCTGCTCGACTCGATCCGGCTCCCAGTCTGGCAGAAGATTTTGAACGTTGGAAATCGAGAATTGCTCTTGTTCCAGGTGCAATTCGGAAAAATCTGGTCAAAGCTTATCGAGGATTAAGTTCTTCGCTGGTTTTATCGATGGTTAAAGCGGCAGAAATTCAGCCAGATCGCTTAACTGATGAAATGTCTGACGTTGAATGGCAGCGATTATTTGAATGTTGGCAATTTTGGTTGAAATCGCTTGAGGCTGAGAATTTCCAACCAGGATTTACTTCGTCCGGCTATACAGTGCTCTGGGGTCAGGGAGAAACGAGCGTTCAGAACATGATCGATCGCTATTATCGCGATCAGTTGAATCAGCAGGTTTTTACTCAACTGCTTCACCAGATCACTCAGCGATTAAATGCTGTCCTTGGAAAGCTACGAGTCAAAGCAGAAGGATTTGAAAATCGATTAGACCGTTCGGATCGAGCAGACCAAGCGAAACAACAAGCGGACTTGCTCATGGCTCATTTACACCTATGGGAGCCAGGTATGCAATCCATCGAGCTTTGCGATTTTGAAACCGGCGAGCCTGTAACCATCCCACTCGATCCAGAAAAGAATGCAGTTCTGAATGCTCAAAGCCTTTACAAGCAGCATCAGAAATTAAAGCGAACCCGTGCCGCGATCGAACCTTTATTAAAAGCGGTTCAAGACGAGATGTTTTATTTAGAAGAGATTGAAACGGCGATCGCGCAATTCGATCGCTACGAAACTCCAGACGATTTGAAAGCGCTCGAAGAGATCCGGGATGAATTAGTTCAGGAATGCTATCTCGAAGGCTCTGAGTATCGAAAAGCGACAACTCAGCAAGATTCTGAAACTCAACCCTACCGCTACAAAACGCCAGGCGGATTTGAGCTTTTGATCGGTCGGAATAATCGCCAGAATGATCAACTCACGTTCCGAACGGCGACGGAATACGATTTGTGGTTTCACACTCAAGAAATTCCGGGCAGTCATGTTTTGTTGAGACTGGAACCGGGAGCGATCGCGGATGAAAAAGATCTGCAATTTACGGCAAATTTAGCCGCGTTTCATAGCCGTGCCCGTCAAAGCGAACAAGTTCCGGTGGTTTACACGGAACCAAAACACGTTTATAAACCGAAGGGCGCAAAGCCTGGAACCGTTATCTATAAGCAGGAGCGGGTCATTTGGGGGCAACCGCAGCAGGGTAGAGAATTTGCGATGTCGCACCGACCGATTAGTTAGATCTTAGAAACAAAGAATCAGTCATCAGGAAGATATATGTCCGAGAACCATGAAGTTTCATGACAAAAGTTTTGTGTATGTTGTTACAATAGCAAGCGAATAGGGATTATTACTCTATGAACCCGCTGCAATTTTGGGAAAAAGCGCAGATGGGTTTTCTCCAATGTGAAACGACAACAGGTTGATTCAGAGCCGATCTCTCAAGGGGTTGGCTCTTTATTTATGTTTATCAGTATCCGATAAAAATCATTGTATGTTATGTAACAACAGATTGCGATCTTTGAGCGATTAGACTGATTTTGATCTTGTTATTGAGTCTGAATTAATACTCAGATTATTGATTCTTTTGCAACGGCTGGAGTGATTCAGTTGTCCCCGGAGTCTTCTCATTTTGGGAATCTAGAAGTCTTCTTGAACTTACAATCGCCTCCAACTCGTTCCATAAAGCTCAAAACTCTAAGCGATCGCGAAACATCCTTCATAGACGGTTCGACCCACTGCTTTTGCCACAGGCTGCACACTTTGCACCAACTGCATCATGCTCTCGATCGACAAAGCCTGTTGTGCATCTGAAACCGATTGATCAGGTTCGGGATGACACTCAATGATTAATCCATCTGCTCCACACGCGATCGCGGCTCTCGACAAATCTGCAATCAATTCTCGCCGACCTGCCGCATGGCTCGGATCAACAATCACAGGTAAATGCGTAATTTGCTTCAACGCAGCTACAGCACCCAAATCCAAAACATTGCGGGTGTAATTGTCGAAGCTGCGAATTCCTCGCTCACAGAGCACGACATTCGGATTGCCGTGGCTCATGATGTACTCGGCTGCCATCACGAATTCTTCGATCGTTGCTGCGAGTCCTCGCTTCAGGAGAATCGGCTTATCCGTCTGCCCCAACGCTTTGAGTAAATCGAAATTCTGCATATTCCGGCTGCCCACTTGCAGCATGTCAGCATATTGAGCGATCTCTTCAATTTGAGAAATTGCCATGACTTCTGTGACGACCGGCAAATCATAGCGCTGACGAACGGTTGCTAAGATTTCCAGTCCCGCTAAACCAGAACCCTGGAAAGAATAAGGGGAAGTGCGTGGCTTGTACACACCTCCCCGTAATGCTTGAATCGGAGCCGATTTTAATTCCCGTGCGATCGTTTCCATCTGTTCCAAACTCTCGACAGCACAAGGACCACCGATAATCACGCTCGCTTCGCCGCCAATGGCAACACTATTTGACAGAGACACGATCGAGTTGGAAGTGGACTCAGTTTTGCGGACTAATCTAGCGTCTTTCATGGAATGAACTCCTTAAACTTGGTTTGGTGAACTTCAAACAAAAAACCCGGAACCTGATTTGAGGCTCCGGGTTGCAATCACACATGCAAATGACTTACCCAGAGCGCCTGCAGGTAAAAAAGTAAAAACCGTAAAACCAGGAAGTGAGATAAGTCATTGCAAAGAGGATGTTGGGAAAGAAGATTTTGAGAATAAAAAAACCGCAGATGTTACTCTGCGGTTCACCGGACGGACTCATGAGGATTTACCTCGCCGGGTGAACCGCCGATCGCCAAAAAAAGTAAAAGTAGGAAGTGCCGAGTTGCATTTCTCTAGGTTGGCTTGTAAATCTGTTACTTTGAACCCTAACAGAGCTTTCTTAGGTTCGTCAAGTACCCGATTGGGCGACTTGTTTGGCGGGGATGGATTGAAGTGCTTCCTGAACGAGTTGTAAAATCTCCGATCGCACTTGTTCGTGATGAATCGCAGCACACCAGGGACGTAAATACAAAATTGTTGCGTCAGGTGTAATGCTCTCGACGTGACAAGTTGGACGAGGTTCGCGCAATACGAGGGGATGAGGTTGTACCAGCGATAACAGATGCGTCATGGTCGAGTCAATTTCGCGATGACCAATATTAATCTGTAAATCGACTCGCCGCGTTCCCATAATCGTATTATTCTTCAGTGTTCCACTAAATAAATTGCTATTGGGAACAGTAATGCGAACATTATCAGGCGACACGATCGTGGTCGAAAACAACCCAATACTGTCCACCATGCCTGCTACACCTGCACCTTCGATCGAGTCTCCGACTTCAAATGGTCGAAAGCTAACTAACATCACGCCTGCCGCAAAGTGGGACAAGCTATTTTGCAAAGCTAAACCAATGGCTAAACCTGCTGCACCAATGATCGTAATCACGGTTGTCGTTTGAATCCCGATCGCATTTAAAGCTGCAACGGTTCCCGCAATCCAAACCATAATCGATGCGACTTGAATCAGGAACTTTTGCAGGGTTGGCTCTGCATATTTAAGTAGGCGAAATCCGATCGGTCGAATAGCGTCTGCGATCCAACGAGTAACAAGCAGAATCACGATCGCCCAAATCACTTTTGGCAGATTCTGAGATGCCAAATTGATCAAGGTATCACTCAGCGATGTTACCGTTTGAGCGTTAAATGGCATGAGTTTTTACCTCCTTTAGCTTATCTAGTGAGGATTCTACAGAAGAAATGTAAAGCATCCCGTATTACTCATTGACAAATTTTGCCTACGTGATCACAATGTATATACATTTTTCTTCTAATTATGAGTGGAACAATTCGGACTCGACTTGTCAAATTTGGTAATTCTCAAGGAATTCGGATTCCGAAGCCGTTACTAGAGCAAAGTGGCATTCAAAGTGAAGTTGAAATCGAAGTCGAAGGCAATCGTTTGATTATTCGTCCTGTATCTCATCCTCGTGCTGGATGGGAAGCAGCGATCGCTGCGGAAATCGCAAAATCTGGGGATGAAGGCTTGCTAAATGATGAAACCTCAACTCAATGGGACGAAACCGAATGGCAATGGTAGTGCGTCGGTTTGACGTGTTTCTAGTTCAGTTAGATCCTACCGTTGGTTCTGAAATCCAAAAGACTCTTCCTTGTGTAATCATCTCTCCTGATGAAATGAATCGCCTACTCAAAACAGTTCTGATAGCTCCATTAACTTCTGTAAGACGAAATTTCCCATTTCGAGTTGATTGTCAGTTTCAAGGCAAAGTGGGTCAAATTGTCCTGGATCAAATTCGAGCAGTAGACAAAACCCGACTTGTTCAATTTCTGGATCAAGTTGGCGAGGAGCAAAGAGCGATTCTCGATACGCTAGCTGAAATCTTTGCAGAATGAGCAAAGCGATCGGAACCATTTCGATCGCTTTGCTCATTCAAAGTATTCATCAAATGTTGTATATCGAAGTTTGGATTGTGTCATGCCACTGCCTTAATAACTAATGTCACCTAGATTCTGATTGCTTCAATTAAGTGGCAATCGATCGTAAGATTCCGGCTCTACATCAGGAACCTTTGCTAAAACTGCTTCGTATTTTTCTCGACTTCCTCGTTTTGCCAAGTCTTCTAAATAGGTTTCAGCGGTGAGTGCGGTGATCTTTTCGGTAACGGCTGTCGCAATAAAGTGATCGATATAAGATCCCATGCTACGCATATCAGCGAAGTCCTGCATGAGAGAAGAAAATTCTAAGGTATGACAACGTATTCCTATCCTCTTCTGAGAGGTTCTTCTGGTTGGCTAGTTTGCTATTGTAAAAATAATCAAAGAAACTTCTTTTTGGCATACGCATCTTTAATAGCTCAAGCTCTAGTAACCTTGTCTCCTTTCTAGCTACATATGCTAAATGGAAATATGCAGGATGGAACCCAGACGACTGCCCTCCAGAAACAGAGGTACCAGAAGTTCCCTCTCTAGTTTGGTAGCTTCGACTCTTAAGCCATCCCACACGATCTCCAAACCTATTCCAATCTTCACCGTATTTCGTTGGGCTTCCGCATTCTTGCCAAATCCGCTTCTGCACACTGAAGCCAAACCTCCCTCCACTATGCTTTCTCCACAGTCGATCAATTGTCCGTAAATCTTGGGATGGGAACTGCCGTAAATCTTCCTCTCGCAACCATTTTTCTTTCTCTCTCCCTGTTACTGCACACATAACTCGGAATGTTTCTTCATCCGCGTCCTGCCACTGCCCCTTCTTCAGCATATTTCGCAGTGGTATGTAATCGATTCCTTTATCAGACAACACCTCTTCATAATATGGAGCCAGAACTTTCTGCTGGAGTGCCGCAACATTTTCATCCGAGAGTACGAGCATTACCTGTAACCGTTTCAATCGAGTCTGAGATGTCTCAGTTAACGGAAATTGCTGTTGCACCATTCCTTCCAAAGTTTGAGCATAGGTTTGAAACGGATGCAGAACAGACTGTTCGATCAATGCAGCTTGTTCAGGGGAGAGGGCGAGACTTGACCTAAAACTCTCCAAAAAGATCCGATTTGCAGCAGAAATCTCGCCGATTCCCTCTTGCACACATTCAATCACTTCCTGGCGATAGCTTGCCTCTCCTGGTTCAGATTCCTTAATTCGTTGTGTTTCAATATCATTTGTCAGCAGTGGTGATTGATATTCTCGCTTGCGTTGAGCAATCCGCTCTGCTGCAAGCCGAATTCCTTGCGCCACATCCATCAATGCCTCGTCCTCGTTTTCCCATTTCGTTACCGGACGTGCATTCTTTGGAAGCGCTTGCAATCCCCCAAACGGTGTACCCTGCCAATCTACTGGACGCAGAATTACTGGAATGACACAAGCTTTCCCAGTGTCATGGTGTCGCATAGCTTGATCAAGTTCAACACCATAGCAGTAGTCTGAAGCAATGAATGAGGAACTAATCAGTAGCAAAATAATGTCAGCAGTTCTCAAATTACAATCAATTTCATCTTTCCACTCACTTCCCGGCGGAATTTGTCGATCGTGCCATTCTTGAATCACATTACTCCGCTTCAAAGCGCTCAAATGCTCCGCGACTTTATCCCGCAGTGCCTCATCCTTGTGAGAGTAGGAGAAGAAGATACTGATTGACATCCTGAAACATCTAATACACGCAGATATATTCTATCGTCCAATTTTAGTGATTTCAGCAACAAGAAAGGTAGGCAGCATGACACTACCTACCTGAAGTGTAGATTAGACGGTGGGGAACGATTAGGTTCCAGAAGTCCAGGAGTTGATGTATTCGATTTGCGACTCGGTTAAGCTATCGATCGAGAAGCCCATCGCTTGCAGTTTCAAGCGAGCAATTTCTTGATCTAACTCAGTCGGAACCGGGTAAACACCTGGCTCTAGCTTGCCTTTGTTCTGCACCAAATACTCTGCTGCCAATGCTTGGTTTGCAAAGCTCATGTCCATCACTGCGCTCGGATGTCCTTCAGCCGCAGCCAAGTTCACCAAACGACCTTCACCCAAAACAACAACGGATTTGCCGCTCTTGAGGATGTACTCTTCGGTGAAGTTCCGAACGGTCTTCACTTCGGTTGAGCGCTCTTTCAGCGATTCGAGATCAATTTCGATATCGAAGTGACCAGAGTTACAGACGATCGCGCCATCTTTCATTGCATCGAAGTGGCTGCCATTGATCACGTGCTTGTTACCTGTCACGGTGATGAAGATATCGCCACGCTTCGCAGCTTCATCCATCGGCATGACTTGGAAACCGTCCATCACAGCTTCGATCGCTGCAACTGGGTTGATTTCCGTCACAATGACGTTTGCGCCTAATCCACGCGCACGGTTTGCAGTTCCCTTACCGCACCAGCCGTATCCTGCAACGACAATCGTTTTGCCTGCAAGCAGAATATTGGTTGCGCGGATGATACCGTCGAGGGTGGATTGACCTGTGCCGTAACGGTTATCGAAGAAATGCTTGGTTTCAGCATCGTTCACGTTTACTGCCGGGAACGTGAGCGCACCGTCTCTTAACATCGCTTGAAGACGGACGATCCCGGTTGTGGTCTCTTCCGTGGTTCCAATCAGGTCTTCGAGTTGGTGTTTGCGTTGTTGTACTAATGTTGCAACGACATCACAACCGTCATCAATGATGAGGTTAGGACGGTGGTCAAGCGCGATTTGCACGTGCTTGTGGTACGTATCGTTGTCTTCACCTTTGATAGCGAAAACGGGAATTTCGTAGTCAGCGACTAAGCTTGCTGCTACATCGTCTTGAGTTGACAGCGGATTACTTGCGATCAAAATCGCGTCAGCTCCACCAGCTTTGAGTGCAATCGCGAGATTTGCAGTCTCGGTCGTGACATGGCAACATGCGACGAGTCGAATGCCTTCAAACGGCTTCTCTTGAGCGAAACGATCGCGGATCTGCTTCAAGACGGGCATTTCCCGCCCAGCCCATTCGATCCGCTGTTTTCCAGCAGGTGCGAGGGCAAGGTCTTTGACTTCGTATTTCAAGCGGACGGGTGTTGCGGTCATGAAAATGTTCCTTTTTCAGAGAGACATCAGAGTTGGGGTGTAATTCCCCTTAACAAACTAACTTGCCGCTTCAAATTAATCCATCTCGTCGGAAAAATTCTTAGATATGGATCGCTGACGTAGCAAGTCATTCCCACTGTCAAGGGGGAAGTCACTAAAGTCAAGGTGATCAATAAAGCTTTTTAGGGGCTTTACAAAGCCTTGCTCGACTTCTTTGAAAGCTTAACCTTTCTTTAGGAACTGTGTGCACTTTACATATAAATCGGCTAATATAGTACATATATACCAAACACAGTGTGAGGGGATAAACCGCCCCATGTGAGACGGGAATTGCGCTAAAGCAGGCGAATTTTTGTAGTGGAATTTAACTACAATAGAAGAACGACACATTCTTTCCTTTCTATGAATACTTTTGTCCCGATCGGTCGATTTTTCTCGCTGCGAGATGGACGTGTTGGACAATATCTTTCGAGTCGAGTTTTAGTAGTGCGCGCTCCGTTTCGGCGATCGCTGAGTAGTTGTTATTTCGGTTTTGACAAGCTAAATCAAGCTCAAAAATTTGCTCAATCGCTTGCGAGTTCTGGTTATCGATTCTCGGTGCAGAAAAGCCAAGTTTTGACTCAGTTTACGTTTGAAATTAAGCTTGTCGGCGACATTGAGATTGCGAAACGCTTGGCATATTGGGATCGCAAAGATCAGCAACAACTGCCCAAACTCCGCCGTAAAATTCTTGCCGCTTAAGCTTGAAATCGTAGCGATTTTGCACTACAATAGTACAAGTGATTCAAGGTTCTTGTTCCATGACGAAGCATTACATTCTTCAGCTTGATCCGAATGCCAAGTATGAATGGGATCGTTGTTCGTTACGTGACCCAATTACCGCCGATCGACCTGGTTTTGCAGAACTGATCGCGCAGGCAGTGGGCGAGCAACCCGGTTCTTATCTCGTGTCCGTCAAGATTGAAGTGCAGGTACTCGAGCAAGCTGCGCCTCAATCCCAACTGATTCCCCCGACTCTGACCGAATTGCCGTCTGAGTTAACGGCTCGTGTGCCTCAACTCGTCGCTTAAGGCTTGAAAGGCTGTCTGTTGTTCGTAGTCGGTGTCAAATTCTGACCCGATGGCTACTGACCACTTCATTATTTTCAGGATGTCAGTCATGAAACTTCGATTAGATCAATATCCCAGTGCGATCGCTCAAGCGTCTCAGCATGTGAATGAGCTAGAGCAAAATATCGCAGAAGTTCGCTATCACATTGCTCGATTGGAAGGCAATGCCGATATGGTGGTGGCGTTTGAGACGGCGCTAAAAAATGACAACCAACGCAAAGCTCGGCGGTTTGAAGTCCTACAAGTGAATTCCGAGTATCAGCGGGCAGTGGATGCGCTGAACCGAGCCACAACCGAAAAGGCGAATGCGTTTGCTCATCTCGAGCGGTTGCGGAACGAGTTCAGTGTCGCCAAGTTAGAAGCACGATTGACGATCGCGCAACAGTTGAGCGGTTTGGAAGCGCGTGAGTTAGTTGGTTTGTAAGACATTGAAACCCGGTTGGCAGCAGAGCGACGCAGCGTTCTGCTGCTTTTCTATGGAAACATCTGTACGATATATCAGCGTAAAAAAAGACCTTTACCATGTGCGGCAAGGTCGTTCAGTTGATTCAAGTTCTCAGAAGCATAGCGTAATCGAAGGTGGGGCTTTATGCAAGAAAGAGTGGTGGAGGTAATTCGGGAACTGATGAAAACCCAAGGGCTGAGCATTCGTCAGATTTCCGCCAAAATCGCTGAGGAGCATGGTGGGAGTGCATTAGGCTACACTCAGCAGATCAATCGGATTTTAAACGATCCGCAATATGAGCCGAGTTTCGCCACGGTGGAAAAAATTCTGGCAGCCTTAAAATTTTCGATGTGGCAGATGCCAATCAATTTGAAGACCGTAGAAGTGCGATTAGATCATCTGAGTAGTGAGATCTCAGAAATTAAATCCTCGATCGCTCAACTGATGTCAGAGATCGAAGGATTGACTAAACCCAAGACCTGAACCACATCCGCAATTTGTATTCATCTAGGGTCAGCGGTAAGCCGAGATAGATGGGCATCCAAAAGATAAAACTGATGGCACAAATTACCATCACACCAATCCCGATCGCACGAAATTCGCGGGTTCTAAACCAGCGATCGACGAGCCAAGCCAAGCCCATCCCGGCATATACCGATGAACCCATATAGTGATACAAAAACACACATCTCGATACAGGAACCCAGGGTAATAGATTCGCTACATAGCTAATCAGCAAAAATAAGACAATCCACAGCTCTTGAGGCGGCAAAAAACTGAGTCTGGGCGCATTGGGGATAGCCAAACTCGGCAGGATCTTCCAGTGTTCGAGCAGTATCCAAACGAGAAATGCGATCGCGATCGACGAAAACCACCAAAGAAACGGATTCCCCAGGGCATGAACATCGTAAACAACCCGCCCTGGCTCAAGTACTAATGCCGAGTTTCCACTAGGGATCGGAGCGTTGATAGACTCGGCAACCTGGTAAAAATACGCAACAGGGCGGAGCATGGGTATCCAACTGTACCAGGTTGAACAGTAAGGATGAATGTTTGATCCGCTGCCAACTCTTTGGTGATAAATCAGAATTTGTCTTTGAACTTCGAGAAAATCAAACTCTGGATTGAGGTGAATATGAGGCAGCCAAATTAACCAATAAACAAGTGCAGGAATTGCAGCGAAACAGAGTAAAAAATATAACAAATTGATCTGTGTAAGGCGATATAGAGACGAAGTCGGTAATGAATTGGTCGGAATTTGTTCACTTCCTTTTGAGCTTTGACGAAACCAATTCAGCACACGAAAACTCCAGCCAATTCCCCACAATAAATAAATGCTTGCCAAGAACCATAAACCATTCCATTTGATTGAAGCAGACGCTGCAAAAAATACGCCGGATAATACTAGAGAAAAATTCAATCTTTTGGACGATCGTAAACTTAATAACAAACACCATTGCCCTAATAATCCGAATAGCACCAGATAGACGTTATTGAGGGCATAACGAGACTCAACTAAGAATAGACCGTCCATCGCAGCAAGGCTTCCAGCGACGAGAGCATAGCTTCGGCGGCGGCTCAGCTGGAATGCGATCGCGGCAATAACCAGTGGAATAAATGAGCCTGTCAATGCATTTAGCCAGCGGTAACTCCAAGTACTCAGTGTGGAACCCGTGAGCGAATTAACAGTATCTCGACCGATCGGGATTTGATTGCCAATCCAAATTCCGATCGCGATCAAATATTTACTTAAAGGCGGATGTCCATCAAAAAAATTTGTGCCAGTCAGGTAGTTATTTGCAAACTTTGCATAGTAAACTTCATCAAAGACTAGGGTATTGAATCGCTCGAGTCCCCAAAATCGGAGACCCAACGAAACGAGAAATATTCCAAGTAGTCCTAGCCGAAACCATGCAATCGGCTTGATCGGTTGCTCAGTCTTCCGCATCACAGTTTGTTGGAGCCTATTTTTCTAGTCTTTCAGCATACTGATTTCTCAATGGATTTGGTAAATTTCTGTCACAAAAGACTTGATTTCTTCTATCAAATAATAAAAAATACGTTTGGTGAAGTTTCGTGAACGATTTGCATGACATCTTTGATTTGCTAAGGAGCATCTGCGATCGCAGCCAGGTTTGGTTCAGAGTCTGCGTGATTTCTTGGATATCCAAGCCCTATGCCTGAAAATCAATATTGAGTTGAGGAACCGATTATCATGATTCGCGTATTGCTGGCAGACGATCAGAACCTGATTCGAGAGGGTCTGAAAGCGCTTCTAGATCAAGAACCCGATCTACAAGTGATTGCGGATGTGGATAACGGCTATGACGCAGTGCAGCAGGCAGAGGCGCTCCTGCCCGATGTTGTGCTCATGGATTTGAAAATGCCTCGAATGGATGGAATTACAGCGACGCAGACTATTTGTGAACGTTGTCCAGACACGCGGGTTTTGGTCTTGACTGCTTCGGATGATGAAATTTCAGTGCGCAATGCTTTACAGGTCGGAGCACACGGCTACCTGCTGAAAGACATGTCCCCCGATGAATTGGCAAATGCGGTGCGGACGGCTCATAAGGGATTTACTCAGCTGAGTCCTGGGATTTTACAGAAAGCAATGGCTCCAGCGATCGAATTAGAAACGATGCCCATTGAAACCCCTGCCACAAATGTTTTGCCTTTCGTTCCGTCTCAGCGCCGCACGTCTTCGAGCAATTTACCGCCTGGATTTTCCAAGCTGACCGCACGTGAGCGTCAAGTTTTGCGTTTGATTGCAGAAGGCTCAAGTAATCGAGAAATTGCAAGAACTCTTGACATTTCCGAAGGCACAGTTAAGAACCACGTTGCGAGTATTTTAGGACGGCTGAATTTGCGGGATCGTACGCAAGCCGCGATCGTTGCCACATCAGTCATGCCCTTACTGAACTAGCGTTTTCTCGGACTCTGCTTAGAAATCCATGTGGTAATACTGTGCTGAAAGGAAACACGCTGTACAGAAAATACTCATGGCACACTTCATCTTAGACTTACCGACTTGGTTGAATAGTACGACGCATCTCGGCGATCTGTTCCAAACCATGCAATCGATCGATGTCACCATTTTTGCTCAAGAATTCAAACCGACTGATATCACCGGAGATGTCAGCAAAAGTTGGAATCACTTCGTCAGAACCGGACAAGTCTGGGCGTTCGTGATTGGAATCGTAGCTGGCTATCTGGCTAAAACTTTTACTTCGTTTGGCTAAGCAATGGGGTGGGGATGAAGAAATTTTATTTGGGCTTCATCCCTCATGTGATCGCGGTTTAGGGTAGGCTTAAAACTTGCAGTCGAGCGAGAAAAATTTCTCTTGAGTTCCCAGCCTTCTGAATCCTCTCAACCCTCTCAAACCTGGAGTCAACGCTTTGAATCTGCGTTGCATCCTGCGATCGCGCAGTTTAATGCCAGTATCGGGTTTGATATTGAATTAATTGAATACGATCTCACCGGATCGCAAGCTCACGCGAAAATGTTGGCAAAGACCGGCATCATTTCTGAAGCGGAAGGTGAGCAACTTGTCACAGGATTAGAGCAGATCCGCCAAGAATACCGTGCCGGACAATTTCAACCCGGAGTGGATGCGGAAGATGTCCATTTTGCGGTGGAGCGGCGCTTGACCGAGATTACGGGCGATGTTGGCAAGAAGTTGCACACGGCACGATCGCGCAATGATCAAGTCGGAACCGATACCCGGCTCTACTTGCGTGCCCAAATTCAAGACATTCAGCAGCAGCTTCGAGAATTTCAAACCGTCTTGCTGGATTTGGCACAGCAGCATGTGAAAACGCTGATTCCGGGCTATACGCACTTACAGCGCGCTCAGCCGATTAGTCTGGCGCATCACTTGCTGGCGTACTTTGAGATGGCACAGCGGGATTGGACGCGGCTCGGAGAGATTTACCAGCGAGTGAATGTATCGCCTTTAGGCTCTGGTGCGTTGGCAGGCACAACGTTTCCGATCGATCGACATTATGCTGCTGAGTTACTCGAATTTGGCGGATTGTATGAAAACAGTTTAGATGGCGTGAGCGATCGAGATTTTGCGATCGAATTTCTCTGTGCTGCCAGTTTAATCATGATGCATCTTAGCCGCCTATCAGAAGAAGTGATTTTCTGGGCATCGCAAGAGTTCAGTTTTGTGGCACTGAAAGATAGCTGTGCGACGGGTTCGAGTATCATGCCCCAGAAGAAGAATCCCGACGTTCCAGAATTAGTGCGCGGAAAAACAGGACGGGTGTTTGGACATTTGCAAGGCATGTTGGTGCTGATGAAAGGCTTGCCGCTGGCGTACAACAAGGATTTGCAAGAAGACAAAGAAGCCTTGTTTGACTCCGTGAAAACAGTCCGGGCATGTCTAGAAGCGATGACCATTCTGTTCCGTGAAGGATTGGAATTTAAGACGACGCGGCTAAATCAAGCCGTATCTGAGGACTTTTCTAACGCGACAGACGTGGCAGATTATTTAGCGGCAAAAGGTGTGCCTTTCCGAGTGGCATATAATCTGGTCGGTAAAGTCGTGCGATCGTGTTTAGCAGAAAATAAATTGCTCAAAGATCTGTCGCTCACCGAATGGCAGGAATTGCATCCAGCCTTTGAAGAAGATATTTACGAAGCAATTGCCCCTGTTCAAGTGGTTGCGGCTCGAAATAGTTTCGGGGGAACCGGATTTGAGCAGGTTGAACGGGCGATCGCGTCGGCAAAACAACGATTAGGGTAAGAACTATGGCGCTGAAAGTGGGCGATCGCGCTCCTGATTTTTCACTCCCTGATACCGATGGAAATCTCGTTAATCTAGTGGATTTACGCGGCAAACGGGTGATCTTATATTTCTACCCTCGCGATAATACACCAGGCTGTATCAAAGAAGCTTGTGGCTTTCGGGATGCCTATGCCGATTATCAAGCTCAAGACTTCGTAGTGTTAGGGGTGAGTACAGACGATGCAAAATCGCATGCGAAGTTTGTTAAAAAGCACAATCTTCCATTTCCCTTACTTTGTGATGAAGGCGGGAAAGTTGCGGAGACTTACGATAGTTTTGGTCTAAAGAAATTTATGGGTAAAGAGTATTTAGGCATTACCCGGAATACATTTGTGATTAGTCCAGATGGTACGATCGAGAAAATCTACCTCAAAGTTAAGCCAGAGTTTCATGCGGCTCAAGTTCTCGCGGATTTAGCCTGAACTACAACGTTAGATTTCTTTGTGCTCAGGGTATTACTCAGACATCCCTACAAATTCTGTTCCCTAAGTTTATGAGTCGGTTGTGGCACTTTTTTCAAACTGTTTTAGGGGTGGTTTTCCGTCATCCTGTGACTGGCACAAGCATTATTACGGTGTTGCCAGACGATCGCATTGTGTTGATTCGTCGCCGCGACAATGGCTTGTGGGGCTTGCCGGGGGGGATTGTCGATTGGGGTGAAGATTTGCCAACGGCGATTCGGCGTGAATTATTTGAAGAAACCGGGTTAGAACTGACAAAAATTCGCCGCTTAGTTGGAATTTATTCGGCTCCCGATCGCGATCCGAGAATGCATTCGATCTGTGTGGTCGTTGAGGTCGAAGCAACAGGCAAGTTTAAGCCGAAAGATGTCAATGAAGTCTTGGATGTGAAAGCTTTCCATTGTTCGCAGTTGCCGCCCGGAAAGCTTTCTCATGACCATGGTCAGCAACTGCAAGATTACTTTGCAGGACGCACTACGCTCGCCTAAGGCAAGGAATTTAAACTGAGTTCAATGATTTCAAATCCTGGCGGAAATGAGTTGGATCGCACGCGAAGCTTGCATCCGAACGGTTCCAGGTTAAATCTGAAACAGTTGCAAATAGCTTGATATCCATTGCTCTCCCCAAAAGAGACTTAACCCCGCTCCCAAAGCCAAAAATGGACCAAACGGCATCGCTTGCCGCCGCGCCAATTTTCCAAGCGAGAGTGCCCAAAGTCCAGCAATTGATCCAGTCAAACAACCCAAGAAACCCGTCAATAACAACAGCTTCCACCCTAACCAAGCTCCTATCATTGCCATCAGTTTTGAGTCACCTGCCCCCATTGCGGTTTGTCCCAGCATCATCGATGCCACAATTGAGATCGCATCCAATAGCCAAATTCCGACAATTGCTCCAATCACTCCCGTCATAAAATGCTGAATTGCTCCTGGTATTCCTGCGATCGAGAACCCAACGATCGCTTGAAACACCAATCCCAACACTAATCCTGATTGCGTCAAGGAATTGGGCAACAGCATGGTGTCGAAGTCGATCATCGACAGCGCCAAGAGCCAACTAATAAATGCCCAAAATCCCAGCGTTTGCAGCGAAAGATTGAAAACCGCAAAGACTAGGACAAAAAGCATCCCGGTTGTGGCTTCTATCAATGGGTAGCGAGGGGAGATCGGACTCTTACAATGTCCACATTTTCCTTTTAGTCTAAGCCATCCAAACACCGGAATGTTCTCGCGTTTTCTCAAGCGAGTTAGACAATGCGGACAGCGCGAAGGCGGATAGATCAAAGATAAACCAGCAGGTAAACGGTAGATGACCACATTGAGAAAACTACCGATCGATGCACCGATAAAAAAGACAATCAGAAAAGCTGGAACTGCGAGAATGTCCATCACTTGAGACAAGTATTAGGGCAACTCTCATTTAACTCGATCGAATTCAATTCAGCGCCCTAACCCTTCAATTCTCGTATTTTTACTCAATCAATTCAAACGGCACAAAACATTCTTGAGGCAGCAAAATCGGTTTCCCCGAAAAAATAATTTTGCCGCGATGTGTAATCCGATTAATCGCGACCCCTAATGGTCGATCGATATCGGGATGTACCGAAAAATAAGTTTCATAGATCAGTCGCGCCGATTGAATGAGAGTCGGATCCAGATAAGTTGAAAAATCATCTACATCCATTTCTTGATCAACTTTCGTCAAAACATCCATCTTCAGTCACATAGAGATTGACTGTATACTATGCCAAAAATTGCAACTGGAGCGCAAAAAAAGTTAGTTTATTGAGCCTGAGTATCTTCCTACTTGCCCCTCTCTACTCCCTATCTTCACAAATGTAATGTTCTCCTCACGAAGTTCATTGAAATTAGATTAAATTCACCTAACGGTTAGTGAGTAAAGCGATGACAACAGTTTAGAATTCAGAGATACCATTGCCAATCCTGAGCTACTCCAGTGTCAGTTACTCGGTTCCTCCGCAAAAGCGGATTCATTCGTCGTCAGACTTTCCTCGCTGTGATGGTCTTCCCAGACGAAGCCTCAGTGTTTCAAGCCTATCGTTTGCTGCATTATCACGGTATTTCGCCCGAACATCTCGCGATCGTGGGCGCGGGTTATAGCAATCCCGAACATGTCGGTTTGCTTAAACCGATGCAGCTTGCTATCCGCAAAGCTCGATTTCTCAGCATTATCTTGGGCACCTTGGGCGCGATCTCTGGATTGGGTTTGTTTCTTGCTGCCCAGTTCGATCTGATTCAGATGACAGAATTAGAATCGCCATTTTTAGTACCAGCTTTATCGATCGTCAGCGGATTTTTTGGCGCAGTCATTGGCGCATTATTCGGGCTGTTTGGTGAAGGAACGACGGCGAGTATTTATCGACATCATCTCGATCGTGGGCAGTATTTGCTGATGATCGAAGGCTCCGAACGGCTTGTGCGCTGGGGACAAGAAATCTTAAGCCACTATTCAACTTCTAGTAGTTTGTATTGATGGCAACAGCAGACGAATTCGATCGGGCAATGATGCAGCGGTGTCTGGAGTTGGCGAGGCGAGCAATTGGGCGTACGGCTCCAAATCCCATGGTCGGCTGTGTGATTGTGTCAGATGGTGAAATTGTGGGCGAGGGGTTTCATCCGAAAACGGGAGAGCCTCACGCTGAGGTGTTTGCGCTGCAGCAAGCGGGTGCGCGATCGCGCAACGCGACTCTCTATGTCAATCTAGAACCCTGTAATCACTTTGGTCGAACTCCGCCTTGTTCTCAAGCAGTCGTGAAAGCTGGACTGAAGCGAGTGGTCGTCGGCATGGTTGACCCGAATCCGCAAGTTGCAGGCAAGGGAATTGCAACGCTTGAGAATGCAGGGATTGAAGTCACGGTTGGTGTTGAAGAAGAAGCATGTCAGACGTTAAATGAAGCCTTTGTGCATCGAATTTTAAATCGTCGCCCGTTTGGGATTCTCAAATATGCCATGACCTTGGATGGAAAAATTGCGGCAACATCGGGTCATAGTAGCTGGGTGACTGGGCAAATGTCGCGGCGGCGTGTTCACCAGTTACGGACGCAGTGTGATGCGATCGTCATTGGTGGCAATACAGTTCGCAAAGATAATCCTGAATTAACCACGCATGGACTTTCAGAGTGGCAACCCTTGCGGGTCGTCATGAGCCGCAATTTGGATTTACCAACACTGGCGAATCTCTGGAAGACTGAGATTGCTCGAACTGTCGTATTTACAGGGCTGAATGCCAATTCAGACATTCAAGAAAAATTGAGCCAGCAAGGCGTTGAAGTTGTGAATTTGGAGACGACTACGCCTGCTGCGGTGATGGAGAATCTCTACGATCGCGGAATGAATACTGTGCTTTGGGAATGTGGTGGAAATCTAGCAGCGCAAGCAATTCGCCAAAGTTGTGTGCAAAAAGTATGGGCATTTGTTGCGCCGAAAATTATTGGTGGAGAGCACGCACCAACGCCGATCGCAGAATTAGGACTCAATCAGATGACCGATGCGATTCCGTTAACGCGGGTGACCTGGAGCACGATCGAATCAGATTTACTAATCGAAGGCTATTTAGGCTAAGCGTTCATAGGCTAAATCCCGAATCAAAGCGAGCCGAGAATAAACATAAGTCGAGAGCAGCGAATTCTCTTCTGAGTTGAGGGGTTGCTGCGTATTCACTTGGCGCAGAAGAGACTGCACCAAGTTTGCATCATCTAGGTTAACCAGATGAGTGGCTTGGGTCGTCTCTACCAGCGCCCAGAGTTGACGAATCAAAGATGGGTTCATAGGAACAAAGGATGAGGTTGCTGTTTCCACAATACTGAATCTGCCTATCCTGAAAGCCAGACATTACAAGCTGAAATAACAGTTATTAAAAGATTATTCTGCGCCTGTATATCGACAGGACAGTCGGAAATATTGTGACTTTCCTTCATCCTTTCACACATTAGCGGTAGGCTGCTATCGGTTCTTTGATGAAGCGGATATACAGATGTTTGAAAGTTGATTTCAGAACGCGAGGCGCACCAAAATCAATGGGCATCATTTTGTCAGGAAGCTGCCAATCTGAAATCTGTAGATCTACGGGTTGAAGCAGTGGAAAGTCAATTGCATCAATGTCCGAACAGAGTCCTAATCGCTGGCTAGCTACAATCGTCGGTACAGTGTTGGGATCGACTTGTAGAATGTCAACGATCGCTCGGTCAAGAGAAAATATATCACGCGATGCTCCCAATACGCCTAAATCTTTTGGTTCACCGCCGCTTGGTCCATTGCCTTCGTGTCCGATGATGCCATCTACGATCGTTAAATCTGGATCGATTGTTCGCGCTGTCTCAACTAACATCGTGCCAAAACGAGATTGATCTTTCCCCGCTTCCATGTGCCACCAAGCTTTCATTTTGCCTGGAACACATCCGAATAAATTTTTCACACCCATTGTGACAGTCAATTGCATGTGCGATTTGACTTTAGGTAGATTGATCACGACATCCGCTTCGATCGCTTGTTTACAGAGCAATAAATGATTGAATTCTTCACCAACTGTTTCATACCGTTTGCCTTTGAATTCAACGATCGGTAAATTGAGCGACTCAGTGAGTTCGAGATAACCACTTGCCTTTGCGACTCCTAGAGCGCTGCCAAAGGCGGGACTATCTCCTAAGAATGGCTTTCCACCTGCTTCCTGCACCATTTTCGCAACGCAGTAGGCAATCTCAGGACGCGTCACGCATTCTTTTCCGGGGCGGGCACCCGTCAGGAGATTGGGTTTGAGTAAAACGCGATCGCCCGGTTTGACGATGCTGCTGATTCCGCCCAGAGGTTCAAGCAATGCTTCGAGTGCAGCCCGAAGTTCTGTTAAATCGTAAGAGGTAGCACGCAGCAGACTAACGGTTGGTTTCATACGCTTAGAAGGTTTTTTATTACTTTAACCGCGATCGAAAAATCCTATTGCAAAAGCACGCTCAGAATTTTTCACATTTTTTGGGAGTGCTGACTGAGTGAGGTCGAGTTACCTTGTGGAAGCGCAAACGGATGCAGACAAGAAGGCAATTCTAGAGTGCAGTGCTAGACTAACGATCAATCAGCAAACCTGCTGAAACCAAACCGTCATTTTTTCAGATTCGCTGGAACCTCTTCAGGTACAACCCAGTAATAAACCGTTGTTCCGCCAACGTTCACGACTTGATCAGGTTTCCAATCGCCCATATCAAAAGCATGAGACACAATCCGTGTGCCTGGTTTCAACTGCAATAATTTAGGACGCAATTCGAGATTGATCCGAGGTAAAAGATAGAGCGAAATCACAGTCGCCTTGCTTAGATCTGTTTTAAATAAATCTTGCTGAGCAAACTTCACCAGATCACTCACGCCTTCTTTTTGGGCATTTGCGTTTGCTTCTTGAATCCGTTGCGGATCGATATCTACTCCAAATCCACGAGTTCCGAATCGTTTTGCTGCGGTAATAGGAATCCGACCATCTCCACTTCCCAGGTCATACAGCACATCATTCTTCCCAACTTTCGCAACTTTGAGCATGGCATCAACCACTTCAGTGGGAGTAGGCACGTAAGGCACATCAAGCTGCGGAGACTCTTCGACTTGAGCTTGTTGCGGTGCTGCGGAAGGTTCAGAGGTTGCAGTTGGAGTAGAAGTTTGAGCACATCCAGTCAATGCCAAACTGACAAGACTGATAGTGATCATGAAAGTCTTAATCGTCATATCTCAGTTCTCCTAGAGCTTTATCGAAGTTGATTTTGCCGATATAGCACTGGAATTCCCAATGCTAGAACAACTACGCCTGCGATCGCACCCGTTTTCACATACACCAAGCTCGAATACAGCAAGTACCCACAAATTAGACAGAACAAGATTGGCGTGATGGGATAAAACGGAACGCGAAATCCATTTTCCTGAAGTGGCTCCTGCGATCGCAAAATAAATACGGAAATCCCAACCAGCAAGAAAAAGAACCAAAACACTGGAGCTGTATAGTCTACCATTGCTTCAAAACCCTTGCGTGTTAGTACTCCTAGTCCAATCAAAAACAAGGAGATTGCGCCTTGTACAAGTAAAGCGGTGGTTGGAGTATTCTGCTGTGATCGCCAAGTTCCTAAAGCCCGAAATACTGAGAAATCTTGTCCCAAAGCATAGTTTGTCCGTGCTCCAGTAAAAATCGTTGCATTCATCGCTCCTAATGCTGAAATAGCAACGAGGACGCTAATAAACACAACTCCAGGTTGTCCAAATGCTCGTCGCATGAGTTCTGCTGCTACCGCAGGCGAGTTTGCCATTGCACTGATGCCGAGTCCATGCAGATAAGCTGCATTAATTGCAACATAGATCGCTGTGATAATGCCAATACTCCAAAGCAGCGATCGCACAATATTTCGCCGAGGATTCTGAATCTCAGCAGAGATATAGGCGGCTTCATTCCAGCCTCCATAAGACAGCAAGACGAGAATCATTGCGAGTCCCCAACTGAGTGAGGATTTTGACTCGGTTACAACAGGTGCAGCAGTCGGCGATGTGAAGAGTCCAATTATGACAACTAAGATCAGCCCAACGACTTTTGCCGCACTTAAAGCATTCTGTACTCCCTTGCCCAAGCGCAATCCTGCTAGATTGATCACAGTAAAAAGAACAATTGCGCCTGCGGCATAGATCGGAGTCGAGAAGTTACCCAACGAAAAAATCTCAGAGGCATAATCACCAAAAACAAAAGCAAGGAGAGCAATCGAGCCAGTTTGCACAATCGTCATTCTTGCCCAAGCAAACAGAAACGCGATCGCGTTTCCATAAGCTCGCTGTAAGTAGTAGTAATTACCACCCACATGAGGATAATTCGTTGCTAGCTCCGCATAGCACAATGCTCCAATCAGAGACACAACGCCTCCTGCAATCCACGCCAACAGAGCAGCCGAATTTGTTCCAGTATTCGCTGCAACCAATGCAGGGGTTTCAAAAATCCCTGCTCCAATCACAATTCCAACAATCAACGCGATCGCATCAAACAAATTTAATGTAGTCTTGGGTCTAGCAGACTCAATTTGGGTAGTAGAAGCAATCGAGCCAGAAGAGTTGGGTAAACCCATAGCGACACCTAATTAACAATGATTGCTATCGCAACCTTAGCACCGGATTTTAATGTACTGAGAGAACGGACGCGATCTAACTTTCGATAGAAATCAAAGGCTTTTCCGTAATCTACATCTGTAGGAAAAGCGATCGCTTTATGGTATGGGTAATATAGTTTCAGAAGCGAAAACTCTTCATTTTACTCCCATTCACGAAAGTTGCTCAAGAAATTATGAAAATGGTCGCATACTGGCATCTAGCTGGCGAAAGTAAGTCTCCAGATTACGCGCAAATCGCGCAAGCCCGCTCTGGAAAAATCGGCATTCGGATCTTGAGCGTATTGATGGGATGCGCGATCGCTGGATTCACTCAAATCGCAATGGCACAGGAGCTTTTAAGAAAAGGAAGTTCGGGGCAAGCAGTGGTCGAATTGCAGAATCGCTTACAAGAGCTAAATTGCTATGACGGTTCCATAACTGGATACTTTGGCGATCAGACCGAAACAGCGGTCATTCGATGCCAGCAACAATTTGGAATTGAAGCCGATGGAATTGTTGGTGCATCAACGTATAACGCTTTGGGGATTGGAACGACTGTAAATCCCGATACAGGTTTTGAGAATCAGTTCAGAGATCGATTACGAGTGGGCGATCAAGGGTCACGTGTACAACAGTTACAACAGCAATTACAAGCTGCCGGATACTATTACAGCGAGATCGATGGCGTATTTGGCTCTGCTACTCAGAGCGCTGTGATTCAGCTTCAGAGAGACTTCAGATTGCCTGAAACAGGCGAGGCTGATGCTTCAGTTTATGCAGCATTAGATCGAGGAAGTGTGCCTACCTCCCCGACGAACAGACCCGGAACAGGCTTACAGCGTGGAGATAGGGGAACCCGAGTGAGCGAACTCCAACAACAACTCAACCGATTAGGGTATTCAGTTCGAGTAGACGGTATTTTTGGGGCAAGTACAGAAGCAGCCGTCTTAGATTTTCAGCAGAGGAACCTGCTTGCAACGACGGGTGAGGCAGATGCACGAACGCTGAATCAAATCAGACAAAGTGCAGAATCTTCTGCCTCGCTGAATGTTCGTCGCTATGTGGTCATTGTTCCGATCCCTACAACAACAGAGTGGAGTCGGGTACTCAACATTGCGCCTAGTGCCACTCCTCGCAAGGATCGATTAGGAGACTACGCTGAAGTGAATCGTTACACGACACCCGAAGCAGCAGAGAGAATTGCCGCAAATTTGAGATCGCAAGGATTTCCCGATGCTCGTGTGATTTTTCGATAACGATTTTTCGATAACTTAGAGCGGTAAGAGAGATCGCTGACAGGTCGGACAAACGGCGTGAATTGTTAACTGGCAGTCTAGAATGTGGTATCCCTCTTTCTGGGCTGCTTTTGTACCGATTTTCAAGATCGGGTCACTTTTGAATTCGATCGTTTTATTACAGCGTACGCAAATCAAATGATGGTGATGATGGAAAGGCTGGTTAATCTCGTAATGCTTGTGACCCTCTGCTAATTCAAGCTCGCGCAGGATTCCCATTCGCGACATTAATTTCAGCGTGCGATAGATCGTCGATAAACTAATTCCCTCATTCTTTTCCTGAAGCTCATGATACAAATCTTCAGCACTGAGGTGTTGACCTTCAGGAAGCTTTTGAAAAACATTCAGAATAGTTTCACGTTGCGGAGTGAGCCGCCATCCTTTTTCATTCAGTTCCGCTTTTAGCGAGGCACTGGTATATACAGGAGCGTTTAGCATTGTCAACAAAGCCTCCTTTCTTGAGAATCATAGCATATAAAAATAATAGGCGATTTGCAACAAGTTCGCCTTATTGAAAATAATCTGCAATTAACTTTTTCAAAAAATTACCCCGCCTGCCTTGCTTGACTAAGCGGAGTCGATGGCTATATCTGCCTTGAGAAAGTCCCCATTGATTGGATTTACGTACAGCGAGTTTCGGCTTCGCTGCACATAAATCCGATGGCAATTCCTCAGCTCAGCGATTCGAGATAGTCCCGAACGCGATTGCGCCGTTTCGGTTGACGAAGTTTTTGCAGCGCCTTCGCTTCGATTTGTCTCACTCGCTCTCTAGACAATTCGAGCGCGCGTCCAATCTCTGCTAAAGAATAAGGATGTCCATCGCTTCCTAGACCAAAGCGCATTTGAATCACATCTCTTTCACGAGTGGTTAAATCGGCAAGCAATTGCAGCAAATCTCGGCGCAGTGACTCCCGCATCAACGTCTCTTCAGGCGTGACTTCTTCTGTTTCCAGCAAGTCGCCGAGTTCGGTGTCTCGCTCTTTGCCCACTTTGGTTTCTAGCGATACAGACCGCGGAACTCGCAACAACACTTCCCGAACTTGAGGCGGTGTCATTTCTAGCTCTGTTGCAATATCTTCGATCGTGGCAGTTCGCCCCTTTTCTTGAGAGATTTTGCGCTGAGCTTTTTTGATCTTATTCAGCTTTTCCGTAATGTGGACGGGCAGGCGGATTGTCCGGCTTTGAGTGGCGATCGCGCGCGTGATGCCTTGCCGAATCCACCAATACGCATAGGTGCTGAATCGGTAGCCTTTGGTTGGATCAAACTTCTCAACGGCTCGTTCTAAGCCGAGTGTGCCCTCTTGGATCAAATCTAGGAGTTCTAAACCGCGATTTTGATATTTCTTGGCAACGGAGACGACTAACCGCAGGTTCGCATTGATCATGCGAGTCTTCGCAGTGAGTCCTTGACTTTGAATTTGCTCGAGTTCGGCAACGCTGAGTTTCACAACTTGTGCCCAATGTTGTTTGCCTTCTGCCAAGAGAGGTTTGAGGTTAGCGACCTCGATATTTGCTTCGGCAGCCCAGCGTTCGAGAGACGGGCGGTGGGTCAGTGTGGACACCAAGCGATCGCGGGCATCCATTAGGTCTACAAATTGACGGATAGAATCATTGCCTTTGTTAGCGGCATCATTGCGCTGTTCTAATAGCTTCATGTAGCGTTGAACTTTTTGCGCCTCAGCCACTTCCTCGTCGCGTCCAAGTAAGTGGTAGCGGCCGATCTCTTGCAGGTAGAGCCTCACTAAGTCAGTGGTTTTCCGTCCAGCGGCGCGCATTTCCATTTGCCCTGCCAGTTCCGCTTCAAGTTCAGCGAGATCCGCATTGGGATCAAATTCGGTTTCTGATAGGGTTGAGGGTTGCTCTAGTGTAGAGGGATCAAACTCTGCATCAGCGTAGAAAGAAGTTGCTGGCATCATGTTCCGTTTGTGCGCTATGTGGAAATCGTTCTGTTGGTTGCTTTGCTAGTGTTCCCGTGCTTCGGGACTCTGAAACAGAGTTTAAAGTTCCAGGAAACGTAGAAACTACCGATGACATTGGATTCGAGCAGGTTTTTGAAAATTGCAGTCTGCAATCTCCTCAGTTCTTGATAGGGACTACACGCGATCGCGGGTGCAATTCGGAATTTACACAGGAAAACTTTCCCGTGTCATCAAGTTGGAGTCAGTATAGTGACGATAAAAGGGATATAAAGTGATTGAGATCATTCCGTGTTTTGACCCAGATCACGTTTCAACGGGGGCTAAAATGATGTGTGATTGATGACATTACCTTTTTCACAACTCGGGTTTGGTCATCCGGATCGAATCTAGCCTCTGTAATCCGGCTGATTCTAAAGCGTCAAAAGTACTGTCCATCTTGCTCTCAGGCGGAATAAATACAATGAATCCGTCGCGTCCCCGGGTAAGTAAAACTCGATAGCTATTGAGGCGTAATTGTCGGGGATTCTGCACATTTTTTTGGCGATTTGTTGTTTTCCAATCCTCGTTTTGCCAAATCAAATCGTCTCCCCAACCCAAAATTGGAAAATCTAATTCTAACCCTTGGCAACTGAACTCAGTGACGACTCGATCAAACGTGCAGCAAGAGGTTTCCGTATCAGGTGGTTCGACATACCATGCGCTAACATTGAGTCTTTGAGTCGAGAGATAGTCGTTTCGGATGCCATATTGAGTGAGATTTTTGGCACGAGACGAGGCAACTAGTCCGTAGCGTTTGTCAGGTTGACCCTGGTAGCGATCGCGACAATAAATTTTCGCAACTTCCAAATCACGAGTCAGGTAACAGTCAAATCCTTCTGCAATCATCAAGGGCATGATAGCCCTAGCTTGTTCAATCTCACCGGCTAAAACATGAGAAACCCAGGTTTGAACATATTGTGCAAGATGCGATCGCAAAGACGTGGTCAGATTCAGCAAGGAATTGGTATGAGTGGGCTGATCAAAGAATTTTGCGTGTTCTGGTGAACAGTGAACTTGCCAAGACTCGATCGAGCTTTGTAATCCCTGATTCCATTGCTCGATTCCGCCTTCTTCTCCGACATGGATCGTTTGCCCTTCGCCAATTAAACCAACCAGTACACACCAATCTGGGGTGCGTTCACAGATCCGTAGAACTGTACCAGGAGCAGCACTTTGAATGCCATATTTTTTGGACATGCGATCGCTATCCCAAGCCCTTTGAGCTTCATCGAAAACAATGATTTGCTCTCTAGGGGCAGCTTGGCGACGAGCTTCGTGCTGGATGTAAAAATTCCGAATTTCTCGAACCAAGGCTTTGCTTTTGAGGGCATATTGCAGAACGTTAATCAGTGGGCGGTTTCCAGATAGAAAAAGGGCATTGTGATCGGTTTGGTAGACGAACTGTAAGCCGACGAGCGTTTTCCCTGAACCTGGAACGCCTGTGATCAGAACAAGATGGCGTTCTTTTTTCTCTGAGGCTTGCTGCACTAAGCGATCGAGAAATTCAAGTATCTCTGGAATGCCCGCACTTTGGGCACGTCTGATATTTGGCAATGGCTCTTGCTGAAAAATTCGCCGCGCTGCTTCGATCACCGTAGGCAAGGGTGCATAATCTGAATTCACCCAACTTGTCGGATCGATTTCCGGTTGCTTTGCAGGTAAGGATTCCAAATAGGTTGAAATTTGAGTGGGCTTGAGAATTTGAACTGCGTTACGGGCTGCATTCTCTTTGACGGAGCGAGTGGGAATTAGAACTGCGCTGACTGGATGTTGTGCCGATGCTTGATGATATTCGGATAAGTCTCGCGCATAGGCAGCAACTTGATCGCAATCTGCATTGGAGGCTGAAGTATTTTGTTTGAATTCAAAGACGACAATGTGTCCTAAACCGAGCATCACTAAATCAGGACGACGACCGCCTTCACCCGGCAGTTCGTATTCAAAAATCAATGTCCAGGATTTGCGAGTCAGAGCAGACAATTGCGATCGCAAAATTTCTCCACAGTCTTGCCAAGCCTGTTGTTGGGTTCCGGCTGAATTTTGATGATAGAGCCTTTGATAATTCGTTTTGAGTGTTTCAAGCCAATCTGCTTGAGAACAGGTGAGAAATTCATCAAGTGACCCCATCCAACCGTAATTCGACATCGTTTTTGCGATCGCAACTTTCCCTACTGTTGCAAAAAATCGGGAACGCGGCATCTCGATTGCGACGGAAAGAATTCCCAGCAATCTTGGCAAATAAAGTCTAAGATTGCTGTGATGGAAGGGTTAGGAAAATGGATCGACGCAGTTTCATACTAGGAATGGCAGCATTAGGAACCACGCTGAGCGGATGCAGTTCTGACCCCTCAGCATTTCGAGTGAGATTGCTGAAAAATTCCATTCCAAGCCAGCTTCCAAACGAGTTTCGCAGACAACTCAAGCAAGATATCAAGCTCGATTTCAAGCCTGCCAATCAGCTGCAAGACCTGTTTAATGACTTGCAGGCTTGGAAACAGAAGCCAAGTCGCAATCAAACATCATCACCCGGTTTACCCTTCATCAGTCAGTCTTCTGAGCCAATTCCAGACTTGATCACAATGGGCGATTACTGGCTTTCCACTGCGATTCGCCAAAACCTCATTCAACCGCTTGACCCGAAAGCTTGGCAGCTTTGGGCACAACTGCCCGATCGCTGGAAAAAGATTGTCACTCGCGACAATCAAGTTTGGGGTGCGCCCTATCGGTGGGGTGCAACGGTCATTGCTTACCGAACGGATATTTTCCGCGATCGTAATCTCCAGCCGCCTCAAGATTGGGCAGATCTGTGGCGCGAAGATTTACGGGGTCGAATTGCCTTACTCGATCAGCCGAGAGAAACGATCGGACTCACACTGAAAAAGCTTGGTCAATCCTACAACACCGCTGATCTCAATAAAATTCCAAATTTAGAACCGGAGTTAGTCGCGTTAAACCGACAAGCCAGAGCCTACAGTTCTAGTACGGCTTTGCAATCCCTGATCCTGGATGATGTCTGGGTTGCAGTCACTTGGTCTACTGATTTTCTACAAGCAGTAAACCGTAATCCGACGATCACTGCGATTTTCCCCAAGTCTGGTTCTGCTTTATTTACTGACTTGTGGGTTCGTCCTGCTCCGGTTAGTTCAAAAGCGCCGATTGCAGATTGGATTAACTTCTGTTGGCAGCCCGATATCGCGCCCCAACTTTCCCTGATCAGTCAAGCTGCATCCCCAATGCTTTCCACATTGGATGCCAATACTTTTCCAGAAAAACTTCGGCAAAATCCGCTGCTGGTTCCGCAGCCAGAAGTCCTTGCTCGTAGTGAATTTCTAGAACCCATTCCCGACGCTACGATTGAACAATACCGTTCTCTCTGGGCTAAAATCCGAGCGTCGGCTTAGTCGGCGACCAGAAGTTCGTACTCGCTAAATTATCAAAAGAAGCACAAGCAAGTCTTTCATCTGCATCTTTTGCCGCAATCTCTGAATTGAAGTTACAGGTATAGGCTGCGACTATGCTGCCTTGCGGATCAAACACTCGCAGATTATAGCCATAGCCTGTTGTCGCTGTGCCAAATTTTTGGATGAACTCATAGCGATCGAAGAAATCCAGCGAACTCCAAAGCTGAGCATTCACAACTACATCGACTCGGTTGGGTTCTTCGATGCCAGGACAGGCAAGCCACCCATTGACTAAGCGATCGCCGTATTTATTTTGAGCCGCAAGCTGATCCCGAATCCACCATAGACTCGGCTCTGTCAATTCTGTCTGCTGAATATTTGTATCTGTAATTCCAGCGATATTAGAGCTACACATCCCCTGCTGGATCATCTTCGGATTAAATGGAGTGGTCGAAGGTTCAAGCGCAGGTTTTGCGACAACACTTTGACTCCCTAGACCTAGCATCAAACTGATGCGAATGAAGTAGTGTAAGCCAGTTGAGAAAACGTGTTGCTGTGTCATATTGAGTTGAGCGAATTGAGCTGAACGAAATGTTCCAATCTAGCTGGCTAATCGACGTTGAACTCTGAGCAAAAGTGCCTCTCAATCTGTTGTAGTCTATCTGTTTAAAAATTAAAACCCTCAATATTCTATGTTTGATCCGCTCCGCCCGTTGAAATATCTTCCTTGGATAGAATTGCTGCAAGTTGCACTTGTCACGATCGGATTTACAGTTTTATTAGATTGGGCGTTTTTTCAGGCAGCAAGTACTCCTGCTCTACGACCCATTGCTGCACGAGTTCTACAGTCACCGCTTGGATTTTTGCTCGAATTAGCAGCAGCAGTTGGAATTGGAGCATTAGCAGTTGCTATCATGGAACGCTGGTTCCGCCGGAGAATTTTAATTACGAACTCGGTTCTCTGGGCATTAGTGCCGTGTTTGGCACTGTGGCTGTGGCTGCGATCGTTTTTGCCAGACTCGATTTTTCCGCAGCTATTGACTCCGGTTCTAGGGATGAATGCCGTAATTTGTATAATTTTAGGGGTGTTTTGGAAGGGAAAACCCTATTGGCGATGATTCAATTTGTCGCTTGAATACGCTACCGTAGTCTCAAAGGCTTTTACTTACTCAAAGGACGCTCGTGATGGTTGCTCTGTATTGGGTTTTAGTCGTTGCCATGCTCGTTGGCATTGTGGGCGCGATCGTTCCGGGCATTCCAGGAACAAGTCTCATTTTGGCAGCGATCGTCATTTGGGGTGCAGTTAAAGGATTTTCAGATATTACGATCGCGTTAGCAGTGGGTGTGCTCGTCTTTCTGATGAGCTTAGGCATTGATTTTCTCGCAACCTACTGGGGTGCTAAAAAGGCAGGGGCAAGTAATTGGGGACAGATTGGTGCGTTCGTGGGATTTGTGCTCGGATTTTTAGGCTTTTTGCCGACTTTGCCAATCGGAGGACCACTCGGACCCATCATCGGAATTTTCTTTGGTCCTCTGGTGGGTGCGATCGTTGGTGAATATCTCTACCGAAAAGATTTAATGATCGCGGTCAAAGCTGGCTTGGGAATTGTCGTAGGTTCGATCGTTGGCAATCTCATCCAGGGCGTTCTTGCAGTTATTGCAGTGACCGTCTTCATTTTCACAACGTTCCCGACCGTGATGGGAGGTTAGACAAACCACGCTCGCCAGTCTTGCAATTTAAGGCAATTTCTGTGATCGCGCTCCACACTCTAAAGCCTTAGAGCCTTTTGCTGTTTTCGGCTTTTCTGGAGCTTGCACCGATGGCTTTAGAGATTGGCAAATTACACGAGTCGTTCCCGATGGACTCAGGCTGACCACACTGATGTAACTCTGTAAATTTGCTTCCCGAGGAATCGCAGTCATCACGGAATCTGTTCCGACTCGCAGGCGATAAGCATAACTATAGCTTTGAGAAATCACATTCGTCGATCGCTCTAATTCTTCTAAGCTACGCGCAAAGCGATTATTCTGCGTGTAAAAATTTTCCTGGGCAGTTGTCATCGCCTTCAGATAGGTTTCTGCCTCTTGCTGCTTCGCCTCAGGTGAATCACTTTGCGGTTTCATGACCGCCTCAACCGACTTGGAACCCTGTTGCTTCGAGGTAGACCAGAACGCCGTCGTTCCACCCACGACAAATCCACCGATGACAACCAACGCGACCGGAAGTGCATAGACTCGCCACCGCTTCTTCACCCAACCTCGAAATGAAAGCGTTTCTTCTTCTTCCTCAATTTCTTCCTCATCGATCGCAACTGCGGATTCCATTTCAGGAAGCTCGTCCTTAATCGGTGGCGTTAAGGTTGCAATTCGCGAAGCTGATTCCTCAATTTTGTCATCGATCGCAACTGCGGATTCCATTTCAGGAAGCTCGCCCTCAATCGGTGGCGTTAAGGTTGCAATTCGCGAAGCTGATTCCGTTGATCGCAGAGAAAACTCACGTGTCCAAGCAAATGCCTCATCTCCGGCTCTTTTTCCTTGTGCCCGTACTGATCGAATTGAGTCATTGCCTAACTCAATCAATCCCTTCTGAATGAACGCTACGAGCGTTTCCTGATTCAGCGGCTTTTGAGACTCTAAAGAAATGCACAAACAGTCATCCTCAATGCCCGCTCGCGCTGTGATGCCTTTGGGAGACAATACTGCATTCATCAACGCTGCGATCGCACTTGGCTCACCTTGTTTTGCAAGCTCTAAAAGGTTCGACTGTTCCATAGACACAAACTAATCTCAAGCTTCAGATCTCAACGAGCCGCGAACGAATTGCCTTTACTTTACCGTAATCCATAGCGTTATCCACTGAAATCGTAGATGCTTCAGGATAAGAACTGACCGATTTTGAAAAAATCTGAATTGGAATTGTGAAGAAATAATTTCATTAAACTTGCATCTTGTAAAATTGCGGCAAAGAATTGTCTTAAAAGCAATTTAGCCTATTTTTGACGTGAATTCTTACCGTCCCTGGGAACACTGAAAAGGTAAAGGGAGAATCTCCCGAACTGGAATCTGTCACTTTCAGGAGCAGGGCGGTGCAATCGGTTAAACAGCAGCAAATTCTCGGTTATTTCATCGAAGAAGCAAAAGAACATCTCGACACGATCGAACAAGGCTTGGTCGATCTCGCTGCTACGATGGCGGATTCAGAGCGGGTCAATGAACTGTTTCGTGCCGCTCACTCCGTTAAAGGTGGGGCAGCAATGCTCGGCTTTGACAGCATTCAGAGAACTGCGCACCACTTTGAAGATTGTTTCAAAATTCTCAAAGAACATCCGGTCAAAATTGACCAACGTCTCGAAGATCTCTTTTTCAAGGGGTTTGACACCCTCAAAGAATTAATCGAAGCTTTACAAAGCCCATTTGGCTTACGTGAAGAAGATGCTCAGCAAGCCGTTGCTGCTTCAGAACCAACTTTCCGAGAATTGCAGGCTTATCTCGAAGCGCTCAAAACCGGAAAAGCTTCTCCCTCGAAAGGCAATATGCTGCCTCACAATGCTGCGACTCAGATTACAACGATTCTCAAGGGCATGTTGCAGCTTTTCAAACAAGGTGATTCTCAAAAAGGTCGCCAGCAGCTCGTCGCACTCTGCAATCGTCTGATTCAAGTCAGCAGTACCACAAAACCCTGGGTGACATTACTGCAAACCGCTCAGCGGGCGATCGCAAATCCCAAAAATACCTACGCATCTCTTGCCCCCATCGTCATTAAAGACCTCAAACAAGCGAGTGATCTTTTACTCTTAGGTCAAGCCGAGCAAATCAGCATTACGGCTAATCTGCAAAAACTGCTCAATCCAGCATCTGCACAGCCTGCTTCGGCAAAAGCTGCCCCATCTCCAGCCGTGAAGCAGCAGGTTACGATTCCACTCGAACCGAGAGCAGCAGCTCGGACTCTGCTTGACGTGTTTAACAAGTCGGAACTGATCGAAATTGCTGAGTTCCTGATGAAAGCGATTCAATAGTCCATTAGACTGTGAAAGGCACAGTCTGGAGTCGCGCTCATGGTGAAGGTTAGCTTTCTGGGCATCGGGTTGATGGGATTACCAATGGCGCAACGTCTAATCGGTGCAGGTTATTCCGTGACTGCTTACAATCGCACCGCTACAAAATTAGAAAAGCTCTCTGAAGTCGTAAACCCAAAGGGCAGCATCGCGATCGCACACACTCCTGCAGAAGCGATCGCGGCTTCTGATTGTATCGTGCTGATGTTAACCGATGCCCAAGCCATTCGAGATGTTTTACATCAAGCTGATTTAAGCAATCGAACTATCATCCAAATGAGTACGATTTCGCCAGATGAAAGTCGCGAGATTTGCCGCGAAGTGATGGCAGCAGGTGGAGCTTATTTAGAAGCTCCAGTTCTAGGAAGTATTCCTGAAGCAAAATCGGGAAAACTCATTGTCATGGTCGGCGCAGAGCCAGAACAATTTGAACAATGGAAACCTTTGCTGCAAACCTTGGGCGAAAATCCAGTTCTGATCGGGTCTGTCGGTTCAGCTGCAACAGTCAAATTGGCACTGAATCAATTGATTGGTTCGTTAACGAGTGCATTTGCTGCAAGCCTTGGGCTTGTCTTACGACAAAACGTTGATGTTGAAGCGTTTATGAAGATTGTGCGGCAGAGTGCCTTGTATGCGCCGACATTTGACAAAAAATTACAGCGGATGATCGATCGAGATTTTGAACATCCAAACTTTCCAACGAAGCATTTGCAGAAAGACATGAACTTGTTTGTTGAAACTGCAAAGTCGTCAAATTTAGATACGGCTTCTATTGAAGGAGTGCAGCAGATTTTACAAACTGCAATCGACCTCAATCTAGCTGACCTCGACTACTCTGCATTGTTTTCGGTAATTGTTCCTGAAGAATCAAAAATTCATTGAAAGTATAATTTTCAGCACTCTCCGGAAATTGGCACGCAGCGTTGAAATTTAATATAGACCGCCCCCGTAAAAGGTTCATTCCTGACTTTTCACTGAAATTTATATCTCAACGCTAGATTCTCGGCATTTCTATAAAGCGATGTAACGAGTCATCATTTGTGGGCAACCTAGAGTTAGCGTCCCTAAATTTATCTTCGATTTCAAGTCTAGAAACTCACAGGACAGTTTCTTGCCGGTGATATGTGACCCCCTAGCGCATCTTCAGTCTCCAGCAGGTTGAGTTCGACTGAGTTTTATGCACATCGTGACCATTGCCGTTTGGGTTCACCAAAATTATGCGTGTTTTGATCTATTCCTACAACTACTACCCAGAGCCGATTGGAATTGCACCATTAATGACAGAACTCGCGGAAGGTTTAGTCCGCCGGGGACATCAAGTTAGAGTCATCACTGGAATGCCGAACTATCCCCAACGTCAGATTTATGAGGGTTATCGGGACAAGCTCTACATGACTGAGAAACGTAATGGAGTGATCATTCAGCGAAGCTATATGTGGGTAAAACCAAAGCCGAGTCTAATAGATCGTGTTTTACTAGATAGTAGTTTTGTTGTCACGAGTTTCCTACAAGCTCTGAAAGGCTGGCGACCCGATGTCATTCTCCTAACGGTTCCGCCCTTGCCTGTCTGTGTGCCTGCAGCACTCCTAAGCTGGTTCCACAACTGTCCGATCGTGCTGAATGTTCAGGATATCTTACCAGAAGCTGCCGTTCATGTAGGACTGCTCAAGAATAGAACCATGATTCGCGTGTTTGAAGCGCTGGAAAAGTTTGCTTACCGCACGGCTCATACCATCAGTGTGATTGCAGATGGGTTTGTTGAGAATTTAGAAGGTAAAGGTGTGCCGTCCAGTAAGCTCACTTGTATTCCAAACTGGGTCGATACGAGCTTCATTCGCCCGCTATCAAAAGAAAATAATGCTTTTCGGCTAGAGAACGGGCTAGATGGAAAATTTGTTGTGCTTTATGCCGGTAATATTGCCCTGACCCAAGGGCTGGAAACAGTGATTGAGGCTGCGGCACGATTGAAGCATCAGCGTGATATTGCTTTTGCAATTGTTGGAGAGCCAAAAGCGATCGAAAACCTCAGACAGCATTGTGAAGCCCACGGTGCAGACAATGTAAGACTGTTGCCATTTCAACCGCGTGAAAAATTGCCAGAAATGCTTGCTGCGGCTGATGTAGGCTTGATTGTGCAGAAACGCAATGTAGTGTCGTTTAACATGCCATCAAAAACTCAGGTATTACTCGCGAGTGGGCGAGCAGTCATTGCCTCTGTTCCGAGTACTGGCAGTGCGGCAAAAGCAATCAAGAAAAGTTGCGGTGGCGTAGTTGTCGAGCCAGAAAATCCTGAAGCACTTGCAGATCAGATTTTGGAGTTGTACAACAATCCTGAACTGACGAGCAAGCTAGGGAAGCAGGGAAGACAATATGCGATCGAACGTTACTCCTTTGAGCAAGCTTTGAATCAATATGAGGCGTTGTTTGAGAAAGTTGTGAGAACGCCTGCCGTAAAACCTGCCTATATGTTCAGTGTCAATAAGTCGAGCAGCTAGCTTTTAGGCTACGTATTTCCAATAGTTTGATGCCCTCATTGCTAAAGTGAAGGCATTTTTTATAATTGCGCTATTGCTGTGATTTGATCATAAGACAGTAAGTTATCATCACGGATATAAGCCGTTCCGCGATCGCTCCAGATCATGTGCAAATAGTAGGACTGCGTGCCATCTTTTGCAACGAGATAGACCCGAAAGCCTGTGTCTGGTTCTAGTTCTTGTCTTGTCAAAACAAAGCCTTGCTTTTCAAGCTGTTGCTCAAGTGTTCCAGCGACAGTTCGACCATTTGATTCTGCAATTTGCCAACATCCGATTCGACCTTGGCAGCCTGGAGTCGCTCCAGTAATTTGCAGGACATCTGTAGGAGATGGGCTAATGGTTGGTGAAGGACTTACGGTAGGAGATGGGCTGACCGTCGGGGACGGGCTGATCGAAGGCTGTGGAGATGGGCTGACTTGCGGTTGAGGTTGAACTGCTCGCTGAAGTGTGGGAGTTGCAGTCGGCGAAGGTTGAACGGTCTTAGAGGGTTGGACTTTAGGGGAAGGTTTTGGAGTTGGAGAAGTGATCGCGGATGGAGAAGGCGACGGCTTTGGTAAGTTCATCACATTCACTGAGTTCTCAGACTTCGGTGGCTCAATGTCTGAGTCAGTCGATGGAATTGGTATTGCGAAAAGGAATCCGTGCAGCCCAATTGCGATCGGGAGCATGTGCCAAAGCTGGAGATGGGGCAGTTTGAAGATCATGATCGCGACACAGGAGCAGAGACAATACTCAATTTGCAAATTATTCCTGTCTGATCATAAAGCAGTAACTAAATAAATTGTCAATAGTCTGAAGAAGTTTTGCCAGTGATATTGCGCAGAACCCTTGCAAAATATAAATTCTAGATCGACTTAGGGATTCTCAATGCGGATTCACTTGACAAAGATTTGGAACTCTCTTAAATTACTTACTAGAAAAAAGTCTCAATAATGACGACAAGCTCAGCAAGAAGTGCTATCGGACTTTTAAGAACATAGATGGAGTGTTATGGCGATTAAACGGCGGATTTTCTTGGCTTCAGGCGCAGCAGTGGCAGCGATCGCGGTTCATCAGCTTGTCAAAATGCAAGCAGGCACATCAGCGGGAGTGGTGAATCTTTATTCTGCACGTCACTACGATACAGATAATGCGATCTACGAAGCATTCACCAAGAAAACGGGCATCAAAGTGAATCTGGTCGAAGCAGATGCAGACAAACTGATTGAGCGGATCAAAAGTGAAGGTGCAAACAGTCCGGCAGATGTTTTGATCACCGTTGATGCAGGCAGACTGTGGCGTGCTCAAGACGCGGGATTGTTCCAACCTGTTGACTCTGCGGTCTTAAAGTCTGCCATTCCTGAAAATCTGCGATCGCCCAACAACCTATGGTTCGGGTTCACCAAGCGGGCGCGGGTGATCATGTATAACAAAGACCGTGTTAAGCCTTCTGAACTGAGCACTTATGAAAATTTAGCTGATCCGAAGTGGAAAGGACGGTTGATTGTACGATCGTCGAGTCACGTTTACAATCAATCCCTCACGGGTGCACTGCTCGAAAAGCATGGCGAGCAGAAAGCTGAGGAATGGGTCAAGGGATTAGTTGCAAACTTTGCGCGATCGCCAGAAGGAAATGATACGGCTCAAATTAAAGCGATCGCCGCAGGCCAAGGTGATTTGACGTTAGTGAATACTTACTATTTACCTCGCTTAGCAAAATCAAATAAGCCTGAAGAGAAAGAGATTGCTTCCAAGATCGGCGTGTTTTTCCCGAATCAGGGTAAAGATGGGAGCGGAACTCACATCAATATTAGTGGCGGAGGCGTCCTGAAGACTGCTCCGAACAAGGCAGCGGCAATTCAATTTTTGGAGTTTCTAGCCAGCAAAGAAGCACAGCAAATTTTTGCTGCAAGCAACAATGAATATCCTGCGGTTGCAGGCGTTCCGGTTGATTCTGTCTTGCAGAGCTATGGAACGTTCAAGGATGATAAGCTGAATGCTGAAATCTTTGGGCGCAACAATGCGAAGGCGCTGCAAATTATGGATCGGGCTGGCTGGAAGTAATGTCAACGCTACTTGATTTAGCGGCAAAAGGTGGACCTGTGATGATTCCGATGACAGGTCTATCTGTGCTCACGATTGCTTGTGCCTTAGAACGGGCATGGTTTTGGTGGCATGTGTTGAGGGGTGAGGATCGCTTGGCACATCAAATTTTGGCGGCGGCTGAATCTGATTTGAATCAAGCGCGATCGATTGCCGAATCTGCTTCGGAAATCGCGATCGCGCGATTTTTATATGCGGCATTGAAGCTGGATCGTCCTGAGCCGGAAACCTTTCGACTGGCATTAGAAGCTGCCAGCGATCGCGAATTTGTCAAAATGCATAAGGGCGATAAGCTGCTCGAAACGGTGATCGCCATGGCTCCGTTGTTGGGACTCTTGGGAACAGTGACGGGGCTAATTGTCACATTTTTTAATTTGAGAATTGGTGGATCTGAGAGTGCGGTGGATACTTCTAAAGCTGCATTGGGGATTGCCGAGGCATTGATTACAACCGCAGCGGGAATGATTGTTGCGATCGTGGCTTTGTCAATTTTTCGGGTGTGTGTGACTTTGCAAGCGAAGCAGATGGACTATTTTGCTGAGATTGGCAGTGAGTTAGAACTGATCTACCGACAGGTCTGGTACAACAGAGGTCATTTGCGCCATGAGATCTAAAGCAAGGCAACGTGGAACATCTATGCCTGAGATCAATCTCGTGCCGATGATGGATGTGATTATGACCATCCTGACATTTTTCATTATTGTGTCGATGACGTTGACCAACTTTCAGTCGGTTGATGTGGCATTGCCAACTGCTCAGTCTGGGGTCAATCGAGAACGACCGATTGAACCGATGATTGTGGGGCTGAATCAACAGCAGCAAATTTTGTTGGAAGGCAGCCCTGCAACTCGTGAGCAGCTAGCACAAGAGATTCAGAACTATCTCGCGCAGAATCCGAAAGGCTCGGTTGTTTTGAAGGCTGATCAAAGATTGCCTTACCAACAGGTTATTCAGGTTTTGGCAACGTTGAAAGAAGTGGGTGGCGATCGCGTGTCTTTAGCGATCGAATAGTTTTGCAAAATCGATCGATCAACTCCGGAGCAAACTGCCATTGCCTTCTAGAATAGGATGTGGTTTTTTGCAACAAGGGCACGATCGATGCGGCTATCTCAGATGCTATTTGTAACACTGCGCGAAGATCCGGCGGAAGCCGAGATTCCCAGTCATAAGCTTTTGGTACGAGCAGGGTATATCCGGCGGATTGGCAGCGGCATCTATTCGTATTTGCCTTTAATGTGGCGGGTGTTACAGAAGATCTCGCAGATTGTGCGGGAGGAAATGAATGCAGCAGGCGCACAAGAATGCCTGTTACCGCAGTTGCAGCCGTCGGAATTGTGGAAAGAGTCGGGGCGTTGGGATACATATACCAAGGCTGAAGGAATTATGTTCGCGCTCATCGATCGTCAAGATCGTGAAGTGGGCTTGGGACCGACCCATGAGGAAGTTATTACGACGATCGCACGCGATATGATTCGTTCCTATCGTCAATTGCCTCAAAATCTTTATCAGATTCAAACTAAGTTCCGTGATGAGATTCGTCCTCGATTTGGGTTAATGCGGGGGCGCGAATTCATTATGAAAGATGCCTACTCATTTGACGCAGATGAGGCAGGGATGAAAGTGACGTATCAGAAAATGCACACGGCTTACTGCAAGATTCTGACTAGAACAGGCTTGAAGTTTCGGGCAGTTGATGCGGATTCAGGCGCGATCGGGGGTTCTGGGTCACAAGAATTTATGGTGCTTGCAGAAGCCGGAGAAGACGAAGTTCTCTACACCGAAGATGGGAAATATGCAGCAAACGTGGAAAAAGCGATCGCGCTTCCGCCAGATGTTGTGACCTCTCCTTTTTCCAGTTATGAGAAACGCGAAACGCCAGGAACAGACACGATCGAAAAGGTTTGCAAGTTTCTAAAATGCTCCCCTACGAATGTTGTTAAAAATGTTCTCTATCAAGCCGTATTTGATAGTGGCATCACTGCATTGGTCTTAGTTCACATGCGCGGTGATCAAGATGTCAATGATGTGAAACTGCAAAATGAACTGACCAAACTTGCTGATCAGTTTGGCGGCAAAACTGTGATTTCGCTGACGGTTCCCGACGCGGAAGCTCAACAGAAGTGGGCAGCAAAATCTTTGCCATTGGGATATATCTCACCCGCGATCGCGGATGATTACATCAAGGCCAGTAAAGAGATTGCATCGAAATTTGTTCGATTCGTGGATCAAACGGTGACAGATTTAGAAAATTTTGTCACAGGTGCAGATGAATCTGGCTATCACGTTGTCGGCGCAAACTGGGGGAAAGAATTCCAGAAACCTGCTTTAGTGGTCGATGTGCGGAAGGCGAAAGCAGGCGATCGCGCAGTTCACGATCCATCTCAAACGCTGCAAACCGCTAGAGGTATTGAAATCGGGCATATTTTTCAACTTGGAACGAAGTACTCGCAGGCGATGAATGCGACCTACACCAACGAGCAAGGGGAGGAAATGCCTTTAGTGATGGGTTGTTATGGGATTGGGGTTTCGCGATTAGCGCAAGCTGCGGTGGAGCAGTCCTATGACAAAGATGGCATTATTTTTCCGGTTGCGATCGCGCCTTATCACGCGGTCGTTGTGATTCCCAATGTCAATGATGCGGATCAAGTCAGCGCTGCTGAGAAGCTATATGCAGAATTGAATCAGGCAGGCGTTGAGACATTGTTAGACGATCGCAATGAGCGGGCAGGCGTGAAGTTTAAGGATTCTGAACTAATTGGAATTCCATATCGAATTGTCACCGGGAAATCTTTGAAAGATGGCAAGGTCGAAGTCGTACAACGGGCGACTAAGGCGGTGCAGGAACTTGCACTCGATCAGGTTGTGCCAACTCTGAAGCAATGGGTGACAGAAGCGCTGCATTCATAATTTTGAGCAAATTTTGAGCAGCAAGTTCTCAGTTAAATGGGTAAAGTTCAAATTTTTCGTGGGATTAACGTGAATTCGGGATAAGAGATTTCGCTCTTGTGCCGATGTGAATGGAATTCACGCCTAAACGTTAACGAACTGACGTTGGAATTAGGTTTCGACTTCGCTCAACCCACGAAAAATTTTTGTTCTTGCGCGTTTGCGTTGAGCTTTGTCGAAGGCTTGACGAAACGGAGTGAACTGGACTAAAGAGGCAACCGCGATGCACATTCGATTGTTTGAAGAACGAGACGCTGAACAGATTGCACAACTGTTTCATGACACGATTCGAGAAATTAATCGTCGTGATTATTCGCCGTCTCAAGTCGCAGCCTGGGCACCGGATGACATCTACTTCAGAGATTGGGTTGCAGTCTGCTCACAGCGAATCACTTATGTTGCTGATGATCACGGTGTGATTGCTGGCTTTGGTGAACTCGAATCGAATGGTCATATTGGCTGTTTCTACTGCCACAAAAACTATCAACGCTGTGGAGTAGGAAAGCAAATTTATCAAGAAATTGAGGCAAAAGCGATCGCACTAAATCTTACACAACTCGTCACAGAAGCCAGCATCACAGCAAGACCTTTCTTTGAAAAAATGGGGTTTTCAGTTGTGAGAGAACAAGAAGTCTATTGTCGAGGTGAGCAATTCAAGAATTACGTGATGCAAAAATTACTCTGAATCCATGGAATTTTTCACAATTTTGCTTTCTAGCTTGCTTGGATTAGTCTCTCCAGCAGGTGTCGTCGTCGATCGCATTGCAGAATCTCAAATCCGCAAGCAACTCGTCAGCGCAGACCAGCTTCAAGTCCGAGTGGACAATGCGCCCAATTATCAAATTGCTCAAGGAAGAATCGATCGCATTCTCATCGCAGGTCGCGGAATTGTACCTGTAAAAGGAGTGCGACTTGAACGATTTGAACTGGAAACCGATGCGATCGCACTTAACCTGAAACGCCGCCAACTGATGCAACCGCTTCAGGCTGGAATTCGAGTGAGTCTCACTCAGGAAGATCTCAATCGCGCCTTGCAATCTCCACAGGTGACTGCTCGACTTAAAAATTTGAGTCTTCAATTGCTAACGCGATCGCAAGCCCGACAAGCTGAGCGTTACGATTTTCTCAATCCTCAAATCACGCTTTTGCCACAAAATCGCGCTCGATTTGCAATCGAACTTCAAGAGCAAGGTGATCCCGCTAAATTAAAAATCGTCGCAGAGGCTCAACCGCAAATTATTTCAGGTCGATCGCTACAACTGAATGATTTGAGAATCTGGGCAAATGGTCAAGAAAGTCCAAAGCAAATCACTGAAGCGATCGCCAATTTGATTCGCGATCGTCTCGATCTGCGGCGATTGGAAGCGTCCAATACAACCGCTCGAATTTTAACTTTGGTACTCAATCCCTCCAACTTAGAGATTGCGGCTTTTGTACAAATCCGACCCGACGTAAGGAAACAATAACGGTTTGTGTCAAACATCCGAAATTGCGCTAAACATAGCTGTAGAACTTCTACAATCTGTCAGGACTCAGACCTGGCAATTTCTGCCCTAGTTGAGGACTTCTCACATGCAAGAGCATCCGCGCCGTTTTCCACTCGGAATCGTAGTTGGATTATCCACGCTGGTTGTTGCGACCGGTAGTGCAACTGCATTTTTCACTTGGCAACAAGCCCAGAAACAAGCACCCACTCCTGTTGCTGTAGAGCAGCCTCAGACCCAAGATCCCCGAACCGCTGCGTCTGTCCCATCAGTTTCGCAAAATCAAATTAAGCCGCAAGCCCCAACGACTGAAAAAACAGCGCAGGTCTTCTGGCTCAAAGATAGTGCAACCGATATGGAACTCGTTCCAGTTGCCATCAAAGTGAAATCTGACGATCGCCAAGAAGTTTTACTCACAGCTGCGGTGAATAACCTTCTGAACAATCCGCCGACTCAAGATTTAATGACTGGCATCCCCCAAGGAACCCAGCTTCGCAGTCTCAAGGTCAAGGCAGATTCGATCTATGTCGATCTGACCAGACCGTTTACTGCAGGTGGGGGCAGTTTGTCGATGACGGGTCGCTTGGCTCAAATTCTCTATACGACAACTAGCCTTAACCCAAAAGCAAAGGTCTTCTTATCGGTTGAAGGAAAGCCTTTAACAGTTTTAGGGGGAGAAGGGCTAATCGTTGAGCAACCCTTGACGCGAGCGCAGTTTGAACAAGACACAGGCACGAAGCAGGAATAAATCCTACCGACGACTGGCTAAGCTGAAGGCTCGGAAATACTGAGCTTGCTGTTCAATCCGAGTCGCTAAGCGATCGCAGACCAGATTACATAACTCGAAAATCAGATCGTCTTCGACGCTGTAATATGCCAGCGTCCCTTTCGATCGCCGAGTTAAGATTCCCGCTTGCAGCATCACCTTGAGATGCTTAGAAACATTAGCTTGACTCGTATCAGTCGCTTCAACGAGATCCTGAACGCATTTTTCGCCATCTCGTAGTAAATTGAGAATGCGAAGACGCATCGGTTCACCTAACACACTAAAATAATCAGAAACTTGCTGCACGACTTCAGGTGGTACAGGTTGTGCGGGAGATTTCATGTCAATTTGACAACGGAATGACTTGATCCCAGATTCTAGCCAGTCATAATGCTCTATAGCAATAGAGTCATCTGAGCCTTACGTAATTTTGGCGAAAACTTCATAAAAACCTCGGCATCTATAGAGATGACATGTCGTAATTTCACGCAGAGTAGCTTTCAACCTGATGCAAATAGACTTGGAAGTCAGAAAGTGCGACATAGCAATTTAATCGAATGCTTTTGAATCGATTGGAGCGCTTAATAAAGGGCGGGAAGTTCTCGATCGCAGATCTACCAAGCAATTCAAAACTCCGTCTCTGGGCGTAGAAATTAAAAAAATCAGCGCACTATTGTAAAAGGGAACTTACCATGCACTTTGGAATTCTTCATAAATAATGTCGCTGTGATAGTATCTGGATGTCTGAGGAGATTATACGGCTGTTTAATCAGCACAATTTCGGTGGTGGAGGAGGAATAAGAGTGCAAAACAATATCCCAATTGGGTATTCCCAGTTTGGTGTATCCCGGAATCAGCCAGAACCTTTGCGGATTGGCGTGATTGGTGTCGGGAATATGGGACAACATCATACCAGGGTGTTAAGTCTGCTGAAAGATGTTGAACTGGTCGGAGTTTCGGACATCAATGTAGAACGCGGGTTGGACACGGCTAGCAAGTATCGTGTCCGATTTTTTGAGGACTACCATGATTTGTTGAATCATGTCGATGCGGTTTGTATTGCCGTACCAACACGGTTGCATCATGGGGTCGGAATGGCGGCTCTGAAGGCAGGGGTTCATGTTTTAATTGAAAAGCCGATTGCAGCAAGTATTGCCGAAGCAGAATCGCTTGTGAATGCGGCAGCAGAATGTCAGTGTATTCTGCAGGTTGGACATATTGAGCGATTTAACCCCGCGTTTCAAGAACTCAGTAAGGTTCTGAAAACTGAAGAGGTTTTGGCGCTCGAAGCTCATCGGATGAGTCCTTATAGCGATCGTGCAAATGATGTATCGGTTGTCTTGGATCTGATGATTCACGACATTGATTTGCTGTTGGAACTGGCAAATTCTAAGGTCGTGAAATTGACCGCAAGTGGTGGGCGTGCCTCGAATTCAGGTCAGTTGGATTATGTGACAGCGACGTTGGGCTTTGCCAATGGCATTGTAGCAACACTGACCGCGAGTAAGGTGACCCATCGGAAGATTCGACAAATTTCAGCCCACTGTAAGAATTCACTGACGGAAGCAGATTTTCTCAATAATGAGATTCTGATTCACCGTCAAACGACCTCGAATTACAAGACGGATTATGGACAGGTCTTATATTGCCAGGACGGTCTAATTGAGAAAGTGAAAACGAGCAATATCGAGCCGCTTCATGCTGAATTGGAGCACTTTGTCCAGTGTGTCCGGGGTGGTATGGCTCCCTCAGTTGGCGGAATTCAGGCATTGAAGGCACTTAGACTGGCGAGTTTGATTGAGCAGATGGCACTCGATGGTAAAGTGTGGCATTCTTCGCCAGACTCAAAGGTAATTGAACTCGATACTGCCGCGATCGCGGTTTGAGGGAGACATAAAATTTGCGCCGATCCAGACAAATCCAGATCGGCGCAGGGATTGTAAAAATTAATAGGTTTAAGAGGGTTAGAAGTGTTTAACCCTCTTTTGTTTGTTTTGTAGAATGTTTTGTGAGATTCAGTTTGCTGCACCGTGATGCACAGTCTTCACCCACTTCAGCCGCTTCTGACGGATGGACATTCTCAATGTTGCAGTTGAGACAATGACAAACCAGTGCAACATATAAACCGCACCTCGTAATCCTTGAAAGATCTGAGTCAAGATTGAGATATCATCTTGACTTTTCAGTTTTTGAACTCGACGCAATCCACCAATCGCACTAAATAAGAACAAGAACAGCGTCATCGCAGAAATCGGACTCGTCAGCATCATCCGATGGCGCAAAACCGCCATGAGAAAATCGGGAATGGCTGCAGTTGGCATCACATATTGCAGCATCCAAAACATCGCGAGATCGATTGTTTTGCGACTGCCCATGCGATTGCGTAAAATCAGTCGCCAGTAATCGAGATAGCGTTGATAGCCGCCTTCTGCCCAGCGATTTCGCTGATGCCAAAGCGCGATCGCGTTTGTCACGCCTTCTTCGTAAACGGCTGGCTCTGTCACGACTTCAATATCCCAGCCGCTCAAATGCAATCGGAATGTCAAATCCAAATCGTCTGTGATTGTTTCTTCGTTCCACCCCCCACAGTCGAGCAAAGCTTCTCGACGAACGAGTTGTCCATTTCCGCGCAGTTCACCTAATCCTCCGATCGCGGCTCTCTGCTGCTGAATAAACGCATCCAATGCCATTTCTGCCATTTGTCCTTGGATCCAGAAATTCTCCGCCTCGTTGGAGTGAAATTGCGGTTCAGCCTGAATGATCGCTTTTCTCACTTGGATCGCGCCGATATCTCCTCGCTCAAAAACGGGGATAACTCGACGCAAGAAATCTGGCTCGACTTGAGCATCGGCATCAAACACGACTAAGAATTCACCCGAAGTGAGTGGAAAAACTTGATTTAATGCGCCAGATTTTCCGCCACTTGAGTTTTCAGGACGATTGAAAACTTTCAGTTGGGGATATTGAGTCGTTAAATGGTCGAGCACTTCAGGCGTTTTATCAGTGCTGTTATCGTCAATTACCCAAACTTCGTAGCGATCGCGCGGATAATTCAACTCACACAGCATTTTGACCAAGCGCCCGATCACAGCTTCCTCATTCTTTGCCGCAACCATCAGCGAAACTGTAGGAAATAGATCATCATCTTCAAGAGGCTTTGCGAAGGCATTTGGGCGGGCAAGCATCAAGCGCATTGCATGAATACTCATTAGGGTCGTCACGCCCAACACAAACCAGTAACCCCAGGTCACTAAGTGCAGCGCGATCGTGCCACTCCAAATGGCAGCAAAGACAATCGCTGCTTTTTTCCTACGTCCTTGAAAACCGCGAAACGTATCCGGCTCTTTAGACCCGTTGGGTTCTTCGGGCAGTTCTGATAACAGTGCTGCCAGCGATTCAAGCTCGTTTTCTTGCCAAGAATTCTCCGACATAGGTTGTGATGTCTAACACCCAATAAAGTGAAGTTGAAAATTCAGGTTACTTTAATTTCTGTAACCTTTTCTTCAACTTTCGTACTCTGACAGCTTACCTTGCGATCGCCGAATTTCAGCGTTTTCTTCTAGGGGTTCGTGATTCGGATTACCCGACTCGCTTCGGAGCCGCGACGGTAAGTTCCAGAGATTCGGCACGCAGGGCAAGCCAGGGCTGAGTTCTGATCATGTGAGCAAATGGGCTAGATGCTGGAATATCGAGTCGAGCAGAAATCAGTGATAAATTGGCGATCGCTTCGCTCTCAAACCTTGCAAGCTGTTCCAGACTGGAATAAGTTCCGAATTGTCCCCGCTGTCGCCAAAGATTGAACTGCCAGGTTGGCGTGAAATCGCACAGAATGCGATCGCCTTGTTTGACCATTGCACCTCCGTTCGATTGCCAGACAAATTGTGCTTCTTCTTTCGGCAAACCCCAAATCTTATGTCCTCCTGCGATTGAATTCAAATCATCAACATAAATATGCGAAATCCAAGCTCCGATATTTCCGCCTTGGCGAACTAAAGCGGGTACAACAATGAGTTCTCCATACGTCAAAGTTGAGCCAGGTTCATATTTTCCGAGCACAATGCCGCCGATCGTTTTTCCAGGTAAGACTTGAACAATTTCGAGATCAGTTGGGATGCATTTTTCTGCTTGGACAACATCAACTAGATGCAGCGTCAAAAAGCCGTAACCTTTGAGAATCCAAGGGGCAAGGGGATAATTCATATGAGATCTCCAGAGTTTCTTCCAAAATGTAGAGATGTTTTATCAGCAAGAAATCTAGATTAGTGAGGAATTAAATTTAAAAAAGCTATGTCTGAGCGATCGCGAACTGAAGAGAATATTTTTGCGGAATTTACAAAGCTAGTTTTGGCAACTCAACTCGATGAATTCAGAAAAATAGCAGTTTCGATGAGAACGAATCTAGGTAAGCTCTTTCAAGGCGAAATCAATGACGTTTCAATTCAGGCGCGCGATTTTGTTAAAGATGAAATTCAAGTCCAAGAATTGGAAGTCAAGACGGATCAAATTTCAATTGATCCGCTCAGTATGTTATTAGGAAAAATCCGATTAAGTGAGCCAATTGATAGTGAAATCCGGCTAACTCTCTCTGAACAAGATCTGAATCAAAATATGAATTCAGAGTATGGAAAGTCTTTATTAAAACCCATTGAATTAACCGTCGATCGCGAAATTATTACCCTTGAATTATTGCCTCCCTCGGCGATTCGCCTCTTAAGTGATAATAAGCTGCGGTTTACGGGAACTGTAGAGATTAAGCGTGCGAAGCAACCGCAGACCTTAGCATTCACCTGCATTATTTGCCCACGTGCTGAGACAAGTCCTGTTCGATTAGAGACATTCTGTTGTACCCCAAATGCTGGGCAATCTATTCCCTTTATGATTGCACTTCTGCAATGGATGGAATCAATTCTCAATCGGCCCTACTATGAAATCGAAGGCATTGCATTTCGATGTAAAGCATTAGAAATTAAAAATAAAGTCTTAACAACTGAGCTTGAAATTCACGCGCGAAAAGTTCCCGATTTGTAATTAAAATCACACCCATTTTCTCTCGATTTCGCCTTATCAATTTTCATAACGTTTGTGATTCCTAGCACATCTTCTGGGAACCTTAACAAGGAACGTGTATAAGACGGAATTGGGTGATGAGCCAAGCTCAAGACGTTGAAGTAACGCTCTTCTTTCAGAAGGGGTTATATCTCAATAAACAGAAAGCCTACGAAGCCGCGATCGCGAGCTATGAAGCCGCACTAAATATAAAGCCTGACTATCCGGATGCTTGGTACAACCGGGGCAACTCGCTTTACCATTTAGGACGATTCGAGCAAGCGATCGACAGCTACTCTCAAGCGATTGAATACCAACCGGGTTTCCCTGAAGCCTGGAACAATCGCGGCAATGCTTTAGATGAATTAGGACGCTATCAAGAAGCGATCTATAGTTACGACAATGCGATCAAGTACCGCGCTGATTATCACTGGGCGTGGTACAACCGAGGCATTTCGCTTCGGAACATGGAGCGTTATGAAGAAGCGGTCAATAGCTACGATCGCGCGATTGAATTCAAGCCGGACTATTACTGGGCTTGGTACAGTCGTGGACTCGCCTTACGAAAACTGGGTCAATTAGAACGAGTCGTAGCCAGCTACGATCGGGCGCTCGAACTCAAACCTGACTTCGAGGAATCCTGGACAAATCGCGGCAACGCACTCTACCACATGGGCAACATTGACGATGCGATCGAAAGCTACGATCGTGCGCTTGCGCTCAAACCAGATTCTGCCACGATCTGGTACAACAAAGCCTGCTGTTACGCACTTCAGGGCAAGTCTGACCTTGCTTATGAACATCTGCGACGTGCAATCGAACTCAATCCTGATGAATATCGCGATTTAGCTCAGAGCAATGCTGACTTTGCTGCATTGCGTCGAGATAATCGATTTCTATCGTTGCTGAGCTTTCGTGCGCCTCGCGAGTCGTAAATTCTGCCCATGCTTCCCTCTGATGAAATTCGGTATCGCAATGCAGGACGATCGCTATCTCTGCTCGGTCGATATGGAAAACAGTATGCGAGATTTGAGCAAATCTTAGCGATCGATCCTGATCATCCGAATGCGCTGTTGTGTCGGGGTTATGCACTAGAAAAGTTAGGTCGCTATGAAGAGGCGATCTCAACTTTTGAACGTGTGATTACACTTCGCCCTCGCATGGCTTTGGCATGGCAAGGACGCGGAATTTCATTAGGTCGAATCGGACAATATGAAGAAGCTTTGACAAGCTTTAATCAAGCCTTGAAATTTACGCCAGATGATTATCGCAGTTGGCAAAATCATGGCAAAACGCTGATGAATTTGTATCGCTACCAAGATGCGATCGCCAGTTTTGATCAAGTCATTGCTTTGAAACCACAAAATTACAAAGCTTGGTACAACCGAGCGATCGCGTTGTCATCTCTCAATGAGCATGAGGCGGCTTTAACGAATTTAGACATTGCACTGAAGATCAAGCCCGTCTCAGACTACATCTGGAATTATCGAGGGCAAGTGCTTGGAAAGTTAAATCGAATCCCGGAAGCGATCGCAAGTTTTGAGAATGCCGTGAAAATTAATTCTCGGAGTGCCAGTGCCTGGTATGGTATGGGTTGTTGCTATGCACTCAAGCGAGATGCAGAAGCAACGATCGAGAATTTAACCCACGCGATCGAGCTTTCAGCTTCAATCTATCGCAACCTTGCTGCTACAGATCCGATTTTCAACTTTTTACACAACCGTTCGCAATTTCAGGCATTGCTAGAAGCTGGAACCAAGGCTTCTTGAACAATGAGCACTGAGCATCGTGCATGGTGCATGACATGATTACTGACACTGCCTAAAAAGAATTCACTTAGTCCTGATCTGCCTCTACGTCCCACCACAATTAGATCCGCGTTCCAAGTTTGCGCGATCTCACAAATAGATGTGCCCGGATCACCGACATGTTGTGTAAATTCACACCGGACTCCAGCCGCAGTTGCAGCGGCATCTCGTGCCCGTAACATGTCCAATCCAGCTTGTTCAACTTGGGAAAAGAGCTGGGCTGAAGATTGAAGTAAAGCCTCATGGTGCATCGGATAGAGACCATCGGGCATTGGATAAACAGGAGTTGGCACACCTTCGTCGATCGGGCTGATAATATGCAGTAACATCAATTCAGCATGATTTGTTTTGGCAAGCTCGACCGCTCTCTCAAATACGGCTTGACTCGAATCAGAGTGATCCAGCGCGACTAAAATCTTGTGGAACATACGATTCTCCTAAATGTTGTAGGCAAAGGCATTGAACTGGCTTTGAAGAGGAGTTGATCAGTCTTTGCTACTAACAGTATAAAATGCCTAGCTTGGTATTGCCGCTGGGTGTTTTCGCTTCTTAATATTCGATCGATGCTGACCACAACCGGGATGATTTTTGAGCCAAACAAGAGTACGACAATCCTCATCATTTAAGCGGAACTTGAACAGCTTCAGGAGTTGGGTGTAGTTGCACAAGTCGCGATCGCATTGGATAGGAGAGGTCTTACGGCTGTTAACTCCACTTTGCCTGTTTGGGGATTGCGATACCAATCTGTGGCTTGCACGATCGTTGGAGTTGACGTGGGAGCTTGAGCGATCGCGGATTTGTGAAAAGCCGAGAGATCACGCATATCATTCCAGGAACGATTGTGGCTGACTTCTTGAGTTGGATTTTGAGGAATCCCGCCTCGTCCTGTAATCACAAAACTACTCCCTTCAGTGCCGGAACAGGCAGCGGCGACTTGTTGGTTTGAATCGATGAGTGTGGTGGATAGCTCGACTAAGCCAGAGTTCGGGTCAACTCCTACATTGTTGACATCAACAGTACCATTCACGCCGAATTCAGAGCTTGCGGTGATGTCGTTTTCTAGGGTTAAGCGATCGCGATATTTCAGCCCAATAATGCCTTGAGTCGTAATCTGGATATTCCCTCCACGACCTTCTACCGCATTGGCAATAATGTCACTATTTTCTAATCCCACGATAATGGGTGCATCAATGGTAATGTTTCCGCCAGTCGAAGTTCCTGTAGCACTCGTAACAATTTGACTACCTTGCCGGAGCAGTAGCAAATCACGGGCTTGCAGCCAGATATTGCCTTGATTACCACCATTGACCTTGGCTTGCAGACTCGCACCATTGTTAAGAAAGACAGTCCCCGCATTGATATTGAGGTTGCCTGCATCGCCGGTTCCGGTATTACTAACAGTAACTTGGGCAGCGTCACGAACGGCAACAGAATTTGCAGTAATGTTGACTGAGCCTGCGGCAGCCGAGGAGGAGGAAGAGGCTGTAATGGTACTGGGCAAATATTGACCATTGATTTGAGACAGGGCTCCCCCCTGAACATCGATCGAGTTCACGTTCAAGTTCACATTTCCGGCTGCACCTTGCCCCTGGCTAGATGCACTGATTTGTCCTCCATTAAAGACGCGCAGACTGTCCGCTGTCAGATGGATAGTTCCGCCTGTCCCCCTTGCCCCATTGCCAAGGGAAGTAGTAATTCCTGTGAGCGTTTGGCTATATCCATCCACGATTGGATCGCTAACTTGTACCTCCCTAGCTCGAATATCAATGCTTCCGGCTGTGCCTTGTGCACCTGGTAAGGCACCAAAGAATGGGTTGATTTGAGAACCTGCGACTTCACTAGCAATGGCTCCACCCTGAGATAGTTTTAAAAGTCCTGTGTCAATTAAAATATTCCCCCCTTGTCCAGATGATCCTGCTTCCAAGGTCGTGAGAACTGAACTAGATAGGCCACTAAAGGTAGGGCAAACGCAAGAAAAAAGTGACGTAGGCTAAAAGCAGTGTAACCCGCTTGAGAGACACTGCTCATGACTCAACCTACGGATGCGCGGATTCTCACGCACTTTGCTGATTTGGCAGACCCTCGCGATGAGCGTGGCAAAGATCATTTACTTATCGACATCATCACAATCACGATTTGTGCCGTCATCTGTGGGGCAGAGAGTTGGGTGGATATCGAACTGTATGGGCAATCGAAACAATCGTGGTTGAGCAGTTTTCTGAAGTTGCCGAACGGCATTCCGTCGCATGATACATTTGCGCGGGTGTTGGCTCGACTTGACCCAGAAGCGATGCAGCAATGTTTTCTGGGTTGGATTCGTGCCATTAGCACCTTGAGTAAGGGCGAAGTCATCGCCATTGATGGCAAGAAGGTGCGCCACTCTTATGATACTGCCAACGGCAAAGGTGCGATTCATATGGTGAGTGCTTGGGCAAGTGAGAATCGCTTGGTGTTAGGACAACAGAAAGTCGATGCAAAGTCGAATGAGATTACAGCAATTCCAGAATTGCTAGAAGTCCTAGCTCTCGAAGGCTGTATCGTCACGATTGATGCGATGGGGACACAGAAAGAGATCGCTGCGACAATCATTGAGCGCGGTGCAGACTATGTGCTTGCTCTCAAAGGCAATCAGGGTGGATTGTTTGAAGATGTGCAGTGGTTATTTGAGCAAGCTCAAGCCGTGCAATTCCAAGATGTCGCGCATGACTTTGTGCAAACGATAGACAAAGGACACGGACGCATTGAGATTCGGCGGTGCTGGACGTTGGCAGACGCAGAACTGGATTATTTGGTGCAGAAGCCGCAGTGGAAAGGACTGAAGACCGTAGTAATGCTTCAGCGCGAACGCAAAATTGAGGGACAAACGAGCAGCGAAACGCACTACTACATCAGTAGTCTCGACCCAGACGCGGCGAAACTCTTAGCTGCCATCCGCACCCATTGGACGGTGGAAAACCATTTGCACTGGGTGTTAGACGTTGCTTTTGATGAAGATGCTTGCCGTATCCGCAAGGATTACGCACCGCAAAACTTTTCCCTGTTGCGTCACATTGCGCTCAACTTATTAGGACAAGACAAAACGACGAAGGCAGGCATTGCAGCGAAACGAAAAAAGGCGGGATGGGATGATGGTTATCTTCTCAAAATCCTGTCTCAATAATTTTCATGCGTTTGCCCTACCACTAAAGGTGGTTCCCTGCATCTCCAAACTCTCGGCAGCCCGAATGATAATGTCTCCAGCTTTGCCATTGCCCCCGATTACACTACCTGCGATACGGCTACCGCCCAGAAGACGTACCCGATCTGCCTCAACCGTGACCTGACCACTCTGATTATTGTTTCCAGCCACAATCACACTCATAATCGTAGTTGCAGTCAATGTGGGTAAAGTTTCAAATCCTCGCATCTCCACATCAGTCGCCCGAACCGTCACATTCCCGGAGCTAGAGTGATTCCCCGCAGTGGCCGATCGCAGAGTAGCCGAATTAGCGATTTGTAACCGTCCCGTTTCAACGGTTACATTGCCCGCTCGTCCAGTGGCAGTCGGCCCAGGCAGCGCAACAATACCAAATGAATTGCCCACCGAAGTGGAAATCCCATCGAATCCAAAGGGAAAATTAGAATCTGTTGCACCTAAAAGATCAACAAACTCCATCGTGTTAACTGTAATATCCTGTCCTTCTCCAGAGAAGGTAAAAGATGTCATGTTTGAACTCTCTTGCAAGGTCAATCCCCGTCCTCGCACATTGATGCCTCCCCCAGCAGTCATTCCACTAGCATCGACCAAGGCAGCTTGTTGTAGAGTAATAGTGCCCCAAGTCGCTGCTGTTGCTGGGCTGGCTAATTGCCACGACTGGGTGTTGGTTGCGATCTGTCCATTTCGCAAGGCCCACAGTTCGATTCGTCCTCCAGGGGCAGATATCGTTGCACTACTCAAATCGATCTGACCACCCACCAGTGCTAAGGTTTGCATCGGAGCTACTGCCAGGGTAGGTGGTCGGAATGAAGGATTGGCCGTGGCAGCACCCTGTACTTGAATGGGGCCTGCGTTTGCCCCCATCTGCAAGCCTATGGGTGCGCTGATCGTCAGTAAAGGCGTTCCAGAATTAACCGCGCTAAATTCTGTACCATCCGCAAATTTAACGCTACTAGCTGTCGTTCCGACAAATGACCCTCCCAGATTCAGTGATGCATTTGGTCCAAATAAAATGCCACTGGGATTCAACAAAAATAAGCTAGCAGAACCATTGGCTTGAATCAGTCCATTGATGTTGGATGCAGTTCCCCCCGTGACGCGTGCAAAAATATTCTGCACATCTAAGGCATTGTTGAAACCTGCTGAACCACCCGTGGGTAATGAGAACTGGCTGAAACTATGAAAGAGATTGTTGCCAGAACGTGTGCCTCCCTCAATCGTGAAGGCAAGATTGTTCGGAGTTTGAACTGTCGTTGCTAGGGTGTTGTCGGGAATGACTTGAGCATCAACTCGATCCATTCTGAGAACATGGTCGGTATATCCAAGAGCGATGGTACTGAGTCCAACCCACATTAATCCAACTACAGCCTGCTTCATAACGTTTAACCTTGAATTTTGGAATGTCAAACGTAGAGTGCCCGTGCTTCAAAAAACATCATCTTGCTGTATAAAAAAGATACTGTTGGCAAGCAGAAACTTAGGAAGGGCTTTCAGTTGAGCGAGGTTTGCTGGCACAAGTGGCAGATGGAGTGCTGGAAGTAGGATGTGCTGCAACTAATTCGACTTTTCCAGTTTGAGGATTGCGATACCAAGCCGATGCTTCTACAATCAAGGGTGATGAATTTGGCGACTGAGCGATCGAGGGTTTGTGGAAAGCTGAAAGATCACGCACATCATTCCAGGTGCGATCGTGGGTCACCTCTTGAGCCGGATTCTGAGGCACTCCACCTCGCCCCGTGATCACAAAGCTACTGCCTTGAGTCCCGGAACAGCCAGCCGCGACTTGTTGGTTTGAATCGATCAATGTGGTGGATAACTCGACTAAGCCAGAGTTCGGATCAACTCCAACATTGTTCACTTCGACGGTGCCATCTACGCCGATTCCGGAACTAGCAGTGATGTCGCTTTCAGGTGTTGTGCGATCGCGGTATTGTAATCCGATAATGCCTTGAGTCGTAATTTGGATATTTCCGCCTTTACCTTGTGCTGCATTGGCGACAATATCACTATTTTCTAATCCTACGATCACAGGCGAATTGAGCGTGATATTCCCACCGTTACCATTTCCACCCGAAGTTACCGCGATCGCGCTATTGCTCCGTAGCAGTAACAGCTTACCAACTGCTAAATCAATATTTCCGCCATTTCCTGACGCTGTTTGTGCCTGAATGCTAGCTTGACGATCTAATTGAATAGTATTAGCTTTGATGCTCAGCGTACCACCATTGCCATCCCCTTGATTCGTCACACTGACGGTGCCGCGATCTGTCAAGATTAGATTAGGTGTGGAAATGCTAACACTGCCTGCATTTGCGATTAAAATATCGGGAAGCCCAAATTGCTGCCGCAGTTGTGGGTTTAAGGATAGGACAGAAGAGTTGATGCTGCTATTATTGCTCTGATTGTATCCTCTGATCTCGATAGATTCTGCCGCGTTAATTCTCAGATCTCCGCCATTTCCCATAAAGAATGTCGTTGCTGCAAGGGTTCCGCCATCGAGAATTTGTAACCGATCTGTCTCCAGGGTGAGAGCCTTAGCAGTTCCGGTTGCAAACGTGACTGAACCAATAGCGCTCTGGAATCCGAAGCCGTTGCCGCCCGTGATCGTTGTTTGATTGTTGTGAATTGCAACTTGCCCACTCGCACCGCTGCCAAAGGTTGCTGAACTCAAGGAAGCGCCACCGGAAACGACTAAACTATCCCCATTGACCAGAATGTCACCCGCATTTCCCGAACTGTAGTAACTAGAGGTGCTGAGACTACTCACACTCCTAGGATTGCTGAGTGAAAAACCAGATACTTCAATGGCAGTTGCCTGAATGTCAATATTCCCGCTTGTAGCCGTTCCTATCGTTGAAGTATTCAATCCTGCCCCTGCTTGGACAGTTAGCTTGGGAGTAACAACACTGACGTTGCTTCCTGCTGCAATGCCAAACGTTTCACTCCGAATTCCACTCCAAATGCGTGAGTCCGTTGCACCAATCATGTCGATCGCGTTTGAAGCTCGCAGGCGAATTTCCCCACCCGGCAGGTAACCAAAATTTTGTGACAGGATCAGTGAACCATCGGTGAATTGAATCTCTCGCCCTTGAAGCTGTACCGATCCGGCATTAACGCCACTCACGTCGAGAAGCGACTTTTGGGTGAGTTGAATATTTCCAAAGCTCTGATCCTGCTCATAGTCCAAGCGATACCCCTGGGCGGTAGGAATGAGGTGAATCAGACCTGCACCACTCAGACTACCTAATTCGACTCGTCCCTGTGGGGCGCTTAGAGTTGCACCATTGAGATTCAAATTGCCGCCCATCAAGGCGAGGGTTTGTCCTGGTTGAACGCGCAATTCTGTCGCACTGGGAACTACAGCGATGGGAGGCAACCCACTAGGATTGGGATTACTCAGAGCGTGCCCTGTTCCTTGAACAGTAATGGATGCCGGATTGCTCCCCATTTGCAATCCCACAGGAACACTCATCGTTAACAAAGGGGGTGCCATTACATTGTCGGCATACCACTCTGTACCATCGGCAAATCTGAGACGATTTGCAGTTGTTCCCAAGAATGAGCCACCCAGATTCAAACGAGCATTCGCACCAAAGAGAATGCCATTGGGATTGAGCAAGAATAGATTGGCAGTGCCATTGGTTTGAATTAAGCCATCAATGTTGGAGATGGTGCTACCCGTAACACGACTGAAAATATTTTGAATGTTAGTCGCGTTGTTGAAGAGAGCAGACCCACCTGTGGGAATAGAGAATTCTTGGAAGCTATGGAAAAGATTCGTGCCGGAAGTCGTGCCGCCTGTGATGGTGAAGTCGTTGAGCGATCGTGTGACTTGAGTATTGAGGGTCGTGTCGGGAAGGACTTGTTGCGCTTGAACCGGAAGAGTGAGGGTCAAACACATTCCCAAGAGCACGGAGTGTAGCACGGATCGCACCATAGAAGCTTCTCTTGACAAATAGGAGACTCAGTCAATGTGCCCCAAAAATCATCAAGAGAAATGTTGTGTAAAGAATTTAATTGCAGGGTCGAATTACTTGACACTAGAGCGCAGTTGTAGAGGAGCCACAGGTTGCGGCAATGTGAGGTTTAGTTGGTACAGTGGCAACCAACTCGACTTTGCCCGTTTGGGGATGGCGATACCAAGTTGTCGCTTCTACGATTGAGGGTGATAAATTGGGAGCCTGAGCGATCGCTGGTTTTTGGAAAGCTGAGAGATCGCGGGTATCATTCCAGGCACGCTCACTTCTCACAGTTTCAGCCGGATTTTCTGGCATTCCGCCACGTCCTGTGATCACAAAACGGCTGTTTTGAGAACCAGAACAGCCATCTGCGACTTGTTGGGTTGAATCGATGAGAGTTGTGGATAGCTCGACTAAGCCAGAGTTAGGATCAACGCCGACATTGTTGACTTCAACAGTGCCATTCACGCCGAACTCAGAACTCGCCGTGATGTCGTTTTCGGGGGTTAAGCGATCGCGGTATTGTAATCCGATAATGCCCTGAGTGGTAATTTGAATGTTTCCGCCTTGACCCCTCACAGCATTGGCGACAATATCGCTATTTTCTAATCCCACAATGATGGGTGAATTGATCGTAATATTGCCTCCATTTCCCTTTTCGCCTGCCGTTGCCGTAATGCTACTATCGTGACGCATCAATAAGAGATCCCGAAGTTGAAGGTTAATATTGCCCCCCTCGCCTGATTCAGCTGCCGCAGTAATGCGACTCTGATTCTCTATCAGGAGGCGATTGGCGATAATCTGCACATTTCCTCCAATGCCTGGCCCATCATTTTGGACACTGAGAGATCCTCCATCTAATAGGTGGAGCAATGGAGTGTTTATGATTAAAGAACCTGAATTACCGCTAGGAATCTCAGGTAGTGTTCTAGATGTGTGGGCATAACGTTATACTGCTCGCCCGAACTCATGACGGTTGATGAATAATCCAATCACAGTATCATGCATCTTCTCAGTCTTGGAAAAACAGATCGTCTTTCTGGCAAGTCGCTTGATCCGAGTTCTCAAAGTTAGATGCTTCCGCTCAATGCGCTGTGTGTTGGCTTTGCCAACCGTATGGTGCTGCTCATCTAGCAATCGCAAGTAAGCTCCCCAACTATCGGTGTAAAACCGCTGAATCGAAAAAGGAGCTAACAGTTGCTGAAGTTGCTTAAGAGCTGAGTCTTCATGGGTGGCTAGCACATAGGCAAGTACTTTTCCAGTTTGATGGTCAATCGCGTGCCACAACCATCGTTGATGCTGCTTTGACTCGACAAAACTCCACATCTCGTCCAGCTCCGCCGCCTCGACTCTGACGACCATGACTGCCGTGTTATCCGGTTGGTGCTGTTCGAGCAGACTTGTGTTTACTTGTTCAAGTTGGCTTGACTTTTTTTCAGCGTTTCAATCACAGTCGTTGGGCTAATCTTCAACACTCTGGCGGTATCACGAATACCACTGCCGTTGATTGCCATGTCACTGATTTGCGCTTTGACTTCAGGCAGTCGTCCTCGATAGCTAAAGTTCAAGATAAATGATCGTCTGGAACACTCTAAGTTACGGCAACAATACCGTTGTTTTCCAGCAGCACTGCGACCATGCTTAACGACATCCACACTCTGGCAATCGGGACATTGAACAGGTTCTAGGACCATCTCTAGACTCAGCCCTCTAACACATCGTTTTCATTCTGCCATATATCCACACATCTAGAACACTGCCGGAATCTCAGGTAGCCCAAAAGCAGCTTGAACATCTGGACTGAGCCTCTCAGCATTTGAAAAGATCCGAGAGGTTGTCCCAATTGCATTTCCCTCAGTTCCACGACCCTCTATAGTGATGGACTCCGCAGCATTAATTGTCACACTGCCGGCTGAGCCAGTTGCGAAGGTAGACGATCCCAGAGATGCTCCTGATTGGATCACCAATCTAGCTGTGTTGATAACAGCACTCCTTGCATTTCCAGAATCTTGCACGAATGTAGACAGCGAACTTTCTGAAAATGCAATAGGATTGTACCCTACAATTTCGATTTGATCAGCGACATCTACTTGTATAGTGCCAGTCTGCCCAGACTGAAGCGAGACAGATGTAACAGCGCCAGAGTCGAGAATTCTAAGGTTATTCGCAATTATTTTGATGTCCCCTGCGTTACCCATATCGAAAGAAAATGTGACAAGGGCAGAATAAAGGAGTGGATTTGTGGAGTTAAAGCCACTGACCTCGATCGTGCCGCTCGCATTCGCTGTAATGGTTCCACCGTTGACTTGATTGCCAATTGTTGAAATTCTTGCGCCATCCTGGAGAGAGATTTGGGCAGCAGAAATCGTAATATCTCCTGTCTGACTAGTGCCAAAGTTATCGATTTCGATCAGACTGCCCAACTGATGATTGGCTGTATTGCCGACTAAGCTCAGCGTACCTGTCGCATTGATTGAAATTCCTCCTGATGGTTGGGTTCCAAAGTTTTGGATCAAAGCAGCAGATCCTTCAGTTAAGCGAATGTTGCGTCCTTGCAAGTGGATAGAACCAGTGCCGTCGCTGGCATTTAGTAGTGATTGTTGCGCTAGATGAATATCGTTAAATTGCTGCACCGTGGAGTAATTTCCTGTCCAACCTGTAGATGTCGTCTTGAGTCCAACTTGTCCAGCACGGACACTGCCTATTTCTAGATGCCCTCCTTCATTTGTCGTGATCACGCCACCAGAGAAGGTTATAGCACCACCGATCAGTGCTAGGGTTTGATTGACTCCGGCTTGTAGTCCAAGAGGAGCATTGCTAGCATCGATCGTTCCAAAGCCAGTGCTATCGATCAGTTGATTGCCTTGACCTTGGATGGTAATACTGCCAGGATTCTGTCCCATCTGTAAACCGATTGGCACACTCATGGTCAGCAAAGGTGGATTACTGGAATTGACTGCACTAAACTCAGTCCCATCGGCAAACTGAATGCTATTCGCAGTCGTTCCCACAAAGGAGCCGCCAATGTTCAATCTTGCATTGGCTCCAAACAGAATGCCACTGGGATTAAGCAGAAAAAGACTAGCAGTGCCATTCGTGTTTAACAGTCCATCAATATGGGAAGCACTGCCTCCAGTGACACGAGCAAAGATCGTTTGAATATCTGTCGCGTTATTGAAACTAGCAGAGCCGTTTGTGGGGACAGAGAATCGGTTGAAGCTATGGAAGAGGTTGTTGCCGGATCGAGTGCCCCCGTCGATGGTGAAGTCGAGGTTGTTCGGCGTTTGGACAGTGGTTGCGAGGGAGGAGTCAGGGAGGACTTGAGCAACAGTGTGATCGATTTTGAGGATCAGGTCGGCACATCCGAGTGTGACTGTACTTAGAGCGACCCACATCAATCCAGCGACAGCCTGCTTCATTGCATTCAACCTCAAATTCTGGAGTGTCAGATGTAGAGTGCCCGTGTCTCACAGAACATCATCTCGACTGTCGGAAAAGGATACTGTTGAGAATTGGCTAGAGAGGCTTTGAGTTTAGTGAGGGTTGCTAGCACAAGTGGCAGATGGATTGAGGTAGGTAGGGTGTGCTGCGACTAATTCGATTTTTCCGGTTTGAGGATGGCGATACCAAGTTGTTGCTTCTGCGATCGTAGAAGCAGAACTAGGTTGAGCGATCGCTGTTGTTTGGAAAGTCGAAAGATCACGCATATCGTTCCAAGAGCGATCGCGGCTCACGGTCTGAGTTGGATTTTGCGGCACTCCACCACGTCCTGTGATCACAAAACTACTGCCAGTATCGTTAGAACATCCTGGCACAACTTTTTGGGATGAATCCGTGATATTTTCTGGTAACGTGACTAAATCAGAATTGGGATTCACTCCCAAATTATTAATCTCAATGGTTCCATCAACACCTGATCCACCACTGGCTGTAATGTCATTGCCTTCAGTGAGTTCAGGACTAACCTTTAAGCCAAAGATCCCTTGCGTTGTGATGTTGATATTTCCACCTCGACCCGTGAGTGCACTTGCAATAATGTCACTGTTATTTAGTCCAAGAATAATGGGTGACTGAATGGTAATGTTGCCACCATCACCTGTGCCTAAAGCAGTTGTAACAATCCAGCTTTTATCTCGCAGAATTAGCAAATTTGTTTGGACATTGATGTTGCCTCCCTGTCCTGAGGCGGTAAAGCTAAATAAACTACCCACATTTCTCAGTTCTAGCTTTTCCGTATTAATATTCAGTGCCCCTGCATTGCCAATTCCATAGTTACTCGCATTAATCCTACCGTTATCGCTAATTCTGAGGAGCGGAGTATTAACGGTAACGCTTCCTGATGAACCCATAATAGGGGGCACGGTTCCACCCGATAACTGGGAAGCATAGGCAGTAGGCAGAGCGCTGACGCTTGATGCGATCGCACTACCATAGCTCACTAAGGGTGCTGTGCCACTGAGATCGATCGATTCCGTCGCATTGACCGTCAACTCTCCGGCATTGCCAATTCCTAGACTCGCGGTTGTAATCGTACCGCTTTCCCTCAGGATGAGCGTCCGAGTATTCAGCAACAAATTTCCGGCATTGCCAGTTCGACCGTTTGTTGTAGCAGCAATTAGACTCGTGTTCCCGGCGGGTGTTGCACCACTCACGTTAACGCGATCAGCATCGATCGTAATATTGCCACCTGCACCCCTGGCAAAAGTTGTAGAGCCAAGAAATCCACCGTCTACAATTGAGAGGTCGCGGGTTTTGACCTGCACATCACCTGCTTTTCCTGTGGAGAATGTGAGACTTCCTAGAGCGGTAAAGGCTGAGAAATCGCTTGGGATATACCCACTAATATTCAAATGGGTTGTTGTGATGTTAATGGTTCCACTGTTGGCAGCACTATAAGTCCGGTTGCCCATCAGTGCACCCTGCATCAGACTCAAATCGGGTGTCACAATGTTAATATTGCCACTCATCCCGCTGCTAATGGTTTCGTTGATGATACTCGTGCGGATTTTGAGATCGGATGTTGTACCGGATAACTGCACACGATCGGAAGCAAAAACATTAATATCTCCAGACTTTTGGCTGCTTCGATTCTGTGCCCATAATGTAGAACCGCCGCTGAGGTTCACCGTACGACCTTGTACTTGAATTGAACCCGCATTGATACCATTGACTTCGACGAGCGATCGTCCTGCAAGATGAATGTCACCCAATGTAGTAACCTGCCCATAATCTAGGGCAAAGCCTTGATTGAGCGGATTGAGTTTCACCTCACCTTCCGCCACACCGCCCAGTTCGACTCGCCCTTGCGGAGCACGTAAAATGCCGTCATTGAGATTGATCGTAGACCCTATCAGTGCGAGGGTGCGACCTGGCGTTACCGCTAAACTCCCCTCAAACGTGGTAGGAATGTAGGGCGCAAGAAGGGAATCTTGGGCAGTCAGACGGTGTCCAGTTCCTTGTAGTGCAATATTTCCCGAAGGTCTGCCAAACTGTAAGCCAATCGGCGCACTGATTGTTAACAAGGGCGGAGTGCTGGTGTTTATCGTACTAAACTCCGTGCCGTCAGCAAACTTGAGACTGGAGGCGGTGGTGCCAATAAATGAGCCACCCAGATTCAAACGAGCATTTGCACCGAAGAGAATGCCATTGGGATTGAGCAAGAATAGATTGGCAGTGCCATTGGTTTGGATGAAGCCATCAATGTTGGAAACAGTGCCGCCTGTGACGCGAGTGAAGATGTTTTGAATGTTAGTCGCGTTGTTGAAGAGGACAGAGCCACCTGTGGGAATAGAGAATTCTTGGAAGCTATGGAAGAGATTCGTGCCGGAAGTGGTGCCGCCTGTGATGGTGAAGTCGTTGAGCGATCGGGTGACTTGGGTATTCACAGTAGAGTCGGGAAGTACTTGTTGTGCTTGAAGCGGGAGGGTGAGGTTCAAACATATTCCCAAGCACAAAAAATTCAGTACTGTTCGCAGCATGAAAACTTCTCTTAACACAGATAGGCGACTCAATTAATGTGCCCTCAAAATCATCAAGAGAAATTTTATGTGGCGATAGATTTAATTGAAGTTTTGAATTAGTCAAAAATTCCCTATTTGTAAGGTTTCATAGACATCTCAAACCACTGTAGGTCATGGAAAATTGAAATGAGTCAAAACTCCAAATTTTTAAGTGCAGGGTCGAATCAATTGGCACTAGAGTACAGAAGGAGTCGTACAGGTTGCAGCAATGTGAGGTTGAGTCGGTACAGTGGCAACCAACTCGACTTTGCCCGTTTGGGGATGGCGATACCAAGTTGTCGCTTCTACGATCGAGGGTGATAAATTGGGAGCCTGAGCGATCGCAGGTTTATGAAAAGCCGAGAGATCGCGGATATCGTTCCAGGCACGCTCACTTCTCACAGTTTCAGCCGGATTTTCTGGCATTCCACCGCGTCCTGTGATCACAAAACGGCTGTTTTGAGTCCCAGAACAGCCCGCTGCGACTTGTCGGGTTGAATCGATGAGGGTTGGGGATAGCTCGACTAAGCCAGAGTTGGGCTCTACGCCGACATTGTTAACTTCAACGGTGCCGTTCACGCCGAACTCAGAACTAGCAGTGATGTCGTTTTCTGGCGTTAAGCGATCGCGGTATTGTAATCCGATAATGCCCTGAGTGGTAATTTGAATGTTTCCGCCTCGTCCCTGATCAGCGTTGGCAACAATGTCACTATTTTCTAATCCTACGATAATGGGTGTATTGATGGTAATATTCCCTCCATTTCCCTGTCCGCCTGCTGTTGCCGCAATGCTACTACCAGAACGCATCAATAAGAGATCCCGAAGTTGCAGGTTAATATTGCCACCCTCGCCTGATTGAGCCACCGCAGTAATGCGACTCTGATTTTCTAGCTGGATATCATTGGCGATAATTTGTACATTTCCTCCAATGCCTGGGCCATCATTTTGGACACTCACAGCGCCGCCATTGCTGAGGCGGAGTGAGGGAGTATTAATCTTTAAAGATCCCGAATTACCACTGGGAATGGGGGGTAATCCAAATGCAGCTTGAATCTCTAGACTGACCTCTTCAGCATTGGAATAGATGCGAGAGAACGTTCCAACCGCATTTCCTGCTGTTCCCTGACCTTCAATCTCGATGGACTCTGAAGCATTTACTTCTACGTTACCCGCTGAACCTGTTGCAGCCGTAGAGGATCCTAAAGATGCACCCCCGGTTATTACTAATCTTGCTGTGTTGATCACGGCACGATTCGCATTGCCAGCCCCCTGGGTATAGGTAGACAGAGAACTTTCTGAAAATGCCACTGGATTGTAACCCGCAATTTCGACTTGTTTAGCCGCATTGACTTGGATTATGCCTGTGTTCCCATCACGCGCAGCAACCGAAATCATTGCGCCAGAATCCAAGACCTTGAGATTTTCTGTAGATAATGCGATGTTACCCGCATTGCCACTGCCAACTGAAAATGTGGCAACTGCTGTGTACACTGCTGGATTACTGTTGTTAAACCCAGTAATTTCAGTAGTACCATTAACGTTGATATTGATGTTTGCTCCAGCAGTGGCGCTTCGGGTTCTAGACATAATTCTAGAGCTATCTCGAAGAAATAGCTGAGCCGCAGAAATGAGAATGTCTCCAACCTGACCACTATTTAAGTTATTACTTTGGATCAAACTCCCTAATTCACCATTGGAAGTATTGCCTTGCAATATTAGAGATCCTTTTGCATTGACCGTGATTCCCCCTGCCGGTTGTGAACCAAGGTTTTGAAGTAAAGCCGCAGATCCTTCTGTCAAGCGAATGTTTTGTCCTTGGAGCTGGATGGAACCATTACTCCCACTAGCATTCAATAGCGATTCCTGCCCCAAATGAATATCGTTAAATTGATGTACTGCTGAGTAATCACCAACCCAGCCCGTTGGAGTGGGTTGAAGTCCAACCGTTCCACGACTGACACTCCCGACTTCCAGATGCCCACTGCCCTGGATAGAAGCAACTCCACCAGAGAAGGTCACTGCACCACCAATCAAGGCTAACGTTTGATTTGCGCCAGCTTGTAAGCCAGTAGGACTGTTGATCGCGCTGGCTTGACCAAAACCAGTGATATCAAATAACTGATTGCCTCGCCCCTGCACAGTAATTGCTCCTGGATTCTGTCCCATTTGTAAACCGATCGGTGCACTCATGGTCAACAAGGGCAGACTACTGGGATTCACTGCACTAAACTCAGTGCCATCCGCAAATTGAATCGCATTGGCAGTCGTCCCGACAAATGACCCGCCGATATTCAACTGTGCATTGGCACCAAACAGAATGCCATTGGGATTGAGCAGAAACAGACTAGCCGTGCTATTGGCTTTGAGCAGCCCATCAATATTAGAAACGTTGCCTCCGGTGACGCGAGCAAAGATAGTCTGAATATCTGTAGCATTGTTGAAGAGAGCAGAGCCGCCTGTAGGAATGGATAACTGGCTGAAGCTATGAAAGAGGTTATTGCCGGAACGAGTGCCGCCATCGATCGTGAAGTCGAGATTGTTCAGCGTTTGAACTGTCGTTCCTAAGGTGCTGTCGAGAAGGACTTGAGCATAAGTTCGATCTATTCTGAGGATATGGTCGGTATACCCAAGTGCGATGGTACTTAGACCAACCCATACTAATCCAGCGACAGCCTGCCTCATCGCATTTAACCTCAAATTCTGGAAAATCAAACGTAGGATTCCCTAATTCATTATTTTCTGATCTATATAAAAAGATAAGTCAGCAAGCCTTTAGAGTGACCGGAGGGGATTTCTTGGCAATTTCCTAAGTTTCGTTTTGCGATTAGACTATTAGGAAACGTCCTGAAAAAAACGAATATGAATAGTACTCCGCTTCATTTCACACGAATTGATCTTCCAGCAAATGTTCGATCGAAGATTATCGACATTTTGAATCAGACCTTAGCAAATACACTTGATCTCAAGACTCAAGTGAAGCAGGCTCACTGGAATGTCAAGGGAATGGATTTCTATCAGCTTCATCAGTTGTTTGATGAAATGTCATCCGAGTTGGAAGAGTTTATCGATCTGGTCGCTGAAAGAGTGACTGCTCTGGGTGGCACAGCGCTTGGAACTGCAAGACTTGCAGCACAGACCTCGGAGATCCCCGAATATCCGATCGATATTTTTGATGGCAAATCTCATCTGATTGCTTTAGCAGATCGGTATGCACCCTACGCAAAACTATTACGAGATGGGATTTCGGAAACAGACGACCTCGGAGATGCAGATACAGCAGATTTGTACACTGAGGTATCCAGAGCGATCGACAAACGTCTGTGGTTTCTAGAAGCACATTTGCAAGCTGAAGGAACTCCAGTTTCAACCAACGGAAGTTCAGCAGAAACAAAAGCAACCAACGGTAAGAAAAAGTCTAAAAAGTAGACTCATCTTCTTCAAAAGCTGCGAACAATGTTGTCAAAATAACATTGGAAAATAGAAATCCTTCTGGATCAGTGAGTCGGATACTTGCTGCTGTGATTTCGACCCAGTTTGATGTTTGATAGGGTGCTAAACATTTCACAATTTCAGCGATCGCAGCTTCTCCGAATTGGGTTTTGAACTGTGCTAAATCAATGCCTTCTTTGAGCCGTAAGCCAACCATCAAACTATCTAACATCAGATCAGTTTGACTTACTTCGGCTTCAGATTGTGCTGTGCCAATCCAGTCGTAATACTCTTTCAGTTTGCGGGGGCGAGAAACCCGATCGCCATTCAAATAGCTGGTTGCTCCCATACCAAAGCCATAAAACGATCGATTCTCCCAATACACGCGATTGTGTTGACATTGATATCCCGGTTTCGCATAGTTGGAAATTTCGTAATGCTCAAAGCCCGCATTCGTCAACGTGCGTTGTGCGAATCGGTATAAATCAGCCGTTAATTCATCAGACGGAAGCGGCTTTTCACCCGGTTTCAATTGCTTCCCAAATGGAGTTTGCGGCTCGATCGTTAAATCGTATGTGGATAAATGTGTGGGAGAAAGCGCGATCGCTTGCTCTAACGACTCTTGCCAACTCTCGATCGTTTGATGCGGCAAACCTGAAATCAAATCCAAACTAAAGTTCTCAATTCCTGCTTGCCGGATCAGATCTACTGAAGTGTAAATATCTTCGACTGTGTGTGTTCTTCCGCAGGCTTTCAAAATGTCCGATTGAAATGCCTGAGTGCCTAAACTAAATCGATTCACACCCGCTGATTTGAAGCCTTTAATTTGTTCGAGATCAAACGTTCCTGGATCAATTTCCATTGAAATTTCGGCATCTGAAAGAATGCCAAATCGGTGATCGAGCTTATCTAAAATTTGCTCAAGCTGTGACACCGCTAAAAGTGACGGCGTACCCCCGCCAAAAAAAACAGTTCTTAACGGTTCACCAAAATCATGAGAGCGATCAATTTCTTCACAGAGCTTTTCAATATATTGAGCAATAGTTCCAGAATTCCTGCCATTTCGTTGATCCCCTACAACCGAGATCGGAAAATCGCAATAAAAACAACGTCTTCGACAGAAGGGAATGTGCACATACGCGGAAGTTGGAACATTAAATTCCATAACAATTCACTCATTTTTTAGACCAAAATATTGGTTTTTCAAAACTCTCTGACGGTTGCCTCTCAGAAAGTCCAGCATTTGTATCACAAACTACGACTAAGATACGGTAAACCTCCCATGTAATCGGTATTTGGACACAGGAATCGATAAGCTCTCAAGATATAATGGTGCAAAGTCAAGCCCGATCGCTAAGCCTGACATACTCTAAAATTCTAGTCTGGCGAATTTCTGTCTTTAATTTCGCCTCAGAGACTTGGCACTTGGTTTGACTCGTAATTTTCCCGTACAGACGCGATCAAATGCGTCTCATCTTACCCATTATGCTTGACGCAATCATCATTATTTCATTCATCCTAGCAGGGGCGGGAACGGGCTTTCATGGCATTGAAGCATTGCCGGGAAGTGTACTGCAACAAGTCTCAAATCCAGATGCACTGCGCTGGGTCTGTGCGGGATTTGGGGCAATGTTTGGCTTAGCGATCGGGCTAATCGCGCAAAGCGGATTCCGCCGTATCGAGCGCCAAATCCGTCAACTTCCAGCTTATACGCTTCTGAGTCGCGCGATCGGCTTAGTCATGGGACTGCTCGTTGCCAATTTGCTCCTTGCGCCAACGTTCTTACTGCCGATTCCTCCAGAGTTTTCATTCTTAAAACCGCTGGTTGCTGTGGTTGGCAGCATTATGTTTTCGGTTTCAGGCATGTCACTTGCGGATGTGCATGGGCGATCGCTGTTACGGTTAATCAATCCGAGCAGTGCAGAAACGCTGCTTTTGTCTGAGGGAACGATTAAACCTGCGACTACGAAAGTACTCGATACGAGTTGCATCATTGACGGTCGAATTGCTGATCTGTTAGATACAGGATTCTTAGAAGGTCAATTGCTCGTGCCGCAGTTTGTCTTACAAGAACTCCAGCAAGTCGCAGATGCATCCAACGATCAAAAACGAGTGCGCGGACGGCGTGGACTCGACATTTTGAATCGGGTTCGAGAAAGTTATCCCGATCGAGTGATCATTCATTCAGCAGATTACGACGATATTCAAACCGTGGATGCAAAACTGGTGCGCCTGGCTCAAGAGATCAGCGCAACGCTCTTAACCACGGATTACAACTTGAATAAAGTGGCAACGGTTCAGAAAGTTCCGGTTTTGAATGTCAACGATTTGACCCAAGCGATTCGTCCTTCATACTTGCCGGGCGACAGCATCGACCTGAAAATCTTGCGAGAAGGCAAAGAGCCTGCTCAAGGCATTGGCTATCTAAACGACGGCACAATGGTTGTGGTTGAAGATGGGCGCAGTTATGTTGGTGGTGAGCTGCAAGTCGTGGTGACTAGTTCATTGCAGACCTCTGCAGGTCGCATGATTTTTGCCAAGCCGAAAACATCGGCTGTCGCTTGAAATGAGTCGAGTCCGAGAAAAACAATGTGCGCTCTGTGACAAATCCGCTCCAGTGCTCTACCGTATTCAATACGATGAGTTAGGGGAGTGGATTTTTGTATGTCGAGACTGCTGGAATCAAGTCAGTCAAGACAATCCCTTCTATCTCTATGGCGGCACTTGGAAAGCCCACAAACGTTAAGATCACTAAATTCCTTACTATCCGCCATGTCTCTGAATTCTGCCCAACTGACCGAGATTCGCCAAATTGTTCGATCGTGTGGACAACAAGCAAAAACTCTCTCTGCTGAAAAGTTTGAAGTGTTTCAAAAAGCGCCCGGTGATTTTGTCACCACGGTGGATCAAACGCTCGATCGCCAACTGTCTGAATTTTTTACCCAGCTTTTCCCTCAAGACGGCATTATCACAGAAGAAAATGCCGACTCTCGAAAACGCTATCAGTCTGACTATCCAAGATTTTGGTGTATTGATCCCCTGGATGGAACGCAGGACTTTATTCATGGCGATCCCGATTACGCCGTTTTAGTTGGACTGTTAGAGCAGCAGCGTGCAATCGCGGGTTGGGTGTACGCTCCTGAGCACGACATTCTTTACTACGGCGGAAAAAATCTTGGAGTCTGGGAAGTTTTGGGTAACGCAGATCCTCAACCTTGCTTTAGCCCGCTCTCACCTCCGAATTCGTATCGCGTCATTATTGGCGACAAGGATTTCAGAAATACATCTGAGAAAATTGGGGCTGCGATCCCTGAAATTGAATTTTTGCGATCCCCTGGTAGCTTCGGCTTGAAAGTAATGAATGTGGTGTTAGGCAAAGCCGAAGTTTATATTTATTTGAATCGCCGCGTCAAAATTTGGGACACGGTGGCTCCGATGGCGATCGCCGAAGCTGCGGGATTAGTCTGTCTTGATCTCGATGGCAAACCGATTGAATTTACGCCGGAAGTTTTGGATTTAGAGAGTTTGGCGCATCAGCAAGCGATTGTCATTGGCAAACCTGCTGCGATCGAATTCTTACTGCCGCGCTTAAGAGATGTTCTTGATCCCCAACTCTCATATTGAGTTTGGCTGTGATGGATATCACGGTGAGAAAAAAGGGAACGTTAATACTGACCCCTTTTCTCCATGGATCGCGCAATGCAGACCGAAGTATTCAGTGAGTTATTTCCGTTACTGGCGGCAGCAAATCCAGAAACCCTAGACTGGTTACTTTCTGTCGCAACCGAGCACGAGTACCCCTCTGGCAGAGCCGTTTTGATGGAGGATGCTTGGGGCAATGCAGTGTATTTTGTTGTTTCGGGTTGGGTCAAGGTTCGCCGACATTCTGGAACAGGTGAAGATGTTTCGACGCTGGCAATTTTAGGGCGTGGGGATTTCTTCGGAGAAATGGCAATTTTAGACGAATCTCCGAGATCGACGGATGTGATTGCCCTCTCGAATGTCCGACTGATGAGCATTTCGGCGCAGCGCTTTATCCAGACTTTGTTCAAAGATCCTCAGTTGCATCATCGTATGTTGCAGTTGATGGTCAGACGGTTACGCCAAACGAATTTTCGTTTTCAGTTACGACATCAACCGCCTGCGATCAAGTTAGTCAATACCTTAGTCAGCTTAGGCGAGAATTATGGACAGACTTCAGGATCAGGAGTTGATATTTTCAACATTCCAGCGAAGGATTTGGCAGATGTATCGGATATTTCAACCGAGGAAACGAGCAAGATTCTAGAAAAATTAAATAGCAAAGGCTGGATTCAAATTAATCCCGATCAGCAAGTGATTCATTTAGTGAATTTAAAACAGTTGATGCAGTTAGCAACCAAAAAACCTTAGTTCGATTTTAGAGTTGAAATTTCGGTGTCGGGTCGATTGATCTGACACCGTTTTATTTTTGGAATCAGATTCGTATGATAGGGGAGAGCCGTTTTGAGAATTAAGTGAGCATCAGCATGAACCGTGAAGATTTTGATTGGGCAGGATCACAGCAGTCTCAAGAAGTTTCCGATCCTGTAAAACCTTTCACGCTTCATTATGCGATCGCGATGCCTCAGCCAGAGACGCATCTTTTCGAGGTGACGCTACAAATCCGGAATTGCCAATCTGCTACAGTCGATCTCAAAATGCCAGTCTGGACACCGGGATCGTATCTGGTGCGCGAGTATTCTCGGCATCTCCAAGGCTTTAAGTCTGCCTCACCCTGGCGAAAATTAGCGAAAAATCACTATCAAATTTCAACTGAAGGCAAAGACTCAATCGAGCTTCGGTATCAAATTTTTGCGAACGAATTGACGGTCAGAACGAATCATCTGGATGAAAATCACGGCTATTTCAACGGAGCCGCTCTATTTTTCTACGTTCCAGGATTTCAGAATCAGCCGATTCAAGTCATGATCGAGCCTCCGTATCCAGATTGGAAAGTTGTCACTGCTTTACCCACGATCGCGAAAAATACATTCGTTGCAAAAGATTTTGATACATTAGTTGACAGCCCATTTGAGATTGGAAAACATCAATCTTATGAGTTTGATGTGTTAGGAAAACCTCATCAATTTGTGATTTGGGGAGAAGGAAAATTCGATCTCAATCGCTTAATTCACGACACGAAAAAAGTGGTCGAAGTCGAAGCAGAACTATTCGGTGGATTGCCCTACGATCGCTATTTCTTTCTGCTCCATTTAACGGCGAATTCTTTTGGCGGATTGGAGCATAAAGATTGCTGTTCGTTGATTTATTCTCGGTTGGGATTTCGAGCGAAGGACAAATACGATCGCTTTATCCAGCTCGTTGCCCATGAATTCTTCCATTTGTGGAATGTAAAACGAATTCGTCCAAAAGCTTTGGAAGTATTCGACTATGAAGGTGAGAACTACACCCCGTCTCTCTGGTTTAGCGAGGGAACGACCAGTTTTTATGATTTGATTCTGCCGTATCGAGCCGGGGTCTATGATGCAAAAGCCTATTTAAATGCTTTGAGTCAGGAAATTACACGCTATTTGAATACGCCAGGTCGGATAGTTCAGCCGTTAAGTGAATCGAGCTTTGATGCTTGGATCAAACTCTATCGACCGGATGCGAACAGCGCAAATTCTCAGATTTCTTACTATCTCAAAGGTGAGATGGTGACATTGCTGCTAGATTTGGCAATTCGGATCAAACACGCGAACCAACGATCGTTCGACGATGTAATGCGCCAAATGTGGGAGAAGTTTGGAAAAGACGAGATCGGCTTTACTCCAGAAGACTTAACGAGCGTGATTGAATCGATCGCTGGATTTGATTTGACGAATTTCTTCGATCGCTATCTCCACGGCACAGAAGAACTGCCATTTGATGAATATTTGGCTGGATTTGGATTACGGCTCAGTTCAAATGCTGGTGCTGCAACGCTGCCTCCATTAACCGGGATGACAGTAAAAACCGAGAACGGGCGAGAAATGATCAAGTTTGTTGAAGCGGGATCACCTGCTCAGAAAGCTCGGATCGATCCGGGTGATGAATTGCTCGCAATCGATGGATTACGAGTTGCGTCAGGTCAGTTTGAGGAGCGTTTAAGAGATTACAAACCCGGAGATACGATCGAACTGACTCTGTTTCATGGGGATGAATTAAAAACGCGATCTCTGACGCTAGGTTCTCCGCGCGCGACACAATTTGCGATCGAAGCGATTGAACAACCTTCTCCTCTACAACAAAGCAATTTTGAAGGCTGGCTCGGTGTGCCATTAAGTGCAGTTAGCCGTTCAGTTGAGAAGTGAATCTGATAATGGGAGTGGGAGCAATCCGAGCCTAGGTTCTCCCTACTCCCACTCCCAAACTGAGCGCAGTTGACGACTAACTCGATTTCTTCTCCACCTCATCCGCCTCCACCTTTTCCGGCTTGAGCAATGGGAAGGCAATGACATCGCGAATACTTGCAGCATCGGTGAGCAGCATCACTAATCGATCGATACCAATTCCTAAACCTCCCGTTGGCGGCATCCCATATTCCAACGCTGTTAAGAAGTCCTCATCAACGCCTTGGGCTTCTAAGTCTCCAGCCGCTTTTCGAGCAGCTTGAGCTTCTAAACGTTCACGCTGATCTAAGGGATCAGTTAACTCTGAAAAACTATTGGCAGTCTCACGACCGACCATAAATAATTCAAAGCGTTCAACCAGTCCGGGCTTCGATCGATGTGGCTTCGCTAGCGGAGAAATTTCGACCGGATAATCCAAAATAAACGTCGGTTGAATCAAGGTCGTTTCGACTGTTTGTTCAAATGCCTCGTTCAGTAATTTGCCGATCGAAGGACAATCCTCGATATTCTGCAATCCAGCCTCTTTTGCCGCCGCTTTTGCCGCTTCTAAATCGGTGAATGCTGCAAAATCGATCCCAGTCTTTTCCTGCACAATTTCGTGCATCGTGACTCGTCTCCAGGGTGGAGTCAGATCAACGGGTTCACCTTGATAGGTCAGCTTGAGTGTCCCGATCACATTCTGAGTTACGGTTGTGATGATTGCCTCGGTGAGGTTCATCATGTCGTGATAGTCGGCGTAGGCTTGATAAACCTCGATCGACGTAAACTCCGGATTATGCCGAGTCGAAATCCCTTCATTTCTAAAAATTCGACCCAGTTCAAACACTTTCTCAAATCCGCCCACAATCAAACGTTTGAGATGCAACTCTGTCGCAATTCGCAGATACAACTGCATGTCCATCGTGTTGTGATACGTGATGAACGGACGCGCATCCGCTCCACCCGCTTCACTCATCAACACAGGCGTTTCAATCTCAATAAAGCCTTGCTCATCTAAATAACGCCGAATTCCAGCCGTGATCAAAGCCCGCTTGCGGAAGGTATCGCGCACTTCAGGATTCACAATCAAATCGACGTAGCGCTGACGATAGCGTTTTGCGACATCTGTTAAACCATGCCACTTATCCGGCAAGGGCAACAGCGACTTCGTGAGGATGGTGTACTCTTTCACGTAAATCGATAATTCGCCTTTATCGGTGCGCTTGATGGTGCCTTTCACGCCCAAGAAATCACCTGCATCTGAGAGCTTATCGAGCTGCTTGAATGCAGTTTCGCCCATGTTTTCTTGAATCCGCTTTTTTTCTAAGTAAAGCTGAATCGTTCCGGTTTCGTCTTGAATAGTAAAAAATGCCAACTTACCCAAGAAGCGGCGCAGCATAATCCGACCTGCGATCGCAACTTCGATCGGGTCTTCTTCACCGCTCGGCAACTCAGCAAATTTTTCCTGCAACTGTGCCGCAGAGTGCGTTGATTCCCAGCGATAGGCATAGGGATTGATCCCCAACTGCTTGAGTTGATCAACCTTTTCGATCCGAGTTTGGCGAAGTTCGTCTGACATAGAAATTGAGAGAATGCAGCCTTTTATTATAGAAGTGCAACGGGCAAAGAAGTGGACATCGCAATTATCAATTTGAAATTCACGATCTTTGAAATTCACGATCGCTTCACTCAATGAGGCTCCTTGACACGCTAAGATAAACTTTGGTCTTATCACGCCACATAGGGATGCCACTGTGCTGAAAAGCCTGATTGCTGACTTCAAAATTATTTTCGATCGTGACCCTGCTGCCCGGAACTGGCTGGAAGTTTTGTTTTGCTATCCAGGGCTGCAAGCTTTGATGTTCCATCGCTTCGCTCACTGGTTGTACAAAGTCGGCATTCCGTTTGTGCCGCGCTTTATGTCGCAAATTTCCCGGTTTATTACTGGGATCGAGATTCACCCTGGAGCAACAATCGGACAGGGTGTGTTTATCGATCACGGCATGGGTGTTGTGATTGGTGAAACGGCGATCGTCGGAGATTATGCGCTGATTTATCAAGGGGTAACGCTAGGCGGAACTGGTAAAGAGTGTGGAAAGCGTCACCCGACCCTGGGCGAAAACGTGATTGTGGGAGCCGGGGCGAAAGTTCTAGGCAATATCCAACTGGGCAACAATGTGCGGATCGGGGCGGGATCGGTTGTCCTGCGCGATGTGCCTTCGGATTGTACCGTGGTTGGTGTGCCGGGGCGGATTGTTTACCGGGCAGGAGAGCGAGTTGAGCCGTTAGAGCATGGACGACTGCCGGATTCAGAAGCGCAAGTGATTCGGGCACTTGTCGATCGTATTGAATCTTTAGAGCAACAAATTCAGATTCTGCAAACTCGTGATTCTTTAGCTGTTTGCTATGCGATGCCTGCGGCTGAATCTTCTGAACCTGCTGTCGAAGAGGCTGCGGTTCAGGATGGAGAGGCTTGTCGATTGCGCGATCGCGTGATTGATGAATTTCTCGACGGAGCCGGGATTTAATGCCTGATATCGTACTCTTGTTGGATTTGTAAGATCTTGCAAGTTGGGGAATGGGGGAGTAATTTCTCCATTCCCCATTTCCCTATCCCCTCATCAGAGATTTAAGGGTAACTTCCGGCGATCGCGGATTCCACCCCAATTCTTGCCGAGCTTTCGTCGCATCTACTCGAACACAGCGATCGTAGAGGTAATGAACCCGCTCATTGTCGATTGGAGGTTGCCAACCTGAGAGGCGACCGATGGGATCAAGAATGCTCGCAACGATGCGCACTAAAGCTTTTGGAGCTTCGCGAGGGGCAGGGATTCCGGTTTCTTGGCTAAAGATCTCGAACATTCCTTTTGTTGTAAGATCACCTGCTGAAATGATGTAGTACTCGCCTGATTTTCCGCGATCGACGGCAAGGATCATCGCTTCTGCAAGATCATCGACATGGACAATGCCAGTGACTCTGCTGCCTCCTGCCCATACTTTCAGCCGACCTTTTTGAAACGCACTCAAGACAGGCAGGAAATGTGGATCATCTTTACCGAAAATGCCAGAAGGCATCACACTAGCAACCCATAAGCCATCTTTTACTGCTTGATCGACGAGTTGTTGAGCCTGGTACTTAGTACGATCGTAAGCAGAAGAAAACTCTGCTTGAGTACGCTGAAAAGTTTCATTAATCACGTTGCCTTGCGTATCCCCAAAAATCCCGATCGTGCTGCAATAGATCATTTTTGGGACATTGACGGCTTTTGCGACTTCTAAAACAGCGCGAGTTCCTTCAACATTTACTCGCTCCATTTCAGCCGCATTCACGATTCCAAGTTCAACATAAGCGGCTGTATGAAAAACAACATCTACACCCGTCATGGCTTCCGTTAAAGCCGCACGATCGGTAATGTCACCATAAACAAATTTGACGTCACAATCAGCCAGACGAGAGACATTACTAGATTTGCGAACCAATCCAGTAACTGAGTCGCCTCGGGCTAGTAGTAATTTGACTAAATGAGATCCGGTAAATCCATTTGCTCCAGTTACTAATGCTCTCATAGCTGTTTTTCATACATGCGATAGGTTTTGTAGATCTTACCGCCTGAAGCTTCGATCAGTTTTCTGGAGCGATCGTTGTCTTCATAGACCCAGGATAGTTCTGCTCGTTTGTAGGGTTTGCCTTTTTTGATTCCTCCTTGGAGTCCTAGATAGATTAATCCAAGCGGCACAAGTTTTCTCTGAAATTCGGGTAAGGAACAAATTGCAATCACCCGACCTTGATTAATCTGCCGACGATACCAGAGGAATTTGAGAATTCCGAGCCAATTGAGCTTGCCATTCACGTATTTCAGCGGGATGTTGTAATCAGGTAATCCCATCCAGAAGCCAATCATTTCACCGTTGTATTCTGCGATCGGAAAGACATCGGGATCGACTAAATCTTGCAGCGATCGCGCTTCGTCTAAGAATTCTTCTAACGTTCGAGGGGTCGAACTCCAATTATTCGCAAATGCCTTATTGAAGAGGTTATATAAGCTCACACAATCTTGCTCAAATTCCTCGCCTTTAGTTCTTAACGGTCGGAATGTGACTCCTGATTTACATGCAATTCTATAGCCTTTTTCAAACTCAGGAGAAAGAGGTTTATCAAGTGGGAAATCATAGGCATAGGCATCTTTTGCTTTTGTCCAGCCGAGTGTTTCCAGATAAGTTGGATAGTAGGCTGGATTGTAAGGCATCATCACCATTGGAGGTGAGTCAAAGCCATCGACTAGAAATAAACAGTTATTGTGAGTCGAGAGATCAATCGGGCCTCGAACTTCGGTCATGCCTTGCGATCGCAACCAATTCTCTGCAGCTTCAAATAGTGCTTTTGCGACTTCAATATCATCCACGCACTCAAAGAAGCCAAAAATCCCGATCGCTTTTCCTTCTCGTTCCACTAAGCGATCGTTCACTGCTGCGACGATTCTTCCGATCGCGGTGCCTCGACTAATCGCAATAAACTGTTTGAGCCTGCCGTATTGGAAAAAGGTATTTTCAGGCTTGAACTGCTTCGCAACATCGCTCCGTAAAGGAGGAACCCAGTTTGGATCTCCGGAGTACACAACCCAAGGCACATTGACAAACATGTCTTGCTCAGTTGCAGATGTCACCGGAAAGACTTCAAAGGTTGGCATGATTCTTGACCAGTTCTTCACTGCTGACTATACACTGGCAGAATCCCCGAAGCAATTTTTAGATTATGGGCTTGCATAAGTTTCCTGATTTCGCAAACTTGACGATCGCTCAATTCCCGCTATCCGATGTGCAACTCGCAGCGCTGAAGTAATGGCTCCCTCATGCAAACCATCCCCAAGGTATGCGCCAGCATGATACGTATTGTTTTCTCCATTAGTGCGGATGACCTCATCTCTGTATCGAAAAGCTTCTACCGTATAGAACGGAGTATGGTGCTGTTGAATATGTAGCACCTTCGCAGGATCAATCAAACTCTCCAGATTAAACGCTAAGCTATACTGCACCGATGAGGAGATGCCGCAGAGTTGATTGAGATAAGCGTTATATCCCCATCCTCGGTCAGTTTGAAAGAAATCAAATTCTGAAAATTGCTTCACCCCATGCCGTTGATACATTGAACTATCTGTGTGCATCAGGGTTTGGGCATAGCTCTCTTTCCAATTCGCAAACCGTTGAATTTCTTCTGGCGTTGGATCACCCAGTAATTTCAAGACTTGATCAGGCGGCGTTGCAAACACAACTTTATCAAAGACCTGGGTTGCTCGATCGCTGAACGAAATTCTGACGCTATTGGGTGTTCTGAGAATCTCTGTAATTCTGCAATTGGTGAAGATCTCGCCCTGAAAACGCTCTAAGATTTTTTGAATATAAGAATAAACACCGCCTTTAATTCTCACCCAATCAACAAACACATAATCTCGTAGCGCTGGAATTGCTAGCTCTGCGGGAAAGTTATCGATCGAGCTAAACGGCATCGAGTAGCTATACATGCTGAGCAACTTCAGCCAGTCCATTTGAATGCACGATCGCTGCCAAAATTCAGACATGGATTTCCCATGTAGTGATTGAGGTGTAGCACTGCGCGTCTTTCTCCACAACCCGATTGAGCGAGCATAAAGCAAAGTTAGGTTGAATGTCTCGATCGCGCGTCGCATTCCAGTAAAATTCTGCTGAATCACACCCCTTGATAGAAAGTGCCGCCCATTCTGAAAATACAACGCAGAACCTACCTGAACAGGCTCTAATTCTACTTCTAGCTCTTGCATCAATTGCAGAAAGTTCCGAAAAGCAACTGGAAATTCTAGTACACCGCCTTCTAGTACCTGATTACAGTCAGAGCAGCTAGGCTGAACGTTTTGATTCAGCGTGCGAATGTGTCCGCCTAAAATCGACTGACGTTCAAAAACACTCACCTGATGACCTTGTTGATCGAGCAAGTAGGCAGTGACTAACCCGCTTGCTCCGCCGCCTACGATCGCGATTTTCATAGTTGTATTTCCAGATGAATCGGACGTTTTGACCTACGAATTCTTAGCCTTTCGATAAAATCACATCGCCTGATAATCGTTGATACAAAAGTGCTCCCGTCCAAAAGGTCGGAGCAAATCCGGGATATCCCGATGAAGCATTGCAGAAGTAGAAGTTCTTCAGCGAGGTTTCGTGATTGAGTCTACCGAGCGTCATGTTCTTTGGGGTTAAACTTGAGCCGTAAGAGTTCCCCTGAGGACACCCACAGAACCGCTCATTTGTCGTTGGGCTACCTGTTACTTTGAAGACGATATGCTGCCTAAAATTTGGCACATAGTACTGCTCAACCACATCTAAAATCGAGTCTAAGATCTCTTCTTTTTTCTGGTAGTACGCTTTACGATCGCTCTCCTTCAACTTCCGAAAGTACTCGTAGTTCGCAACCGTCAGAAATTCAACAATCTGACAGTCTTCCGGGCAATCTCGGTGTGTGTCGCTCATCAATGTGGGTGTTGTAATCGCAAAGCTAGGACGAGAAAAATCATTCTTCTCATACATCTCATAGAAAGCTTCGTTTAAGTCTGGATGCTCCGTGTGAAATGTATTCCATCTTCCAAAGCCATAGTCTCGCAAATCTAAATCTTTCACCACACAGTACGCCATGTAGTTTGAAGGCGAATAGTCATAGTTCAGTTTTTGCCGAATCGATCGCGAAAACTTCTCTTCTCCAATCATTTTGGCAGCTTTCTTCGGGTCGATGTTACACACGATCGTATTGCCTGTAAATTCATGCAGTTGATGCGTAACGCGATCGAAGGTTTGCACCCCAATAACTGCATTATCCTGAAGCATAAAATTGGTAACTTCCTGATTAAGCAAAACTTCGCCGCCATTTGCTTCGATGACTTTGACGAGGGAATTGATCACATGCTCAAAATGCTGCACAGGGTAGAATGCGCCGTTTTGATACCCTGTAAACAGAATCACCCAGGCATAAAAGGATAATTGATCTGGTGGTAGTAAGAAGTCTTGCCACTGCAAAGCTAGTAAGGTTTGTGCTTCTTGCGGCAGCTTGAATTTATCAAACACATCCTGAAGTGTGCTATTAAGATAGAGCACTGTAGAGAATACTTCTCCAGAATGCTGCAACAATTCAACCGGATTGATCGGCGGCGATAATCGCTTTAAGCCTGCACTAGTCTTTTCTACTTCTAAAACAAACCGACGAATTTGATCGGTTGCTTCAGGGAAAAGGGCTGATAATCTACGAATCAGTTCTTGCGGGTCTGAAGGAATGTTTAGCTTGTAACCAGGCATCCGCATGTGGTCGAATCCATCGGGATCGTATCGATTGAAGGTGACATCCTGATCTAAGCCTAGTTTTTTTAAGACTCGATTGACGGTTTGCCCTTCTCCACAGTCCCAAACATAATGCAACTGGGCATTAAAACGATACTTCTTAGCTAAGGTAAACGTATGCCCAAACCCGCCTGGATACTCATGAGCTTCTAAAAGCTGCACTTTTTTGCCAGAGTTTGCCATGAGAGCTGAAAAGACCAATGCGGATAAACCACTGCCCACAATCAGATAATCCGTAGTCATGGGACATTTCCTGCAAGTGTGATTAACGAGTAAAAAAGCCTTGTTCGCTTGATATTGACGGATGCAATGAATTTACTCATCCATCTCTAGATAGGGGCACGATCGCGCTCTTATCTGCGATTACTGAGAAAAGAAGCCAGCCAATAGCAGAGGAACGAGCAATAGAGCAGCAGCAATCAGAAGCAATGTGCCAGGCTCAACAGTGAAAACCCACGGTTTTTTGGGATCAGACATTATTTACTCCTGAGTTAAGTAATCGTTGACAAATTGTTGACGGGTCATCGGTTGTCGCAAGATTAAACCTTCGCCGCCTAGCGGATTGTCTTCATTCAATGGTTTCCCTTCTACAGACAAGTACACTTTGGCTTGTGGATCAAGACTGGTCGCCGTATAAAGCACTTGTGCGACTCGATAGATCATCGAAGTACTGCCACCGCCTTGTGTAAATTCTTGCGACAGGTTGAGGTGAATGCCATCCGGTTTGATCTGCAAGCTTAACAATCGGGTTCCTTTGGGAATCGTACTGTCTAAGCGATCGAGCTTCGGATGCGTAAATAGATAATTGAGTGCTTCAGTCAGGGCAGCAGTTTCAGTTCGTTGAGGGACGCGCGCCATGGCAACTGGAACCATCTCAATCTGTTGTCCTCTAGCTTGTAACCAATAAACTTGGGCAGGCGGCTCAAAGATCGGTTGGGTGACCGTTTCTTCCCCAGATGGAACCCGTTTCGGTGCGGTAGGCGCAGAGGAGATTGGAGTTTTTGAGGTTGGCTGAGCTTTTGCTGTCGAGTGTGGAACTGTACTCGGAACTGTGTTTGCAGATTGCTCGATCTGAGCCGAGGGTTGAGATTGTATCACCAAGCGAGGATGGTTCGTTTGCCAGATGATCCAAGCCGTGCCTCCAGTTAAAGCTAAAAGCAGCGATAATCCAGCAATGACATCAGGATGAGGGGAACGAGGGATCTGAAGTTTCATAAGACACTCCTGTCCGGAGAATCATGTTTGAGAGGCAGGAACTGCTCTCTTAGCTTTTACTCTAAATCAGAAAATTGAGGAACTTGTGAGGATGAAACTGTAACGGCTTGTGTAACGGTTTGCGAAACTGTTTCATTGAATTTTTGTTACCAATTCTTTCTGGAAATCGTCAGCATCTTCAGACTGGCACACAATAGAAATGGCAACCTGGCTATCAAGAGGCGTTATGAGGATTCTGGTCATTGAAGATGACGAATTAACGGCTCAGGCATTGACAACCATCCTCACTGCCCACCACTATGCTGTGGAAGTTGCGAAAGATGGCAAATCAGGACTTGCCCTCCTCGACAGTTTTGAGTACGATCTGTTAATTCTCGACGTTGGACTGCCGGACTTGAATGGAATCGAAGTCTGCCGACAAGTGCGAAGTGTAGTCCCGCCTTCTGAAAAATCACAGGCTCCTCAACTTCCGATTCTGCTCCTCACGGCTTACCAAAGTCCTCACGATCGAGCGCTTGGACTCGATGCGGGCGCGGATGATTATGTCGTGAAACCATTTGATGAAGAGGAATTAGTCGCAAGAATTCGGGCGCTGCTGCGTCGAGCGAGTTCAACAAGTACTCCTGTGCTCGAATGGGGAGATTTGGAATTAAATCCTAGCTCTTGTGAAGTCAGCTACCGTTCTATACCGCTGATCCTAACTCCAAAAGAATATGGACTCTTAGAACTCTTTTTACGCAACAGTCGAAGAGTTTTTAGCTGTGGCAATATTCTGGAACACTTATGGGCGTATGATGCACCCGGAGAAGAAGCCGTTAGAACTCATATCAAAGGCTTGCGACAGAAACTCAAAGCAGTAGGGGCACCTGCAGATTTTATTGAAACCGTTTATGGAATTGGGTATCGGCTCAAACCCTTAAGCGGTTCTACCCTACTCGCATCGACCATTCCGACTTCGGTTGAGCAGGAAGTTCGATCTAAGCTCGGTGCAGTTTGGACAAGCTACAAAGAGCGCATCAATGAACAGATTGCCATCATTGAGCGAGTTGCCTGTGAATCCGATTGGACACTGCATACATCAGCCACTCGACAAGCCCACACCTTAGCAGGGGCTTTGGGCACGTTTGGCTTTGCAGAAGGTTCGCAGATTGCTCGAAACATCGAACAGATCTTGGCAGGATGTCCCTTAAAACCAAGAGCGTTGAAACAACTGCAAGAACTGCTTGCGACGCTCCGCCGAATCATCGATGTTCCGGCTTCGAGTTCTGCTCCGGTTTGTCCAGAAGTCACTCCGGCGATCGTAAATCTCGTCCCTGATCAGTTACCTTCTATCTTGGTGATTTCACACGATCGCGGATTTCTTGATGCGTTAGAAAGTGAATCTTTGTTGTGGAACTATCAATGTACGATCGCGACGACTGCTAAAGCGGTGATTAAAATTTGCCAAAATGATGCTCCTAGCATTGTTCTCCTCGATCTCGACTGTTTTGACTCGATCACACCGAGCATGGCTTTACTGACTTCGTTGCAGCAATGCTGTTTGACAATTCCAACAATCGTACTAACTTCGCACAACGAGTTGACAGAACGCTTAGAAGTTTCCCGACATGGCGGACGGCTGCTCTTACAAAAAGCAACTCCCATTCCACAAGTGCTAGAGGCAGTTTCTCAAGTACTTCAACGCACGCTACCGACGCAGTCGAAGATTCTGGTTGTCGATGATGATGTCGCTCTTCTCGATGCGCTGACGGTCTTGCTCAGTCCTTGGGGATTAAAGGTGTTTACGCTCAATGATCCGCATCGCTTTTGGGAAACTTTAGAAGCAGTTTCACCGGATGTGTTAGTGCTTGACCTCGAATTTCCTGATTTCAAGGGGATTGAACTTTGTCAAGTCGTGCGGAACGATTTGCATTGGAATCACCTGCCTGTTGTGATTTTGACCGCTCACTCAGAATCAGAAACGATCTCTCAAGTCTTTGCTGCGGGTGCGGATGATTTTGTTAGTAAACCGATCGTGGGTGCAGAATTAGTTGCCCGGATTCTCAATCGGTTAGAGCGGGTCAGACTCGTTCGACAAATTTTAGACACTGACCCGCTGACTGGCGTGATGAATCGGCAGAAATCGACCCAGGAACTAGAAGCATTTTTACGATCGTCGGATCGGTCTCACCAATCTGTTGCGATCGCGGTAATTGATGTCGATCATTTACGCAGTGTCAATGCTCAATATGGTCATGCCGCAGGCGATGCGGTCTTGCGGCAATTTGGGCATTTACTCCAGCAATCGTTCTGTAGCGAGGACATTGTTGCACGCTGGGGTGGAGAAGAGTTTGTGATTGGCATGTATGGCGTAACGCGCGAAGATGGGGTGCAACGCTTGATGCAAGTGCTAGAGCGATTGAATCAGCAAGCTTTAACGACCGAGAACGGAGAAATCGTACATGTGAGCTTTAGTGCTGGAGTGGCACAATATCCCGAAGATGGCAAAGACTTAAAAACTCTCTATCGCACAGCAGATTTAGCGCTGCGTCAAGCGAAACGCTTGCGAGAGGAAACCCATTCTCAGCATACGATTAGCTCAATTCTCCCAGCCGAATCGGATGTCGTTTTAAAGTCTTGAGCGATCGTGCTTCCTCACAAGTTCCTCACAGTGTTTTTTTATCCTGAACTTAGAGCGATCTTCCCTCGCTCTCATCGAAAGAACGCCAGGAGGAACAGATATGTCGCTGATTCATTGGCAACCGCTGAAAGATTTGGAAACTCTGCGTCATCAGATGAATCAGATGTTTGATACGTGGACGCATCATGACACGGGAGGTGCACCGGGACGTGGAATGACTTGGACACCTGCGATCGAGCTAAAACAAACCGAAACTGATATTGTTCTCAAAGCAGAAGTCCCAGGTGTGGACGCGAAAGATTTAGATGTTCAAGTGACCGAGAATGCTGTGTCGATCGCGGGCAGTCATCACGCTGAAGAACGAACCGAAACAGAAGGCATGGTTCACTGTGAGTTGCGTTATGGTCAGTTTCAGCGTTGGGTTCCACTACCAACACCTGTCCACTATGAGCAAGCTAAAGCAGACTTCAAGAATGGCATTCTTACTTTGACCTTGCCGAAACTTGAACCCACTCAGCAACCTATGTTCAAAGTAAATCTAGAAGACAAGCTGCGAACTACAGCCACCCAAAATCGTCTCGATGATGAACATCGTCAGCAGACCGCGCATCGCCGAGCGGAAGATGCGCTGGAAACGATGTCGGAAGGCGATTTGGATCAAGCCGTTCGAGAAACTGTGACTCAGGATCGACAACACGAAGAACATCGCCAAGACGCTGTTCATATGCGAGCAAAGAGCGAAGGCTAACTTGATTTTGAGGAGAAATGGTATGTCTACTACACACGATCGATCTCTATGGCAAACGGTGAAATCGATTCCGCATAACGTGATTCAGTTTATGTCAGGCGCGATCGTTCGGATCTTTGGCACGAGTGATGATGACTATCCTGCCACTGGGGTGCAACCGTTTGAAGGAGAACCAACCAAGGAGAAACATTTCTAACTTGGCTGTTTCTAACTTGATTATGGAAGGCTGGTGAGGAGTGACAAAAGCTGAGAGGTTTGATTACTATGATCAAGCCTCTCAAATTTTTGGTGATGAAGACGAATGCGGTTCGAGTTTTAGATAACTTAGGAATCTCTTACGAACTCAAAGAATACGAAGTTGATCCAGATGATTTGGCAGCAGAATCGGTTGCCAAAAAGATTGGGTTGCCTCCAGAACAAGTGTTCAAAACGTTAGTCGCGCGCGGGGATAGAAATGGCATTTGTCTTGCCGTCATTGGGGGCGATATGCAGCTTGACCTGAAGGCACTCGCAAAGTTAACAGGCGATCGCAAAATTGAAACTGTCGCACTCAAAGAAGTTCAACCTCTCACAGGTTACATTCGCGGCGGAGTCACGGCACTCGCTTGTAAGAAGGATTACCCCGTTTATGTCGATGAATTGATTGAACTGTTTGACACGATTTCGATTTCGGCAGGAATGCGCGGATTGCAGATTTTATTAGCGCCGAGCGATTATCTTCGGGCGGTAAAGGGGACGTTGGGAGCAATTGCACAAGACAAACCGGCAACTTAATTCGAGAAAAAATGGTCTTTTTGACATAAGCTAAAGCTTGCTGATTGTTTAAAATTCTCACCTCCATGATTTCTAGTGAATTGTCGATCGCGCTACCCGTAACTGTTCAACCTGATGTGTCGATCGTCGTGCCCATTTATAACGAGGTTGAGAGCATTCCGAGATTACTAGACGCGATCGGGACAAGTGCGAGCAATGCAGGATTAAGCTACGAAATTATCTGCGTGGATGACGGGTCTAGAGATGGTTCGGATGCACTCCTGAAACAGCAGGCACAACTGCGGAATGATTTGAAAGCGGTGATTCTGCGGCGTAATTATGGACAAACTCCGGCAATGGCAGCCGGATTTGGGCAGGCGCGAGGCAAGGTGATTATTACTTTGGATGGCGATTTACAGAACGATCCAAGTGATATTCCGAATCTTTTGCAGAAGCTTGATGAAGGATACGATTTGGTCAGTGGTTGGCGCAAAAATCGTCAGGATGCCTCTCTGACTCGTGTTTTGCCCTCGAAGATTGCAAACTGGCTAATTGGCAAGGTAACAGGCGTACAACTGCACGATTATGGCTGTTCCTTAAAAGCGTATCGATCTGAACTGGTTGCCGATATGAATCTCTATGGCGAATTGCATCGGTTCTTGCCTGCTCTAGCGTTTATTGAAGGTGCAAGAATTGCAGAAATCCCGGTGAAGCATCATGCGCGGCAGTTTGGTCAAAGCAAGTATGGACTCGATCGAACATTTCGGGTCGTGATGGATTTGCTGACGGTTTCGTTCATGCGCAAATTCTTGACCCGTCCAATGCATGTGTTTGGATTGTTTGGATTGGCTTCGTTGGTTGCGGGACTCTCGATCGGGTTTTATTTAGCATTGATCAAAATTGGCTTTGGCGAAGATATTGGACAGCGCCCGCTCTTGATTTTGGCAGTGGTGCTCTTTCTAGCAGGCTTAAATCTGTTTAGTTTTGGCTTACTCGCTGAGATTTCAATGCGAACCTACCACGAATCGCAAGGTCGCCCGATTTATCGAATCCGGGAGATTGTGGGACGCGAAGAGTAGATTTGTTAGGACTGCGATCGCCGTCTTAATACGTCTGCTAACTTTGTGAATGACTCCGGCAAAGGTGCGATCGCTTCAATCCATTCCTCTCGAACCGGATGAATTAATTTCAATCGCCAAGCGTGCAGGGCTTGTCCTGGAAGATTCACACCGATCGATCGTCCCGAACTATAAAGCGGATCTCCAACAATCGGATTTCCCATAAAAGCGCTATGAACTCGAATTTGATGGGTTCTTCCTGTTTCTAGCTCAAACGCTAAGAGCGTATAGTTTCCCAATCGCTCTTTAATTTTCCAGTGCGTGATCGCGCGTCTGCCGCCTTTTTCTTCGGGAACGATCGCTTGTTTTTGACGATCGACAGGATGTCGCCCAATCGGTTGATCAACTGTTCCGCTCTCTTGCTTGGGTGCGCCATAAACGATGGCGTAATAGTCCCGCCGTGCTGTTTTCGTCCGAAATTGCTCTTGCAGATGATGAAACGCGGCTTCTGTTTTTGCAACGACGATCGCGCCTGTTGTGTCTTTATCGAGTCGATGCACGATTCCCGGACGTTGAATTCCATTGATTCCGGGCAAACTTTCACAATGAGCTAGTAAAGCATTCACCAATGTTCCCGAATCGTGTCCAGCGGAAGGATGCACGACCATACCTGCCGCTTTGTTAACGATGATCAGCGAATCGTCTTCGTAGAGAATGTCTAATGCGATCTCTTCTGGTTTGAGTTCGAGCGGTTGAACTTCGGGTAGTTCAATCTGAATGAAATCGCCATCTGCGATCTCTGCTTTTTTCGATTGGCAGAGTTCTCCATTCACTTGAACGTAACCGGATTCGATTAATTTTTGAATCCGCGATCGCGACAAATCAGGCAGTTGATCCGCCAGATATCGATCGATGCGAATATCACTTTCTTCAACGTAAAATTCAATCATTCGTTCTAATATATTGCAAATACTCACACGCTGAAGGGGACAAATTCGACCTCTTCTAGAATGCGTTCACCAATATAAGGGCTTAAAGATTCAATCGTGACTAGATCAACGGATCGACCAAACAACTCCTCTAGGAAAAAAGAGAGACGAATGAAATTGTCGAACGTTTTTTGCTCTGGCTCAAAGGCTACCAAGATATCAACATCGCTACGATCGCTGATGTCAGTCTCTCGGACAAACGAGCCAAAAATCCCACAACGACTTACCCCAAATTGATGTAACTCTTGTTGATAGTCTCGCAAAAGCGACAATACTTGAGCTTTTGTTTGGACGGGCATCATTTTTTATGACAACGCAATCATGGCAAAGCTTCTCCATTTCTCAAAATAGTTGGAAATTGTGGACGGCACTCAGACAAAATCTCATGTAAGTTCACGACATTGCCAATTACCGCGATCGCTGGCGCACCAAAATTTGCGGCTTCCATTTGTGCAGGCATCGTCGCTAAGGTTCCAATCAATTCCTCTTGCTCCGGTCGAGTGCCCCATCTGACCATCGCGATCGGCGTTTCTAAACTCAACCCACCTTGATTTAACTGTTCAATAATCGTCGGCAAATTGTGAACGCCCATGTAAATCACGATCGTTTCTGACCCTTGAGCGATCGCGCTCCAATTGACTGCCGGACGATATTTACCTGCTTCCTCGTGCCCGGTTACGAACGTCACCGATGAACTATACGATCGATGCGTCAGGGGAATTCCTGCATAAGCAGGAGCCGCAATTCCGGAAGTAACTCCAGGAACCATTTCGACAGGCACACCTGCATCAATTAGATCCGTCATTTCTTCACCACCGCGCCCAAAAATAAACGGATCGCCCCCTTTCAAGCGCACTACGATCGCAGCTTCTTGAGCTTTATCGATCAACAACTGATTAATCTCAGACTGTGCCATCGAATGCCGTCCGCGACGTTTTCCAGCATCGATTTTCTCAGCGATCGGATTGATCATCGCTAAAATCGGCTCACTCACTAACGCATCGTAAACAACAACATCCGCGCACTCTAACAAAGTCTTACCTTTCAGCGTCATCAAACCGGGATCGCCAGGTCCCGCACCGACTAAATATACTTTACCGATACCAGCCGAATGTGTTGTATCTACCATGAGTGTGGCGAAGTTTGCGAAGGGGAAAAACCGAGTATGGCTCAGTCTACTCAATTTAAGAGTCTACTCAATCTTAAGAAGTGATATCTACTACGTTTGAAACTGGATAATTGAAAAATTGTGAAATGATTATCTCAGAATACTAGCGGACTGCGTTGATCGCATTGCTAATTCTGGCGCAATCCATTCCACAATCAAATTGACGAGATCCTCGCAAAAGTCAAATGCACTGAGTAAATGCAAAGACGAGTCTGGATATTTCTCGTCAAGCGTTTGAACCGAAGCCGAGATCGCATCTGTTATCCCGCCTGAGAAGAGAAAGTAAGGCAAAATCACAATTTCCTGACATCCCTGCAATTCCGCCAAACGTGAATCTAATTTCGGCTCAACTGACCAATACGCAGAAACAGCATCGATCGCAGTTGCGAGTTCTTCAATGACAGCGTTTCCACCAGGGCGACGGCTGCCATGAGACAGCAGAATTCTTACATCTGAGGGAATCTGACGAATTCGCTTGGCTAAAACTTTCTCCAATCCTGCATAGCTGCCCAGATGAGGCAGCACTTTGAGTTCGGCTGAAATGTTCGCTTGCGCGATCGCAATCTGCTCTGGAATGTCTTCCATCACATGCACGCCAGGTAGCAAAAAGAGAGGCACAATCTGGATTTGAGAGATGTCAGGATGCTGACGGCTAAACTCCTCGATTTGCTCATGTAAGGGAGTGGGAGCGCATTCTAAAACAGCCGCTCCTACTGGAGTAGAAAGGTGCTGTTCCATGCGATCGCGCAGTTGATCGATCGCGATCTGGGGGCGAATATCCCGACTTCCATGCGTAACGAGAAGATAGGCAGAACGCAAGACTTAAGCCTCTCAAGAATTGTGAAGTTACGTAACATAATAGCGTTTCTGCTTCTGCTCTAACCGAGGATCAGAAAGATTTTAATCAAAGGCGATGAGAAAGCGACTGCTGCTATTGATTTTGGGTTTCGCATTACTGCTGACTCAACGTGCAAGTGCTTATACCCCTGCACAGCCTTACTCACTGTGGTTTTACTTTGATCGTGCTCCTGAAGCGGTGCAATTTGTGGAATGCAAATCGACAAGTTCTCTGCTCTGTGATCAGCCCAAGTTATTAATTCAGTATGGGAACTGTACCGATGTCGTCTGTTTGAAAACGCAGCCCGTTTTGCGATCTCCATACAAATTTGAATGTGCAGAAACGGCTTGTCTCTATCAGGAACCACTTCAGAGTCAAGGTTCTAGAGATCCGATCTTTCAATTGATTGTTCAATTTTCCAATCAAGCTCGCTCCACTCCGCCTTTTACGGCTGATTTTCGTAGTCGGATTGCGGGATATCGCGATCGCCATTTCACGGTAATTCGTCAGAATCAATCGCTCCAAGTCGAACCTGACGAAGCAATGAAGCCAACCCGTTGGGAAGTGTTTGGCATCGCATTGACGATTACACAGTGCAGTGAATTCGCGATCGCGCTGCTCTGCTTGGGTGTTCTCAGATTTAATCGATCTCAAGTTGCAAGAGTGTTGCTCTGGATCGGATTTGTGAATCTACTAACCTTTCCAGTCGTGTGGTTTTTCTTTCCATCTTTGCAAGCGTTTCAGTATCGATCAACTCGCGTCTTTGGTGTATTCAGTTTATTCAATGCGATCGGGTTTAGCCTGGCACTGGTTCATCAAAAAACAATTACGACGAAAACAATCATTAGAACTGGAATCGTCTGGTTTTTCTGTTTACCGATCGTACTAATTGCTGCATTCTTGTTCGCGGTGCTGGTTGGCTATGCAGAATTTCTACCGACAGCTTTAGGCGTTCCCAGTCTGATCACACTGATGACTTCTCAAATCTGCGTGGCGATTTGGGAAGGATGGTTATTAGCGCGATCGCAAAGTGGTCTATCGAACTATCATTCTTACTGGTTAAGTTTGTTGATCAATCTATGTAGTTTTCTATCCGGCTTAGCATTACTTCCTACATTGCAGCAGGTTGGGTGAGCGAATTATTTCGGTACCACTTTTAAAATAATCGGCGCATCTGGTACATCCATCGTTACTCTTCTCGGAGCCGAAAATGTCGCTGTTGCACTCGACGATCGATTCGGTAAAAAGGTCGCTGCTGCTTTAGTTGGAGTCAACAAATTCACGGTCACTCGCTGAGTTTTGTTCGCGTCTGTACTTTCGGTGTTCAGCCACATGACTAAGTAAAAGTCACCATTCCTCTTCTGCAACAAGGTATGCCGTAAGTCTTTTACATTGCCGCTGAAATAGTAAGATAAGCTTCCAGGAGCACTGCCGCCAGACTGATCATTCAAAATCCGAATCAGATTACGTACCGCATAAAAGGCAGGTTTCGGAGTGCCATCAGCGCGAATGATGCCAAAGTTATTCTCTTGATCTGGAGCCGGACGCTGATCCATGAGTTCGTAGATAAACGTGCGTTTGATCCCACGATTGAAAAACTCCAAATACGTTCTTGGAATATACTTCGCAGAGACTTGCTCGGTCACAGCTTTGTGCGTTGTGACGCGATCGTGAATGGCATTGTGGTATCCCGTCTCGGTGACAATAATCGGTCGATCGCCTGAAAATTGTTTTGTGAGCGGCAACCAACGCCAATCAAAATCTTGCCCCGGCACACGTCCCCCTGAATAACTGTGCATATTGCCCAGTTCACTATAAGCCGCGAGCGAGCCAACTTTTTTCCCATTCTCTGGTTGTGCCATGGAGGGAGCCAGCACCGGAATATTTGCCGTGGCTCGATCGCTCTTAAGCGCGCGGAACATATCCGCTTGATAGTTGCGCAATCCCTCTGGAAAAGACTTACCCTTGTAGCTCATCCTTTCCGCATTCACATCCCATTCGTTCGGTCCTTCTACCCCTGCCACATAAGGTAGTGCTTGCTTTACCTGATCGACGACATTCTGCGGTGTAATGTTGTCACGTGGATCCATCACTAACGTCGATCGAATCCCCTGTGCTCCTAAGCGGCGCATTTTGGCATACATTTTGGGATCATTCCCGCCGTCGCGAATATGTCGAATCCCCAACTCTCGCAGTCGGGGTTCAACCACATCTTCAAAGCGTCCATAGCTTGTATCGATGTAGCGCAAATGCGTTGCAATCCCTATCGAATCAATAAACGTATCCACAGGTTTTGCACGTTCTCGAACCGTATTCGCGATCGCGACCGTCATTCCATAATCTGTGCTGAGCGGCTGACCTGTAAACACCTGAAGTGCGTATGTTCCTGCACTGAAAACCGCAGCGATTGATTCGATCATAGTTCTATCAGAGGGACTAATAATATCGCTTCGCTCATTGAGCAGTTTGAGATCTAGATTATTCAGTTAGGTTATCAAGCCTGACGTCAATCGCTGTCGATTGAGCCAGATTAAACTGAATGAAAATTTGAAGCATTGATTAGACTCGATGAATCATCAATGAGGATGAGATCATTTCGTTATCTGAAATGATCATTCATCCAAACGTAAATTCGATCATCCGTCTCCACTTTGAATCTTCTGTAGGATTCGTAACGCCGTTCACGAAGCTGAACACTGAGAAGACCTGCGAGACCCTACAGAACTTGAAGATTCGCGGTTTTATTGCGCAACTTTCTTAAAAAACTCCGAAAATGTAACGGATTGCAACGTATAATTAAACCCAATTGTCGATCACAGGTTAGGTGAACAGACTACATGCGAGTAGCGATCGCCGGAGGCGGCTTAGCAGGATTAGCCTGCGCGAAATATTTAGTCGATGCTGGACACACGCCAATCGTGCTGGAAAGCCGCGATGTACTAGGTGGATTAGTTGCAGCTTGGAAAGATGAAGATGGCGACTGGTACGAAACGGGGCTTCATGCCTTTTTCGGCGCTTATCCGAATATGCTGCAATTAATGGGTGAATTGAACATCCTCGATCGACTCCAGTGGAAAGAGCATGCTCTGATTTTTAATCAGCCTGAAAAGCCTGAAACCTATTCCTACTTCAGCGTTCCCGACATTCCCGCTCCCTTTAACGTCATTGCTTCGATTCTGAAAAACAATGACATGCTGACCTGGGAGCAGAAAATCCGCTTCGCGATCGGGCTGTGGCCGGGTGTACTCCGCGGTCAAAAGTACGTCGAAGACATGGATAAGTACAGTCTGCTGGAATGGCTACAGCGTCAAGGCATTGGCGAACGAGTCAGTTCTGATATCTTTATCGCTGCCTCAAAAGCACTGACGTTTATCAATCCTGACGAAGTTTCAGCGACGATTATTCTCACAGCACTCAATAAATTTTTACAAGAACGTTACGGCTCTAAGATTGCTTTCTTAGATGGTTCTCCCACAGAAAGATTGTGCCAACCGATCGTCGATCACATTGTTGCAGGCGGGGGCGAAGTTCACCTGAAAAAGCCGCTCAAGCAGGTCTTGTTGAATGAAGATCAGTCTGTGAAAGGCTTCTTGATTCGGGGACTAGATGGCGCACCAGATGAAGTTATCACCGCAGATAAGTACGTCTCTGCCATGTCTGTAGATGTGATGAAAGTTCTGATGCCAGAGCCTTGGAAAGCAATGCCATTTTTCCAAAAGCTCGAAGGCTTAGAAGGCGTTCCGGTGATCAACTTACATCTCTGGTTCGATCGCAAATTGACAGACATCGATCAGCTATTGTTCTCTCGCTCCGACTTACTGAGTGTCTATGCTGACATGAGCATTACCTGTAAGGCGTACGAAGACCCCGATCGCTCAATGCTGGAATTTGTCCTAGCTCCTGCAAAAGATTGGATCGACAAATCCGACGAAGCGATCATCGAAGCGACGATGAAAGAATTAGAGCGGTTATTCCCGCAACATTTAACTGGGGAAAATCCTGCTAAGTTAAGAAAATATAAAGTTGTGAAAACGCCGCGATCAGTCTACACGGCTTCTCCGGGTCGTCAGGCATACCGCCCATCGCAGGAAACGCCGATCGCAAACTTCTATCTTTCAGGAAGCTACACGATGCAGCAATATCTAGGAAGTATGGAAGGAGCCGTGCTTTCTGGTAAGCTGACAGCGCAGGCAATTACGAACGCGCCTGCTTCAACTGCCACTGAATCACCCCGATTAGAGACCAGTCAGTAGCAATTCGCACTTTGTCAACTTCCACCCTTTCCTCCGTCTTACGAATGCTGCAATTGCCCGAACAACCCTCTTCCTACCTGCGATCGCTAGCTTCTGTCGATGAGGCTTACGAACAGTGTCGCCAACTGATGGAACACTTCACGAAGTCTTTCTACTTAGCGACGCTGCTATTCCCGCTCGAAAAGCGGCGGGCAATCTGGGCAATCTATGTCTGGTGTCGCCGGACAGATGAGCTTGTCGATGGCTTTAATGGCAAGCAAGCCACGAACGATACGCTTGATCAGTGGGAAGAGCGCTTAGAAAAAATCTTCGCGGGCTATCCCGAAGATGATTTCGATGTCGCACTGGTTGACACGGTGGAGCGCTTTCCGATCGAGATTCAACCGTTCCGCGACATGATTGCGGGACAACGGATGGATCTCTATCGCAGCCGCTATGAGACGTTCGATGAGCTTTACTTGTACTGCTATCGGGTTGCAAGTACGGTTGGTTTGATGTCCACGGATGTGATGGGGCTAGCTGAGCCAGATACGACTGCGCCCTGGTATCGTCCTGAACCTAGCTATTCGCCGTTAGACGATGCGATCGCGCTCGGTGTCGCGAAACAGTTAACGAATATTTTGCGCGATGTGGGTGAAGATGCGCGTCGGGGTCGGATTTATCTACCGCTTGAGGATTTAGCGCGGTTTAATTACACCGAAGACGACTTGATGAAGGGTGTGAATGACGATCGCTGGAAAGCCCTGATGAAGTTTCAGATTGAGCGAGCGCGGCAGTTCTATGCAATGGCAGAGCGTGGCATTGGTTCATTAAATGAAGATGCCCGCTGGCCAGTTTGGTCAGCCTTGATGCTGTATAGCCAAATTTTGAACGCAATCGAGAACAATAATTATGACAATTTCAACCGTCGGGCTTATGTACCCGGGTTGAAAAAAATGTCGTTGTTACCAATTTCTTGGCTGAGAGCAAAAGTCCTTTAAGCTCTCGACAACCGGTGTAGCCACATAAAGTTCGGACCTTCTGGCGAAGCACAGCGTTGAATCAGATTGTAAGAATACGAGAGATTGTCGCCCGGCAAATCATTGCGATAGCCGTCCTCAAACCACTCGCCAAACGGATCATTCACGCGCAAGCCGACGCGATCGTATCCGCGCACGACTAGAATATGTCCAAAGCTCGTAAAGTATCCATGCAGAATGCAGGGCTTGCCTTCGGAGATCGCTTTACGAATATCGAGCATTCGCCCTTGTAAAGTCAGGTCATCTTTTAATCCATAATCCTCTGCCATGATCGCCAAATCATGCGGATCATGGCGGCTTAAGCCTTTATTTTCCATGTAGCGATAGAGTTCATCCTCAAACTGCACCGCATTTGTTCGCTTCGGAATCTGGAAATACCGCATCACCATCGCAAAACTTGTGACATTGCAAGCTCCTTTCGGATTCTCAGCATTGTTGAGTTGCGTATGATAAGGGACATTTAAGAGCTTCGACGACGGTAGCGAAAAATTCGGCAGTCCGATGCTAGCTTTGCGCTCAAAGTTTTTCACCTGTCCGCGTTGATTAAAAATCTGAACATGCGGCTGAAAGACATACCAGGTATTGCGCGGAGGTCTGCCCAAAAACTGATCAACGAGTGCAACCCGAACATGATTATTGCCCACGGGTTTGTAAGAGTGAACAGTAAACTCCTCACCAACTGGGACACTGATTTTATCTTGAGCCGATAGCTTAGAAGAATCCGCCGTGGACTGTTTGAATGTTGTAGATTGCAGAACTTTGAGTTTCATAAGATTAAGCTTCCCTGACGCTAGCAGTTTACTCCGGATAAGCGATGTCAACTCAGGAATCAGACGTAAGCCGCGCCGTTTCGGATCACAACGTCTTAAAATGATCAGTCTGTATCATACAGACCGATTTTAGACTAGCGAGAAAGATCATGCCCGAAAATCTAAGAAGCCAAGCTATCACTCAGGGGGTTCAGCGATCGCCCAATCGTGCGATGCTGCGCGCTGTGGGATTCCAAGATGCCGATTTCACAAAGCCGATCGTCGGGGTTGCAAGTGCTCATAGTACGATTACGCCTTGCAACATGGGAATTGCACCGCTTGCCATTCAAGCAGAAGAAGGCATTCGGGCGGCAGGCGGTATGCCGCAGATGTTTGGCACGATTACGATTAGTGACGGGATCTCGATGGGTACGGAAGGGATGAAATATTCTCTCGTCTCGCGAGATGTGATTGCCGATTCGATCGAGACTGCTTGCACCGGGCAAAGTATGGACGGCGTAATCGCGATCGGCGGGTGTGATAAAAACATGCCGGGAGCCATGATTGCGATGGCACGAATGAATATTCCAGCGATTTTTGTCTATGGCGGCACAATTAAGCCGGGTCATTTAGACGGACAAGATTTGACTGTCGTTAGTTCGTTTGAAGCGGTTGGACAGTACAGTGCTGGCAGAATTAACGAAGCCATGCTGTATGCCGTGGAGCGAAGTGCTTGTCCGGGTGCGGGTTCGTGCGGTGGAATGTATACCGCAAATACGATGTCCTCGGCATTTGAAGCGATGGGCATGAGCTTGATGTATTCGTCTACGATGTCGGCGGTGGATCCTGAAAAAGCAGAAAATACCGCACTGGCTGGAAAGGTCTTAGTTGAAGCGATTCGCAATCAAATCCTGCCGCGAGACATTATTACGCGCAAGTCGATCGAGAATGCGATTTCAGTGATCATGGCAGTGGGTGGTTCGACGAATGCTGTGTTGCACTTTTTAGCGATCGCGCATTCAGCGGGTGTGCCTTGGACGATTGATGATTTTGAAACGATTCGCGAACGGGTTCCGGTGCTCTGTGATCTCAAACCTTCGGGTCGTTATGTGGCAACAGACTTGCATCGGGCGGGTGGAATTCCGCAGGTGATGAAAATGCTGTTAGCTCATGGCTTGCTGCATGGAGATTGTTTGACAATTACTGGAGAAACGATCGCAGAACGGCTGAAAGACATTCCCGAAGAGCCGCGTGCGGATCAAGATGTGATTCGTCCTTGGGATCGACCGATGTATGCGACTGGACACTTAGCGATTCTCAAAGGCAATTTAGCGACAGAAGGATCGGTTGCGAAAATCACAGGCGTGAAGAATCCGAAGATTACAGGCCCCGCTCGTGTGTTTGAGTCTGAGGAAGAATGTCTAGACGCGATTTTGGCAAACCAGATCAATCCAGGCGATGTTCTCGTCATTCGCTACGAAGGTCCGAAGGGTGGCCCTGGAATGCGCGAAATGCTCGCACCGACTTCGGCAATTATTGGCGCAGGCTTAGGCGATTCAGTTGGCTTGATCACCGACGGACGCTTTTCGGGTGGAACCTACGGCATGGTTGTCGGACACGTTGCACCGGAGGCGTTTGTCGGCGGTACGATCGCACTGGTTCAAGAAGGCGATGAAATTACGATCGATGCTCCCGCTCGTTTACTTCAGTTGAATGTAACCGAAGAGGAATTAGAAAAACGCCGCGCTGCCTGGAAACCCCCTGCACCGAGATATACCAAAGGCGTGCTAGCAAAGTATGCCAAATTGGTCTCGTCGAGCAGTTTGGGGGCAGTGACGGATTTGGGATTGGGTTGATTTGAGTAGAGAGATAGAGAGAAAACTAGAATGATGCCTTAGAGGGTGTTTGAAAAGCATCAACAATTTCCTCGCTCCGTTCTAGCTCGCCCTGGAATAGAATTCCGGGCTAACAGTGCGAAGTCCTTTTCAAAGGACTGAAGACCTGATTTTGATTGGCTGTTAGTCCCTTCAGTGGACTTCGTTCAACTAGCCCTGGACTTCCAGTCCGGGGGCGGGTGAATGCGATGAACGATACTTTTCAAACATCCTCTTACTCCCCACTCTCCACTCTCCATCTCAAAACTTCAAATTTTTTCCCAACAATCTTCTCCCCAATCTGCCCTAGCATGGAGAAAACCATTGGAATCAGACTATGGTGCGACTTCGGATTTGGCAGTGGATCGTTTTGGCACTCCCGATCGCAGTTGTGATCGGCTTTCTGCTGATTTCAGCAGGACTCCAAATCCATGAATGGGGAATCAACTGGATTTGGGCGATCGTGGCAGTAATCTTCGTCGGGTGGCGCTGGCTGCTGGTGAAATGGACACAGCCTGCACTCAGTCAAGTTGAAGCGATCGTTGCTGAACTCTCAGAAGAGACAATCGAACTCAGCGACTCTCCTGCAACCAATGCGACTCGACAAGCCGAAACCGAAGTTCAGAAAATCTTAGCTGAAGCACAATTCGATCCGCCCATCTGGCAGGACTGGAACATCTTTTGGCAACGCTGTCAGAGTTTGATTCGCGCGATCGCAAATATTTACTATCCAGATGCTCAAAAGCCGCTGCTGAATATCTATGTTCCACAAGCGTACTCACTGTTGCGTGGAACTGTGGATGACTTAGATCAATGGATGCAAAGACTTGCACCTGTCTTGAATCAAGTCACCGTGGGACAAGCTGTTCAAGCTTATGAGATCTATCAAAAACTAGAGCCTTCTGCGCGGAAAGTGCTGCGAGTGTGGAACTGGGCGCAATGGTTTCTCAATCCTGCGGTCGCAGTTGCTCGAACTGCAACACAAAGTAGTAGTAGCAAAGCAACTCAAGAACTCCTAGGCAATCTTAGCCAAATGTTGCGAGAAGCAGTTTTGCGAAATCTCGCAAGACAAGCGATCTCACTCTATAGCGGCAAGGCTGCACCTGTTCTACCTGCGATTGAAACACCTGCAAAATTCCAAACCTTAAAAGAAGTCATTGCTCAAGCAACACCCGTCGAAACAGTCGCACAAAAGCCTGTTAGCTTATTGCTTGTCGGTCGAACTGGAGCCGGAAAAAGTAGTTTGATCAATACCTTGTTTGTGCAAGCACAGGCAAAAGTCGATGCACTGCCTTCGACGGATCAAATCCAAGATTATCGTTGGGAAACAGAGAGTGGAGAGACTTTAACGCTCTGGGATACACCGGGCTATGAGCAGGTTGAACGCTCTGATTTTCGGCAGCAAGTCCTCGATTATGCTGCAAAAACAGACTTAGTTTTACTCGTTTCGCCTGCACTCGATCCAGCATTGCAAATGGATTTGGACTTCTTGAATGCACTGAAGGCGCAAGAACTGCCAACCCTTGCGATCGTCACGCAAGTCGATCGCTTACGTCCGATTCGAGAATGGACTCCACCGTACAACTGGCAATTCGGCGATCGCCCCAAAGAAGTCTCGATTCGAGAAGCGGTTGCCTATCGTCAAGACGTGTTGGGCGAAGTTGCTTCATTCGTCTTGCCACTCGTCACAGCGGGTGAACATCGAGAAGCTTGGAGCGTGGATGACTTATCGATCGCGATTCTGAACAGCCTTGATCCAGTCAAACAAGCGCGGCTCGCCCGGTTTCTCAAAAACATTGATGCCCGCACTGCAACTGCCGCGAAGATTATCGATCGCTATACCTTTCAAATGGCGACAACTCAAGGCTTAACCGCATTTCTAAAAAGCCCCGTTCTGAGATTTCTGTCCACGATCGCGACAGGTTCACCCACATTAGCCCTATTACTCGCAGAACAAATCCCGATCGAGCAATTACCGATCGTCGTGGGTAAATTGCAAATGGCGTATGACCTCTACCAATTGCTGCAACCCTCAGCCCCGCTTGACTTTAAAGCCTTATGGTCAATTCTGAGCGATAGCTCATCGACCCCCGATCGAGTCGCATGGGCATTTGGGCATGCGTTAACCGAATATTGGACACAAAACTTATCGATCGAAAATCTGGAAATCCGCTACCGCCACTACTTAGACGCAAAACCACTGTGAAATTTAGACAAATCTTCTGTGAAGGATTGCAAAACCCTACTGACTGTGTAATATTTATCACGTTATTAGGGATAAACAGCAATCCTCCGAGCAGTCTATGACAGCCCCCACCGTCTTTGCCTTGACGTTTGCATCTGCGGTATTACCCACACCATCGGTATCCGTTCCTCCGACTTCGCTCCCGCCAGAAAAGTTCCCGATCTCAATTACTGAACCCAGAATCGCATCTTCTCCGTTGAGTTCGACGGTTTCAGTTCGACCTGAAGTGGAGATCCAGCCTGAGTTTTCTTCAGAGGTTGCCCCGCTGGTGTCTGCGCCTCGATCGGGTGGACAACTTTACCTGCAACGCTTATCTGCTTTGAAAATCGGCAAACTCTACACCCGATTGCCCAGCGACAGTTTCCGAGAAATTTGGCAAAATTCCTCTGTTCAGCCGACGTATGAACAGTGGCGAAAATTACTTGCTCTAGAAGCGAAGGCGGTATCAAGACGCAATGGCGATCGTCAACTCTCGATTCTACTCGGTGATTCCTTAAGTTTATGGTTTCCGGGCGATCGCTTACCGCAGTCTCAAATCTGGCTGAATCAAGGCATTTCTGGTGATACGACTTGGAATATCTTGGCGCGCTTACCGGATATTGCGAACACCCGCCCCGATCAAATTTACGTAATGGCAGGGGTGAATGATTTGAAAATGGGGGCAAGCGATGCTGAAATTATTTGGAATATGCAGCGAATTCTCAAGCAGCTTCGCGCAATGCATCCTCGCACCAAGGTGATTGTCGAATCAATCTTACCGACTCGCACCCCCAGGATTCCCAGCGATCGCATTATCCATATCAATCAGCAATTGCAAGAACTTGCACGCCAAGAAGGAGCAACCTATCTCGATTTATTTGCACAATTTGCCGATCACGATGGTCAGATCCTATCGGAATATACGACCGATGGAATTCATCTCACATCTCAAGGCTATGCAACTTGGCAGACTGTGTTCCAGGATTCTGATACAAGGGTCGCGGCGGCTCCGGTTCTGGCAAATTGATCTGAGATTTGAGCGGGGAATGTAGTTGTCGATCGCATGAATTTTGCGGAGTGGGGAGATGGGGAGAAAGAAACCGATTTTCCTACCCCCCTATCAGATTGATTGTGATGAACTCGTCGATATGCAGCATTCAAATCACCGATCGCCCAAATCCCTGTGCGATGCTATCAGCGATTAACACAATGCCGAGTAAAATCAGCACAACTTGAAACAGAACCGGAAACCAGCGGCTTACAAATTCTTGAATGAGCGCGATCGCTTGAGTAGAACGATTCTGAGCGATGACATAGACGACCACGAGCAGAATCAACGGCAAAACAAAGATGACATCGTAAAACAGTAAGAGCAATGCTAACTCTGTCAAAGATGGATTCGTGCGAGTCATTTGTTCGATCGCAGCGAGATAAGGCAGTGCCGTTGGCGCTTCAGTGAAGGCAAGCATGAATCCAAAGAGAAACATATCGCTCGGTTTCAATGACTTTGGGCGTTTCACTGCTGTTTTCGATATCAATTTCTGAAAATTCCAGCCAAGATATAAAAGTGCAATTCCTAAAAGAAATTGCAAAATGAATAGAACCGCACCCAATTGATTGAATACTTTTGCAATTAATTGCATCATGCCGAATGCAATCAGCATTCCTGCAATCCAAGCCGCTAAGATTTCACCCAAAATAAATGCGATCGATCTCGGAACAGGCTTTGGTGTGGTCAATAGATACACCTGCGCTGCAACTGCATTCGGATTAATACTATCCAAGAGCGCGATCGCGCTAATTGTCCAAAGTAATTCACTCATGCGTCAGTTCGGATTTGAGAAAATCAACAAACTGGCGAGCCGTTCTTCCCGATCGCCCATTGTGTCGCGTCGCCCACTGTAACGCCCGAAACTCTAAATCATCTACTGAAATGCCCGCCTGCTCTGCAAGGTGATGCACAATTTTCAAATAAGTCGGTTGATCCGCAGGTTCAAACGTTAACGTTAACCCAAAGCGATCTCTAAACGATAGTTTCTCTTGCACAGTATCCCAGTTGTGAATCTCATCGGCATCTCTAGGTCTAGGGCGATCGTCAAAAAATTCTCGAATCAAATGCCGTCGATTCGACGTTGCATAGACCACAACATTCTGAGGGCGAGCCGTTAAATTGCCTTCTAGAACCACTTTTAATGCCTTATACGCATCGTCATCTTCTTCAAACGACAAATCATCGACAAAGATGACAAACTTCTGAGGTAGATTGCGTAATCCTTCTACGATCGCAGGCAAATCTCTCAATTCTGACTTTGCCACTTCAATCAATCGCAGATTCTCATATTTACCCAGTAGTGATTTGACCAGCGACGACTTCCCTGAACCACGACTGCCATACAGCAAAATATGCAGTGCAGGTAATCCAGCCAGCAAAAATTCTGTATTCCGCAACAGTTGATCGCGTTGAGACTCATACCCGGCTAAGGCATCGAGTCGCACCGGATCAGGAGTCGCGATCGCGTTTAATTTCCCATTCTGCCAACGGAATGCAGAGTACTCGGCAAACCTTCCAGTTCCAAACTTGCGATAGAACGAGAGTAACTCAATAAACTCACCTGCCCAATCTTCAGAAACTTCTAAGCGTTTCTGAATTCGTTCAAACTCCTGATACCGAGAACGACTATCGACCTGAATCAAATGATCTCGCCAAGGAACGAGATCCAATAACTCAGCAAATTGAGCACACCCAAGTTGATAAACCTCTTGCAGAATTCGGGCATCACGCCGAACCGCATGGATCAATTCATCGGGAATAAAACTTTCATGCGCTTGCTGAGTAAACGCATTCTCTGAAAGCAGAATTCGATTCAGTAAGTAATCTTTCCAGCCTTGCCGGAGTTTTGCTAACGCTGAAAACCAATCTGCGTAAGCCCGAATTGCAATTTCAGGGCGATCGAGATTCTCTAGTACAGTGAGAAAAGCACCAGCGATCGCATCTTCAAAGACATCGCGATACACCAATAGCGATCGACATTTCTGAACCAATCCTTTCATCACTCTACATTCCCAACACAGCCGTTAAAAACTTTGGCACAGGTAACACTAAGAGAATTAGAATCACCAACGCCATAAATCCAATTGCCTCACGCCATCCATCAACCTCAACCACATCATTTAATGTCGGTTCATTTAATGCAGGCAACAACAATAATAAAACCGCCCAAAGCAGCAGATGAGGATACACAATCGCCAACCCAAGCAATAAAAATCGCGAAATCCGACCAATTCTCGCCCCGATCCGCCGTCCAAAGATAGCATGAACCATTCTCCCACCATCAAGCTGCCCGATCGGCATGAGATTAAATGCCGTGAATAATAATCCGATCCACCCCGCGATCGCTGTCGGATGTAATCGAATCGCTGCCTCCGCGGTCAACTCTTCCCCAAAGACTAACTTACTAAACAAGGCAAGCACGATCGACAATCTTGGATCAAGCGCCCGAAACTGAAAAATTCCGGCCTGTCCCTGAACCCCGACCAATTCCGACTGCACCAAGCCCCACGCTAACAGCGGAATGCTAACACTCAACCCCAAAAACGCCCCAACTAGCCCAATATCAAACAACGCCTTGCGATTCGGAATCCGCGATGCCAACCGCGTAAAGCCCCCAATCGTCCCAACGGGGAAAAAGGGCAGTGGAATAATCGGAATAAAATACGGCAACGTCGTTGCAACCTGAAATTTCCGTGCCGTGATGAAATACCCAAAACTGCGCGCACCAAAAAACATCAAAATTGCGATCGAATAAGGAAACCCATCCTCCAATAGTGCCGGAATCGTTGGCACTCGTCCAACCACCTGCAATCCTGCCCAAGTCGTCGTAAATAGCGTGAGAAATCCTAGCACAAACGCAAATCCAGGACGCAGCGCACCCGGCTGATGTTTTGCTTCAAACGCGGGCACAGAATTCAGCACCAATTCAAAAAATGGCTCTCCTGGAAAATATTCCTGAAAAATCACATCAAAGCGATCGCCAAACTGCGCTTCAATATTGGTCCGAATGATGTCATATGCCTTTTCCGGCGCAGTTCTCAGTTGTCCACGGCAAACAACTCCCTGCGGATGATACTCCAAATGCCGCAGGTAAAAAACTGACCAAGGAAAGCAGGTTTGCAAATTCGATTCTTCAGCTGGATTGAGAGGGCGGAGGCTGGCAAGACTGGGAGGTTGCAGATCGGGAATCGGTTCGGGCGGAACTGGCTCATCGATCGGCTCTGATCGAGAAATGCGCCCTCGTTGAATCAGATATAAGTACAACACCAAACAGCCTGCAAATAAAATTGCGGTATATCTCAGGGGCATCGTCTGTCCTTGTGACACAACGGTCCAGATCAACAGAATCAAGACAGGCAGCATTGCCACCAGCCACAGTAGCCACACGGGCGTGCGCGTGAGACTTGCGACCCACTGGGTAATAAATAGATAGGTAATCAGTCCGAGCAGCAGAAGCCAAATCATGAGCCGAAAAAAAGGGGTCTAGGGCATGGAAGAGAATTGCAGGATCTGGCACAATCAACGGTGGCGGTTTGCCATATTCTTTAGTTTGAACGATTTAGAAGTTTGTGCCCCTAGAATCTTCAATTCCTTTAACACCCCAGTCACGCCCTGCAAAAGCTCCACGTCTGGTTTTGACTGAGGAAACCTGTGCGCAGGATCGTCTTGTCCCAATTTTCGCATTTCCACCGAATCGTGACACACTCGGTGGAACATCCTATCTCATTGTAGAAAAAGAGGGAAATGTGCTGATCGACTGCCCAGCGTGGGATGAGCAGTCGCGATCGTTTCTCGATGCCCAAGGGGGTGTAAAACAGCTTGTGATCACGCATCGCGGCGGAATCGGCAAAGTTCGCGACATCCAATCGGCGTTTCACTGCGACGTGATCATTCAAGAGCAAGAAGCCTATTTACTCCCGAATCTTACCGTCACTCCATTTCAGGAAAATTTAATGATCTCGCCACATCTAGAGGTCATTTGGACTTCAGGACATTCGCCTGGAACCGCCTGTGTGTATTTGAATGCGTGCGGCGGTGTGCTCTTTTCGGGACGGCATTTAGTCGCAGATTCTCAAGGCAATCCTGTACCGCTCAGGACTGCGAAAACGTTTCACTGGCTGCGGCAAATTCGCAATGTGCAAAAATTACTCGATCGCTTCGATCGCGATACGTTGAATTGGATTTGTCCGGGTGGAAATATTGGCTTACTGCGAGGCAAAACAGCAATCGATCACGCCTACGAGAAATTAGCCCAGCTTGATTTGGAGCAGTGTGTCAAACAACAGCCTTTACTGTGATTGACGAATGGGAAGTTCGATCGTAAATTCTGTCCCCTGACCGGGTTTAGATTGGCACTTCAACCTGCCGTGATGTTGATCGGTGACAATTTGATAGCTAATTGCCAGACCCATTCCAGTACCTTTGCCCACAGGTTTCGTCGTAAAGAATGGGTCAAACATGCGAGCTTGTACCGATTCAGGAATCCCGACACCACTGTCTAGAATTCGGATTCGCACCCAGTTTGCACTGATAAATTCGGTGTGAATCTCGATCACTGGCGCACAAACTTCGCTGACTGCATCGATCGCATTCGTCAAGATCTGGAGGAAGACTTGATTTAAAGAACTCGCAAAACATTCCACCTTCGGCAGTTGGTTATAGAACTTTGAAACTATGATTTTCGACTCAGCCTGATGCAGTCGGCTTTGCAGAATCGTTAAGGTACTTTCAATCCCGTCGTGAATGTTCACAGGCTTCAGTTGCGCTTCATCGAGTCGAGAAAAGTTACGCAGAGACAACACAATTTCTCGAATTCGCTCTGTTCCGGTTTGCATTGAATCAAAGATACTTTGCAGATCTTTGTAAATAAAATCGAGATTGATTTCCTCGATAAACGCTTCAATGTCTGGAATTGAATGACACTCATGAGTTTGATACAACTTAATCAACGCAACAAGATCCTGAAAGTAATTCATGGCGTGAATAATGTTGCCGTGAATAAACCCAATGGGATTGTTGATTTCATGAGCAATTCCGGCAACGAGTTGCCCCAGAGAAGACATTTTTTCACTGTGAATCAGTTGCGCTTGCGTTTTTTGAAGTTCTTGCAAGGCATTTTCTAGATCGATCGCTTGTTGTCTAAGCTTTTCTTCATTGGCTTTGCGATCGCTAATATCGCGCACAATGCTCAAAATACTGACGAGTCCTCCGTTCGAGCCTCTAATGCTAGACGTATTACACAACGCCCAGTACCAGTCTCCATCTTTACGTCTAGCCCGAAACTCGATCGCAGATTGCCGCTCTCCAGTTTTCAAAAGCTCCTCGATGGAAGCTTGAACAATGTGCAAATCCTCAGGATGAATAAAGTCGGACAAGGGTTTGCCGAGCAGCTCTTTGGCTAAGAATCCAGAAATTTCAAAGACTTTAGGAGAAATATAAGTAAAGAGACCCGTGGGCGAAAAGGCACAAATTAAATCATTGGCATTTTCCACAAAGCTGCGAAACCGCGCTTCACTTTCTGCGATCGCGCATTCTGCCTGCTGGCGCTGGGCTTCAAGCTGCTTGCGATCGCTGACATCAGTGACAATGCCATCCCACACGATCGCTCCATCAATTTGCAGTTCCGGCTGTGAATGTCCTTCAATCCACTTGATCTTGCCAGAAGACAGAACATTCCGCCCTGACCATTTCCAGGGTTCAAGCGTTTCTGCTGAGTGTCGAATCGATTCTTCAAATGATGCGCGATCGTCGGGATGAATTTGACCAATCAGCAAGCCTGGATCTTCTTGAATTAACTCGGGTTCGACTTCATAGATGCGCTCAGAAACCCGGCTGACAAACGGAAAACTCACAGTTCCATCCGGCTCAAGCCGAAACTGATAAATCATACTGGGAATATTCGTTGCCAGACGTTGAAATCGAGCTTCGCTTTGTGTCAGTGCCTTCTCCACATTTTTTTGGGCACTGATATCGCGAACCAGGACTAAAGCTTCTGTCTCACTGTAACGGCGGACTCGAACTTCTTCGTATCGAATTTCATCGTTCCATTCGATCTGCTGTTCATACACTTGCATCTCATTCGTCGCGATCGCAGATGCAACATATTCCATCTGCTGTTGAGCGACTTCTGCTGGAATGATTTCATCTAAGCGTCTACCGTACCAATCGAATTCTCGCCCGTATGCTTTGAAGTTTTTGGGGAGGTGATAGTCGAGGCAAACCCCGTTGCGATCAATCCGTAAGATTAAATCTGGGATTGCGTCTAATAAAATCTGATAATCGCGATCGCGCCCGCTGGAACTGGGGTTTGTCCACTGCTCAACACTCATTGCCTATCTTCATACAGGAATCTTTCGTAGAGTTCCCGATTTAAACTAGGCGCTTACCAATGCGATAGAATCATCCTTACGGGTGCGCTCGATCACATCGCAAGATCCTCAACGCATTGGCAGAGGCGGATTTTGAGCGATCGCTATATAATACTTTGCAAAATCCAAGATCTGCACTGGTGTAAGAGGCGTTTGAATTAATGTTGCCAAACCAAAAATCGTCTGCGCTCGGTTTTGCGCTGCTGTTAACGACTGTTGCAACGGTAAAACCCCTAGAATCGATCTTTGTTCCTCAAACTTTGGCTCAAGCCGCGCCCACAAGTTTCCCGTTTCCGTCTTCTGTGCCCTCAGGGACAACGATTCAAATTGATGGTTCGAGCAGTATGGTAACCATCAACCAGGCTTTGAAACAACGATTTGAGCAGCAATTTTCAGGCAGCACCATTAATCTCAACTACTCGGGCACGCCAGCTGGATTACAGGCATTGCGCGATGGCAAAATCGACCTCGCTGCGATCGGTCGTCCGCTCACCGCATCCGAACGCCAAGAAGGTTTAGTGCCTGTTGCCCTCGAACGCGGCAAAATTGCCATTATCACCAGTCCAGACAATCCCTTCAAAGGCGGGATCACCGTTGTTCAACTCGTCAAAATCGTTCGGGGTGAAATCACCGATTGGTCAGAATTAGGCGGCGCACCTGGAAAGATTCGGTTTATCGATCGCCCCGATCTCAGTGACACCCGGACAGCATTTCGGAACTATTCTGTCTTCATTCAACCGTCTGAGTCAGTCAGCAGCAGCAGTCCAATTCGTACCCCTGAAGACAGCACCCAAGCGGTTGCCCAACAGCTCGGTCAAGACGGCATCAGTTTTGCCCCTGCCAATCAAGTTTTAGGGAATTCCAGCGTCCGGATCGTGCCCATGCACAACACGTTGCCGAATGATCCCCGCTATCCGTTCTCACAGCCGTTCTACTACGTCCATAAGGCGACTCCTTCTCCGGGAGCCGCTGCACTGTTGGGTTACATTACTTCGGATGTAGGACGTAATTTAGTTCAAACCACAGAAAGCGATCCGGCTTCACTCGCTTTAGATCCTGCGACTCTCTTTGCCGCTGGAACGGCTGCAACAGTTGCCTCATTGAATCCAGGAAATCCAGGAAATATCGGCGCAGGTGCAGGTTCTTCTCCCGCTCCCGCCCCCTCTCCTGCTGGGGCTGCTACTCCAAATTCAACTTCAGGCACAGCTCCAGATGGACAAGCCCCAGATTCAACTGCTAATGCGCAAAAGATTGCAGAACAAGTTCCGGCTGGATCTGCCAATGAACCAACGATCGTCGGGCAAGTTCCGGCTGGATCTGCCAATGCGCAACCATCGTCTAACAACGACACGAGTAACAACGATAGTGGTATTCCAGGATGGCTCTGGTGGTTACTGCCACTCGGATTGGGAGCACTGCTTTTAGGTTGGCTTTTACGCGGTCGGCGATCGACTCCCTCAACTGCTGAAGTTCCACCTGCTGCGCCCTCTCCATCCCCTGCTCCAACAGCACCGCCTCCACCTCCGCCACTCATGACTCCGAGCGAACCTGATATCAGTCTGGCTTCTCGCGCGGAATCTGTGATCTCATCGGATCGCGCAGCGATCGCGGAAGTTCAACCCCCGACGATTCCACCGGCTGCAATGGGTGGAGCAGCCGTCATTGCGGGTGCTGGAGCCGCTGCCGCAGCATCACAATTAGGACGTGCTGATGCGGGTGACAGTCCTGAACCGATCCCACAATCCACAAGTGAAGTCGAGCCACCTGCTGAGGTTGCGGGTGCTGGAGCCGCTGCCGCAGCATCACAATTAGAGCAAGCATTAGAGCACTCTGATGTCGAGGGCGTTCCTGAATCAACGACTGCTGCATCTGCAATTGAGGTCGAGCCGACTGCTGTGCCTGAGCGCCCCTTAGTTGAAATTCGAGAGATGCCGCCGATTGAAATGACTGCACCTTCAATCGAACCTCCCGAAGCTCCGCCTGAATCCGATTTTGATCTCTCTGGTGCAGCCGCTTTAGGGTTAGCTGGATTAGGGACTGCGGCTTGGATGAACCGGACTCGATCGGGAGTCCCACCCGAGCCGGAACCCCTTGTAACGTTAGATGCGATCGAGGATTTAGACGCGCCAGAAGATGCCATACTCGACCAACCTGCGATCGAGCTGAATCTTGATGATGCACCCAGCGTTGTCGAAGCAGTTCCACAACCTTCTTACGAGCAGTTAGCGTTCGAGCAAGGCGTTGCACCGATCGATGCTACTGACGCGACAGAACCGCTGGTCGAAAACTCAAACAATGCTCAAGGCATGATTCCAGAAATTGCTGCATTCGGTGGTGCTGCTGCCTTGGGAGTGGCAGGAATGGGGCAAGCGGGAGATAATTTTTCCGGGATTGATCCAGAACCGCAGTTAGAAGAAGTGATCGAGCCAGAGGACATCGACGAAACTCCTGCGAGTGTTGAATCTTCTGATCTAGAAATTATCGATGCTGAGCCGATCTCCGACGATGAAGCGCGCTCAATTATGGATAATTCTGAAGCACAAGTGATCGAACTTGAGGAGCCACCTATAATTGCGGCAACTTCTGAAGTCGAATCTGTAGAAGCAAGTTCTTCTATTCCAGAAATTGCTGCTTTAGGTGGAGCCGCAACAGCAGCAGGGTTAGCAGGCATCGCAGGTTCTCGCTTAGCAGATCAAGAAGCCAATCTTGAATCTCCTCAGCCAGAAGTGCCCGACACTCAGGAGACACCTGCCATGATTGATCCTTCTCAACCCGATGCAAGCGCAGCATCTTCAGACGAATCTACAGACGAATCTGCATTACCCGGAATCGCCGCAGTCGGCGGAATCGCTACCGGAATGGTCGGTATGGCAATGGCACGATCGGATGAGGGTCAAACGATCGTAGAATCAGCTCGGTTTGATGTCGGACAGACCGATTTGTCGAGTGAAGCTTTAGCAGATGTGGATGAAGGCTTACCAGATTTACCCGACGGCTACGGGGACAGTCGGATTGTGCTGATGCCGCGCGATCCGCAATGGGCTTACGCCTATTGGGACATTCCTAACGAACACAAATCCGAACTGCGTAATCAAGGCGGACAGAATTTAGTGCTGCGATTGTACGATGTCACGGATGTCGATTTAGCGCATCAAAGCCCGCACAGTTTGCAGCAGTTTGCCTGTGACGAAATGGCGCGCGATTGGTATTTGCCGATTCCTGTCAGCGATCGCGATTACATTGCAGAAATTGGGTACATGACTGGAGATGGACGCTGGTTGATGCTGGCGCGATCACACTCTGTACGCATTCCTCCAGCTTATCCGTCTGCCTGGGAAAACGATCAATTCGTCACGATCGACTGGGAAGAAGAACTCACAGGTAAAACTTTCTTGACATTAGGATCACCCGCCGCTGAAAGTGAAATAGGCAGTCCGAATGGCATGTATGATCAGATCTTCGACCTGTCACAAGGCGCAGAACTGCAACGCATGGCTGGATCGATTTTCGGTTCAATGCAGCAGGTTCCGGCTGCCGCTGTCAGTTCGTTTGTGTTCCCGTCGGGGATGGGAATGTGGGCGTTGCCAACGGTTTCGGGCATGTCAGGCATTGGCATGTCAGGAGTCGGCATGTTCTCAGGTAGTGCGATTCCGGCTCGTCCGCGCAAATTCTGGCTGGTTGCAGATGCGGAACTGATTATCTACGGGGCAACAGAACCGGATGCGACTGTCTCGATCGGCGGACAAATCATTCCGCTCAATCCAGACGGAACCTTCCGATTCCAGATGTCCTTCCAAGATGGTTTAATCGATTATCCGATCTTGGCAGTCGCGAAAGATGGGGAACAAACGCGATCGATTCATTTGAAGTTCAATCGCGAAACCCCCAGCCGCAATACGAATACCAAGGATGAAGCGATCGATGAGTGGCAATGATAACAGGAAGGGAGAATGAAAAAGTTAATTCAAGGACATCAGCAGTTTTGGGAAAGCTATGTGCCGTCTCATTTGGATCAGCTTGAGGAACTGTCGCATGGGCAGAAGCCCAGAGTGCTGTTCATTACTTGCTCGGATTCGCGGATTGATCCAAATTTGATCACCCAAGCGGGTATTGGTGAACTGTTTGTGATTCGCAACGCAGGCAATATTATTCCACCGTTTGGAGCCGCGAACGGCGGAGAAGGAGCAGCGGTTGAATATGCGATCGCGGCTTTAGACATTCAGCAAATTATTGTCTGTGGACATTCGCATTGTGGCGCAATGAAAGGCTTGTTGAAGTTGAACAAGCTTCAGGAAGACATGCCCCTAGTATATGACTGGCTCAAACATGCTGAGGCAACTCGCAGATTAGTCAAAGAAAATTACAGTCAGTACAGCGGCGAAGAATTGCTTGAAATTACGATCGCAGAAAACGTCCTGACTCAAATCGAAAATCTCAAAACTTATCCGGTCGTTCATTCCCGTCTATATCAAGGCAAGCTAGAAATTTACGGCTGGGTTTATCACATTGAAACGGGTGAGCTTTTGGCATTTGATCCGGAGACCCATGCTTATGTGCCACCTCAAAGCCAGCTTTCGCCGCGTGAACTGGGCGCATTTTATGAGAAAACCAGCGCGCCACCCGTGGCTTGTAATTTGCCTCACAAAGAGGACAATGGCAATGGTCAGTTGCGCCAACCTGTGACGATTCGCTCTCAAGTCAAATCCGCTGAGCCTGTCCCTCAAACCGAGGTTATGCCTTGGTTGACGGCTGAGCAAGCCCAACGGATCTATCAAGGATCAAAGCGGTAGAATGCACTATTTGGGGCGGATCGTCGCCCCTTAAAAAGTTTGAGCATTGAACGCAAAGTGATGTTTTTACAATGCGCTCTTAAAGCGCTTTCACAAGCGAATCATCGTAGATAGATTTCACATCTAGCGGTTGTTGAACGACTTTGAAATCGTAAGCAGCTTTCGCAACAAGCTCAAAATTTTTGATCGCATTGTTCGGGTTTTGGGGATTGAACCCGATCGTTTTATTGCCCTCGATATCAAACAATGCAATTCCCGCCAGTTGTTCACGCAGTTCGGAAGATGAAATCCCTAAGCGTTGAGCAGCAAGCAAGAGCGCAGATTCATCTCTAGTTTCTAAGAGTTTGATTCCTTTATCAACTGCTTTCAGAAATGTCAGCAAATCGGCTCTGCGATCAGCAATCAACTGCGATCGCGTGACGAGCACATCTGCAATTAAATTTGTGCCCTTGGTGCTAAAGAGAAGCTCTCCACCACCTTCCTTCAAGGCTTTGCTCAGAAAAGGTTCATAAGTCACAGCAGCATCCACCCGCTGTGCACTAAATGCAGCAGCAGCAGCAGCAGCAGACATATCTTTGATATTGAGATCCTTTTCGCTCAACCCCCCTTTTTCCAAATAAGCCCGCAGAAAAACCTTTTCAAACAATACATTTTCACGAGCTATTGTTTTGCCCTTGAGATCTGCCGCAGTCTTAATTCCGCGCCCGACAATGCCATCTGACCCATTAGAGTAATCGCACAGAAAGATAATTTTCAGACTGGAGTCTTTTCCAGCCATGTCAATCACATCTCCGGTTGTCACCCAAGCCAAATCCGTTTTCCCAGCTAGAAATGCATCAACTTGCTCAGTTGTGGACTGATACAACAGGTCTTGAATTTTCAGTCCTGCTTGTCCATAAAAATCCTTTTTCATAGCAATATGATGTCCTGAATAGCCAGACCAAGGCGTTGCAGACACAGCGAGAGGAGTCGATTGAGAAGAGCAAGCAACTGACCAGAAAAACGTAATACAGGCAATGATGATCAGGCTAATAGACCGAGGCTTAAGCATCTACAGATTCCTTGAACCATAAAACAACGCCAGATTCTTGCGGAACTGGCGCTGAATATAGATTTTAAACTGAGAGTAGAATTCAATTTAGAAAGAACAGGTAGAATTAAGCATTCTTGCGGACGATCGCCAATCAGTCCTCGCTCAAGCTGCAAAACTCATCAGTCGTCAGCAAAAGTTCGCCATACTCTGGAACCCAAGCGAGCCATTGATCCTCAGCCACTTGGCAAAGAAGCCGCCCCTGGTCAGAACTGTAAGCTGTCGGGGGATTGAGCAACTGCACCCACATCGATGGCGTAAATCGCGGAGCGCAGGAAATCGATTGTGCTTGAAGCATCTGCCAGCCAGCACCCGATCGATCGAACCCATAAATTTCTGAATTAAGAGACATAAGCAAACTTCTCTGAAGCGAAGAGTCAAATCTGTAGCTTATAATACATTTTTTTATCCTTCAGGGCAGGATCTGTATTAGAAAGTTACCTGAAAACCCCCAGATGTCGCGCCTACCGACTGGGGGTTGATCAGATTCGAGTCATCTAGACGTTTGGCTTCAGATCAGCGTTGCGTTCTGCAAAGTACTTATTCAAGAAGGTACTTGCCAATGACAGAATCACCGGAGCCACGAGGAATGAAATCAGTCCGTGTGCTTGGAAACCTGGAACTAAAGCCGCCGCTAGGGTAAAACAAATACCGTTAATCACGATCGAGAATAAGCCCAACGTTACTAAGTTAATCGGCAACGTCAAAAGCGACAAAATCGGCTTCACAAAGGTATTGATTAAACCAATCACAATCCCTGCAATCATCGCAACTGCAAAGCTTTCAATATTCACGCCCGGTAAAACAATATCGACGACAAGTAAGCTCAGTGCAGTCACTAAAATCGTTAGAACATATCCCATGAGTTTTCCCTCAAATCTATCAATACGGATTTTTTCTAACCCTAATCGTGACTGATCTGCTGAGGAAATCCCCTCTCCATCCAGGTAGATTTCAATCTCTTTCGGAAGTCGCTGCTGATTCACGGGGATGTTTACTATTGCCGTCCAAACTTCCATCAACTGGAGCTAGACGTTTTGCAGGTTTTCTCAAGCGATCTTCAAATCCTTTAATCACAATATAAAGGACAGGAACAATGAACAAACTTAGGAAAGTTGCGACAACCATCCCACCGACGATCGCAGTCCCCAAAGATTGACGAGCCGCCGCTCCAGGTCCAGTTGCAATCACCAAAGGAAGTGCGCCGATCGCAGTTGAGATCGCAGTCATGAGAATTGGTCTTAACCGTTCTCGTCCTGCTGCAACGACTGCACTCGCAATTCCTTTACCGGCAGCACGCTCCTCGTTGGCAAATTCAACAATCAGAATCGAGTTTTTACTCGCCATCCCGATCAGCATCACGAAGCCGATTTGAGTGTAGACATCATTTGCAGTCCCCCGCAAGAGAACAGCTAAGAGTGCGCCTAGAATTGCTAGGGGCACAGTCAGCATGATGATCACTGGATCAATGTAGTTCTCATACTGAGCAGCTAGGGTAAGAAACACAAAGACGATCGCTAATCCGAAAATAAAGAATGCTGCGCCCCCTGATTCGATTTCTTCCAGTGAAAGCCCTGACCATTCAAAGCCAAAGCCTCTCGGTAAGGTTTCTCTCGCAACCGCCTCCATCGCTTGAATCGCTTGCCCAGAACTTGCCCCCGGTGCTGGAGCACCGTTTAATTCGATCGAGCGGAACAAGTTGTAGTGAGTGATAATCGATGGTCCTGTATTTTGGGTGACTTTGACTAAGTTCCCCATCGAAATCATCTGTCCAGTTGTACTGCGAACATACAGTTTCTTAATGTCTTCAGGGTTTGATCGATATTGTTGATCCGCTTGAACATAGACACGATACGCTCGGTTGAACTGGTTAAAGTCATTCACATAGGTAGACCCGAGAAAGACTTGTAAGGTATTGAAAATATCATCGAGCGGAACTTGCAGTTGATTTGCGCGATCGCGATCCACTTCTACCGCGATTTGCGGCGTATTCCCGTTAAAGTTCGGACGTAATTGAGCAATCTGAGGACTTTGCGGCGAAGGATAAGCGGTTGCACGACCGATAAATTTACCCAAAGTCTCACCCATTGCTTGGAAGCCTAAATTAGTGCGATCCTGCAAGTGAAACTCAAATCCACCAAAGTTCCCAATTCCAGAAATAGCAGGCAAATTAAACGGCAGCACAACCGCTTCCTGAATCGATGCCATCTTGGGGAACAGTCCGAAAGGTTTTGGGAAAAACCCACCAATAATCGAGTCTAAAGATTGATCTGCACCGCGACGCTGATCCCAAGGTTTCAGGGTAGTAAAGATGATTCCGTTATTCGGAGTTGCGCCACTAAAGCTAAATCCGCCGACTGCAAAAATGTTGGCAACTTCTGGTTGAGCTTTGAGAATCGCTTCTGCTTTTTCTAAAACTTTTTCGGTATAGCCAAGCGAAACCCCTTCAGGCGCTTGCACAATTGTGATAAATACCCCTTGATCTTCATCAGGGATAAAGGCTTGCGGCACAAGGTTATAGACAAAGTAGGTCAGCGCTAATGCTCCTGCAAAAAAGGTCAAGACTAATCCTTTTTTGCGCACGACGCGATCGAGGTTTCTTGCATAAGCATCACGAGTTTTATCAATGCCCCAATTCACCCGCCGGAAGAACCAGTTATTGCTAGCTGCTTGTCCGCGACGCAGCAGCAATGCCGAGAGCATCGGTGTAAACGTCAATGCGTTAAAGGTAGAAACTGCAACCGAAAATGTGATTGTTAAAGCAAATTGTCGATAGAGTTGTCCGGTTGTCCCTGGGAAAAATGCCACCGGAACAAACACAGTCATCAAGACCAATGAAGTCGCAATCACCACTCCAGATAAAGTATTCATTGATGCGATCGCAGCTTCCACTGGATTCATATCTTCATCTTGAATCCGCCGAGTGATATCTTCAATAATCACGATCGCATCATCGACTACTAAACCCGTTGCTAGGGTTAAGCCAAATAGCGTCAGCGTATTGATCGAAAATCCCAGGATCTTGACAAAGATGAAGGTGCCAAGAAATGCGATCGGAATCACGATCGACGTGATCAGTGCTGCTCTCCAGTCTTGGAGAAACAAGAACAAAATCAAGACAACTAAGATAATTGCCTGAATCAGCGAATCGACAACCTCACGCGCCCCTGCTTCAATAAAGACAGTCGTATCAAATGCTACGTCATACTTTAGTCCAGGCGGAAAGTTACTCGATAAGCGTTGCATCTCATCTTTGACAGCTTTTGCCACATCTAGCGCGTTACTGCCAAACTGTTGGTTCACTCCTAACCCAACGCCTCGATGCGTCACGCGATCTTGCGTCGTAAATCGCAGCAATGACCCATAATTCTCAGCCCCAAGCTCAGCCCGACCAATATCTCTCAGCCGCACTAAAGCGCCAGACTGTGCCGTTCGGATGACTAAGTTATTAAATTCCTCAGCTTCTTTGAGTCGTCCTTGTGCCGTGACTGAATATTGGTATTCCTGTCCGGGGACTGCTGGCGCTTGCCCAATCTGTCCCGCCCCAACTTGCACGTTTTGCTGTCTGAGCGCTTGCACGACATCTTGCGGCGTTAACGTTCGAGCAGCAAGCCGTTCTGGGTCGAGCCAAATCCGCATGGCGTAAGTTCGTTCACCAAAGATCTGAACTTCGCCTACGCCTTTCAGCCGTCGCAATGCATCTCTCAAATACAAATCTGCATAGTTACTCAAGTACAGATCATCATAGAAATCTTGATTTTTCTTGGGGTCTTTTTCCGAGTAAATCCCGATCGCGAGTAGAAAATTATTGTTTGTTTTAGTGACCTGAACTCCAGTTTGAGTCACAGGACCAGGTAAGCGCGATTGCACAGTCGAAACGCGATTCTGCACATCAACAGCAGCTAAATCCTGATCTCGTCCTAAATCAAACGTCAGGTTAATGTTACTTACACCATTATTGGCACTGGTCGATTTGATGAACTTAACGCCAGTAATCCCGTTCAACTCGCGCTCTAGAATGTTCGTGACGGTCGATTCAACGACTTCAGCATTCGCACCGACGTAGTTCGCTGTCACCCCAACTTGAGGCGGAGCAATGTCTGGATATTGCGCGATCGGTAACGTCGGAATACAAGCAATCCCTAACAGTGTGATGACAATCGAACACACTGTCGCAAACACAGGACGTTTAATAAAAAAATCGGAAACAGACAAAATCACCATAATAGATTCACGCCTGTGAAAGGACTATTGTGAGAGGGCTATTGCTGAGAAGACTGTTGAGCAGGAACTTGAGCAGCATCCATGATCGCAGCACAATTTTGCAGTTGCAAAATTCCAGAAGTAATAATGCGATCGTTGGCGCTCAGTCCTTCGACGACTTCTTGTTCATTGCCAATAATTCTGCCGAGTTGAATCGGCTTTTGGGCTGCAACTAACATGTCCGGATTCGCTTCAAATTTTCCGCCCCCTTGAGGTGCGGCTGGCTCTGAACACCCCGATGCACTTAGCGGAGCAGCAACAAAAATAAAATCTCTTCCCCCTAATCGAGAGATTGCCGTTGTAGGCACGAGTACGCCAGGTCGATTACTCCAAACAACGCGCGCGCGCACAAATTGCGAAGGTCGCAAGTTCCGCACATTCTCAAAGACTGCTTTTGCTTGCACTGATTGCGTAGTCGAATCAACATTCGGGGCAACAAAGGAAATTCGACCTGTCTGTACTTCTTTGCCTTGATCATCGAGCAGTTTAACAGGTAAGCCTAGCCGCAAAGCGCTCGATCGCTCTAACGGGACTTGAATCTGAACTTCTAACTGCTGATTCTGAGTAATATTCAACAATTGGGAGGTCGGACTCACTGTATCACCGACTTTAATCGGGATTTCCCCAACGGTTCCAGTAAAAGGAGCAGTGATCGTATAGTACTGCAATTGAGCTTGTCCCTCTGCAATATTGGCTTGGGATTGTTCAAAAGCTCGGCGATTTCGCTCAACGACGGATTGCGCGCGGCTAATCGCAGAACGTTGCGCAGCAATATCTGCATCTGCTTGTCGCAAGGCTGCTTGAGCAGTCTGTAGAGCATTTAAACGCTGATCAAGAATTTGTTTACTGGTTGCGCCCTGTCTTTGCAATTCGACAAAGCGATCGTACTCTTTCTGGTTCAATTGCACGTTTGAAAGTGCTGTCGCACGCTGAGCTTGCAGCGATCGTAAAGTTTGCTGTTCGTTTTCAACATCTGCTTGGGCTGAATCAATGTCCGCTGCTGCCGTTTGCGATGCCGATTGCCGACTCGCAACTTGAGCACGCTGTTCGCGATTGTCAATTTGTAAAATAGCTTGCCCGGCAGTCACTTGCTGACCAGGTCTGACATAGATTTGCGAAATCTGTCCACTGACCTGCGGTTGAAGCGTAATGGATTGCCGAGAATCTAAGGTAGCGGCATAGTCAGAGCTATCTTCGATCGTTGAACTTTTCGGGTTTGCCAACGGGACTGGAGTCGGTTGAGGCTTCATCTGACTCACAATCATCAGAGGCAGAATAATCCGATTAAAGACAATCCAACCCAATCCGCCAACAACTGCAAGTCCAATTAACCCTGGAATCAGAAATTTACGCCAGCGCGGACGACGAGGCGGCAATTCTGAAACTGGGGCATCTGTCTGAGCGAATCCAGCGCGATCGGTATTTTCGCCATTCATATTCAAAGTGCTGTCAGGAGGGTTGAATGAAACGGTAGAAGGGGCGAAATCGTCGATCTCAAACTACCGAGCGGTCTTAAAGAAGCTGAGAAACAGATGTATTATTTTAGGAATTCTACCAGAGCATTTCGTACATTACTAAGAATACGAACCATATTGTCTCACTCCACAGGTAGATCTTAGCAACAAAAAAACTAGCTCCATCCATCTTTTCGAGAGTGAGCATAGCATTGTGACTCGATCTAAGTTTTGCCCTACGAGTAGAAGATCCTTATCATAGTCTCGAACACCTAAAGGCGCAAAAAATTCCAGCACTGTTTGTGCTGGAATTTTTTGGTTGACTCTCTGTGCTGACTCTATGCACCCAGTCATCCCCAAGGTGAGCCGGATCGACGATGGCTCATAGCTTGGATGAGAGAGAAACTTTGGGTTCTTCAGAAATCGGAGTTTCTTCGCGTTTTGGCTTGCGATGAATCCGAATGCCTAGAAAGATGTCATAAACAAATCCTAAGAAATCTTCTTTCAAAAGCCCGATCGATTGGGGTGATCCCTTCTCATCCAAAATTGGCTTCGCTGCATAATAAGCAGCTTCATACTTATACCAGGGGACAGCAGGCCATAGATGATGCACCAAGTGATAGTTCTGACCCATAATCAGCCAGTTCAAAATCCTACTCGGATAGACTCTCGCATTCAACCAACGATCTCGTTCCTTAAATGGACGATGAGGCAAATAGTCAAAGAATAATCCCAAGACTAACCCCACGATCGCTAAAGGCACAAACCAAAAATTGAACACATATCCCAGAAAATGAAACTGGCACGCAGCGTAGATTACAAGCGCCAAAGATAGCCGTGCCAAAAACCACTCAAAGAGTTCATTTTTCTTCCATAATTTGCGCTGGAAGAAGAAGAACTCGTGATACATAAACCGTGCATTGATGATCCACAAGGGTCCGAATGTAGATACAACATGATCTGGATCGTTTTCTGGATCATTCACATGAGCATGGTGCTGAATATGAACCCTCGTAAAGACGGGGTAAGAGAAACAGAGGAGGAATGCGCTCCCGTGACCCAAAATTGCATTCATCACTTTATTGCGATGAGCCACACCATGACAGGCATCGTGGATGACTGTTCCAACCATATGTAATGCCAAGACATTAAGGCAGAAACTAATCCAATCCACCCATCCCCAAAACCAATATCCTAACGTCGAGATAATTGCGATCGCGACCGACAGCAAAAAGATCAACAACGTTGGATTAAAATCACCAGGCGCTCCCAGTAACTCCCTTGGAATCGTCAGGGGCTTCGTTGCCGCCTCCGACATCACACCGTCTCTCCTTGCGAATACTCAGAAAAGTATACGTCAAGGCATGTCTTTAAGTTAAGTAACGGCTTTCTAAGATTTTGCAATCGACCCGTTCGCTTCTCTCTAAAGGTAGATTCTTTTGCAGTTGGGAACTTCAGAAGATCAATTTAGGTCAATCCAGTTAGAACGCCGTTCAGAGTTCAAATCTTTCTAAATTAATTCACAACGATCGAGGTTGATTCCCATGTCGCTACGACCTGTAAGCTGGGCAAAAAATAAAAATAAAGTAGTTCGAGGAACGTTACTTTCGTTGAGCGCGATGATGATCGCAAGTAGTGCAGCTGTAGCACAAACGGCTCCAGGCGATGTCATCATTCCCACTGAACCCGATCGGGGCGGTTCAACCACGATTCCGGTTCCCAATCCGGACGGTTCAACTACGATTCCTTCTCCCACGGCTGCGGGCACTCGGTTTGCGTGCCGGGTGAACAATGGACAAAATACGGTGATGTATTTCCCGGAAAATCAGCCGAATCAGGCTTATCCGTGGGCAGTTCCCAGCAATATGGGTGGGGGCTGGGATGCTCTACGTCGGTGTAATGAAATCGCGCGTCGTCTTGAATCATATCGCCCTGATGGTCTGCGAGAAATGACGACTGGCGTTGAGAATGGCTACAACACGATTTGTGTCACGACGGATCGGGTGCCAAGCTGCCGAATTGTGCTGACGGTGCCCAATGGACAAGATCCGTTAGCGACCCGCGATCGTGTTTTCCAAAATCTCTCAGTAGCGGATAGTGGTCAGCAAACCCAAGGCGTTCTAACTTATGGCAGTGGTCGTTCTGATGTGCTTGACCAGTTGGGGAATCTGCTTGGAGTTCGAGGTCGTCGATCGACTGCGGTGACGAATGGTCCAATTAATCTCAAGCCCTTCCTGTCTCGTTCAGATCGAGGAACTGGGGAAAAATTAGTCGGTGGGGTGCAGACTCGGACAAATCGTCCGGCAGGTCAATCGACTCCTCGGATTTTTCAACGCCGCTAAGGGTAGGGAGATGAGGAGATAGGGAGTCAATTTCCAATTTGGGAAAACATTTTTCCTTCTCCTCTTTTTGCTCAAAAACAGTAAAAGGCTCGCGAGATTAAATCGTGAGCCTTTTACTGCTTGAAGACTGGGGCGCTAGGATTCGAACCTAGGAAATGCCGGGACCAAAACCCGGTGCCTTACCGCTTGGCTACGCCCCAACGCGCTGCCTTACGTATATTAACACTAAACCCCAAGAATATGTCAAGAATTTTTAGAGGCATACAAATCTTGGTATCAAGTCGTACTGCTTCCGAGTTGAGATGTTGCGTATGATGAAGAGATAAAAATCCAGTTTTTTATCTCACGCTGATTGGGAGCCGCACGATCGTGAATGCAGCAGAACAAGCGACTAGTTTAGAAACCGCAAGCAAGATTGCAACGATTACAAATTTAATTAAAACTGACTTCCCAGATGCACGAGTCGATCTCAAACCTTGGGCAAATGACCCAGACACCCGTGAACAAGTTGATCCAGACTCGATCGATATCGGATTTCATTTTCCAGGGCGTAGTCGCTTGTTTCAGTGCCGCAGTGTCCTAATTCAGATTCGCTTTCACTCAGATGATGAAACTCACATCAGACGAGCGATTGGCGTTGAGACCGCTGGATTTGATCACCAAGGTAAACAGTGGCAGATGTCCACCGTTCAGGATTGGATTGCTGAAGGAGAAGGTCAACCCGCACCCGAATCGGTGATGCGATTGAAAGAATTTTGTCAGCGAGTTTTAGAAGTCTTCAATCAAACTGCGTGAGATCCGGTTGCCAGCGATAGCGATTCAAACTCAGTTGGGTTGCTTTGAAAACAATGCCTTCGGCTTCTAAACGCGATCGCTGAATATGATCCATCCCTTCTCGACGCGGCGACATCGAGATTTCTCCTTTAGCATTCACGACTCGATGCCAAGGCACAGCCAACGTGTCATCTGTGGCACGAAATAGAGCATATCCGACTAAACGCGCTTGTCTTGGTAGTCCTGCAAGCTCTGCAACTTGTCCATACGTTGCAACTTGCCCATAAGGAATTTGGCGAACGACAGAGTAGATTTTCTGATACTTCGACATTCTCTTATTGCAGACTGCAAATAAAGGCGGCGAGAGCTTTATGGTAATTCGTCTCAGGCTTCATCCACGGGTCATTGACCGTTGTGTAATTGATTCTCGATCGCGTGGCAAAATAGCCCATCCGAATTGTTCTAAACTGCTGTGCTTCGCAATTCATTTCCACTCTCGAATAGGCTGCTTCCGCATTCACTAGATCGTAAATGATTTTGTCGTCAGACTTAATAATGCTATTTGTCTCAATGTAGGAAGTCCCATTTACTTCAGTGTTCGGAACAGGCTTCCAAGCTGGATTTTGCAGCTCGAAGGTTTCGGCTTGAGCGGGAGTCGCAATCAGCAATGCAGCGCTTATGAAAAGAATCGATCGCATTACAACTCCCAAACTCAACTTTTCTATTATGGATTACTTGGGCGAGACAGACGATCGCGAATCTTTTGCAAAGAATTAGAGGTATTGATCGGCGATCGCGGTTGTGGAAGCTGACTGTCAGGCCAATTAGGCAAATCAAAACAAGGACATTCGGTAGGTGGCATCCCCAGAGATCGAGTGGGAACGGGCATTGCACACCGCGCACAAGGATTAATTTCCCAAATGGGTGAAAGTAAATCTGTAATCGTCTGAGTTGTGCCTTCGATATAGCAGTCTCCGGCTTCAGGAGAAGTCACTAACTTCCAGCAAGCCTCAAACTCATCGCTATAACGATCGCCTGCAATCACAGAAGTCGGCTTGACGGCTTGCTGTCCATTATGTGTCATGAGCCGCTTTCCTAACTGTAACCAGTAGGCGAGATACTGTCTAACTTGCTGCTCAGATGCCATAAAATGAGTCACAAAAGATACCTTTAACTTTGCGAGGTTTGAGAAGAATTAGTCTCAATCCCAGGGCAGGTTAAGGAGTGGGATTTTGAGACGAATGATCTACTCCTCTAGGGTATCGTGTCGCTTACCGAGTCAGTGTGAACAAAATCTTTAGAAAGTCTGATCTTTAGAGAATGTCAGTGTAATAGAGTCTCGTTGGAGCAAGCTTTTGATATGTCAGAACTTGCAAGTTGGGGAATGAGGAAAATAGCTCCCTGCTTCCCCAACCCATATAGGACTGCGATCAATTCGCTGTGAGTTTAGTGGGTGAATTCCCTTGAGTTAGCTCTTGGATAAAAGGCTGGCTGCCAAATTGGCGGGCTAGCCTGATCGCTTTCTGGGTATCTGCTCTTGCCGCTTGGTTTTGTCCAATTTGTTCATAAGCCCGAGCGCGGTACTCGTAAGCTTTGACATAAAAGGGATTGAACCGAATTGCAGTTGAGAAATCCTCGATCGCGGCTCGATAATCCTGCATCCAGAAATAAGCAACCCCGCGATCGATATACGGACGCGCCGACCCAGAGGGGAGCAACTTGACAGCTTGATTGAACAAATTAATCGCCGCCCGAAAATTGCGTGCATCAATCTGCTGATAGCCTTGCTCGATCAATGTCCAGAGTTGGGAGTTGGGAGGTTGTCCTGCGGTGGCAACACGCAGTTCGAGTAGGCTCAACTCGCTCTGATATAAATGCCTGGAAGTCTGACGAGCCAAAAGTGCAGCACTTTTTTCAGTATCGAGTTTGGCTTGGCGATCGTCGCCTAATTTCGCGCGCACGAGTGCTAAACCAGAGTACGCGATCGCGGCTGTTGGATCAATTTGCAAAATGCGGTTATAGCTCTCCATGGCTTGTGCAAGCTGTCCACTTTGCAGCTGGGCAAATCCTCTGCCGCTATAGGCTTCCTTGAATTTTGGATCGAGTCGGATCGCTTGGTCAAAGCTCGCGATCGCATTTTCATAATTGCGAGTTCGCAACTGCTGCAATCCGCGTTCAAAGGCGCGATCGCTTTCGCTCGGCTCCATTAATTTCGGAGCCGTCGGCGACACTTGAGCGAAAGATAACGGCTGCCAACCGCCGAGTGAGATCATCAGGCTTAAACATGTAAACAGACAAATCTGAGCACCTTGGGGTGTCTTCATAGCGGGATTTCAGTAAGGAAAGGCGACAAATTCGTAATTTTTTACAGAACTTGTCGGTGACTTCCTTATTAGTGCCCAGTCATACTGCGTCCGATCTCATTAAAGTCAGCATTGTCAATTGAACTTTCGTATAAAAACTTACCGCCGCTAATCACAAGAATGCGATCGGACAATTTCAGCAATTCATCTAAGTCTTCACTGACGAGCAGCACCGCAACGCCGCGATTGCGGGCTTGCAGAATTTGTCCATGAATATCTTCGACGGCTGCGAAGTCTAGACCAAAGCAGGGGTTGGCTGTAATCAGCAGCTTAATGTGATCCGAGGAAAGTTCGCGCGCCAGAACAGCCCGCTGTACGTTTCCGCCCGATAAGTCACGAATGGGTGTCTCAGGCGTTGGCGTTTTAATTTTGAAACTTTGAATCAGAGATTGGGCTGCGTCTCGAATCGCTTTGAAGTAGAGCAGAATTCCTTTCGATTGGGGAGGACGATCGAAGGTTCTTAAGGCTAAATTTTCTGCCACACTCATATGCGGCACGCAGGCATTTTTTAGCGGTTCTTCAGGGAGGACAAAGACGCGATGTTCATACATTTGCGCTCGTGTGGCTTGATAGCGTTCTCCATTGACGAGCACTTCTCCCGCTGTGGGCTGTCGCTGTCCAGCGAGCACTTCCACAAATTCGCGCTGACCATTGCCTGAAATTCCAGCAATTCCGACAATTTCACCACTGCGAACATTCAGATTAATCCCCGAAACGGCTTCGAGTCCGTTATCTTTATCGGCGTGCAGATCGCGAACTTCGAGAACCGGAATCGGAGCATCATGCGTCACTTTCTCAACGGGCTTGGGTTCGCGCCGTTCGCCCATCATCATTTCTGTGATGTCGGGTACGGTGAGAACTTTCATGCTGCCTGTTCCAGCTAATTTGCCGCGTCGCAGTACGGTGATTTCGTCTGTAAAGCTTGTGACCTCACGCATCTTGTGGCTAATCAGTAAGACACTGAGTAAGCCTGCACTGACTTGCTCTCGAAGCAGTCCTAAAATTTCATCGGCTTCGTTGGGAGTCAGGACTGAGGTTGGTTCATCGAGAATCAGAATTTTGCTCTTTAGGTATAGCAGTTTCAGAATTTCTAGCTTTTGTTTTTCCCCAGCTGCCAATTGTCCAACTAGCGCATCTAACGGCAATTGAAAGGGCGAAGTTTGCATGAAAGCCGAGAGCTTTTCACTCTCTTCTTTCCAATTAATGACTAAATTTCCTCCCGATCGCGCAATCACTAAATTTTCTGCAACCGTCATCGCGGGAACAGAGGTGAAATGCTGATAGACCATGCCAATTCCGTATTTTTGGGCATCGCGCGGAGATGCGATCGTACAAGCCTGCCCGTCTAATTTCACCTGTCCGCTGGTTGGCGTATAGAATCCCATCACACATTTGACCAGGGTGCTTTTCCCGGCTCCGTTCTCACCGAGTAGGGCGTGGAACGTTCCAGGTCTGAGGGTCAATGCCACATGGTCTAGAGCGGTAAACGTTCCGAAGCGCTTCGTCATTTCCTGAATTTCGAGAAGTGGCGGAGCGTTTCGAGTCTCGATCGTAGAGGTTTCAATTTCGGTTGTCATGATTACTAATGCGGTTATCTTTGCGCTTCGGTTCCGTTGGCTGACTTATTGTTTCAATCTTCCAGTCTGCGAGACTGTCATCCTGAGACGGGAAGCCTGGCGATTTTTGGAGGTTCTTCCCGGATCTCTACCCTTCTAATTCAAAGTTCCCAATGCTCCCGGTGCTCCTGAGATGGTTCGTTTCGGGGAACAGGTCAAAATCATAATCACTAACGTCAACACATACGGTGCTGCATTAAACAGATAATATCCCCCGTCGATGCCGACTGCTTGCAGGGCAGGGCCGACAGCTTGTGCTCCTCCAAAGAGGAGTGAAGCCCACAAACACTGAACGGGATTCCATCGTGCAAAAATCACGAGTGCCACTGCCATCAGTCCTTGCCCACTCGAAATCCGTTCTGACCAACTTCCCGGATAGTACAGCGACAAATACGCGCCTCCAACTCCGGCTAAAAATCCACCTGCCATTGTGCAGAGCATCCGCACTTTCTTGATCGAAATGCCCATTGCCAACGCTGCTTCTGGATTGTCTCCTACAGCGCGGATAAATAAACCCCAGCGCGTTGTTTTGAAAAACCAGGTCATCGCAGGTGCAATTAAAATTCCCAGGACAAACAATGGATTAATTTTGAAAGTCTGCTGGATTTGTGCGATCGAACTCCAATCTCCGAGTCCAATTGCCGGAAGTTGCGGCGCAGAAGGTTGAATGAACGGCTTTCCGAAAAAGAATGCCAAGCCACTGCCAAAAATAATCATGGCAATCCCCACGGCGACATCATTGACTTTGGGTTGTTGAGACAGCCACGCATGAATGAATCCCAAAAACACTCCCGAAAGTCCAGCGACAAAGACACCGAGCCAGGGAGAAAGAGCACTGCCAACCATCCCTTGTGTAAGATAAGAAACGCCATAAGCACTCATCGCTCCCATCAACAACGTTCCTTCTAAGCCGAGGTTGATCTTGCCGCTTTTCTCGGTCAAGCATTCTCCTAAGCTGACAAACAAAAAGGGCGCGCTACCTCTCAAGGTTCCCGCCACAATGGCTAAGGGCACTCCCCACCAACCGATCGCTTCTGTTGCCATATTGAATTAACCTCCTAAAACTGCAGACGCTGCGGGCACTTTCGGTGCGGGTTCTTTGAACACTCGGAATCGACCGTACAAAGATTCGCTGTACAGAACCACGAGGAACACTAACCCTTGAAGGACAAAGACGGTAGCATCGGGCATTCCTAACCGTCGCTGCAAGATGCTCCCACTGGCGAGAATGCCGCCAAATAAAATGGCAATTAAACCCGCAGCGATCGGGTTATTTCGGGCAACGAATGCAACGAGAATGCCAGAATAACCGTAGTTTGCGTTCAGGGATTCATTGGCTCGTCCATGCACTGCGGCGATTTCAACCATTCCCGCGAGTCCTGCACAAGAGCCTGCGAGAAAACAAATCGCGATCGCAAGTTGTCCGACTGGAAGTCCAGCAATGCGGGCAGCTTTAATGTTGCCTCCCGCCGTTCGAGCCGCGAATCCAAACGTTGTGCGCTGGATTAAGAAGTAAGCAATCACACAGGCAATAATGCCGTAGATCAAACCGTAATGCACTCTGGGAAACAGGGGGATTGTGCCTAAGCGATCAAGGTCTGGAATGGCATAGCTAGAAGGTTTATTTAACGAGCTTGGATCGCGCATCGGGCCACCGACGAGATGATTTAACAGCGCGATCGCAATATAGTTCATCAATAAGCTACTAATGGTTTCATTTACACCTCGGTAATGGCGCAGAGCACCAACGATTGCAATCCACAATCCGCCTGCACCCATTCCTGCAAGCGCCATCATCAGTTGCGTAATCGTGGCTGGAGCTTGATTGACCGCAGAGAGTCCAACGATCGTTGCGGCAATTCCTCCGATGACCAGTGCGCCTTCATTGCCGATGATTACTAGCCCCAAGCGGGCGGGCAATGCGGTACAGAGAGAAGTGAGCATCAGCGGCGCGGCGCGGATCAGGGAATTTTGGAAGGACAGCCAACTGCCGAATGCAGCTTGATAAATCGCTCCATATACTTCAAAAGGATTTGTCCCAACTGCGAAGCAGAATAGACCAAATAGAAAAAGTGAAAACAGTAGAGCGCCGATCGGAATACAGATCGCCTCTAAAGTTCTCCGCCATGTCCCGGTGGTAAGCATATCAAAACACCCTATGCTGAATAGGGCGAAGTCTACAGTTGAGAAGTCATCCTTTCATATTCACGATGTTTTCACTGTGTCTAAATTGACGTTTTGTCAGAGTGTCATAGGTTTTAATGATCTTTTTCTTTTGTGCTTTTTTGCTACTGCGAATAATATTTTGGTGGTTTGCGTTCCCGAATTCGGATGAAGCTTACTACTGGTTATGGGGACAACATCTCGATTGGTCTTACTATGACCATCCGCCTTTAGAGGCTTGGATACAAGGTCTGTTCACTTCTTTGTTCGGGCGTTCAGCGTTCGTGCTACGACTCCCGAACTTGTTCAGTAATGTTGCTTTTTTCTACACTTATTATCGAATTGTTATTTATCTTCATAAAAATCTAGAGTTTTGGAAAGTGATGCTTTTGGTAGTATCATCGCCGCTCTATTTTATATTTCTAGGTTTTGCTTGGCATGATCATTTGTTGATCACAGCTTCCCTTATATCTGCGTATTTATTGATTCGGTTTTTAGATACTTATTTGACAGATGGCAGAGGAGAAACTTGGCGGTTGTACGCAAGCGCGATCGCGCTTTCTTTCGCGTTTCTTTCTAAATACAATGCGATTTTTGTCGCGATCGGCTTTTTTGCAACGGTAATCACACATGCTCGATTACGACCGTTATTTCGCGATCGCAGGCTGTATATCGCAATTGCGATCGCTTCTACTGCGTTGATTCCAATTGTCATTTGGAATGTCTCAAACGATTTTCTGTCTTTTCGATATTATGTCGATCGTAGTGTTCGCCCAGTCGATCCTGGAATCAAAATTGGTCCATTTCTAGGGTTTACATTAGTTTCACTGTTTGTTGTTCCGCCGTTTAGCTGGATTGGCTTTTACCAACTGTTGAAAACTCGCTTACCCATTCAATCGATTTATCCAACTGTAGCGTTTTGGGTGTTTGTTCCTTCAACAATTGGATTAACTATCATTTCGCTTGTTTCGGCTGCATTGTATTACTGGAACATTACAGCGTATCTATTATTATTTCCGCTGCTGCCTTTTGTGTTCCGAAATTTCAAAGCACAGGCGATCTATGGCTTGATTATTTCGGCAGTACTTGTTTTTCACTATACGGTCTTCCCGTTGACTGCCTTGATTGATCAACAGAGTGATCCAGATTCACGAATGTTATTTGGATGGAAAGAGGTTGCAGCGATCGTTGAATCTGAAGCTCGAACGCTGAACGCACCGCTGCTTGTCACGTCTGATTATCGGTCTGCTTCAGCTTTAGCGTATCAAATGAATAATCGCGATGTGATTGCCATTAGCGATCGCATTGATCAGTTTGATTTTTGGCATCGGAATTTACCCAGTGGCAAAGATGCAGTCATTGTTTCGGATGATTGGTATCCGGCGGAATTAATGGTACTCTCAAAATTCGATCGTACTTCTGAGCCGATCACAGTTCCTGTCAAACGCTTTGGAGTCTGGATCAAAAATTACTATGTTCGTAAAGGCTATGGACTGAAATCATGACGGATTGCATTCACTTGAGCCGAATTCGTGGCTACGGCTACATGGGCGCATTACCAGAAGAACAAATTTTGGGGCAATGGTTTGAGGTTGATCTCACTTTATGGTTGGATTTATCCAAGCCAGGACGCACTGATGTGTTGGCAGACACGCTCGACTATTGCAATGTGATTGACGACGTTCAAACGCTGATTAAGACCTCAAAGTTTCTTTTACTAGAGAAGTTAGCAACCGCGATCTCAGATAAGATTTTGGGCTATCAGCAGGTCAATCAGGTGCAGGTCAAAGTAGTCAAACCAGCCGCTCCAATTCCTGACTTTGACGGCAAGATTACGATCGACATTCTTCGCAAGAAAGGTTAACTGCTGGTTGACTCTAATTCTGCGTGACTCCATGATTTATTCAGCCAAAATCTGAGTCAAAGCTGATCACGCGTTGATTGTACCGCCGCTTTTGACGCGTAACCGACCCTTTATTAGAAGAAAGCCAGAATTACCTGCTCGACATCAATGACTTACGCTTTCATATCGCTAATACGTTCGAGATTAATTTGACTCGAAGTTGATCGCCCGTCTTCACAGTGACTCTATGTGCATTACGACTCGTTAAGGCTTCAGGTGCTCGCGTGGGATGGATTAGTCCGTATACAATCGTGTTACAAGCCTTGGACTATTGCCGGACTAATGCACGTCCTACAACCGTCCTCAAATGTGTATTGCAAGAGATGCACCGATTCCAGAGGAGCTTAAGAGCATTTTGCCTACGGTGGAACAGTTGGAAATAGAGCTAGAGAATGCGGCGGGTGAAATTGAAGCTCGCGAGCAAGAGCAGCATACAGACTAGTATCTATGGCAGCGTTACAGCTGATTGCAGCGTCAAGATATACATGCTGCCTTGAGGAATTTTTACTACAGTTGCTTTTTTGGGAGAAAGTAACCCATACACTAGCCCAATCCCTGTTCCAGCCAGTGCACCTTTCTTGATGCCATCGACATCGTTGATATTACCTGCACCGAAGGCAGTTCCAACCAGTCGTCCACCCACTTGACTTGCTTCGCGAGCACGATCGAGGCCAGATTGAACGGTCACCGTTTGCCCTGGAATCAAGACACTAGAAGCCTGGATGGGAACAGTTCGCCCACGAATCACCAGGAAGTCTGCCATGACGGAAACGCCACCTTTGCCGGGTTTAAGCCGAGCACTGAGCAAGGCGCCTTTGGGTGCGATTTCGTTGCCTGCTTCATCGAAGATGGGTTGAGCGAGGAACAAAGTCGTCGTTTGCTCAGTATCAGCGGTGAGTGTGAGATCAGCAGGAAAAGCAATTGCGATCGCACTCATCGCAGGAATGGTGCGGGTTGAGGTGGGATTGACAGCAGGATTCGTATAAACGGCTGTTGGGGTTCCGGCGGGTTGGAGGTCTTGCGTTCCAGCGTGAGCGGGGAGGTAGGGAGTCAGGCAGGTTGCAGCAGCGATCAACGTTGCGGAGAGGTTTGCGAATTTCATAATGAGGATTCCTCGTGAGTGTGTTGGGTGTTATCTTCTTCTACGAACAGGTCGATCGTTTTATTCACGAGTGTCTTAAGAAGGCAAAAAAGTGAGCATCTTGATCGCTCAAAATGCTCACCGTCCAGATAGAAAACACACTCACGATCTACCAAGATGGAAACTTAAAGAAGTCCTGGGTATCAGCAGGTCTCAATTCTGTCATTTGTGAATCTGAGGGATCTACAGGCTTGGTTTCATGCTCCCGGTCGCCAGGTTCAACACAACTGTCAGGGGGTGCAACAGTTTTGCCTTCACATTGAGTACAAGCTCCACTATGAATCAAAGTCCAACCAATGCGATTTAAGCCGAGATCGGTTTTGGTTTCATAGATGCCAGAGAAGTTTTGCCGGAAACAACCTTTTTGCATAAATGCGTTTTCTTCAGCAGTCGGGGTCTCGTTGGCTTTGACAGTTGGGCTGATGGCTCCCAGTAAAAAGAGCGAGAATGCGGCTCCGAGGAAGAATTTAGATTTCATGAAATTAGTTCCTATGTGAGAAAGTGAGGACGATCTAGATTTAGAAGTTGGATCTCAGCTTCGCTTAGCCCATGAGAAGCTACGAATTGGGACATTGAGCGAAGTCGAAACGTGGCTTACCATTTGAGTAAGCTTTCAATGAATTTGTTGTTTGCTTCGGTCTTAATCGCTTCGAGCTTCCCATCTGTGGCAATCTTCACCGATTGAACTTGAGCATCGGCTTGGTAGGCTGCCGCATCTCTCGTCGCAGCCGCTTTGACAAAATCACTACAGTCTTTACCCGCAGCAGTCGGAGTCGAGGTCTTCGAGTATTCTTCGTCGCGGCTGCTATTGCGATTTGAGTTCGAGCGATCTCGTTTACCTTCATCCGAGCTTGCATGATTGTGCGAGGCAGCTTTTTCGTCTGACATATTTGCTCCGATGCCCATGAAGCTTGCTCCTCTGGAGCTTTTCTCACTGGAGGTACTGGCATCGTTGTCGGTTTTCTTCCAAGCATCATTCTCAGCAGATTGGGACATGCCATCGCGACCGGATGAACTGCGGTGTTCGGCAGTAGCATCTTTGACGACATCATTGCAGAGGAGACGAGGGTCAGTGGAGAGTACGCTGCTACCAGGGTCGAGAATCGAACCGCCGTATTTGTCGAGTGGGCCTGCGAAAGCGGGAGTCAGGGGAGCGAGGCAGGATGCGGTTGTGAGCAAGGTAGCAGCGATTTTTGCGAATTTCATGATTGAGACTCCTTGAAGTAGTGCGAAGTGTTTTCTGGATTGGTTCTACTCACCTTTACGATTGGGTGAGTGGGTTTATTCAGTGCAGGATGCGAGTGAGTTTTGAGTTGACTCAAATCCTTGCTACTTCTCTCTACGATGGAGAAGGCTGAGTTATTCATCTCCATTAAAAAAGCCACGATTATGATCAATCGTGGCTTCTCGTCTCCAAACGATATATTTTCGAGTCGAGATCGAAGATCAGATCACCAGGAGTTCATCTCGATCGATTGAACAGATCGACCCGAATGCGTTGATTTTTGAGATTTCACAATTGGTACGACAAGAGAAAAACTAACTTTGCTGGCTTTGATAGAGTTAATGATACAGAAGTCACTTCTCTGTCGCCCCTTCGTCTAGAAGTCGCACTATGACAAATTGAGAACTCCTTGCTCCCAGAACAGATCGATCTGTTAGATCAGATTCTGGCGACCTCACCCGATCAGGGTTATGTTTTCGATTGCAGAGAACGATATCTATATGCCAGCCCAAAAGGATTAGCTGAATTACGACTGGCGTAATTAACGGGTTGAATGTGAAGTGTTCAAAAGGGAGAACAGTGATGAGTATGGAGCGGCGATTTTTAACTTATAGTGCAGCGATCGGCTTGACGATCATCGCTACCCTCCTTAGCTTTTGGTTAGAGGACATTCTCTCTCGAACGACCGGAGTCTTCTTCTACATTGCGATTGCGATTAGCACTTGGTATGGGGGGCGGCGATCAGGCATCGTTACAACGGTTCTCTCTGTACTAGCTCTCGACTATTACTTCATTGTCCCTATTCACCAAATTCATATCTCCAAATTTGAAGACTTTTTTTGGCTTCTTCTCGTTGCAATTGTAGGACTAGTCATCAATTTTTTAACGGCTACCTTACAGGAAAGTAAACAAATTGCAGCAGAGCGAATGCAGCTTCTGCGGCAGGAGCAAGCAGCCCACAACGAGATGGAGGTGCTGCTACAACAATTAGAAGCAGAACGGCATCAATTGGAACAGATACTTCAACAAATGCCTGTAGGAGTGGCGATCGCAGAAGCCCCGTCTGGCAAACTCCTCTTTCATAATGAAGAAGCTACTCGGTTACTAAGGCATCCCCTAATCGAATCAGATACGTATCAGGGATATATCCAATACGGCGCAATCCATGCCGATGGACAGCCTTACAAACCAGACGAGTACCCGCTCGCACGTTCTCTGTTGTCTGGAGAAGTGGTCAAAGCGGAGGAAATGCCCTATCGGCGGGGAGACGGCACAACCACTTTATTTGCAGTTAGTTCCGCTCCAATCCTAAATCAAGCTGGACAAATTGTTTCAACGGTTAGCACTTTTGAAGATATTCGAGATCGTAAACACGCAGAACAAAACTTAGCGAAAGAACTCCTGCGGATTCAGACTCTCTTCAATACCTCCTTTGATGGCATTGTAATTTTGGATGGGCAAGGCAGAGTCGTGAATGCCAATCCCCGTTTTGCTGAAATGATAGGGTACACCCTAGAAGAAACTTCAAGGCTCCATGTCTCTGATTGGGATGCTCAGTTCACTGACGAAGAACTTCAGCAAGTTATGCAAGACTGCTTAAGCAGAAAACAGGGATTGTTTGAAACGAAACACCGCTGCAAAAATGGCTCAATCTATGATGTAGAAATTAGCTACAACGTCGTGGAGTGGGAGGGAGAGATCTTACGCTTCTGTGCTTGTCGAAATATTAACGAACGGAAACGGATCGAAGCTGAGCGTCGTCAGTTTCAGCTTGTTTTGCAAGAGAAGGAAGCTTCATACCGTCAACTATTTGAAAGCAATCCCCAACCTATGTGGGTATACGACCTGGAGACATTACAGTTTCTAGCCGTTAATCCTGCTGCTATTGCCAAATATGGCTATTCCGAAAGCGAGTTTTTGTCTTTGACCATCGCTGATATTCGTCCTCCTGAAGATGTGCCGCGCTTACTAGAAAATGTTACGAGGGTTGAAGAAGGTTTAGACCTTGCTGGGATCTGGCAGCATCGGATGAAAGACAGTCGCCTCATTCTGGTTGATATCGTCTCTCATACCCTAGAGTTTGCAGGACGACGGGCTGAACTGGTGCTGGCTCACGACATTACCGATCGTAAACGTGCTGAAGAAGCACTACAGGAAAGAGAAGCCATTCTTCAGCTATTTGCCCACAATGCTCCAGCAGGCATTGCTATGTTCGATCGAGAGATGCGTTATGTGATGGCAAGCCAGCGTTGGACAGAGGATTATAATCAAGCGATAATCGGGCGATCGATTTACGACCTCTTCCCTGACTTGCCCGAACGGTGGCGACAAGTTCATCAACGCTGTTTAGCAGGGGCGATTGAGAAATGTGATGAGGATTTGTTTGTGTGGGCAGATGGTACCCAGCAATGGATACGTTGGGAAACTCGTCCCTGGTATACCGCAACGGATGAGATCGGTGGAATCATCATCTCTGCTGAAGATATCACCCAACGTAAACAATCAGAGATAGCCATTCTGCAATTAAATCAGGAACTCCAGCAAAAAGTGACTGAATTGCAGACGTTGTTAGAGGTGATTCCGATCGGGATTGGCATTGCTGAAGATCCAGAATGTCAGCAAATTCGAGTCAATCCCGCCTTTGCCGACGCACTCGGTATTTCGTCTACGGTCAATGCGTCGCTCAACGCACCGGAAAAGGAGCGCCCAACCAACTTCAAGGTCTATCAAAATGGACGAGAAATGGCACCGGAAGAATTACCGCTCCAATACGCGGCGGCTCATGGCGTTGAAATTCGAGATTTAGAAGTTGAGGTTGTCTTGCAGGATGGCACAACCATCACACTTCTGGAATATGCCGCTCCCCTATTGGATGAAGCTGGACAGCCGAGGGGCAGCGTGGGAGCCTTTCTGGACATCACTGATCGCAAACGAGCAGAGATCGCGTTGCAGGAAAGCCAGGAACGATACCGCACGCTAGCTCACAACTTTCCCAATGGATCCGTGTTACTGTTCGATCAGGATTTGCGCTATGTCTTGGCAGAGGGGCAGGCATTAGCCCAAGCTGGGCTGACATCCTTAGTAGGAAAGACGATTTGGGAAGCGCTGGATGCTGAAATCTGTCGCTTGCTTGAACCCCTGTACCGAGCGGCACTGTCAGGGCAGGTTCAGACGATGGAAATTCCCTTTGGAGATCGCATCTATTTTGTTCACTGTTTACCCATTTTCGATGATCAGGAATGTGTGAATCTGGGTATGGTGATGGCTCAAGACATTACCCTGCGAAAGCAGGCAGAACAGGTCTTGAAAACGGCGCGAGATGAGTTAGAACGGCAGGTACAGGAACGCACCAGAGAACTCCAAGAAGCAAATATTCTGCTAGCTCAACGGGAACGAGAGTTTAGGACACTAGTGGAAAATACGCCGGATGTGATTACCCGCTACGATCGTCAGTACCGCTATCTTTATGTCAATCCGGCTAAAGCCAAACTAGCTAACATTCCACTGGAGTCTTACCTCGGCAAGAAGCCTTCCGAATTAAATCACTTCAAAGATATGACTCAATTCTGGGAGGCATCTCTTGAAGAGGTGTTTGCCACAGGTGAAATGCGAATCGATGAGATCACGTTCGTTACGTTAAATGAACCTAGAATCTACCACGTCTACATGGTTCCAGAACGAGATGCCAATCATTCCATTACTTCTGTGTTAGCAATTGGACGAGATATTACTCAACTCAGACAGGCTGAAGCATCCACCCGCAAGTTTGCTGAAGAGTTGCAACGCTCAAATCAGGAGTTAGAACAGTTCGCCTATGTCGCCTCCCACGATTTACAGGAACCACTGAGAGCTATTACAAGCTTTACTCAACTCCTGGCGCAGGATTACCGAGAGCAACTCGATGATGATGCCGACATGTACATCGAGTTTATTGTGGATGGCGCAACTCGAATGAAACAATTGATCAGAGATTTGCTCGCCTACTCTAGGATAGGTCGTTATGAACTGCAACGACAATCCGTCGATTGCAATGCCCTACTAGAACGAGTCAAGAAAGACCTACAGATACAGATCGCTGAGAACCAGGCGATGATCACAGCAGACCCCCTGCCCATCATTACGGCAGACCCCAATCAAATCGCAAATCTCCTACAAAACTTAATTAGTAATTCCTTGAAGTACCGGAGTGAGGCAGATCCACGGATCCACCTTTCAGCTCAACGTTGTACAGTAGAAGGCGCTGATGATTTGAGCCCTCCTGGTTCTTCGCGCTTGACAATGAAAACTGAAGAATGGTTGTTCTCTATTCAGGACAATGGCATTGGGATTAAGCCTCAATATGCTAAACGCATCTTTGGTATCTTTCAGCGCCTACATACCAACGATCAATATTCTGGCACGGGTTTAGGATTAGCTATTTGTCAGAAGATCATCGACCGACATCAAGGACGAATTTGGGTTGAGTCTCAACTGGGGCAGGGAGCAACCTTTTTCTTCACAATTCCTCTGTAAGAACTCATGATGACATCTCACGCACGATTACTCAAAATCCTGCTCGTTGAAGATTCCAGAAGTGACGCTGTTCTCATCCAAAGAACGTTAAGAGGCAGTAAGCTTGTGAACGAGTTGCATCTGGTGCGAGATGGAGTTGCAGCCACTGACTTTCTCTACAGAAGGGGGGAATATGTAGACGCTCCTCGCCCTGATCTCATCTTGCTCGATTTGAACTTACCCAAAAAAAACGGTCGCGAAGTACTCGCTGAAATCAAGGCAGATGAGGATCTGATGACAATCCCCGTTGTGGTTCTGACCACATCTTCTGATGAAGCAGACATCTTGAGAAGCTACCAGCTTCATGCCAACTGTTATATGGTCAAACCAGTTGATCTGGAACAATTTGTGGAGGTCGTTAAGTCGATCGAGAATTTCTGGCTTGCTTTAGTCGAACTTCCCCCTGAGCAAAGTTAAGACTGAGCAAAGTTAAGAGTTTTTTAACGTCTGTATCAAGTATCCTGATTCTGGAAAGGTAGCAAAAGTATCTTTAGTAATTTAAGACCTCATCAGAGTGTATTGATTTTAATTAAATCTTAGTTATAGATATTTTTACTGCTCGGCTTGAATTCATTCAGAATCCGGTAGACAATTTATGAGTACTCAGGTCATTTCTGCCTTGTTGGTTGAGGATAATTCCGCAGATGCCGCTTTATTGATGAAGTTGCTGCAATACAATGATCATGATACAAAATCTTGGCAAATCACTCATACCAAACGCCTAGAAGCTGCCTTAGAGCATTTGCATTACACTGAATTTGATGTCATTCTCCTTGACCTTTCATTACCTGATTCTCAAGGACTTGAGACTGTTATTCAAGTTCAAACTGCATTTCCCTATCTCCCGATCGTCGTACTAACAGGGTTGCAAGATGAAGCATTTGCTCAGCAAGCAGTTGCTCAAGGTGCCCAAGATTATTTGGTTAAAGGACAAGCTACCGCAGAACTACTATTGAAGTCCGTGAGCTATGCGATCGAGCGATCGCAAATCCTCAGAAGACTTCAGGAGAGTGAACACCGTTTTCGTGAAGTGTTCAACCAAACCTTTCAATTCATGGGGTTACTTAGCTCCGCTGGGATAGTTCTAGATATCAATCAACCGATGCAAGAAGCCTGCGATTTTCAAGATGAGCTGATTCTCAACCATCCCGTTTGGGAAGCTCCTTTTTGGCAATTAAGTGAACAATCTCAGCTCTGGTTGCAAGAAGCTGTATTCAGCGCATCTCAAGGTGAAACAGTGCGTTCAGAACTTCAAGCTTTCTCTCCTAGCGGGAGATCATGGTGGCTTGATGTATCTATCAAACCTATGAGAAGTAAGGATGGCAGCATTAGTTTGCTCATCGCAGAAGGACGAGACATTGGTCAACTCAAGCGAGCAGAGGCAGAAATTCGCCGCTCCCTTGAAAAAGAGCAAGAACTCAGCCAAATGAAAAATAGCTTTATTTCAATGGTGTCTCATGAGTTCCGTAACCCCATCTCAACCATTAGCTTTGGGGCGCGTCTTTTAGAAGATTATGATCTACCGGAAGAGCAAAAAACACGATGTTTTGAGCGGATTCATCGAGCAATTGATCGAAGTCTTCAGTTGCTTGATGAAATTCTAGTACTCGGTCGCACAGAAGACGGACGAGTTGAAGTTGAACTGACTCAACTGGAACTGAAAGAATTTTGCCGTGAAATTGTGGAGAGTTTTCAAATTACTCAAGGAAAATCTCATCACATCATTTTTGCGATCGAAGGTCATACCACTCAAGCTAGAGCAGATGCTTCTCTACTCAAGCACGCGCTTGACAACCTGTTGTCCAATGCCATCAAATATTCTCCAGAAGGAAGCGTTATTCGGTTTACTTTGACTTGTCAGGGGGATCAGGCTAAGTTCTGTGTTCAAGATCAAGGAATTGGTATTCCTCAGAAAGATCAACCGAAATTGTTTGAGGCTTTTTACAGAGCTGGAAATGCCTGCAAGATCCAAGGAACGGGGTTGGGACTAGCGATTGTCAAACGATGTGTAGACCTGCAAAAAGGGCAAATTCATTTTGAAAGTCAAGAAGGGATTGGAACGACTTTCACAGTCATCCTTCCACGCAACTGGATCCAACTAGAACACGAGCAGGTTACGGAATATTCTTTTCAATGACATTGAAAGGAAAATGAGAATTGCCAACTTTCTGAAGAGATATTCACGCTTGTGTGCTTGTGAAACTGCGATCGACAGAATTCCGGGTTCTCCCCACTCCCCACTCCAAATTCATTCATAGAGTTTGTTGTAGTTTAGCAACGAACTATTAAGAATCACTGACTGTGAAATCACTCTCTAGCCGCTCCTGAAAACGGTTTGCAGCTTTTTTGATGGCAGTGCGATCGCGTAACACATCACAAAGCAAGTGCCAACGCGGTCAGTAACTTTGAGAGAATGCAAGAGCAATCTCCACATCATCATTTCACGCTTCATGAAATTAGCTTATTGGATGTACGCGGGTCCCGCGCATATTGGCACTCTCCGCATTGCCAGCTCTTTTAAAAATGTTCATGCCATCATGCACGCGCCGCTCGGCGACGACTATTTCAACGTCATGAGATCGATGTTGGAGCGGGAGCGGGACTATACTCCAGTGACAACCAGTGTTGTCGATCGACATGTACTGGCTCGGGGATCTCAAGAAAAAGTCGTTGATAATATCACCCGTAAAGACGCTGAAGAACATCCCGATTTGATTGTTCTGACTCCGACTTGTACCTCCAGTATTTTGCAGGAAGATTTGCAGAATTTCGTCGAGCGCGCACAACTTGAAGCAAAAGGCGATGTGATGTTAGCGGATGTGAATCACTACCGCGTCAATGAGCTCCAAGCAGCCGATCGCACGTTACAGCAAATCGTGCAGTTCTACATCGCTAAAGCTCGCAAGCAAGGCAACCTCGTCACCGAAAAAACCGAAAAGCCTTCCGTCAATATTTTCGGAATGACGACGCTTGGATTCCATAACAATCACGATGCGACTGAACTGAAAAGGTTAATGTCTGATTTGGGCATTGAGGTGAATGCGATCGTGCCCGCAGGCGCAAGCGTTCATGAGCTGAAATCGCTTCCCCGTGCTTGGTTTAACCTTGTGCCGTATCGCGAAACCGGGTTAATGGCAGCAGAATATTTGCAGCAAGAATTCAACATGCCTTATGTTGACATTACTCCAATGGGCATTGTGGAAACAGCACGCTGTATTCGCAAAATTCAGCAAGTGCTCAATGCTCAAGGTGCAAATGTTGATTATGAATCGTTCATTGATCAACAAACGCGATTTGTTTCTCAAGCGGCTTGGTTTTCTCGATCGATTGACTGCCAAAATCTCACGGGCAAAAAAGCAGTCGTGTTCGGAGATAACACTCATGCAGCAGCCTTGACAAAAATTCTGTCACGCGAAATGGGAATTCACGTATTGCTGGCAGGAACTTATTGCAAATACGATGAAGCATGGTTTAGAGAACAAGTCAGCGAATACTGTGATGATGTCTTAGTCAGCGATGACAATGGACAAATTGCAGATGCGATCGCGCGGCTCGAACCTGCTGCAATCTTCGGAACTCAGATGGAACGCCACGTTGGAAAACGGCTCGATATTCCGTGTGGTGTGATTGCGGCTCCCATTCACATTCAAAACTTCCCAGTGGGCTACAAGCCATTTGTGGGCTACGAAGGAAGCAATCAGATTGTGGATTTGATCTACAACTCGTTTACTTTGGGAATGGAAGATCATCTGCTGGAGATCTTTGGCGGTCACGATACAAAAGAAGTGATTACCAAATCTGTTTCAGCCGACTCTGATTTGAACTGGAGTAAAGACGGACTGGCAGAACTGAACCGTATTCCGGGCTTTGTGCGCGGTAAGGTGAAGCGGAACACTGAGAAATTTGCCCGCGATCGCAATATTACTCAGATCACTGCCGAAGTTCTTTACGCTGCGAAAGAAGCAGTGGGTGCTTAGTTGATCAATCAGTCGCCGCTAGTATTCGATTTTGCGGCGACTGATGGAACTATGCGATCGTGTTTTAGATGATGTTTGAACAGTACCGTTCATTGCAGTTCACCCGCCCCAGAAAAGTAATCGTTCATCGCATTCACCCGCCCCGGAATGGAATTCGGGGCTAGTTGAACGAAGTCCACTCAAGGGACTAACAGCCAATTAGAATCAAGTCTTCAGTCCTTTTAAGGACTTCGCACCGTTAGCCCTAGACTTCCAGTCCGGGGCGAGATAGAACGGAGCAAGAAAACTAGCACTCTCTCAAGCGAATCTGCGCAATTCTCTACTCGCTTCGATTACACTGGATCTCTGTCTTTCACAAGCGCTCTCCATGTCTGTTTTCGCTGAGTTAATCGGGCAATCTCAAGCTGTCGAATTGCTAGAAAGTGCGATCGCGCAAGATCGTCTCGCTCCGGCTTATCTATTTGTGGGTTCTCCGGGCATTGGGAAAAGTCTAGCTGCTGAATGTTTTCTCGAAACCTTACTCGCATCGTCTCGATCGCGGATTCTCAATCGTAATCATCCTGATTTGCTTTGGGTTGCACCAACTTATCTCCATCAAGGTAAAAGACTAAGTGCTGCCGAAGCTGAGGCTGCTGGAGTCAAGCGCAAAACTCCCCCGATGATTCGCTTAGAACAGATTCGAGAGGTCAGCCAATTTCTCAGTCGTCCGCCATTAGAAGCGGTTCGATCGACCGTTGTAATTGAGCAAGCTGAAACCATGCCCGAAGCGGCGGCAAATGCTCTACTCAAAACCTTAGAAGAACCCGGACGAGCAACCATTATTCTCCTCGCGCCCAGTCTTGAGTCAGTTCTCCCAACGATTGTTTCTCGCTGTCAACGCATTCCTTTCTCCCGACTCGATGCGACTTCAATGGCAGAAGTCTTGAGTAAAACTGGACATGAAGCGATTCTGGCACAGCCGCAGTTACTAGCACTAGCACAAGGCAGTCCTGGAGCCGCGATCGCACATCAGCAAAAGCTCGATTCAATTGACCCAGAACTCTTACAGGCTGCAATGACCCTTCCGAGAACATTACGAGAAGCCTTGACCACGGCAAGAGCGATCGCAAAAAACACCGATAGTGAAACACAACTTTGGCTGATTGATTACTTGCAGCAAGGCTATTGGGCACAGATGCAGCATCAGGAGCGACCTCTGCAACTTTTAGAACAAGCGAAAACAATGTTACTGGCTTACGTTCAGCCGCAGCTTGTCTGGGAAGTGACTTGGATGCAGTTAATCAATTAACCGTGATGATCCCCTGATAAACCAGCGCATATTCTACACGGGCATACGTTAGTCTAGGTAAGGTGTTTTAAAGGTGAGCGCTGATAGCATTCTATTTCGGTGCGGAATCATAATGTGAGCGCAGAGTCTTTCTATCCTTTAAAAACACCCTCTAGGTAAATCTCGATCGGCACTTAGGAAATGACAGAGCAAGTTTATGATGTGGTTGTAGTGGGCGGTGGCGTTGCAGGAGCCGCTTTACTTTATTCCCTGGCAACGTTCACGGATTTGAAACGTGTGGCACTGATTGAAAAATACTCACAGGTCGCGACGGTCAATTCCAAATCAACGAACAATAGTCAAACCATTCATTGCGGCGATATTGAAACGAATTACAGCTTGGAAAAAGCGCTGAAAGTTCGTCGTTCCGCAGATATGCTTGTGCGTTATGCCACCCAACTACCGCCTGCAATTCGCGATCGCGTGATTTACCGCTATCCCAAAATGGTTGTGGGTGTTGGATCTCAAGAGAGTGATCTCGTCCGGCAACGGTACGAGAACTTTAAGCCGCATTTTCAGAACATGCAGCTGCTCGAAAAAGCTCAAATTGCTGAGCTTGAACCGAATGTGGTGCAACTCAATGGACAAGAACGACCGGAAGAATTAGCCGCGATCGCGATTCAGAATGAATATACTGCCGTGAACTATGGTGCTCTGGCACAGGCGATGGTGGAGCAAGCACAGGAAGTTTCAGGCAAGACCGTCGATCTAAGATTAGGCAATCCTGTGCAATCGATCGAGCCTGTCGGCGAAAATTATCGTATTACGACCGCAGATGCTACGATTACGGCTCGATTTGTGGTCGTCTCAGCAGGCGGACACAGTTTACTATTCGCACACCGGATGGGCATCGGTTTGGAATATTCTTGTTTACCGATCGCAGGAAACTTTTACTACACGCCGCAAGTGCTCAATGGCAAAGTCTACACGGTGCAGAATGACAAACTGCCTTTTGCTGCCATTCATGGCGATCCAGATGTCACCATGCCTGGAAAGACGCGCTTTGGACCGACAGCACTGCCGTTACCGCTGCTAGAGCGCTACAATTTGCAGACTTTTGTAGATTATTTAGAAGTGCTGCGTCTCGATCGGAGTGTCAGTGGTGTGCTCTGGGATTTATTCAAGGTTCGAGACATTCGCAATTACATTTTCAAAAACTTTGCCTTTGAAATTCCTGTTGTCAATCGTCGTCTGTTTCTCAAGGATGCTCAAAAGATCGTGCCATCATTACGGCTTTCAGATCTTGAGTTTGCGAACGAAGTCGGTGGAATTCGTCCGCAATTGATTGATAAGACCCAAGGTAAATTAATCCTAGGACAAGCAGAGATTGATCCAGGCGGCGGAATCCGGTTTAATGTGACGCCTTCACCTGGAGCAACGACCTGCTTAGGCAATGCGGAAACCGATCTCTTACGCATTCAGCAACATCTCGGCTGTACGGTCGATCGCACTTGGTTTAATGCCGATCGCGCTGCTGAAATCGAGGTCTAGACCCCGAAAATTTCATCAAGGCTGCGCGATCGTCGATGGATTCGATGGCTCTGCGCCTTGTGGATTGACAGGCGGACTCATCGTTGGGTTCGTCTGTGGACTCATCGTCGGACTCGGTGAACTCGCCTCCGACTGCTGATTGAAATATTGGTACGTCAACTCAGACATTTTGCGAATTGCATCACCCGCGCGATCGTCATTATGAGGACGCTTCACCATTGCAGCCATAAAGTACCGCTTCCCATTTGGCAAATCAATCATGCCCACATCTCCCAACATCATGCCGATATCGCCAGTTTTATGAGCAATCACTGCTCCCTGTCCTAGCCCTTGTGGAATCAATGAATTGTTCACTACTTTCCGCATGATGGTCAGCATTCTTTCATGCGATCGCATTGAGACTAATTTGCCACTATTGACTGCACTGAGGAGTGTTACCATATCGCGCGGACTACTCGTATTCGTGCCTTGCAGGTCTGGTAGAGCATTCTGGATGACGGTATTGGTCAGTCCCCAAGCTTGAAACCGTTGGTTCACTGCCTCTTTTCCACCCAAGAGATCAATGATCATATTCGTCGCAGTATTGTCACTAATATCAATCATCTTCGTTGCAACTTGAATTGCCGGGAACTGCGAACCCGGTTGAGAATCTTGCAAGTCACCAGACTCTGCTGCAATTTGTTCTTTTTTGAGAGTCAGAGGTTGATCTAATCGAACTTTACCTTCATCAACGGCCTGAAAAAAAGCAACTAAAATCGGAAACTTAATCGTACTAGCAGCAGGGATCGCATTCGAGCCATTGATATCAAAGTAAGCACCCGTATCTGCATCAACCACCATTAAGCCAGGGGTTAATTGAGTTTGCGGTGCGATCGCGCTTTGAATCTGAGTTTTCAGTCCGCCAATCTCTTGAGCAAGTTCTAGCTGTAATGTCGGCGTGCTGGGAGCAGCAGGCGGGGATTGTTCAGTTTTAGGAGCTTCTGCTGTCGTGCGACTGGCTGGATCAAAAATCGATAAACTCGTTCCTGCAATCACCCCAATTCCAATGCCTAAAATCAGCAATCGAGTGCCGTAGAGAAAGGCTAGTGCAGATGCACTTTTGGGACGGGGCGGGGCGATTGCTTTGCGTGCAGGTTTAGAACGACGCGGCTCAGGCGGTGGAACCACTTCTAAACGGCGACGAGCTTGCTGAGTGCGAGACTTAGGAAACTCCGCTGTTTTTTCCATTGTTTTGTCCGTGCGCCGTGCTCGACGAGTGCGAGGCGGTTCAGGTTCAGAACTGCGGTGGGGTTCAACCGGACGACGGCGCGATCGTGGCGCTTGTGCAATACGAGAACGCACACCAATCTCAGAGCGGTTTGAATTTGATCCTGACTCGTCAGTTCCGTCCCACATTGAAAATTCTCTCCGTTGATCAAGCGTCAAGTTTTTCGCAAAATGCACGCTATCCGTCTTCGTTTTTGAATCCGAGATTTGCGTTGTGTCACCTTACATGTCTTAGGGATTTTACATTGACTTCGTGAAACTGATCCGATCCAATTGTCTAATCTTCAGAAGTTTTTGTTTGTGTCGCCCATTCCACTTGCCGCAAAATCCCGCGCAGCAAGGAAACTTCCGCTTCTGAAAGTTCAGCCCGATTAAACAGATGGCGAAATTTTTCCATTCGACTTGCTGCGGTATGCGGTTGCAAATATCCAATTTTCAATAAAACCGATTCGAGATGTTGATAATAGCGATCGAGTGCATCTAACGAACACAAATCGGTGAATGTCTCTGAAGTTACTGGCATTTGAAAAAGCTCATAACAACAAATTGCGACAGCCTGAGCTAAATTCAAAGATTGATACTGATCGCTCGTCGGAATATACACAAACCGCTGAGCATATTTAAGCTCATCATTACTTAAGCCCCGATCTTCAGACCCAAAAAGGATCGCTGTATTTAATCCCGGCTCCAACAACCAAGGCAATGCCTGACGAGGATGTTCCAATGTCGTGTCCAGCCGCGATCGCACCGCAGTCGCTACTGCCCGATGACATCCCACCAATGCCTCCGGAATCGACTCCACAATTTTTGCAGCTTCTAAAACGTCGATCGCGCGCATCGCCATTTTCCGAGCATCATCCGATTGCAAATCACATTTGGGATTTACCAAAACCAACTGATGCAACCCCATATTTTTCATCACCCGCGCGATCGACCCCACGTTTAACGCACCCGCAGGCTCGACTAAGACAATCCGAACTTGAGAAACTTCCGGCATGATCAAATCGTAAAAAGTAAGCTAGAGAGAAGCAAACCTCATCTTATCCCGCCTACCGTCATGCCCCGCCATCGCGCCAAATCCGATCTTCCCACCAAAATCTGTCCCGTCTGCGGTCTGTCTTTCACTTGGCGGAAAAAATGGGCAGATTGCTGGGACGAGGTGAAATACTGTTCCGATCGCTGTCGAAACCGCAAAAATCAGCGTGCCTCTGAGTAACGGAGAACCCTGGCATGATAAGCTTTTGTGCTATCTAATCCCAATTACGAGGATGCTTAGCATGTCTGTCGATCGCGTTCAGCCCAAGTTGATCATTCATGGTGGAGCCGGAAGTTCGCTCAAAGGTAAAGGGGGAGCCGAGGCGGTTCGGCGATCGCTGCACAAAGTTGTTGAAGAAGTCTATGCCCTTCTCCTTGCAGGTGCGACCGCAACCGAAGCGGTTGTCACCGGATGCCAACTTTTAGAGGATGATCCCCGGTTTAACGCTGGAACTGGCTCGGTCTTGCAATCCGATGGTCAAATCCGCATGAGTGCTGCCTTAATGGATGGCGCACGGCAAAGATTTAGCGGAGTGATTAACACCTCACGGGTCAAAAACCCGATCGAACTTGCCTTATTTCTGCAAACGTCTGACGATCGCGTTTTATCAGATATGGGTTCAGCCGAATTGCTGCGAGAATTGCAACTTCCTCTCTATGATCCCCTCACCGAATTGCGCTTACAAGAGTGGATTCAAGAGCGCGAAGGCAACTTTAACCGCGCCATGGCAGGCGTTGTCGCTGAAAAAGAATTGATTTCCGAATCGGCTGGACGAGGCACAATTGGCGTTGTGGCATTGGATCATCATGGACGACTTGCTGCTGGCACCTCGACAGGCGGAAAAGGCTTTGAGCGGATTGGACGCGTCAGCGATTCTGCAATGCCTGCGGGAAATTACGCAACTTCAGAGGCAGCGATTAGCTGTACTGGCATCGGCGAGGACATTATCGATGAATGTTTAGCCGCAAAAATCGTCATTCGTGTGACAGATGGACATTCGTTATACAGCTCGTTTGAAAAATCTTTCAAAGAAGCCGAGAAAAACCGCCGCGATTTTGGCGCAATCGGACTGACTGCAACCGGAGAGATCGGCTGGGGGAAAACCAGCGAGGTACTTTTAGCGGCGTATCATACTGGCGATCGGATTGGTGACACGCTGGAACTGCCAGACGGAATGGAAGTCGGAACTGTGTGACAGTTAAAATTCCGTACACTGACTAGAAATTACTGAGAAACCTATGCGTATCTACGGATGTGCTGAGGAAAATGCGTAGGTATGCTTTTACGTAGAGATAGGCAAGTCTACCGAAGTAAGGTCGTCTATGTTTAGGGGGTCTCACCCCTCAGCCCTCAAGTGTGAGACTTTCCCTAAGATCCTGATATCAGGGCAATTCCGATATCTATCTGCAATCTCTCACTCCCCCTGAGAGATTTGCCCCTTCCGTAATTTCCGCATCAGTCACCCTTCCCCAAGCGTTGTGTTATGGCACTGGCACAGGTTTATCAACTCAAAGTCGAGGTCGCTCAAGCGTTTTATCAGCTTGGTGTCACTTATCATGCGATCGGTAATGCCCCAAAAACTTGTGAAACCCTTCGTCAAGCCGAGCGCTTGTTGAGCGAAGTCGAAGCGGTTCAGAAAATTGAGCAAGTGTTTCGCCATCCTTAAGCACGGTTGCAGCAAAAATTAATGTTTGAAGTGTGCCTTTCGTCGGTAGCATCAAGATTCCCTTATTAGTTGTAATCTCTGATGAATCCTGCGCTAAGCCAACTCGGAACCGATATGTCGCGTCTGTCCGGAGTCCGGGCAATCATGAAGGACATTATTGAGACGTTACGAGCCGGAGCCGGACAAACTTTCATTAATCTCAGTGCTGGCAATCCAGTGATTTTGCCCGAAGTAGAACAACTTTGGCGAGATTGCACGACAGAACTGCTTGCTAGTTCCGAATACAGTGAGGTTGTTTGTCGGTATGGTGCAAGTCAAGGGTATCAACCGTTAATTGATGCGATCGTTCAAGATTTTAATCAACGATATGGCTTAAATTTGAGCGATCGACATATCTTGATCACGCCCGGCAGCCAAAGCCTTTACTTCTATGCAGCTAATGCATTTGGGGGTTACACCGCGAGCGGAGAACTGAGAAAGATTGTTCTTCCTCTGAGTCCAGACTATACCGGATATGGCGGGGTCACACTGACTCCAGAAGCGCTGATTGCCTATCGGCCTGAATTAGAAATCGATCAAGAAAATCATCGCTTTAAGTACCGTCCAAATTTCAATCAGTTACAAATTGATGAACAAACGGGATGTGTCATTTTTTCCCGTCCGTGTAATCCTACGGGGAACGTACTGAGTGACGATGAAGTGAATAAAATTGCAACACTTGCAGCAACGTATGATGTGCCAGTGTTGATTGATTCTGCTTACGCTCCGCCTTATCCAGCCTTAAACTTTACAGACATGACTCCGCGTTTTGGAGGAAATGTTGTTCACTGTATGAGTTTATCGAAAGCAGGATTGCCTGGAGAACGTATCGGAATTGCCATTGGCGAACCCGAAATTATTCACACCCTCGAATGTTTTCAAACTAATCTCTGCATTCATTCCCCGCGATATGGACAAGCGATCGCAGCGCGCGCGATTCAATCCGGCAGACTTGCTGAAATTTCAACCAATGTGATTCGACCGTTCTACCAACATAAGATTGAGATTGTTGAAGCAACGCTCGATCGTAGTATGCCGCGATCGCTGCCTTGGTATCTCCACCGTGGAGAAGGCGCAATCTTTGCGTGGCTTTGGTTGGACGAATTACCGATCACGGATTGGGAATTTTATCAAGCATTGAAACAAGTTGGAGTCATTGTTGTTCCGGGTAGCACCTTCTTCCCAGGCTTACGAGAGGACTGGCAACACAAACAACAATGCTTAAGAATCAGTTTGACTGGAACTGATTTAGAATTACAAACTGCGATGGAACGACTCGCGCAAGTTGCAGAGCAAGTTTATGGAAGATAAAGCATGGGTTATTTAGAAATCGGGAAAATTGTTGCGGCGCAAGGACTAAAAGGCGAACTGCGAGTCTATCCCAACACAGATTTTCCCGAGCGATTTGAAGAACCAGGAGAGCGCTGGCTATTGCGCCCTAACCAAACCGAACCCGAAGTGATCGAACTCGTCTCCGGTCGCTATCTCGATGGCAAAGGTTTATATGTGATTCAAATTAAAGGCATTCGCGATCGCGATGCTGCTGAAGCTCTGCGCGGCTGTCAACTGCTCGTACCTGATAGCGATCGACCAGATCTCGAAGAAGGCGAATTTCATGTTGCGGACCTGCTGGGCTTATCGGTATACGAACAAGCTAGTCAAGAATTAATTGGAACAGTCAGCGATGTGATTCCGGCTGGACATGATTTATTAGAAGTCAAAAAAGTTACGCCGGAAGGCAGAACGATCTTAATCCCATTTGTCGAAGCGATCGTGCCCGTAGTTGACTTAGCGCAACGCCGAATTGAGATTACCCCTCCGCCTGGATTGCTGGATCTCTAGGCTAAATCGCTCTATCGCCATCCGGTTATCTCGGATAAGTAAACGATTATTACTAAAACAAATCTGTTTAATTCCGCATGGTAGCTTAAATAAAGGTTAGCTCCGCTACAAAACTGGATTGTTCAAGACAGAGTAAGGATTAGTGAATTGTGAAGCTAGGGATTAAGTAGTCAGAATTTGGACTGTCACGTTGTCAAGTAATCCCAACATGACAGGCATGATTTGATGGTTATGTAGCAGATTTAGGGCAAGGTATCGGCAACGCTATGCAATAGCAGAGTCGATTTCTGCGTGTTCGATCGCTCATTTTTCCGCCGTGTTGATCAGACTGATCCCATCAGAAAAATTTTCAGATATCTGCCTTCCGCTTTCCGAAATGACTTCCTAAGAGGGAGTAGTAATACGTAGACCGTGACTGAAACTATTCACTAGCCCCCGTGGTGAAATCAAACTCAGTCAACCGCATCCTCGCACCCCCTGTTAAAGACTTTATTTATTGAGAGGGCATTCCATGAAAGCATTACTGACTTACCTCCTCGCCCCTGTTAAACAGGTAACCCCCGTGATTGCTGGCTTCTCGCTTGCGGTTGCAGGTTTAATGGCGATGAATGCACCTGCTCAAGCTGCTCCCCGCACTCTGGTTAACACTGCAATGGCGCAGGCAACCACACTGCCGGATGGAGTTTACCTGTATGGGCAATCTGCACAGCCGAATCAACTTGGTCAAGCTTACTTTGTGTTTGAATCTCGGCAAGGCAAATTAGTTGGCGCACTCTACATGCCAAATTCCTCGTTCGATTGTACCTATGGTTCAGTTGAGCCTGAAAAGCTTTCGCTCATGGTGATCGACACATACGATCGCTCTGAGAATCCTTATGTGATTGCAACCGAGCAACCTGAGACAACCGTTGCATCGCGCTTAAATCCGGTTGCATCTCCGGTGAGCCTAGAAGGCTACCACCGCATTCAACAAGTGAGTGCAAACGATCAGCGAATTTTGAATACGTGCAAGCAGAACTATCAAACTCGCGTTTGGAAGTAGATGAAATGCAGGGGTTAAGTGTGGGTGCTGATTGATTTCAAGTTTAAACAGCACCCGCTTTCTCTGAACTCTTGGAAAAATTGGTTAAATTCAGCTGAATCGTCCCAGTTTAGCGCTAAGGTTTAGGCAAATTTTTGCTCTTTAAGCTTTTGGTGACGCTGGTGAAGTATTTTTTTCTATCTGATGGTTGGAGTGTGGGTCGAGTCTGGGAGCTAGGTGGCTTGTGGAATGAGACCGCCTGGAGACGCAAACCTCAAATTGATCGATTGAATATTTGTATTTGGGAAAATGGCGAAAAGCTCTGGCTTTATCGTGTTGAAGATGAAATTTTAATGGTCGAAGTCAAGCCTACTGAAAGTGTCGAGTCAAGCTCGATCGGGCAAGTGGTTTTGAAACGGTTAATTACAGCAGATCAAGCGATCGATCTCATTGGTAGCAATGTGGAATTTTGACTCATAAGTTGTGGGGGCAGTTTGCCCTCATCATGAGTTCAGAAGACCTGTTCTGCTCCGTCGATGATGAGCGAAATCATGCTCCAGGTTAGGAAATTTTGTTGAAATCTGTGTGATAAGTGATCAATTGAGGTTTGCCAATCTGAATTTGATTCGCTTCAAAAGCTTGCCGAACTCGTAATCGAAATTCTCGCCCAACGCTCCATTGTTCCATTGGGGCTGTTTTAATCCAAACGCGCACGAGCATTCCGGTATGGGAAAGATCATCGATGCCTAGCACTTCAGGCAGTTCGGGTATGCGATCGCGCCATTGGGGATCATCATACATTTGCTGTGAGACTTGCTTTAAAACATCAAGCACTTTTTTGGGGTCGTTTTCATAAGCAACTACGATCGAAAAATCAATCCGTGACCAGAGACGGGTGAGATTACAAACATTTGCGATCGTGCTGTTCGGAATGGTAATCAGGTGACCTTCGCTATTTCGCAGTTGAGTTACCCGCAAATTGAGATTTTCCACCAAACCGCTCTGCTGATCAATTTGAATCACATCTCCGACCGCAAATTGATCTTCCACTAAAATCAAGCAACCATTGACGAGATCTTTAATCAGACTTTGAGACCCAAAAGAAATCGCCAAACCAATGACTGCGCCTCCTGCCAAAATTGAACTCGTCGGAACGCTGAATAGATCCAGTGTCCAAATGATTCCAACCATGACTAAAACAAAAGTAATTAGTCCTTTCAAGGCTTCCGCGATCGTCGTACTTCTCATGACGACCCGTTGAGCTTCTCCTAACGGAAGCAGCGAACTCTGTTTCCAAGAGTGCATCAAGCGATCAATTAAACTTTTGCTGATTCGGATCGCTAAACTGATGCCAAACCAGAGAACTAAGAGTGCGACGGGCGTTGCCCATAAGTAAAAGCCCCACCTCATCAAAACGGGAATGATCGACAGGATATGAGCAATGCCGACATACCACATCAGGATGAATATCCACAGCAGCGCCCATTTGAGAAACTTGTTAAAGTCTAATTGCCGCTTTAGGCTAAATTGATGTTGCAAAGTTGCTAAAAACCGCGATCTTAGATTTGCAATTTCTCTTGCTTCTGTTTCTTCGGGGATCTCTGATTGCTGCGCTTTTTCTTCTACAAGCGCGTCTAATTGTTGCTGATACCGAGTTTCTATTAAGTTTTGCTGATGAGTTAGACCTCGCCGCAGTAACCAGATCACTCCACTCGACACCAGCAATCCCAGTAAGATTTGTGATGCTTGTCCAATGCGTTGCCGTAAGACTTCTGGTGCGGTCATCTGCTTGAACCGAACCATTTCAGCTTGAAGAATTTTTTTCCACTCTTCTGCTAATTCGTCCAGAGGTTTTCCATTGAAGTCAGCATCCGGTTCTGTCACTGTTACTAATCGAATCGGGCGAGTAGATTGACCGTCACTAATCTGAAGGATTAGGTGTTTATTCAAAGTTGAGATCGCTACTGTTGGAGGCTGTTTCGCCTCAATTGTTCGAGATAGTACTCGCCACAGCCGCTCATTCACCTCACTGGCTCGAATCTCGATCGGTAATTTATCGTCTGGAACTTTGTCTCGATTCAGAATCGTGGGTGAAGTTACCTCAAATAAGACTTTGCTATCTAAAGGCGATCGAATCGCAGCCGTTTCATACTCCCCATAGCGATTCACTCCATCAGGTAGAGTGAACGAAGAATTGGCAGAATTCGTTGGCAATGGGGGTAGTTGGCTCTGAGCGAACGGAGTCCAGCCAAGAACTAAGCTGAAGGTGAAGGCACTGACTAAAACAAAGTGAATCAGAGAAGAACGAAACAGTCTACGCATAGATAGCTCCTACAGATTTACCCCGCTATGGAACTAAACTACGAATTGCGCTGTAACGCAACCACTCCGGATTCAATCTAATAGAGACCTGAGTCTTGTTCCCTCAGATAGCTATCGATCATAGATTGAGCTTCACTGATGTCTCTCGAATTCCAGGAGCGACCATTTTGTAAGCGTTTTCCTTGAGGGCGGCACCACTGATGCACCATGCCCAACGCCTGGGAAGTTGTAAACATAGGCGGTTTTCAACTTCTTAGCTACAGCTTCTCCATAGGGCTGGGGAGTAACCGGGTCGTAAGCGCCATTCAATACCAGGGTGGGAATCTCCGGATTTTCGGTGACATAACCACAATCTGATTGGGCGGCAACAGAGGCAGGCACGTTAAAGGTTTTACAGTCAACAGTTTTCCATGTCGCACCAAAGCTGGTACGATTAGGGGCCGCGCTATTAACTGTACTGCTGCTAGTAGTGACAACCGCAACCGTAAGCAGGGTGAATGATCAAAAATGAGCCAGCCGTGGGTTCATGAGGGATTGTCCTTAAACGTACTTGCTTAGAGATTGACAGGTTTGGGCAGATCAGCGATCGCCCGCTCCGGGACTTGCTTGATCTGCAACCACATCACAATGCCCCCAATGAGTTCAATGGGATCGCTGAGTTGCACGATCGATCTCATAGCTGTGGCAGTTTGTTCATCCACCAGCGACGGTGCGACAATCTGCACAAAGTCCCACAGCCAGTGGAAGATAATCAACGGCAGGATGTTGTTAAGTTTGAGCATCAACGGCGCAAAGAGAAAGCCAAACTGAAAGGTATTGAGCAATTGTATGGGGACAGCTAGCAAAGGAACGCCCCCAAACACATTGACGGCATGGAGTAGGGAGAAGGCGATCGCGCTCACCAGCATGGCCCAACGGACTCGGTTGGTGGTCAAAAAGGCATGTAACACAATGCCCCGATACATGATTTCTTCCCCAAACCCGACTAACAGAGTGGTGAAGCCAACCAGGGCAAACGATTGCCATTGGGCGGCACTCAGGGAGGCACGAGCCAGACCCGACAGGAAGACTACCCAAGTGGCAATCAGCACAGCGATTAAGGGCAGAAACCATAGCAGTTGCTGACGGTTGAGGCGACGAAAGCCGATCGTCTGCCAACTAAAATAGCGAGTCACCCAGAAGACATTGACAATATTGAGCATAATGAGGATGAACCAGAGCAGGTTCATCATTTCTGGTTGACCGTAGTTGATGCCCATGAAGGTTTTCATGTAGAACATCCCGATACCCATAATCGCCGTATAGAGGACTGCGGCGACGATTGCGATCTGCGGCTTTGAAAACGAATTTAAATTCATACAGGTTGCTTCTGGTTAAATTTTGCTTCTACTTCGATGTAGTTGGCAGTACAAACTTCGGTTTCAGCGCGGCGGTACAGCTTGGGTTGGGAGGGATCTCAGGACGGTTAATAAACGCGATGCCGATATCTCTGCCACAGGGATTTGGGAGCACCACATGACCCTGGCTATAAAATTCTACATAGGTGCCCTTGCTTAACCATTCCAGGGCGCGTTTCCCGCGATCGGTGGTGGTGCTGGCATCGTAGCGACCCTGCAAGACCAGGGTGGGAACGTTAATTTTCACGACTTGCCGTTCTATGGGGTCTGCGGGTTTAACCGGCCAGTGTTTACAGGTAGTGATGAATTCCAGATTCTCCCCAAAGCTTGCTTGGGCTAACAGAGGCAGCGGCAAACTGCGATTCATGGCTTCGGCTTCTGCCACGGAACTCCAGGACACATGCTCGCGACAGTCGAAGCTGAAAGTCATTCCTATCATGATCCCCCCTTCATCGACGGGACTGACCTGATTGATGCTGTCTGTCAGCAGTTCATAAATGTGCCGAATCTCTGCCTCGTTCATGATCTGCAATTTTGCTTGGAGGGGTTGGGCGGTTTTAGTTGGAAAGATTTCAGCGATCAAGTCCAGCAAGGTCTTGCGATCGCGCGCCCGGTCGGCATCGTAGCCTGCACCATAGAAGTTGGCGATCGCGAGGTTTTGCTGGGGTTCTGGCAACGTCTTCAGCGACGTTTTTACCTGCTTGACCCACTGGGCTGAAGGCCGGTTTGCCTGGGCAGCGGCAGCGTTTGCCTGGAGGAGTTCCTGGGCTTTAATTTCAAAATTAGTTGCCAGTTTCCGATACTGCTCGACCACTGGCAAACCCTCAGGTTTGGGGTCTGACTCGAAGAGTTTACCAGAGAGGGCTTGCACATAGGTTGTTGTTTCGCCTCGTTCCAGTTCAGCAATCATCAACGGCAAATAGCCCCCGAAGATCCGTTGACCCAGCCATTGCGGTACATTGTTAGCAAAGCTCTCGAGCGTAATGCTGGTTTCGGGTGGGGGTGCCCCTGGGGGTGTGGCAGACGTCGTTTTGGGCAAAGGAATCGGCTGTTTAGCCAGTTTTTCGAGCAAGGCGTTGAGGCGAGCTTGCAGATTGGGGTATGCCTGGTTACACGCGGGATCGGCGGCACAATCCTCCAACAGGTTAACCACAGGTGTCACGTTCCGTTTTCCTGCCTCGGTGTATTTGTTGACATGGGGGGTAGCGGTGGAATCCAGGACAACACTCCGGACTACGGTAGGGTAGTTCCGGGCGATCGCCATCGCCAGATAGGTGCCATAGGAAATGCCATACAGGTTGATCTGTTTGTACCCCAAAGCAGTGGCTAAATTCACCGTATCGCGGGCACTATTGGGAGTGTTGAACTGACTTAAATCAAAGCCATGTTTTTGCAGCACCTGGGCGCAGAGCGCATGCTGGGCGATAGTGCGATCGTTTGTCAACGGATTATTATCGGCAATCTTTTTCACGTACTGGTCAAACTTGTTCCCCAACTTATCCAGGGCAAAGGCCGTGGGCGCACAGCCTAAGGAACTGGAAAACTGAGTTCCCCGCTGGTCAAAAAACACTACATCGCGGGTCTGGCGGTGAGGGACAAAAATAACCCGACTGTAAAAATCCAGCCGACTCACAGAGCTGCCCCCTGGACCCCCTTCTAAAAAAAAGATCGGATCGGGCAACGGTGACTGGCTGGTGCTGTAAAAGCGGGCATAGGTGATTTCGACTTGACGACCATTCGGCTGCTCATAGTTTTCGGGGACGGTGAGCACGCCGCAGGTCACGGTTTTTCCTTCCGTTTCCGCTGGCAGTGCGACCGGGCAGGGAATGGTTTGAGTGCGGTACGTTGGGGGAGACGAAGAGGCGGAGGCGATCGCGGCTTCCGGTTTGTTTACAGTCTGGGTCGATCCACAACTCGTTGAGAGCGCAGCCATGACGGCCAGTCCTAAAAATGGGTAGATTTTTTGCATGGGCATTATCCCTGATTGCTAATGGATTGCTAATGAAGGCGATCGCTCAACGTTCATGCAAAAGGCAGGTTTACTTCACCACAAAGAGCGGCTTGACTTGGGTCAGACAACTGCTGTTGGGCGCTTGCTTTGGGTTCGCCAGAAAGCCAACGGCAATTTGAGTTATGCAGGCTTCCGCAGCCATACCCCGAGGCGCAAATAACGCCCCATGCCCGACACCAGGGAAGGTGTAAACATAGGCGGTTTTTAAGTTCCTGGCTACGGCTTCCCCATAAGGCGAGGGAGTCACCGGATCGTAAGAGCCGTTTAACACCAGGGTGGGAATCTCCGGATTTTCGTAGACAAAGGGTGGTTTCAGGTCGGCTTGCAGAATGGAGCAGACTTTCGCCACCGTTTCACCTTCGCGGATGCCCAAGGGGATCAGTTGCGGATAGGGCGGCGGCAGCACCTGGGCGGGCGTAACTTGCACCGATTTCGCCCGAGCACAGAGGACGGTGTGATACATTCCTTTGGCGCTCTCATTCCGACTTTCCAGATCCCCTGAAAGGCCTTCTGCCATCCAATCAAAGTTGCCCTGGCTCGCGGTCTGGATGAGCTTGGGGATAGAAGTACCACGGGCACTTTCACCGGAATAGGGTCGGGTTAAACGAGATTCGAGGCCAATGAGAAAGGCATTGCCATCGAGTTGGGTCACGAATGTTTTTTTGCTGGAGGGAATGGTCAGGGTCAGAGGCACCGGTTTCTGGTTGAGTTGATCGACGATCGCCAGAAATTTCTGCTCCAGGTTGGGATAGGCTGAGCTGCATTGTTGATCTTGGGCGCAGGCGTGAAACAGATTTCGCAGGGCATAGCTCATGGTGTGACCCGACGCCAGATTAAAATCAACATCCGGTCTGACTACGCCATCCAGGATCACACTGCGGAGTTTCGCCTTGTGCTTGTCCGCCTGAGCGGTGACATATTGCCCCAACAAGGTGCCGTAGGAAACGCCATAGTAGTTGAATGTCCGGTAACCCAAAGTCTCTGCGACGAAGTAGACATCGGCTGCGTTTTCGCGGGTATTGAAGGCGCTGAGGTTGATGCCCTGTGATTTGAAACGCTCTTGGCAGGTCTTGAACCAGCTTGGGTCGGTGTATCCCATCTCCCCCTTGGCGATGGCGATGTTCTTGGCGTCGTACTCCGGGCAGGACAGGAAAGGCCTGGAATACCGGGTCCCCCGCTCCTCTACGAAGATCAAATCGCGGCTTTTTAACAAAGCTTGTAGTTCGGGAAATGCCGGCAAAGCTCCATCGAGAATAGCGCCGATGGTTGAGTCACCAGGGCCGCCCTGTTCAACAAACAATGGATCGGCGGCAGGGGCTTTGCTGGTGCTACGGGCACGCACGACAGCAAGCTGGATGGGTGCGCCCCTGGGGTTGGGCGTGCTGTTCGGGAACGGTGACGTAACCACAATCCGACTGGGCAGCAACGGCGGGAGGCACGTTAAAGGTTTTGCAGTCAACGGTTTTCCAGGCTTTACCAAAGCTGGCACGATTAGGGGTTGCGCCCTGGGCGGCACTGCCACTGATGGTAACCGCAACGGTGAGTATGGCAATTTGGCACAGGCGAGTTAGAGGCATCGTCATGACTGGTGATGGTAAAGGTGAGTATGGCAATTTGGGGCAAGTGAGCAGAGGTATCGTCATGGGGTCAATCCAGGAGAGGATTGGGGACATCGGAGATCGATCGCTCTGGTACGTGCTTGATCTGCAACCACAGCACAATGCCCACAATGATTTCAATGGGAATGTTGAACAGTCCGATCGCAGCCACAGCCGCGTGCGTTTGTTCACCCGCCAGGGGAGCGGCGAATACCACAAAATCCCAGAGCCCGTGAAAAATAATCAACGGCAGGATGTTGTTGAATTTGAGCATCAACGGTGCAAAGAAGAATCCAAATAGAAAGGTCGTGATCAATTGCATGGGGAGAGCCACTAAAGGAGCGCCCCCAAACACATTCACTGCATGCAGTAGCGAAAAGCCGATCGCGCTTACCAACATCGCCCAACGGACTCGGTTGGTCGTCAAAAAGGCGTGTAACACAATGCCCCGATACATGATTTCTTCCCCAAACCCCACTAACAGGGTGGTGAAGCCAGCCAACGCAAATAATTGCCACTGGGCGGCACTGAGGGAGGCACGACTTAAGCCCGATAAACAAACAACCCACATGGCAATCAGCAAAACGATCGAGGGTAGAAGCCACACGAGTTGCTGACGACTGAGGGAACGGAAGCCGATCGCCTGCCAGCTAAAATAGCGAGTCACCCAGAAGACATTGATGGCATTGAGGAGAATCAACACCAACCAGAACAGGTTCATCATGGCTGGATCGCCGTAGGTAATGCTCAGGAATGTTTTCATGTAAAACATCCCGATACCCATGATTGCCGTATAGAGGCATGCCGCTAGGATTGCGATTTTGGGTTTTGAGAGTGATGCAAGCTTATCCACAATGGTTAAGTTCCCTTTTTATGCAATGGTTTCTTCAATGCTTCCGACTCCTGCCATCATCGCCCTCGAACCTCATGAAGCTAGGAGGGTGCAACACAAAACGAGGCTTTAAACTGGCACGACAGTCAGCCTGGGCACACGCAACGGATCACTCACAAAGCTAGCTCCCACATCCCTGGGCACTTTGGGAAAAGATCAGTCCCTCATGGTCAAGATTCGGGTATTCGAGCAAGGTCGCTTTCGATAACCTTCGATCGAGCTACGCCCTGCCCGACTATTGGTTTGGATGTGAATTCCGGAAACTATGTTTGTGTCGCCGCGAATTTATTCATCAAGGCATTCATGCAAAAAGTCTATAATTGCACCGTAAGCTAAAATCGGTTTCTGCTGCTCCAATCCCCCGACTCACAGCTCCCCCGGAAACGTTCGATTCCATCGATCGCAATTCGACCACTCCGCCGATCAATCGTGACACGCGGATGATTTAGCCCATTCATCCGATATTTGCCTGTAATCTGGTCAGGCGTAATCTTGAGGTCGTTGAGCTTCCACCATCCGTTAGACCCGCCCGAATTGATTGGTGCAATTAGCTTTCCGGTTAGATGAATTTTCCCCTGCATATCGCGAACCTCGACTTGCACATCGGAATCGAAATTGTCAGTTGATGACTCGACACGATCGCGTCGGACAAATCGGTGGCGGCGATCGCTCCATTCATAACCAGCACGGGTTTCAACACCAGGTTTGCGGCCTTCCCCGTAGCAGATCAGGGTCAGACCTCGACGCGCTGAATCGCTATTTTCATGGGTAGAGCTACCTTGTTCCCGCAGATAGCTATCGATCACAGACTGAGCTTCACTGATGTCTCTCGAATTGCAGGAGCGACCATTTTGTAGAAGTTCTCCTTGAGGATTAAACAGTACCGTGCAGCCACTTCTAGGTCTCATTCCAGTTACGCTTAGATTGCCATTGTCTAAGGTATCAATCACGGCTTGAGCGTTAGCAGAACTTGTTCCGGTAAGAGCGAGCAAACCGAGGAAGATAGGAGCTAAAATTTTTGAGGATTTCATGGGTTGTCTTAAAGCAAATTGATTTGGACAGTTTGTTGATTTTCTGCAGGAGATCGACCTGCTGCGCAATCTACTATTCTGCAAAGAGGATGAAGTCACTGCGAACCCAGCCGATCGATTTAGATTGGACGAATTGCACTTTGCACCAGTTGAGGTCACTGCCGGAAGTATCTTTATCCGGTACGCACTCAAGGACGCTCACCTTGTCGCCTGGGACTCCATAGCTCGGTGAACTGGAGTTGACGGTTGGCTGCGATCGCACATTAATCTGAGCATTCGCACTACTGGCTTTCAGCGTACTAATGCCTCTTGGCGCAGTCGGTTGAGTGGTTGTAGGCGCTGTGCTCCAGTACACGTAGACTAGACCGCTCGGCAGTTTGAAGATCTGCCCTTTGTCTCCCAGTCCTGTCTGACGATAAACAGCGCCGCCTCTTTGATCGACATAGTTACCAGGATTGCTTCCAGTCGGCGTAAACTCATTGCGGACTCCATCTGCCCATTCGATGGAAATATTGCCCTGACGTTGAGAGAACTTACAAGACGTTGAAACGGTTGCTTTACTTTGTCCATTTGGATAGTATTCGCAACGGGCATTTGTAGTATCAGCTTTTGCAGATACAGCAAAACTAGCGGACGCGATCGTTGTCGCGAAGAGCAAAGATAGATTGCGTTTCAGCATGATGAAAACTCCAAGACTACGAATTTAGAGAATGATAAAGTTGTGCTGATGGCTCTTTAGACAAAAGACTTGATGCAGGAAGCTGTGATTTCAAGATTATTTCAAGATTTCTGATTGCTGAGTAGCAAAGCTCTTGAATAGAGCAAGTAGCTAAATGAGGAGGTATTGATAACAATATGTTAGTTCAAGGAAAGCTGTCAAATAGAATTGCTCCAAATCGATTAGGCACAAATCTGCTACAAACGGAGATGCACATTGTTAAACTCCTGGTTAACTTTCTGGCGTATTTTCGCTTCTGCTTCTTGCGCGATCGCAGTTCGATAGGTTTCGACGATGTGATTGGGCATGATGTCACCTTGATAGGATAGAAATGACCATTGCTCTCCACCATGCACGAATTAGACCTGTTGGGAAATAAGTGATAATAGACAAGAGAACCGTCATCTTACCCGATGCTAAACCTTGAACGCGCACTGAACCAAGACCGACTGCTGCGAGCATTGACAGGGCTAAATCGCAAAGCTTTTGATGCCTTGCTGCCGAGTTTTGAGCAGGCGTATGAGGTAAGTCGAGTAGCAGCAAAGCCCGTGCGAAAACGAGCAAGGGGAGGTGGACGCAAAGCGAGACTGCAAAGCATAGAAGCGAAGCTGTTCTATATTTTGCTCTACTTCAAGTGCTACCCGACGTTTGATTTAGCGGGAATTTTGTTTGACCTGGACCGCTCCCAAACACACGAATGGATGCACGAACTGCAACCTGTTCTTGAAGCAGCGTTGGGTCATGAGATGGTGCTACCAGAGCGCAAGCTGCGGAGTATTGAAGCGTTCCTAGAAATGTTTCCAGGTGTGGAGCGGGTGATGATTGATGGGACAGAGCGCCCGATTCAACGTCCGCAAGATCCAGACACTCAGACGCAGAACTACTCCGGCAAAAAGCGCCGACATACTCGCAAGCATCTTGCGGCAGTAGACCAAACCAAGCGAGTGTTAGTGTTGAGTCCATCTCGTGAGGGAAAGCTCCACGATAAGCGATTTGAAGCGGAAGAGGAGATCGCTTTTCATATCCCGGATGAGATCCCAATCGAGGTAGATTTAGGCTTTCAAGGCTTGCAATCCGAGTATGTCAATATTCGTATTCCACACAAGAAACCGAGAGGAGGTGAGCTAAGCGAGGAACAGAAACAAGAAAATCGCAGTTTGAGCCAATCGCGAGTTGTCTGTGAAAATGCGTTTGCAGGCATCAAGCGTTATGGGGCGGCGAGTGCGATTTATCGGAATCGCACACAAGATTTTGATGACCGTTTGATGCTGACTGCTGCCGGACTCTGGAACTTTTACTTGATCGCTGCTTAACCTGATGGCAAAAAGCAGGAATTTCACAACTCTACAACTTATTCCCCAACAACTCTATTCTATATTCAGTTGTTTGCTCATCGGTAGTAGAGGGATCGTATCGGCTAGATTGACGATTCGATAGTGATTTGGAATCAGGTTGCTGTGAGCCTCAATAAATTCCTTGTCGCCCACTCGTGGCCCTGCATACGCATAGAGCCGTAAATTTGGTCGAAGCTTGGGATAAAGTAGGGCGACTTCCATTGATGCAAATACTGCAAGCGCTGCCCCAAGACTATGACCTGAAACTAGCAGGGGTTTAGTTGGATCTAGGGATTGCACAGCCTCTGCAATGGGTTTCGCGAGAAACGTTTTGTAAAAATCATAGATTCCATAGTGAACTTTACCGATCTCAGTTTCGGTTTTGGGATCACTGTAGGGCGCTTGGAGTGCAAGGACATTCTCTAACCATTCAGTTTGACGCTGAGTGCCCCGAAGCATCAAGAGATTGACCTTGGGCGACGTTAACAGAAAGCCGTAGTAAACTGAGATCTTCTGCTGGAGTTGGACGACTTGCTTGACTTGATCTTGAATCACTCCCTTTGTTTCATTCAAGCGATCGCGAAGTTGATGCAAATTCTGGTTCGCGGAGAGTTCTGAAATGGGAATCTCGACAGGGATCGACTCTTCAACTTGCTCGTCTGCTTTGAAGGAAGTCACTTGCTTAAAGCTTGTAAATCCTTCTGAATAGAGGGGCAAGCTGGCAATACTGCCATCATAATCTGCTTGGTATTTGCCGCGCAGGTATTGATAAGTGCAGATCTTACTTCCAGTGATCAGAAGCTTTGAGATTTTCCGATCGTAAGGAACCGTGGGAGATCGTAGTTTGACGCTCTGCTGAACGGAAAGCGTATCTTTAAGCGCCGTCATATCTGAGCGGAAGGCAGTTTGAATCGACTCAGTTGGGTTGTACAACTGTCGAAGCTCAGCTTGCTCAGCTTCAATCTCACTTCGTTGCCAGTGATCTCGCCCTAATGCAGCCGCGATCGTGGCACCTAATCCTGACCAGAGTAGAAGACGGCGATTAAATCTCATCGGTTTGTTCCATCCCTCTAGGAGCTTTGCTGAGATAAAAATGATGCACAGCTTGTCCGATGCCCCAGAAGTAGCAGAATGCCATTGCTCCGGGTGCTAAAACCATCAACCGAGGCGATCTGAACAAGACCGCCAAAATAAATAGCCCCAACCAAGCGAATCCTGCACTCAGAATCGCTCCAGCAATGCCAAAGAGAATTCCCATTCTCGCAAGTAAGTCTCCTCCCTTTTGAAAGTGCCAGAGCCGCGCAATTCCCATAATCAGGAAAAGATTGAGAACAATCAGCGTGATCGCTTTGAGAAGATCAATATTTGGGACAGGGAGCAACGCCACGATCGAGGCTCCCAGCGCATAGTCTAAGATCAGATCCCGAACTTTGACATTGACCCTAGCAGGATGCTCCATGACGTGCAGAACACTCCTATTATCGAGGTGGGAGAACAAACTTAGGCTTCAAATCCTCTCTACATTCCGCTTTGGGAGGACGAGTCGGGTTATTGACAAAGGCAGCCCCGGCATCTCGCGCACATTGCGAAAATAACAATGCACCATGCCCACCATTCGGAAATTCTAGGTAAGTGCCGTTGGCTAATCCTGCAGTTGCCTCCTTGCCGATTAGTGTTGGGGTTTGGCTGTCATAGCGACTCTGTAGCACGAGAGTTGGAATGTTGCTCTTGAGTACGCCAGCGAAGGCAGCAGGTTTGACTGACCAGAACTGACAGATCGCATAAGCTGCTATGCCTGCCTCGACTCGCGATCGTCCCAGTTCAGGCATTTCCATTGCTTTGGACACCGCAGCACTCCGGGCGGGATCATTGCCTGCAATCATATCCTGACAGTCCATTGAGCGAAAGGCTCCCTGAGTTATCCCGCGATCTACAGAAGATGTTGAAGTCAGAATCCCTGAAATGACTTCATAAGCGTGACGAATTTCTGCGTCGGGCAGCGTTCTCAAAGGTTGAGTTAACGGCTCTCTCATCTGTTTGGGAAAGATTTCGGCGATTGAGGCAATCAAGGTATTGCGATCGCGCGGCTGCCCCTTGAGAAAGCCTACTCCGTAAAAATTGCCTCTAGCAATGGTGCGGTCTGCTTCTGGCAAAGTCTCGATCGCATCTAGGACTTGCTTCACCCACTTTCGAGAAGGTCGCTGTGATTCTGCTAGTTGAATTCTTTGAGACAGTAGCTTTCGAGCCTCTGCCCGCAATTCATCTGATTTGGAGATCAAATTCTGAGGTTCACCAATGGGAGGGATTTTTGTTGCAGGGGTTTTAAAGATTCTTCCGGATACAACTCCGACATACGTTGTCGTGACTCCCCGCTCTAATTCAGAGATAATCAGGGGCACATAGTTACGGATTCGATTGTCTGCATCTGAGTTGAGTGAAATAATCAAATCAGCAAAGGCATCAGAATTGATACTTTCTGGAATTGGTTTGTCTGACTTAAAATTCTGTTTAGGAATTGGGATCGGCTTTTTATCAAGGGATTTGAGCAGTGCGATCGTGCGGGCTTTGAGGTTTGGATATGCTCGATCGCACACTGCATCTTTCTGGCAATCCTCAATCAAGTTAAGGGTTACCACTTCAAGGTCAAGCGGATTAGCTTCGTACTTCCTGACATTGGGTGGAATAGTAGAGTCTAAGATTACGCTGCGAACCCGTTGAGGATGATCCCGCATAACGCGCATCGCTAGGTAAGTTCCGTAAGAAATCCCATACAGATTGACTTGATCATATCCTAGAGCAGAAGCAAGGCTGACGACATCTTTCGCGTTGTTGGAGGTGTTGTACTGAGTGAGATCATTCCCGTGCAGTTCTAGAACATTAGAACAGAGCGCGAACTGTGCCAAAGATTCACCTGTCGGATCAAGCTCGTTTTTGAATTTTGTAGCAAACGTTTCAAATTTCTTTTTCCACGGGCTGCCTGGAACCGTGAGCACCTGTGCAATGATATTGAGGGTTTGAGAACAAGCTAAATCGCCAGAATACTGTGATCCGCGTTGGTCAAACAGAATCACATCGCGGGTCTGACGCTGATGGTTATGAGCCTGAGTAAAGAATGATAGCGCTGAAATATCACTCCCGCCTGGCCCTCCGTGCAAGACGATTAGGGGATCAGGTTGGGGCGTGAGACTTTTACTTCGCAAGAGCGCGTAAGTTAGCTCGATTTGCCGCCCGTTGGGTTTACTGTAGTTTTCGGGAACAGTAACTACACCACAAATAGTGGTTTTTCCTTCGATTTCATCCGGATTGATCGGGGTTGGGCAAGGAATCTGAGTATTGCGAATTGGCTTCACAGTAAGCTGCTGAGTTTGCCCAGAGGCAGCCTGAGCAAGAGCCACAATCGGAACTAGGGCGTAGTTCAACAAAAGCGCCTTCAAGAAACGTTTCATCATAGTTTAAACTTCTAGTTTTCGATAATGCGATCGCGAGTTCGTGGGGCATTCAGAACTCGCGATCGACACTAAGATCTACAAGCCGCCTTCATTGACATCCGAGAACTGATAGTTATAAAACTCAGTTCCGGTTACTTCATTGATGATGACGACTCTTGCAGTACCGCGATCGTACATGACTCGCACCCGTCCATCCGATCCCACAAACATATTGCCAGAGGTGCGCTTCAAGATACCAGAGAACTTGAACTCTGCTTCTGTAATGGTTGCTGCTATCTCGTTTGCGTTGCGAGAAGTCATTTGGGTGATTGGAGTTGCAGATTGCATCGTATTCGGATTTGCAGGCTTGGGTTTAGGAGATGCAGTGGGAATCCAATAAACGTAAATTGACTCATTTGCAAGGCGATAGATTTGTCCTTTGTTGCCGAGTCCCGATTGCTGATAAGCAGCGCGACCGTTTTGGTCGAGATAGGTACCAGGCTGATTTCCTCGCGGACGTAATTCATAGCGTCTGCCGTTCTTAAGTTGAATGCTGACAAAGCCTTGTCGTTGTGAAAAGGTACAAGCGCCGGAAGATTTTGCGCGATCTTCTCCTTTTGGATAAACATCGCAACGAGCATTCACAGTGTCCGCTTTTGCGGTCATTGCAGGACTGAGAGATGCGATCGAGACTGCCACTGCTATAAGAGAATTTTTAAGCCTCATTTCAAGAAAGCCCCCTAGTTATTATTGGGATGTGGAAAGCAAGAAGTCGTACATTAATTGCGCTTAGTAGCGCCTGATTTTAGAAGAATAAATCGGAGCTTAATTGATTGCTGAACTGGCTGTACGCGCGAGGTTATTGCAAGTACTAAGCGAATTAAACTAAAAGCATCATAAGCCAAGAAATGTTCAGAAGATAGAGTGTCAACCCTCTTATGTAGGATTTATAACTTCCCTAAATCAGAGGAGGCGAGTTTTTCTGCTTCAGATAACAATATCCCTTTACTATTTAAATCAAATCAGTCAGAAAATACTGAAATTAACCGACAATTAGCCAGAATAAATCAGTTAATTAATTCTAAAGAAAATCTTGAATTTCTAATTGAAGTTAGCGCGACGATAAGAGACAAACTTCTATCGTAGAAATAGACTGAATCTATCAGTTAAGTCAGTTAAGTTACAAATACCAATCTAGTTTTAACCGACTGTCCATGCTAGTCTTGAGCATAGAAAATTAATCGACGATCACACCTCGATTCTTTCCCTTCCTAGCTGTCCATGACCTCGACCCCCAACCCTAAATCGAGCACGAAGCGAAAGCGTGGAATCTCTCTCAGTCCAAGTGGTTTGCGACGATTGAATCAGGCGATTCAGATTGTAGAAGCCTCAGAGAATGCTGGAAAGCGATTCACAGTCGAAGAGTTAAGCAAGCGAACTGGAATTTCGACTAGTACTTTGAGCCGTTTGTGGGCATCTAAATCTGGCATCGATCGCAGAATTCTACATTTGCTATTTAATGCATTTAAGCTGGATCTCCTCGATGGCGATCTACAAATCGATTCGGATGAGGTTGAAGCAAAAGAGATTCAATCTTGGGCTAGTACTGCTTCGACGATCGTGCAGATCCCCTATCCAAGTGGTTCGCTTCCAGTTGATTCACCGCGCTATGTGAGTCGTCCGGAGGTAGACGATCGCGCCTTGCATGAAATCGTACAGCCGAGTTGTGTGCTTCGCATCAAAGCTCCTAGTGGTTTTGGCAAAACTTCGTTGCTCTTGCGGCTCTTACATCACTGCAATCAACTTGGATACGCAACGGTTTCGATCAATCTTCAGCAGGCAGATACAGAAGTGCTTGCAGATTCTCACGCCTTTTTTCGCTGGTTTCGTGCAGTGCTAGCGCTCAAGCTAAAGTTGGATTCTAGTCAGGATCAATACTGGGATGAGCTACTTGGAAGTAAGCTCAGCACAACCCTGTATCTGCGAGAGACAGTTCTACCGCAGTTACACCGTCCCTTGGTTCTGATTATTAATGAAGTTGAGCAGGTCTTTGAATACGCTGATACTGCGAGAAACTTTCTGCCTTTACTGCGATCGTGGCACGAAGAAGCCCAGCACGATGAAGTCTGGCAACAACTTCGGCTCGTCGTTGCCTATTCAACCGATGCTTACCTACCGTTAGACATCAATCAATCCCCATTCAATGTTGGGCTACCTTTAACGCTGCCAGAGTTTAACCAAGAACAAGTGCAAACTCTGGCTCAGCTTTATTCGGTCAGTTGGAGTGAGCAAGATTGCGATCGTATCCTGGCACTCAGCGGCGGCAACCCTGCTTTAGTCAGTCTTGCTCTCTATCATCTGAATCAGGGCATGAGATTCGACGACTTACTACAATCTGCTTGTACTTTAAAGGGAATTTATCGAAATCATCTTCAGCGCCTGCTTGCTCAAGTAAATGGGAATGCACAGTGGATAGAACGCCTTGCCCCCCTGGTACAAGGAGCAGATTCAATCCATCTTGATCCAATCTTTGCCTACAAACTAGAGGGAATTGGACTGATTCAGCCTACATCGGGTGGATGGAAACTGAGTTGTGAACTCTATCGAACTGCGTTTCAAACTTATTTACTGAATTGATCCCTTCATGACAAACTCATTTCACTATAAAGTGGGTGGTAGCCTCCAAGCAGATGCTCCGACCTATGTTGTTCGACAAGCTGACCTTGAACTCTATCGGGCACTGCAAGCTGGGGAATTTTGCTATGTGTTCAATGCGCGGCAGATGGGAAAATCATCGCTGCTCGTGCGCGTTAAACAACAACTTCAACAAGCTGGAGCAGAGTGCGCTTATCTAGATATGAGTCGATTAGGAAGCGATCGACTGACTCCGAAGCAATGGTATTACGGCATTATTGTAAGTCTGCTCCAGAGCTTTCAGCGATTGAATCAAGTCAACTCTCGAGAATGGTTTGCGGCTCATGCCGATTTACCGCTCATTCAATGCTTAACTGCTTTTATTGAAGAGATTCTATTTGCAGAGTTTGCAACTGCACCAATTTATATCTTTATTGACGAGATTGATAGCTTACTTAGCTTAGAGTTTCCAGTCGATGATTTCTTTGCCTGGATTCGCTCTTGCTACAATCAGCGATCGCATGATGTTCGATATCAGCGCTTCAATATTGCTCTGTTTGGGGTAGCGACTCCTGCGGATCTGATCGCCGACAAGCAACGCACGCCTTTCAATATTGGTCGCGCAATTCAGCTTGATGGATTCACTTCAGAAGAAGCAATCCCACTGGCAACGGGGCTACAATCTGCGATCGACCATCCGATCTCAGTTCTGCAAGCGATTCTGCACTGGACAAAAGGACAACCCTTTCTCACGCAAAAGCTCTGTCAACGAGTCATTGATACGATCGGGCAAGCAACTTCGCTTCAAATTCCACCCGGTATGGAGTCCTTTTGGATCGATGAATTAGTCAAAGCTCATCTTCTAGACAATTGGGAAGCCCATGATGAACCTGTGCATTTGAGAACGATTCGCGATCGACTATTCTGGAATGAGAATCGCACTGGACGACTATTAGGCATCTATCAACAACTTTTACAAGGCGAGGCAATTCTCCTGGATGATAGTCGAGAACAGATTGAACTATTACTCTCAGGCTTGGTTGTTCGGCAAGGGAATTTACTGGCGATCAAAAATCCAATCTATCAGCAAGTTTTTGACCTGAAATGGGTCAATCAACAATTCAGTACCCTACGCCCCTATGCCAATGCGATTAACGGCTGGATTGCTTCTGCTCGAACTGATTCGACCTATCTTTTACAAGGGCGAATGTTGCTCGACGTACAGCAGTGGGCACAAAACAAAAGTCTCAGTGATTTGGACTATCAGTTTATCGCTGCAAGCCAAGATGCAGAACGGCAGCGCATTCAGCAAGAGCTAGAAACTCAGCGAGAAAGCGAACGATTTTTTCGGCAACTTGCAGAAGCGGTTCCTCAAATTGTGTGGATTGTGGAACCTGATGGCACCTTGTCTTACACGAATCAGCAAGGAAGTACTTTCTCTGGGCGCTTGTTTTCTGAAGTCGCAGATTGGAAGCGATTGGATGTTATTCATCCTGACGATCGAGAGCAGAGCCTTACGGCTTGGACGCATTCTCTCGCAACCGGAGAACCTTACGAAATCCAACTGAGAATGCAAGATGCAACTGGAAACTATCGTTGGTTTCTGAATCGAGCCATTCCCATTCGAGATAGCAATGGGCAGGTTGTGAAATGGTTCGGAACGAGCACAGACTTAGATTCGCTCAAACGAGAAGAAGAAGTTCGCCGCTTGCAAGAAGTGGAAAAACGACTGCATCAAGAACAACGCGCGGGTCGTCTGCAAAAATGGCTGCTTGGAACAATTAGCATCGCCTTTGTGATTGCAAGTGGACTCGGACTCTATGCCTTTGCCCAAAAACACGAAGCGACTCTGCGCGAAATCGAAGCGATCGCGAATGTTTCAGAAGCTCAATTTGCCTCTGGCGATCGCTTAGATGCTCTGATCACAGCTATCAAGGCACACACTCAGCTCAATCAGTTACAGAATGTTCCTGCTGAGCTTGCCGATCAAGTCGATCGAGAACTGCGCCGTGCTGCCTTTCAAGCGGTTGAGCGTAACCGATTTGCTCCGGATAAAGGCAGAGTTCGAGGTGTTGCAGTCAGTCCCGATGGGCAACGCCTCGCCACAACTCACGATCGTCCATCTATCATTTTATGGAAAGCTGATGGCACTCAACTTACCACTATTCCAGAGAAAGCTCAGAAAGTCCTGTTTAGCCGAGATGGGCAAGTTCTGATCACGGGACTAGATGACGGAACAGTGCGCTTGTGGAGCAGTCAAGACGGTAAGCCGATTGCAGTTTTTAAGGGAAGCGACAAGCTCATAATGTCGATCGACATCAGCCCGGATGGACAACAGATTGCCGCAGCGACGGGTAATCTCATCAAAATCTGGAGCTTCGATGGCAAGCTGATACGTACTTTAACTGGACATCAAGCAACCGTGTGGGAAGTAAAATTTAGCCCCGACGGGAAATCGATCGCGAGTGCGGGTGCAGATAACACTGTGATTGTCTGGAACTCAGAGGGCATCAAGATTCGCACCTTAAAAAATCCAATTGCCTCGAATGAAGGCGAAAACCGTCTCGTCGGGCTAGCTTTTAGCCCTGATAGTAAACTGCTCGTTGCAGGTGATTGGTATGGCAATATTCTCTGGTGGAACAACGAAGGGAAGCTGATCAATACTACTTCTGAGCATCGTAATGCAGTGGATAGTCTAGTCTTTAGTCCCGATGGGCGAATGCTAGCGTCTGGCAGTTGGGACAGTACGATCAAGCTATGGGATGTGAATGGAACGCTACTTCAAACCTTGCCTGGACACCCTAGCGGTACTTTGTCGATCGCATTCAGTCCCGATGGACAACAGCTTTTCTCTGGCGGTGAAGATGATCTAATTCGAGTCTGGCAACTCTCGTCTGATTTTGCCACGATCCTACGAGGACATCGCGCCTCAGTCTGGAGCGTCAAACTCAGCCCAGATGGACAAACCGTCATTTCTTCTGGCTCAGATGGCACGATCAAGCGCTGGAATCAAAGCAGTCAACTGTTGCAGAGTTTACCTTCAGAACATGGAGAGATTTGGGCAGTCGATCGCAGTCCGAATGGACAAACGATCATTGCAGGAAACGATGATGGTACGCTGACGTTCTGGAGCAAAGAGGGCAAGCTTCTCCGCACAGTAAAGGCTCACACAGCCGCAACGTTTGGTCTCACGTTTAATCCGACTGGCGAAGAAATTGCCTCTGTCGGCTGGGATGGAGCTATCAAACTCTGGAACCGCGATGGCGATCTGATTCAAGCTTTAGAAAAAAGTCGAGAGTCGTCTGATAAACTCAGCGATCGCATTAACGCTGTCGCTTTTAGCTCAAATAACCAATGGCTTGCAACCGTCGGTCGAGACGAATTCATCCGGCTCTGGCAGCGCAACGCTAACGGGCAATTTACTCCCCGCCCTCAACTCAAATTTAACGGACAGCAAGGCAATCTTTGGGATGTCGCCTTTAGTCCCGATGCTCAAATCCTCGCAACCGCGAGCGAAGACAGTACGATTAAACTCTGGTCACTGAATGGAAGCTTAATTCGCACCTTGAAAGGACATCACGATCGCGTCAATTCAATCACCTTTATTCCACCGAACGCTGGACTGCCTGCTGAATGGGGAACAGTTATCGCTTCTGCAAGTTGGGACAAAACCATCAAACTGTGGAAACTGGATGGAACACTACTCACCACACTCGAAGGACATGAAGACAGAGCTTTAGATGTGACGTTTTATCCAGCAACCCAAACGAGCAGTGCATTCCTCGCTTCTGCTGGACTCGATCGAGCAGTGATTTTATGGCGGCTTGATCGAGTGCTCAAGACCGATCAGATTTTGAACGCGAGTTGCGTCCGAGTGCGCGACTATCTGCGGAGTCAGCCAGAGTTGAGCGATCGACAATCTCTGTGTCAAAATTAAATTGTTTGACTACAGATGAATTTGGATAATCGTCGATAACTATCTATGCAGGCAGTTGGATCAGGAATTCAGTTCCCGCCCCCAAACTGGAGTTGACTAAAATCTGACCTCCATGTTTTTCCTCCACAATTTGACGGGCGATCGCTAACCCCAAGCCGGTTCCTTTTCCAACACCTTTTGTAGTGAATAAATGGTCAAAGATTCTTGCTTTCACCGCTTCGCTCATACCCTTGCCATTATCCCGAATCCGAATTTCGACGTGATTGCCTACGATGGCGGTCTGAATCTCAATACGTTGCGGGTTGGCTTCTAATTCAGCATAAGAGAAGCCTTGTGCCATTTCATCAAACATATCGATCGCGTTTGCCAAGATATTCATGAACACTTGATTCAATTGTCCAGGAAAGCACTCAACAGCCGGTAATGTTCCATACTCTTGAATAACTTGAATCGCTGGGCGAGCATCATTTGCTTTGAGGCGATATTTCAAGATGAGCAACGTGCTGTCGATGCCTTCATGCAGGTCAGCACAGACTTTATGCTCGGTATCGGCGCGCGAGAACGTGCGAAGACTATTACTAATTGACTTAATGCGATCGACGGCACCTCTCATTGAGTTCAGTACCTTCGGCAAGTCCTCGTAGATAAACTTCAAATCAATGTCTTCCGCATTGTCTTGAATGGGTGCAGCTGGGTCGGAATAATGTTGTTGATACAGTGCTAGGTGTCCGAAGACATCTTGCACATAATCGCTGGCATTTCTGATACTGCCATTGAGAAAGCCGATCGGGTTGTTGATTTCGTGAGCGACTCCAGCGACTAGGTTGCCCAAGGATGCCATTTTTTCGCTTTGCACCATTTGGAGTTGAGCATTTTGCAATTTGGCTAAGGCTTGTTCAAGTTCCTGAGATTTTTGCAAAACCGCATTTTCAGCCCGTTTGCGATCGCTAATATCTCGCGCCATTGTCGAGAAGTACTCAACTTCCCCATGACTCGATTTGTGGGCAAGCACCACTTGAGAAATCGGAATCTCCTGTCCAGTTTTATCGAGGACGGCTGTTTCACCGATCCACATTCCTGAACGGACAGCTTCAGGCAAAGCTTGATTCGCAATGATCTCGATTGCCCAATCAGGATGGTGATCGGCGATATTCGTTCCTTCTTGATCGAGACGCAACAGATTGCGCCAAGCCCGGTTCACGTAGAGAATTCGTCCTTCCGGATCAGCGGTGCCAATAAAGTCTGAGGTACTCTCTAAAATGGCGAGTAACCTTGCTTGTTCTGCTTCAACTTGTTTACGATCGCTAATGTCAATCACAATGCCATCCCAAACGACTTCGCCATCCTCCCGACGCTCGGGTTGAGAAATCGCTTGTACCCACTTCATGGCGCCAGTCGGTGTTATAATGCGCCACTCATGCCGAAATGGTGTGAGATTCTGAGCAGACTCTAGTACAGCTTGAAAAACTCCTTCTTGATCGTCGGGGTGTTCAAACTCTCGCAGGCTATACTTCCCACTCATCAGATCTTCTGCTGCGACCTCATACAGAGTTTGGCAGCCCGAACTTACATAAGGTATCGATGATGTGCCATCAGGCTGAATCCGAATCTGATAGATTAACCCTGGAATATTATCTGCAAGCTTCTGGAAGCGGGTTTCACTGACTTTTAACTGTTCTAAAGACTGTTCTAGCTGTTGTCCGTAGACTTGAGAGGCTTGGTAAAGACGCGCATTCTCTAAAGAAATTGCTGCCTGAGTACAGAGAAAATTGAGCAGGAGCAAGCGATCGCGCGTAAACACGCCACTCGTGGAGCGATTTTCTAGGTAGACCATGCTGATCAAATTTCCCCGATTCAGGATGGGCACGCAGAGGACACTTTTCGGCTGATGTTTGCTCAAATATTCATCAATTACGGGTAACTCTGTGTCGCAATTGTCAATCAGCACCATATCTTGGGTGCGTTTGACATACTGAATCAGTTTAATCGGCAGATGAGCATGATCCGCTAAGGGTTCTGTACGAAGTGCTGTCGCGTCAGCTGTGGCGATCGCTTTTACAATCCAGTCTCCCGCTTGATCGGGTAAGAGTACTGCACAGAGATCGCTGCCTGAGTATTGCAGAATCACTTGCGTCAGTTGATGAAGTAAGTCATCGAGTTGAATAGTTCCTGACAGGCTTTGGGAGGTCTTGAGGATCGCGTTAAAGTCTAGCGTGAGATTAACGCTCATCTCAGAAGAATGATTTGAACTAGTAGCGGGATGGATCGAAAGTGGTAAAGCAATTGGGGCAAGAGTTTCGAGCACATTGAAAACTGGACTCACGGGCTGGAGAATTGGATGAAGTAAATCTGGATATCGGTTTTCCAGATCAGCTGTTTTGGCTTTGGCTCCCCAACGGCTGTAGCAGTAGTATGCTTGCTGTATGTAACTTGCAGCAATTTTGGCTTTGCCCCAGTGGAGGTAAAATTTTGCTGCCAGTTCGTTGGAAAGCGCTTCATCTTGAATAAAACGATTTTCCTTGGCAATGGCGATCGCGCGATCGTAAGCTTCGATCGCATTCGTTTTATCGCCGAGAACTCGACATCGTTCTGCTTCCACCAGTTCCCAACGATGTTGATGGTTCATTGGGGCTAAGGTTGCCCAATGGTGCAATTGGTCTTGATGCTCTTGCACTTTGAGGAGTATTGTTTGACGCTCTTCGTCTGCAACTTCTGAAACTTGAGCCAGTTGAATGAGTGCCTCAAACCAGGAGTAGAGCGGAACCATAAACGTTCCTAATCCGCCATCAAGGTATTGGGCAGTTTGGGCAGAGGTTTCGATAGCCTCCCGATTTTTCTCAAAGAGATAGTAAAGAATCGTTTGGTTAATGTGCCAGATAAACAACGCAGCGCGATGATTCATCGCTTTTAGCTGAGGCAAACATTGGTCGTGGTGAAAAATCTCGCCAGTGAGCCGATAAGGAACTGCGGTCTGTCCTAGTAAATTCAGAACAGTTTGTTGATAGATCTCTTGGTAGGGTAGGCTGAATGTCTGTTTGTATCGCGCAATCGTTTGACGGTAAGCCTCCAAGGTTGGAGCCAAATCGACTAAGTCCTGCCCTGCATGATAGGCGTAATAACAATAAGCTGTTGCATTCAAGCTCAGGGATTCAATGTCTCCAGTTTCCAGCCCACTCTGATAGGCTTCCTGCAAAGGCGGAAGCATGTTAGATAAATGGGTTTTCCAATGTTTGATGTAAGTATGAACTACATACCAGGAACGACTCTTGAAGAGTTTGTCTTGCAGTTGTTCTAGTAAACTTAGTGCTAACTCTCCAAACTCATACCCGTTATCAATATCACCGATCACACAACTCAGAATCAAACCGTAGTCTGCGTAAGTAAAGATAGAAACCGGGCTGTTCCCAAATTGGATGGATAATTCAACTTGCTTGAAAATTAGTAAGGGCATTAAGTTCGGTGCTGCCATGTAAGCTGCAGACACCAATACCGTCAGGATTTCCATCGTAGCTAATCGATGGGAATCAGTCATTGCGGGCAGTTCGAGTAAACGCTGAGGTGCTTGATCTGCCCAAAGCGATCGCGTTACTCCAAAGGCTTGTCCAATGTCTGCTTGGGTGGGTTGGGCTGGAAATTCGATTCCTAATTCTTTTAAGACCTGTAAACCAACGGCGATTGAATCGAGGAATTGCCCTTGGACTTTGGCTCCCATGATTCGGATTTGCTGTACTTTGATGGTATCGAGTAAAGTTCTAGCATGGTGCAACACGATGCCTGCCCACTGTTCCATCTGCTCAAAATCTGTGTTCAGATAGCTGGCTTCAGCAATTTCTTCATGCAGTGCCAACATTAGTGGATAGTGGCTCTCCCACGCGGCTTCTGGCAAGAGTTCAATTCCTATCCTCAGATAAGCGATCGAGGCTCCATAAGCTGTCGAAGTCTTCGCTTTGCGGCCCGCTGCTACGTTTAACTCCGCCAGTTTTTCCCGTTCTGGCAGATGTGTGATCAAGGGAATACCCACATTAAGATGATTAGCAATTTCAAAGAGGCGGTCTTCCCGTTCCTGCTGAGAAGAATTCTGGAGTAATAATTGCCCCATTTTTAGATGCGTAGACTGCTGCTGACCAGCAGCAATGAGAGAATAAGCAGCTTGCTGTACTCGATCGTGCAAGAATTTATAAATCACAATAACTTCGTTCTCTTGCGTATCTCGATCCTGCGATTGAAAGAACTTGTAGGTTTCATTGATCGGGAGAATCAATCCTTCTTGTAATGCCTTCCATAACTGACTTGCTGTTTCGATCGAGGATTGTTCTGCAACGATTGCCAAGGTTTTCAAATCAAACTGGTTGCCAATGCAAGCGGCAAACTTTAACACAGTCTGCGTCTCCACAGGCAGCTTCTGCAACTGCTGCGCCATGAATTCCACGACATCATCAGTAAGTGTTAACTGCCGCATTGATGCTAAATCACATTGCCAGTATCCCAAATTAGCCTGGAATGTAATCCACCCCTCTTCATAAAGAGCTTTGAGAAACTGCGTCGTAAAGAAGGGATTGCCTTGGGTTTTTTGATAAATCAGTTGCGTGAGAGGACGTGCTAGGTCATCAGTGCAACTCAAAGTGTCAGCCACTAACAGATTTACCGTCATTTCTCTCAGAGGAGCAAGGGTAATTTTATTGATCGTGGCTTGTGCTTTCTGAATTTCTTCCAAGGTCAGCATTAAGGGATGGGTTGTGAAGACTTCGTTATCGCGATAAGCTCCCAGAATCAGTAAATAGCCAGAACTCGCTTGGCTCATTAACAACTTCACAAAGTTCAGTGAAGCAGAATCTGCCCACTGCAAGTCATCCAGAAACATAACCAGAGGATGCTCTGAGGTGCTAAACACCTGAATAAATTTCTGAAACAGAAGATTAAAACGATTCTGAGCCGCAGTGCCAGAAAGTTCTGGCGCAGGAGGTTGCACACCAAGAATGCGTTCGAGTTCCGGAATCACTTCAATAATGACTTGAGCATTCTCGCCTAAAGCTTTAAGAATCCGGGATTTCCAGGTGTGCAGTTGCTCATCTGATTCTGAGAGCAGTTGTGCCATCAAGTCGCGGAAAGCTTGAACAAAGGCAGAGAAGGGAATGTTGCGATTGAATTGGTCAAATTTGCCTTTGATGAAGTAGCCGCGTTGTCGCACAATCGGCTTATGCACTTCGTTGATGACCGCAGTTTTGCCAATTCCGGAGAATCCCGCGACTAGCATTAATTCGGTCTGTCCCTGCGCAACACGATCGAAGGCATCGAGCAAGTCTTGTACTTCCGCTTCTCGTCCATAGAGCTTTTCGGGAATGGTGAAGCGATCGCTGAGATCGCGAGTGCCGATCTCGAAAGGTATCACTGTGCCGGTTTCTTTCAGTTGATGTAGGCAAGTTTCCAAGTCATACTTCAGACCCAAGGCGCTTTGGTAGCGGTCTTCCGCATTTTTTGCCATGAGCTTCAGCACGATTTCCGACACGGTGATCGGGATCTCTGGATTGAGTTCATGGGGTGCACTCGGGACTTTAGCGAGATGACTATAGACGAGTTCCATCGGGTCATCGGACTGAAACGGAAGTTGCCCGGTCAACAGTTCGTACAAGGTGGCTCCAAAAGCATAGAAGTCACTGCGGTAATCAATGCCCCGATTCATTCGCCCGGTTTGCTCTGGAGACAGGTAAGCGAGCGTTCCTTCTAAACTGTTCGGATTCTGGATTTCTTGGGTTTCCCGAGGAAGGAGTGACGCGATGCTGAAATCGATCAACTTCACTTGTTTCGAGGTAGGCTGAATCAGAATATTTGCAGGCTTGAGGTCTTTATAAATGACCCGCTGCTGGTGCAAATCGTGCAGAATCTCGGTCAGTTGTATCGCGATCGTCAAGACCTCACACACGGACAGCGTAACCTGACGGGTATAGTCCTGAAGGGACAGCCCGCCAATGTCTTCCATGACTAAAACATAGCTGTTGCCATAGGCTTCAAGGCTATAGGGACGAATCACCCCTGGCAGGTTGAGGGCTTTGGCGATCGTGTATTGATTGCGAAAATGCAACAGATCGTCGAAGGTGGGATACTCCTGCTGTAGGAATTTCAGGACGACAGGACGCTGGCTAGACTCTTCCACCGCGCGATAAACCCGAGTGCGTGATCCAGCATACAACTGCTCCACGATCTCATAGCCAGAAAGGCTTGGAAAAGGCGTTGGATGGGTGTGAGTTGCCGGTGCCATAGGAAGGATGCGTCTCAAAAATCTAGGTTTTTTCTAGATTTCCCCTGACCTTTGGCGCGAGCAACAGGCATAATCTATGGGTTGGGCTGAAGATCACCTTAGTAATTGAGCTATGTCTAGTTTCTGAAAGGCGGCATCGACTCGGGAATGACGACTCCACCTTATTTTTCAGACTGTAAGAGAACTTTGAAGAAAACGGTCATCTCTATTGTTCAGTCTATCAATGAAAGAAATGGACAAAGTTCAGACATCTGAGCTTTGTCCAGCATTGGTGTGACAATGAGCAAGCTGAGCGATTAATTTCGAGGAGGAACTTGAATCCGAGCTGTACCAATTGGGATTTCTGCATTGAGTCCAACTTGTTTAGCTGTGACACTATAGAGTAAAATTTCGCCTTCTTCCATGGTGATATCGGTATCAGAGAAATTAATCTCGATTGTTTTTCCTGAAATTACGGGCTGATTGAACACGACTGCTACTCTTCTATCAACTCTCTCAATTTTTGCAGGAATCATTTTACCTGTTTCATCAGCCACAGTGATGCTCCGAAACTTCGCCATTTGAGGAGGAACGAGAACCATCACATCTTGTAATGACATTCCCAAAACCATCACACGGATCAGATGATTTTCACCTCGAATTTCGGAACTACTGATAAAAGGGGAATTGAAGCTAAAAAACATCTGATTGTTCTGGGATCTCACCAGAGGAGCGGTAGCAGTAGCAGGAAGAAATGTTGCTACTGAAAGTGCGATCGAGGATAGACCAACTAAGACAAAGCGTTTCATAAGCATTGTCCTGGATAAAAAGTGGTTGGATACGATTGAGTTCAGTCGAGTGTTGAACTGCTTAACTAGATAATGCTGTATGAAGCTCTAGAAAACCTGAGAGCGAGATTAAGGTTAGCTGAGAGATAGAGCTTGTAGGAAGGTTACTACGAGCATGAGGAAACTATGTTGTGCTTAAAAGATGAGGACTCACAGTTTAGGGTTTCTCAGCGTGTATAAAGTCATCTCTCATCAACCGTTAAAGCAAGTAGTGGATACTAGGCAAATTGCAGTCGTATATCCCGGTTGACCTAGGGATTAGAAGATTACCGTTTCTCTTAAAGATATGAACTTCTCAAATTTTGACCAACTTCCTACCGCCTTACAGACCGTCGTCACTCAGCAAACCTTGACGATAGGTCAGGCGCTCTTTCATAAAGGTGAACCTGCTGACACAGTATTTGTGATTCAGTTTGGACGGATTCGGTTACTGCATTACACCGAAAGTGGGCAGATTGTAAATCACTACCAAGTCAATCCCGGTGAACTTTGTGCAGAGTTGGTACTATTCATTGAGACTTATGCTTGCACTGCGATCGCGGAAGAACTCACTCAGGTTTTAGTTTTTCCGAAACAAGCCTTTCTGAAAGCACTGCAACAAGATTCGGATCTTGCGATCGCGTTTATGGCACAAATGGCGTATCGATTGCACTTGACGAAAACAATGCTAGAAGTCCGTGGAATTCGGTCAGCACGAGAACGGGTCTTGCATTATTTACGGTTTGTGATGCCAACGGATCAAAACTCTGTCCTCTTAAAGCAGCCTTTGAAGAGCATTGCCTATGATTTGGGGATCAGTCCGGAAGTATTATCGCGTACTCTGACTCAATTAGAGATCGAAGAGGTTATTTTACGGGAAAAACGTCGAATTACACTCCTCGAATAAGCTGTAATCAACTTAAAATAATCTAAAGAATAAAGAATGCTGCAAAATTGATTTGAATCAAAGACAGGCAGAAAATTACCGCCTATTCTCGTTAAAACAGACGAAAGAATATTTCCTAAGTGATGAGAGCGCATGATCAACCAGCAGAGGATGCAACACGTCGATCAAAAGCAGAGCATTCTGGATTCTTTGACGACTTTAAGCTATCGTGCTCATGATTTAAGCAGCTATCTGCATGAAATTACCCGTGCAGTCAACCAACTCCTCGATTCTGATTGGACAATCGTGGTGCTCTGCGAAGGCAATACGATTCAGGTGATTGCGAGCAGTCTAGAAATCGAGACTGAGGCTGAAGTTTCGCTACATGGCACGCTCGCGGAAAGAGTTATGTAAAGTGGCGAGCCTTTTCTGATCGAAGATGCTGGGTGTGAAGCACTGCTAGAGACCTATTTTTGTTATCTAGGTGTTCCCCTTCGGACGGTTCCGGGCGAGATTGTGGGGACAATTTGTTCGTCTAGTCAGCAACACCACCAGTATAGTCAAGATCTCATCGCCTCTGTCGAACTCTTTGCCGAACGAGCAGCAACGGCGATCGATAACTATCGCCTCTATCAACAACAACAGCAGTTTAATGAACTGCTCGAAGCAGAAATGATCAAACGCACGATCGAACTCCGCGCCGCACAAGCAAAATTGATCGAGCAAGAGCGACTCGCTGCGATCGGAGAGTTTGCTGCGATGATTGTGCATGAAATTTGCAATCCACTCACAACCGTTCAGCTTGGATTAAATCATTTTTCAAAGCTTGACTTACCCGCATCGGCTCAAGCGCGATTGTCACTAGCAACCAATGAAGCAGGGCGATTAGCAAATTTACTCGATGAGATTCTACTTTACTCCAAACCTCAAGTGTTGCAGCTCGCTGAAATCGAGATCAATACTTTTGTTCAAGCCTTACTGATGCTGTTGCAATCTATGCCCCAAGCGCAAGAACGGAGGATTGTCTTTGTTCCTTGGGATTCACCAATTTATATCTTGGGTGATGCAGCCAAGCTCAAACAAGTTTTCATTCATCTGATCCGCAATGCTTGTGAAGCGGTTGATCCTGGTTCAACAATTCTATGGACAATGAGCTTGTTGCCAGAGCAGCTTTGTCTCTCAATCCAGAATGGGGGTGATCCGATCGCGCTTGATAGTCTACCAAAATTAACACAGCCGTTTTACTCGACAAAAGCGGAGGGAACTGGATTGGGACTCGCGATCGTCAAACGCATTGTCGAAGCTCATCTCGGAAGTCTGAGTATTACTTCTTCTGAGCCTGAAGGAACAATTGTGCAAGTGCAATTGCCCCTTCAACACCAGTCTTATCAAACCTTAGTCAACCAAGAAGCCGAATAATTTAAGAAGAGATTGTGAAATGTCACCCCAAATTTGCACAGAGCACTAAGAGTAGTATCCTTGTTCAATAAAGGACAAATGGAACGAACAACAGAAGTAGCAATGTGGTAGAAAGTAGTCACGCTTAAACTGTTTGTGCTTCTGTCCGAATTGAAGGGTCATTTCAGGTCCATCGTACTGAACAAAAGTAAGCTCAGTATGAATTCAAGACTTTGTAGAGGCTCTATAACTTCCTTCATATCAAAGGTAAGCTACTTCGCTTTGATTAAATCTATCTCAACCATAAGTCCTTGCCCTCTCACGGTATCAATGCTGCCTAGAATTATCTGATGTATCTCGGGACTTCTACTGAATATTTAACCTAAGCTTTACTAAAATTCTCCTATTATAAAGAGTCTATAAGCACTACTTCTCAGTATTACTAACAGTCGTAAGTCACTGTAAGATTTGAACAGACTGCACTCGGCATCTCCACAGTGCATCTATAGCGACGCTGTTGCAATGAAATTGCAAAACTTAAGATAAATCTCAGTATTGGCTTGTTCATCTTCAACTTAAGGCTTAAATCTAATTCGTCTAAGCCTTTAGCGAATCTACCCGTACACTTTATCTATCTGTGTAGACGATGAGACATCATATAGTTTTAAGTAAGCCATTTGATTTAGAGCAATTCAGCGAAGGCGCAAGACAAGGAATAAATCCACGCCATGTCTTAGCAGACTTAAGCCAGAAACTTGATGCGACGATTCACAAAACCGGAAATCACCCGATCACGTTTCTCGATCGAGTGTTTGCGAAGTTCTTCGGCACGTTACCTGAACAATGGGCAATGGCTCGATCGATAGTGCCCCAACTTAGCAATGAAGATATCATCTTTTGCAATGGGACTGATGTTGGTTTTCCGTTAGCCATGTTGTGTAAGGTTGCAGGCAAGCGCCCGAAGCTCGCGACGCATGTGATGGTTCCCGAAAACAGACGGGTACGTTTGCTTCTGAAGTTGTTTGCGCTAGACACTCATATTGATGCTTTTCAGGTTTACAACCAGAGTCAGGGCGACTTTCTCCAATCGTTTCTCAATCTCAGCAGCGATCGTGTTAGCGTGTTCGCGCTTCACACCGATACGGATTTCTTTTCTCCCGGTGCGACTTCTCCGAGTAAATCCCGTCCTATCATTGCGAGTGCAGGCTTAGAGCAGCGAGACTATGTGACGCTTGCCGAAGCAACCCACGATCTTGATGTGGATGTGAAAATCTGTGCTGCTTCCTGTGCGGCAAAAGCAGCAGGATCGGGGGGGTTTCCGAAAGTCATTCCGGCAAACATGGAAGCGCGATATTATGATTTTGCGGAATTGCGCCAGTTGTACCGCGATGCTGACATTGTGGTGGTTCCCGTCGTGAATCATACCTATTCTGCTGGATCAACGGTTGTCTTAGAGGCAATGGCATGCTGTAAGCCTGTGGTTCTCACCAGTACGCCGGGTCGTAACACAGCTTTGAGAGATGAAGGTGTGGTGAGAGGTGTGCCAGTCGGCGATGCAGCAAGTTTAAGAGCAGCGATCGTGTCTTTGCTCAACAATCCCCAAGAAGCTGCGGCTTTAGCACAACGCGGACATGAAAAAGTGCTGCGGGAACATACTACGGAAAGGCACTTGCAGTCCTTAATCTCCCTATTAACTGCCATGGAGACAGAATCAAGTGGCGATCGCGCTGTCACTGCAGAGGCTTGAGTCGTTCGATTACGGGCGCTTTGTCACTAATGCTGTTGTAGCACTTCTGACTTTGCCAGATTGAGCATATTCAGTCTGGCATTACCATTTCCTGTCTCATGCCCTGGCTACTCCCTGCAACTAGAGCCACTTGAAGGTCAAGTGACACTACAATTCTCCGAATTAACTTAATGGAGCAGTCCCAAAAGTTGCATTAAACTTACGACACCAAATTACAGTGGACTGAAAGCTTTTTAGGTCAACATTGGCTGGAATCGCATAGCTTTGAGCACCATTAAACTTTTGTAAAGGTGCGAGAACGACATATTCTCCCTCTTTCAAGGGATAGGAAGGTGGTTTTGCGGATCTCAGTACATTGTTGGAACGATGTAAAACAACAACTAAATCAGGTCCCAAACTGGAGGTTTTAAACCCTTGATCTAGTTCTAGGAAAGATTTGCCATTCTGAGTAACAATTTGAGCTTTTCCCTGGGTTGGATGTTCTCCAGACTGAAAACTGCCTGATTTTACAATGGTTGATGCTGGAGTTTTCGCCTGAGTTGCTAATTCTGGTTTTGCTGGAAGTTCCGGTTCCGTTGCCTGATTCTTAGCCATCGTTCCAACGCACCCAACAAAGATGAAAGAAGCTAGACTGAGTGAAATCCAATGGTTTACTTTCATGATTAAAGCTTTCTGGATGAATACACCCCTGATTATGATGGTTAGGTTGAGCAGCGAAATGATGAGCGCTTAAACAGTCCATAACAAAATGCTGATATTTCACAGAGAAAGTTTTCAGGTCATTCTCAGCGAATTCTCATCTTGAGGATTTATGGTGTTAGAGGCAGCAATACTTGAACGATCGTTCCTGTTGTCGCAGAGGATTCGATACTCAATTCACCTTCATGAGCTTCGATGATCCGTTTGACAATCGCGAGTCCTAACCCGGTACCCGCCGTTTTTGTCGTGAAGAAAGGTTTCGTTAAGTTGGGCAGACTCTCTGTAGGAATCGGTTGACCCTGATTTTGAATGTGAATGCAAGCTTGATGATTTCTAAGCGTATAGAGCTTAACCGTTACTGTCTCTCCGGTATTGCTGGCTTCATAGGCATTGATGATTAAGTTAATGAACACCTGTTTCAGCTTATCTTGATCCGCTAAAACTTGAATGGGTGCGGATGCGATGTCCACCTTTAGGTATTTCTCCGACGCAGCAGGAATGGTCTTGAGAGTATCAAGTGTTTCGGTGATCAATTGATCCAAAGCTAACTGCGATCGTTGTAAAGTTTGCGGTTTAGAATACAGCAAAATTTGGTTCAATAATCGCTGTAAACGTTCGGCTTCATCTAATGCAAGCGCAAGATATTCCTGAAACCGCTCTGTCAAATTCAGCCTTTTGAACGTATTTAGTCCCATTGAAATTGTCGTCAGCGGGTTTCGGACTTCATGCACAATCATCGCGGCTAGCTCACCAATTTCTGCGAGCCGTTCTAATGCTTTCTCGGCTTGTTTACGATCGCTAATATCACGGGTTACGCCTACAATCAGCGGTTGTCCGTTTGTATCTTGAGTCAATCCGATATTTGCAGTGAGCCAACGCCAGCCACCTTGTTTATGAGGAGCACGATATTCTGTTCCCGATTGTTTCTGTCCGGTTGAAAGCAATTGTTCGATCTCGCCAAGACAAGCTTGAATATCATCAGGATGGATGAACGATGTGATCAAGTTTCCTTCCATTTCCGAAGGCTGAAATCCTAGCACATCAGCAACATTAGGAGAAACATAGGAAAATACATTGTCCGGCGTGATTGCAAAGATAATATCATTTGCATTCTCAACGATTGCTCGAAACTTTGCTTCTGCTTGTTTGAGTTCTGCTGTGCGCTGCTCAACTCGTTGTTCTAATTCAAGGTTAGCAGTCAATAACTCTGATTGGGCGGCGCGGAGTTCGATTGTGCGTTTCATGACCTCCGCTTCTAACATTTCGTTGAATTGTTGCTGCTGTTGGTAAAGCTGATAGTTATCGATCGCCGTTGCAGCTCGTTCAGCAAACAGTTCTGCTAGCTTCACTTCGTTTTCTGTAAAGCAACGGGGCTGCCGTTGGAAAGAGCAAATTGTCCCAATCACGTCACCGCTTGAGGTTCGTAAAGGCACGCCTAAATAAGCCTGATAGCCTTCTGGTGCCTGACCATAATCCTTACAGGTACTTGCATTCTCGACGACTAACGGAGCGCCCGTTTTTACAACTGTACCAGTCAAGCTACCATGCAGCGAATACACCTGATTTGCTGCTTCCCCTAGCTCGATCGTACTTGCCAGAATCCGCTCGCTATCCCCTTGGCAATAGGTCACAACCGACCAGTCTAACCCAATCAGTTCGCTAACTCCTTGCGCCACTTCATACAAATAGGAGCTGAGTTCGCCCGTTCGATAACTCAGGGAGGATAGAATTGCTAAGGTTCGCTGCTCCGGTCTCGAAGGAATCGTCATCATTGCTTCCGATACTCCTCAAGGAGCGATGTACATTACGATGCAATTAGTTTGATCAAGTCTGCAAGAAATGGGCGTCCTTCAACTTCTGATAAAGTATCCTAAAGTTCTTTTGATGGAGATTGCTGTTCTTTCAGCAAAAATTAACCTTTCTATTAGAACTGCATCATCTATGCAATGTGACTGAATTCAGGGATGCAACCAAAATTCTTAGAACTCAGTTTTTTTGAAAAACTCTGAGTTCTCGCATTGTGTAGCCTTTGCCAACGTTAGTGTACGATCGAGGATTGTCCATAACTTGATCATTCAGCAGCAGCAGCATGGCTGCTCGTAACATCCCAGTAGAGAAATTTTAGCCCTGAAAGGACACTGTTCGATTAGCCTTTCAACTTGGGTGAGACAGCATCGCAATGCTCCGCTTTAACCCATCCCGATGGAAATGCTGCTTGAATCAATCGCGTAGCGTATAGCCAACTCCCCGAACAGTATGAAGGAGTCTCGGCTCTTGTTCTTCTTCTAATTTCAGACGTAAATAGCGAATGTAAACTTCAATAATATTAGAATCGCCGATGAAGTTATATCCCCAAACATGCTCAAGAATCTGATCACGAGTAAACACCTGACGCGGATGCCGCAAAAGATACTCTAGTAAATCGAATTCCTTTGCAGTAAGAGAAATCGATCGAGTGCCGCGATATACCTCGCGAGTCTTCCGATTCAGGCGTAAGGTATTGAACTGTAAAATCTCTTCATCACCGTCTTGCACTCGACGCAAATGAGCACGGACTCTTGCGAGCAGTTCCTCAATGCTAAACGGTTTCACCATGTAATCATCGGCTCCTGCATCCAGACCCGCAACCCGATCGCTTACCTCATCGCGTGCTGTTAACAGAATGACTGGAACTTTACTTCCGGTCGATCGCAATCGCCGACAGAGTTCTAAACCAGACAATCCTGGAAGCATCCAATCGAGAATCGCCAGATCGAGCGTCGCCTCGCGAGCAAGCATCAAGCCTGACATGCCATCATGCGCGACACTAACCGTATAGCCCTCACTAACCAGTTCTAGTTCGATAAAACGAGCAAGTTTAACTTCATCCTCAACTAATAGAATATGAGCACTCATGATCGGGTTCCTACTGCTGGAAGTGTTAATGTGAACGTACTGCCTTCACCGGGTTGAGATTCGACAGTAATATTGCCGCCCATCCGTTCTGCTAATGTTTTTGCGATCGTCAATCCTAAGCCAGTCCCACCAGTTGTTCGTGCCCGCGACGGATCAGTTCGGTAAAATGGCTCAAATACAAAGGCTTGTTGAGATGGGGAAATACCGCTTCCGCGATCGCGCACTTGAATAATCGCTGTGTTGCTTTCTTGGTGGAGTGTAATGATGATTGGAATATCTAAATTGGAATGTTTAATTGCATTGCTAATGAGGTGATCTAGAATTTGCATTAAATAGTCGCGATTTGTTTGGACTCGGATTGGCGTTGTGGATAATTTGGTTTCAATATTACAAGACTCAAACTGTTCGGTCATATTGACGACATCGTGAACAAAATTGTTTAAGATAACGACTTCTTCATGAATTGCAATATTAATACTTTCTATACGCGCAAGATCAATCAAGTCTTTTAAGATGAGCGTCATTCGCTCTGCTTCTGTAATTGCCATCGCAAGTGTTTCTTTTTGCGTGTCTGTCAATGTTTGATTTTGTTTTTGACTCCGCTGGAGATAGCCGTAAATTAAACTCAATGGCGATCGCAGTTCATGAGCGACCGCATTCGTAAATTGTCGCTGTTGATCTTTAACCGTTGCTAGTTGAGTAACGATCTCATTCCAACGTTGCGCTAATCCTTTGATTTCGGTCGGTGCAGGGTATAAATTGAGCGGATAGGGATCTAGTCGATTAGTTGAAGAAGTTGTCCATTGATGGAAATGTCGTAATGCTGAAAGCAATCGCCAAACTAATCCGAGCATGATCAACATCAGCACGCCAATAAAAATTAAGCTTAAGGTCGTTAACTGAGCAGCGAGCGTGAGAAATTTTGCAGTGGTTGCTGCATCAAACGAACTCATCGACAGAAAGTTTTGCACATCTCGACGACTGAGAAAAACGAAACTCACAGCAGCGATCGCAGAAAAGATCACGATACAGAAAAACAGCCGAAAATGGAGTGAGTTGGTATCGAGGTGATTCCATCTCAGTCTGAACCTTGTTCTTGAAAATCTACTCAAGCGACGCATGGAGATCACCTACTTTGACGCGGATAGCGTTCAAACTCAGTCTAGAATTATCAACGTCTAGAATTATCAACTCATTGTAGACTAGCTGGAACTCAACGAAGAAGCCAAATCGTTTCGGCTTCTTCAGGGGCACTCAATGCAGGTTAAGGTCGCGCAACTGATTGTCTACGGCATTGAGATAACCGCGATCGTCCAAAGTAGAAGCTGGCAGATGATGAGTATTCACTGCGGCTTGCACAATGTCTTTAGCGCTAACTTTGCCAGTATTATGATCTTGAATTAAGCTGCCATAGCCATTGATGCTCTGAGACTTGAAATAGCCGCGATAAGCAAAATGTGCAAGATCAGCTGGAGATAATCTGACGGTGGTTTGAGTCGTGCCTAGATTGTTGCTCGCGATCTCTTGGTTGATGCGAGGCTGAGCACTTGCGGGAACAGTTGAAGTCGTGGAGACCAGCATGAGCGAGAATGCTGTCAATAAGAAGCGTTTCATCATCACTCTCCTGAAGCTAGTAAGTGTTTGATAACAACAAGCATGACAAACTAGCCTGAATGCGTTCTGATCAACCGCTGAGAATTGACTGAGAAACTGATCTTAGGCGCATCAGCATAGTTTTCTGAGAAAATGCTGAGTTTGGCATAAGTTTTCTACACGGTTAACTTCACAGAAGGTTTAGTTTCGGTTTAAGCTCCTCTCAACGAAGACCTGCATTCTGGAATTAACTGAACTCCTCAGGAATGAACTTCATGAAACTTACTTCTTTACTCACCACAACTTTCACCACGGCTGCTTGAGTTGGCATGGTCACAATTTGGGATGCTCCACTCAAAGCCATCAATCCTCACCTCATGCAGGCATCAGCAGCTCAAGAAATGAAAGATAGTACAGGCTTAACCCCGTCGCAAAAGATCGCTAAAATTGTCCAGCATAAGGGACAGTTTGGGGGTGGTGATGAGTTACGACGCTACTTCTTTGGCGATTTAGAGCCAGTCTCCGTGCAACCTGGTGGTGCAGGTATGGTGGTCAATCTCTACAACAAAGCCAACAATACTACATTTGCTTACTGTGCAACCTATGATGTGGTTGTGGCAGTTAAGTCGGGTCGTGTTACACAATTTGCATCTAGTGAAGTGAAGTAACGGGGCTGTTTCTTCTCGTACTTGGAAAGGCTTCATCAGTGAAGAGACATGATCACCAAAGCACCATCTTACTTCTTGAATCAAATTGTGATGAACTTCAGAAAGGGAACGAGATCGCATCAAAAAGTCCCAGGGCAACTGTACCTCTGGATGGTTATTTTGATTTTCGGTGCTTCAAGTGCGGTCACGCGCAAGCTCACCGAAATTGGTGCTATCATTCTGCTCGGACTATTCTTCAGTCAAATTGGTATTCGTCAGATCTGCCGACGGACAAAGTGCGATCGAACAATGCAGCAAGCCGAGCAAATGGGCATCGAAATGGATCTGGGCTTTAGAGGAGTCTAATCCTTTAGCTTCTTTGAATATCAGTTTGGGCTTCCTAAATCTGAGTTATTTTCTCAACAAGCTGTCTGGAATTACCTTATCGTTATCGTTTGTGCGCGACTGATGCGCCACTGTCGAGAATGGAAGACGGTGTAGTCGAAACCGTATGGCAGTGGTGCAGAGGAAAAAATCGCGCAAGCCTTGATTGTGCTCACAACAGCAAGTTGGGTGTTGTTGTGGGCGTTGTGTGTATGATTAGAAACAGAATGCTCTGTCAGTGTCAGCATTTCGATGATGCGGCGAACATGGGCGTAGATGAATTTGAGCATTAAAAAGACATTTAGGGCAACTGAAGCCGAAACCGAACGCTGCTGAGATGCATTTGGACATAACGCGATCGCAGCACCATCGTTCGTCTATAGATCTAAAACATTACCGCCCCTGTCACGCTCATTCATGCTCTCAGTCATCCATGCCAAAAATTGAAGCTCAATGGATGATTTCGCGTTGAGAAAGATTTAGAGAAGTTTGAGAATCGAAATCTTGCGCAATCGAGTGTGATATGCTTCATTGGCTTGGATTGGGAAAATCCGGTGCAAATCCGGTACTGTGGCGCAGCTGTGATGATGATCAAATCGAGTCAGAATGCCAATTCCAAGTCAGTCTTCATTCAATTCTCTGCGAACCACGGAGAAGGAGCATATGAGTGAGTTAGTGAGTGCAAACCCCTGTCCAGGGCTATTTTATGAAACGCCTGCCCAAGATGGAATCTTGATGCGAATTCGAGTTCCAGGCGGGATTTTGACTGTAGCGCAGGCAAGTGCGATCGCTGAAATTACCGATCGCTGGAAGACTTCGACGATTCAAGTGACGAATCGTGCGAATCTTCAATTTCGAGCGGTTTCATCGGCTCCAGAAATCTTTGAAATCTTGAAAAATATTGGGCTTGCGGCAAAAAATGCTCAGGTGGATCATCTGCGCAATGTGATGGCAAGCCCAACCGCAGGAATTGATCCAAGCGAATTAATCGATACGCGATCGCTCGTTCAAGACATTGATACTTACATTCAATCTACGCCAGAACTAGCAGGTCTGCCCCCAAAATTTAGTATTGGGATTGATGGCGGTGGGCAAGTGAGTATCGGAACTCGCGCTGCACAGCCCTGGCAACATCGATACAATGAGATTCAACTTTCAGCGATATCATCGAATCAGCTTCAGTTAGCTTTTGCAGCAGATAAACAACTGTATGAAACTGGAGTCGTGATTGATGCGACGGAGTGTGTTTCTGCGATCGCAACTTTAGCCAAAGTTTATTTGAGCTATGTCCAACAATCTCAGCGTCCGAAAAAGCCAAGGATGAGAGATATGTTGAAAGATTGGGGGGTTCAAGGAATTCTCGATCGTGCAGGATTTGAAACCTTCAGCACTGCAATTTCTTTAAAGTCTGGGATTGTTTCCCTTATCGGAGTTCATCCTCAAAAGCAAGCTGGATTGTTTTATATCGGGATTGCATTACCTTTGGGGCAACTCTCGATCGCGCAATTTCAACACCTCATCGAACTTGCTAAAACCTACGGTTCAGGCGAAATTCGACTAACACCGTGGCAATCGATCATTCTGCCAAATATTGCCGATCCATCTACCGTATTGCAAGAGCTATCTGGTTTCTCAATTGACCCGATTCAATCCTCGATCGTTGCCTGTGCTGGCAAGCCTGGATGTGCTTCTGCTGAGACACATACGCAAGCTGATGCTCATGCTTTGACTCAGTCCTTAAAGCATCCCATTAATATTCACATTACAGGCTGTCCAAAAGGTTGTGCTCAACCGAGTCCTGCTGATATCACCTTGCTTGGAACTAGGATGGAACAGTCCGAAGCTTACTATCTTTTTGCTGGAGAGGAACTGCTGACAGAACAGCCTGTGTCAGACCTCTCTACGATCGCTCAACTTATCAATGCTCGATATGATTGATTACATTCGCAACGGTGAGGATATTTACCGTAAATCATTTGCCATTATTCGGTCTGAAGCGAATCTCGAACGGTTGCCTGCGGATTTAGCTCATGTCACAGTGCGATTAATTCATGCTTGTGGAATGACTGATCTCGCGAATGATATTGAGGCTTCTCCAGATGCGGTTCAAGCAGGTCGTCAGGCGTTAGCCAATGGAGCCGCAATTTACTGCGATGCTCAAATGGTGGCAAATGGGGTGACTCGAAAACGTTTGCCAGTCGATAATCCTGTGATTTGTACCCTCAATGACCCAACTGTTCCAGAACTCGCTCAGAAGCTGAACAATACGCGATCGGCTGCTGCTTTAGATCTTTGGGACATGAAAGGAGCCGTGATTGCGATCGGGAATGCGCCGACTGCATTATTTAGATTGCTGGAATTGCTCGATGAAGGTGCACCAAAACCTGCGTTGATTTTAGGCTTTCCCGTTGGTTTTGTTGGAGCGGCAGAATCGAAAGCCGAACTTGCAGCCAACAGTCGAGGTGTGCCGTTTATTACCTTGCATGGGCGACGAGGGGGAAGCGCGATCGCAGCAGCGGCAGTCAATGCTTTAGCAAAACAAGAGGAGATATAACTTATGACGGGTCGGCTTTATGGAATTGGAATTGGTCCTGGAGATCCAGAACTGCTTACAATGAAAGCGTTTCGCGTGTTGCGATCGGCGCAAGTTGTAGCATATCCGCTGTCAGATAGTGCTTTGAAATTAGCGCGATCGATTGTGGCAGAGTACTTACACCCGGAACAAATCGAAGTTCCCATGTACTTCCCATTTAAGCTCGAAGAATCTGCACAACCCTACTACGATAAAGCAGCAGAAACCCTCGCAGAACATCTTCAGCAAGGGCGCGATGTTGTCGTTTTGTGTGAAGGGGATCCATTCTTCTATGGCTCATTCATGTATTTGTACAGTCGGTTGTCGGATCGGTTTCCTACCGAAGTCATTCCAGGCGTGTCCTGTGTTATGGCAAGTCCAGCGATGTTAGGGACACCTTTGACTTATCGAAATGATGTGTTTATGGTTGTCTCGGCAATTATGTCGGCTGAAGAATTGAAAAAAAGCCTAGCAGTCGCAGATGCAGCCGCGATTATCAAGCTGGGGCGGCATTTTACAAAAGTTGTAACTGTCCTAAAAGAGTTGGGATTGTACGATCGAGCAAAGTACATCGAGCGAGCAACAACTTCTCAACAGCGGATTGTTCCGATTAGTGAGCTTGATCCGGCAGAAGTTCCTTATTTCTCTATGATTGTGATTCCGAGCAAATGGCAACCTTAATTGCAGTCATCGTTTTAGGTCAGGCGAGTGTGCCGATCGCACGTCAAATTGTCGATGCTCTACCCAATGCGACTTTGTATGGGCTAGAGCATCGCACGGCAGGCGTCGATGTTTCCTTTACTCAATTTGGCGAAACCGTTCGAGAGCTATTTACCCAAGGCACTGCGATCGTCGGAGTTTGTGCAGCAGGAATTTTAATTCGCACGATCGCTCCCTTGCTGTCAAATAAGTGGCAAGAGCCGCCCGTAATTGCAATGGCTGAAGATGGGAGCGCAGTCGTGCCATTACTCGGTGGATTGCAGGGCGTGAATGATCTCGCTCGCCAAATTGCAACTGTTGTAGAAGTCGCACCTGCGATTACAACTACTGGAGATATTCGATTTCGCACCGCACTGCTGTCTCCGCCCAGTGGCTATCGGTTAGTGAATCCCGATGATGCAAAAACATTCCTCGCTGAGCTACTGGCAGGAGCGACGGTTAAAATTGAAGGCTCTGCGCCTTGGTTAGAAAAGAGCCAGTTACCGATCGCGGATGATGCAAAGCTCACGATCAAAATTACAACAGAAGCAGTTCAAGGCAGTTCAGAATGTTTGGTTTATCAATCTTCTAAGCGGCTTGCCATCATTGGAACAGGTCCCGGATCGGCTGAATGGATGTCCCCTCAGGTCAAAGCGGTACTTCGCAATTCAACCGATTGGATTGGCTACCAAACTTACTTGAACTTAGTTGAGCCACTGCGCACCTATCAGAATTTGCATATATTTGATAATCGTGAAGAGCTAGACCGGGCAGCATTAGCACTCGATCTTGCAGCACAGGGCAGATCTGTTGTAATGGTTTCTTCGGGTGATCCGGGAATCTATGCGATGGCAGCTGCAGTGTTTGAAGTGCTAGAACGCGATGCGAAGCCAGACTGGCAGACGATCGAGATTCAAGTGTGTCCAGGGATTTCTGCGATGCAAGCGGCTGCGGCTCAAGTGGGTGCGCCGTTAGGGCATGATTTCTGCGCGATTTCACTTTCGGATATTCTCAAGCCTTGGGACACGATCGCAGATCGAATTTGTGCGGCTGCGAAAGCAGATTTTGCGATCGCATTCTACAATCCGATTTCTAACACTCGTACCTGGCAGCTTGAAAAGGCAAAAGAACTGTTGTTGAATTATCGATCGCCCAATACTCCGGTCGTGCTAGCGCGCAATTTAGGAAGACCTGGACAGCAAACGCAAGTGAAAATGCTGAAAGAGTTAGAGCCAACCGATGCAGATATGAGAACAGTTATTTTGATTGGATCAAGTCAGACCCGAATTTTCAATCAATCAGAAAGCAACGTTTGGGTCTATACGCCTCGTCACTATCGAAAAGATTAATTAAAAATTAAAAAAGTTTTCGCTTCCCCGGTATAGTAATGCTACTCAATATTTTCTCTGAGTCGATTCCTATGCCGCATCGTCGTGAAAACAAGTATCTCCGTCCACCTGTCGGTTATACGCCACCCACCGATCCGCATCAACAGGCAATTCGTCCGCCGATTGGCGGGGTCATCCCTTCTCATGATTTGATGGTGCCTCCTCCGATTGTAACGACTCCTCCTCCTGGCTATTTGAGCTATGAGATTAAGCCGCCGATCGGAGGAGTCGCGATTCAGCCATCTTATTTGCCGCCGATTGGCTCAGAACCTTCAACTTTGGTTCCAAGCGCGTCCGTTCAGCCGCCAATTGGGGCTGAACCGATTGAATGTTGTTCGTTTGCGCCGCCGATTGGCTCAGAACCTTCAACCCTGATTCCAAGCGCGCCCATTCAGCCCCCAACTGGTGCACATGCTGCAACGCTGATTCCGAGTTATCAAATTCAGCCCCCAATCGGGGGCGCACCGATGCCCTATCGAACTCCTTAGCGGATGAGGATTAGGAAGGCGGCACATCACCGCCTGCATAGGGTTTCGGCTGAACGTGCAGTTTGGGCGTGATCGTGTCAAAGAGACGATTCGCGATCGCGCGATTTGCAGTGTCTGTAAGATGAATGGCATCTTGGAAGACTTCACCCTGCGTTCCGTTCGCGATCTCAGCTAAATTCAGCGTCGAGAGCTGAGGTGAGCCTTTTTTCACCTGCTCGATCGAGCCTTGAAGCTTGGTATAACCTGATTTGATCTGCTCTGGGTACTGCGACCCCAACTGCTCTAGAATCTCTTTTTCTCGTCCGGCAGGCTTTGCGCTGCGAATCGATACTTCAGGTTGAAGTCCCACAAATAAAGGAATTTTAGCAGCAGAAGTTAGACGTGCCACTTGTTGGAGATTTTGACGATAGCGATCGGTACGTCTTTCTAGCTCTTTGGAATCTGCCGTGAGGTGATCTTGAACAGATGTATCAAATGCGGGCGGAATCATTTGATGGAAGCTAGCTTGTGGGCGTAAGACCCAATATTGGAACCCCTTAACGAGATAGAACTGATCAAAAAAGTTACGGATTCCATTGCCTAAGCCTGCCATCAAATGCCGAGGCGCACTTTCTAACATCGCGTCTGTCCCAGGCATATCTGCGCCTTCTTGGGCACTCGGAACCAAAAGGTCAGCATAGCCATTCATCAGAACGATCGCATCGGGCTGATAAGGCAAAATTTCAAACGCCAGTTGGGCGAGTTCGTTCCCAGAAGCATAGCCGGGAACTGCGGCATTCACCACGCGGTAGCGGGCTTCTCGAATTCGGGGCGGGAGTTTTAGCGCTTTTTCTAGCTCATCTGCGAAGTAAGGCAGCGTATCCGGTCGAAATTTATTCGGACTCGCTTTCTGAGCCGCGACTTGTTGATTGAGTCGAGTTTCGAGTTGACCCGCGATCGTACTTTGATTGTTGGTGCTCAGTTGCCCAAACGCTGCTGACCCGCCCAAAATGAAGACTCGGACTTCATCTTTGGGTTTATCTAAGTTAATCGGCTGATCGGAGCGGAACCCTTGATCATTAATTTTCCAAGCCGAATTTTGCTGATTGCCGACTAAGCGGTAGCCCATGACAGGACTGCGTTTTGCTGCTAATTGCCCATGATCTGGCAACCCGTCAAAAGGTTGCCCTTTCGCATCTAAAAACTTCAAGCGGTAGGCTGTTAAATTCAGCGGTTCGCCTTCAAAGGCGTTCAACTCTGCGGTTTTGCCTGTAGCACTGACGACCAACCGCGTTAATAATTCCAGCCCCAGTAGAACTAGCGGAATGGAGAGTAAGATCCACCGCTTCGGCACCGCCTTCTTCTTTTGGTATAAAGAACGGCTAGACCAGGAGGACTTTCGGCTAGACCTAAAAAACATTCACAATTCCTCTTTACGATCGCGTTGGGGGTTACGAGAGTCCGTATATTACCCAGGGAGATGAAATTTGATCGAGCACCTAAAAAAGCCTCGCTGATGCGATGGGCTTCAGTCAAGTTTGTTCGATCGCACCCCTTAATATGTCAGTACTCGGTCACTCGAATCAAGCTCGTTTGCTAATCAGTACATTCTGGTTGATGTGGTTTCAAATCTTACTACTATCCGATGCAATTTGATGATTTATTTTAAATAAATTTGTTGGCATCTACTGCCCCTATTCGCTAAAACCTCGGCAACAAGAGCAATTCAGAACTAAGAAATATTCGAAAAAATAAAGAATTTTCAACGCGATCGTCATCTCTTTCCTCGTTGATTGCCCGTTGATTTTCTAAAAATGGGTTGATCGACGAGCACCTTCATAGATTTGCTAGTAGTTCATCACAATAGATTGTGAGATTGTGATAAGGAGATAGCGAGCCATCTGAGCCTGGTTTCTCCCCACTCCCAACTCCCCACTTCCCTACGGCAAGATAATTGGGTACACAGGTGAAATGATCGGGAACGCTAGCGGTAAAGATCTAGAAGTCCCGCTATGGAAATTTCAAAATGTTACGAGGTGTTGGGATTAGAGTTGGGCGCATCAATGGAAGATGTTGACGCGGTTTATTCAGCGCGATTAATGCAAGCAATTCGGCAAGAGGCAAAAGAAGAAAAAGCGTTGCTGAAAGCTGCCTATGAACGAATTCAGGAACATATTTATCAGAGCGTCGAGACTGCCCAGACACGAGATCCCATTACTGAGTTATTGCATCGCTTGAATTTAGAACACTTTCAGGTTCGGATTCAGCAAGAAATACTGCAAATTTATATCAAAACAAATGGGAAAGCCGAGGTCGCTGATCGGTTATATCAGCACCTCACTCAATTGGAATTACCAGAAGAGATCAGCAAGATCGTGATTTATGGAATGCGATCGTCGAAAGCTGTTCTTTGGAAAAAGCAATTTGATCTACATGTGATCGAGAAAAATGATTTAGATCTGTATTCGTTTAAAAATCGCTATGTGTTGTTCTTAGCCTTTCCGAGCGCAATGAGTTTTGCTGTTTTGCTGCATACGATCGGCTTTCACCGGGTATTCATCTTTTTGCAAATTTGGATCCATGAATTTGGACATGCCACGATCGCTTGGTTTTCAGGACGACGGGCACTGCCTTTGCCCTTTGGCTGGACAACTGTGATTCCTGAGCGATCGCTGTTTGTGTATTTTGGGGGATTGATCCTCTTAGGTTTGCTGTTTCGAGCAGGATGGCGGGAGAAAAAGCGATCGACGATGATTGTGGCGATTGTTTGTGCGGTGATTCAGTTTGGCATGACTTGGTTGTTGCCAGAAGACACCTTTGATATGTGGCTGTCTTTTGGAGGAGTGGGCGGAGAGTTTTATTTGAGTGCTTTGCTGATTGCTGGTTTTTACTTTCGGCTTCCCGATTACTTTCGATGGGATTTCTGGCGATATCCTGCAATGTTTTTGGGAGCAAATACGTTTTGGACAATTTTCTCGTTTTGGCGATCGGTCAAGCAGGGAACTGAATCGATTCCGTGGGGGTCGCTGATTGCTGGCGATTCAGTTGGCGATATGAATCAACTCAGTGAGGTTCATAACTGGAGCAATGCCCAAATTATCAATACTTATACGGGGTTGGGAAATCTCTGTTGGTTCGTCCTGTTGGGCTTGTACATTTTCTTTGTGATCAAACATCGACGTTGGATTTTGGAACGAATTGTGAGCAAGCCACTTTAGTCGTTATTCTGAGCTTACAAATTGAGCAGCGATCGTGCTAAGAGTACGATCGCTGTTTTTTCTGTTACGACTTGCTAGCTTTATTGAAGCAGGAAGAAAAGCTTAGCTTGGAACTTGTACCAATCGAGAAACTGATTCTCCCAATCGCGTAAAATCCTTAGCGTTCAGGGTTAGAAGCGTATCAACTTCGGCTTTCAAGGCAGCTTGAGCAATCAGCGCATCATAAACGCCTCCACCTGCACGTCCCATATTGACCATTTGAGCTATCGCAGCTTGATAATCCTCTATCGTCAATACGATCGCTTCAAATGAACTCAAAGTTTCTGTGATCAAGCGTTGTGCTTGTGCTGGACTAATCCGAGGACGAAGCGGCAAATTTGTCAAAGTCGAAAAGCACTCAGCGTAAGACCGAATCGCAATCACACCTTGAATTTCACCTGACTTAACCTGCTCTAACCAAGGAAGACATTCCGAATGGCGCGGATGCACAGGCACGATCGCTGCAATGACAACAGACGTATCAAATAAAACTCTTACCAAGCTTCTAACTTCCTATCTCGTATTGCTCGATCTTGCTCAACTGCAAACTCAATGTCTTCAGGTGTTACCCCCTCATCAAGTGTCGCTTTTACGACTAAAACTCCATTCACATACTCAAATAAATCCTCGTCTGCAACATAGTGACTCTCTGACTTATGCTGCAAATCCTGAATAAATCCCATCACCTGCACACAATCTTCTTCGCTCAGATTGGCGATCGCATTCTGCAAAGATTCCTTGATTGGCGACATGATATCTACTAATACGCATATTCTCTATTCTAACAAAATTCTCATGCGATCTCACTGCTGGTAAAGTTGAGACAATCTGGTATTTTTGCTGTCATGGACTACACACCGCAAATTCGAGAACTGATGCGATTGCGTCAAATCAAAACCTTTCGCGAATTACGCGATCGTACGGGCATCTCTGAGAAACAGTTACTCAAAATCCGCAAAGGCGAATTTCAACAATTAAAGCTCGAAACCCTCACGCAGTTTGCGATAAAGTTAGAATTGAGCCTAGCAGATTTACTAGCACTGTTCGAGCTGATTCCATCGCTGCAAAAAGAATATGATCGGCTCAAAGCACAGCTATCTGAACAACGAGAAACTTTACTACAAGAGTTCCAACAATCGAGTCTACAAACTTTAGAACCTTGGCTCCTGCAATGGTCTGCTGCTGCTTATGCTGCTCAGCAAAATCCGCAGGCGCCTGCGGTGAAGCTTTTACCCTTAGTTCGTCCGATTGAGCAGCTTTTACAAGATTGGGGAATTGAGCAAAGCGCGATCGTTGGTTCTGAAATTCCATACGATCCGCAGCAGCATCAATTGATGGGCGGCATGGCTGAAGCTGGAGATTTAGTTCGAGTCAGATATGCAGGATATCGGCAAGGAGAACGATTGCTCTATCGTGCCAAAGTGAGTCCCGTATAATAAAACTACTCTCGTTGGGAATGTCGATCGTATGATTCTGCAAACTTCAAAACGTGATTACACCCCCGAAGAATACCTGGAATTTGAAATTCACTCAGAGGAACGGCATGAGTACATTGACGGTGAGATTGTTCTAATGACAGGTGGACTTCCGAATCACAATAAAATTGCTGGAAATCTTTACATCGCATTAAGCATTGACCTCAAGCGAAAACCGTATGAGATCTACATTACGGATCAGCGACTTTGGATTCCGAAGAAACGTATCTATACCTATCCCGATGTCATGGTCATGCCGCAACCCATTCAATATCAGGAAGGTCGGCGCGATACTTTGATTAATCCTATTTTTGTTGCAGAAGTTCTATCAAAATCCACTCGGAGCTATGACCGGGAGGAAAAGTTTGAAGCTTATCAAACGATCGCACAATTCCAAGAGTACCTGCTCATCGATCAGTACAAGGTTCAGATTGAGCATCGAATTAAAGACGATAACGGCATATGGACGACCAAAACTTATGAAGATGAGAATTTAGCGGTTTCGTTGAACTCTGTGCCTTGTCAGTTCGTGATTGCAGACTTATACGACAAAGTTGATTTTAGCGCTGACCAAGAATAAACCGCTCTCAAGGATGGGATTCTCGATCGCTGCCTTCTTTCCTGCGACTGATGCTGTTCTCGGTGGAATTTGGTGAACTAGTCAAGGAAACCGAAGATAAAGAGTAATTGCCATGCGTAAGATTAATATTGGTTTGTCGGATGAACAGCGTCAAGGCGTTTGTGAACTGTTGAATCGTGATTTGGCAGACATGAATCTGCTATTGATCAAAACAAAGAAATATCATTGGGATGTGACTGGTCCTGAATTTCGATCGCTACACCAAATCTGGGAAGAGCAATATACTATTCTGAATGAATCGATCGACCAAGCGGCTGAACGGATTCGCGCTTTGGGTGAGTACCCTGTCGGAACCGCTGCTGGTTTTATCCAATATTCGTCGATTAAGGAACATACTGGTGACGTTCCTTCTTCTTCTCAAATGGTGATCAACCTAGTAGACGATCACGAGCAAATTATTCGCAATTTGCGTCAGCACATTGATCAGTGTTCCGAAGATTTCCATGATGAAGGAACGGCTGATTTTCTCACCGGATTGATGGAAGGACATGAGGAAATGGCTTGGATGTTGAGATCGTTCGTTCAAGGTAAGCGCGTTGAGTCTGATAATGAAACGCCGAACGAAGTCAAATTCCCCGCAGGTGTTGCAAAGTAGTTCGCGAATTTGAGTGAACTTCCTAGTCAAATACCCAGTGCGAGAGTGCTGGGTATTTTATTGGATTTGTTTCAAGAGGTCTAAATGCTTCCGAATAGGTGCGATCGTATTTGCGGCAATCATTCCACTTGCTGCTACCGCAGGTAATCCAATTCCCGGAAAAGTTGAATCACCACAGCAGAGCAAGCCTGAAATTGGAGTTAAAGCACTAGGAAATAATCCATCTGTTGCTCGAATTGCTGCCCCATAAGTTCCACGATGTCGGCGGAGAAATCTTTCGTGTGTTAAGGGGGTTCCAACTAAAGCGAGTTCGGTTCTCGATCGAATATCTGGAATCACTCGCTCCAAAGCTTTCCACATCACCTCGGCTCGCTGTTGCTTGAGTTCTGGATAAGAGTCGCACTTCTCCCAAATCTCATAAGGTTCATTTCCGGGTGTGTAGACATGAATTGCGTGTTTCCCGGTTGGAGCAAGGGAAGGATCGAGTAACGATGGAATCGAAATTAAAACAACATTCTGCGGTGCTGTGATACCTAAGCTCCAATCATTGACAACAATGTGGTGGCAAGCTAAATGATCTAAACCTTGCCCATCAATTCCTAAGTGCAAGTGCATGAAGCTATCACACTGCGGAGTATCTTGGCGCTGCTGAGTAAATTCAGAACTGTTGACGAGTTTCAAAGTATCCCAGATTGAGGCATTTGAAATCACATAGCGCGATCTCAGTTCTTCTCCATTTCGCAACTTTACTCCAACTGCTTTTTGATTTTCGACTAAGACTTTCTCAACGTGAGCATTGAGGCGAATCTTGCCGCCGAACTTTTTCAATCCTCGAACTAAAGCATCGACGATCGCGCCACTTCCACCTTTTGGATAGTCAAGCTGCACATTCGGGCGATACCAATCTGCAAACATAAAAGCGACTTCAGCCGCATTGGTACTCTCGGCGGGTAATCCTGATAGTAAAAAGCAAAGTAAATCCATCCAGTTGCGAATAAATGGATCACTCACAACTTTATCCATGACAGGCGAAAAAGCTCCTGTAATTTGAGAAAGTCCGATCGCATTTTGCAGCATCTTAGGAAGATATTGTCCAACACTCAGTAAGGCTCCGAAATCATATCGAACAGCGGCAGGTGGAAGCGCGATCGCGGCTTTTGCCAAAGGAGTCATGACCTGTTGTAATTTCTTCCACTCTGCAACTGCATTTTCGCCTCGGAGTCGCTGTAAAACCTCACAAAACTGTTCTGACCCAACTTGCGTATCAAATGTGCCTTCAGGCAAACAACAGCCCCAAGTGTCGTAATTCAACCATTCGATATCTTCGTCGATCGCATCTAAAACTTGCCGCAATGGATTCGGAGACGGGCTGTAAGACATACCCGAATAGAGCGAGGGACCTGAATCGAATTTGAAGCCATTGCGCTCAAATCCGTGAGCGGCTCCCCCTGCGATCGCATGACTTTCGCAAACTAAAACGTCATAGCCATATTTTGCCAAAATCCCCGCACAGCTTAAGCCCCCGATTCCGCTTCCAATGACGATCGCATCTACCATCTTGCACTTCCAATCTTCAAATCTCATTGTAGGAGACGAGATCGTATACCAACCTCTAGCACGTCGTTCTATCTGAAAGTGAGATTGCTTTGGGTGTGGGATGGAGCGATCGCACTTTGAAGGAGAATGATCCGGTTTACTCTTCGATGAATCGATCGACCTGTAGCTCAAATCCAGGTAAAACTGTCTCGCCTGAGAGTAGAGTGGGCAGCGATCGTACTTCTTTTTCTTGTCCTTGCCGATAGATCTCGACTTGTTGATCTTGAGGATTGAGCAACCAACTGAGCCGGACTCCGCTTTCGAGATATTCCTGCATTTTTTCTTGCAAAGTTGTGAGATTATCAGTCGCCGATCGCAATTCGATGACAAAATCTGGAGCAATGGGCGGAAATTTCTTTCGTTGTTCTCGGGTGAGGGCTTGCCATCGAGACAATTCGACCCAGGCTGCATCAGGAGAGCGGCTCCCACCGTTAGGAAGTCTGAAAATCGTTGAAGAACTAAAGACTTTTCCGAGTTGAGTTTGGCGATTCCAGTTTCCTAAATCAATGATGTAATCTGCTTCTCTCTCACCGCTTTCTCCACCAACGGGGGGCATAACAATCAAGGCTCCTTTTGCGTTCTGCTCAATGTTCCATTCGGGATTGTTGATGCAGAGTTGATAAAATTGCTCATCGGTGAGATGAACGTGCTGGAGATCTAGCTTTAGAGGAAGCGTGAGTTCCATGTTGGGTGTCTCCGTTGCAGAATTGAAAATCGAAAGAGTCGATCGCAGGTTGAGCAAGCGTTTCTTTTATCGTACTGCTGCAATTGTGAGATGAAACGCGGATGCTTTGCGGAAGTCATTGGGTTCTGTAAGTATAAAAGAGATATCCCTCGTTCAGAATTTTTTAGATGAGTCCTGAAACGCCTGTTGATTTCTTCATCAGCTACAATCACCACGATCGAGGATTTGCAGCATGGATTGCCTGGATTCTCGAAGCGGAAAGCTATCGTGTCGTCATTCAGGCATGGGACTTTGGCGCAGGTGGGAATTTTGTGCTTGAGATGCAAAAAGCGGCATCGGAAGCGAAAAGAACGATCGCGGTGTTGTCGAAATATTCTCTGGAGTCGGGGTATGTGCAAGCAGAATGGGCGGCGGCGTTTGCAAAAGATTCAATGGGGCTGGAACGATCGCTGATTCCGATTCGGGTGGGGGAATGTACGCCACAGGGATTGTGGGCGCAGATTGTCTATGTGGATTTGGTGGGGGTGGAGGAGGCAGAGGCGGAAGAACGGGTAGTGCAGGCGGCAAATCGAGCCGTGACGAAGGAGCGGGGGAAGCCTTCTGAGAAGCCGGAGTATCCTCGATCGCAGATTGAATCGAAGCCTGTTTATCCGCCGAGTATTCCAGAGAATTTGCCGCGTTTGAGTGATGTGTTTGTTGGGAGAACGGAAGATCTCAAAAAGCTGCATGAGCAGGTGAAGAGTGGAAAGCCGACTGCAATTTCGGCGATCGCGGGAATGGGGGGAATTGGTAAGACGGAATTAGCGGCGCAATATGCAAGTCAGCAGCGAGATTTGGGGGTTTATCCGGGGGGTGTTTTGTGGTTGAGCGCAAGAACGGATCTGAGTGAGCAAATTATTGAGTTTGCGCGTTATCAGTTGCAGCTAAATATTCCAGAGGATGTTGAGCCTGAGAGGAAGGTGCAGGACATCTGGAAGCAATGGCAGCAGAAAGAGACTCTGATTGTGCTGGATGATGTGAAAGATTATGGGGCGATTCAACGGTTTCTACCGCCACAGCGATCGTATTTTAAGGTTTTGCTGACGACGCGATCGCGCTTTGGATCTCCGGTGCAAAATTACGAAATCAAGGTACTGAGTGAGGCGGCATCGTTGGAGTTGTTGAGGTCGCTGGTGGGGGATGGGCGAATTGATCAGGATTTGGATACAGCGAAGCGGGTATGTGAGTGGTTGGGCTATTTGCCGTTGGGATTGGAGCTAGTGGGGCGGTATTTGGCGCGGAAGAAGGGAACCTCGATCGCGAAGCTCTGGGAACGATTGCAAGCGCAACGGTTGGCGGCGAAAGCGTTACTAGAAGCTGAACCTGGCATGACTGCAACTTTGGGTGTGGTGGCAGCGTTTGAGTTGAGTTGGCAAGAGTTGAACGAGGACGCGCAGCGATTGGCGATGCTCTTGAGTTTGTTTGCTTTGGCTGAGATTCCGTGGTCGCTGGTGCAGGCTTGTCTGCCGGATGCGGATGAAGAAGAATTGGAAGATTTACGAGATCAACAGTTAGTAAATCTGAGTTTGCTGAGTTTTGAGCGGGATGGGATGTATCAGATCCATCAGTTGTTGCGGGAGTTTTTTGCGGTGAAGCGATCGACGATGCCAGAAGAGGAGGCGATGAAGCGATCGTTTTGTGCGGTGATGAGTGCGATCGCAGAGCAAATGCCGGGGGATTGGACACTTTCATCGATCGAGCAATTTTCAGCCACGATGCCACATCTGAAGGAAGCAACGACAACTCTGGAACCTTGGCTAGTAGACAATGACATCTATAAACCTGCAACTCGACTGGGACAGTTTTATGAGGGACAGGCAGCGTTTGCGGAAGCGGAGGAATGGTATCTGCATTGTCGATCAATCTCGACTCAACGACTCGGAGAATCGCATCCCGATGTGGCAACGAGTCTGAACAATTTGGCAGGACTCTACGAATCGCAAGGACGCTATGAGGAAGCCGAACCCCTCTTGATCCAAGCCCTGGAATTATACCGATCACTGCTGGGAGAAACGCATCCCGATGTGGCAAGTAGTCTGAACAATTTGGCAGGACTCTACTATTCGCAAGGACGGTATGAGGAAGCTGAACCGCTCTATGTCCAAGCGCTGGAATTAAGGCGATCACTGCTGGGAGAAACGCATCCCGATGTGGCAAGTAGTCTGAACAATTTGGCAGGACTCTACTATTCGCAAGGACGGTATGAGGAAGCCGAACCGCTCTATATGCGATCGTTAGCAATTAGTGAACGTGCTTTAGGAGTTTCTCATCCAACAACCATGACTATCCGCCAAAATTATTCAACCTGCCTCAAGTCAATGGAGTCAGCTTTCAATTCATCTACATCAATTCTCTGACAAATTCTTCGTAGAGAATCGAACATCCGAACTCTCCGATATCCGACAACACGATCGATCCTTCAAAAGCTACAAAGTGCATCAGACGAGGGTTGATTTTAGATTGGGAAAAGAGCGTTGGGGTTGCTTGCTGGACAGTTCGTAGTGCAAAGTCGATCGAACTTTCTGGGCAGCAAAGCGATCGGACAAATCTTGCCAGTACAATCAAATCAGACGCGATCGGAGACGCTCATGAAAGCATACGAATTTCCAGCCCACATCACCGCCGATGGAAAACTAGAACTCCCCGAAGCCGTATTACCAAGCGAACTCAACAATCAAGCCGTTAGAATCATCGTCTTAACGAACGACACAGATCCCGCCTCAGAACCGACCCAATGGCAAAACCTCACCGCAACCCAATTCTTAGCTGGGTATGACTCCGTTGATGCCATCTACTCAATCTGATCGTCTTTGATCCCACCGAGGAGACCATCGTGCAATGGATACCCTAGAAACCTATCGTCAAATCATTCGCACCGTTCTCACCCCTTACCTCCACATCCATTACGCAAACGTCGATGCTCAAAATCACGCCGCCTTTGATCCACAAACCGATCAATATCTTGTGATCTCGACAGGCTGGAGCCGAGAAGGACGGATTCACAGTTGCTTAATTCACATCAGCATTGAGAATGGAAAAGTGTGGATTCAACGCGACAACACAGAAGACGGCATCGCCAACGAACTCATCGCTGCTGGCATTCCCAAAGACGCGATCGTTCTAGGATTCCACGAACCCGAAATTCGCCCATACACAGGATTTGCAGTCGCTTGAGTCTGACTCGTGAAGTGCGGTGGCTTCGCTTCCCGGAGGGTTCGTCCATTTTCAGTCAGCAATCTTAGAGCAACGATCGCACATCCAAGCAAAAGTAACCGCGATCGCGCATCTTCACAACAACCTGCGATCGTGACAAAACTAGAAATAGACTAAAATTGAGCCAACGGACACCCAAGAGCGATCGCGCATCATCGTATGGAAAGCAATGAGCTAAAACAACTAGTGAAAGAGAGCCTAAGAGAAGTGCTTCGAGAAGAACGCCTCAAACTCTGCCAAGTTCTCATCCCCTACGTCAGTGACAAAGAGATGCAAGAAATCCAAACCAAACTCGGTTCACCTGCTGAACACAAAGCCACAGAATTTATCAACATGACCGACTGGGTAAAGAATAGAACTCGTCCTCAGTAAAGCCTCAATCAAATTCTTGGAAAAACTCTCTGCCAAAGAAACCGAAAAACTCCAAGACAGACTGGCACACCTCTTGCAATCGATTGAAGATGAAGGAATCATTCCCTTCAATGAGTTGGACATCAAGAGTCTGAAAGGAGACTGGAAAGGATTCTTCAGGATGCGGGCGGGAAAAGTCAGAGTCATTTTCACGATCGATACCGAAGCAGACGAATTGCAAGTCTACGACATCGACTTTCGAGGCAACATCTACAAACCCTTATCTCTTAATGCAACTCGCACTCGCTTAGAAATTTAAAGTACGCGACTGCTGTACAGAACGATCGCCCTCAGCGCAATTGATGTTTTTCGGTTTGTGTCTCATTGAGTAGAGGATGAGATTTGAATTGAAGAATTCCGTACACTAGAAACGTGTGTGCATTGCAATTTGCTATGACGTTGCCGATCGGTTCTTCCACTCCTGCTCTCTTTCAAACGCTGTCACTGGTCGCCGACCCGATCGCATTCTTCGATCGACAGTCCGCTCAGTATGGCGATACGTTCACCACAAGAGTTCTCGGCTTAAATTCCCCGCCTGTCGTGTTTCTCAGCCATCCTGATGCGATTCAGGCTGTATTCACGACTTTGGCAGATGCGTTTGAGTTTGGCAAAGTGACGGATGTATTTCGTCCTCTGGTTGGAAATGAATCGTTGATCATGCAAGAAGGCGCACGGCATCAGCGCCAAAGACAGTTATTAATGCCTGCTTTGCATCGCGAACAGTTGCACAGTCAGGGGCATTTAATTTGTCAGTTGGCGCAGAAGCGCATGATCGACTGGAATGTGGGAGACACGATCGCTCTGCGATCTGAAATGTCAGAAATTTCGCTGCAAGTGATTCTGCAAGTTGTGTTTGGACTGGTTCCTGGGGCGAGATACGAGCGGTTGAAACAATTACTAGCTCAATTGCTCGAAGCGATTACTTCGCCGCTTTATTCGACTCAGTTCTTTTTCCCTATCTTGCAGCAAAACCTGGGAGATTGGAGTCCTTGGGGCAAATTTCTCGACCAAATGGCTCAAATTGATGAATTGATTTATGCCGAAATTCGCGATCGACGATCTCACTCTCTGCAAAATCGCACGGATATTCTTTCTGTGCTGATGACAGCACGAGATGAACAAGGCGAATCAATGGACGATCAAGAATTGCGAGATCAGTTAATGACCTTGTTATTGCTTGGACATGAAACGACAGCATCGGCGTTGACTTGGGCGTTTTATTGGCTGCATCGAAATCCAAATTGTCTCGATCGCTTACGGCAAGAATTAGACGAATTCGGCGAAAATCCCGATCCGATCGTTCTTTCTCAGGCTCCCTATCTGACGGCAGTGTGTAAGGAAGCATTGCGAATTTACCCGATCGCGCTGATTTCACAACCGCGAAAAGTCAAGCGAACGATTGAAATCGAGGGCTACACTTACGAGCCAGGAACCGTTTTGATTCCCAGCATTTATTTGGCACACCGCAGAGAAGCAACTTACGAGCAGGCGGATCAATTTAAGCCGGAGCGGTTTTTAGAGCGGAAATTTTCAGCGTATGAGTATTTGCCGTTTGGCGGTGGAAGTCGCAGCTGTGTCGGAATGGCGTTGTCGATGTTCGAGATGAAACTGGTTTTGGCAACGGTTCTATCCTGGTATGAGTTTGAATCGACGTTAAACCGAGAGATTCGACCTGCAAGACGTGGCATTACCTTCGTGCCACCGGATTCGTTCCAGTTAAAAGTGGTTCGCGATCGTGCGATCATCCCCGAATTGATTCATAATCCTTAACAAAAAAAGCGGATTTTACGTTACATAAATCATCAATTGGAAATCGGAAAACCCAAATCCCGTAAGATCGGCTTGAGCATTATAAAAGCCATGTTTGGGATAGTTTGTTATGCCTGCGATCCAGTATCAGCTTCATCCAAAACCTGATTCTCAAGATCTTTATCAATTTCTTCTCAGGTGTAAACAATCTACTCATCAAGGTGTTGCGAGTATTTCTCTTAACGTTGAAGAAATCGACCTACTTGCCGTTCTCAATAGTTTTGTAAAGCCGGATCAAAAGCATTTCTATTTTGAAAACCACGGTGCAGTTTTAGCATTTGATACTGCATTACAGTTTGAAGCCGAAGGCAGCGATCGCTTTTCTCAAATCAAATCTTTTATCGAAACAACAAGGAGAAAATCTTATCAAATCGGTGCGCTAGATTCTGAATTCTCTGGCATTCATTTTTTCTGTAATTTCTCATTCTTTGATCAGACCAGCGATCGCTTATTTCCCGCTGCCAGTGTTTTCGTTCCGGCTTGGCAAATTTCTCGCAACAAAGGTCGATCGACGATCGTTGCCAACCTAGAAATCTCAGAATCTTTTGATCCAGCAACCGCGACAGACGAGGTTTTAAGCACAATTCAGCGAATTCGCAATGTTAAACTCATCCGACTCGCACTTGATACTCCTAAACCTTTTTTCAACCAACATCCTGTTTCAAACAGCTTTCAAAAATCTGTCACTGCTGCATTAAAGCTCATTCAATCAAAGCAGTTTCAAAAGATTGTCTTAGCTGATGCGTTAGATATCACTGCACCGTTGCCATTTAACTTAGTTTCATCTTTAAGTAATTTACGATCGCGCTATCCAAATTGTTATGTTTTCTCGGCAAGTAATGGCAAAGGGGCAACATTTATCGGTGCAACTCCAGAGCGCCTTGTCAAAATCGAGAACGATCGCTTATTTACAGTTGCTCTCGCTGGCTCAGTTCCCCGTGGTAAGACTCGTGCCGAAGATGCCCGTCTCTCCGCGACTTTACTCAGTCGCCAAAAGGAAAAACATGAACATCAAGTGGTGATTGACTCGATCGCCCAACATCTGAGAAATCTAGGACTCACGCCACAATTTTCACCTCCAAGCCTTTTACAACTCCCAAACATTCAGCATTTACAAACTCCGATTCGTGCCACGATTCCATCCGATTTACATCTCTTAGATGCGGTCGCCGAATTACACCCAACTCCAGCCGTCGCAGGCGCACCGAAGCTGATTGCTTGTGAGCATTTGAAATCGTTTGAGCCATTTGAGCGATCGTGGTATGCGGCTCCGATTGGCTGGATGGATCATCATGGCAATGGCGAATTTGCAGTTGGAATCCGGTCTTGTATTTTGCAAGGAAATCAAGCTCGACTCTTCGCAGGCGCGGGAATTGTGGCAGGATCAGATCCAGAGAAGGAATTCGCTGAAGTTCAACTCAAACTGCAAGCCTTGTTGAATGCCCTAACATGAACACTCCTTTGAGCACAATTCCACCTTTAGAAAACGGCGATCGCTTATCCCGCCCAGAATTTGAGCGTCGATACAGCGCTGATCCCCGAATCAAAAAAGCTGAACTCATCGAAGGAATTGTGTACGTGGCTTCTCCCTTAAGATTTGAACCCCATGCTGAACCTCATAGCGATATGAACGGTTGGCTGTATACATACATTGTTTCTACTCCTGGCGTTCGCCTGGGTGACACTCCTACAGTTCGCCTGGATTTAGATAATGAGCCTCAACCAGACTTAGTTTTATTCATTGATCCATCCTGTGGCGGCAGAATTACGATCGACAAAGAGCGCTATCTATCAGGTGCTCCTGAGCTAGTAGTTGAAATTGCGGCAAGCAGTGCGTCGATCGATACTGGAACGAAGAAGCAAGTTTATCGTCGAAATGGCGTGCAAGAGTACATTGTTTGGCAGTCTTTCGAGAATAAGCTGGACTGGTTTGAATTGATAGATGCTGAGTATCAGCCAATTTTGCCAGATGAACAAGGAATCATGCGATCGCGAGTTTTTCCTGGATTGTGGCTCAAAGCTGATGCGCTTTTAAGCGGAGATAGGCTTGCCGTTGTTCAAACCGTTCAAGCTGGTGTGCAATCTCCAGAACATCAAGCCTTTGTAGAAGCACTGCGATCGAGATGAACTTAGATTTTCGGAATATCAATACCTTGTGGGCATCGGTGCTCGTTGAGACATTAGCTCGATCAGGATTAAAAACAGCAATTATCTGTCCCGGTTCTCGATCGACTCCTCTAACGGTTGCTTTTGCTAGACATCCAGACATTGAAGCCATCCCAATTTTAGATGAGCGATCGGCCTCTTTTTTCGCGTTAGGAATTGCTCGAAGAACTCATCAGCCCGTTGTTTTAGTCTGTACTTCTGGCTCGGCAGGAGCTAATTTTTTTCCTGCTGTAGTCGAAGCAAGAGAAAGCAGAGTTCCCTTACTGATCTTGACCGCAGATCGCCCACCCGAATTGAGAAATTGCAATGCGGGACAAGCGATCGATCAACAAAAACTCTTCGGCTCATTCACAAATTTCTACACTGAGATTGCAATTCCAGAACTATCACTCCTGTCGTATTTACGCCAGACCGTTCTGAATACGATCGAGCAAACTCAATATCCAATTCCAGGAGTGGTGCATCTAAACTTACCTTTTCGAGAACCGCTAGCACCTATCGAACAATCAGGAATGCCTGCTCACTTACCTGCTAATTTCTTCGAGCATATTTCCAACTCAAAGTTCCCCAAACTTGGGGGATTTAGGGGGCTTCCCGATGACCTTACCACCCAAAGAGGCATCATCATTGCAGGAGTTGCTCAGCCTAAAGATCCAAAGCAATATTGCCAAGAGATCGCCAATCTTTCCAAATCGCTTTCAATGCCCGTTTTTGCCGAAGCGCTCTCTCCACTTCGGAACTACGCAAGCTTAAATCCGTACCTGATTTCAACTTACGACACCCTTCTCAGAAACAAAGAACTTGCCAAAACCCTTGCGCCTGAAGTTGTGATCCGAATCGGTGAAATGCCGACCAGTAAAGAAGCTCGACTCTGGCTTGAGCAAATTCAACCCTTGCAATACGTCCTTGATCCGAGCGATCGCAGTCTTGACCCGCTGCATAGCAGAACCATTCACATGCGCTTGTCGATCGAAGATCTCCAATCCGTTCAAACTCTACCCGTCACCGACTTTCTCAAAGATTGGCTTGCAGCAGAATCTAAAATGCGTCAAATCATTGACCAAAGCCTTGCGGAAGAGACGACCTTATTTGAGGGCAAATCTGCTTGGCTTCTGTCTCAAACACTTCCGCCTGATATTCCTCTTTTTATTGCGAGCAGTATGCCTGTGCGCGATGCCGAATTCTTCTGGAAGCCTGGAGATTTAAGGATTCAACCCTTTTTCAACCGAGGCGCGAACGGTATTGATGGCACGCTGTCTACTGCCTTGGGAATTGCTCATCATCAGAGTGCCGTGATGCTCACTGGAGATTTAGCGCTCCTACATGATACGAATGGATTTTTAATTCGATCTCATTTCAAAGGACATTTAACGATCGTGCTAATCAATAACAACGGTGGCGGAATCTTCGGAATGCTTCCCATTGCACCGTTTGATCCGCCCTTTGAAGAATTTTTTGCAACGCCCCAAAACATAGATTTCTCTAAACTCTGTCAAACATACGACGTAAAACATGAAATCATCGAAACTTGGGATCAATTGCGCGATCGCTTAAATCCTCTCCCACCTGATGGTATTCGAGTTCTAGAACTCAGAACCGATCGCCATCACGATGCCAACTGGCGCAAAACCAAACTAAAACACTTTGCGAATTTACTATGACTCTGGACTGGACACCTGTTAAAGACTACGAAGACATCCTCTATCACAAAGCCGACGGCATCGCCAAAATCACCATCAATCGCCCTCACAAACGCAACGCTTTCCGCCCTAAAACGATCGTCGAACTCTACGACGCATTTGCCAATGCCCGCGAAGATTCCCGCATTGGAGTGATCCTCTTCACAGGCGCAGGACCTCACACTGATGGCAAATATGCCTTCTGTTCTGGTGGAGATCAAAGCGTTCGCGGTCATGCAGGCTATGTTGACGAAGCAGGCGTACCGAGATTAAATGTTCTCGACTTACAGCGCTTGATTCGATCGATGCCAAAAGCGATCATTGCTTTGGTTGCGGGATATGCAATCGGCGGTGGTCATGTCTTGCATTTGCTCTGTGATTTGACGATCGCGGCTGATAATGCAGTTTTTGGTCAAACAGGGCCAAAAGTGGGCAGCTTCGATGGTGGATTTGGCGCAAGCTACATGGCTCGAATTGTAGGACAGAAAAAAGCTCGCGAAATCTGGTACCTCTGCCGTCAATACAATGCTCAAGAAGCTCTAGACATGGGACTCGTCAATACTGTTGTCCCCGTTGAACAACTTGAAGCAGAAGGGATTCAGTGGGCACAGGAAATTTTGGAGAAAAGCCCGATCGCGATTCGCTGCCTGAAAGCTGCCTTAAATGCTGACTGTGACGGACAAGCTGGACTTCAAGAACTCGCTGGAAACGCAACGATGCTCTACTACATGACCGAAGAAGGCTCCGAAGGTAAACAAGCTTTTCTAGAAAAACGCAAACCTGACTTTCGCAAATATCCCTGGCTACCTTAAGCAATTCTCACCGTGATTTCAGGCATTGGTACTCAAGGTTTACAGTAGTATCCGTGCCTGCTGTAGAAATGTTGATGTCGTCTCCTCGACCAGAAACTGAAGCTAGCTATCGTTCCCAATTATCCACCGCAGACAGTTTTGAATTCTAACCAATCATCTCTTTGCGAGCGGTGTGTGTTGAGGCTTATGCCGCAGCAGTTTTCAACTGATCAGCAAGCTTAGTAATTTCATCGCGCATCGTAAGTTTTCTAAGCCAATCGATCGGGATACCCGATTCTCCGTAATACGCTCCAGCAACTTGCCCACAAATAGCAGCGGTTGTATCTGCATCATCGCCCAAGTTAGTCGCTGTAAGGATTGCTTGTTCATAAGTTTCTGTTGTCCAGAAACACCAAAGTGCAGCTTCTAAACTCTCGACAACATATCCTGTGCCACGTATATCATTGACTTGTTTACTTTGATACTCCCCACGAGCAATCGATTGAATGGATGGAGATGTAATTGTTTCTCGATCATTCCCAAAAAGAATCTCTGTTTTGCTAGCTCCTGAGAGTGCGCGGAACAGGATGTCTCCAAACAAACGACTTGCCTCAATACACTCTGGTGCACCATGTGTTGTTCGAGAACTCTCACCGGAAAAATGTAGAATGCGATCGCGGTCTGAGAAATAAAACATGGGAATCGGTGCGAGTCGCATCAAACAGCCATTTCCGGCAGACCGTGGACTCGTGGAACCGCTAAATGGATTGCCAGAGGTTTTGTATTGATGCAAGGCTTGACAGACTGTGTTACCAATGTCAAAGCAGTCACCAGTACTGCTCAGATAACCGTTCTCATACCAATTGCAGTAACGATGCATTTGATCGATCGCATCAAATGCACCAACCTCGACGAGACTAGTCGCCAGGCATAACGCCATTGATGTATCGTCAGTCCATTGACCAGGCTTGAGGTTAAATGGGCCTCCGCCGACCATATCTGTTACAGGAGAGAAAGAGCCACGACGCTGAAATTCAACCGTTGTGCCTACAGCATCGCCTGCAGCTAGTCCTAACAGACACCCTCGAAATCGTTCTGATCGATTCATAGAAATTTACTGTGTTTTATAGTCTGCGACTAGACTCATATCTGATGATTCTAACCGAGAGATTTAATTTCATATCCCTACTGTTTACCTCGTGCTGGATCGAGATCGCAGTTTCTAGCCCATGTAGAGATCATGCTCGTTTTTTGAATCAGAGCTTATCTACAATGAGAAGAGAATGAGCTTAGAAGTCTAATGGCAAAAGATCGATTTCATCAAGTTGTAAGAACTGCCCTAGAAAAGGAAGGGTGGAACATTACAGATGATCCTTACGAGATCAATGTGGATGATGTCGATTTTGAAATTGATTTAGCTGCCGAACAACTCCTTGCCGCAGAACGAGAAGGACGAAAGATTGCAGTAGAAGTCAAAAGTTTCATCAGTCCATCCAATGTTGGAGAGTTTCATACTGCTTTGGGGCAGTTTCTGAATTATCGGGACGCACTGACACAAATTGAACCCGATCGACGGCTTTACCTTGCGGTACGCGAGCCAGTTTACACCACTTTCTTTCAGAGAAAATTTATCGTTTCAGCAGTTGAACGGTATCAACTTCGCTTGGTAATTTATGACGTACAACAGGAGGTCTTTACACAATGGCTGTAGAGCAATATCGCCAATACATTCGTCAGTTACTTTCTGAACGTCGATCGCGTGCTTCTCGACCTCGAAATGCTCAGGAGTACGAAGTCCAAACTTTATTTGATACAGAACAGGATCACTATCAACTGCTCTATGTGGGCTGGCGGGGTACACGTCGAGATTTTGGCTGCATTCTACATCTAGATATTAAAGATGGAAAGATTTGGATTCAGCATGATGGAACAGAGGAAGGAATTGCAAATCGACTGGTCGAGCTAGGTGTTCCAAAGCAAGATATCATCCTGGCGTTTCATGAACCTGAAATTCGTCAATATACGGATTTTGGAACAGGTGAGGCTGTGGCTTAAGAGACGATCGCGGTTTCATCAGCTACAGCCACAAAGATGTTGCTTTCCGCACTTCTCAACTTCCAATTCCTAAAAGCCCTTGCGATTTCAATAAATTAATAAAAAAGGTCGATCCTAAGACCGACCTCAACTCGATTAATCCTCAGCAAAGATGTACTTATAAAGTTCACTCGGATCAGGTTCAGGACTCTCTAACCCAAACTTCACCGCATCCTCGACAACAGCTTGTACCTTCTTCTCGATGTCCTTCAATTCCGACTGCGTCACCAAACTCTGCTCAATCAGATAAGCCGAAAGCTTCTTCAACGGATCACGCGCTAACCAAGCTTCTTTCTCTTCTTTCGATCGCAGTTCATCCGGATCAGCCAGCGAGTGTCCTCTAAATCGATATGTCAAACACTCAATCAAAGTCGGCCCTTCTCCAGCCCGTGCCCGTCTCACCGCTTCTTGAGCCACGCCCCGAACCGCTAGCACATCCATGCCATCGACTTCGTAACCCGGCATCCCAAAGACACTCGCCTTTTTGTAAATTTCAGTCTGAGAACTGGCGCGATCGTGTGCCATGCCGATCGCCCACTTATTATTCTCGACCACGAAAATGATCGGCAACTTCCACAACGCTGCCATATTCAGACATTCAAAGAACTGACCATTATTCGTTGTGCCATCGCCGAAAAAGCAAGCCGTAACCTGATCGGCACTCTCATCGCCCATCACTTCGCGACGATATTTCGACTGGAATGCTGCCCCAGTCGCGACGGGAATCCCTTCTCCGATAAATGCAAATCCGCCGAGTAATCGATGCTCTGCTGAAAACAAGTGCATCGAACCGCCCCGACCCTTACTACAGCCCGTCGCCTTGCCAAACAGCTCCGCCATCACCTCGCGAGCCGGAACTCCGCAACTGAGTGCATGAACGTGATCCCGGTACGTACTACAGACATAGTCCTCACTCTGCCGCATCGCTCGGATTACACCCGTCGAAACCGCCTCTTGTCCGTTATATAAGTGAACGAACCCGAACATCTTGCCGCGATAGTACATTTCGGCGCACTTATCTTCAAAGAAGCGACCGAGAACCATATCTTCATATAGCATCAAGCCTTCCTCGCGAGTCACTTGCGCGGGAACGGTCTGGAATGCGGGAAATGCTCTTTCTTGAACCATGAGAATCCATTAACCTCGCTGCAATACTCGACCCGAAAGTAATTGAAAACTGCGCCTAAGATTGCGCGCCATTCTGAATAATCTAATCTAAAATACCTTCCTGATGTATCAAAGATCAAATGCTCAAACCGGAAACGTATCAGACACAGAGGCAGATTTTAACAAATTTCAAGAATTATTTAACTTGAAGTGGTTCCATCTCTCTATAGATGAGATTATTGTTAGGATCACCTTTTAAAGTTACGCACCCGGAAGCTACCGACTTTGCATCTACAGGGTATGATGGCTGTCAACTTGAACGTCATCTTCTCAATCTTTACTCGATACCACTGCTGGGGACGTGAACCGTGCGTATACCGCTCGACTACTACCGAATTTTAGGTCTGCCGATGCAAGCGACGGCAGACCAACTGAAGCAAGCTCATCGCGATCGCACTTTACAACTCCCGCGCCGCGAGTACTCGGAAGCTGCCATTGCCACGCGCCGCAGCCTTTTAGATCAAGCTTATGCGGTGTTGTCTGATCCAGAGCAGCGTAAACAAGTAGACGAAACGCTACTCAGTACTCAGTACGAATCAGACAGCGATGCGATCACGATCGAGATTGACGATCAGCAACTCATTGGTGGATTGCTGATTCTCCAAGAGCTGGGTGAATATGAATTAGTTCTGAAGATCGGTCGTCCTTACCTCAGTAGCGGAACCGCAACGATTAAAGATGGGCGCTTTGGTGATCCCCGGATTGTATTGTCGGATATTGTATTGACGATCGCGCTTGCGTGTCTCGAACTGGGTCGGGAGCAATGGCAACAAGGACAGTATGAAAGTGCCGCCGAAGCGCTGGAAACTGGGCAAGAATTGCTGTTACGAGAAGGCTTATTTGCGGGAGTGCGGGGTGAGATTCAGTCTGATTTGTATAAACTGCGACCCTACCGGATTTTGGAACTCTTAGCGCTGCCGGAAAGTGAGGCGAACGATCGTCAGCACGGGTTGCGCTTATTGAAAGACATGCTGCGAGAACGGGGCGGCATTGATGGAACCGGAAACGATCAGTCTGGGTTAAGCATTGATGACTTTTTGCGGTTTATTCAACAATTGCGCGGTTACTTGAGCGCGGAAGAACAACAAGCCCTGTTTGAAGAAGAATCGCGTCGTCCTTCAGCTGTCGCAACTTATCTAGCCGTATACTCGCTGTTAGCCAGAGGATTTGCTGAGCATCAGCCTGCCTTGATTCGCCGTGCCAAAGGGATGTTATCGCGGCTAGGCAGTCGGCAAGATGTCCATTTAGAGCAATCGGTCTGTGCCTTACTGCTCGGTCAAACTGAAGAAGCGAGCCGAGTCCTTGAACTGTCTCAAGAATATGAGCCGCTCGCCTTTATTCGTGAAAATTCCCAGGGTGCTCCGGATCTATTGCCCGGACTGTGCCTTTATTCTGAACGGTGGCTTCAAGATGAAGTCTTTCCCCATTTCCGCGATCTAGCGAAGCGCGAAGCCTTGCTGAAAGAGTATTTTGCAGATGAGCAAGTGCAGGCTTATCTCGAAGAACTGCCCGCAGACGGTGAAGTTGTGGCGGATTGGTCTTTAGGAGAGCGCGGACTCCATCGCGAATTGATCTCAAGCGTTAGCCGCAATGGTCGATCGCGCAGTCAAACCTTCGTGACTGAAGAGAACTTGGGGGGCTATCGTTCTGCAACGGCAACGCTGACCGCTGAAACCGCTCCGCTGCCTGCGGCGGAAAGGTCTGCAAAACTTGGTTCAAATGGCGCAAGAACAAAGCCGCGATCGGAACGTCCTCGAAATGGTCGTCCTCGTCCGACTCAATCGCGCTATCAAGCACCGGATCACGATGAATCCACTGCACCTCCCAGAGAAAGCCGTCGATCGCGCTGGTTGCTCCTTTTACTGGGAGTGGCGCTGGCGATGGGGTTAGGGTTCCTGATGATTCGCGCACTCAGAGCCATTCTAAGTCCTGGCGCTCCAGCAGTTGATCCGCTGCTCGTACAGCTTGATCAGCCCATTGTGAACTTAAAACCCGCAGAACAGCCCGTTTCACTCACGGGAGAGATGAATGTCGCTCTGGCACAAACCGCGATCGAAACTTGGCTCAATGCAAAAAAAGCGGCAATGGGAAGCAATCATGACCCTAGCAAACTGACGCAAGTTTTAGCCGAGCCGAAGTTGGCAGAATGGCAACGTGCATCTGACGAAGCAAAACGCGAAAACCAGCACATTGAATACGATCATGCGGTGAAAGTAGACACGGTAGAGGTCAGCCCGACCGATCCGACTCAAGCGATCGCTAAAGCAACGGTGACGGAAGTTCGTAAATATTTTTCGCCGGGTCAGCCTGCCGAGACTCAGACCGATCGCGATATGTCAGTCAGCTACACCCTTGTTCGTCAAGACAATCAGTGGAGAATTAAAACCTGGCAGTAATTTTTTGCCAAAAATGTCTCTCTTCTGACTGTACTAATTCCTTTCATGATCCGTTACGATAGCGATGGGAGTAGCGCCCAGTGGCGGAAAGGGCATGATCGGAAGTTTGGTTCACGCTTACACCCCCTTAATCCTTTGGACAGGGGTGGGAGCATTGTTGTTTCGTTTTTTACCAGAATCGTTTCCAAGATTCTTAGGTCGAAGTCTTTACTGGGTCGGTGTTCCTTGGCAGATCTTTGCCCTGGTACGAGAAACAGATTTTTCATCCAATATTGGGATTGTTCCGGCAGTGACGATCGCCACCCTCGGCACAGGGTTAACGATCGCGTGGATTGCTTTGCGAATTTTGATTTGGCTCAAAACTCAAGTCAAACCCGCTTGGCTCGATAAAATTGAACCTTGGTTTCCGCCGCTTGACCGCGCTTCTCAAGGTACATTTGTGATCGCAGCGACGATCGGCAATACTGGGTTTGTTGGGTTAGGACTTATTCCGGCTTTGATTGGCGATGGAGATCTCAGTTGGGCTGTGTTTTTTAGCGTGACGCAAAATCTTGTGGGAACCTTTGGCGTTGGCGTTTTAGTCGCGAGTCACTATGGGCGATCGGAAACTCAAAGTACGCCTTTAACCTTGCTGCGTGACATTTTGACGGTTCCGACGTTATGGGCATTTGCGGCTGCTTATTTTACTCAGTCGATCGCATTTCCCAACTGGGCGGAAACGCTCTGCCAATCGTCGTTATTGTTTGTGATTCCTGCTTCTTTCCTGCTGATGGGGATGCGCTTGATTCAACTGAATGGAATTGATAGTCTGAAAGCAGCGGCTGTCCCGGTTGCCTTGAAAGCAGTCATTTTGCCAAGTTTAGTTGCGATCGCCGTTACCTTATTAGGACTGAATCACGATGCCCGGCTATCGTTAATCATCATGGCAGGCGTTCCCAGTGCCTTTGCCAGCTTGATTTTGGCAGAAGAATACAACTTAGATCACAACCTGGCAGCGAGTAGCATCGCCCTCAGTACGATCGCCATTCTGGTGACAATTCCGATCTGGCTGGTAATCAGTTATTAGAATCATAAAAAACTGTATAAATCCATACTAGATTCTGGATCAATGGTAGAATTTTGCCGACAAGTCGAGATGCACTTTATATGCCGACCCCGATTCTGACCGAATCCGCACCCATCTCACCCAAGCTCACGCTCGGACGCATTTTGGTTGTCGAAGACGAAGATTTAATTCGAGATACGATCGCGCTCACCCTTTCTGATGAAGGCTACGAAGTAACGACTGCTGTAGATGGGCAACAAGCATTAGCGCGATTACAAGCGGCGATGAATGCAGACCGTAGCAGCGAGACGGCTCTGCCTGACTTGATTATTTTGGATTTAATGCTGCCTTATATCAACGGATTAGATATTTGTCGTTGGATGCGACGCGAAGGCAGCAGCGTTCCCATTCTCATCCTCAGTGCCAAAGGCAGCGAGATGGATCGCGTTGTCGGACTCGAAGTCGGCGCGGATGACTATCTGACCAAGCCTTTTGGCATGCGGGAATTAGTCGCGCGCTGCCGTGCGCTCCTGCGTCGTCACCAGCAATTTCAGCCCGCTCAGACTGAGCCGACTCTGCAATATCAGGAAGTCACAATCTATCCGCAGGAATGCCGGGTGACCGTGCGTGGTGAAGTCGTGAACTTCTCTCCCAAAGAATTCAAACTGCTCGAACTGTTTCTGCGTCACCCCAAACGAGTTTGGTCACGAGATCAACTGCTCGAAAAAATCTGGGGACACGATTTTATTGGGGAAAGTAAAACAGTTGATGTTCATATTCGTTGGATTAGAGAAAAGCTAGAAATTGATCCGAGTAATCCGCAGTATTTAATCACAGTCAGAGGCTTTGGGTATCGATTCGGTTAAGCTAGGAGTCATGAGCACAACGCTCATAGTGAACTCTCGCCCCCTGTTTTGCCTGTGTCTGTTTTCTGGTTTCTGGCTGGACTTGCGATCGGAATTCTGCCACTGACGATTTACCGGAGTCATCTTAGTTCTCGCATTGACCAGTTGGCAAAGACGCTGCCGCCGGATGAGGCAAGCGTGGACTTATCGATCATGTCTCGATTGTCCATGCGACTTGCACATGATCAAGCTCAGACGGAACAACTCGAACGCAAACTGGAAGTTTGGAAGCAGATTCTTTACCTGGCTCCCATCGGCTACTTGCAAGTCGATGAAGAGAATCAGTTGATTTGGTGCAATTCTGCGGCTGTGCAACTGTTGGGGATCAATCAGGGCGATGACTATGCTCCACGGCTCTTGTTGGAGTTAGTGCGATCGTATGAACTGGATGCTCTGATCGAAAAAGCGCGGGAAAAAGGTCAACCCCATCAGCGCGAATGGCGATTTTATCCGGCTTCTGCCGATGCTGAAAACCTCTCTCAAGCGCGCTCAACTCCGCTGCGAGGGCTGGCTTTTCCACTTCAAGGTGGAGAAGTGGGTGTTTTCTTAGAAGACCGCCAAGAAGCGGTTACTCTATCGCAACAACGCGATCGCTGGACTTCTGATGTCGCCCATGAGCTTAAAACTCCCCTGACTTCGATTCGACTGGTTGCCGAAACCCTGCAATCTCGCATCGATCCCCCAAATCGTCAGTGGGTGGATCGCCTGCTCAATGAAACCTTGCGCTTAAGTCGTTTAGTTCAAGACTTGCTGGATCTGAGCCAACTGGATCTCAATCCGGCGCAGCGATTGAAGTTAAAGCAAACGGATCTCGTCACACTGATCAATGCTGCTTGGCAAAGCTTAGAACCGATCGCAAGTGAAAAACAAGTACAATTTTATTACAGTGGTCTAGCATCTGTGATCGTTCGCGCAGATGAGGCTCGAATGCACCGCGTTTTTCTCAACTTGCTGGATAACAGCCTCAAGTACAGCCCAAACAAAGGGATCATTCGGATCGAAACCAGTGTAAACGACCAATCAGTTTCCCCTCAGATTCAAGTCGATCTCGTTGATGCTGGCGCAGGATTTCCTGAAGACGCTATCCCTCATATCTTTGAACGCTTTTATCGAGCTGATCCTTCCCGAGTTCGTTCGACTCAAGGGCGAGAAGCAATGCAGCCAACCAGCGGCAGTGGTTTGGGACTTGCGATTGTCCGACAAATCATTGAAGCCCATCAAGGCACTGTGCGTGCACAAAACCATCCTGAAACGGGAGGGGCATGGGTACAAGTCATTCTGCCCTATGAGCGAACTTCATAAATACTTATCGCTAAGTCGCAGCGGATTACGAATTCCGAACGATTCAATTCTTCCGCCATTTTACTGAATACAGGCTGATGTAATATTTGTACATATTAGTTTTGATGCACATAGTTACGGTGATGTTTCGGTATTATTCCTCTTGCCCAATCTTGTCATGACCGAAAGAGTACAAAAAATTCTTTCACAATGGGGAATCGCCTCCCGACGGCAGGCGGAACAGATGATTCTCGAAGGACGAGTTCGGCTGAATGGCGCGATCGCCGAATTGGGACAAAAAGCTGACCCTGACCTAGACCAAGTCGAAGTCGATGGGCAAGTGATTTACCCCCAAGATCGCCCCGAATTTCTCTATTTACTCCTCAATAAACCTGTAGGAGTGGTCACGACCTGCCACGATCCGCAAGACCGCCGTACTGTTCTTGAGCTTCTCCCTGAAGACTTAAGACAGGGGCAAGGTCTTCACCCGATAGGGCGGTTAGATGTAGAATCGACCGGAGCGCTTTTATTGACCAACGATGGCGCATTGACTCATTATCTGACTCATCCGCGCCATCACATTGCGAAAACCTATGATGTCGAAGTGGTGGGACAATTGTCTAGTTCCGCTCTGCGGCAATGGCGAGAAGGCGTAATGTTAGACGATCGAAAGACTTTGCCTGCAACTGTGAACATTCTAAACCGGAATTCCTCTGGTACACTATTGCGAGTTGTCTTACGAGAAGGTCGAAATCGGCAAATTCGGCGCATTGCTGAGCAGTTAGGTTATCCTGTTGTTCGGCTTCACCGAATCGCGATTGGGGATGTTTTACTCCAGCCACCGAGCAAATCTACCTTGCGCCCAGGACAATATCGCTCACTCGAAAAGTTTGAAATTCGCTTGTTGAAGCAGGGAATGACCCTCCCAGAGAGGTTGCCAGCACAGATGAAGGAGCAGCGCAGATGAGACAGCAAACCCTCCAAACGAATCGAGAACAAGCCGAACGGCTCGCTGAATTGGGTGCTCGACTCCGCGATCGCCGTCAAGCACAAGAGATTCCCCTCGAACGGGTGGCAGGCACGACTTGTATTCAGCCCCGATTGTTACGTGCGATCGAACAGGGCAAGATTGACGAGTTGCCTGAGCCTGTTTATATCCATAGTTTTATCCGCCAATATGCCGATGCGATCGGGCTAAATGGTGTGCAATTTGCCAGCGAGTTTCCGACGACTGGTGTGATGGCACTCCCTCAGATCCGTGCGCCTTGGAGAAGTCTGCCCGGAGCACAGTTGCGCCCGGTGCATCTGTATCTGCTCTATCTGCTGCTGATTGTTGGGGCAGTGAATGGCTTATCGTATTTTCTCAATCGATCGGTTCAGTCGGCAGTGGCAACGATTGAGATGCAGAAGCCTCCCACGGTTCCGATGGGACCGATGTTCCCGGCGAAGCAAGAGACAGGGGCTAAGAAAGTTGCTCCATCCTCGAATAAGCCTGTGCGGGTTGGCATGACCTTGACTGCGGAGTCTTGGGTGCGAGTGACCGCAGATGACCAAGTTGCCTACGAAGGAGCGTTGCCGAAGGGGACGCAGCGGACTTGGACAGCAGACAAGCAGGTCGTGGTCACGGCAGGAGATGCAGGGAGCGTGATTGTTTCTTATAACGAGAGCGCGGGGCAGCCTTTAGGCTCACCGGGAGAGGTGGAAGAGAAAGTGTTTCCACCAACTCCGGCTATGGCAAATGCAAATCTGCCGTAGAGGGTAGAAAATTCGAGAGAAATGGGGTGAGTCTCGCCCCATTTTTTTCGTCCCATGGTTTTTGGGAGTGGGGAGTGGGGGGTAGCAGGAGCTTTCGATCCCCTCTAGGCAAGCGTAGCGCCAAGATGTAAACTCAATCCGTTAAACGCCAATTGATTCTCATGTCTTTCCACGCAACTCTAGAGCAGATTATTTCAGTCCTTGAGGCATCTTTTCAGAATTTACCTGATCGGTCATGCACGGCAACTTCCATCACAACAGATAGCCGTGCTGTCAAACCAGGTGAAATCTTTCTGGCATTACGTGGTGAGAAATTCGACGGACATGATTTTGTAGAATCCGCGATCGCGCAAGGGGCAATTGCCGCGATCGTGGATGCTCAATTTGATGCAGGTGATCTTCCTGTCCTGATCGTTCCAGATACCTTGGTTGCGTATCAAGCGATCGGGCATTGGTGGCGGACTCAATTTAAGATTCCAATTATTGCGATTACCGGGTCAGTTGGAAAGACGACGACAAAAGAATTGATTGCAGCAGTTTTATCGAAATACGGCAAAGTTCATAAGACGCAAGCAAATTACAACAATGAGATTGGAGTTCCGAAAACACTTTTGGAATTAAATCAAGCTCATGATTTTGCAGTGATTGAAATGGGAATGAGAGCGCTTGGAGAAATTGCGCTGCTGTCTCAGATTGCAAGTCCTGATATTAGTGTGATTACCAATGTGGGAACAGCGCATATTGGAATTTTGGGATCGCGAGAAGCGATCGCTCAAGCCAAATGTGAGTTACTGGCTGAGATGCCGAAAGATTCAGTGGCAATTTTGAACTATGAAAATCCGCTTTTACTAGAAACAGCAAAAACAGTTTGGCAAGGCAAGTCCATCACTTACGGGCTGAGCGGTGGTGATGTGCAGGGACACTTGATCAATCCTGAAACTCTGAAAGTAGAGGATCTAGCGTTTCCTCTACCTTTGCTAGGAGAACACAATGCACTGAATTTTTTAGCAGCTTTGGCAGTGGTGAAAGCTTTGAATCTGGATGCATCGAAGCTGACCGAGGGAATTGAAGTTGATTTACCGAGCGGTCGAGCAAAACGCTATGAACTCTCAAACGATGTCGTCATTTTAGATGAGAGCTACAACGCTGGATTGGAGTCAATGCTAGCGTCTTTGAAATTGCTAGCACAGACCGAAGGAGAACGGAGAATTGCTGTGCTTGGAACCATGAAAGAACTGGGCGACTGGTCAATTCAATATCATCGGCAAGTTGGAGAACAAGTCAAGAATTTGAAACTCGATCGACTGTTGATTTTGGCTGATCCCGGGGAAGCTGAGGCAATGGCAACGGCAGCGGCTCCTGTTCTAGCCGAAAAGTTTGAAAATCACGAGGCAGTTGTTGCTCGACTGAATCAATTGATGCAATCAGGCGATCGCTTATTGTTTAAGGCTTCTAGAGCGGTAGGTCTCGATCGCGTCGTCGCTCAACTCCTCCCATAGGATCGACCTTCTCCTCCTTTGAGAAGACCCCCCCTCTCACCTGAGAAAGATGCTTAGAACCCGTACACTCAGCGATTCTAGCGTCAAAGGTAGTGTTTCAAAATTGCAGCCTCACTGACACAGATGTTGTGTTAGGCGAAGTCTGATGAGGGAATTTCTATGAGTCAAGTAACAAATTTAACATTGGAACTCGGTCAGAGTTTTCTGGCGCAGGTTCCGATCGACGGACGGGTGTCAACACCAGAGCAAGCTGCATTGGTGTTTTCAGGTCCTCGATTCTTTGTCGCTCTAATTTCAGGCATTGTATTAGCGTTTGCATTTCAATTACTGTTTACAAATCTTTCTGTCGCGGCTGGGATTTCGTATCTCGGACGATCTTCAGATGATGATGATCATCATGCTTCTGGCAATGGTGGCGGAACGATTCGCAAAATCGGATTCGCAGTGGGCATGTGGACGCTGATTACAGTGTCCATTTCATTGTTCATTGCTTGCTTATTAGCTGTGAAATTGAGCTTGTTGACCACTGCTAGTCTGGGTGCGATCATTGGTGTTGTCATCTGGGCTGCCTACTTTACCCTATTGGTTTGGGTCAGTTCGACGACAGTTGGATCATTGATCGGTTCTGTCGTTAATACGGCAACTTCAGGCTTCCAAGCGATCGTTGGAACTGCAACCGCAGCACTGGGAGCAAGAGCGGTGAATCAGCAGGTTGTTTCGACCGCTGAAGCCGCTGCCGCCGCCGTGCGACGAGAATTGGGATCTGGGCTTGATCCAGCAAGTGTGCGCGATTCATTAGAAGACTATCTAGAGCGGATTCGTCCGCAACAGTTGGATTTTCGCAATATTCGAGGCGAGTTGGAAAAGCTGGTGCATGACCCTGAACTCCAGAATATTGTGGGTACAGGATCGCCTGCTGATGTGATCGATCGATTGCGCAGTGTCGATCGCAATACGTTTGTGAATTTGATCAGCAACCGGACAGATCTCTCGAAGAGAGACGCGGCTCGATTGGTTGATCAATTAGATTCAGTTTGGAAAGACACGATCGGACGCTATCAACCTCGCCAAGACCCAACTCAAGAACTCGTTGAGTATCTGAAAACTGTTCAATCGGGGCAAGTCGATACGAATGAACTCAGTCGCCGCTTGGATCAACTGACTGAAGAAGTGCGCCGTCAAGGTCAAATCTTGCAGAACACTCAGCAAGATCAAGTTTCGGGAATGCGCGATACTTTATCTTCGCTAGCACAATCGAATAAAGCAGAGCAACCGAGCTTAGTTGATCGTGCGATGCAGTTCGGGTTCTCAACGTTGATGGGAACGGTCATGGGACGGACGGATCTCTCTGATCTCGATGTTGAAAAGATCATGGGACAGCTTCAAAGTGCAAGAGACAAGATTACTCAAGGCGCACAGAATGTCGCTGAGAAAGCAACTTCTGGCTTCAGTCCGATTAAAGCTGACGTTGAGAACTATCTGTTAAATAGCTATGCTTGGCACTTTAATCGTGAGACTTTAGAGACTGAATTTCGTGAAGTTCTCTATGATCCAGAAGCTGATCCGGCTGTGGTGAGACGCGAATTAGAACGCCTCAATCGTGGTGATTTTGTCAACCTGCTAACGCAACGCGGCGACTTACCTGTGGCACGAGTTGCGGAAATTGCCGATCAGCTTGAAGTCATTCGCTCAACTGTGCTGAGTACAGTTCAGCAGGCAGAAGAACAGTCCGAATCGACGGATCTCAGAAGTCGGGTTGAGCACTATCTGCGCAATACCAACAAAGATGAGTTGAATCCTGATGCGATCGAGCGTGAAGTTGCGCTTCTGCTCGATGATCCGGAAGCGGGTTATGACGCGCTGAGAACTCGGTTGAGCCATTTCGATCGCGATACTTTGGTGCAATTGCTCAGTCAACGGCAAGATTTGACTCCTGAAGAAGCGGATAACATTGTGGGTCGATTTGAATCGACACGCGATCGCGTGCTGAATTCTGCTCAAGACGTTCAGAACAGAGTGCGTTCTGAAGCAGAAGCCCTACGATTGAGAGTGGAATCTTACCTGCGCAATACAGATAAGAACGAATTGAATCCTGAAGGCATCAAGCGCGATTTCCGATTGTTGCTCGATGATCCACAGGCTGGAGCTTCGGCACTGCGAGGACGGTTAAGCCAATTCGATCGCGATACCTTGGTGCAACTGCTCGGTCAGCGTCAAGACTTGACTCCTGAAGAAGCCGATCGCATCGTTCGCCAGCTTGAAGACGTTCGCCATAACATTCTTCATGCGCCTCAAATTGCCGTTAGTAAAGCGAAAGATCAAGTTGATAGTGTCACGACGACGATTGAAACTTATCTTCGTAATACGAATCTCTCTGAGCTTGATCCAGAAGGGATTAAGCGCGATTTGACGATATTACTCAATGATCCGAAAACAGGTGCATATCGCTTAGGTCGGCGATTATCGCAAGTGGATCGAGACACGATCGTCAAACTGCTTGCTCAGCGCCCTGATTTAACAGAAGAACAAGCAAACCGCATGGTCGATCAAGTTCAAACTTCGATTCGTAGCATCGTGCGTGCTCCTCGTCGCTTGGCTTCTCGAACTCAGCATCGCGTGCAAGACTTCCAATCGACCTTTGAGAACTATCTGCGGAACACGGACAAAGAAGAACTCAATCCTGATGGAATTAAGCGCGATTTAACGATTTTGCTGAGAGATCCGAGAACTGGATTCGATCTGCTCGGAGATCGCTTATCTCACATCGATCGTGCAACGATGATTGCGTTGCTCGCGCAGCGTCAGGACATGACCGAGGAAGAAGCCAGCCGCGTGGTCGATCAAGTCCTCTCGGTTCGCGATCAATTCACCGCTCAAATTCAAGCGATTCAAACGCGGATTCAGAGCGTGATTGATGGCATTCTCAATCGCATTCGGGATTACCTGAATTCGATGGATCGCCCCGAATTGAACTATGACGGCATCAGCGATGATCTCCGCACCTTGTTCCACGATCCGAAGGCAGGTTTTGAGGCATTGCGCGATCGCTTAGGCAGCTTTAATCGCGATACGCTCGTCGCCTTGCTGTCTTCCCGCGATGACATTTCAGAAGCCGAGGCGAATCGGATTATCGATCGCGTTGAAAATACTCGGAATACGGTTTTACGCCGAGCTGAGCGGTTCCAGACCGAAGCTCAAATGCGGTTAGAAGAAGTGAAACGCCAAGCGCAAAAACAGGCTGAAGAAACTCGCAAAGCCGCAGAAACAGCGGCTTGGTGGTTGTTCGGCACAGCTCTTGTTTCAGCAGGTGCATCAGCCTTAGCAGGTGCGATCGCCGTTGGCATCTAAGTATTGAGATGAACTCTCTCTAATTAGCTCCTATCCCCAAATTGCCATCGCGCAGTTTGGGGATAGCTATAGATTCAGAGTTGAAATGGGTTCTCCAGTCCTAAATCAGATCGCTACATATCTTGACCCTACATTTCTCTGTAACCCTGCCATCAGTGCTAGGCTTAGTCATGCTTTCTTTTGATTAACCCTCAGTCACCGTGTTCAAACAGATTTTCTTGCGATTTCTGATTCTGTGCTTCGGAGGATGGATTCTTCTGGATGTCATAGCGCGCTTCGGAGCAGAACTTCTCTGGTTTCAGGAAGTCAGCTATCTCCCAGTCTTTCTGCTCCGACTTACGACTCAAGGATTACTGTGGCTTGGGGTGACAGCTATTACGATCGCATATTTTCGCTGGAATCTGAAACGAGCTAATCAACTCAAACATCCATCTCCTCAAACGGATACCCTGGAACTTCGCAAACCTCCGCTCTCGATTCTGCCCCTGCGCTTAAGAACACTGTTGCCGCTTACATTCGGACTCAGTTCGCTGCTTGCGTTAATGCTCATTCACTACGGGCAAATCGCAGTGCAGTACTGGCAGATTGGAGAGGTCAACCTGCCAATGCCCATTTCGATGTTTAATCTCTTCGCAATTTGGCAAGTTGGACAGCAGATTAGTACACAGGTAGGGTATACATCTGGAGCAATTTTGGCAGCGATCGCTGTACTCGTCTATCCGCAGTTTACGTTGAGTGTGATCGCAGTTGTTTTTGCGGCTCTGCTCGGATTTATTGCTGCACAACACTGGGCAACGGTCTTACAGTATCTTCAACCCACGGCATTTAATGCAACTGAACCGCTATTCAATCGCGACATCGGATTTTATATTTTCACACTGCCCTTTATCGAGCTTTTAGTTCTTTGGTGGATTGGACTTACACTCTATGGATTTATTGCTGTTGCTTTAACTTATCTCACATCTGGACATAGTTTAAGTGAAGGTAGATTTCTTGGATTTTCGCCTCCACAGCAACGTCATCTGTTCGGTGTGAGTGCTGGAGTGATTGGAACAATCACAATTGGCTATTGGCTCAGTTGCTATGAATTGCTATATTCCAGAAGAGGCGCATCTTTCGGAGCTAGCTATACCGATGTCGTCGCCCAACTCCCGGCTTATATTGCCCTAGGAACAACTGCGAGTGTAATTGCACTTTACCTTTTGGGACGCTGTATCTTTTGGCAGCCCCAATCCAAACGGCGGCGTTGGGTTGGAATTGGCTTAGTGGTGTATGGAGTATTAGCGATCGCGGGAATTTTCATTCCTGAACTTGTGCAATCGGTGGCAGTTCAGCCGAATGAACTGGTTCGAGAGCGTCCCTATATCGAGCGAACGATCGCGCTAACTCGGCAAGCGTTTGGCTTGAATGATATTGATATTCAAACGTTTAACCCACAGGGACAGTTGAGTGAAGCGGATCTGCGGAACAATCCTCTCACGATTCGCAATATTCGCCTTTGGGATCAACGTCCACTTTTGGACACAAACCGTCAGCTTCAGCAGATTCGACTGTACTACCGATTTCCAGATGCAGACATCGATCGTTATACTCTACGGACAGAACCCACTGCGCCGCGAGAACAGCGGCAAGTCCTGATTGCTGCGAGAGAATTAGATTACAACGCGGTGCCGCAAGAAGCTCAAACTTGGGTAAATCGCCATTTAATCTATACTCATGGCTATGGCTTTACGGTCAGTCCAGTAAATACCGTAGCTGCTGGAGGACTTCCCGAATACTTTGTTAGAGATATTGGCAATGAGGGAGAAGGGGCGCTAGTCACGTCAAGTCCATCGATTCGAGAAAGTATTCCGATCGAACGACCTCGTATCTACTATGGCGAAATTACAGATCCTTATGTCATGACGGGAACTCGCCAACGAGAGCTAGATTTTCCGAGCGGAAGTGACAATACCTATAATTCCTATGATGGACGCGGCGGAATTGCATTAAATTCGCTCTGGCAACGGGCATTGTTTGCCGTATATCTCAAAGATTGGCGAGTCCTTGTCACGCGAGAATTTACTCCACAGACCAAACTCCTGTTTCGCCGAAATATCAATCAGCGAATTCGAGAGATCGCACCTTTTTTGATGTACGATCGCGATCCTTACTTAGTTGCTGCTGATAGTAGCACTGCTCCGGCTCAGAACAATCTTTACTGGATTGTTGATGCTTACACTACGAGCAATCACTATCCTTATTCCGACCTAGTAGAAGGAATCAATTACATTCGGAATTCTGTGAAGGTTGTGATTGATGCTTATCACGGATTTGTTACCTTCTATGTCGCCGATCCCACTGATCCGATGATTCAAACTTGGTCTAGGATTTTTCCCAGTTTATTTAAGCCATTGAGCGCGATGCCAGCAGCACTCCGGCAACATATTCGCTATCCTGTTGACTTCTTCAATTTGCAATCCGATCGCTTGATGACCTATCACATGACTGATCCGCAAGTGTTCTACAATCGCGAGGATCAATGGCAAATTCCAAATGAAATTTACGGCAACGAAGCGCGACCTGTTGAACCGTACTATTTGATTACGAGTTTACCAAATGTTCCATTTGAAGAGTTCATTTTACTGCTTCCCTATACCCCTCGACAGCGAACGAATTTAGTCGCTTGGCTAGCAGCCCGTACTGATGGTGAAAATTACGGTCGATTGTTACTCTATACCTTTCCTAAAGAGCGTTTAATTTTTGGGACTGAACAGATTGAAGCCCGAATTAATCAAGATCCAGTCATCTCTCAGCAAATCTCCTTGTGGAACCGCCAAGGCTCAAAAGCAATTCAAGGGAACTTACTGGTTATTCCGATCGAACAATCGCTGCTGTATGTTGAACCACTTTATCTAGAAGCTGATCAAAACAGTTTACCGACCTTAGTTCGAGTAATTGTTGCTTATGAAAATCGCATTGTGATGGCTGAATCCTTAGAGCAAGCTCTACAGGCTATTTTCCGCGCCGAACCCACGCCTGAACCGATTGTTCGTCCCGTTGAATCACCTGTGCGCTAGCAGTGCTAACGCGAAATTAGCTTGCGATTTAGCTGGGTAGAAGCGCCTTCTGAAGGCGACAGTTATGTTGAGTGGCGAATTGGAATTTCGATTGTGAACATTACCCCTTCATCTTCGATCGAATCGCAACGAATGCTGCCTTTGTGTTTCTCAGTGATAATTTGATAGCTAATCGATAATCCTAAACCTGTTCCTTTACCGACAGGTTTTGTCGTAAAAAATGGGTCAAAAATTCGCGATCGCACATTCTCTGGCATTCCCACCCCATTGTCTGAGATAGAAATTTGCACACAATTTTCTGAGAGGCATTGCGTTGAAATCTGGATTTTCGGAGCAGCCGGAGTGGATGATTCGCGCGGTTCTAACTCTTCTAAAGCATCGATCGCATTTGCTAGTAAATTCATTAGCACTTGATTTAGATAGCCTGGATAGCACTCGACTTGAGGTAACTGACCATAGTTTTTAATAATTTCGATCTCGGACCTTCCCGGTTTTGCCTTGAGACGGTGCTGCAAAATTATGAGCGTATTATCAATCCCTTCATGGAGATCAACTTGCTTGAACTCTGCCTCATCTAAGCGAGAGAAGTTGCGTAATGAAAGCACAATGTCTTGAATTCGACCCGACCCGACATTCATCGATTTAAGAATTCTCTTGAGATCCTCAACCAGAAAGTCAAGATCCGTCTCATCAATTACTGCTTGCAAGTCTAACGAGGGTTGCAAGTGCTCTCTTTGATAAGCATTAAGCACTGTGAGCAGATCCTGCACATATTGCTCCACGTAAGCCAAGTTTGCATGGATAAAGTTAACTGGATTGTTGATTTCATGTGCGACTCCTGCCACCATTTGCCCCAGAGCCGACATTTTCTCGCTTTGAATCATCTGGCTTTGAGTACGATGCAGTTCATCCAGCGTCATTTCTAGCTGGTGCATTTTTTGCTTGAGCTGATACTCATGCAGAGCAAGTTGTTCTGCCATTGTATTGAAGCCCTCTGCTAGCACGCCGACTTCATCTTGAGTATCGACTTGGAGCCGAGTCGTTAATTCTCCTTGTGCAAGTTGCTGTGTTGCTTGTGTAAGCTTTTGAATTCGATAACTCAAGGATTGTGTCGCTCGTAATCCTAAAATCATCACACCTATAATCAGTCCGCCTCCTAGCAATCCAAAACTTCCAATGATGAACCACAACCGATAGATTGTTTGCTCAGCACCTTCAACTGATTTCAGTACGGCAATTTTGAGTGTGGTCTGATCGAAGCCAGGGATCTCAACAATTTTCGTGAGATAAGGTTTTCCTGCAATTTCGATCCGAGTGGGGGAGGTACTTGCTTGAGGTAATTTTAAGAGTTTGTGTCGATCGAGCGGCAAAGTCGATGCAGTGATTTGATCGTCTTGCAAGGCAACGAGATGCATTGAAGTATTGCCTCGAATTTGCTGGAGAAATGTATCGTCGATCGCAATACCAACGACTAAGTTTGCCAGAACTCGTTTGGAAGATTTAATCGTGTTAAAACTGACCAAAGCCGATGAAGTTTTCGAGGTTGATAGCAGAATGCCAGATCCTGCAACTCCTGTTTTTGCTATTGTGTTGATCGTTTGATCTGGAAACTGAGCTTGAGTTAGCGATCGCTGTTGAGAAGATATAAGGGCTTGTCCTTGCAAGTCTACAATTCTAAGCAAATCAAATTCTAGAGCAGCTTGAATCGGTAGAAGAGTGCGGAGTGATTGCATTTGATCTCCCGATTCGATCACTTCAGTTACCTGTTTCTCATCGCTCACCCAACGCGCTTTTAAATTCAGCAATTTTTGCTTTTGCTGAAGGTCTTGTTGAAGTAATTGAGCGAGATCAATCGTTTCTTTTTGCGCAGTTTTTTCTAAGTTATTGCGAGCAAAGTAACCAAACGAAATTGTGCCTACTGTCCACAGACTAAGGAAAAGAATCACAGGGAATGCTAGCAGTTTGACAGATACGGAAAGTTGGGCATATCTGGCTTTCAACATTGTTACTTTTGCGACATCGCAGTTTGAGGAGCAGTTGCAGCAAAGCCCGCTTTCTCTAGAACGGTGGCTCCAGGAGGGCTGAAGACATAGTTGACGAAGGCTTGAGTAGATTCAGACGCCTTTTTATTCCAAAGCACATTGATCCTGCGGAACATGGGATATTTTCCTGTTTTCAAGGTTTCTGGAGTCGGCTCAATGTTGTTTAGACTCAGTCGATTGACCAGTAAATTGTTAGAAATGGCATAAGCCAGGGAGAAGGCGCCAATGCTATAAGGAGTACTTTGTAAGGTCTGAATCAGTTCTCCTTCTTTTCGCATAATGATCGCGTTGGGTGCATTCTTCAACTCTTTGCCTAAGTAATGCTGACGCAATAGCTGCTTAGCAGATTCATCTTCAGGTCGATCTAGAACGATGATTTGAGCATCAATTCCACCCAGTTCTTTCCAATTTGTGATGCTGCCGCTGTAAATGCCTTGAAGGTCTTGTGTTGTCAAGTTTTTGATGCCCGTCACACTTGGATGAGTTGCAACTAGGAGCGCATCTTTCGCAACTTCACGATATTCTAAGTTGCCATCGGTTTCTTCAGGTTTTAGGACTTTGGAAATTATCCCAATATCGACTAATCCTTGCTTAATTCCAGCAATAATGTTCTCCGACTGTCCAGGTTCTAAGAGCGTAACTTGCCCATCCGAATTGGTGTTCTCATAGGCAGCTTTTAGCGTTTTCAACAAATTGACTGTACTGCTAGAACTTCCAGCTTTGATCGGAGTTTGGGTGTTGCTCGCGGTTGCTGTGGAAGCTGTATTTGGGCTAGTTGAGCAGCTAGGTAGCCCTATGAGCGATGCGCCTAAAGCCAGGATCACAAGAGTTCGTTTCATCATGTTTCATCATTGGAATGAATTGGAGAAGCCAGTGCTAGTGTTCCCGTTCACTTGAACAAGTTGCGCGTATTCGTTACAGAAATTATAAGGATTGCGAAATTCGCTATCTTTCATCATTCACCAGCCGCAACAAGCTACTGTTCAAGGTTCTCGTTCATTGCATTCACCTGCTCTGGACTAGAAGTCGGGGAAGAGCAGAACAAAGTCCCCACTTATGGGACTGGGAGAAAATTTCAGCTTTTTCACTCAGTTTAGATTGGACGCTCAGCTATCAGGATTAGGGCAAGCAGATCTTCGGCGTGAAGCGTTCCTACGACTATGTAGAACATCGCATGAGTTGCTTGCAAATGGTGATTGCGACATGGGCTTAACTTAAAGGAATGGCTGCATTCACAAGCGAAGTCAAAATTCCGGTTTGCTCTTTTCCACTCGTCGAAAGGTCGCTGTAGCACAAGAATAAGCGCTCCTCAGCACGGGCTAGTAGATCGAGTAAAATGCGTCGTAATCGTTGTTCATTCATCATCTGAGTATCTTCTACATCCCAGACTCGCCCTGACCAATCTTGCAAAAATAACGGAGCCGCAAATAGTGAATCGACTCCACTTAACCAACGTGACGAGCCTGCATCTAGCCAAAACTGCCACCGATGCGATCGCCGAGTGGAACGATATTGAAACACCGTTGCTAATGTCACCGCATTCGGCTCAATCAACCGGACTGGGAATGGATTTGCAGTGACCGCTCCACTTCTGAGCAGTTGAATAAAATTTCGCACCGTCAGCGATTGAGGTGCATCACTGAGATCGCTCCGGCGCAATCGATCGTCTACTTCCCAATAATGCTGAGCCGTCTCGATCAATTCTCGCAGTCCAGCCAGTTGATCAAAAGGCAGATGACTTCCCCCAAAAAAGAATCGCTGAATTGCTCGATCGAGCATGACGACCGGGCTAGCAATCAAACGATGGTCTAACTGCGATCGCTGTGACTCAATCCAGCGCACAATTCCCTCATAGGCTTCAGAGGCTTGATACCCTAAACGATCCCAGCGAGGAAACGTATTTGCAGCAAGTAAACGCGGTTGGTCTGGATGTGGCTCGAAACAATGATCAGCAAGTAATCCAGCCCGAACCGGATCAATCACATAGGTTGTTGTCAATTCAGTTTTTTGACTGAGAATGACTAACATTTCAGCGATCGTATCTCGATTTGTCGCTCTGCCTAAGCCTGGATAGATCAGCGTCAGTAAAGTGAGCAGCGATCGCACAATCGGGCTACTGGCTAAAGGGCGCTGATCGTTGAGTAACTCGACTGGAATATTTTGGCGGGTCAGAATTTCTCGTAACGCATAGCGAGAAATCGGATCAATCCCAGGCCCAATTAAAGCAATCTCGCGCGGTTCGACTTGCCCGGATTGCACGCCTTTAATGATCACTTCTGCGGTGTGGCGAATCAATTGTGCCTGAGTTGTGGTCTGAAGGGTTTGAATCGAATCTGGTAAGCTCGCAAAAAAGATCGGATCACTAACGAGATCTAAAATCGATTCTCCTAATTGATCGATCAAACAAGGATGAGTACGATCGCTCAGTTCCACGACTGTACAGCGATCGCTTAACTGTGCTAAGTAAGCTGGATCGGCTCCCAAGCCTAATCGCACCGCTCCATTCGGGTTAAAGCTAAACGCGCAAGGGATGTTTCGATCAAGCAAAAAATCAAACAGCGATCGCACAATTGCCGGATACTCATCGAGATCATCTGCGACGACCGCCTGAAACCGCTCTAACAAATGCTGCTGATATACCGGATCATGGAGTAAATAACGTCCGTACAAATCTGTGATCAAGCTATAAGTCAACAATCCTCGCCGCAAGCACCAGGCTCGCCAACGCTGCATCATTTCTCCAATTGTTTCTGGCGACAAAGCTAATTCTGAAATTTTTCCTTCAACTTTTAGTAAGCCTTGATGGAGCAATGCTGGAATTTCCTCGATCAACAAACCACTTAAGGCTGCAAGCTGCATCAAATCTAGAACTCGCCGCACTAATCTAGCTTCAGGAATGCCAGCTTCAGCGATTGCGTGATCTAATTCCACTCGCCAAAGTTTGGTCGCGAGTTCCTGTTCATTCTCAGGGCGCAACCTCAGCGGAAACTGAGCTTTCAGATCTAAGCGTTGTACAAGCAAAGCCCAAAAAAGCGTCACTTCATCCTCAAAGAATCCGAGCGGCGTTGTCGCGCGAAACGGAAATTTTCCTTGCGTTGCTTCGCTAATGCGATCGCTCAATGCCAGACGATTATCCCCGATCGCTGCCAGCACTAAAATTCCAGAGCGCTTCATTTTCATCCATTCGCAAGCTTGTGCCACCAATCGATCTGTTTTGCCGCTGCGAGTGGCTCCTGTAATCCAGACAGATTGAACTGTTTGCTTTTGCACGGAATCGCCTCAACACAATTTGCTAGGATGTTGCTCACCTTTAATGATAAAGATGTTCTTGTATTCTAGATCTTCTGAAAAAGCAGTTTTAGAATAGAGCGATCATTGCAGTTTGCCTCTGCTTCTCCACTGATGTTTGATCTTGCACTTGCTACGTCTTGAGCTATGAACAATAATTCGCTGTTGTCACAATTGAGAAACTACGTTCGGCGTGCTGAACAATGGTATCTTGAAACCCCAGATCGAGCGCTAGATCAGGCTTATGATGCGGCTCTTAAAATTAGGGCGATCGAGAATGAGCATTTCGGCGGACAGAAAATTTCGCCTCGTGCGACTCAGCTTCGAGGGAATGCACTCGCTTATTTTGAAAAAGATTTGCAGAAGTATCTGCGAAACATTCGGATGAGATTGACCGAGTTTCATCGCAGTCGTTCAGCCTTGGCGATTACCAATCCCAATCAAACGGCGGATACATTACGGACGATCGAAACTACTGAGGTAGGAACTGATCGATTTGTGCCGACTGTCCAGGATAAACCCTCCATCACGCTCGAAAAGCTGCGATTTATTGATGAAGTGTTGATGCGATATGCAGAGGAGCAACTGACGTTAGAAGCAGTTTCAGCTTCGATGCTTGCAGTTGAAATGAATGGAAGTCCCGATAAAACAACCAAACCTGACAAAAAGAATTCTGACCCCAATCTTACCGTTGCGGATACTCAAAACGTTCCAGCGAATGCAGCCGAAAAGTCCGAAGATTTTGAAAGCCTTTCTGATAAAACTGGGTTACTGCCTCGATCGATTCTCACGACGCTCAATCGGCTGAGGCGAGATCTCGATCCCAAATCCGAAGCCGAAGTGCTACAAAATTACAGAGTTTCAAAGGTCAAAACTTTATTAGCAGTTCGATTCGTTCTCATTTTGATTTTGGTGCCGTTGCTCGTGCAGCAAGGGGTTCGCAATATTGCATTATCGAACTATCTGATTCCGGGTGCGTGGATTACGCAGAATTTCAAAGTTGAAAACCCCGATCGTATTTTTCTCAATGGCGAAATGGCAGAGGAAGCTCTGAGAGAATTGCAGGGCTTCGAGGAACGTCTGAAATTTGAAAATCTGCTCAGAGAGACGTTTGAACGAGAAACCTTGCCTGCTGAAGAACGCGAAGCCAGAGTCAAAGAGCGATCAGAACAAGTTGAGGTGCGAGTTCGAGAAAAAGCGACTGAAATTGCAGCCAGTTTTTCGACTCAAAGTGCGAATGCAATTAAAAATTGGATTGCTGATATCGCAGGCACGATCGCATTTGTCTTAATTTTACTGAATGGTAAACGCGAGATCGACATTCTCAAATCGTTTATGGATGAGACGGTTTACGGACTCAGTGACAGTGCTAAGGCATTTATCATCATTTTGTTTACCGATGTCTTTGTCGGCTTTCACTCTCCCCACGGGTGGGAAATCATTCTTGAAAGCGTTTCAAAACATTTCGGCTTACCTGCTAATCGCGATTTCATTTTCTTATTTATCGCAACGTTCCCAGTGATTCTAGATACGATTTTCAAGTATTGGATTTTCCGGTATCTAAATCGTGTCTCGCCGTCTGCGGTGGCGACGTATCGGGAGATGAATGAGTAGAAGGAGTAGAGGGGTAGGGAGTAGAGGAGAAACGCTCTTACCTTCAATGAAAACTCGAAAGGCTTTTCCTACTTCCCTACTCCCCACTCCCCACTTTTTCTAGCTCGCCAAATACTCCCCCATATCCCCTTTCCGCTTCCGCAATTTCGTCAACGCTTCGCGCTCAATCTGACGGACTCGCTCTCGGCTAATATTTAAGCGATCGCCAATTTTCGCCAGGGTCAACGCCTTGCCATCTTCTAAGCCAAAACGTAACGCTAAGACTTCACGTTGCTGCGGAGTCAAATCTGACATCAACGCGTCTAAATCTAGCTTTAGCGAAGTCTGTGCTGTAAATTCTTCGGGCGACATGCCTGGATCTTCTAGCAGTTCCCCTAATTCTGTATCCTGATTATCCCCAACTCGCAGATCGAGCGATAAGGGTACTCGTGCGCGTTCTAGATAATCGCGAATTTGTGCGATCGGCAATTCTAATTCGGTGGCGAGTTCTCCTAGCGTTGCTGCTCGACCTAAGCGTTGAGACAGGCTACGCTGTGCTTTTTTAATCTTATTGAGCTTCTCGGTAATATGAATCGGTAAGCGAATCGTTCGCCCCTTTTCTGCGATCGCTCGGGTAATTGCCTGCCGAATCCACCAGTACGCATAGGTTGAGAATCGATAGCCTTTGGTGGGATCAAATTTTTCGACCCCCCGCTGCATCCCAATCGTTCCTTCTTGGATTAAATCCATCAGTTCGACATTGCGCTTGGTATACTTCTTCGCCACAGAGACGACTAACCGCAAATTTGCCTCAACCATGCGACGTTTTGCGAGTTCTCCCTCCGCTAAAATCTGTCGCAACTCGGTTTCTGAAACTTCAGCCGCCTGTGCCCAAGTCGCGTCATCAGGGCTTGTCCCTAACTTCTCGATTAAGGCATTTTTGACCGAATTGACGATCGCCAATCGCTGTACCTGTTTTCCATAGAGCACTTCTTGTTCATGGGTCAGCAGTGGGACGCGACCAATTTCGCGGAGATAAGCACGGACGGAATCAGTTGGAGTCTGAGCGGTTTTCATATCAAGATCAGAAAGCGATGGGTGTGGGCAATTGGGTGAAATGTCAGACGCTCGAACGCGCGCAAATTCAGAAATCTAAATGAAGGTGGACACGGCTAGAAAGTGGTTGCTATGAAGTGCGCTAAGCTTAGGCTGAAAACAGCCTCGCTAGGAAATGGTTACATAGCCATGTGTCAAAGACATGGCGAAAACTCGTAAACTCTGTGTGCCGCTTTTGACCTTTATTAGATTTGTCTAGGTGAATGGTTATATTAAGATTATCTCTTATTGTGTTAAGTCTTGTAAAGTTACTGAGAAAAAAATCTTGCTAAAGGAGGATTAGATGCCAATCGGCTCAGCGAAGCACGCCTTAGCCAATACGGTATCAGAAACGAACTTTACGAATGTCTTATCTGTAACAGAATTGAGGAGTTTAGCCAAGTTTCTGCCCCCGATCGAATATGACAGTCTGACTGAGGAAACCTTTAAATAATATTAAGAGCACAGTTGAGAAATGAAGGGCGATCGCGGTTAGATTTATATCCGGGTTTGCCGCAAATCGTTATATAGGCATACGCGATCGCTCTTAGAATAGGCATCTATCTTTTGGCAGAAGATTAGAGTGGGGAGGTTGAAAATCGTATCAAGCCTAATGGCTTTCTATTCCCCCCTTCCCCGCTCTCTTCTCGCTCATCGACGTAAATAATCCTGCAAAGCCGTTACAGTCAAAGCCTCAGCCTGCATTGATCGAATCGCCGCTGCCGTCGCTTTTGCCCCTGCGATCGTGGTAATCATTGGAATCTTGTACGTCAATGCTGTTCGTCGGATTAAGCGATCGTCTTCGTGCGCCTCTTGTCCTGCAGGAGTATTGATAATCAACTGAATCTGCTCATTTTTGATAGAGTCCAGCACATGCGGTCTGCCTTCATGCAGTTTGAGTACGAGTTCGACATCTAGCCCATGTTCTTTTAGCGTTTTGCAAGTTCCAGCAGTTGCAACGACTTTAAAGCCAAGCTCCATCAACTCTTTGACTGCCGGAACAACTGCTGTTTTTTCACGATCGTTCATCGACACAAACACGGTGCCTTGACGCGGCAAACGCTGACTGGCAGCGAGTTCTGCTTTGGCATAGGCTTTCCCAAAATCAGAATCGATCCCCATAACTTCGCCCGTCGATCGCATTTCTGGACCCAAAATTGTATCGGTTCCAGGGAATTTCTCGAAGGGGAGAACGGCTTCTTTGACTGAGATGTGCTGTGGAATGATTTCCTGCGTAAAGTTCAAATCAGCCAGGGTTTTGCCGGACATGATTCGCGCTGCCATTTTTGCCAGTGGCACCCCGATCGCTTTCGACACAAACGGCACCGTTCGAGAGGCACGCGGATTCGCTTCAATGATATAGACTTGATCCCCTTGCACCGCAAACTGAATGTTCATCAAGCCAACCACTTTCAAGGCTTTCGCAAGTTGAACTGTCCAAGTCCGAATCTGATCGAGAACGGCTGGTTTTAAAGTGACAGGTGGGATCGAACAGGCTGAGTCCCCAGAGTGAATTCCAGCTTGTTCGATGTGTTCCATAATGCCCCCAATCACGACATGACCGGTCTGATCGGTGATTGCATCCACATCGACTTCGATCGCATTTTCGAGAAACCGATCAACCAAAATCGGATGATCCGGCTCCACTTGAACTGCATACGTCATGTACCGTTCTAACTCAGTGTCCGAGTAAACGATCTCCATCGCTCGCCCACCTAAGACGTAGCTTGGGCGCACGACGACCGGATAACCAATCTCACGCGCAACTTTCTTCGCACCGGAATAATCCCGTGCAAGCCCGTTTGCAGGTTGTTGAATGTTCAACTCGCGCAGGATTTGTTCAAAGCGTTCGCGGTCTTCAGCCGTGTCGATCGAGTCCGGCGACGTTCCCCAAATTTTGGTCGAAACTGTGCCTTGTTTGAGGAATGCAGCGAGGGGAACCGCTAATTTCAAAGGCGTTTGTCCTCCGAATTGAATAATCACCCCTTCCGGCTGTTCCATTTCGATGATGTTCAACACATCTTCTTTGGTCAGCGGCTCGAAATATAAGCGATCGCTGGTGTCGTAGTCGGTCGAAACGGTTTCAGGGTTGGAATTGACCATAATGGTTTCAAACCCGTCTTCTCGCAACGCAAAAGACGCATGACAACAGCAATAATCGAACTCGATCCCCTGTCCGATGCGGTTCGGCCCGCCTCCTAAAATCATCACTTTCCGTCGAGTTGAGGGGGCAACCTCATTCTCTGCATCGTAGGTGGAGTAGTAGTAGGGAGTGAAGGCTTCAAATTCAGCCGCGCAAGTATCGACGGTTTTGTAAACCGGAGTCACATTCAAGGATTTGCGGTAAGCCCGAACTTCGTCTTCGGTCGATTTTGTGGCATACGCAATTTGACGATCGCTAAACCCTTGTTGCTTAATCGCAAGCATTTTCTCTTGCGTCAACTCTTTGAGCGTCAACCGCTTCAGGGTTTTCTCAGTTTCAAGCAAGTCAGACAACTTATCGAGAAACCAGGGATCAATGTTCGTCAATTCATAGATTTCATCGTTCTGCATTCCCATCAGCATGGCATGACGCACGGTGAAAATTCGATCGGGATTCGGCGTTCTCAATCCGGCGCGAATTTGTTCTAAGCTCGGCAGTTTTTCCGGCTTATCACAGCCCCAACCTGCGCGACCCGTTTCGAGCGATCGCAACGCTTTCTGAAACGATTCTTGGAAGGTTCGACCCATTGCCATTGCCTCACCCACCGACTTCATTTGAGTCGTCAAATACGGTTGAGATCCTGGGAATTTCTCAAAGGCAAAGCGGGGGATTTTGGTGACGACATAATCGATCGTCGGCTCAAAACTCGCAGGGGTTTTCTTGGTAATGTCATTCGGAATTTCATCCAGGGAATATCCGACAGCGAGTTTGGCTGCCATTTTTGCGATCGGAAATCCTGTCGCTTTAGAAGCCAATGCCGAACTACGAGAAACGCGCGGATTCATTTCAATCACAACGACTTCACCCGTCACCGGATTGACTGCGAATTGAATGTTTGATCCGCCTGTTTCGACTCCAATCTCGCGAATAATTTTGATCGAGGCATCTCTGAGCCGTTGATATTCTTTATCAGTCAAGGTCTGAGCCGGGGCAACGGTGATCGAATCTCCGGTATGAATCCCCATCGGATCTAAGTTTTCGATCGAGCAAATAATCACCACGTTGTCGGCGAGATCGCGCATGACTTCGAGTTCATACTCTTTCCAGCCGAGCAGCGATTTTTCGATGAGAATCTGCGAGACCGGACTCGCATCCAAGCCCGACTGGGCAATTTCCTCGAATTCTTGCTGGTTATAGGCGATGCCGCCGCCTGATCCGCCGAGTGTGAACGCAGGACGAATAATCAGGGGATATGATCCAATCTGATGCCCGATCACTTTTGCTTCTTCGAGCGTTTCTGCGAGTCCGGATGGGCAGACCCCGACTCCGATCCGCTCCATTGCTTCTTTGAATAATTTGCGATCTTCCGCCATCTCGATCGCAGGTAACTTTGCTCCGATCAATTCGACGTTATATTTCTCCAACACGCCGCTTTTTGCCAGCGAGACGGCAAGATTGAGCGCAGTCTGACCGCCCATCGTCGGCAATAGTGCATCCGGGCGTTCTTTAATAATGATTTGCTCGACTAACTCAGGAGTCAGGGGTTCAATATAAGTGCGATCGGCGGTTTCGGGATCGGTCATAATTGTCGCCGGATTTGAGTTCACTAGAACCACCTCAAATCCTTCGTCTCGCAGTGCTTTACAGGCTTGAGTCCCAGAGTAATCAAACTCGGAGGCTTGCCCGATGACGATCGGACCGGAACCAATGAGCAAAATTTTGTGCAGATCTTGGCGACGGGGCATAGTAAATTTACGCTCTTCTTTCTAAATCCAAACCATTCTAGAGGCTTTCGATTCGATTTCTGTACTGCCTTTATCTAATCCCAAGGATCAGTGCGCTTTTTCTTGTACCCATGCCATTAATGGACGCAATTGGGCAGGCATATTCGTCTCACTAACTTGGATCGTGTGCGATCGTTCATCAGTTTCGATCGATAACTGATATCCAAACCGATCGGGCTGAGGAGCGCGATCCGTCATGGAATTCAATTGAAAAAAATCTGCGTCCTTGACTAGTTGTTCTAGTTCTTGCGCTTCAGACGGGGAAAGATCCTGAGTATCGATGGTTTTCATGATCATTAACCCCGCGAACCCGCCACTCTGCTCTAGCGTGACTTTCATCTTTCCCCCTGAAATTTAAATCACTCCAACGGTTCTCCAAGCATTTTGAACGGCTTGTTGCTCTGTGCTATCTATGCCGTATAACTCAGATGCGATCGTTGCGGTTGCCCGCGCTGCGTCTTGGAAATTCGATGAAGTCCGTAACCGCTCGGTCAAGGCAATGTACCAAATCTTGCCCGCTTTTTCCCAGGCATATCCGCCTAAGGCAGATGCTACTAGGTAGAAGGCGCGATTGGGAATTCCAGAATTGATATGCACTCCGCCATTGTCTGCTGTTCCTTTGTAGAGATTTTTCATCTCTGCAGGCTGGGGATCTTTGCCGAGCACTCGATCGTCATAAGCTGTTCCGGGAGCTTTCATCGATCGCAATGCCTCGCCATTGACTTTAGCAGTCAGCAATCCGGCTCCAATCAGCCAATCAGCCTGATCTGCCGTCTGATTCAAAACTTTCTGCTTGACTAAAACGCCAAATACATCCGAAAAAGACTCATTCAAGGCCCCTGACTGTCCTTGATAAACCAGTCCTGCTTCAGTTTGAGTAATGCCGTGTGTCAATTCATGAGCAATCACATCCAGCGAAATCGTAAAGCGATTAAACAATTCCCCATCGCCATCGCCATAGACCATCTGGCTACCGTTCCAGAAGGCGTTATTGTAGCGCTGCCCGTAATGAACTGTCGAATTGAGGCGCATTCCATAGTCATCGATCGAGTCACGCTCATAGACCTCTTTGAAAAAGTCATAGACGGCTCCTGACCCATCAAATGCCTCGTTAACTGCAACATCGGATACGGCTGGAGATGTTTCTCCCCGTACGATTCTCCCAGGCAACCTTGTTCTATTTGCTGCATTATAAATTGTTCGACGTTTTTCATTTGCAGCGACAAGGAAAGGCTGGATGGCTGCACCTATGACTTCCCGCCGTCCTCGAAACTGTTCTGAAACCCGAAGATTTTGTAATGCCCAATCGCGCTGAGTCTCAGTTCCATTGATAATGATGCGATCGGTGATATGAGGCGGCACGATGCAACAGATTGTACAAATATGCTGATCTCTACGGCGGCAGCGAGATTGACGACGGTTTCTCATATGTAGATTGCTCCTAGTCTCTTTCAAAGTGAAGAATCTGACTTGCCTGTAGCGCTCATCCACTTTAAATCGCTCTGAGACAGAGTGCTTCTCTAACTACATTTTCTTCAGAAAGTCGCGATCGTAACTTGCTTAAGAGTTGTTTGAGTAAGTTCCGGCGTAGCCGATAAATCCTTTTAGCGTACGATTGATGCGGATTCCAGATCCACCTTCGTGGTGAATCTCAACAGTTTCAGCTGGCTCAAGATTAAATGTCTGTGCGAGCAATAAATTCAGTGTGATGGCTTGAAATGCAACTGTGGCACAGTCGCTCAGATGCCGGGTGATCGTAATTGGGATTCCCGATGGGTCGAATGTGCCAATACAGACTGAAATTGTTGTGTTGTCTTCCATATTTCTAGGAATCTGTGAGCGCTTTGATCCAATTATTCACCTGGGATCGCACTCGATTACCCGAAATCTCAGATTCTGGGATCAAATTCAGCGCCCGGCGATAATCAGCCATCGCGAAATTCCAATCGCCTACTAAATGGTGCGCTCTCCCTCGGGCTGCATAAATATGGGCTTCTAATATCGAATTGTCGTCGAGATTAATCGACATTAATTCTTTGATTTGCAGGGCGTGTTCAAAATTTTCGATCGCGTCTACATACAATCCCAAATCGCGAAAGGTAATGCCTTGATTTAACCAAGCTCGAATATTCGTGGGGTCAAGATCGACTGCCATGTCATAATCTGCGATCGCGGCTTCTAATTCTCCTTGAGCCGCATAATAATTGGCGCGATTATTATAAGCCCCTGCGAGTCGAGGATTGAGTTGGATCGCTTTGTTGTAGTCTTCGAGCGCGGCATCTTGATCACCGCATTGAAAATGGACTAAACCTCGATTGTTATAATCCAGCGCATTCTTAGGGTTGCGATCGATCAAAATGGTCAATCCAGCGATCGCTTCTACATAATTGCCTTGTCGAGCTTCTGAGAGTGATCGCCGCCGAAGTAGGCGATCTTGAGCAGAAGCGTCAAGCCAAGTCGTTGGACGCGAAGAACGCTGAGCGTTGAACCGGGTAGGATTGGACGATCGACGGCTCGGAGCCGCAGCGCGCCCAGAAATGACTGCACGGTTTTTCTGAGTATTTAGGGAACTACCATTTAGAGATGTACGAGCGTTCATGCCATCCTCACATGTCTATGAACTAAAGTTACCGACTCGCTAACTGAATTCTTTCTGTCCTAGTGCCACAAATGAATACGTCTACGGTCAGAGATTGGATGTTCTCAAACAGCAGAGCATAGATTTTCTGCATTTTAGGGGTCAGAACTCACTACACGAGAGTCCGATTCCATTTCTGAAACGAGCCATTTCATAGCCGTCAAAAAAACTCCAGAACTTTAGACATCAACAGGAAGGGATAGCGGTTAAAGGTTTCCGTAACTTTGCGGAATCTTTGCACCAGCTTTGCACAGTCTTAAAGTTCCCACTCAGTATTATTTTGTCTCAAATCATCCAGAGTTTTAGTAAGAATACGGAGGCTGTTTCGGATTGTGCAGAGATCCGGCGATCGATACGGCAGCCGACTGTGGGATTTTACAACGCGAATGCGAATTCGCAGCGTCGCTTCATACTGTGCAGCCAATGACGACTTCGGACTACTATTGATTTGACTCTATAGTGAACCGCTAAGATATGTTTCACATTTTCTCCAAGCATTTAGTATTCTGAAGTCTGCGACCCTCTTCAATTTTTGATTTTTTCATCGCAGTCCTAATTTCTCTACAATCATGAAATTCTCTGTATTCCACACGCCCGAACTGACCCCAACCCAAAACGCTGCGGATTGTGCGATCGCGATTGATGTTCTTCGAGCCACAAGTACGATCGCAACGGCGCTATCCTCAGGTGCGGATGCTGTGCATGTCTTCAGCGATATGGACAAACTCATGCACCAAAGCGAAGCCCTTCCGCCCGAAAAACGGCTTCGGGCAGGAGAACGGGGCGGCAGTAAAGTCGAGGGCTGTGATTTAGGAAATTCTCCACTTGACTGTACTCCTGAATTAATGACGGGTCGTCATCTGTTCATCAGTACGACGAATGGCACTCGTGCTCTGCAAAAGATTCAAGCTTCGCCAACAGTACTGGCGGCAGCATTAATTAACCGCAAAGCCGTTGTTGATTATTTGGTTGAACATCAGCCGGAAACTGTTTGGATTGTCGGTGCAGGATGGGAAGGGTCTTTTGCGCTAGAAGATACGGTGTGTGCTGGCGCGATCGTCCAAAGTGTGGCTGAGCGACTGGGTTGTTCTCTAGAAGAATTGATTGGCAATGACGAAATGGTTGGTGCAATTTCGCTGTATCAACAGTGGAAAAGTAATCTGCTCGGTTTGATGTACCATGCCAGCCACGGCAAGCGGTTGCTCCGATTGGATTGCCTCGAAGATCTGAAATATTGCGCTTCGTTGGATACGCTCAATGTTCTGCCGATTCAGCGTGAGATTGGCACATTGGTCAAACATGCCGTGGTCGCTCATGCTGCGTAGTATCTCATGAAGATTAGAAAAGATTAAAAATTCTGCTAACCTCCGGTTTGTCGCGCTGGAGGCTTTTTTTTGGAAGCGGGTAGCGAGAATCGAACTCGCAACTAAACCTTGGGAAGGTCTCGTTTTGCCACTAAACTATACCCGCGCTGAATTTCTAAATCATAGCAAAATCAGCACTATCTCAATCTTACAAGAATTGGAAAAATTGAATCGATTGCAATTAAGGACTGATATCGGACTCAATTCCTTGTTTTCAAAAATTCTTAAGATTTGAATCGATTAAGCAGAACGATCGCGAACTCTAAACTCAAGGATTGATGATTTTTAGCACCTCGATCGCTAACTCTGGAAATGCCAAAGGATTGAGAGTGCCGCTTTTTACTCGGAATTCAGTTTCATATTCTCCACCTTCAGGATCTCTCATGACGATCAACTCGTGGGTTTGAATACTGACAATCCAGTACTCCTGAATTCCTGCTTCAGCATAAATCTTTGACTTGATCTCTAAATCTTTCTTTAACGTGGAGTCTGAGTATTCGATTAGCCAGAAGATGTTCTCAGGATAAGGATGATGAGATCTATATTCTCGACGCTCACAGACTGAAATATCTGGCTCAGGCTCACTTCCATTGGGTAAGGTGATCGGCTTGGCATTTCTGACTTTCGCCCGATCGCCCAAAAGCAGGAGGAGATATTCATGTGCCTCGCCGTTAGAATCCGCATGATCAGGGCTTTCTGGAGCCATCTCGATAATCTCTCCACGTAAAAGCTCAACCTTTTTATCGGCTAGGAATCCTTGCTCGATTAACCTGTGGTATTCCTCGATCGTCCATTTCACGTGGGGGAGAACTGTCATAAAGTTTCTTGATAAGAGAGACGATGGACTCAGCTACCTAAGATTTTGACATACTCGCAGAGCTTGGCTTCGATCGTCCCTCTTAGTAACTTGCTTTTAAGTCGCTTTTCTTAATTACGACTCAATGCCCAACCGTTAAAGGCTCAGGAAAGCTCGATGCCATATGCTTTTCTAAGGTGCTTTGCGGTAATGCTCCTTGTAAATGGCTCCAAGGCAGAACCCGATCGACTGTCCAACGATCGAAGACATAATCATTCAAATCCGGCAATTGCCCTTTCAATTCCTTAAATGCTCGCCGATAGCTGCCCAAGCTATCCCCGTAATGGCGCGTCAATTCTAAAAGCTTTGACAATCGACGATCGCCGCGCGACAATAGCGCCTGAATCACAGACCAGTTATAGCTTTCAGGTCGAAAATCAATTCCATTCGATCGCAGTTGTTTCTGCAAACTTTGCAAGCGTTTCTCAGCTTGCGGATTCACTCCAAACCACTGAAATGGAGTATGAGACTTGGGCACGAACGTACTGCATCCCAAGGTTAATCGCAATCCAGGCGCAGCTTTTTTCAGCGATCGCATCATTGCTACGGTCTGTTCCACATCCTCAGATTCTTCTCCTGGAATTCCTACCATTCCGTAGAGTTTCAGCGAATTCAGCCCCCCTGCTTTCGCATTCACAGCTGCTTGGACAATCTCATCGGTTTCGAGTTTTTTATTGACAATCTTCCGAACGCGATCGCTCCCACTTTCTACTGCGATCGTGATCGATTTCGCATCATGTTTTACTAACGTTCGTGTTAGCTTTTCTGTCACTGTATTGGTGCGAACAGAAGACAGACTAATTCTCACATCATCAAATTGAGGTTGATTCAGATGATCTAATAAGCTTTCAAATTCGGGATGCTGAGTCACAGATGCGCCGAGTAACCCTAGGCGATTTGTAACTGTTAGCCCTTGCTCGATCGCGGGAATCAATGAATCCTCAACATCTGCAACTCGAAACGGCAAGGTTAAATAACTGGCTAAACAGAAGCGGCACATTTCTGGACAACTGCGCACTACTTCCACCATGAAAATATTTTCCCAAGCGGCTTTCTCAGTCACAACACTCGACGCAGAAAGAGTATTGCCTCGATAAGTCTGTTTCTGAACTTGCGCCGGAATTGTGGCATCGATCGGGGTAATTGATGCGATCGCACTATCAGGACTCTGATAGGTCACTTGGTACATACTCGGCACATAGATGCCGGGAACCCTTGCCAAGTGCTTTAACTGCGTGTCTCGATCGGCATGTCTGACTTCTTGATAAGCATGGATAAATGCGTCGAGCAGAATTTCTCCATCTCCAAGCAAAAAGACATCAAAAAATTCTGCATAAGGTTCGGGGTTCGCCGTCAGCACGGGGCCGCCTCCGAATACGATCGGATGAGAATGACTCCGCTCTCGGCTCCAGATCGGAATCTCCAATGATTCCAAAACGCCCAGAATATTTACATAATCTAATTCCCAGGACATTGAGAATCCAAGCAATTCCGGATTCGCAGGCAAAGGCTCATGAATATCCGTAAACAGACGCGCAACATCGAGATCCGATCGCGCTGCAAGAGTTGCCCAAACCACTTGATACCCGAGTGAGGTAATGCCGACACTGTATTCGTTCGGAAAAGCAAAAATGAGTGGAATCGCGTCTGCTTGAGGAGTTGCAGGCGTGAATAAAAGGCGTTCGGATGAGAAAGGAGAAGTCACAGGCTGGGAGCTACGCGAAGAAAATTAGAATGATCACTGACTTCAGCCTAGCACCCAGTCTTTGAATATCGGGTCTAGGATTTATTGATGCGGATGGCAACAACACTCGTACCGAAGGTATAGGTCGGACCATCTAGCTCGATCGTCGTTCCAACCTTGACCTTTTCACCTCCTAATACAGGAGTGCCGTCTACGATTGGGACTTCATTCGTCAACGTCATCAGCATGTCATTCGTTAATGCCAATTCTGGACGCGGATCGGGAAATACCTTCAACGTTCCATCAGGCTGAGGCGTTGCCACTGTCCGAGGCAAAAATCTCAGTTCTTTGAGCTTGACACTGCCAGAAGGCTGCTTTCGCACCAGAATGTTCGTCGTATCGCCAACTTTAATAAAGCTTTTAGGATTTGACGCGCTCAGTCCACGTACCACAACATCGACTTCTACAGGCTGTCTTGCGCCTTGTGCTCCTGCCCCTGTTGGTCCGGGATAGACAAAGATTCCAACCACCACCAGTAAAATTACTAGTGCTGCACCCACATCTAGGATGCTGATTTTCCCGAATAATCGACCTTGAGAATCCACAATAGCCATAGTTAAGATGTCTAGATGTCGTGTACGTTGTGTGTTTGCCATGCAACGCCTGTCAAGATTAGCATGACTCGACTCAGCCGTATCAGCAAATTTGTCGAAAATTTGCCTAAACGATGCAACTAAATCGAGTCGCGTTGCGTCCTACTGTTTAGCGCCTCACGCATTTTTCACGCTCTCCTATGATTACAAAAATACTGCGTCGCCGTTGGCTATATCCCGTTTTATCGATCGTGATCGCGGCTGGCATCTGTTTCGGTCAGCCCATGCTCGCACAAGCTATTTCTTGGACTGATCTGCTTCGAGGTGGGATTCAAATCATCCAAGCGAATCAACTGTCTCGATTGTCGGATAGTCAAGAAGTCGATTATGGTCGGCAAATTAATAATCAGTTAACGACTCAAGAAGTCCGACTGGTTAATGATCCGAAACTCACCGCTTATGTCAATGAAATTGGTCAAAGACTCGCAGCCAATAGCGATCGACCGAATATTCCCTATACGTTCCAAGTCGTCGATCAAAAGAGTATTAACGCATTTGCAACGATGGGCGGTTTTGTCTATGTGCATCGCGGTTTGTTGGATGCAGCGGATAATGAAGCTCAAGTCGCCAGCGTCATTGGACACGAAATCGGACATATTGCTGGAAAACATGCGCTCAACCAAATGCGCCAAACAGCAGTGCAGCGAGGGTTATTGGCAGCAGGGGGACTCGATCGTAGTACGATCGCAAATCTAGGGGTACAAGTCGCGCTGCGCTTGCCGAATAGTCGCCGCGATGAGTACGATGCGGATGCGCGAGGAGTTCGCATGATGGGACGGGCAGGATATGCTCAATCTGAAGCAGTCACCTTTATGCGCAAGCTGTTGAATTCTGCTTCACCTCCAACGTTCTTGGCAAATCATCCAGCCACGTCTGATCGCATCACTCGAATGCAACAACTGATTCGCCAAAATCCCGGTTCGGGAACGGCAGGACTTGATCCCGCAAGTTATCGGGCGCGGCTTCGATAGAAGTTTGAAAGTCTGAAAACGCGAGAGTAGCCGTTATACAGTCAATCTGATAAGGGGATAGAGAGAGGAGGAAGATCCGAAATAGGATTGCTACTCCCCTCTCTCCATCTCCCTACTTCCCCATTTCCCAGCTTCGCAAAACAAATCCGCTGAACGATTACCGTTTTAAAACCTGCCGCCCTCTAGGCTGAGGTTCGATCTTGGTTGTGACCTCATCAAGCCCCAGTGTCCGCACCTGATTGGTATACATATTTGCCTGATGCACGATCGCATTATCGATATCTAAGGCAGTCAGCCAGCCGCTTTTAGGATGATATGCGCCTGTGTCAATGCCAAGCCATCCTTGCCCCCGAGCGATCGCTCCCGGTACAACGCCTTGAAAAGTAAAAGTGATCGTATGTCCAGTAATAATCACCTTGTCTGAGAAATAAGGTTGAGTCGAGCGATGAAACTCATCGCGAATCCAACAGAATTCAGCATATCCTTGCTGTTCGAGCGGCATTTCAGGATGGACTCCAGCATGAACTAGCCAGACATCCCCCAAATCTAAATAAGTCGGTAATGTGCGAATCCACTGCACATGCTCGACAAGCACGTCTATATCGGTATAACTTGCAACTGTTGCTCGTCCGCCACTTTGAAGCCAAGCCTGCAAAGCAGGTGCATACACTTGCCCATTGGGAAACGCTTCGAGGAGTAAATGCTCGTGATTTCCAAGTAAAGATTGGTAAGGACTGTTTTTAACAAACTCAATGACTTGATAACTTTGCGGACCTCGATCGATTAAATCCCCTAGAAAATAGACCTGATCCGACGCTTCCGGCGCGATGGTATCCAGCAAATTCATCAAGCCATCGTAGTGACCATGAACATCACCGATCACGATTCGACGGGTGGGTTGCTGACTCATGCGATCGTCCTTAGGAAACAGTAAGACTAGAAATTACACAGCAGAAACTGAGCATACGGATCTGAGCGTATGCCACAATTATGCCCTGTCCACTTCTAAAGTTGACTGAAATTTGACTGAAACGCGGATTTTCTATGGGAACTTTATCTTCCTAACGCCTTGATGAATTGTTGCAATCCGGCGAATAAACTTGGTTTTGCCGATTGACCTAATGCTTTGGCAAAAATTTCATCGAGTTTCTCAGAGTCAGGGCGATCGCGCTCCTCGGCAATTAGTTCATAAGTGCCATCAGGCGCATACCAGACTTGCCAAGGGGACGGATAGCAGCGAAAAATTGCGGATTGATCATCCAGCGGACGCAAATAATAACAAGGCTCGATCGTGTCTAAAAATCGCTGTCTCAGTTGCCGTCCTGCATAGCCAATGCCGATTGTTGCGACGTCTTCTAATCTTGGATTGAGCAGAATCACTGGGCGTTCTCCGGCGGCATTGCAAATTTGCTCGACTGGGGGAACTTCCACGGCACTCGGAGAAACAAAGACGTAAAGTTCGTCTTCGGGATCAACTTGTTCTGTAACGGGGGTCGTCTGCCGGGAGCCTGCAACATCTAAGCTGCGGATTTGGTGGGGTAAGTCGCCCCAATCTCGTTTTGCGAGTGCAGCAATCCCGGAGTCTGTGAAAAAGAGTTTCAGCCCTGCACCGCGATCGCGAAACATCGTAATGAATTGCTCTGCGATCGGCATTGGTTTCAACTCTGGAAACACGAGTTCGACTTGTAACCGGGTATAACCCGCTTCTAGAGCCGCTTGGGTCGCGATTTGGGCTTGCGCGATCGCATCTTCTAAGGTATCTGGCAATTCAGGCATAACGATTTTTTTAAACTGCAAAGTCTTATCGTACAATTCGGTCTAGTCTTAATTCTATCGGGAGCCGCAACGGATGCTGACTTCGACACGGGAACTCTTGGAAACGGCTCGCCGAAATATTTTTGCGATCGGAGCGTTCAATGTTTACAATCTCGAAGGCGTAAAAGCAGTGATCAACGCCGCAGAGATCAGCCGCAGTCCTGCCATGCTGCAATTACATCCAAGCGCTTTGAAATACGGCAGTTCTCCTCTAGTTGCTCTGTGCTTAGAAGCCGCAGAAGCTGCAACTGTGCCCATTTCAGTACATCTCGATCACAGTACTTCCGTGAAAGATATCGATCGGGTTTTGCAAGACGGTGTGCGCTCAATTATGGCGGATGGCTCGCCGCTTCCCTATGAGCAAAATCTAGAATTTACGCGCCATATGACGCGATTGGCTCATTCTTATCATGCGATCGTCGAAGCGGAGATTGGACGAATCAGCGGCACAGAAGACGGATTAACGATCGCTGAAAAAGAAGCAAAAATGACGGATCCTCAGCAAGCCGTCGAATTTGTCAAAGCGACGAATGTCGATGCTTTGGCAGTGACGATCGGGAATGTTCACGGGGAATATAAAAGTCCTCCCCGTTTAGATTTTCCGCGCTTAGAACAGATTCGGATGTTACTCGACATTCCTCTTGTTTTGCATGGTGCATCTGGGTTGCCTGCCGAGATGATCGCGCGCTCGATTCAGCTTGGGGTGTGTAAGTTTAATGTCAATACCGAAGTCCGGCAGGCGTATATGCAGGCACTCAAAGATGAGATTTGTGGGCAGCAGGAGAAGGACTTACTAGAAGTGACCGGGGAAGCGATCGCAGCTATGCAAGATGTGATTCTTGAGAAACTAGAATTATTTGGCTCTGTCGGTAAAGCTCATCTCCACGAGACTCCCTATGCTACGGTTTTGGCAGCAGCAGCCCACAGAAATTAATATTAATTGCCGTACAGACCGGACAAAGATTGACGCAATGGAGTCATCGAATCGACCGATCTCGCTTGCGAGTCAAAATTTGGTAGAGGCAAAAGAGCGGCAATGGTTCCCGTGATTGAGAGGAGCGCGAATAGCCGGATCAGCATCCGCCGATCAAAACGATGATGCATCATGAGCTTGCTGCGTAAACAACTTACAGGTTTTGCCTGTAAGTGTACCGTGCGATCTCGATCGTGAAAATTCGCTAAAAAAGGACAAATTATCAGCTTCGATCAACATTTGGAGCTAATGTGGTAGTCCTAAATCAGGTGGGGAGTGGGGAGTAGTTCTTTTGGTAGTTCCCTACTCCCTACCCCCTACTCCCCACTCTCTTGAGCAGTTACAACTCAACAAGATCGACATCGTTTATCGTCGAAACCAGATCGCGATTACTAAGCAACCAATGATTGGCAAATTTGCCCTTCGAGTTCTTTTTCTCGCAGTTGCATCGCTTGAATCGATTGCACCAGGATTTCTCGATTGTTCAAGCCTTGTTCGCTCAGTTTGATCCAGCGTTGTGCCTCATTGCCTTCGCGGAGAATCTTCTTCACAGGCAGCAAGAAACAGCTAAAGCCTGCTTTTTTCGCGATCGCAAACGTCTCAGCATACAGTTGCTCAATCCATTCGCGCGCCAAAATCGGCTGTCCGTCTTGCCAATGTCTCAACTCTGCATCCAAACTGGATTTAGCTGCTGCTGCCTCATTCTCATTGGCAATTTCAACTAAATCTTCTGCATTCAACTTGCTCTGCTGCAACGGATCAAGACTGGGATCTGCAATCAATTGCTGCAGCCGAGCTTCTAACAATGCAGTCACTGCCAGCAACGCGATCGGATCAGAGACTAAATCACAAATTCTCAATTCTAAGCGATTCAAATTGTAAGGACGGCGATCACCGTTCGGACGCACCGCAGACCAGAGATGACGCACATTTTGCATCGTGCCGATCGCAATTTGCTCCTCTGTCCACCGAATAAAGTGAGCATGGCTTTCAAAGATTGGCACATGAGCAGGCGTTTTCGGAAACAGTCCCCAGCGCGTGGAATGATACCCCGTCATTTCGCCATTAAACCAAGGCGATGCAGCACTCAAGGCTAAATACAACGGCGCTTCCATTCTCACTAAGCGACACGCTCGCATCAATACTTCAGGATCACTGATGCCAATATTAATATGTACACTTGCAGTAACAACTTTTGTACCGTAAGTTTTCTCAATATAATCATGATAAGGATTGGCTGGATCAGATCGCCAAAACCGATCGCCCTGTCCTGCTAAGGGCAATGTACTTCCTGGAATTAAGGTGTAATCACCTTTTGACTTTAAAAATTGACGTAACCGCAGTCGAGGCGTGACCAAATCACACAGCGATCGCTCATATCGAAAACAAGGCGGGGTCGTATATTCGACATTACGGCTATCGGGTTCTCGGACAAACCCATCTAACGCCGCAACAATCTCATCAGACATCCCGACGACATCTCCTTGAGGTGTGCCGGTATAGACCTCAATTTCAAACCCTTTTGATAACATCACTGACTCCCAACTGGCTGTCGTCTCTTCTAGTATCCGAGAAAACCGATCATCTGCCACCGTCTGAAGAAATGCGATCGCACTCTTCTTACAAAAATCGATCAATCCTTCATATTTCTGGTGCATCGCTTTCCGAAATCTTGCGGTATATTTCAGTAGCCAATCCTGGGGAACTTGCATCTATCCAGGCTGGTCATTTTCGATTAGATACAAGGTCAATCCTGGCATTCACCCCCTTCCCTGTATAGAGAACATATGACACGTCTAGGCACTTCTAAAATTTTTGCGATCGCGCCCTTGGGCTTGATTTCCTTACTCTGGCTCGGTGGACAAACGGCGCTGAAAGCCCAAGTCACCCCACCTCCAGAAACGCTAACCGTTCCGCTCAACACTGTGGGGACGACAATCTTATACGTTAACCCTGCCAGAGGAACGGATCAAACCACTGCCGGGCGGACAGAGGCAGTTCCCTTCAAAACGCTGAAATTTGCCCTCGATCAAGCGACCGCAGGCACGATCGTTCAATTGGCTCCTGGAACTTACAATCTTCAATCTGGCGAAGTCTTTCCCTTGATTGTTAAAGCAGGGGTAACGGTTCGAGGAGATGAAGCAACCAAAGGTCAATCCACGATCATTCAAGGAGGGGGCGATATTATCAGTCGCTCTTTCGCAAAACAAAATGTATCGATGTGGTTGGCACAAGGGAGCCAGGTTCGCGGGGTGACGGTAACAAATGAAAACTCGCGTGGAACCGGAATTTGGGTGGAGGAAGGTAGCCCCACGATCTCAAACAACACGTTTGCCAATAGCGTTCGTGAAGGGGTCTTTATTACAGGGAATGCCAGCCCAACTGTAACGGACAATGTTTTTGTGAAAAACCAAGGCAATGGAATCTCGATTACGAGAGCTGCGAGCGGTCAAGTGAAGAACAATTCCTTTACTGAAACGGGATTTGGGCTTGCGATTAATGGAACAGCAACGGCGCTGATTGAAGGCAATCAGATCGTCAAAAACCGGGGTGGATTTGTGATTGGTGATTCTGCAAAACCTGTGCTCCGAGGCAATATGATTGCGGATAGTAGCGAAGATGGCATTGTAGTTCTTAGTAGTGCTCAGCCTGATTTAGGTACACCGGAAAGCCTTGGCAATAATACGATCCGCAATAGTAAAGGGCGCGATATTAACAATACGACTCAGAATGTTCTCACTGCGATCGGGAATCAGCTGGATCAGAAAAAGATTGCAGGTCTGATTAATTTTGCTCCTGGTGGCGCAATCGCTTTTTCTGATGTACAAGGACATTGGGCGCAGCAATATGTCCAAGCTTTAGCATCAAGGGGGATTATTACGGGCTTTCCAGATGGCACATTCAAACCGAATGATCCGGTCACGCGTGCTCAGTTTGCCGCGATCGTGCTGAAAGCGTTTGCCCCTGCTCCCAAGAATGCCGCAGTCAACTTCTCAGATGTTTCTAGCAGATATTGGGGCTTTGCTGCGATTCAGTCGGCTGCGCGCGGTGGGTTTATGGCAGGATTTCCGGGTGGGACGTTCCGACCTGAACAACGGATTCCGAAGGTTCAGTCCTTAGTGGCTTTGTCGAATGGATTAGAGTTTGGAGCGGGTGATCCGTCGCTCCTGTCTCGCTTCCAAGATGCAGCTTCGATTCCAACTTGGGCAAGAAGTCCGATCGCGGCGGCAACTCAACGTCAAATCGTGGTGAACTATCCGACGGTCGGACAATTTAATCCCAATCGGGATGCAACTCGCGCAGAAGTTGCTGCATTTATCTATCAGGCGTTAGTGAGCGCAGGCAAGGCTGAAGCGATTTCTTCTCCCTACGTGGTGGGTGTTGCCCGTTAGATTCGAGTTCTGGCTATTTTGATGAACGATTCTCGAATCGAAAGAGCCAGACCATCAATGCAATTACGCCCAGTTGCAGGGCAAGATTTGGAAGTGCCGTTTCCAGATCTCGTCCTGCCAGCGTTTGGGCGAGAAAGACGAAAGCTCCAATCGCGCCTGAGCCACCAAATGCAATGTAGATAAATTTCCGCAATCCTCGATAAGGTGCAGCGGCTTCGGCTTTGAGCCGCGCATATTTTTCGGGATCGGATTGTCTCAGACGTTCGGATTGCTGGCTCATATAATAAGGGAGGATTTTTGTCGATCGTGACATGAGATGGAATTTTCTGCAATTTCTGTTTCAGAAACGAACGATTATCTGTTATACTGCATGAGGCCTTTTGCCGATGTAGCACAGTGGTAGTGCATTCGATTCGTAATCGAAAGGTCATGGGTTCAAATCCCATCATCGGCTTCCTAAGTAAATCGCTGGCTTTCCAGGTTCGGCACGGCTTTCAGGTTTCGCTTTACTTGTGTCAGCCCTCACTTTACTCCAAATTGATCACTCATGTTTGATCAGTTTGAGGCATCGGTGGAGATAAAGGTGGAGATAAAGGTTTTGTGAGAGCAAATTAATTGCCCGATTTTGGGGTTGAGGAGTCTCTCTTTATGTAAATTTTTGTGTAGTCCAATCAGCTTGAAAGCGGAATGCGTTGCAGGGATTGGCTTTGGGAATGTGCTACAACTCTTTAAATTTCCACTTCTCCAGTTGCGGTATAGTCCGAGTCAGCGGGATCGATTTAACTCAGCAACGCAGGTCGCTTTCCTCAATTCAAAGTTGTCACTTTTTGAATTTTGGAGACTTGTGTTTATGCAATCCGGAAATCATCAAAATCGAAAATCGAATAAATCAAAGCCTGGAACGGTTCAGATTCGCTGTTCTAACGAGCGGTTGCAGCTTGTGTTTCGCTTCGGAGGTCAGCGGTACTTTATTTCGCTAGGTTTGTCGGATACGTCTTATCATCGCAAACTAGCTCATGACAAAGCGTTGGAGATTGAGCGCGACATCCAATATGGAGAATTTGATACCACGCTTCAGAAGTACAAGCCAAAATCGGTTTTGAGTACCAGCGATCCAGTTGCACAGATTGCTTCTGATCCTCTAACCTTGCGTCAATTATGGGAGCAGTATGTCGAGTACAAGCGCCCGAAAGTCTCGCCCAATACGATCACTTGCACCTATGACCCTGTTACGGTTCATCTTTCTCGATGTGCAACTGATGGATTGACCGATACGTTGAAGTTTCGGATGGAATTGCTGCAAATCACGACTCAATCGCAGGCGCGTCGAACCTTGATGCAATTGTCTGCGGCTTGTAAGTGGGGAGTGCGACACACTTTATGTCCTACAAACCCATTTGCAGGAATGTATAAAGAACTGGAGGCAACGATTCCTGATCCGCCTGTAGCGTTCACTGTGGAGGAGCGCGATCGCATCATTGCAGCTTTTGAAAACCATACGGGCTGCTACCAGTACTACGCTTCGTTTGTCAAATTCTTGTTCTGGACAGGTTGCCGTCCTTGTGAGGCAGTCGGTTTACGTTGGGGCAGTATCACTGAGGATTGCAGCAAAATCCATTTTCATGAAAGCATTGTGGAAGTTGCTGGCAAGATGAAACGGCGCAAAAAAACGAAGACTGGAGTGAAACGCTGGTTTAGCTGCCCACTAAAGTTGCAAGAGCTTTTATTGTCGATTCGTCCCCACAAGCCAAATCCTGAACAGTTGGTCTTTCTAGGACCAAAAGGCGCTATCTTGCGCGAAAGTAGTTTTAGCGATCGTGGATGGAATCGAGTGCTTAGGCGACTTCTTCCAATGACTTTACCCATTAAGTGGTCGAATTAAGATATCCCATTTCGGTAGGTCTGGATTGCGTTCTAATCTGCACTCAACCTCACGCATCTCAACTTTGGAAAGTGCAATACCTTTTGGATAAGGGTTGGTGTTCAACACCACGATGGGATGAATGCCTTTCCAAGTCATACTTTCTGCCCAAGCGAGCATCGTTTGCACCGTGGTCAGTTGAGTTCCATTCCAATGCTGTTCGAGGATGCCCCAACAGCGTTCAATGGGATTGTACTTGCTATGGTAGGGCGGATAGTAAAGCAGTTGAATGGATACGCCAATCTGGTCTGCAAATTCGACCATGCGGTTGAGAAACTGAGTGCGAATCCCACTACTCTCTGGTCCATTATCGACTTTGAGTTGCAAGCGTTCGGTCAGTCTCTGTTGCTTGAGGGTCAAGCGACTCCACCAATCTTGAAGGGTATCGACGATGAAATCACTGGTTTTATGCGAACTGCTAAAGTAGAGATGCAGTTGTCCACTATCTTCATCCACAATCCCACAAGGAATGTACGTTTCCTCGCATCCCATATCGTGGTCAAGTGCTTGAGGATTGCCTCTGGTTTGCCCGCCACGAGAATACTTGCCAATGTTCACCGTGGCTTTGCAATCCAGACTCAATCGTTTGATGCTACCGTTTTCACTTTTGCGATCTTTGGCTTTGATGTTGTCGAAGATCGCATCGGTTTCGGGCAGTTTTTTTGGGGAATGGCTTTGACCACGGGCTTCAATCGATAACCCATCCGATTCAAGATCACTGCCATCGTGCTGGGTGCAGGCAATTGCTCCTCCCCAAACCCTTGTTCTCGCAGTTGAGCAATCGCCGCTTGTGCCGTTAATCGCGTGTAAGCAATCGTCGTCTTAAACGTCGAGTCTTGTTGAGCGTGATCTTCCGCGATCTGCTGCAACGCTGAAGCAACTTCGGGATACTTTTCTTCCCAGCGTTTCGCCCCACTATTGCCTACTTGCGCGCTGATACACACCAGTCCAGTGCGACGTTCCCCTAGCCCAGTTTCCACATTCACTCGTCCCCAGCCAAACACTCGCTCTGCAATGCGGGCGCTTCCCTCGCAATATTTCAGCGCCATCTCTGCCTGAAAGCTCCGTTGTTCTGCCCCACGCATTTTGGACGCTGCTAATCGAAGATCCTCAACCTGATAGGCAGTGAGGATGGGGTCTTGTGTGCGCTCATCGATTCTGTCCACCCGATTGTTCCTAGATTTCTGAGAGAATGAGGACTATTCTAAAGCCTGGGTAAATCTTTTAACAGAAGCCGCCTAAGCATCCAGAAAGTTATACAGAAAAGACAACTATCACACTATTTTCATAATCAGCAAAATTATATTTGGTTGAGCCTGATAGCAGGCAATCTCCCCATTCCTCTACTCCCCCACTGACAAAATCTTATCCATCAAGCAGAATTTTTATTGAGTGATTTTTAGCTCAAGACTTCTTCTGATTATCGATTGAGAAGCAGAAGAGAAATAGTGCCGCTGTAAACCTCAGACTTTTGTGGCGGAGTAGACTCGTACTGCATCAACAAGTTCTGTGTTTCGCTGACTACGATATTAGTTCCAGCATGGTTTTCAAGGTTCGAGGTTGCTGATGGCTGAACGCTCGTTGGTTCTGCACCGGGCTTCACGAGAATGACTTGAACAGGAATAGTTTTACCCTCCGCATTTGTTAGGATACTCGCCGTTACTTTGAGGTCATATTCCTGCTCACTATTGGTTGAAATCGCTAATTGAGCGACTTGTTGCATTTGCTGGTCAGCTAGAGAGATATTGCTAAGCACTTGCACTGAGCTGATTGGAGTTGAGGTCGCAACGAGCTTGAGAGCTGGCTCCACGGTACCTGAGAGCTGAATCTCAGTCATTGTTCCTGCAACAGCTTTTGGGCTAAAAACTCCCGTAGTTGCTAGGAGCAAGTTAGATATCACGATCGCGGAGCCAATCCAGTTTTTCACCACAGTCTTATTTCCCTTCAGCATCAGAAGACAACATCAAGACATAGCACTTCAATGAAGGCACGATCACTGAGACTCTCATGCTCGGGTTTCGGGAAGAACCTCAAGCTCTATGACCGTTTGATCATCAGTGCTATATCGTTGTCGTATTTCTAATGTAAAAAAATTGGAGCTCTTCAGCTTCCGAAATAAGCAGGATTCGTATGTAATGTTTTGGATAAGCTTCTACGTATTCTCAGTATTTCTTACAGCTTGGCCCTTCAGTAGATCAACATCCAGATTGATACTTACTCTGCTCCAATCATCTACTAGCCTGCTGCGACCGCTTTGATCAACGACTGAATACTCGTTGAATCTTTTGATTTAGAAAGTCAGGAGTACGGAATCAAAAAATAAAAGCTCAAAGAAATTACTGCTCAGTATTCTAAATAGTCTTAACTAGAGTCGTCGTTGATCGCGACTGTATATCACCTGCGTATTTGAACTTAATTATGTACGGGTCTCCTCTTGGTTTGAGCCTCAAAATTGTGTCGCTAAAATAGCAGGGTAGGAAAGCTTAATTTCCTCTGGCTTTGCTCTAGATGACGACTGATTGACACGATCGCAAAAGCTGCATTGTCCTGATATATCGTCTACTTTTTCAACGCAACTGAAACTTATACAGTAATGACAACGGTTAGCCTGCTTTCGTAAACACGATCGCAAATTCATTGCAGCAACACTAAAACTAGTTCTAATCATTAATTCAGGTATGTCCCTAATTAGTGTGGTTATTTGTACTCACAATCCTCGTGAGCAATATTTGCAACGAGTTCTCGACGCGCTGCAACGACAAACACTCCCTCTCACAGATTGGGAACTGCTCATAATTGATAATGCAAGCCAGATCCCTCTATCTTCAACATGGAATTTGAGTTGGCATCCTCTAGGACGCATTATTCGTGAGAAAAAGACGGGACTGACTGCTGCCCGTTTATGTGGCTATCAAGCAGCCAAGAGCGAAGTTCTTGTGTTTGTTGATGACGACAATGTGTTGGAACCGGACTACCTAGCGCAAGTCCACCAAATTTTTCAGCAGTACCCAGGGTTGGGAGCGATCGGAGGAAAATCTATACCAGACTTTGAAATTGCTCCCGAATCTTGGATGGTTGAATTTTACAAGATGTTAGCACTTCGAGACTTTGGAGAACAGTCCTTGATCAGCCAAGCTTTTGATTCAGAGGGACCGAATGCTTATCCAGACTTTGCTCCAGCAGGCATTGGCTTAGCAATTCGGCAATCTGCATTTCAGATCTATGCAGAACGTGTGCTCACGGATCAACAACGATTATCATTCGGTCGTACAGGCCAGCAACTGACCTCTGGCGAAGATAACGATATTGTGTTGACGATTTTGGAGCAAGGTTGGCAAGTCGGCTATTTTCCCGAATTGAAGATTATCCATATAATTGCAGCGAGCCGATTAAATAAGGAATATTTAGCACGATTGAACTACGCCTCAACTCGATCCTGGGTGCAAGTCTTGAGAGTACATAGAATTGAGGCATGGCAAAGGATTCAGCCTTGGACCGTAATGCTCCGCAAACTCAAAGCGTTCCTTGCTTATCAAGCTTGGCGGAATGCAGCAGCTTATGTCCGTTGGCGTGGAGCCTGTGGCTTATATGAAGGTTTAGCAGAGTAGAGCCAATGAATCAATCGACACAGCTTATCCACAATAGTATTTCTAGCGTTGCAAAAAACCTGCAACTGGGACGAGTTCTGTATTGGTCATACTATGTTCCTAAAGGAATGATACAGAGATCGCTGAAGCGAAATCCCATTCGCCGCTGGGGTGATGGTCGTGCTCAGGCTCAAATGGAACGCACTGCTTATCATTTGCCGCCTCTTACGCCTAGCAGTAATCCAGACAAACTCTACTTCCTCAGCGGTCGTCGTTTTTGGTATCAAACTTGTTTTTGTGCCTATTCCATGGTTACTCGATCGGGAGTTTATTTTAGACCAGTTATTTATAATGATGGTACCTTAAGCCAGCCCTTCCAGGATGAAATTCGGCGCATCTTTCCTGATGCAGAAATTATTGATACTGAAATCATTGAAGATCAACTAGATCAAGCATTACCGACACAAACATTTCCTACGTTGAGATCGCGCCGACTAGAATACTTCAACCTGCGGAAACTTACAGATATCCATGCAGGTTCTCAGGGCTGGAAGCTCGTTTTAGATTCAGACATGCTGTTTTTCCGTCGTCCCGATTTTCTGCTCGATTGGCTAAAAGCTCCCGAAAATCCTTGCTACATGGTAGATATTGATAATGCATACGGATATTCCGATGCATTGATGACTCAATTAGCAAGAGCAGCTATTCCGGATCGGGTGAATGTTGGAATTTGTGGACTCAATAGCACATCGATCGACTGGGAGGAACTAGAATATTGGTGCAAAACGTTGATCGACACAGAAGGCACGAACTACTATCAAGAACAAGCATTGACTGCAATGCTCATCGCACGCTTTCCAAATGAGATCGCTCCTGAGAAAGAGTATGTATTGATGCCCAACCGATCTGAAGTGCAGACTCCTCAAGCGGTGATGCACCATTATGTTGCAGACTCAAAGTTCTGGTATTTCCGCTATGGCTGGCAGCAAATTGTCCCTACTAAAGTTGCTTGATCTTCTCAAGAGCTACTTTGCTATAAATTCACTCTGATTGATAAAACGCTTATGTCATCCTTAGTTTCTATTCTAATTCCTGCTTACAATGCTGCGGATTGGATTGCTCAAACGATTCAATCTGCTCTTGAGCAAACTTGGTCAGATACTGAAATTATCATTGTGGATGATGGCTCAAGCGATCGTACGTTAGAGATTGCAAAAACATTTGCGAGTAGCAAAGTTCGTGTTCTGACTCAAGCCAATCAAGGAGCCGCCGCCGCCCGTAATCATGCTCTCCGTCTCGCGCAGGGAGATTATATTCAATTCCTGGATGCTGATGATCTAATCGCTCCTGACAAAATTGAGCAGCAACTCAAACTCTTGCAAACAAGCCCACCAAACTGCATTGCTTCTGGGAGCTGGGCACGGTTTTATCGCGATCCCGCTACCGCAACCTTTAAGCCCGAACCCTTGTGGCAAGACATGGAACCCGTTGATTGGTTAGTTTGTGCCTGGAATGGGCATTGGATGATGCATCCGGCTGCATGGCTTGTGCCTCGATCGATTGCCGAAGCCGCTGGGTTGTGGGATGAAACTTTATCCCTCAATGATGATGGGGAATACTTCTGCCGAGTGGTTTTAGCCAGTCGATTTGTCAAGTTTTGTGCTGAAGCAAAAAGCTATTATCGCTCTGGTATTCCAGGCAGTTTGAGCGATTGGAAATCTGATGCTGCTTATGCTTCAGCTTATCGAGTGATCGAACAATGCAGCCAGCAGATTTTGCACTATGAAGATAGCTCTCGTACCCGTGAAGTCTGTGCAACTTTGTTCCAACGGTTTATCTACGAAACTTATCCTGCTGTTCCCATTCTGCGGCAACAGGCACAACAGCAGGTACAAAACCTCGGCGGTACGCCGTTAAAGCCAACAGGCAGCCCAATGTTTCAGCGCTTATCTAGCTTGATGGGTTGGCGAATGGCGAAATGGATTCAACAATTGCTTTATCAAAGCGGTTATCGTCTTCAGAAACGCAATTCTACCGCTATCACTCAACCCTCTGTATCGTAATCATGGCTCGAATTCTGATTTTAATTAGTGGACATTTGTGTAATGCTCCTCGTCCTCAGAAAGAAGCTGATGCTTTAGCGGCAGCAGGTCATGAGGTAATGATTGCGGGGATGTGGTTTGATGACAAGTTTGCCGATCGAGATCGACAATTGCTCTCAGGCAAATCCTGGTCGTTTCATCCGATTGTGGATTTTCGCGGTGTGACGTTCGCACAAAAGCTTCAACGTTTAAGAATGCGCTTACAAGCGAAGCTAGCGCGAGAATTGTTTCAAAAAACGGCGATCGCATTACCAGACCTGCTGGGATATGGAGCAAAAGCAATGTTGCAGTTTGCCAAAACCCATCGAGCAGATCTCACGATCGTTCACTCGGAAGTCGGACTTTGGGTTGCTCAGCAATTGCGACAGCAGAGCTATACCGTTGGCGTTGACTTTGAAGATTGGTTTTCGGAAGATCTCCTGCCATCCGCGAGAGCAAGTCGTCCAATTGCTTGGATTCGAGCTTTAGAAGCAGAGTTAGCTCGCCACTGTACTTACTGCTTAGCTCCTTCTCAAGCACTGGCAACTGCGATCGCGAATGCGTATCAAAGTGCTCCGCCCGTCGTGATTTATAACTCGTTTCCTTGCGGAGAACACCTTCCAAATCAGCTGCAATATCACGATCGAGAGAATTTACAGAACCCCTCCTTGCATTGGTTTTCTCAAACTATTGGGCCTGGACGGGGGCTAGAAACTTTACTCGCAGCGCTCCCTCATTTGAAAGCAACCGTAGACATCCATTTGCGAGGAAATTGCCCTGCGGTGTATCGAGACTGGCTGAAAGCCAATATTCCTGACGGATGGCAAGATCGCATCTGGATTCATGATACGGTTGCCAACCATTTGTTACCCGCTCGAATTGCTGAGCATGATATCGGTCTTGCCCTAGAAACCAGTACGATTCCCAGTCGTGATCTTACTGTCACCAATAAACTCTTTCAATATCTACAAGCGGGACTCGCTGTCATCGCAACGGATACTGCCGGACAGCAAGAAATATTACGCCATGTTTCTCAAGCCGGACATCTGATTCCTAGCGATGACACGATCGCGCTCGCTACTGCAATTAATCAATGGGTACAGCAGCCCGAACAATTAGCGATCGCAAAAGAAGCGGCTGTCCAAGCCAGTATGGCTCTCGCCTGGGAGACCCAAGCCCCTAAACTAGTTCGTCAAGCAGAAGTCGCGATTCGCTCAGAGCACAACTCTGAAAAAAATGCGGCACAACCAGGGTGTACTTCACTGTCTCAATCTTCTCCAACCGTATAACGATTCTCTTATGTCCAACATTACTCTTCAAATCAATCTCGCGCCAAGCGATTGGCTTCATGCTTGTCACATCTTGCCGCACCAACTTCGCCAATTTGCGGGGCAAGTTGATGAAGTTCTACTTACGTTGGATTTACATCGTAGTATTGGCAGATTTTCCGAAGGTTGGGAAGAGCGACTGCCTAAGATTGAAGCTTTAATTCAGGAATGCTGTCAGCAATATACCCATGTGCGATCGCTGACAGTCGATTATTCTCCTGAAGCGATCTCAGCCGTGAGTCAGGCATTCTTTGGCGATCAGTTGATTCCTGCTAAGGACTTTCGAGGAGGGCCATTCTATTCATATTTCTATGGTCTTTATTCTGCGAGTCATGACTATGTTTTTCATATTGATTCGGATCTAATGTTTGGGGGCGGGAGCCAAACCTGGATTCAAGAGGCAATCCAGTTTCTGCAAAACCATCCCAACGTGTTAGTCTGTGGGCCTTTACCGGGTGCACCCTCGGGTAGTGAAACGCTGTACTCCCAATCTGCACACCGATTCCCCTACTCTTCTCTCGCGTTTCAACTCGATGAGATGAGTACTCGCTATTTTCTATTCGATCGTGCTCGTTTCCGGCAGCAGATTGGGGCTTTGCCGTTGCCTTATGCTGCACCTTGGGGTTTTATAAAAGCCATTTTAGAAGGCAATCCTCCTTATCGCTTGCCTGAGGATATTTTGAGCAAAATGATGGCAAAGCAAGGGCTACTGCGGGTGGAATTTCTAGGGCAGGAGCAAGGCATGTGGTCGCTGCATCCGCCCTACCGTTGCGCTGATTTTTACGATCGCTTACCAGAACTGATTCAACGCATCGAGACGGGTAACATTCCTGATGAACAGAGGGGCTATCATGATGTCAATGAAAGCCTCATTGATTGGAGTATTGCTCGCGAAGCGTTAAAGCAAAATCGCTGGTGGAAGCGTCTCGCTAAACGATGGCAGCAATCCCAATTACAAATCAGTCAAGCGAAACAGTAAATAGACGAAGACATTTGCGTATACGCGATCGCAATATCGATCGCAAGCAAAGCCTACGGATAGTGGAATGAAGAATGCTATTGTTCAATTCACTATGCAGATCAGCGATCGTAGCCCTTCCGATTCTACAGTCAGTCAATCTCCACGGCGACGAGTTCTGATCGTCAGTCCCCACTTTCCCCCGACAAATGCCCCCGATCATCAACGGATTCGGGTGGCTTTGCCTTATTTAAGTGAATTGGGTTGGGAAGCAGAAATTCTCGCAGTTCAACCCCATCATGTTCCTCATCCCGTTGATCCAAAATTAGCTGAGGCATTGCCCACTGACTTACCGATTGTCCGTACCGAAGCCTTACAGCGACAACATACAAGTTGGATTGCACTCGGGAATGTGGGCTGGCGTTGTTTACCCTATTTTCAGCAGCAGGGCGATCGCCTTCTGGAAACTAAAGCCTTCGATTTAGTATTCTTCTCTACAACTATTTTTCCAGTCATGACGCTGGGAAAACGCTGGCATCATCGCTTTGGTATTCCTTATGTGCTCGACTTTCAAGATCCGTGGCGTAGCGATTACCACCTGAGCGGCAATCCAAAAAAACAACAAGACAAGCCTCCTGGTGGATGGCTCAAGTATGGTATGACCCAGTTTTTAGCTCGCCTCTGTGAACCCCAAGCGATGCAAACTGTGAATCACATCATTAGTGTTTCTCCCACCTATCCACAAATCCTCCAACAACGCTATCCTTGGCTCCAGTCAGATCAGTTCACCGTATTGCCCTTCGGTGCGCCGGAGCATGACTTTGCCCAACTACCCCAACTCAACATTCGCCAATCGATTTTTGATCCCAATGATGGCAAGAAACATTGGGTTTACGTCGGGCGTGGGGGAGCAGACATGGCAACAGCCCTTCGTATTCTGTTCTTAGGAATTCAAACTTCGCGTCAAAGTTGTCCGGAGCTATGGCAAGACGTTCAGTTGCACTTTGTGGGGACAAGCTACGCGCCGGATCACCTGGCAGTCAAAACGGTTGAAGCGATCGCTCAAGAATACGACGTTGCAGATCTGGTAACTGAACATACTCGTCGCATTCCTTACTTTGAAGCACAACAGTTACTTGTAGACAGTGATGCCATCCTGATGATTGGCTCCGACGATCCTAGCTATACTGCTTCAAAACTTTATCCCTGCATTTTGGCAAAGAAACCCATTCTAGCCATCTTCCATGAACAAAGTTCTGTAGTTAATATTCTGAATCAGTGTCAGGCTGGACAGGTCGTAACCTTTGCCCAAGATATTGATCCAGTCACCCGCTGCTCGGAAATGGCAGTTTGTTTAAACGAATTACTCAAATTACCTCGCTACTATCAACCATCGACCTGCTGGGATGCCTTTCGTCCCTACACAGCAAGAGAAATGACACGCCAGCTCTGCGAAGTATTTGAGCAAACCGTGCAGCGCGCAGCGGCATAGAGCTACATAGCGGAGAGTAATCTGAGAATGGCACAAGTCCAGCAAAAAAATCAGATGAAGATCGTCTTCTGGATCGGCATTGGCGCACTCGTCATGGCGAACTTTAAGGCACTGCGACAGGTTGCGCCAGCTACCGCATTAGGAGCAGTCTTCATCGGAATTGCCTGCATGTTTCCCATGTATCTATGGTGCGCGGGAAAGGTGCGTGGGATGCCGATTTTCCCATTTTTTACCCTGACCTACCTATGGACATTTTGCCTCCCACTGCTGAGCTCAAATCCTAATGTGCTCATGTATTCGCCAGCGGATCACCTATATGCCAGCATGACAACTGTTACCTTCTTAGGCTGCGGTACGTTTATCTGGTGGCAATTTGTCAAAGCGCCAAACCAAAATAGCCAGCCAATTCTTGCACTGCCCGCTAAAGGTGCTGAAACCTTCTTTTTCTGGATGCTAGGTGTTCAGCTACTCTTCAATATGTACTTTTTAGGGGCTTGGTTTAGTATTCCTGGTAGTTTGTTTTCGTTGGTGCGAGGAATTATTTTAGGACTCAGCACATTAGGAGTTTTTGTCCTGTGCTATCGCAGTGGTAGGGGGGATTTGTCTAAATTTAGAAATAGCTTACTCTTTTTTCTGATTGCTGCGATTATTTTGACCAGTGCTGCGACTTTGATTCTCAAAACCGCTCTGACTCTCTTTCTGATGAGCATTGTCGCTTATGTGATCGGTGGGCGTAAGTTACCTCTGCTTGCATTAATCATCGGCTTAGTCTGCATTATCCCCTTGCACTATGGCAAGCACCCAATGCGCCATCAATACTGGAACGGTCCTCCCCGTCATGTTCAGCCGTGGGAATATGCTGCCTGGTTTCAAGAGTGGCTGGGACATTCTCAAGGTGAACTCTTTGCCAAACCTCAACGCTGGGATCCACCGAAAGAAAAAAAGGAATCGTTTGTCGATCGCTCTAGTGTGATTCACATGCTATTAATGGCGCAGAATAAAATTCCACGGCTGTATCCTTACATGAATGGTGCAACCTATGCCATCATTCCACAGTTAATGTTACCTCGCTTTTTGAGTCCGAATAAGATTCGCAGTCATGAAGGAACGCACATGTTAAATGTGCATGTAAAACGTCAAACCTATCAAGAGACGTTTAAGACCGTAATTGCCTGGGGACTTTTGCCAGAAGCTTATGCCAATTTTGGGTTTATAGGGGCGTTGCTAATCGGTGGTATTCTTGGCTCCTTCTACGGATTCGTAACTCGTGTAGGAATTGACGCTCCCACGTTTTCTTTTCGGACATTGTTTTGCATTTTAGTCATTAGTTTTGCTCTGGCATCGACTGAATGGACAGCAGGCGTGTACTCAGCGACTCTCCAGCAATCCTCGATGCCTTTAATTGGAATGCGCCTAGTCCTGATGAAACGGTATCGCCTCCGCCCACCTGAAAAATATCAATCGAGTGAAGCTTCATTGTTATCGAGGTTGCAATCGCTCAATGAGCAGGAGCGACAATATCTCCTTCAGTACTTAGATCAACCTCTGCCTCAACAGAAACCTTAAAGATATTGACCATCCTTTACCATGAAAAAACTAGCCATCATCACTTCTCATCCAATTCAGTATTATGCTCCGTGGTTTCGTTATCTTGCAGCATTGTCTGATCTCTCGATTCGAGTGTTTTATCTTTGGGATTTTGGTATTACTCAAAAAGCAGATCATGGCTTCCAACAAGCGATTCAGTGGGATATTCCTCTCCTCACAGGCTATGACCATGAATTTGTCCCAAACATAAGTTCAAGTCCGGGTACTCATCATTTCTGGGGACTCTACAATCCGACACTCAATTCCCGAGTTAGAGCCTATGCACCGGATGTGGTGCTCTTGATGAACTATAACTATGTCAGCCTCTATCAGTTCTTGGCAAGCTGGCACGATACTCCGATTCTCTTTCGTGGAGACTCTCACCGCTTAGTTCCCGAACGGGGCTTAAAAGCGTGGTTGCGGCAACAGTGGATTCGCCAAGTCTTTCGCCGATTTGATGGAGTGCTTTATGTAGGGCAGGCGAATTATGACTATTTTCGCGCTCACGGTGTGCCTAGCGATCGCTTATTCTTTTCTCCTCATGCGATCGACAATGAGCGCTTTAGCAGCGAACATGCCACTGCACACGAACAAGCTCAACAATGGAAACAAGAATTGGGAATTCCATCTCACCACCGTGTGATCTTATTTGCAGGTAAACTGATTCCGAAAAAACGTCCTAATGATTTGCTAGAGGCTTTTTTAGAAGCAAAATTACCAAATACTTCTCTACTCTTGGTTGGTTCAGGAGCATTAGAATCCGAACTGCGATCACGAGCTGCTTCCCACGATCATGTTTTCTTTGCTCCCTTTCAAAATCAGAGTTTGATGCCACGCACTTATGCGATCGCAGATGTGTTCGTTTTACCCAGCTATGGAGGTGGCGAAACGTGGGGCTTGGCAGTGAATGAAGCAATGTGTCTAGCGAAACCCATTATCGTAAGCAATCATGTGGGATGTGCAAGTGATCTGGTAGAGCAAGGGCAAAACGGCTGGATCTTTCCAGCAGGAGATACGGGGGCATTGAAGCGTTGCTTGCAGGAAGCTTTGAGCGATCGTAATCTTCTTATCCAACAGGGTGAACAAAGCTTGCACAAGATTCAACACTATAGCTATTCGCAAGTGACGACAGGACTCAGACAGGCATTGTCTCAACTTGGGATTCTATCAAAGCCTGAGGATGAACATAAGTTATACATTCAGCAATCCTATTCGTAAACTTCATCGTCAACGTCCGAAACGCAAATTGGAACTATCAATCAAATTGCTTGAGTCTTCACGATGATTGTTCTTCTGAGTTTCTCCTTTTCTCTTTGCTTCGTGTTACTGATCACGCCATTTGTTAAACGCTTAGGATCTCAGTGGGGGATTTTAGATCAGCCTGATGCCCGGAAGCTTCACCAAATCCCGATGGTGCGGGTCGGTGGTTTGGCAATTCTTCTGGGAACATTGCTCTCCTGTGGCTTGAGCCTAGCTCTCAGTATTCCATCCACATCTCAAGAGTGGTTGCCAGTGATGGGAGTGTTACTGGCAAGTGTCGGTTTTTTTGGGATTGGGTTTGCTGACGATCGCTGGCAGCTTTCGCCCTATTGGCGGTTGCTCTTACAGGCAATTGTTGTCGCCGTCGTCTGGCTGATGGGCGTTCAAATTCACACGCTACCTATTCCTCTGGTTGGGACAGTACCATTGGGAATGTTGAGCTTTCCCATCACCTTTTTGTGGTTGGCAGGTGTAGCAAACGCCATTAATTGGATGGATGGCATGGATGGATTGGCAACCGGAATTACAGCGATCGCCGCGGCGATGTTTGCGCTACTCGCTTGGCAACATCAAGACATGCCTGTATTGATTCTAGCTTTATCACTAGCAGGAGCCGCTCTCGGTTTTTGGCAATATAACCGCAAACCTGCTCAACTCTATATGGGAGATGGGGGTTCGTTTTTTATGGGGGGCATGCTAGCTGGAATTGGGCTGTTAAGCATGAACAATTCAGGATTTATAGCAAATGCCGTTCCTTACATTGTCCTTGCTGTACCCATTGTGGATATGGTGCTGGTCATGCTAGCTCGCATTATGAACCGCAGGTCTATTTTCTTCCCAGATCAACGCCATATTCATCATCGGCTACTGCGCTTAAATCTGTCTCAATCAATAGTGGTCTGGACAATTTACAGCTTGGTGCTGTGGTCTGGTTTAGGTGCAAATTATCTACTCGTCAGTGCTTGGGGTTGGAGTAGTGTGATAGGTGTTCTATCAATGCTTGCATTCGTCAACCGTACTAGCTTAAAGCTTCTTCCACTTAGCTTTCTGGAATCCTCAGGCATCAATAAAGAACTGAATCTTTACAGCCAGAACAAATCCGTTTAGAGCAATTCCCTTCGGTATTACCTTCTGTCTTTTTTGAGTTCAATATGAGCGCTTCTTCACTGCATTCTTCTCGGTCGCTCTTACATTTCTGGGCTCCCGGTTTATTTGATTTCAAAGGTGGAATTCAGGTTTTTTCCCAATTCCTATTAGCAGCCTTGCAGGATCTTTATCCTCAGATGCAGTGCCATACGTTTCTGATGCACGATTGCCTCCATGAGCCGATTGATTCAGAACAAACCCAATTCCACTACTGCGGGCATTTTCCTTTGAAATTAAGAACCCCCGCCTTTGGAGCACAGGTGTTAGCATCAGGATTATGGCAAATGCCAGATTTAGTGCTGACGACTCATCTCAATTTCACCGTAGCAGCTTACCGACTGAAGCAAATTGCGAGAGTTCCTTACTGGACGATCGCGCATGGGTTTGAAGCTTGGGACATTGATCGCCCTCACGTTCTTCAAGCGTTATCTCATGCCGATCGCATTCTAGCAGTGAGCAACTATACTCGCGATCGCTTATTAGAAAATGGCAGAATTAATCCTGAACGAGTGCAGATTTTGCCCAATACCTTTGATGCAAGTCGGTTTCGGATTGCGCAAAAGCCAACTGATCTGCTACAGCGTTATGGGTTAAGTCCTGACCAACCCATCATTCTCACGGTCAACCGTTTAGCTGCAGAAGAATCATTTCATAGCTATGATCAGGTCTTACACGCTTTACCGTTGATTCAGAAGGCGGTTCCCAATGTGCATTATCTAATCGTGGGCAAAGGGAACGATCGAGAGCGCCTGGAAAACCTGATCCAGTCTAAACAACTTCAAAACTGTGTGACATTAGCCGGATTTGTGTCCGATGAGGAACTCCCGAACTACTATAACCTGTGTGATGTCTTTGCAATGCCGAGCAAATTGGAAGGCTTTGGGATTGTTTATCTAGAAGCAATGGCATCGGGCAAACCCGTTGTGGGCGGAATGGATGGAGCAATGGATGCCCTAGACCAGGGACGCTTAGGTGCAATTCTCAATCCAGATGATGTGCCATTGTTAGCAGAAACACTCATCCAGATTTTACAAAGGCACTACCCTAATCCGCTGTTGTATCAACCCCATGCACTTCGAGAAAAAGCGATTCAGACCTTCGGAATGGCTGCCTTTCAACATCGACTAGCACACCTGATGCAAACCTCTCCGATTGTGCAAAAGACTCATCTACTTCAGCCAACTTAATGGTTGTATATGACTTACGAGGCACGTGAATGAAAATTCTTCATATCATTCCTTCAGTTTCTCTGATTCGGGGAGGACCAAGTCATGCAGTTCTCGAAATGGTTTGGGAATTGCGACAACAAGGCATTGATGCCGTCATTGCGACAACAAACGATGATGGAGATGGATTACTGCAGGTTCCCTTAAATCAGTGGATTGACTATCCAATCAGTGCAACGGAAGCCGACAAGACGGTTCCCGTTCAATTTTTTTCTCGCTTTTCGCCTGCGCTGACTTCCATTCGAGAGTTTACCTTTTCCTTTTCATTGACACTTTGGCTCTGGCAACACATTCGCGAGTATGATTTGCTGCATATTCATGCTGTGTTCTCTTATCCTTCTGCGATCGCGATGAAGATCGCGAATCTAGCTAAAGTTCCTTATATTATTCGTCCTTTAGGTTCTCTTGCTCAGTGGTCACTTCAACAAGGGGCTCAGAAAAAGCAGCTTTATCTCCGCCTGATTCAACAGGAGATTCAGCAGGCAAACGCCTTGCACTTCACTTCAACCCAAGAGCAACAGGAAGCTAATGCATCAGGACTCACTTTTTCTAGCTTTGTCTTGCCCCACGGATTGACCTTGCCTCTTTCTATCCCTGAGGCTAAGACACAACTGCGAGATTGGCTGAATCTTCCTTCTGAAGATCCTGTCATTCTTTTCCTGTCTCGCTTGCATCCTAAAAAAGGCTTGGATGCTTTGATTGCTGCGTTAGGTCAATTGTCGGATCAGAGATTTCAATTCGTGATTGCAGGCAGAGGAACGCCAGAGTATGAGGCAGAACTGCAGCAAAAACTCCAAGTCTCAGGGATGCACGATCGCACGCATTTCGTCGGATTTGTGAGTGGCGATCGCAAACATCTACTTCTTCAAGGCGCTGATCTCTTTGCGTTGCCTTCCCATTCTGAAAACTTTGGCATTGCTGTGCTAGAAGCAATGGCAGCAGAGCTTCCAGTCTTGATTACGCCAGAGGTGGCATTAGCAGATTTAGTACAGCGTGAACAGTTAGGATGGGTCGTGTCCCAAGATCCCAGTGAGCTTGCTCATACGATCCAAGCTTGTCTTGAAAATCTGAAAGTCGCTCGGAGTATGGGCGAACGAGCTAGCCAACTTGTGCAATCGCAATTCACTTGGCGATCGACCATTCAGCAACTCATTCACCATTATCGAACCTTTGCTCAACCCTCTTCTATTCCTGCTCAGTCAACTATGCTTGATGCGATTACGCCCGTAATTCTCACCTACAACGAAGCTGCCAACATCGATCGCACCTTACAACGCTTGAATTGGGCGAAGCGGATTATTGTTGTTGATAGTTACAGCCAGGACGAAACACTACAAATCCTAGCGAAATATCCTCAAGTCGAGCTATTTCAGCGCTCCTTCGATACTCATGCGAATCAATGGAACTATGGGTTAGAACAAGTGCAGACGGAATGGGTTTTGTCTCTCGATGCTGACTATTGTTTGAGTGAAGAACTCACAGCAGAAATGGCAACTCTATCGCCCGACTCGCAGTTTGACAGCTATTTCCTGCCGTTCAAATACTGTGTGTTTGGTAAGCCGTTACGTAAAACGCTGCTACCTCCCCGTGAAGCTCTTTTTCGCAAATCTAAAGCCGTTTACGTTGATGACGGACATACCCAATTATTAAAAGCTGAAGGCTGTTCTAGTGTGCTCAATGGTCCCATTTATCATGACGATCGTAAGTCCTTTAGCCGTTGGCTCTGGGCACAAGACCGTTATGCTTCGCTAGAAGTACAAAAGCTCCTTTCCACTCCTCCATCCGAACTCAGTGTTGGCGATCGCATTCGTCAAACTAAAGTACTTGCTCCTCTAGTTGTGTTGCTTTATTGCCTAATCCTTCATCAAGGATTATTTGACGGTTGGAGAGGCTGGTTTTATGCATTCCAGCGAGTGCTTGCAGAAATGATTTTATCAGCACGTTTAATTGAGGCAAGTTACAGGCGAAATACAATACAGACGACCAATGAGCCTGTGCTGACCCGTCCACTGGAATCTACCAGCTAAATTGATAGCGCAGAATTGGTAGAGTGCAGATTAGATAGTCCAGACTCATCATCTGGACTATTTTTTGATCTTAATCTGTCATGGCTATAGCAACCGTCATGATTAATCCGATCTCCAACTCGAAACCAGTGTTTTCCAACTCTGTTCTAGCGTGGCATGGGTAAGATGAATGTTCTGTTCTACAACAGGAGTAGAAATTTGTATCCAAAAGCAGCGGCGTTCTAATAAGGGGCGTTGACTGATCAACCAATTGAGCCACTGCTCTGGCTGCAACGCTTGACGATAAGCATTTTGCCGAAACTGAGTTTGTGTCACTGTGGTATGCCCATTCAAGTTCAGACAGCTTTGGAGATAAGCTTGGTTCTGTTGCGTGAAGAGTCGATAAAAGCCTTGAGTAGATTGCCGATCTTCAAATGAAATTGGCGTTTTACCCCATGACTCATCCGTGTCCGCGATGAACTGACCGATATCTCCTTCCGTCTCAACAACATAACGAACAGCAATCTGTAAAGAGCGATCGCCTTGTCGATAAAGATAACGTTGTCCTGATACGATTCGATTGTATTTCGAGTTCGAGGGGGATGGTTCGATCGATTGAGTCTTCTGAGCTTCCCAACCGGGCAGAGAGAGATGATTGGGTAACGAAGCTTCGGGATTGGCTGGTGGAGAAGAGGTCGGTTTGACGACCACGTAGAGTAGCGTCAATGTTACGCTGAGGGCGATCGTTTTAAGAAAAACGGAGCGAGAATGCGAGGTCATGACGGATCAGAATCATTAGGAATTTTCTCATTTGCAACCGTTTCGCTCTCTTCTAGCAACCAGTGGCTAAGACAGGCAAAAGCAACGATCGCGACCGTTGAAAAGATTTGGCTACCTTGCTCTCCATGCCAATACTCAAAAGTTGAGCGGTTATCGATCGCAGTAACCATGAGGGCAACACGGAGTGTGACCAAAGCCCAAGCCAGTAGAATTGCAATCGGGAAGAGGTTGCGACATCGCCAGCCGTATACTGGAAAGACTAACTGCACAAGAATTGATAATTGCAACAGTAAAAATAAAATATTGATTCCTGTACAAGCGTATTCTACTCGCACCATTCCCTTCGTCGAAGCGATTTCGGTGCCTTTATAGACGACATTGAATCCGATGTAATGTAGAACAAAAGCAGTACTTTTAGCAATCAAAGCTTGAATTTTGCTCCCGATCGACCACTCAACAAATCGCTCTACACTACCCGGCGGAATAACTAAGGTCAAGATAATGAGTATTTCTCGCCAGTATTGGCGCAGTCGAAATCCAGAGGCAATCAATCCGAATGAGAGTGCAGCCCATGCTGGAAATAGGCGAATGAATTCGGGTTCTGCCTGTAGTAACGATAGGCTCTTGACCAAAAGTAACCCCATGAGTAATGCACCCAATCCGCTCGCGAATCGACTGCTTTGGAGGTGCAAATGAAATCGCTTATGCCATAAAAGCAGCACGATCGCTATCCAAAACAAAACATTCAGAATGAACTGATCCGTGCTCCCTGCCCATTTCCAGGTCAGCAAAAGATGGAGAAGAATTAATCCTCCTCCAATGATAGCTAACACTTGATTTGGAGAATGTTGATCCATCATAGTTCTAGCGACGACGGCGACGACGTGATGGAGGAAGCTTCTTCGCGATCGTAGGGTCAAGCTCTTGAGCCTTATCCTCATACGCATTGGCAAAACGCCGTCGTGCCCAGCCTGTTACATACCAAGTGTAGAGAAAGAGACATCCCGCAATTAGGGCTTCAAGAATCAGCTTGATGCTATTTTTAGTCAAGTTCTCTTTTACGTTTTTACGCGCTTCGGTTGCTTGATTTTCGGCAGTTTCACGCGCTTTTTGGAGATTTGATAAAATCTGTGCTTTCGCTTCCTCCGGGTTCTTCGGTGCATTCGGCAAGTTCCCTGTCTTCTGATCCGGGATTGGAATCAAATTTTGAAGCTGGGAAGAGTCTGCTTTCTCAAGCTGGCTTCTCGTATTATCTAATTGCAGCTTTTGTTGTCTAATTTGAGTACTGATCTGGTCATTGTTATAGCTACTGATTCGCATCGTGTTGATCACAGTTAATGGAATCATGAGGAGTAAAACAACACCAAACAACAACGTACTCCATGAAAGGGTACGGAGAATGGGGCGTTCGAGACGACGGCGCGCGGCTGTTTCACCATAGAACACTAACATAAAGGCAAGCATAGGCACAGGAACTAATCGAATAAGATCCCCTGTGATTCGATACTCCCAGACCGGATTGGTTAGGTTTAAGGGAAGTAAAATATACAGCAAATCGACAAACGAAATTGACAACAGCCCATAGCCAATGCTGCGCAAGACAGGCAGCGTTTTCAGGAAATAGATGCCGCTTGATGTGCTTTCAGTCGTGGGCATAGGAGAAGGAGTGGCAATTGATTCTCTGTCATCGCGAGGATCTTCAGCCGCACCTTGAGAATTTTGAGAAAGCGTCATAGTTCAACCTGAAATCACGTTGTTCTGATTCTAGGTAGAGCATGTTTGATATCGAGCGTATCTTGTTTGCAATTCAACGTATACAGAAATTAAACACCTACACAAACTCGATCGCAATCAAACTTATTCAACACTAGACATGAATTCGCTTATAGCAAACACTTTATTGCCGTTATGAGCATCGTTAATTTATGTCGATGTCTTTCTCGCTAGAAAAAATTACTGATGCTCATCAAGCTCTATGTAGACGATTGTGCTGGGCAGGCGCAATCCTTCTACTCGGACTTCTCAGCTACTTACCGATACGGCTGATAATTTCGACTCTACAAGCACCAAGTCCCCAGGCAATTTTGACATTAGGAGGGGGAGATGAGCGGGAGATCTTTACCGCAGAATTTGCGAAAACCCATCCTGATCTCAAGATCTGGATTTCGTCTGGAATGGATACGGAGAAAGCCGATCGCCTGTTTCAAGCAGCAGGAATTGATCGAACACGCATTGATTACGATCGCCGAGCTACGGACACGATTACTAACTTCACAACCCTGGTCGATGTGCTACAGCAGCATCACGTTCGCCATATTTACCTGATTACTTGTGATTTTCACATGCCGAGGGCAACCGCGATCGCGACCATTATTCTTGGACATCGTGGCATTCGTGTTACCCCTGTAGTTGTTCCTTCTCATAAGCCTCCTGAATCTCCCTTACGAGTTGGTCGAGACATTGTGAGATCAATCGTATGGGTATTCACAGGACAAACGGGATCTGGGTTTCGCTCTCAAGGTTTCATCGCTCAACTCAACTATCAAATTTTTGGTTCCAATGCTAAACGTTAATCTTGCCAACTATCACCCAGGCGACTACACAGCAGGTGCTCCTTTCTGGCAGCAACTGCTGTGGTATTTCATCGGCTCACCGATGGTTCAGAGTTACTGGTTGCCGTGGTCTTGGTTGAAGGTTAGCGTACTACGTGCCTTTGGTGCCACGATCGGGTGTCAGGTTCGGATTAAGCCGGGTGTTCGGGTTAAATTTCCCTGGCGGCTTACGGTCGGTGATGCTGTTTGGATTGGCGAGAATGCTTGGCTCGATAATCTCGCACCGATTACGATCGCGAGTCACGTTTGCCTATCGCAATCTGTGTATCTTTGCACGGGCAATCATGATTGGAGCCATCCCCACTTCAGCCTCAAAATTGCTCCAATCACGATTGAAACAGGGAGTTGGGTAGCAGCGGGTGCCCTGATTGGGCCGGGTGTCACAGTGGGTCAAGGTGCCGTTTTGAGTTTGGGAAGTGTTGCCAGACGATCACTTGATCCCATGACAATCTATGCCGGGAACCCAGCTTGCCCCCTGAAACAGCGCGTCATCCGTACTGACTCTGACAACGGCGATCTCAGCCATTCGCCCCACTGCGATAGAGAACCAGTCACTCTGACGAATTCCTTTTAATGCTTTGAGTTCATCAATTAATTAGGAGATTATTCTGTGACTTCAACTACAATTTCTGTTGGCCCTATTCAGCACTATGTGCCGGGTTCAACTTGGTTCGATCTGACTAAATACGATAATTTGGCAACCCAAGAGCGGGTTGCCGTCAATCTCTCGTCCAGTAACCTCTGGCTGGTTGACAGTAGCAAGCTCTTTTTGAGCAGCGATTATGCTCCCCGTATCGCCTTTCTGAATGAAGGAGCCGGGTATCGCTCTCCGATTCAGATCTCGGCAACTGGAAATACGCTAGGCGAAGCAACTGTCTTTTCTGATCTGTCTGGTATTGACAGTGTCTTGTCCTCGGCTAATGCCCCTCTAAGACGGGGAGACTGGGTTCAGCTCTCCGAACTGAGCGCTGGAACTCAGATCAACTTCTCTGTTATTCCCAATGGAGTCGTAAATCCTGGTGCTACGCCGCTCAGTACCGATTCTCAGACTAATCCTGTTAGTCCTTACAATCCAAGCAGTCCTGTTTTCTGGCTTGCTTATGCAGATCCGAAAGCAAACGTTCCCGTATTTATCCTTGGGTATGAAGACATTGCAGGTGCTGGCAGTGACAATGACTTTAATGATGGACTGCTTGTTCTGGATTTAGGTCTGGAAAACTTCAATCAAATTTTCAGTTCGGCTAACCTGGGACAGGATTCGACCATCAGTCTCAAAAACGCTCAACCTGTCCCAGTTCCTTTTGAAATGCATAGTAGTATCGGACTCATCCTGATTGCTGCACTTCTAGGACATAAACTTTGGAGCCGTTGGATTTCTGCTCAGCGGACTACACAGCGCTAATCATCAGAGTTGCCTGCAAGCAAGTTGAATCATTGGCTAAATTTCACCATTATTCAGAACCGCTGCCAGTTACCGGGTGTATTTGCTGTTAACCGTATTGGATTGTGCTTTCACAGATTGACAATTATGTTGCGATTTTTCACTGCTTTCGGACAAAATTTTCTTCGTCGGTTGAGACAGCTATTTCAACCAGAACAGCCTTCGCGATCGACCGCAGAGGTGCAACTGACGCTCGTGACTCAGTTCTATCCCCCGGATTTTGCTGCCACAGGGCAATTTATGGATGAACTTGCTCAGAACTTGTCGAAGCAGGGAATTGAGGTACAAGTCTTTACGGGACAGCCGAGCTATGCGTTTGATACTCAAACGGCACCTGATACTGAGTGGATGGACAAGGTATTGGTGCGGCGATCGCGTTTTCTAAGAGGGGGTTCTCGAAAGTGGGCAGGTCGGACTGTAAGCAGTTTGGCGTTTTGCGCTCATGCCATCTGGCACTTGCTCAAGCCAGAGCATCGCGGCAATGTCTTGCTGCTAACCAGTGAACCACCATTTTTGCAAGTAATTGGCTGGATGTTGAAGCTACTGTTCAACATCCCATTCGTGACGCTGGTGTATGATCTCTATCCCGAAGTCGCAGTCGAACTGCGCGTTTTGTCCCAAAATCATTGGCTGATTCGGTTTTGGGATGCTGTGAATCGTCGGGTGTGGAATGCCGCTGATGCCATCGTTGTTCCTTGCCATACGATGCGCGATCGCATTGTGGCAAAAGTGCCAGAAGTCGCAGATAAAATCACGATCATTCATAACTGGGCCGATCCAACTTGGATCAAACCGATCGCCAAATGCACAAATGCCTTTGCTCAAGAACATCAGCTTGTCGATACCTTCACGGTACTGTATTCAGGCAACATGGGACGCTGCCACGATATGGATACCATATTGGGCGCTGCGATCGAGCTAAAAAATGAACCTGTGGAATTCTTGTTCATTGGTGGAGGCCCCAAACAAGCAGCCGTAATGGAGCAGATCAAAGCATTGAAGCTAACCAATTGTCGGTTTTTGCCCTACCAAGACAAATCCTTGCTGCCTCAATCCCTAACCGCATGTGATTTGTCGTTAGTGAGCGTAGATACGGGCATGGAAGGATTAGTCGCGCCTAGTAAATTCTACTCCGCATTATCGGCAGGTCGCCCAGTGGCGATTATTTGTGAAAAGCATTCTTATCTGCGATCGCTAGTGGCAGATGCAAACTGTGGTGCTGCTATCAACAATGGGGACAGCAAAGGGCTCGCAGGCTTTATTCGGTATCTTGCCAAAGATCCAGAAATGACCCAGCGCATGGGACAATCAGGGTATCGCTACATTCAGGAATACTTTACTCCCTTCGCGATTAGCCAACAATACTACCGGATTTTGCGCCGCGCAGTGGTCAAGAATGCCGATCTGTCTGATGCTCTGAATCAATCTGAGTTTCGGGTCTACTACCAACCCGTTTTAGACCTACGGAGCGGCAAAATTTGGGGCTTAGAAGCCGTGGTTCGCTGGCAACATCCAACCCGTGGGCTGATTTGCCCAGCAGAATTTGTTCCGGCTGCCGAAGAAACCGGATTGATTATTTCCCTCGGATGGTGGCTTTTAGAGGAAGCTTGCCGGCAGCTACAATTGTGGAGATCGCAGAGTAATTACGATCTCAAGCTCTGCATTAATTTAAGTAGCCGTCAGTTTTTCCACCCAGACTTAATTCCTCAAATTGATCGTGCTTTGGCAACTTACCAACTTCCAACCTCTTGCCTGATGCTAGAAGTTGACGATCAAGTTGCGATGGAAGATGCTGCTGCGACTACTTCTATTCTACTCCAATTGCAAATTCGCCAAATTCCGGTTTGCATTGACAACTTTGGAGAAAGCTACACAAGCCTGGATTATCTCCATCGTTTTCCAGTTGCTGCTCTGAAGATTGCCCCATCTTTAATCGGACGTATTGGGCCAGATAAGGGCTTGTCGAATCTACTAGAAACGATTGTCATCTTAGCGAAGGATCTAAACATGCTTGCGATCGCAAAAGGAATTGAAACAGAAGAGCAACTCCAACGAGTCAAGGAAATTGGTCTCCAATATGGGCAAGGATTCCTCTTTTCTCCACCAGTCGATGCTGAGAGTGCAAGTGTGGTGGTGGATTCCTTACAAAGCGGCCTCTCTACTGTGCCCGACGCTTCCACTACAGAAATGATGCTTTCTCCCTCGTCTCAAAATGCCTCCCTGGTTCTGGTTGTCGATGATGATCGCTCCATGCGCTCCATTCTGAAAGGCATCATTGCAAAAGAAGGGTATCGAGTCATTGAAGCCAAAAATGCGGAAGAAGCAATCTCACTCTTTCAAACCCATCAACCGAACTTGATTCTACTGGATGCACTGATGCCGGATATGGATGGATTTCAGTGCTGTCAACAACTGCGGTATTTACAAAACTCATCGAATGATGGAGCGATCGCAGTTCAACCCGTTCCCATTCTGATGATCACTGCCTTGGATGATTCTACGTCGGTCGATCGCGCTTTTGATTCTGGTGCAACGGACTACATTACAAAACCCATTAACTGGGCTGTTCTACGTCAGCGCTTAAACAGATTGCTCAGTTAGAGGATGTTTTAAAAGACAATTGAGGCTGTAAAAAAGCTCTCCGGTCATAAGCTGTAAATACGTAAAAGCACAGCACCGAGAGAGCTACATGAGTAAATCGTATCCCAGTAACCTCACTCCTGCCCAATATGAATTGTTGAGCGACCTGCTACCTGATGCAAAACCAGGGGGACGACCGCGAGAAGTAGACTTATGGGACATTCTCAATGCAATTTTTTATGTTTTAGTCGAAGGAGTGCGGTGGCGAGCGTTACCTGGAGATTTTCCAGCTTGGCAAACGGTCTACACTTACTTTCGTAATTGGCGTAAGGATGGAACCTGGTTGAGCATTCACGACCGTCTCTATCGCTGCATCCGCATCGAAGTCGGGCGCTCTCCGAGCCCATCTGAAGCAATTGTCGATAGCCAAAGCGTGAAAAGTGCGGCAGGAGTGCATGCAGCAATCGGATTTGATGCAGGTAAGGTGATCAAAGGGCGCAAGCGATTCATCACGGTCGATACGCTGGGATTGATCTTACGGGTCTTTGTCACTGCTGCCAGCACCCCAGAACGCGCCGGCGGCAAAACTGTTCTCCAGCGGGTGCGACAACGCGGGAAAGCCGTGTCTCGTCTACACACGATTTGGGTGGATGGCGGCTTCGATGGCTTTCCCTTTATGCACTGGGTGGTCACCATCTGTCGTTGGATTGTCCAAGTGGTCTTACGCCCGGAACAAACCAAAGGCTTTGTCCTGCTCAAAAAGCGATGGGTGGTGGAACGAACTCTGGGCTGGCTGATGCACTGTCGTCGCTTAGTTCGGGATTATGAGTTACTTCCAGAAACTTCAGAGACTTGGATTTACTTAGCAATGATTCGGATCATGGTTAGGAGATTGGCATAAAATTTGACCGACTCCGACTTTTAAAACACCCTCTTAGCCATCAACGATTCATGAACAGCCATTAGACCTTTCCAGAAATTTACAAGCGTTACTGCTCCTGAATTTGAGGGCGATCTTACCAGGATAGTTACTGAACGCAATCCTGCGGGTTTGCGGCAGTTTCTATTAGAAATGAACTCTCAAGATTGAAGACTTACATTGGCATCACCTCCAGTTTTTCCTACTTGTTTAAACAGGCAGTTCAATCGCCCCTAATCGCAGTGGCACTAATCCACAAATGGCTAGGATTACCTCTGCATAATGGTCTTTTCTCAACCGCATCACCTCTTTGGCAGCGCGGAAGATTTTCAGATGACGCATCAGATGTTCAATCACAATCCGTTCGCCTGCAAAAATGCGATTGGCTTCGGTTTGAGCTTCACTGAGTTCACGTCCTTTGGGCTTCTTGTGCGGGGTGCGAGTACGGTCTGCCCCTTGATACGCTTTATCCCCCGCAAAGGTCTGCTGGGTGCGAAACCGCGATTGTTGTTGCCGAAATAAGGTGACATCCGCACTCGGACCGGGATGAGCAACGATGGCATCAACAATATCGCTGCCATCGGGCAAGCCAATCACCGATTGTTTATAGGTCGTCTGCTTCTTTTTGCCAGAGTAGTGTTGCTTCTGGAGGTCTGAGTCACCCGGACGTTGACGCACCTGCTCAGTGCTATCGACAATCAACTCCCACTCCACCAGCATCTCGGTGATCACTGACCAAGCTGCCTCGCAATCCTCAAATTCCTCACACAGACTCGCAGGCAGCGCTTGACGCAAAAACTCCACCCAATAGTGCGTCACGGCATGAGCTTGACTCGAACTCACCTCAAACGTTAAACCTAAAATTTCAAAGGTCGGATAGTGTCGCAAGTAGTACAAGCACAGCAGGATCTCGGTTTCAGTCCTCAACATGGTGGGACGACCTGCGCCAGCAGCATTGACTCGAATCTTGCGAGCATCCTGTTGGGCAATGGATTCCGCTTCTAACTGTTGCAGATAGCTGATTAACGAGGACAATTGCTCATATTCAATTCCCAAAAGGGAGCGACTGCGATGCGGAGAAGTCTGGATATAATGAAATAGATTTTTCATGGGATGGTGAGCGGTAAAAATTCCGTTTTACCATCTTTTTTCTGCCTAATTTAATTTTTGAATACGTCTATTGTCAATGAATCCTGTGCCGAATGTTTTGAGGAATTGTACTTTACAAAATCCCTCAAAACATTCGCGTTTATTCTAAAGAGTTTGACGAATTAAATAGGAATTACAAACTAAAAAACAAGCAAATTTGTATTAGTAGTTTTTTACTTGTAGCTAACATTATTCTCTATTCAGACTACTTATTCAATCAATAAAATATACACTATCGATTTACAGCATGTTTAGACGCTATAAATGAGCATAATTTCACATTCAATTTCACATTTAATTCATATTTATTGTGGAACAGTTTGAGCAACCCAAAGCTAACCGAACACCTGATCTGCTTTCAGCATTGAGCTTAGTCTGAAAGGGAGTAGGTACCTTTGATAAATATTAGTTAAACTGCTTTTCTATCTCATATTGTCAGCTTATATTTAACTCCACTTTTTACTTACCACTGAATATTTATCAATGACTTGAGAGAAATTACTGAAATTTCGCTTCCTGTATTTTTTACTTTTTTAAGCTAGCAAAGATATCAATAAAATTTTCAACTTTCATTTGATCTTTTTAATGATTTTCCGGATTATAAAGTCAATTGTATGGAAGGAGAATTAAGTGCCAACGCCCTACATCTTCATGAGGACTAAAAACACGATTGAATCGGTAGTACAATACCTATTCCTAGGGTAGTGCGATCGCGATATCGTGATATTTCTCTGACTCCTCGCGGTGTTCCTTGTTGCGATTAATTCATCTGTATCAATTGAGCTCGACCTTTGTTAAGCAAAGGGAATCCAACCTCACTTCTAATCCAAGAGCTGTTTCTAAGTTAATACAGCGATGAACCTTAGCAATGAACAGATAAAGGAGAACCTATGGCAAAGCGATCACTCAAAGCATCCAGTGCTGGCATCACAAGAGCAAAGCGTGCCTTTGAACGGCGTGAATGGACGCAGGAATATTTAGCGAGTGCAGTCGGGCTGCAGACTCGTCAGTCAGTCTGGAAATTTTTCTCGGGTCGTCCAATCGAGCGACATTTGTTTATTGATATTTGTTTTCAGTTAGATCTCGATTGGCAAGAGATTGCTGACCTGCCAAGTTGGGATGCTCCAGACGTGCAACCGATCGCTCAGGAAGAGATCTCCTCTACTCATACACCTCTAGAAATAACTCAAGAGCCGATAGAAATAGACGAATTTCAAAACTGGCAGTGGTTACAGGAAAAATTGTACGATCGGACTCAGCAACGCTGTAGTTCACTGCACACCATATTTAATGGCGAGAAGCCGCTAGAACAGCTCTATACTGATCTCTCATTATTGCCTGCTTTAACCTGCCATCGTTGGGTAGAAGCTACCGAACTCCAACAGCTTTATATTCGTCATCTATCGAATTCTCAGCAGTGTCATTCTCCAAGAAATACGAATCAGCTTCAGGACTCTACTCGAGATCTGAAACGGAGAGCCCAAGATCTCCTCGCTGAATCTCCTCATCTCTTAATTTATGGCAAGCCTGGGTCTGGTAAAACTACGTTATTACAATCTCTCGCATTACAACACCTCACATACGAGGATGCTTTGGCGCGAGTTCCCTTTTTCATTCCCTTGCGGCGGTTCACTGCTGAACTCAGTCGGTTACCGCATGAGGGTATAGAAAGCTTTTTATTTCAACAGTGCCAAGAAACAGGTCTGCGTTTTCCCGCATTCCAACAGATTCTTCGCGAAGGCAGAATCATTGTATTGTTGGATGGTTTAGACGAGCTTTCACAGAACGATCGCAACTGTCTTCATAGTGCTGTGCAGGACTTTGCTGAGACTTATCCTAACAATCGCATCGTGCTGACTTGTCGCTTAGGAGTTCCCGATATTTGCTATCGAGGATTTATGGCGGTGGAGTTAGCCGATCTCAGCGACGGTCAGATACAATGCTTTGTTCAAAAATGGTTTGCTGCGTTTGATACTGATCGCCAAGATAGTGCAGAGATTGCCCAACAGTTTGTAGACCATCTATTACAGCCTCACAATTATCGCTTACACGACATTGCCAAAACTCCCCTGCTTTTGCATGTGCTCTGTTGGGTCTTCCGGGAACAACAACTATTTCCCACACGGCGATCGCGCCTATATCAAACGATTTTGGAATTACTGCTGTTCCGTTGGGATCGCTTACGAAACATCGATCGAGAAGCCAGTTCAGTGCCACTAGAGCTGGCTGACTACATGACTCTTTTGAGCCAGATTGCTGAACTTCGCTTTGAGGTAGGACAGTACTTTTTTGAGAAAAAAGACATTCTCTCTGCGATCTTCGATTACTTAATACAATTGCCAGAAGTCTCTTCGAGCTATGAAGCACTGTTGTTAGAAAGTGAAGCTATCCTCAGAACCCTCACGGTTAACACAGGATTATTGGTAGAGCAAGCTCACGAAGTTTATTCTTTTTCTCATCTCGCCTTGCAAGAATATCTCACAGCACGACGAATTTTTGCACAGACCCGAACGAAACTTCCTCCGTCTACTATCGATTCAAGTTCATCTTGCTATCCAGAATTACTGCCTTCTCTCGCTCAGAAACTTCAGCGGAGTCGCTGGAAAACTCAGCATCCTTTCTACCATTTGGCAAGTCATGTTTTCGACTCACGGTGGCACGATGTCATTCTTCTGACGATTGATTTATTGTCGAATAGTGAGTTGCTGTTAGAGTTACTGAAACAACAGGTCGATCGCTCAGTTCAATCCAACGTAAATCTGCGATCGTTCTTGCAATGGCTCGATCAAAAAGCCTCTGCGCTCTCTTCTTCCTCGCATTCCATGAGTGCATTACGTGCCTTTTACTACAGTTGCAACCAGGATTTGGAATTCGTTCTTGCCACCAAGTTGGATGGAAGTCTACTCACTAAACTCCCTCCAAACTTGGCATTAGAAGCAAGACTAAGTCAGCTTTCGCACAATATTGATCAATTTCTAGAGTCTCCAGAACCGCAACAAGCACAGTGCATCTCTTCCATGCTGAACCTGAAGCATCCGTTATTAGAGCCGTCTATCTATGTAGCCTTCAACCAGGCTAGGGAAGTTTTCCGAGCGGCTGAACAACAACCAATCCAGCTAGAACTGTGGTGTCGAACTCAGGGGATTATCTGGGCAGAACAACTGAGAGAGTTATTGATGCAAATCTGTGATCTGGGTTGCGAGTGGAAATTTACGTCAGAACAACATCAACTCAAGTCCTATTACTGGGCTAATGTATTTTTAGTTGATTGTCTACATCGAGCCAATTCCCTTTCTAGTGAATTCCAGAAAACCTTTAAAGCAAAACTGTTATCACTGCGGGAACTGCGCCGAGTTGATCTTCAGATTTTCTCTTCTCGGGCTGGTTAACTGCTAGAACTGAAGGAGGAAAGTAAATTCTTAGAGAAGTATTGTATCTTTAAGAATCCCCAAACAATTAGAGATAGTGCGTCAAACTAATGTGGGATAGGTAGAAATATCGTACCAAGCCCAAGCTCGCGATGTTCATCCTGCTCGTTGTGCTGCGGTGGATTTGAAGCAGCTATGCTGCCAGATCTAGTTAAAGTAGCTCACGACTAACCGAGTCGTGACTTTCGCTTGTTGATAGTGCATTAAATTAATGTGGGGTTGGTAGAGTAGAGGTGGATCTTCACAGGAAGCCAATCGATGGAATGTCCTCTATGCGGTCACGCTAAAGCTTATAAACATGGCAAGATGCCCAACGGTCATCAGCGCTATCTGTGTCCTGCTTGCAATCAAACGTTTTTGGAGAACTTTGACAGTCTTTACTACCGCCGTCATGTGAGTCCAGAGCAAATTCGGCAAGTGCTACAAACCCACAGTGAAGGCAGTTGTCTCCCGTCAATTACATTGGCACACCCACGAGATGCGCAACGAGATACAAAGTGTAACGCTGGATTGCTGTCGATGAGCGGATCAGAGTGAGATCGCCAGAAAAAGGAGGTAGCGATATTCAGAAGCATGGAGGCAAGCTACAATGTCCGAAATCATGCTCAATTCGACCGAAGCCGGGATTGAACTGACGAGTCATCCAGATGACAATCCCGCTACACCGCCTTGGTTAGCAGAAGTGCTGTTGTTGGGAGAATACTGGCGCACCACTGGACCACTCGACCGATTGCAACAGGCGTTGCACATTAATAGGATGGTGACCCAGGAATCGGAACCGTTCCCAGCTTGAGATAGTGCAACAGCAACCGAATCGAATAGCGCAACATCTCCTTTGACTTGGAATAGCAAAATGTTTTGCGGTGCAGTCGAGCCAGATAGTGCCGTAACCGACTATTTTCTCCTTCCTATGGCGCGACAATTGTATTGGCTCAACTGACAATTACGTTGCCCACCCCAAATTTTCCAAATAAGAGAACACCTTCTCATTTGCAAACCGGATCAGATCGAGCAGCTTGATTCAGCAATCTTGATCCAACGAGATCTTCAAAGAAAAGACACTAGGATGCGTCCAAACTTGCAATTCGAGACTTCCTAGTGTATGGCGCGACAATTGTATTGGCTCAACTGACAATTACGTTGCCCACCCCAAATTTTCCAAATAAGAGAACACCTTCTCATTTGCAAACCGGATCAGATCGAGCAGCTTGATTCAGCAATCTTGATCCAACGAGATCTTCAAAGAAAAGACACTAGGATGCGTCCAAACTTGCAATTCGAGACTTCCTAGTGCCCGTATCAATAAAATATCAACAGGTTCAACTGTACATGAACGCGAAACAATCGGGACATTCCCGACAAACCTCGGCAGCCAAAGCTGGGATTTCAAGACGTACCGCCCAGCGGATTGAAAATGGGACGCATCGACCCAAACGCGGACGACCGAGAGATTGGAAAACCCGCAAAGACCCACTCGATGGGCATTGGGAAGCAGACTTGCTTCCGATGCTAGAACGAGAACCTCGCCTACACCCCATCACGTTGTTTGAAACGCTGCAAGAGTTATATCCCGGACAATATGACGACAAACTGAGAACCGTAGAACGACGGGTCAAAGATTGGAAAGCTCAACACGGGAAACCGAAAGAAGTGATGTTCAAGATTCAGCATTCTCCGGGAGTCCTGGGACTGTCTGACTTTACGCACCTCAAGGGTGTCACCGTAACAGTCAGAGGACAAGCGTTTCAGCACATTTTGTATCACTATCGACTGGCGTTTAGTGGGTGGCAATATGTGCAGGTAATTCAGGGTGGGGAGAGCTTTGTGGGCTTATCCCAAGGCTTACAAAATGCGCTGTTTGCCTGTGGAGGAGTGCCCCAGCAACATCGCACCGATAGTCTCAGTGCGGCATATCGCAACACGGGTAGCCGCAATCCGCAATTGACGCAAATGTATGCCGCGATCTGTGACCACTACCGGATGCAACCGACTCGAAACAACCCAGGCGTGGCTCATGAAAACGGTTCCATCGAGTCGTCTCATGGGTACTTCAAACGCCGATTGTGTCAGGCGCTGTACCGTCGAGGCAGCTTTGATTTTGAGAGTGTCGCTCAGTATCAGGTGTTCATCGAATCGGTGATAGCAAAGCTCAATGCCAAGTGCCAGCAAAAATTTGAGCTGGAACGTTCCACTTTGCAAAGCTTACCGCAATATCGGACGGCGGATTATGAGGTTTTAAGTAGTCGAGTCAGTGCCCACAGTACCATCAGTGTGCGTTGCATTCTTTACAGTGTGCCGTCTCGACTGATTGGGCAGCAACTGACATTACATCTCTATCACGACCAGATTGCGGGCTTTGTCGGCACGACTCAAGTCGTTGTGTTGCCTCGTCTTCATGTCCATGGCAGTGCAACGATTCGACGGGCGCGCTGCATCAACTATCGCCATATCGTCGAGAGTCTGCGTCGAAAACCCAGAGCATTTCTGCACTGCCAATGGCAGGAAGACTTACTGCCCGATGCCGACTGGCGCGAACTCTGGCAACAGATGAAACGCGGCACTGATCCCGATACTGCTGCTCGTTGGATGGTTGAGGCCTTGTACATTGCAGCCACTCAAGACCGAGAAGTCGAAGTGGCGAACTATCTCAAAACTGAGCTTGCAGCCGGTACATTCACCCTCTCTCGTCTCCAACATCGATTCAATCTGATGAAATCCCTACCTGTTCCCGAAGTTGCTTCAATGCAACACGCACTATCGAGCTATGACCAACTCTTCCAAACACAGAAACAATCCCCAGTCCCAGTTGAGTCCCTACCAAACCCTGACGACGGTGCTCAAACGCCTCAAGTTGAGCCACTTCCTGTCCGATTGGCAGACGGTCGAACATCAAGCCACTCAGGAGAATTGGAGCTACGCTCAATTCCTCTTAGCACTCGCCGAAGGGGAAGCAACCCGTCGCGACCAGGCTCGGATTGCCCGCGCGCTCACCGAAGCGCAATTGCCTTGCGGAAAATCCTGGTCTAATTTTGAGTTCGCTCATGTTCCTAGTCTCAATCCGGCAGTGGTGATGCAATTTGCCGAATCGACCAGTTGGTTGCAAACTGCCTCCAATATCCTCATCTTTGGACCGAGTGGAACTGGGAAAACACATGTCAGTTCGGCACTAGGGCGTTCCATGATAGAGTTGGGCAAATGGGTGAAGTTCCTGCCTGCCACCACGCTCGTTCAGCAACTTCAGCAAGCAAAACTACAACTGCAATTACCTGCTTTTCTTGTCAAACTCGATAAGTACGATCTGCTGATCATTGACGACTTGGGCTATGTCAAAAAGTCAGAGGCGGAAACCTCGGTGCTGTTTGAGTTGATTGCTCATCGCTATGAACGGCGCAGTCTACTGATTACAGCCAATCAACCTTTCAGCCAGTGGGATAGCATCTTTACGGACTCGATGATGACGGTCGCTGCCATAGATCGCTTAGTCCATCACGCGACCATTCTCGAAATGCAAGCCGAGAGTTTTCGCAAACAAGCCGCAATCTCACGCACTCACACGACTTAATTCAGCACTCCTATCCTGAACTCACTTTACCTTGAGGCTCTGCTTAAAAGTGCAGAAGTTCTTCCGTCCAGCCTGGATTTCAACGATTCAGTTTGACAATTTGTGCTGCTTTTTTGTCCCTGTACTACTCAGCTTGAGTCCATCTTCAGTCCATCCGAGTAGTACAGCATTTTTAGTTGTCGTTTGGAAACGTGATCATCTACACCTTACTTTCAACTTGGATGCGAACACTACCTGATTCCATTGATTTGAAGTTGAATTTTGTAGCAAAAAGGAGGAGAAAATTGATGCTCTAAATGTGCCAATGTAATTGACGGGAGACACTCGGTAAACCCCTAGCTCGGCTCTGACTATTACCCACAAGTTTGGGGGAAGAGGTGAGAGGCGAACCGAGTTGCATTTTGCAGCACCGACCATCCCCTCCAGATAACCGTTGGGCCAGGGTCTCCATCGCCCTTGCGAGCTAAGAAGCCACCGAGTTTCGCAATCGCTATCACGGCTTGAGCGACACGGAAGTCAGAGAGCTGAGCATCGCTGGAGTGATGGGTCAGCAACATCAGCGTCTGGATCTCAAGTTCAGTCAAAATCGTCCGGGCTGAAGCAGTGGGGGTAGTTCTCTGCATCCAGGTCATCCAGAACAGTCGCCATGCCACAATGCTCATCAACGTGATGTATCGATTCAAGCGCTCGGCTGATTGCAAGCGACACTGCTCGACTTAGCAACCGTGCTGAAGAATTTTATGAAAGACCTCAATCTGCCAGCGACAACAGTACCATTCCACTTTTTCCAGTGCCTGCTCGAATGAATTGACCGCAATATTGGTCAAAAGCATCCATTCGATCTGGTCTTCGGCATTGGGGGCATCCACTTCCGTCACATAGACTGCATCCAGCATTACCGGCGGCAACGGATAGAATAACGACTGTTTCGGGCGTTGTGTGGGTGCTAAAGTCACCGTTCCAAATCGAACGGCAAGGGTAGTGGTGCGTTCCGGTTTAGAGCCGCTCGACGGCACCGTGATCTGATAGCATCCCGCCACAGGTTGTGCTTGCAGTTGTTCCCACAAGCGAGGAAATTCGCTGTCTTTGAGATGCCGATTCCAAGCAGCCCGAATCACAAATTCTGAGTGACAACGTTCGGCAGCGACAAACAGCTCGTAGATGTCACTTTCTCCGTCACAGAGTGTAATCACTCTCGTGTTCTCAGGTTTGAATGATTGAACAAACTTAAGACCTTGAACCCAGCGGTAGCTTTCCTTATGCTCAATTGATGTGTTCTTGCGTTCGCGCTCGCTTTGCTGATTGTATCCAGCTCTTGCCCAACCGATTTGATGCAGTAATCCCAAAGGCAGTCCTTGAGGCGTAACCGCAAGAATGTTATGTGTCACCAAACCAAGGCTAGCAGAACGACGATCTCCGATCGGTCCTAGCCCTTGGGTTTGTTTGTGAGTTGAAAAGTTCAAATACGAGGTATCTTGAATTGCTAGCACAACTGCTTCCTGCTTCATCCGCTCCACGGTTCGAGCTTGATGAGAATTCAGAATTTGTTCACTTATGACCTTCTCGTTCTGAAAGAATCGGTAGGCTGCTTTTGTGGCTGCCCAATCTTCACTTGCCTGGTTGATGGGCGCTTCTGGAGTTGCTGACAAGTCCGCTGCCAGCTTCCTCAACCTTGTGTTCAGTCGCTGGTCGCCCAGATTCACCTGCGCAAATTCCCATTCACTCCAGGATTGCTCTTTGTTATGCTCGCTGATGCTCATGTACTCCCTGTGCAAAGATTAAAGCTAGCATTTCTGCTCACATTTATCTCTGGTTATCCCTCAGTGAAAGCCGCACTTGTGGGTAATAGTCAGGGCTCTGCCGGAGGTTGCTTACTTCCCAAAGCTTGAGATGTATAGCACTTTTTCATGGGCAATTAAGATTGCTATAGTAGCAATCCTGTGATGAAGATATAGAAGATTAGAAATCAGGATTATGTTCTTGATCCCAGCATTCACCATCTCGCCATATTCTCACTGTTTTTTCGCAGTCTTTTTGGCTTTGAAGCCATGGAATAGATGTGGGATGAACAGTGGAGTATGTAGAGCTTAAGGTACTTAAGCTAGGAAGAATATAGAACCAGAGAATTGCCAAAATTACTGTTATAGACGTTGTGCCTAACAACGCAAGTGAGTTTGATATTTGCGTATGACTTGCTGATGGTTTTGAAGAAAACATTGGAGTGTGGCTCATCCACAATAGCTCTCGTAATTTGGAGGAATTTGAAACTGGCTTCATAGTCTTGCTACCACTTAAAGAAACAAAAAATAGCGATAGTCCCCCTGCACCTTAAAGATAGTTCTGCCTATCGCTATGATTCAATTTTCATATCTTGTATATAGCTTCGGCATCCGAAAAAGCTAGCGTTCTATTTTCTACAGTTTTCAGCAAGATTACCAGCCTATACGGAGTAGGTTTCTATGGGAATTCTCGTAGTGTTTTCGTCAAAACGCTCTTTTTAGAGAAATAGGCGGGATCAATTAAACATAAGATGGAGAGAAGCTCTTTAATTCTACAGCCAGGTTATGCTAGCGCCCTGGCGAGTTGTTCTAGTCTTTTGAGTATGACCTAGCTCAAGAGACTTTCGTGGGGAAAGCGACATTCAAGTGATGAATTGGATCGCCGAGAAAGTAGCGCAAACCCTGGAACGAATCAGGCGCTTCACCATGATTGTGCAGGATAATTGCTCAATTCCCAGGTGAGACATCGTGCATGAAGACTAGCAACGCTGGCAAGACCAAAGAGGATGGCCGTGTTTCCTACCTCCGTACAGCGCCCAAATGAATCTACCAGCAGGATTTAAGCCGTTAAATTTCACGCTTACAAGGACACGCATTCTCGCCGTGATTCAGATAGTTCCTCCTACTATTTCACGACCTACCAAGGAGCCAATAATACTTGTCTTGAAGTTGATAAGTATGCCCACGCGATGCGCAAGGAGTGCATGAAGAAAAGCTAAGAGCGAGATTTAGAAGCGGTTTCAAGGATCAATGTATGCGATAGAAAAAGACATCAACTGCACTGCTTGGAGGCAGGCAACGATGTCTGAAAAGAATGTTAATCTTACTGTAGCAAGTTTAGAAGTGACTACCACTGAGCAAGCCAATCCTGCCATTCCAACTTGGTTCGCAGAAGCTTTACTGCTAGGACAATACTGGCAACACTGTGGATTACTAGAGCGCTTGCAGCAACAGGCGCATGTGAATCGAGGACGGATGGGCAAGTATGAAGTGTGCGACTTTGTGCTATTACTACTAGCTTATGCGGTGAGCGGTTTGACGAGTTTAGAAGCATTTTTTGAACAATTGAGTAGTGTTGCATCTGTGCTGATGTCAGTCTGGGGTCGGCAGCATTGTCCGGTTGCTTCTACCTTGAGTCGATTCCTCGCTGATGTCGATAATGATGCCGTTGAAGCTTTACGCGAACTTTTTGAGAGTGCCCTACTTGAACACTCACCCATCGGCCCAGAATTGGGCGTGACAGACCGCAGTGGCAAGCGATGGATGGTCTTTGATATCGATGGCACGACGAAGGCTGTTCGGCATCGAGTGTGACTGACTCAAAATACTCATCCTGTGCTGAAGCGTCGAAGTCGAAATGCCTGCAAGCCAGGTGTCTCCCGTCAATTACATTGGCACATTTAGAGCATCAATTTTCTCCTCCTTTTTGCTACAAAATTCAACTTCAAATCAATGGAATCAGGTAGTGTTCGCATCCAAGTTGAAAGTAAGGTGTAGATGATCACGTTTCCAAACGACAACTAAAAATGCTGTACTACTCGGATGGACTGAAGATGGACTCAAGCTGAGTAGTACAGGGACAAAAAAGCAGCACAAATTGTCAAACTGAATCGTTGAAATCCAGGCTGGACGGAAGAACTTCTGCACTTTTAAGCAGAGCCTCAAGGTAAAGTGAGTTCAGGATAGGAGTGCTGAATTAAGTCGTGTGAGTGCGTGAGATTGCGGCTTGTTTGCGAAAACTCTCGGCTTGCATTTCGAGAATGGTCGCGTGATGGACTAAGCGATCTATGGCAGCGACCGTCATCATCGAGTCCGTAAAGATGCTATCCCACTGGCTGAAAGGTTGATTGGCTGTAATCAGTAGACTGCGCCGTTCATAGCGATGAGCAATCAACTCAAACAGCACCGAGGTTTCCGCCTCTGACTTTTTGACATAGCCCAAGTCGTCAATGATCAGCAGATCGTACTTATCGAGTTTGACAAGAAAAGCAGGTAATTGCAGTTGTAGTTTTGCTTGCTGAAGTTGCTGAACGAGCGTGGTGGCAGGCAGGAACTTCACCCATTTGCCCAACTCTATCATGGAACGCCCTAGTGCCGAACTGACATGTGTTTTCCCAGTTCCACTCGGTCCAAAGATGAGGATATTGGAGGCAGTTTGCAACCAACTGGTCGATTCGGCAAATTGCATCACCACTGCCGGATTGAGACTAGGAACATGAGCGAACTCAAAATTAGACCAGGATTTTCCGCAAGGCAATTGCGCTTCGGTGAGCGCGCGGGCAATCCGAGCCTGGTCGCGACGGGTTGCTTCCCCTTCGGCGAGTGCTAAGAGGAATTGAGCGTAGCTCCAATTCTCCTGAGTGGCTTGATGTTCGACCGTCTGCCAATCGGACAGGAAGTGGCTCAACTTGAGGCGTTTGAGCACCGTCGTCAGGGTTTGGTAGGGACTCAACTGGGACTGGGGATTGTTTCTGTGTTTGGAAGAGTTGGTCATAGCTCGATAGTGCGTGTTGCATTGAAGCAACTTCGGGAACAGGTAGGGATTTCATCAGATTGAATCGATGTTGGAGACGAGAGAGGGTGAATGTACCGGCTGCAAGCTCAGTTTTGAGATAGTTCGCCACTTCGACTTCTCGGTCTTGAGTGGCTGCAATGTACAAGGCCTCAACCATCCAACGAGCAGCAGTATCGGGATCAGTGCCGCGTTTCATCTGTTGCCAGAGTTCGCGCCAGTCGGCATCGGGCAGTAAGTCTTCCTGCCATTGGCAGTGCAGAAATGCTCTGGGTTTTCGACGCAGACTCTCGACGATATGGCGATAGTTGATGCAGCGCGCCCGTCGAATCGTTGCACTGCCATGGACATGAAGACGAGGCAACACAACGACTTGAGTCGTGCCGACAAAGCCCGCAATCTGGTCGTGATAGAGATGTAATGTCAGTTGCTGCCCAATCAGTCGAGACGGCACACTGTAAAGAATGCAACGCACACTGATGGTACTGTGGGCACTGACTCGACTACTTAAAACCTCATAATCCGCCGTCCGATATTGCGGTAAGCTTTGCAAAGTGGAACGTTCCAGCTCAAATTTTTGCTGGCACTTGGCATTGAGCTTTGCTATCACCGATTCGATGAACACCTGATACTGAGCGACACTCTCAAAATCAAAGCTGCCTCGACGGTACAGCGCCTGACACAATCGGCGTTTGAAGTACCCATGAGACGACTCGATGGAACCGTTTTCATGAGCCACGCCTGGGTTGTTTCGAGTCGGTTGCATCCGGTAGTGGTCACAGATCGCGGCATACATTTGCGTCAATTGCGGATTGCGGCTACCCGTGTTGCGATATGCCGCACTGAGACTATCGGTGCGATGTTGCTGGGGCACTCCTCCACAGGCAAACAGCGCATTTTGTAAGCCTTGGGATAAGCCCACAAAGCTCTCCCCACCCTGAATTACCTGCACATATTGCCACCCACTAAACGCCAGTCGATAGTGATACAAAATGTGCTGAAACGCTTGTCCTCTGACTGTTACGGTGACACCCTTGAGGTGCGTAAAGTCAGACAGTCCCAGGACTCCCGGAGAATGCTGAATCTTGAACATCACTTCTTTCGGTTTCCCGTGTTGAGCTTTCCAATCTTTGACCCGTCGTTCTACGGTTCTCAGTTTGTCGTCATATTGTCCGGGATATAACTCTTGCAGCGTTTCAAACAACGTGATGGGGTGTAGGCGAGGTTCTCGTTCTAGCATCGGAAGCAAGTCTGCTTCCCAATGCCCATCGAGTGGGTCTTTGCGGGTTTTCCAATCTCTCGGTCGTCCGCGTTTGGGTCGATGCGTCCCATTTTCAATCCGCTGGGCGGTACGTCTTGAAATCCCAGCTTTGGCTGCCGAGGTTTGTCGGGAATGTCCCGATTGTTTCGCGTTCATGTACAGTTGAACCTGTTGATATTTTATTGATACGGGCACTAGGAAGTCTCGAATTGCAAGTTTGGACGCATCCTAGTGTCTTTTCTTTGAAGATCTCGTTGGATCAAGATTGCTGAATCAAGCTGCTCGATCTGATCCGGTTTGCAAATGAGAAGGTGTTCTCTTATTTGGAAAATTTGGGGTGGGCAACGTAATTGTCAGTTGAGCCAATACAATTGTCGCGCCATAGCACCCAGCAACGCTGAACTTGCGTCGTGGGAAACACTTGCCGTAAAGATTTCCAGAATCCTAATGCTCCGTCTCCGATTGCTAGCTCTGGCGGTTCTTTTAAGCCCTGGTCTTTCAGACGCAGCAGTAAGCTGTTCCAATTCAACTCGGACTCCCGAAATCCCAACTCAAGTCCCAGCAGTTCTTTGTGTCCCGTGTCGCTGACCCCAATGATCACCAACATACAAGAGCGGTCATCTTCGGCTCGAATGTTGAAGTAGATGCCATCTGCCCAGACATACACATACCGCTTGCCTTTCAAGCTGCGATGTTGCCACTGTTCATGTTCCTCAATCCATTTCGCTTTCAAGCGGCTAATCGTACTCGATGACAACCCGGCAGCATCGGCTCCTAGCAGCGAAGACAATGCTTCACTAAAATCGCCTGTAGACACGCCTTTAAGATACAACCAAGGCAACACTTCTTCCACCGAACGCGAACGTTTCAAGTACGGTGGAAGTAAGCTCGAATTGAACTTGATGCCGCTTCCCGTTCTATCTCGGACTTTTGGCACTTGGACAGCAACCTCTCCCACTCCGGTGACGATTGTTCGTTCGGGTAAATATCCATTGCGTACCACTGCTTTGCGTCCTTGTTCATCTCTTAACTGCTGGTACTGGCTCAGAAATGTACTCAGTTCTGCTTCGACTGCTTGAGCGATAATTTGCTGTGCGCCCTGTCGCACTAATTCTGTCAGCGCATCTGTGAATGTTTCTGTTGTCCCTGGCGTTTTGAATGCAATTAAGTTATCATTGTTCACGGTGTATTCCTCATCTGATCTTTTTTGTCTTTCAGCAGGATACGCCTTTTTTCTCCTTATTTTCCATACACCAGATCAGAGCATAACCCAGCAAAACCAGCCAGAGTTCATGCCGTTGACCACGCGCTGCACGGAACTCTGGAATTTGTTGCAGATGTTCTATCAGACTCATGAGCATTAGGGCAGAATAAACGTTGCTGTTCAGTTTAGTTTTTCTACTCTCACATTGAAACAGCCCTGCCGTTATTCGGAGCCGTGCCAGCACTGTTGCCTGCGTCTCATCCTAACTCAGCCGTGCCATTTCCTCGAAGATCTGAGCCAATTGCTCTAGCCGTACCGACAACTGTTGACACCGAAAGGCGGTGTCTTCCGCAGATCAATGGTTCATACGCTTCCTAAGGGTTGCGGGTTCTTGTAGAACGTGAATGATCAATCAGGCTATCTGGGACGGTTTTCTCTATCGTATTGTATGACTGTTGCCTTTTGCGATCGCTGCACTTCCAGTTGCAAATTTCCCTCTTCTCCATGACTAGAACCGTAATGCTGAGATTTTTCTTCCGGTATCCTTAAATTAAACTGTAATGAGTTTACGAATGCGATCTGCCATTGTTTGACTCGCAGTGTCTGACGTAATGATTTCGATCTGATCCGGATGAGTCGCTCCCAGTCCGAGTTCGACAGCACGGCGAATCTGTTCGAGCTGCCACACTGACCCACGCGAAACGGCTTCGGTCGTTCCCAATGCTCGAAGGATGCCGATCGCAACTACATCTACCGCAACACGGTCTGTTCCCGCCAGAATCACATTCGATTTCACTTGCTTTCCGGCTTCAGGACCCCCATTGACCAGCGCTTCTACCCCATCAAGCAACACAAGCGCAGGTTGGTACGCTTTGTTGATTTCCGCAATCATCAAGCGTTGGTGCAGCGAGGAATGCAATTCGCTCATGTAGTTGTAATTGTTGCCTGGAACATATTTCGCGACCATGCCCACACTATTTTTCAGAGATAGAGTGAAGTGTCCGCCAAAGCGATGTGTTTTTAGACAGCAGGTATTGACGATCGCTCCTGCATCGAGAATGGGACGGGCAAAGGCAAAGCCTCGACTCCAATGAGTTCCTTCAGCGGGAAAGAGCTTCCAATCGTCAGCGTTCAACTCGTCGAGGACGATCGTATTCACCCCATAGCGATCGGCAAGTTGAAACACACCCTTCGTTGTCATTGCTTCACGTGTGTTTGCCATACCGCTGCGATCGCCGATCATAATTTGTCCGGCTTTGGCGTTCTGGAATTCTTGAATTAAGGCTTCAAGTAATCGCGTGTCGGTAGCAGCAGGGGCTGGATCAGCCGTGTTGTAATTGGGTTTGAGGAAGACGGTTTTGCCTGCGATCGTGTCTAGTTGTAGTAAATCGATCGCCCGTCGAGTTCCGGCGACGCGATCCTCGGTTTTGATCAGGACAACCCGACTCATTTGCCCCTTAGATGCACTGGTAAGATTTGCTGCCTCAGCCGCATTGTTCACTTCAGTCGGAGTCGTCAAGGCTTTACAAGCAGTGGGAAATGTAGCGGCTCCCGCTGCTAATCCAGCAAACCGAAGAATTTTGGGTAGTGTTCTAGATGTGTGGGCATAACGTTATACTGCTCGCCCGAACTCATGACGGTTGATGAATAATCCAATCACAGTATCATGCATCTTCTCAGTCTTGGAAAAACAGATCGTCTTTCTGGCAAGTCGCTTGATCCGAGTTCTCAAAGTTAGATGCTTCCGCTCAATGCGCTGTGTGTTGGCTTTGCCAACCGTATGGTGCTGCTCATCTAGCAATCGCAAGTAAGCTCCCCAACTATCGGTGTAAAACCGCTGAATCGAAAAAGGAGCTAACAGTTGCTGAAGTTGCTTAAGAGCTGAGTCTTCATGGGTGGCTAGCACATAGGCAAGTACTTTTCCAGTTTGATGGTCAATCGCGTGCCACAACCATCGTTGATGCTGCTTTGACTCGACAAAACTCCACATCTCGTCCAGCTCCGCCGCCTCGACTCTGACGACCATGACTGCCGTGTTATCCGGTTGGTGCTGTTCGAGCAGACTTGTGTTTACTTGTTCAAGTTGGCTTGACTTTTTTTCAGCGTTTCAATCACAGTCGTTGGGCTAATCTTCAACACTCTGGCGGTATCACGAATACCACTGCCGTTGATTGCCATGTCACTGATTTGCGCTTTGACTTCAGGCAGTCGTCCTCGATAGCTAAAGTTCAAGATAAATGATCGTCTGGAACACTCTAAGTTACGGCAACAATACCGTTGTTTTCCAGCAGCACTGCGACCATGCTTAACGACATCCACACTCTGGCAATCGGGACATTGAACAGGTTCTAGGACCATCTCTAGACTCAGCCCTCTAACACATCGTTTTCATTCTGCCATATATCCACACATCTAGAACACTGCCGAATTTTGCGTCGGCTGATATAAGACGTGGACTCATCTGGTGCTGCCATGATCACTTTCCTACAAAGTGCCTACCGTTCCGGTGTAGCAAATTTGGAGGCGCTTTGGGATCAAAAAAGAAGTCTGGTCAAAAGTCTAGTCGTACTGCGGTCAATTTTGCTGTGCCAAAAGCGAAACTGCCTCATCGTTAACCGTCTCTATCTGGATTGAATGCTGACGGAACGCTTTCCCGTCAGCCACATTGTCATCTTATTGATCGGGCAATGGTAGACGTAACCACAACGGTAAATGGTCACTGACCTCATGCTCAAACTTGGCAAAAAACGATCGCCTCTCGCTGGCTGACAATTGCTCGATCTCTGGCATACCGAGTGCATCTCGAAACAATTCCACGAAATTAAAGACCCCATAATCAGGACCACGAGCTTGCGACCCCATTAGGGCATTCTCTTTGTAGGTCGGGAACCTTGGCTCACGGCTGAATAGAGCGATCTGATCGAATGTCTCACTGGAACGGGCATTGGTGCGAAATGGTTGCTGGTGCTGAGGATGAATGTCAATGAAGGGAAAGTTGACATTGGCAGTTTTGCCCATCGCTTGATTGAACGTTTTAATGTGCGCCTCGATTCGCAGTCGGTCTTGTGCTGGATTGTCAAAATCCAGATTGAGGTCGCCTAAAAGGATGTAGCTAGAGAACGCACCCTGTTCTTCTTTGACTCGCTCCATAATCCATTTCATCAGCGCATCAAACTCTTGCCGCCTGTCTTTGATGCTGTCCCCAAAATAAAGATGAGCATTGACAGCCATGAATTCGTAGGGAAGTGTCCCAGGATGTCCAGAGATACGAAAGCTGGCGCAGAAGGGTTGACGCACAAAGGTCAAAAAGACAGGTAACTGAATCTTCGCGCTTTTACGAATCTTGCCAGTCCGAGGATCAAGATGAGGTGCGATCGCGGCTTCCAATGCCTCCTTGTGTTCGATCAAAGTGGTGAGCAATTTGGTGCGATCACAATTTGGTGCGATCATAAGACGCATCCGAGACAATATTGCCGCGTTCAACCAGCGATCGGTTGTAGAGAAAGCCCAACCGCTCTCCCAATCCCGGCTCACCCGGAAATGCGCCCGTCACATCCGAAACCACAGCACCATAATCTGAACCCATCAATTCTTTTAGGCGATCAAACCCTTCGAGATCGTTCATAATCTCTTGCACAGATAACAGATCGAAGTGCTGGCAGACTTGGGCAAGAAACTTCCAGGTCGCCTCACTGCGTTGTCTTCTCGCACCCAGCTTACGAATATTGAAAGAGGCGAGAACGACCGAGCCATACTCCCGCTTGGGTAATCCATATCTGTAGGGGTCAGATGTCATCAGCGCATTGATTTTGTCCCAGTCATTCGTACTCAATTCGGTCATCGTTGCACCCAAGGCTCAAAAATATCCAAAGTAGGTGCATGATAGCCATGAATTGAGCAATTGCAACATCTGAGGATCTCCCAAGGGTTGAGAGCGATGTGCATTGCGGTTCCTACGGAGTTGCGCTCTGCGCTAATCGCGGCTCGTCCAGTTTCAACGCTCCCCCGATTGAGCGCCGAACTCGCTTTATCTCAGCCTGTCCAAGCATCAAGATCTAGCCTGAAGTTTTGTGGGTGCTGCAACCGGAAAGCACTTCCCTGCCTGATAAGATCCCCTTAGCAAAGAATGGGCGAATGTGCTTGATACGCTTTGACCGCAAGTTCGTAGGACGGATCAACCAGATCAAGCTGAATGCGCCGCAACTTACCGATCACTACGCCCATCACGATGACTCTGCCTTCGGTTACTCCTTCGCAGATATGAGTCACCATTCCTTGAATGGTCACATTCGGCAAGGAGCATGCAGAATGTCAAGTTGAGGTCGCCCCTCTACAGTTCTTAGTGTTTCCAGCAGCTCATACATTCGTCGTGAAAAATCCACTAAGGTTTGATTTGATGGCAGCAACACCTCCGCGTTTGAAGTTTCGCTGTGAACCTAAAGCGAAGCATGACGAACTGCTGAATTCTCTTGCCATCTCTACTATTGAAGGTATAACTGGAGCATAACAGGGTCAAGATTCCTAAGCAGATTGAGATCTTGCATCTTGACATCCATCATTAGTCACCCTTGAAGAACTCGCTTTACAGTGCGGCTGACACTTGTAATTCTCGCCAAATCGCCTGTAGAAGTTCACGCAGTTCTTGAACAGCAAACGGTGGTAGAAAGTCTGTAGCTAACCACCGGTATGCCAGTCGTTCTGCGATGCCAAATTCTTCCGCCTTTAACCATAAAGCAACGGCACTGACGACGGTAATGCCCAGGGTTCGTGTTTTCGTCACATCCAGATCTTCAAGCCCACGGGTTTCGCACTCGGCGGCGAGGTGATAAAGCTCCCGTGATCGTGCGAATTCTCCCTCTCGATGAGCAACCTCAGCAAGACTGGCATACTGTTCACTTTGAGTATGATGCTCCAACCAACTCATGTGTTTCACCTCACTGAGCTAATCATAATCAATTTTGCTCGAAATCCGACAACTGCGGCAATAGCAGGCAAATTACTGTTTCCACGACTCGCTTGAGCCACTTTCTCTTGCAACCGTCGTCGGACTTCGGCACTGCCCAAATCCGTGCCAGAGACTTCTAAACGAAAACAGGTCTCCAAATCATCGAGTGTCTGTCCGATGGGAGCAACATAATAATCTGCGCCAGTTCGGGTTTCTGCCCGTCGCAGTGCCACCAGACCGCGACTCAATTCAACTGCCGCTAATGCACACGCATAGGCTGCATCACGAGTGGCATCGTCTTGGTTCGCCCACGCATTGCGGGCGCGATCATCTGAGGGCAACCAGTCCACTTTAATCTGAAACTCTCGGTCATCGTCAATCATCTTAAATTCAGTCGGTGGAGTGTGATGACGATCTACAAGCTTTACTGCATCGGGTGTATGACAAGGGACGATATCAGCTAGCTATCGACTATACTCGTCAACTTCAGCCCAAACTGTCTGAATCAGACTGTCAGTGGGTAGAGACATTACTAAGATGTGCTAATGTGCTTACAATCGCATGACCTCTGTATGGACAAGTGAGCCAAGAACAGTGCCATAGGGGCAATTCGTTGTTTTACGAATATCAGCGGATCGGCACGATTGGTGTCAGATTGGCAATCTACTGCAACTGAATTTGGTAAACTTTTACTTCTTGAGGTCAGTTGTTTAGTCTTTCGGGTTCGCATCATGAAGCTGTACGATCGCTTGATTCAAACCCAGCGTCAACGCATTAGTGATGGTGCGATCGTGCCCATTTTAGACGGCTGTAACGCGCCTCGGCAACTGGTTTTGATTTGGTCGCAGTTGGGCGATTTCGATAACCTCGAATATGCTTGGTGGTTGAAGCGAGAGGCAGAAGTGCTGAGATCGACAGAAGTTGCAGTTCGAGCAGTGGGCATTGGAGATCGTGCTTCCGGCGAGAAATTCTGCGAATACACAGGTTTTCCTCCCGATTGTCTGTTTGTAGACCCTACTGCTGAACTCCACCAACAGCTTGAATTGTATTCGGGACTCTCGCTCAAGTTGCCATTGCTTTCGACAGAACAGAATGCCTGGTTCAATCTCCTGCTTATGTGTGCAGGCATTGGGAGTCCTGGAACTTTAACAGAAGTATTTCGGGGATATCGCGGAGATCGCACTGCACCACAGTTGATTGGCGATGATGAGACTGTAAAAGCTGCACCACTTCCGCCACTCAAAGGTTCTACTTTCCGGTGGGCAGGTGGCAGCGGTTTTCAACGTCCGTTTGAACTAGCAACCTTGCGACTTCGTAATATGACGGAAGTGCTGAGTCATTGGAAGACCTATGTGCCAAATTCTGCTTATCTGACTCAGCGCGGGGCAACGTTCTTGTTTAATGCTCAAGGTGAGTTGTTGTATGAGCATCGAGATCGCGCAATTCTGGGTTTTGCGGCTCAGATGAATCAACCGCTCGCGTTCTTGGAGGAACTCAGTGAGTAAAGAAGAGGCACTTGCCAGGGTAGAAGCTGTATTTAATGCTGCATCAGATTACTTTGATGCGCCAGCGTTGTCGTTTTGGAATCGTTTTGGACAACAGACGATTAATCACCTTGCATTGCGACCAGGCGATCGTGTTTTGGATGTGTGTTGCGGGTCTGGTGCTTCTGCGATTCCTGCGGCAGTTCGTGTGGGTTCGACAGGGCAAGTTTTGGGCATTGATCTAGCAGAATCGCTCTTGCAATTAGCGCGTGACAAAGCCCAACAGCAAGGATTGGAAAATATCAAATTTCAGGCTGGAGATTTTGAGACGTTGGGATTCCCGGATGAAAGTTTTGATGCGATCGTGTGTGTATTCGGAATCTTCTTCGTTCCAGATATGCAGGCGGCTGTTCGAGAGCTTTGGCGGATGCTGCGTCCAGGTGGGAAACTTGCGATTACTTCTTGGGGAGAGCGAGTGTTTGAGCCTGCGAATCGAGTGTTTTGGGATGCGATTGCAGTGGAACGCCCGGAATTAGTCAAGTCCTTCACGCCGTGGGATCGAATTCGTTGCCCTGATTTGCTCAGAGGTCTACTAGAAGAAAGTGGTGTAACTCAGATTGAGGTGTTCACTGAAATGGGAACCCACAATTTAACGACACCTGAAGATTGGTGGACGATGTGTTTGGGTGGGGGCTACCGAGGGACGATCGATCAACTCGATCCAGCCGCTAAGGAACGAGTGCGACAAGCCAATCTACAATTTCTGCGAACTTATCAGGTTCACGCATTAGAAGTTGATGTTTTGTATGCGATCGCGCAGAAATCAGAAGTTTAATTGATTCGACTCATTTCGGAACTGGTTCATTTCCATTGATTGCATACATCACGCATTGCATCGACCATGCCTCGGACGGCTTCTTTTCCGCCGAGATGTACGATCGCTGGGTACAGTGTGGCGAGGTCTTGCATGAGGTCAGCGCGGGTTCGATGGGCGAGGAGATGGAGATGAGATTGCCAGTTGCTGAGTGAGAGGATGGCAAGGGGAAGACGGGGAAGATAGATACTAAGAAGTTCAGCACAGGAAGGCTTGTGAGCAATGCTATAGATAATAGTGTAAGTTTGGGGCAGGAATGATTCAGGTAGTTGTTGAGCTAACTCAGTCAATATCTTCACTTGATCGGATTCATCTTACATCAACTGTATGAGCAAAAGTATCTCTGAAAAGTATGTAGAGTCGATCTGGGCGAGATTCATCAATGCGAGTATCTGCTCATACAAACTCCAAACATCTGAGCAAAACGATGCCATCAGCGGATTTTGCGCTAGTAGATCTGGTTCAGAGGTTTCCTGAATCATCCGCAACGCTGACAAAGCTTCTGAAAAGTAAGAAGAGTCAATTTTCGCTAACTCGATCAATAGCTTTGTTCGACTAGATTTATCCTGAATTGACCGTGCAACTGACAAAGCTTCTGAAAAGTAAGAAGAGTCAATTTTGGCTAATGTAACCAATACTGCTGCCCATTCAGGCGTATTTGTAATGAGTAATTTCTCTACTTGACTGGATTCATTTTGAATCGACTGCAAGAATGACAACAGGTGAGCACGGAACGCTGAATTAATTTTAGCTAAATGAAACCACATCCCCGGACGACTGTACTCATACTGGATTAACTCTATTGATTCTACGGCTGCCAATAATTTAGGAGAATCTACAGCCTCATTTTCTGCTAACGCAATTAACAACCTTGCCCGACTAATCTCGTCCTGAAACGACCCTGTGACTGCCAGCAACTGAGCAAAATTCACAGCGTCATTTGTCGCTAACTTTATTAGTACTCTTGCTCGATCAGATTCATCGTGAATCAACTCTGCGGCTGACAATGCTTCTGAAGAATACGTAGAGTCGATTTGTGCCAAGTCACAAAGCATCGCAGCACGTCTGTAATCATCCTGAATTAAGCGTGCAGCATTTAATGCCTCTAAAAAGTACGCACTATTATTTTTTACTAATTCTAAAAAAAACTCTGCCTTTCTCTCAACATTACGAATAGTCCTAGCAACATTCAATAAGCTTGGAAGCAACTCATTAATATCATTCTTCGCGACTTCCAAAAGAATTTGAACTTGATTAGACCTCCTGCACGAATCCTGAGCAGTGATTTGAACGTTGGAAAAGAGGGTTAGAAGCTGCTTAGGAGACCGATGCCATGTATAATCGCATTCAACATCTGCCGCCGAACTTATTCAAGCGCAAGTGAGGAGTCAAGCGCGAAACCTTCGAAAAAATGGTCGAAGTCCTCAAACCAAAGCTCATGCGCAAGGGGAAACGTGGCGGACAAGGCAAGTTTGGTGTCGAAGACCAACTGCTCATTGCGATGGAATATTGGCGAGAATATCGCACCATCTTACTCAATTCCCTACGGAGGGAAACCCTCCTACAGGATTGAGCGCCAGTTCCACATCGGGCAAAGTTGGGGAATTCATGAAACGACGGTTGGACACATTGTCCGCAAGATTGAAAAAATCTTGATTCAGTCGGGTGAGTTCTGCTTGCCAGGTAAAAAAGCGCTGCACTCAGCCCAGACCGAATGGAACATCCTCGTCGTCGATGTGAGTGAGAGTCCAATTGAACGCCCCAAAAAAAACAACGACCTTACTACAGTGGCAAGCAGAAATGGCACACGCTAAAAGCTCAAGTGGTTGTGGACTATCTCAGCGGTATGATTATCTGTACTGCTTTTGACAAAGGGCGAAAACATGACTTTCGCATCTTCAAGGGTTCGCAACTTCCGACTCAACTTGAGCAACTCTGGGTCGCAGACCGAGGCTATCAAGGCATCGCCAAGTTTCATGCTTACAGGTGTACTTCATTCAAAAAGTCGCGCAAGCGCTCCCTCTCCAAAGCGGAACGGCAATTCAATCGCCAATTAGCGCAAGTTCGCATCACGGTAGAACACACCTTTCGCAAGCTGAAGATCTTTCGCATCTTATCGGAGCGCTATCGCAATCGACGCAAGCGCTTTGGGCTACGCTTCAACCTGATTGCAGGCTTACTCAACTACGAGCTTACTCACTCAAACTGATTCGTGCAGGAGGTCTAATGCAACAACTGACCAAGGCGATTCAGTGAGACAGTGATGCAACACTTGATCACTCGACAACCCAACCGCACGAGCAATGGCAGGCAGTGACTTACGTGGCAAATCGCTAAGCATGCCGAGATGCAGATACTTGAATGCTTCAAAACTTCGCACGTCTACAAATAAGTCCCGGTAGACCTCGCAATAGTTGTCGATAAAGGTAACGGTGTTGACGGGTGCGCGTGGTTCAACCATCGGCTTACCAGGAATTTCAAGAACTCGTCCTTATTTTATCCTAACCAGAGTGATGAAAGAGGGATATGGGCGGGCACAAGAATTAACAACGTTGCAGCCGTGGGTGGTAGACGAACCGTGTCGATTGATCACGATCGTGGGCATGGGTGGGATTGGCAAAACCGCATTATCGATCAGACTGGCAGAACAGGTTCAGGAGGCGTTTCAGTTTGTCATTTGGCGATCGCTGCGGAAGGCCATTTCCGTCATGGAATGATTAGCGGATTTAATTGGGGTGCTGTCTTCACAGCGTGTGGAACTGCCAGAATCGCTTGATGGTCGAGTCTCTCGATTGATGGAGTATCTTCGCAAAGCTCGATGTTTACTAGTGCTGGATAATGCAGAATCCATTTTGGGCAGCGATAACCGAGCAGGTAGCTATCGTAGCAGCTACGAAGGGTATAGATATTTTTTCAAGTGCATTGCTGAAACTCGTCATCAAAGCTGTTTGGTTTTAACCAGCCGCGAAAGTTATGGGAAATGCCTGCTCAGGAAAGTCCATCCTCTCTCGTTCGCTGAGGTCGGCGGGATTGGGACAGGAAGCTGGACAAAATTTGATTCAGGAGAAAAGGCTTTGCTATTTCAGATCCTCAGTGTAAAGCACTGATTGAGCGCTACCCAGATAACCCGAGAACATCAAGTCGAAGCTTAATCTCAAGCTCTTTCAACGCTAAAATCGTCGCTTTTGTTATTCATGCAACAAAGCCGTTTGCTACTTTGAGTAACCCTCCGCGAATTAATCGCTGAACTAAGGTGACTTTTGCTTCATCAGTCAAAACATCAGGTAGTTCTTGAACAACAAATGTCTCAGTGTCAGCAATAAAGCGTAAAGCCGGTTCGATGTAGCTTAATCCCTTGATCGTGTTGCCCGGAAATTGAATGCTGACGTTAAATCCTTTCGGAATAATGCGGCATCGCATTCCAGATCGCTTGACGATCGTTGAATTGAGGTGAACTTGATCTAGAGCATCAATCTGGGCGAACTGCCCATCAGGAATTTGAGGGATTTGCCGAATGAAGCGATCCTCCATCATTTGCATCACTTCATCGATCTGAAAATTGTTCATTAAATGTTCAATCAAATCATACATCTGCGTCTTCAGACTCGACTTCAGATCTTCTTGATCGAGAAAGCCAATCGGTAGCGCTTTACGAAAGCGCTCATCTTTCATGCTCACTGCGGTTAAAGCAGTGACAATCAGATCGAACCATTGAGCGGGATAGATTCCAAGTGTAAGGTGTAGTGAGGAGGTTTCGGTGGTTTCTGCATGGTGAACGAAGCCCCGGGGAATATAAAGCAAATCGCCTGCTTCTAACCGCACCGATTCTATCGGTTCTCCTAAATGTTCTTCTGAGAATATCGGTTGAAAACTGCCAAGGAGTGGAGTGACTTGCGATGGATGATGCACGTACCATTGCTTAGAACCCTCAACCTGTAAGACAAACACATCGTGGGTATCGAAGTGGGGCTTTAATCCTTTAGAACTCTTGGGAGATAGATAAAGATTCGCAATGATGAGGTGATTCAAATCAGCTTGCAGCGTCTGACAAAGTGTAGCTAAAGGCTGCCAAAATTGCTGCAATCCGTTAATAATGAGGGTGTGTCCTTCCTGATATGCTTTGTAGAGTTGATTGAGGTTAAAACTACCGTCGGTATTGATATAGGTGCTGGGCAGAAGCTCCTGCTGATTTTTAACGACTCGAATCTCCGGAGGTTTGAGCCGGGAGAAGTTTAAAATAGCGTCAATATCTGCGATCGCACCCAGTTGAGCGTAATAGCTTTGATCTCTGTTCTTCAACAGCAAAGGCTTTTTCTCCCAGTAGTGAGCGAAGAAGTCTGTAGCGTCAAGGGGAGCGATTAAGTGATCGAAGTCAAATTGCGACACCATAGTTCTGATTCCGTGAGTGCGATCGCCTATTGTTTAAGCAGAATGATTAGCTGGTTGCTGGGATTTTTTGAGTCGAATCAGCAGATTGCCCAACTGGAACAGGGTGGGTTCAGACTTAGTGCTAGGTGGAACTGAGTCTGGAGATGTCCATTTTTTCAGTTCTTCGTAAACATTGTTACTAGCAATATAGTTGGGCGAAAACCTGAGTCGAATTGGGTCTGCGATGGAAGTCATATCAGGCGATACCGCTCCCCATTGGCTCATTGAATAGATGGAATGAAACCCTCGATATTCGCCACTACAGAGCAGATAATCCCAGTCTCGTTTTTTGTGAATTAAGCTACACAGACTCGATGCTGTGATGTAAGAGAATAGATTGGCATGCGGATTTCGTCCAGGTTTGATTTGGATTGTATCTTGTGAGAAATCAATGCTCCATCTTCGGCGATCGCGATTTGGAAAAGTAACTTCTATCTGATATATCACCTGCCAGTGACAATGTTCATAAAAGAGCGTGCGCTGATGCTCGAGAATAAACTGCAAAAAATCCTGACAAATTTCAGTTTCAATCGTTTGCTCTAGCGTCTCTAGTTCGATCTGTTCTGGATTAGGATCAGTGAGCGGATTACCAGCAATTACAGGTGCAAAGTCAACGAGATCACGATCATCTACTAGCATCTTGGCATAGTCAGAACCCGCAGGAAATTGCTCATACTGTCCTTGATTGAGAGTAAAGCAATCCCCTGGATTCAGTTGAAAGATCGTTTCTTTCAGGGTTGGAAAAGCAGTCTCAAGGTCGTGACAGAAGCGTTCTCGCGTGACAGGAAACACAGTCTGATTTTGCCAAGCTGACTCACCAATGTATTTGAATCCTTGTGCTCCGGGCGCAATCGCTTTTGGCTGAACTAGACTGATCAAATTGAATAGACAGCCATAGTATTGTAAAGGAAAAGCGAGCGGTTGATTTGCCTGATACTTTCCTTCCATGCTGATGTGCCAAGTGGTCAGCAAGAAATCGATCGTCGGAAAATTAGCTCGTACCGCTTGAATCGTGGGCGCTGCAAAGTAAGTATCAACTGTGTTCCAAAAGACCCCAGATTCGTCAGCAATGACCATGCCAAATTCTGGAACTTGCACCTCAGAACGAGTGGTCATCAATGTCGTCGCGCCTGCGCAAACCTTAGTAAAGTCGGCTAATGAATAGATCTGAGTATAGCCCAACTGACGTAAGCAGTCTTGCAGCAGAGGGTCTTTCGGGATCAAGACATCCATTGTTTTGGGGAGGTAGGCAAGCGATCGTAAATCAAAATGATCGAGATGCCGATGGGAAATGACCAGGAAATCAATGTCTTTCGGCAACTGCTCAACCATCACCTCGCGCTTGGGGCAAGACTCATTTAAGCCTTCGCAAAACGGATCCCATAGCACAGGATCCATCAGAATTTTGCAATTCTGCGTTTCAACGAGCAGACTCGCGTGACCGAGGAGATGAATTTTCATAGGGCTGATTCATAGCGATAAATGACTTTGCCAAATCGATCTGGATCATGATAGGTTCGTTCAAAAAATTCTTTGACTTGAGTTCCGGTAAACACAGAATCGATCACGACTCTCAACCGACCTGTCGCGTAATCGCGGAGCGCGCGTTGTAAGTCTTCAGTGGTTCCCAAGCAATTCCCGATGATTTGTAGATTATGCATCATCGTATATGCGAACAAATCTCGACCTAACATACCATGATATTCAAAAGGACGCTCGGTGATATGAGAATACTGATCGTATAAACCACAGGTGATATATTTACCGCGATTTGGAGCAAGTAAAGGAATGACTTTACCAATGTGCAAGTCAAAGAAGGGATCAATGATGCCGTCAAAGCCCCCCGTCTTTTGGCAGATTTCTCGGATCGCGTCAAAGTTGAACCAGTTCGAGACAGTTGGATCGATTTGAATCAGTTGCTTCACGCCGAGATCTTTTAACTGCGGTTCAAACCTGAGCGAGGTCGAAGTCGCATATATATTGACATCGAGATGCTTCAGGACATTGATTGCAAACAATGAGGTATTCGATTTTGCAGCAGTGACGAGAACATTCGCTCCTGGTTTAAGGTCGAGCTTGCGAATCATGCTGTAAGTAGTTTGCCCGCCGATACTAAAAGCTGCTGCAACTTCATCGGGCATCTCTGGCGGAATTTTGAGAAGTTGAGCCTGATGAAAGACCTGATATTCTTTCGATCCACTATTGGTTGGAATACCCGGTCTCAGTTCTGGAGCAGCAGGTTCGGGATAACAGCAATTCCCGATTACACGATCGCCAATTTGTAGCTGAGTCACGTCTTGTCCGACAGCTACAACTTCTGCGACAAACTCAGAGCCAAGCGTGAAAAATCGATCGCTTGGAGCCTTTACTGCCATTTTTAAGATGAATGCTTTGTCGCGATAATTGCAGGAGAAAGCACGTTTCCGAATCAGGACTTTTAAGGCGTTTTCAGGAGCATTTGGATCGAACGTAATATCACCCGTGTGAATCAGTCCACAGAAGATATCGATTCCTTCTAGAGACAGTTTGCCAACACTGTCAGGAGGCGTGACTAGAAGCTGAAATTGATGACCACAGATCGAAATATTTCGCATTGAATGACACCAAATGATGATCAGTTGTTAAGCATGAACTAATGCAGTTGTGGCTAAATAGGGAGGGAGCGCAAATTTTGCGATGTACTCGCAATGTGTAGCGCAACGGTAACGCGGATGAACTTCTGGTGAAGAGGAGCGCAAATCATGACGTGTCGGAGTACAGGATTCAGATAGGGCTAGATAAGCTAATGCAGTAGAGATTGATCGTTGAGCATCTTCATAGAGAGAAATGCCATAATGGTGATCTTGAATTTTCTGGATCGCTTTCTGATGAGTGCTAGCAGCATTAATCATGAGCAAGCCTAGGATGGTTAAAGGAGGAGTTGCTGGATCGATCTGCAGACTAGAGTAGAAGGGCATAACCGATGGGAATTGTCCTTGTTTATCCATAAAGTTGAGTAATCTCAGTTGAGCCGCTCTCATCGTTCGTCCTCTAAATCCCAACGCTGCCATCGTTAAAATTGCTAACGAAGTTGAGAAAGAAGGATCATACGTGCCAAACGAATAGTCTTGATTCATGCTGGCTAGCACTTCTTCTAAGAGATGCTGACGGAGATCCGTTTCATGTTCAGCGATCGCACAGGCAGTGACCCAATCGACCAAGTAGGGATTTGCAAAATATAACCCACTCCGATTTGCTATCCCTGCGGCTAGGTAGCTTGTGGAGGTTTTAGAGTCTAATCCTGCCTCTCGCCGAAGCGCTCTGATCATACAGGTCGTGGCATAATCTGCCTGGCACCAATGGCGACAACTCTCATCCACTTTCATCTTTCCAGGTTGTCGATCTCTCGACCACAACTGCGGATAGTACCCTCCCTGACCATCGGCAAAGCGTTCTAGTGCCTCTACAGATTCAGAATCCTGAATGCCTTGCAGGATTAAAGCAGAATCGGTCGCAGTAATTAAACGATCAGTATGAAATGCCCAGAGTAAATCCTGACGATGCTTGAGAAGATGCTGAGTGATGGCTTGCCGAGATTCCTGAGCTTGAACTGAGTCAGCTTGATTGAGCGCCTTGAGAACAAAGCCAAGCGGAACTAAATCGCCATAGGGAAAGGGAGCTTGTGGTCGTGGAGGATGACAGGTCATCGCTTGTGCATCTGCATCCTGAAGTAAAGAGAGCAATCCTTCTAAGCTTCGCGTTCTTGCCCAAGCAATTCGAGTCTCTGCGGCTTTCAGTAATCCAGCTTCTAGAGGAGGATCAATTGTGCCATGCTGTAAGAAAAATAGATTGCAATGTCCAGTTCGAGTGAAATGCGATAAGATTCCAGCATGAATGTGGACGGGTAGTCGATTCTGAAATTCTGCTACATAGTAGCTGCCTCGTTGCTCACCTCCTAAAAAGGTTACTCCCACTGCCTGAAGGAGTTCATAATGTTGTTGAGACGGTTCTTGATCGAATACTGCTTGGGCTTGTCCTAGCCCTGCTTGGATTTTGATGTGGAGTAAAACAGGCGAATAAGGAGCCGTCTCGCCTAAGCCCAAACAACCTGCTTCATCGACAGCAAACAGTGATAGTCGATCGACAAATCGATCGTAGAGAGACGTAGACTTGCGATCGTGAGTCCAATGTTTGCCTGATGCAACTTCGATTAGAGCAGATTGATCAGAATAGGCTAAAAAGTGCCCAATGTTTGCCAAAACGACATGACTATAGGGAGATAAGTCGATTGTCCCCGGAAGGTGGTACATCGCTTTGATTACAGATTCATCTGTAACTTGACGAATCGATGCAAGGTCAAACAGAACCATCCAATTGAGATTCGCAGGCAAAATGTGGAGAATTTCGGAGATCAGCATAGGATTAGGAAGATAAAGGATTGTAAGAAACGTTATGCCTGAGAATCAGTCTGACTCTCTGCTCGCCAGATCCAACCATTGATTGTGAACCGACTATCTGCAAATGCTTTAGACGGACAATTCACGGGCAGGACTTCGTGGATATAGCGACTCGGAAAGAAGACAATGCTATTGTTACGAGGTTCAATCAGTTTGTAGCCTAGTGTTCCAATCGTTTCGTGAAGAGAGCGATTCAACACTCTTAACTGCCCACCTGTAAAGGGTTTTGGCTCACGATAGAAATAGTAAACAAACGTAATGATACGTCCGGCTGTCTCAGGCACATTATCATCGACATGAGCCTTAAAATAATGACCATCATTGTGGGCAGTGAGTTGAACTTCTAACTGAGGCGAGAAAGGAGCGATTCCTAATTGCTTGAATAAGTCTGGTAATTTTTCTTGAATACGTTGAGTGATTAAGTCTACAATTTCCGGCAGGTGACTCTTACAGATGAGAGAATGCCGATGATGGAAATCGTAATCCTTTGAGATATCGCCTTGATGGGATTCTGTCAGAACTTGGCTAAATAAAAAGCTAGATTCACGCGTCAGCGCTGCTTCTAGACATTGATGATATTCTTCATCAGTGAGGAAATTATCAATCTGAACACTGATCTCGTTGACCTGCTGCCCTTGAGCAAATGACTGTTTGTTCAAGAGACGATGCGACACCCAGGCATAAGCTTTTGCTTCAATGGCGCGATCGGCTTGATACACAACTTTGATATGGTGCAAACCTCGCATAAAAACAACTTCACTGCAATTGCCCAAAAACTTGGAGAGGTTGAGTAAATGTGCAGGGAACTGATCTCGGTGGGTCTTTTCACGCACAAAGCCAGGATAGTCAAGCAAAGCCTCTTGCTTTTCAGGGAGACATAGCTCATGTGTAACAAGATACTGCAAAAACTCAGACCATTTGGGCTGGAGTTTGGGCTGAAAAGTTAAGTAACATTCCAATCCGATTTTGGGCGCGATTCCGGTTTCTCCGATGTCAATGTCGAGATCGATACGTTCGGTATAATGACTCAACTCTTGAAGCTGATTGTGCAAAGATACTGGACAGCCTGACCACCCTAGCGTCTCTAAATACTCAATGATTTGCCGAGTTGAAATACCCCGGATGCACAATCTTACCTGCTTAGCCCCACGTGCTAGCATTAACCCCACTTGAAAAACATAAGCTCCTAAAGGTAACGCATTGACAGCGCGGAAAGTCTGCTGTTCCAAAGCCGAAGAGAGGGGGGCACCTTGGAGAAGGCGAATCGCAGTTCGAGTCACCCAAGTATGAGCAGAGGGGTCTGCAAACGGGTCAGCATAAATCATATTCGAGCCGAAGAAGCAACTCGGAATAGGCGGATGACTGGATAACTTATGGACATCAAATTCTAGCCAGAAGTTACTGACCTTTTGATGCAAAGGAGAGAGAGTGTTATGCCAACAAGTTGCAAATTCGCGAATTTGTGCCCAGATCGGTTGTTGAAACAGCTCTGGCACAAACATATCAGGAGCTTCACCGCCTGCTAGCATTGCTTGTCCCAGTTCTCCTGCACTAATGCAGAGTAAGAAATCGGCTCTCGCGTTCGACTCGCCTAGTCGGCACTCAAATCCAAAAAAATTCGTGCTTTGGCTGGGTAGATATTGTGCGATCGCTTCAATCTGCTCCCAACTCTCTTGATCAATCAGTTGATCTGACACAAACGGCTTCGTTAGTGCTAGGTATTCAGTCAAAGGATGTTCTTGGGTACAAAGCATGATTGAAACTCAAAAAAATGAAGAATAAAATTCCAGGCAGGATGAAACGGCTCAAAATAGTTTCTTAAGAGCTAAGTCTAAGCAGTTCACTCGGTAGGAGCAACTCAATCAGATTTTTAATGTCATACTCCAATTGAGACGCACCCACTTGAAGTAATTCGATCGCACAATCTTGCAAGCTAAATACCTCCATTAAACTCGCTAATTTCAAAATTCTGGTTTTATCCCAAGCAAATTGTTTGGTCGATCGTAAATTCTTAGATTGCAAGTCTTCTACCCCGTCTCTGAGATATAAAGCTTGCGCCCATAGCACCTGACCCATCCGAGTATCGCCCAATGTACCTGTCGGCAAAGCAAGAGTATTGCGAGCATAGCGATACAGGTCTAAATCGAACAGCTTAAATCCCAAAGAACTCAGAAATAAATCAATCTGACTAAAAGTAGGTTGAGATCTTAGAGCATCGTGAAATAAAACTTCTAGACTCAAGCCTAAAACAGACTCTTGCAGTACAGTAGTTGCGCCCTTTAAGACATCTAATTCACTTCCTTCTACATCTAATTTCATAAAATCGATCGCGGGAAATTTCATGGACTGAGCAAACGAATCCAAATCAGTCGTTTCAAGTTCAATCGTCTTAACCACTTCTAATGCTTGGGCATGTTCAGATGGAAATCGTTGTAGAAATTGATGATTTGCAGGATAAAAACTAGAACCTCCTGGAAGGCGACAGAGAGAAAAAAGTCGTTGCTCTCGTTGTCGCCCTAAAGCAGCAGTATAAAACTGAACTTTAGGCTTAGAACTCAGTTGATTGAGTTGATTGAGTCGCTCACATTCTGCAACATCAGGCTCAAACCCAAGACAAACGAGTTGTTGATCATAGGCATTCCAATGCGGCTCGATTCCACCTCTCGCACCCACATCGCAAATGATCATCGGAGCATGCGCAAAAGCATGGAGACGCTTCACCAAATATTGCGTCATTTTAGGGTGGGTGTTGATGTGAGTATGCGCCATAAGTCCGTTACCCTAATAGAAAATGCGATCGCATTGAGCCGTTTGTCCCTGCGTGACATATCCATCTCCAATGCGCCAGGGAACTACTTCGGTAGAACATCCAAGCTGTGAAAGTTCATCAATGACTGCTTGAATCAAAGACTGATCATGGAGAGTATACTCTCCCGGTTCTGCCCAACTATGGGCATAGGGCATACAGACTTGTGCATCGACTATCTGACAAATCTCTGCGACTCCTTTTGGACCTAGCGTTGCTAGGTGGAAGCCTTCTGTTTTGTTCGTCACTGAAAAGATTTGAGGATTACTCAGGAGGTTGCCGATAATATCGACTCCCCAACTCGAAAGATCAGTTCCGATCGAGTTATAAGACAAAGGTTGAAAGTTGCTCAGGACTTGATCCACTGTGCCAAACGTCTTTCTCACATATTCCGCAACTTCTGTCATCGAACCCATCGGATCAGTTCCAGCATCAACTAAAAACCAAGAAGAATAGTAGGGAGTTTGGAGGAGATAGGTGTTGCCCCAATTACGCAGATCGGGATGTTTGGGAGTGTTGTACTCTGGAACAAGCGGTTGTTCTCCATAAAATGGCAAGACATGAATCTCAATATCCCCGATTGTGATTGGATCGGCGTACCAATCCACGGCAATGACATTCTGAAATCCCAAATTTTTAAGCTGAGCTTGCATATCTTCGCAAGTAATTGAGCCACGCGGAACTTTGGGAACGATGATAGGCAGGTCTGGTGGAAACATCATCAACGTAGGGTAATTCCAGTGGTCGTAGTGGCTATGAGAGATGAGAATGCCATCCACATAGCCTTCTAGAACGGCACGAGTGATGTCTTGCTGGATTCGAGATAAGCCGTATGTGGAGTGAAGTTGCGGGTCTACTAAAATTCCAGTTGTCTTAGTGCGATAAAGCAGTGCAGCATGTTGCAGCCGAATGACACCAGGTGTATCGATCAAAATGGGTTGTGCAGGTCGAGGCTGCTCTTGGACTACACTTGCTTTCATGAAGCGATCGAGTAAATTCACCATCGCATCGCTGACTTGCTGGCAAATCTGGTGATAGCTATATTTTGCCTGACCGCAGAGGTGCAGCAATTGATGAATTTCTAGTAGGGTTTCTGGCTTGCGAATGATTTCTGGTTTTTGAATCGGAAGAAAGGGAGCGAGCAGCGCATTGCTAAAGGAAAAAGATAAGACCGGATTGCGATCGGGAAAGAGCAAAGGCGTTTTGAGTGAAAAACTTTCAACAATATTGTTCGTATCGATTTCAAAAAAGGCCTCGGCAACGTTAGAGTGCGTTTCGGCAGCTTGAGCGATCGACGTTGCTAAATCATCTGACTCCAAAAAATGGTTCAGAATGTCTTGAATAAAGGGTTGAATCGTATAGCTCCCATAATCGCCAACTGTTAGAGCGCGAAGCTGAGATCCCCTTGTAAATGAAATAACGGATTCCATTTCAGTCCTCTTCATTAAAATCTGTTTAGGAAGTTGCTCAAAGATCAGACGCTGATGAAAATTACTTTGATACTGAATCTGCTCAGAAGATGTTTGAAAAGTCTCGTTCATCAGATTCACCCGCACTCGTGGCACTTGGGGCGAGAGAGAATAGAGCGAGAACCTAGTTGATCCTTTTCAAACATCCGCTCAACCAGGAAAATGAAACAACACTCACCATTTAATTTCGGTATGTGATCCGAACTGCGCGTTTAGCGTAAAAAGTCCTATATCTAGAGTAAATAGGGCTTCTCCACCTGCGATCGCTTCCAAATCCTCATCACTGAGTTCTAGTCCTTCCTCCTCTGATACTTGTTTTAATTGTGCTTGACGCGCTTGGACTGCAACCCATAATTCATCAGAAGTAAAGTTATAGCCTTTCTGATTCCCCAACTGTGTTGCCGCTTCTCGGTCATCCTCCTGCTGTAGAACAGCAACCAATTCAGCTTGTAAAATTCGATCCTCAACGACTCGTTGTATGAATTGGTTAGCAGCCTCTAAGCTCATGATCAGTGCCCCTATGATTCAGAATCCATGAGGTCTTGATTGAGATAGAGTACAACGCCACCAAAACTATGCTGAATTTCATATTGCTTAAACCCGAATTTTTGCATATAAGAATGCAGGTCTAAAGCTGTGTTTTCACCGTCATAGATCGAGATGCTATTGAAGGGATTCACTTCACTTTGCACCCATTTCATTTGACGTAGATACTCTCCCATCCCCTGCACAATTCGCAATTCTGAACCCTGAGTATTGAGGGAGAGAAAGTCATAGTCATCTTTCTGCAATCCGTGCTGCTCTAAACAAGTCGGTAAGGTGAGTGACGTTAATTCAATCTCTTCCAAGGTTTGAACGACTCGATAGTAAGGAAGGATTGCTTCGACCGAGCGATTGATCGGATAAACCGATGAATATGAGTGATCATTGATGCGGCTTCCCACTCGATTCTTATAAAACTTTGTGGGTTGATCATCCACATCAAGAATCAGGGCATTGATGCAAACCTGATGATAGGGGCTGACATTTTTAACTAATTGCTGAAACGACTCTGGAACTGCTTCGATCCAAACCACAGTATCAACTCCAGTTTGAGCATATCGCTCAGCTTCTTCTCCAATGTTACCGCCGACATGAATGATCCCTTTTGGCACAATGGGAGTACCGTTTACTACCGTACCTACAAAGTCTTTGGATTGTTCATGCTGTTTGCGGAGATTTTGAAGCAGCGTCATTCGTTTAACCCTCCCATAGTAAGACGGATGGCAGACGGTCAGGATGAGCAATTCTCAGAAGCTGATAGCCAATTCCTGACAATCCATGAAAAAAGCCTGGCTCAGTCACTCCAGATGGCGTAACCTCAGATAAGGTAAATCCGCCTTGAGCCTGCGCTCTGTTAAGCACAGTACTTGCGGTTTGACGAGCAAAGCTCAAGTGCTCTGGTTGATTCAACTGCTGGGCTGCAAAGAGAATAGTTTCAATCCGTCCGAAATTGCCCCAGCATAGGGCATCATTTCCCCAGAGCATCGATCGCTGAGTCGTATTCAGCGCGATCGCAATTTGTTCGCGAATGTCTGCGGTATCTAGCACAGATAAGCTGCCTAAGCGAGCTAAGGCAATACCCGGTGCTCCCTGTGCCCAACTCAGTTGAGTCTGATTCGTCTGAGATCGCAGATCTCGCCAGTTTTGAGCTTCGGGAGAGAACTGAGTTTGTTCATACGCGATCGCTTCAACTGCTGCGTCAAAAAACGGTTGATCTTGGGTGACAGCATAGAGCTTCAGGAGCGCATATGCAATGCCAGCAGCTCCGCGAGAAAATCCAGTCAGGGCTTGCTGTCTTCGCCAGGTTTTCCAAGCTTTTACTCCGTCAGTTCCACTTTGATGGGCGAGGAGATGCTGACCACAAGCTCTTGCTTGTTCTAGAAGAACTGCTCGATCAGAAGCTTCGACCCGCGGGATCAAGGCAAGTAAGCTCAAAATCGTACCTGCTGTTCCTCCGACTACATCAAACGTGCGATCGCCTGAAATCTCTTCTAAAGTTATCCAGGTTGTGATGCGTTGCGCAACTTCGACGAGTTCGGGTACTCGCAGCCATTCGCTGATCCAACTGAAAGCGTACACGATTGAACCTAATCCGTCTCCGCCGCCAATCCCTAAAAATTTTGCTAGCTTCAGGATAGAGGATTGATCTGGAGTGCGCATCGCCTCCAACAAGGGATTCAGCGCCAGTAACGCCAATTCTTGCCAAGTCGAGTCTTGGGTGATGTGGTAGAGCGCTGCAAAATACAAGGCTAAGCCACACTGTCCGTCATACAAACTTGCTCCAATTCTCTGAATCGAAAAGGTTTGAGTGCGATGCTGATAGTATGCACTCATCCAAGAAATACTGCTATCTTCAGCGATAATTGCAGAGCGGCGAAGCGTTTGAGCGATCGCAATGGCTTCATTAACACACTGCTCAGATGACACTGATGTGTCAACCTGGCAAGTCGAAGGTTGTGCAGATTCAAACTGAGGTTCTTCTAAAAACCGAGCATAAAAGGCAGTTTGAATGACCTGAGATTGAAACGCGAGATCTGATTCACTTAAGGCTTGAATGCGATCGCAGACTTGATCAAAACTAGAGCGATCGAACAGATCCGGAATCACAGTTCCAGTGGGCAGCGTTAAGTCGGTGCTAGAAGTATTCGCAGTGAGGAGCGGAATATCAAGCTGTTCTAGAGAGTATCTCTCTGCTTCTAGAATGCGCCAGTAACGAGGCTTTTCTGGCGATACAAGATACGCTCGGCTTAAGACATCTAGCCCAAGACTACGAGCGATTCCCGCTTGGAGAAACATCGGAGAGAGAGAACGCGCCAAAATTGCACCATAAGTTTTCGTATCCCGAAAGAGCAACCGACACTCTTGGTGAGCAAAGTTCTGAAGGGGACTCTGATCGGATAAAAGCATTTCTCGATACCGGATCAGCCACCGATACATCTGCTCAAATCCAGTGACAATCTCGCTGATAAAACGCTCTGGTGTGACGGGATCACCTTTTAAGATCGGCAAATTTGCTTTTTGTTCAAGCACCGTAGTGAGCGAACCGTAGCTTACCTGCATTCCATCTGTATTGATATGCTTCCAAGTTGAAGTCGGAACGGATTGATCTTCTAATTTTCCTAATCCACTGACATCAAAACTGAATAGGTCATTCACTGCTAACCTGCTTTGAGGCAGCAATGCTGTACGTAATACTGAGTTAAATAGCTTTCGAGAGAGTCCAGTTGCAGCATCTGAAGACTCTACAGACTGAGCAGGAATTTTCGGATGCAGCAATGCCTCCATATCGACTAATATCGGATATTCCCCATGAGCAATCAGATTTTCATAGTGATAATCGGTTCCCTCTAGCGTGTGGATTAAGCAGAGCAGCATCCCCGATCGCTGATAAAAGCGACGAACCGCTGCTTCAGATTCACAGGGCATCGCAGCGATATATTCTAACCACCCATAAGTTTGATAGTCCAACACGATCGGAGCTTTGAGCGGCAGGGGAATGTCGTGATGATTACACCAGTCTAAGAATTCGCGAAAAGCAACTTCCAGTGCTAGTTCTCTGGGTTTATAAACGACCTTTAACCCGGTATCAAAAGTCAGGATCATGACGGAGCGTCCGCCTTTGTGAGCGTCCGCGACGCTGGCATCAATGGATATGACCTGTGTCAATGCGCGATCGGGAGAGAAGGTCTGTTGAATTGTCGTCCAGTCTGCTGCTAACCGAGTCAGCAGTTCTGTGGTTGCTTCGACCCAAGACTGAACGATGCTAACAACCAAGCGTGCTAGAACACTGTATTGCTGGAATAGCGAGAGGAGTCCATCTTGTAATTGCTGATCGACAAATGCCTCATATCGATCACAACGAGGAGCACTTTGCACCGAAAGTAATAGAAAATCGCGCAAAGAATCGCCTGTGGAGCGAAAGTTGGAGAATTCATGGAATAAGGGAGTTACACAAACCGTTGCAAGTTCTTCGATGAGTTTGTGTTCTAATGTTGCATGGGTTGAGTCTGATAAAAGGTACAGGTGATCAGCCGTTCCCAAGCGCTGTTTCAGCAACGACTGGGCAACTTGCAAACTGGGGAGGCTAAGGTGCTCGAATGGAACAGGCCGATCGACATTAAGGGCGCGGTGGGATGTCGGTTTACAGCGATGTTGGGCAAGTGCCGCATCCATGATTTGTTGCAAAACTTCCACCCAGTCAGGTAAAGCCTTCACCTCTAACGATTGATCTTGCAGAAGTGCTTCGCTCACTAAAAGACGTGCTGTTTCCAGTGGCAAAGCTTCCCAGTCTAATCGTTTTTGAAAGGTTGCCCAATTGCCTTTGGCAACAACTTGGCACCAAAAGTCTAAGCGTCTGTCAATTTCGGCTTGCGTTTCAGGGGATGAATCTGGAGTTAGCAGGGAATGAGCGGGTAATGCTTTCAACTGCTCTGAAAGAGTCCGCGATCGAGCGGCGATCGCAGCCAAGATGTCGGTGGAGGAATGAGTCGTTAACATGATTTATAAATTAAGCCAATTTCCGAGCTTTGACAATTAGAAATAGCAAAAAAATGCAAAGTGAATTCCATCAATGCAAACGTAACAAAATGTTTTTATGATGTGTTGGATAGAGTTGCAAATCTAAAAAAAATCTAAGTGTTAATTGGTATCAAAAGGTATCAATCTAGAGCAATTTTGAAGGGGCTTTGAAGCAGCCGAATCTTGAGCCGAAGCCGTATCTATGTCAGACAAAAGGGTTAAAAAGTATCAAGATGTGTCTTACTGAGCTGAAAGATTATGGAAATATTCAGCGAAAAAAGTAGGAAAACGTATTTAGCCGATTGAGGATTTGTTTTCGATATCAGTTAAACATTGAGTTAACATTTTTTCACTCAGCGATTCCTTGAAAAAATGAGCTGTTGAAATTGGTAGACAACTTCTTTACGCATGTAGTAAAGTTTATTTTCAGGATTGATTAGCAAAAACTTTCAAAGTTTCTGCTGATTGTTCTAGTTGACCCTGAAGCAACAGTTTGGGCAAACGGTGCAAAGTTTGTTTTAGCCGATTTCTGAAATCGATAGTGAGCGATCTCAGATCATCCTGTTGACTGACCTCTACAGGTCATCAAGGTATTGTGATTTGAGTTTAGATTTGAGTTGAAATACCTTGCTCACTATCAAGGTATTGACGGAGTTTTCATCAGTACGATGTGCAAGAGTACGATGTGCAAGTGATAAGCCGAGAGCCGCAGCGTTACAAGAGCGCTGCGCTCCTGCCTTTCTGTTGATTTCAAAACACAATTCTATTCTGTTTAACGTATCAGGAGATTTTCATGAGTGCTGAAGCGGTCAATCAATTTCTGCAAAAAGTTGCAGAAGACCAATCTCTGCAAGCTGAGCTAGCAAGTGTTTTGGGAGCACCCGACGATCGAGATTTAACCACTCAGTTGGCGAAGCAAAAAGGATATGATTTCACCTCCGATGAACTCTGGGCAGAAGTGCAAAAGCGCCAAGCCGAGTTCGATCGACTGCGGGAATCAGGTGAACTAGAAATGAGTGACGAAGAATTAGAATCCGTCTCTGGAGGTATAATATTTACTCTCGTCTATCTCATTGGATCGGCTATCGCTACGGCAGTTGCCACAAGTGCCGGGGGTGGCGTGACCTACGCTAAAACCCAATGGTAAATCGCTGTTCATTCAATCCTAACGCGGCTTCCACCGCTAGTAGTAGACATTGAATAAAATTTGCTTCGCTAGCTAACAGTTGAACCGTCTCTGTGGTTGTCTGATTGACCGTGATATGGAAAGACGATCTGCAGATCATTCTGCTGACTGGCTTGTAGAAGTTAGTCAGCTTTTGTGGTTCAAGTTTGAACATCTATCGCAACATAAGGAATTTTGGCTTCATGAGTAGACAAGCTGTGACTGACTTTTTACAGAAAGTTAGCGAAGATCAGGCATTACAGGCTGATCTGGCTAAAGCACTGCAAGCAGACAACGATCGCGAAGCGGTTACTACACTGGGTAATCAGAAGGGCTATGACTTCACCTCCGACGAACTCTGGGAAGAAGTGCAGAAACGTCAAGCGGAGATTCAAGCCCAAGCAGATTCTGGAGAACTGAGTGATGAAGAATTGGAAGCAATTTCTGGAGGACTCAGCCCCCTAATCTTCATTACATTAGCCGCACAGGTGAGTGTGTCTGTTAGTGTTGCTGCTACCACTCCAACTTGGTAAATCAGTTACAGAATAGAAGATCTCTAGCTCCCTTCCTCTTAGGGAAAAGGGAGCTAGAGATGAGGAAAACTATACTTGCATTCAGCAACATCTACGAGCCGCGAACTAGAGTTTGACTGAGGACTTGATGAGGAGATGCCTTGGGGCGAAGTCCACGAATCCAGCCATTGATCGTAAATCGACTGTCAGCAAAGGCATGTGAGGGACAACGAATAGGCATAACCTCATGAAACTGACGACTTAGGAAGAAAACAATCCGATTGTTCCGTGGCTCTATGCTTTGAAAAGAATCAGCTTTATCGTATAGATGATTAACGAATGTGCTGTCATACAGTCGCAGTTCTCCTCCAGAAAAAGCTTTGGGTTCGTTGTGAAAGTAATAAACGTAAGTTAGTAGTCTGTTCTTAATTTTAGATTCAGAACTTCTATCGTAAATCCCATTATCAGTATGAATTTTGTAATAGCTTCCATCATTATGTGCTGTGAGTTGAGTCTCAATTTTGGATATCTCAAGTGAGGGCAAGCTCAGTTGGGCGAGGATGTCAGGAAATATTGCTTGAATGCGAGCTTCAACAATGCTAGAAAATTCAGGAAATGAGAACAAAACCCAGGCTTTTCGGTGAACTGATCCCTTGACCGTCATGTCCGCTGATACAAAATGAGATTGCTGTTGAGAGACGTAATTGAGCAGATGACGATGCTCTTCCACAGATAGCCAATTGTCAATCTGAACATAATGTGCGGCAAATTTCATGATGATTCCGCTGAGAGCAATGACGGAGCCGAGATGTAAAGCGTTGGATGCCAATTCGGACCAAGAATTTTGAACAGGATTTGATCCTAGCTGATGCTTGATGATGCAATCTTGACCTGAAAACTGCTTTATCCGATTGGCATCCAACGGAACCTATCAGACTTTGACTTTGACTTTGACGTATAGCCCTAGAAAACCGGACCTAGTATTGGACGCGCAACTGTAGCTGGTGGAGGTGGGGGCGTGGTGGAGACTGTTGAAGTAGTGGTTCCTGTTGTGAGCATAATTAACCCTGCTCCCGACATCTCCTCTAGTTCTTCAGCGCTAAGTTCTTCAGTATTAAGCTCTTCAGTTGTAGCCTCTATAGTCTCTTCAGCAGATGGATTCTCGGCATTTTGCTCAACAGGTTGAACAGGATTGATTTCGTTGTTAGATTGGCTTGTCACGATCGCATCTCCTAATGTACTAATTCGTTTTCTCGGTGTCTTGAAGAATCGGTAGGCAAAACCTACTTCATAAACAAAAACCTACTTCATAAACTAAGCTAACTTCCTGATTTTGACAACTGAAAATCTAGAAAAAATGTCGTGCATTCTCAAGTAACAAAATGTTTCTGGTTGAGTCTTAAATTGTAAAAAATAGCAGGTGTGAATTGGTATCAAATAGTATCAAAATGTAGCGGATTTGCAGGCAGCCTAAGCATACAAATTGTGGGGAAAAAGCACAGCGTGCTAAACGATCAGACACGAAAGAATAAGAAAACATGCTCTACTCATTCAATACTGCTCAACCTCGTCAGAGTAGGAAGTAGGAAATAGTATCAAAACGAGTGAAATCGTTTCAAATAGATGCGAGATCGAGCAATTTAAACTTTTCTTTTGCAAATCAAACTAATTATTGAGACTGCTAGACAATTTTGGCTATATCTAGTTAAATCTAGTGGCATGATTGACGAGAAAAGTTTTGCAAGCGCTTTGAACGTTCGTTGAAAATTTCTTTTGTTCCTTTAAGCGCGACCCAATTCAACATGATCTGAATCTACTGTAATGACTTAAATCAGAGTCAAGGAGTTTTACGATGAGTACGCAGGCTGTTACTGATTTTTTGCAGAAAGTTGCTGAAGACCAGACCTTGCAAACAGAGTTAGTGCAAGCTTTGAAGGCTGACAACGATCGAGAAGCTGTCACGCAACTGGGCAATGTTAGAGGATATGAATTTACGTCCGAAGAGTTGTGGGCAGAAATTCAGGCACGTCAAGCTGAGATTGAACGGAAGCGAGCGAGTGGAGAACTAGAACTCAGTGATGAGGAATTAGAGGCAGTGTCTGGAGGTGAACTCCTTTTTGTAGCGACGATGGTTGCATTCGGAATTGCCTCAGCCATCGGTTCTATTGTAGGAACGGCGACAGCGCACCTGTGGGGTATCGACGCATCAATTAAGTGGTAAAAGTAAGGGGTAAAGGAGCATTAGCATCATGAGCACACAAGCAGTCACTGATTTTTTGCAAAAAGTTGCAGAAGATAGTACTTTGCAAAGCGAACTAGCAAATATGATCGGAGCCGAGAACGATCGTGAAGCGGTCACCCAACTCGCACAGCGGAATGGGTACGAGTTTTCCTCAGAAGAACTCTGGGCAGAAGTACAGAAACGCCAAGCCGAATTTGAGGCAAAGCGGGAGTCTGGTGAATTGGAGTTAAGTGATGAGGAGCTTGAAGCAGTAGCAGGCGGAGAAATTGTCTCGATCGCTATTTCTGCTATCTTCCTTGCAGTCACAGTCGGAGGTAGTGTCCTCGCAGGAACGCTGGCTGCTACCGCTATCAAAGGACCAGCAGCCTGGTAGCTGTACCGAGAATGCCATCATGCCCATTCCTGCAAAAACGTCATTCGTGCAGCCCCAAACTCAATCTCAACTGCTTGTGGATCTCAAGGTCGTTCCACTCTCGCCCTGTATTGGGGCAGAGATCGAGGGAATTGATCTGTGCTATCCATTGACGCGGGATGAGCAAGCCACTCTAGATCTTCTTCGTCAGCGCTACAAGGTTCTATGCTTTCGGAATCAGTCCTTGACGGTTGAACAATTGATTCGATTCGCGAGTCAATTTGGAGAGTTAGAGCAATACGTGAGTGACGGTTTGCAGGCGGGAAGGAGTGTTCATCAGGATTATCCAGAATTAGTGTCTTTCTGCTACAACACCGATTACCCAGGTCGGGAAAATTTTTGGCACTACGATATTGCTCCGCAGGGCACTCCCTATGCTGCTGCGATTTTGAGAGCGGTGCAGGTGCCGGAATTGGGGGGAGACACTTTATTTACAGATGTCGGTGCAGCATATCGAGCGTTGAGTCAGGAGATGAAGCAAACTTTAGCGGGGTTAGTTGCCCTAAATGACTATTTGCCGATTCGGCGGATTGCCAGAGCCAAGGGAATGTCTGAGGCTACTTTAGCTTGTTATGATGCAATTTTTCCAATCGTTGAAGCGCCGCTCGTGCAGAATCATCCGGTTACGGGAGAACCGATTTTGTGGGTGAATTCTACTTTTACAATTCGGATCAAAGATCTGCCCGATGCAGAATCACGATCTCTCTTAAACCATCTAACCGAGCATTACAAACTGCCTGAATTTCAATGTCGGTTTCGCTGGACACCGAATGCGATCGCGTTTTGGGACAACTGGGCATGTCAGCACTATGCCATCAACGATTACTATCCTCAGACTCGGATCATGGAACGACTTTCACTTGTGAGTTGGAGCAATGACAATGGCTGCGAGTACAAGTAACTACCCGATGGAAATTAGCGTTGCCATTGTGGTGATGTGTCTGTTGGTGATTGCAATTCTCTGGCTGCCTGACATTTTAAACAAAGACTAATGCAGTGTAATTCATGGGAGAGCACAGATGACAACAGGCTCGAACGCAGGACGGATGAGCGAGGTTGAAGCTCAGTTGATCAGCCGAGCAATACAGGATGCAGCATTCCGCGATCGTTTGATTGCAGATCCAAAGGCTATTCTTGCTGAACAGGGGCTAGCAGTTTCAGAAGATGTAAAAATTCAAGTTTTGCAAGAGACATCAAGCCAGTATTATCTTGTGCTACCAGCAGAATACAGTGCTGCTGACAGTACGATCGCGCTATCAGATACTGAGCTAGAAGCGATTGCAGGGGGAGCTGCGAGTCAGGTGACTTCATGGACAGGTTGTGGTACCGGGCAATCTGGTTGTATTGTGTCTAACATTTGTAATAGCTCACCCCCTGAGGGGGCTGCAGGCGCGGGTGGTCCTTTCGTACCAACACGCTAGCCATACGCTCAAATATCCAATCCTGATGATACTGGTTTCTATAAGTTGACCTTTCGTACAATATTCCTGACTTCATTAGTGTTTCATAACGTATGAAATTCAGCCCAGATCGCACGGTTAAGGCTCATGTCTTCGCGCTCGATCTGCACTGAATGGGTTCCTCTACTAGCGAGTAATTTTATGACCACCAGCAACCCATCTTCATCCCGTATGACTGATGTTGAATCACAGTTAATTGCTCAGGCAACGCGAGATGCTGAATTTCGCGATCGTCTGATTGCGAATCCCAAAGCAGTTCTAGCGGAACAAGGTATCACGATTCCAGATGACGTACAGATTCAAATTTTGCAGGAGTCTGCTCGTCAGTATTACTTGATCTTACCTGTGGTTGAAGTCAGCGATGCTACCAAATTATCGGAACAAGAATTAGAGACTGTGGCAGGGGGAGGAATGGCTGGACTCAGTTATACCTGGAATAGCGGCTGGACAGGCTGTGCGGGTGGATGTGGTCTGTGATTCAGGGCTTTGGTTGTGAGAATTATTACAAGAGTTAGAAGCGGTGGCTGGGGGAGTAACTATATATGTCTCTTCTTGGACGGGTTGCGGTTCTGGAAATTCGAGATGCTACTGGAGTGCTGGCGCTCAAGGCTGCTGATTAGGATGAAAGACATCTGACTCAAGCAGCCTGTTTGTTGGATTGCATTCTCTCTTGCTCAATCTATCACCAATGTTTCATCTACTGGAGATTAAATTTCTATGACTACTAGCGATTCGACTCCATCAGCACGAATGACAGAGATTGAAGTGCAGTTAATTCGTCAAGCAACGCAGGATAAGGCATTCCGCAATCGCTTGCTCACCGACCCGAAAAGTGTCCTCAAAGAGCAGGGATTAGCTCTCCCCGATGACGTGCAAATTCAAGTCTTACAAGAAACTTCCAATCAGTACTATCTCATTCTGCCAGCAAGCAATGTCTCATCCTCAGAAGGTATTTTACTCTCTGATCAAGAACTAGAAGGCGTGGCTGGGGGTTCAGCTACAGGTACAGCTTGGACAGGGTGCAATTGCATCATTAGCGCAACTCAAGGAAGATTAACTTGTTGATGGGAAATGCCAGGTAGAGAGGCAAAAACACCTGCTGCGCTTTTTTAGTAGATTGAAATCATAACACTCAGCAGAGATGACAGCAGCCATCAGACTCAGATGCTCTGTCTGTCCAGGTTGAGTTCCGCCTGCTCAATCGGTGATTTATCAATTGGAGATTAAATTTCTATGACTACCAGCGATTCGACTCCATCAGCACGAATGACAGAGATTGAAGCACAGTTAATCCATAAAGCAATGCAGGATATGGCATTTCGCGATCGTCTTTTAGCTAACCCCAAAGCCGTTCTCGCTGAACAAGGCTTAGTCGTACCTGATGATATTCAAATTCAGGTGTTGCAGGAAACTTCCAATCAGTACTTCCTTGTCTTACCGACACTGTCATTATCTGAAGAGGAGACCGTTGATCTATCCGATTCAGAATTAGAGACAGTTTCTGGAGGTGTAGATACGACTAACACTTCGTGGACTGGATGTGCTTCTGGGCGATCAGGATGTATCGTCTCTACTAACTGCCAGGCTCGTGACTATCCTGGTACTTGGTAAAAGCGGGTTCAGGTGAGCCAATTTTCCGGTTTTGAGATTGGTTGAGCAGAGCAGGCTATCGAAAGTTCAAGCAGCACTGTGACAAGACAAACTTTCAAGGATGACCAGATTATTACCATGAGTATGCACGAAATATCTGCATCTGGACGCATCACAGATGTAGAAGCGCAAATTATCAATCAGGCAATTCAGGATAGTGCGTTTCGCGATCGCTTGCTCACTAATCCCAAAGCAGTTCTCTCAGAACAAGGGTTAGCAATTCCAGAAGATGTGCAAATCCAAGTGTTACAGGAAACGGCTAATCAGTACTATTTGATCTTGCCCTCAATGAGCGGAACAGAGCCAGCGAGTGCGCCCCCACTTTCTGAGGCTGAACTAGAAGCTATCTCCGGTGGTGCGGGCATTGGTAGACCAAGAACATCTAACACAAGCTGGACGGGCTGTGCATCAGGACAAAGTGGCTGTGTTGCGGGATAGTGAGGACTAGGAGTAATGTTTTGTGGAGTTAACCCAGGAGATTGACCGTGAATGCGAATGAGATGCCTGCAATCGGACGGATGGCAGATTTGGAGACACAATTGATTGATCAAGCAATGCAAGATAGTGCATTTCGCGATCGCTTGCTCACCAATCCTAAATCAGTTCTCTCAGAACGAGGTTTGACCGTGCCCGATGAGGTGCAAATCCAAGTTCTTCAAGAGACTTCAAGCCAGTTCTATCTCGTGCTTCCATCACTTGCTGATGAGTCGGGATCAGAGGCGATCGCACTCTCCGATGCAGAGTTAGAGGCAGTCTCAGGAGGAGGATCTAATGTGTCCTCCTGGACGGGCTGCGCATCTGGGCGAGTAGGGTGTGTTTTGAGTACCCCAGAGACGACCCCGACGACCCCAACAAGTTCCTCTTCTTCAGGTTACACTCCCCCAAACACTCCAAATCCATCGTATTAACCAATCCTCTATTCCTATTTTTGCTGAGTTAATTTTAGGAGAAACATATGTCAGATTTCACTTCCCCATCGGGGCGGATGACGGAGATTGAAGCGCAGTTAGTGAGCCGGGCGGCCCAAGACCTGGCATTCCGCGATCGCCTGCTCGCTAACCCTAAAACCGTTTTAGCAGAGCAAGGACTCGTTATCCCAGACGATGTGCAAATTCAGGTCTTACAAGAAACACCCAATCAATATTATCTAGTCCTGCCTGAAGCCGTGACAGGGTCGGAATCTGAAGCAAATGCGTTGTCAGAGCAAGAATTGGAAGCGATTGCTGGAGGATCTTCTACTTTCTCGACTTGCAAAACGGGATGGACAGGCTGTGGTTCCGGGCAGAGTGGATGCGCGATTAATGTTTTATAGCTCCTGAATCTGAAGCGTCTGCATGACCAGAGGTAGCTGACTGAGACAAGATTAGAATTTTACCCACGTTGAGTGCAAAATTACGAGGACTAGCATCATGACGACCAACGATATGTCTGCATCTGGGCGCATAGCATCACTGGAAACGCAACTAGTCAATCAGGCAATGCAGGATAGTACATTCCGCGATCGCTTGCTGACCAATCCCAAAGCGGTTCTGGCAGAACAGGGTTTGAGCGTGCCCGATGACGTGGAAATCCAAGTTTTACAAGAAACGCCGAATCAGTTCTATCTCGTGCTTCCAGCAGCACCCACCTCGGAATCAGATACAATCGCGCTGTCCGATCGCGAATTAGAAGCAGTGGCAGGGGGCGCAGATTCAGGAGTCTCTTCTTGGACGGGCTGTGCTTCTGGACAGGCGGGTTGCGTTTATAGCAATGGCTGCACTTACATCTGTGCAGGAGGAGCTTAGCCCCCCTACTCTGCCCAATATCAATTTATTCACAGGCAACTTATGAGACAGAGCATCTTTTCCCGTTTCGCAATCTTGCCAGAACTGAACGGCGATTATCCTTTGCTCCCAGAGCAGATCGAAACGTTTCAACAAATGGGGCATCTGCGGCTCGATAGCATAATGACGATAGATGAAATCGCAGCCTATCGTCCTGGACTCGTAGCAGCCGTCAATCGCTACGATCTAGAACGCAAAGCAATGGAGAAATCTGTCGCAGGGCAAAGTCAGGGTTGGAAATTTGTCGAAAATCTCTGGCAACTGGATGCGACCGCTCGCCAATTTGTTCTAGCAAAACGATTTGGAAAAATTGCAGCTGATCTCTTAGGTGTGGATACCGTTCGATTGTTTCGGGATCAGTCCTACTTCAAAGACCCCGGTGGTGGTAACACTCCTTGGCATCAGGATGGCTACTTCATGCCCCTTGATACCCAGAAAATTGTCACGATGTGGATTGCCATTTCCGATGTGTCGGCTGACATGGCTCCGATGACCTTCGTGACAGGTTCTCATTTACAAGGCTATATGGGAACCTCGATGCCGATGGATGCTTCCCTGAACGAGTTTGAACATGCGATCGCACAACGGGGCTTCCAGTTCTGCAACTATGGCGCGATGGCAGCCGGAGATGCCAGCTTCCATTGGGGGTGGACGCTCCACAGTTCTCGCCAAAACACCGATCACAGCACCCGCGAAGCCTTCGTGGTGGTTTACTATGCCGATGGAGCTAGGGTATCGATGCCACCCGTATCCTCAAACGCTCTGCCCCAAGAGCACTTTGCTGCTGTGATTCGCCAGCATAATCTCAATACCTGTCTTCCCGGATTGCAGTCAGGAGATCTCGCCGTCACCGACATGAATCCGATCGTCTATCAGCGATCATAGGAGCTTTTACCATGTGGTTGTACTCCCTGGAACACTCTCTGACTCAAATTGAGCCAAACCTGACGCCCTTGATTGCTCCCAAAGCCCTAGAACAGTTGAAAGCAGTCAGTCGGTTCTTTCCCGATGCGCTGACCGACACCTATGGATTTGAGTATCGGCTGGCTCCCGCCTCATCAACAGTTGATTTTGCCATTCATATCGACAAACCCGAAGGTGCAATTCTCGCCGGATATCATCCCAACCAGCGGCTTCCAGAGGTCTTCGATCGCCATCCGGCGTGGCAACAGATTCAGCAGTTTTGTGCTGCTTGGGCTGATCCGTCCGCTTTGCTGCACTATCACATTGCCGATCTGTGGCTAGAGTTTGATTTAGAGCGTGATCAGGTTGACGATCTGCCTGTCCCCGGAGTGTTATTTAGACCAGAGCAAAGCCAACCCAGTCTTTCTACTAGGTATGACTGGATTTGGGAACAAGCACTGCCTTTGCTTCTAAATACAGCACTTCCAGATGCGGTGCAAGCTAAACTGATCGAATGTCTGACCTGCCTTCCCGCCAAAACCGGGGTATTTCAAGTGGGAGTGATGTTGAGCCGAAGCGTGCAGGCTGTGCGCTTGTGTTTGGTTGGCTCACCCTCTCAATTGATTCCCTATCTTGCGACCCTGGGCTGGCAAGGCGATGTTGCAGAGCTAGAAGCGATCGCCCATGCTCTCATGCCCTACGTCGATGGCATCATCTTGTCTCTTGATGTGGGAGAACACCTCTATCCGCGAATCGGTATTGAAGGCATTTATCTGTCTCGCTATCTGCCCTGTGTTAATGGACAATGGCGTTCTCTTCTCAATCATCTCGTCCAAGAAGGACTGTGTGAGGCACAAACCCGAGATGCGCTCTTACAGTATTCAGGTTATAGCGTGGGTAAAGCGATTCATCAACGCATTTATGTACGAGGATTGAATCATCTCAAATTACTCTATCAACCTGGGTTACCCCTTGCTGCCAAAATCTATTTTGGAGTGATGCACAAGTCAACAAGCTGCTTGGTAAATCCTGTTCATGTTCCAGTCGCTTCGTTGAACTCTGAAAACAGAATATCTCTGCACAAGAAACCTCGATCGCTGGATTCAGCCTTATCTTCAGCCGTGAGCTTTTTGTTAGCAGCTCGTGATCCTCAGGGATGGTGGGCAGATTTTCGCTTAGCAGCAGGCATCAGCGATGAATGGGTAACTGGATATGTGGGAATGATGTTGTCTGGCGTGTCAGATGATCGTGTTCCATCGGTCATGCAACAGTCCTGGAAGCTGCTGAATACCCGCACTCACCGAGCAAATCAGACGTGGGGATATAACCGCTTTCCACCCGGAGATGCAGACAGTACAGGATGGGCAATTCAGTTAGCAGCGACCTTAGAAGAAACAGAGTCAGAGCGAATCCAGCAGGCGGTGCGTTCTCTACTGTCCCATCAACGACCGGATGGCGGCTTTTCGACCTATGAGCGAGCAGAACCGATTCGAGCCTTTATCCATGCGCCACCAGAACAGACTTTAGAGGGTTGGTGTGGTTCTCATCCCTGTGTGAGTGCTGCGATCGCGACTTTACCCCATGGAATTTTACCGTCCACTTGTCGATCGCGATTGCACCACTATTTACAATCGACTCAATCAGCAGATGGAAACTGGGACGCTTACTGGTGGCAAGATCCTGAATACAGTACAGCCCTAGCAGCAGCAGCGATCGCGGTATCTCAACCAGATTCACCACGCATCACTCAAGCAGTCAATTGGGGACTGAATCGCTTGACTGACGAAGGCTTTATCCCCACATTAGATCATCCTACGGGTTCCCCGTTTGCGACTGCCTGGTGTCTGCGTTTGTTGTTATTGCAGCCAGAAAATCCTGCTGTTCAGGCAGCAATCGTCACTGTAATGGATTGGCTTTTAGACCAGCAACAGCCTGATGGTTCTTGGGCTGCTTCCGCTCGATTGCGAGTTCCCTACCCGGATGACCAAATGCCCAATCAATTTGACCAATGGATTTACCACGGAACGGTTCAAGGCAGTCTCGTATTTGATCACGCTCGCATCTTTACCACCGCAACGATTCTACAAGCATTAGCTCAATTCCAGCTCTACTCGTCGAAGCACCTGGACGGGAAATCAGTTCAAGATGAATTAACAACAGTTTTGGCATAACAACTAATCCGATGACAGGAAATCGTGAATGAATTTTACAAAAACTGGGATCACTACCGCACAATTGCATCGTCTTGTCGCTCAAGCAAGTACGCTCTACGAACGGCTTGACTCCTCGATTTTCTTACCCGCTTTAGATTCGTTCGGTGAATCCCGATTACAATCGCGCTTAGATGCCTGGTGTCAAGCGGTTGCCAAAGGCGATCGCGATCGCTTTCATGAGATTTTAACCTGGGATGGATTGACGCTAGAGCAAGCAATGCAGGCAATCTCCCCCGTCGAAGTTCGTTCAGGTGTGCCATTGCCTGCTTGGGCAGAACTGCTGAGAACCGTCTTGGACTTTGCACCGTCTACATTGACCCTTCGAGACCCATCAGCGACTCGCTTTCTAGACGCGGAGAATCCTCTGCCGTTTGAGGAGGTTTTTACCCCCTTTGTGTCCGTAGCTCAGCAAACTTTAGCTGAGCAGACCCATCACCTCACGCCACGCCTCAGCAACCTCGCTCATGCAGCTTTAGAGCGATCGCTCCTCACTCACCTGATTGATACTGCTTCTCACGCGATCGATCTGACCTTCAGAAATTGGCGAGGACATCAACAGTCCTCTTTTTCTCGCTTGCTCAATCAACTTCAAGCAGTCCCCGGTAACAGTCTTTATCTCAAATTTGTGCAGGAAATGCTGCAAGGCAAGCTGCAATTATTTCTGCAAGAGTATCCCGTACTCGCTCGCTTGTTAGCGACTCAAACCCTCCATTGGATTAACTTTCATACTGAATTTCTCCAGCACTTAGATGCAGATTGGACTGAGATCGCCACAACGTTCACACCGGATCAAACGCTAGGGCAAGTGACAACGATCAAGCCAGCGCTCTCTGATTCACACCGAGATGGGCGAATGGTCATGGCACTGGAGATCGAACCGAATTTGCACTTGATTTACAAGCCAAAACCTCTGGGAATCGAATATGCCTATAACAAACTGCTAACCTGGCTCAACGATCGAGGATGTCCCCTGCCGCTCAAAGCCTTACAAATTCTTTACCGAGAAACCTATGCCTGGGTAGAATTTGCCGAAGTTCGCCCTTGTGAAAATACTCATCAGCTTGAACGGTTCTATCAACGGGCAGGCATGATTCTCTGCTTGATGTATGTACTCGAAGCGACAGATTGTCACTTTGAAAATCTGATCGCGAGTGGCGAACATCTCGTGGTGATTGATGCTGAAACCTTACTGCATCCGCGATTTAAATCCGAATCGATCGAGCTAGCTCAAACGGCTCAGAGCATGGCACTGTATCAAATGGGAAATTCTGTCTTACGAACGGCGCTGTTACCGTCTTGGGAGATGGATGATCAAAATAGCACGGTCTTTGACTACAGTGGACTCGGCAGCTATGAAGACTGGAATCTAGTCTACAGAGGTTTACAGTGGTATCAGACGAATACCGACCAAATGGTTTTGAGACTGCAAGACATTCCAGTGCCACCGCCCGTTGGCAATGCTCCGACATTGAATGGGCAAGTTGCTCATCTGCGAGACTGGGTCGATGCAGTCATGACTGGATTTGAGCAGATGTATCGGTTTCTGCTTTCACATCGAGAGGCACTGCTCGCAAAGGACAGTCCTTTGGGGAATATGGAATCGCAATCGATTCGAGTTGTCTTTCGGCGCACCAATATTTATTTCAAATTACTCAAAAAACTCAGAAACCCAGAATATCTCCGAGATGGAGCCGATCGCAGTATTGAATTAGAACTCCTGAAACGGGCGATGATTTCCGCACAGGACAGACCGCCTTTTTGGTCAGTGATTCGATCAGAGCAGCGACAAATGGAACAATTAGACATTCCTTGTTTCACAGTTGCTGCAAATCAAGCGGTACTAGAGTTGCCCGATAGTCGAGTCGAGAACTTTTTAGGAGACCCCAGTTTTGAAGTCATGCTAGATCGGGTTCGGCACTTGAGCGATGCGGATCTGAAGTTTCAATCCCAATTGATTTATGCCAGTTTAGGAGCAAGAACGATCGCTGGACATGGAACTGCGGTAGATGAATCCTTAATGCAACAATCCGAGCAGCGCAGTTTGAGCCACGATGCACTCCTTGCAGAAGCGATCGAGATTGCTCAACGTCTTCAAGAGCGTGCGATTTCTGCTCCAGATGGCAGTGTGACCTGGCTTGCTCCGCAGTTCATGCCTCAAGATGAGCGATTCCATCTCCAGCCCACAGACAATGGACTTTATGACGGCAAATTAGGAATTGCTCTGTTCCTCGCGGCACTGGCACAGGTGACTTCAGAGAATCAGTATCGACACTTGTGTATGCACACATTACAAGAGCTTCATCAGTCGCTCAATCAGCCGGAACCGAACCTTTCAAGTGATATCGGAACAGCAATTGGACTCGGCGGTACAATCTATAGCCTGACACAGATTAGCCTATTTCTAGACGATCAAACGCTCCTCGAACAGGCTGTGAAAGTTGCACATTCTCTGACTCCAGAGACGATTGAGCGCGATCGACGTTTCGATATCATTTCGGGCACCGCAGGAGCGCTATTGAGCTTGCTCAAACTCTATCGCGTTACTGAAGATGCTACAGTGCTAAAATCTGCGATTGCGTGTGGTCAGCATTTACTCAATGAAAGTACGCCGATGGCACAAGGTCGAGCCTGGAAAACGCTAGATGGGCAACCACTCGCAGGTTTCTCGCATGGAGCTGCTGGAATTGCCTATGCATTGTTGCATTTAGCCGAGGTGTCTGGACAAGTTGAATTTCGGACGGCGGCAATTGAAGCGATCGCATATGAACAAAGTCTCTTCATTCCCGCAGTCGGTAATTGGCCAGATTTACGAGATTTTTCAGCGCTGATTCGAGGTGATCGTCGCAAAGTAGAAATCCCCCTGATGTCGAGTTGGTGTCATGGTGCAACGGGGATTGGTCTCGCTCGGGTAGGGGGCTTGCAGCAGTTTGCGACTGATGAAATTCACCAAGAAATTGAAACCGCAATTCAAACCACAACTCATTTTCTGACCTTATCAGGAGTTGAACAGCTTTGCTGCGGCAAGATGGGGCAAATTGAGTTGCTGTTGACCGCGAGCGATCGTCTGGCTCAGCCTAGTTTACTCGCTGATGCTCAACGGTATGCATCTCAAGTTATTCACTCCGCAAAACGACAAGGGGGATACAAGCTAGAAGCAGCGCTTCCGATTAGCGTCTATGTTCCTAGTTTCTTCCGAGGAGAGGCAGGAATTGGTTATACCTTGCTCCGGTTGATCGCACCTGCCCAAGTTCCTTCGGCATTGTTGTTTGACTAAGTGATGTGATGAGATAAGCAATTGAATTCTATGGAATCTTATAGAATTCGGGGCGAATTGAACAAAGTCCGCTGAAGAGGATGAGAAGCAGTTTCAGCGGACTTTGTTCTGTGTACTGAAATCAATTAATCTAACTGCCTAGCCGCCAATCTAGCAAACAGTCCATCTTGATTCACCAATTCATCAAACGTCCCAACCTGCACAATTCGCCCTGCTTCCATGACATAGATACGATCGGCATTGCGAATCGTACTCAGACGATGAGCCACTACAATTCGACTCGCATTTAACCGATCCAAACTCTCAGTCACGATCGCTTGAGTCCGATTATCCAAAGCACTCGTCGCTTCATCAAACAAAATAATCTTCGGCTTCAACACGATCGCCCGTGCAATCAATAATCGCTGCCGTTGTCCACCTGACAAGTTCAGCCCCCCTTCACTCACAACCGTGTGCATTCCCATCGGCATATTCTGAATATCCTCAGCGAACCCTGCCATCTCAGCCGCTTCCCACACCTGCTCTAAAGAAACAAGCGCTCCGCCCGTAATGCTCTCAGAAATCGAACCTGCACCAATTCGACCATTCTGCAACACGACCCCAAGCTGTCGTCGCACCGCCTGCACATCCAAACCTGCGAGATCCTGACCGTCATAAAACACGGTGCCTGCACTGGCTTGTTCAAAGCCAAGGATGAGCCGCAACAGCGTCGATTTTCCACTTCCAGACGCTCCGACCAGTGCCACAAACTCTCCAGGTTCTACCGTCAAACTCACATCATCCAGAATCATCGGACCATCTTCGCGATAACGAAAAGCAATATGATCAAGCGCGATCGCACCTCGCAATCGACCGGGATCAGCTTTCGTGAGATCCGCTTCTGGTTTCCCTTTGACGATCGGTTCTGCCCGCTCCCATAGCGGCACAATGTTTAACAGATCCGTGACCGTATTGCTGAGATCATTCACCCCCCCTAAAAACGTGCCATAGGCAGAATTGAATGCCATAAATGTCCCCAGTGTTAGCCCTGGGATGCCTTCTTTTTGTGCCGCTTCGATAAACGAAAGTGCAAACCAGTAAATCAGAACAGAACTGAGCACAGGCAATGCTTCAGTCAAGACGGTTACACTGTTATCAATGCGCTGAATTCCAGCAAGTAACCGGATGCGCTGGCTAAATAACTTTGTCCAGGCTCCAAAGGCGCGATTCTCAGCTGCCGCTACCCGCAGTTTTGCTACCCCATTAATCAGTTCCACATTCAGACCGTTTAATTTGCCATCCAGCGCTTCTTTTTTGCGCGTCTTGCGAACCATCAATAAGCTCGACACCGAAGTCAGTATGGAAATGACGATCGTGATGCAAATACCCACAAACGCTAATTTCACGCTGTAGATGAACATCAGTGCTAGATTCAACAGAGCAAAAACTGCATTGAGTAACGTGCGCTGAGTTGCGCCACTCAATTGAGCGCGAATTTGGCTAATCGTCAACATTCGCAGCAGCAAATCGCCTGTATTGTATTGGCGAAAAAACGCTGGAGGCAATTGTAAGAGCCGATCCCACACTGCCGTTTGCAAGGTTAGGTCGGCAGCATTTTCGACCCGAATCGATGCTAATCCTCGCGTCATCTCAAAGGCAGCTTTCCCACAAGCCGCCGCAAACAATCCCAATCCCAACTGCCATACGATTTCGCGATCGCCAGAAGGAATTGCATCGCTAATCAACAGATTCGTCGCCTGTGGCACAACCATCCCCAACAGCGATCCCAAGATTCCCATACTGACCACAATGATCAAATCTGGAATATGCCCCCGAACCGCAAAGCTCAAAATATCTGAAATACGAGTCAGAGTCTCAGGCAGCGCCCGATAAAACATATAAGCATCACTGCTCAGCGTGTTCGCAATCTCATCCGTCACTAAGGTTCGCTGAAGCGTGATCGGATCAAATAGTTCGTAGCGATTGCCGCGAACTTGCAATAAAGCCACAGGCTGATTGTCTTGGGTATAAGCGAGCAGAGAGCCATTCTCTTTTTGCCACCAGTTTCCCACAAGTTTGACCTGGCGGGTGCGAAACTTAGAAGCTCGCGCGATCGCGTCAAGGGGATCTCTCAGCCGTTTCACGTCTTCTGAAGCAGCAGGAGGACGAACGGGAATCCCTAGCGCATGGCCTACCGCTCCGGCAGCCACTAACAGAAATGAGCCTTCTTGCAACGGCATCGTACCCGCAGGTTCTAGCGTTGAGACTAGCTCCTGCATTGCACCGACCGTGATCTGATGATTCAGGCGTTCTCGTTCTTGAAATCGCTGAAATTCACTTTCTAGATCGATCTGTTCTAACTGATTGATGTAGGTCAATCCATAGGTGTGAAAGCGCGCTAAACTCTCCGAGAATTCGTGTTCAAGGTCGATTTCTTCAAGCGGAACACTTTCCACTTCTACCTGATTTTCTGCGACGAGCCAAGTCTCTGAGGTCAGAGGAAACAGCGGACTGTTGACCTCTAAGTTCAACAGGTCAAATCCCAGCCAGGATACTCTCCCTTGCTGAATCCGAATCCACTGAACTTGCCCGGCTGGAGCTTGCAGCACTTGTTGAGGAAACAAAGGGAAGTAGCGGGATGTTGCTTGGATAGTTTTGCCAGCACTTTCGATTTCGGTTAAAGGATATTGTTTAAACCAACCATTCCAGTGCTGAATCCAGCCTTCGACCCAAATGCCTAGATCAGGATCAGCTGCCATTTTCGCTGTAAAATCTGCGATCGTAAAAGCAGTCAGTTCTGTCTCTTGGGCTGCGACTGCAATCACACCCCGCTGTTCCCGCTCATTGCCCGTTGGCAAGAGAGGCACGTCAAACAACACTTCTCCTGCTTCTAAGGTGAATAAATAGCGTCGAGTTCCTTTAGGCTCGTTCTGCTCATCGAGTGCCGTTGCAAAGAGGGAAACTGCACCAGATTCAACCCGCCAAACTCGATCGCGCTGTGCCAGCAGCAACGGGGTGTTACCTTTTAAGAGTTGAGAGGCTGGCGTGAAGAGAGATTCAAACATGATGTGAAGAGAACACAGTGCATTGAGGACGAGAAATCTAATTAAGCGATCGCGCTTTCGGCTTCACTTGTCGTTGTGCTGATCAGGGCTTGATAGGTTCCGGGTTGCTGCCGTAGCTCGTCGTGAGTGCCCCGCTGTACGACTTTGCCTTTTTCCAGCACAATGATTTCGTCGCAATCTCGAATGGTGCTGAGTCGATGAGCGACAACTACACAGGAACAGCCTCGTCGTCTCAAATTGCGATCGATGATAAATTCGGTTTCAGCATCAAGCGCACTCGTCGCTTCATCCAGCACCAGAATCGAGGGATTTCTGACCAAAGCACGGGCGATTTCTAGTCGTTGTCGCTGTCCGCCACTCATGTTCATCCCGCCCTCGATCAGGGTGGCATCGTATCCACCTGGCATCGATAGAATCAAATCGTGAATCACAGCATCTTCACAGGCTTGGACTAAATCATCTAGGGGAATCGTGGCATCCCAGAGCGTGAGGTTATCCCGCACAGTTCCCCCAAACAAAAAGATATCCTGTTCGACCATGGCTAGAGAGTTTGCTAGCACCGATCGCGCAATCTGATCGCGCGGTCTGCCATCGAATAAGATTTCACCTTGCCAAGGCGCATATAAGCCCGTGATCAATTTGGCGATCGTCGATTTGCCAGAGCCACTGCCCCCTACTAATGCCACTCGTTGCCCAGGTTTAATCGTCAGACTTAAATTTTCGACTAAAGGCGCTTCCAATCTGCTGTAGCCAAATGAAAGATTGCGTAGTTCTAGATAGCCTTGTAATCGCACAGATTGAGCCGTGAGCATTTGACCACTATCTTGAGTGAGACTGCGTTCTGCCTCTGGATCGAGCGGATTTTGCAGCACATCATCCAGTCGATTCAAATCGGCTTCTAAATCTTGGAGCGTACTGCCAAAATTCAGCAAGCTATTCACTGGACTCAAAAAACTCTGAGTCAACGACTGATACGCAACGAGCATCCCAATGCTCAGGCTGCCTCCCATCACACGAAAGCCTCCAACCACTAGAATGGCAGTCGTCGCGATCGCCGTCAGAAAGGTCGGTACAGTCGATAAAATTTGGTTCGGTATCGCCGCTTCTCGCTGAACGTTAATCTTCTTCGCGTAATAGCCCGCGAACTTAGAAAACAGATCCGATTCTAATCCAGAAGCCTTGACGCTCTCGATCGATAACAAGCCTCCAATCGCGACCCCAATCGATTTTCCGCCTTCTTGTCCCAGTTTAGTATTGGCATCTTTGCGGCTCTCAGATAAGAGCTTGAGCATGAGGAGGTTTAAGCCTGCAAACACGATCGCGATCAGCGTCAGCACCCAATCATACGCAAACATGATGACACCATAGAGCGCAATCATCACCGTATCAATCACAGTCGTCGCTAACTGACTCGTAATCACCTGAGCAACTTTGTCATTCAGACTGGTGCGGCTACTAATTTCTCCTGCATAGCGTTGAGCATAGAATCCCACAGGTAAGCGCAAGGTATACCAGAGAAACTGCCCTGATAGTGTGACCGAGAGTTTGACCAGTAATCGCCGTAAATACGTCAGGCGAAGTCGCGCTAGCAACCCTTGGAGCAGCGCGGTCACAATCATCCCCAACAGCAACGGGCGCAACCACTCCTCTCGGTTTTGTACCAGCACTTCATCGACAAAGACTTGAGTAAACGCAGGAATCGCTAAACGGGGCAAGGTGAGCAGTAATCCAGCCAGTAAACAATATACGATCGCACGGCGAGAATAGTTCAAGCGTGCCACCAGCGCCGGGAGCATTCCCTGCTTCTTTCCGCCGCGCTCAAAATGAGCACCGGGCTGCATGATCAGAACTACGCCTGTATAGTTGGCGCTAAATTCCTCATGCGTCACCTTTCTGCGCCCCGAAGCAGGGTCATTTAGGAATACTTTATCCTGACCAAACTGTTCAACGACTAAGAAGTGATTAAATCCCCAAAAGATGATGCAAGGGAGTTGAGCTTCTTGCAGCCGTTCCAGTGACATTTTGAAGCCCTTTGCCTCCATGCCATAAAACCGCGCCGCTTTCATCATATTCGATGCCTTACTGCCATCGCGCGATACACCGCACTCCCGACGCAGTTCAGGTAAAGGTACAATCCGACCATAATACGCGAGGATAATCCCTAACGCTGCCGCTCCACACTCCACATTCTCCATCTGAATCAGCGTCGGAGTCTTGTGAGGATTGGGCTTAAGCGGCTCAAGCAAGCGGGAGATGAAGAAAGTCATGATCTCTAATACACTCCCGTCCAGCTACGAAATAGCGGGATGATGTAAGCGATCGGCGCAATCTCCCCAACTCGGACCTGCACAGTAGCAGTCGTTCCAGAGGTGAGAGTTTGATTGGGACCATTAGAAGAAGTCCACTGATAGCCGCTGAAGGTATTGCGATCCGGTTGAAGTTGGATCATCACTTGGACGGGGGCAGACTCTCCTGCAAGCTGTTTTGCCAGTTCAGCATTTCCGACTAACGTTGTGATACTTTGCGAACTCACAGGGTAAGGAGAAACTTCGATCACCTTGCCGACAATCCCGCCAAATCGCTCCCGTTTGGAAATACTGGGCGAAACTTGAGACATCATTCCGGCTTGAATTTGCTTCCCGTCTTTGTCAGGAAAAAACGTGAGGCTCACCAGTTGCTCTGCTGGGTCTTCAGCCTGAATTGCGCCTAGTCGCCCACCGGCTTCGATCACCTGCCCATTCATTGCAGCCACTTCTAAAACGCGACCATCATAAGGGCTGATAATCTTACCTTGAGTCGAAAGCTGTAACTCGAGTTGAGCAATTTTTCGCTTGACTTCATTAATTTGATTCGTCTTATCAAAGGTTTGTTGTAATTCTTGCTCGACGAGTTTTGCTTCTTGCGTGACGATCTCTTGCAGTTTATTCTGGGTTTCTTTAATCGAACCCTGATTCTGTAAATATTGCTGCTGAGTTTCCAATTCTTTGACATCAAGCTGCTGCAACTGAGTTTCTAAGTCTGCAATTTGCCCAATTTTTTCGTTATATTCTTGCTCAGCCTGAAGGACTGTATCGGAACTGACTCCCCCCATTTGCTGCAATTGACGACGAATGTTCACCCGTTCTTTCAAAATGGGCAGTTGATCTCGCATCTGAGACAATCGCAGTTCTAGTCCTTTGCGATTTTTTTCAACTGCGAGAATGCCCTTATCTCGTAAGACAGGCGCCATTGCTTGCCCTTCTTGTAACTGGGTTTGCAAGATCGTCTGCTGCTGTTGTAGGTTTTGGCGTTGTAGGGCGAGCTGTCGCTTTTGCGCTTCGCCTGTGGCTCCGGTTTGAGATTGCAATTGCTTGAGCTTCTCTTGCTCTTGCTGAAGTTCTTGCTGAGTTGCTGATTGATCAAGAATGCCTAGAATTTCTCCTTTACGGACTTCCTGACCTGGTTGCAGAGTCAGATTCACAATCCGCCCTGCACTGGGAGTCTGCACCTGTAAAACTCTACGGGGGCGAAGTAACACACCTTGTCCGGTCACATTGATCGGCAATCGACCAAAAATCCCCCAGAGCAGTGCAGCGATCGCAAGTCCTGCCATCGTTGCTAAGGGGATCCATGCTCTGAGATCAACGACCTCAACAAGTTGATCCAATTGTTCAGGGGAAGTTAAGCGATCGCTGGCTTCTTGCCGAAATAAGTTTTTAGAAGGCGTATTGTTCTGAGGCGTATTGCTCTGAGGCGTCGTTTTTTGAGTGGGTTTATCTTGTAGAGTCATCGCATACCTCTCACATTCAGTTGTCGGAGCATCCAATCAAACCTAGCTCCTCCTAAAGTCAATCCATCGAGTAATTCGAGATCGATTTCATCTTCATATCGCACCGATTCGGAAAGAAGTGCGCCAGCTTGATAGGTGTTTTGCCCATAGCCAAGGCGACTGATCAACCCTTCGAGTCGTTGCGAGAGCAAAATCGATAAAACCCGGTAAAACCGAGATGCCATCGCTGGATCTTGTTGTAGTTTGAGTGCCATCTGCTGCGTCGATAACACTAATAAAGTCGAGGGTTCGATCGCTTGAATCGTGTAATTGGAGAGGCGTGTGGTGAGTAGAGCAGTCTCGCCAAAAATTTCTCCTTTCGCAACGCGAGCAATTTCGCGCCCAACCACAGCTTCGCTGCCTTGAATGCGATCGAAGATACTCGCCATTCTGCTTTTCTGACCTTCCACGATCGCAATCGAGAGCATTCCTTCTAGAACAATGTAGAGTTTTTCGAGCATCCGCCCTGCCTGAACTAATTCTTCACCGGGGATCACATCTTGCACAACCGCATGTTCAATCATCCAGTCCACATCGCGATCGCTCAGTTCACCAAAGAGCAGGGGACCATCCTGTAACGGCGGGATTTGCAGCCCTTTGCGATGAGAAAATGTTTCTAGTAAATACTCAAACCGTTTGAGCAATAGAATCGCGATCGCGCGGTAAAATCTCGCAGCAAACTCAACATCGCGTTCAAAATGGGCTTGCAGTTGCTCATAGGGCAAAACCAGGACAGAAGAGGGTTCGACCGCTTGAACTGCAATAGAAGAGGGAGCTTTCGTCAAAAAAACAGTCTCTCCGACGACCTCTCCGATCTCAAAGCGCAGCACATCCTGTCGAGTCGAAGGATTGTCTAGAATTGCAGCATAAGCCCGCCCTAGAGTATTGCTCTGATCGCTTTGAATCGTCGCCACCAAAGCTCCTTCGAGAACGACGTAGAATGCTTCAGACACATCATTTTGTTGAATCAAGAACTGATGCGTCGCTACTTGCTGTTTACGACCTGCTTGCGTCATCCAATCAATATCGCTATCGATCAGTTCTTCGAGCAATACTTCTGCCATGCATTCTAGTCCTCATGAGTTATCGGGTAGACATCGATCGCAAGGTGTGATCAACTGCGGTTTGAATCAGTTTATCTCCTTGGCTGCAAGCTAGTTCTTCGAGCGTCAATCCAGCCAGTGCGATTAAAATTGCAAGTTTTTCGGATCGAGTTCGATCCTGAGTCAGAATCTGTTGATCAAATCGTTCTAAGTTCTCTGCTGCTTGCTTGACCAAGATTTGCAGGACTCGAAATGCTCCATCAGAGATCTGAGGGGTTCCACGATAATTTTCTAATCTTCCTCCTAGACGATAGACCGGAAAGGCTTCTAATCCAACAAAGCGCAAGAACCAATCTGAACGGTAATACCCAAGGGCTGCAACAATTCCCATGTAGTCTGCAATCAACTCATCAAGGGCATTGTTGCGCATAGAGTTGAAGAAACGTCGAGTGCAGTAGTGAGTACATTCATGCTCTAACCGAATCTGCAAAGAGTAGGCAGTCCATTCCGCTTCTGGAAGACCAAGGTTGGCAGCAGACACACCACTATAATCACCGGGACTCAGGAGAATGAATTGATCCTGATAGTGCGTTTTTCGAGGAATGAGTTGCTGGAATTCGACAAGCCATTCCGTTTCAGTCGTTTGACCGGGATGCTGAGCTTGCCACTGATGTTTGTATCGGTTGACTCGATCCCAATTGTTGTATCCACTTATAATACATGATCCCATCGAAGCTGGAACGAGAACGGGTTCGTTTCGCTTAGCGAGAGCTTGATAGAGGGCAATAAAATCCTCTCGGCACCCAGCCACAATCACCGGAATTGCGCCTGCTAGGGTTGGGTGAATCCACAGTTTCAGGTGGTTTTCAGCTTTTAAATGAAGCGACGATCTCGCAATTTTTGGATCGAGTACCGCACCTTTTCGAGTCACAGATTGGTACTGCTGCGTCGTGCTGATGCCTGCTTGAATGGGAAATTGGAGCTGAACTAATCGAGACTTCAAGGCCGAATAGACTCCCACCCGTTCAGAGTCGCTCACATAGTCTTTCCACGCTTCTATCTGAGGAGCAAAAGCCGAAACATCATTGAGAAATACGTCTAAACAAGCGCTTTCTTGAAGTTGCTCCAGCTTAAAGTGATTTTCATTGTAAGTTAGCAGTTCTTCAACTTCGCTACTGATTGCTCCTGCTGCTTGAAGAATCTCAGTCCGAAATTGCTGTACATTCATTTACACAATCTTTTACTAAACTTGTTACTAAATTCAGCTATGCTTCTCATCGATCGAACTTTATCAAATCCCCTGCTAGCTCGGAAAACGTTTTAACTAATCTTATTGATGACACCATTTGATACTTTTTCACACTTGAGTTGGCAAGGCTTGACATTGAAGACCGTTAAAATTTTGGCAGCAAATGATCGCTGAAATATTGCCGATACAGTTCGCACCGCAAGGTCGCCTGATTATCTTTCACCTTGATCAGCCCCATGCGCTTCAACTTTGTGGTTTCAGTCAGCGTTAAGCTCACTGGATCAGCAGAGACAACTAGTGTTTTCAATGCATTCACTAAATCCGTCTGTCCCTCTAGCAATGCTAGAATTTCTTGCATATGACTATTGTAAAATCCCGCTTCAGTCGGCGCCAACCGCAACAACTCATCGAGAGACAAGTTATCCTGTACGATATGGTAGAGAGCTAAGCGTACTAAGTAAGGATGACCGCCGACCATTTGCGCGAGTTGCTTAGCTTGTGCAATCGTCCAGTCTAATTGATGCCGTTGTGCTAACGTTTCGATTTGCCCGACATTAAATTCCGGCATTTGAATCGGCAAGCCAACATTAATCGATGAGGATTGATGCATTTTCTCTGCAATATAGACATCTGTTGAGTGTACTAGGACAAGCCGCAAATTTTGCCAGATTGAATTCATTTTCGCTTCTTCGTACCAAGCTCGGAGCAAGGCAAAGAAATGATCAGCAGTTTCAGGATAAGGAAACACAGCCTCTAATTCATCTAATGCAAGGACTAAAGGCTGATCCAATTGCGGAAGTAAGTAATTTTCAAAATAGTCTTTACAGCTGATTTTGCTGCCAAAAACCCCATCCCAGTGGTCTTCTAACTTCAAGGGCAATTGCAGCCCCCGCGTCACTCGCGCACAAAACCACTGCAGAAATTGATCCACATCCTGAAGCATTTTACGGTCTACAAGCTGTAGATTCAGTGCAACAGTTTTATAGTTCTGTTCGCGAGCATGGTTTAAAATCCTGGCAAGGAGCGAAGTTTTTCCTGTGTGGCGAGTTCCTTTGATCCGAATCAAGCGTCCTGGCTTTGAAATGGCGTAATAGCAGCAAAATTCGATATTCGGGAAATCGATATAAAAAGGAGAACCCACTTCGACAGGTCCTTCAGGAAATTGCAGTTCCTCGATCACGGGAATTGGCAGCAGTTCAGGAAAGTGGGCCGAAGTATCTGTGCGACGAAGCATCGGAATGGGTGCGATCGCGTCTTGCAAATCAAGTGCTTCGGGTCTTGACTGAGCATATCGCTCGATCGCGGCTCGAAAGGTCTTTTTGTTGACTTCTGCGTCTAGTCCTGAAGATAATAGCTCCCACAATGCAGACCCGACTTTTTTGAGATGCGTATCGGAATAACGGCAAGTTTGCGTCATTTCCTCATAGGTTTGATTCAGCCATGCACTGCGAAAAATGAAGGCATGTAAGGTATTCAAGTTTTGCCCAGTTTTTTGAAAAACTAGGGTATTTGCAAGCGTCAGTGCAACTTCCACATCCATTGAAACGTTTAGGGTTTGTTAAGGGGTAAGCCGAAGTAACGAGAATAAGCAAATTAAACTTCGTAGCAGTTGAAACCGATAGCCTGCTACTTTTGCTTAATGACCAGCAATGTAATGTCATCAAAAATTTTCTGTTGACCAATATGACGGCGCACATCGTCGATCACTGCCTGTCTGATCTCCTGAACAGACAGGCTCCAGTGTTGGCTCACGACCTGACACAATTGATCTAGACCATAGAGTTCATCGGCGAGATTAGCGGCTTCTGTAATTCCATCGGTATAGAGAACTAATCCATCTTCTGACTGTAATTGCACCTCCAGATATGAAACAAATTCACTGATATCTTGCACAAGCCCAATCGGAAAACCCAAATCACCTGTCTTCATTCGTTCGATCGAGCCATTCGCACGAACAATCAGCACTTCTTCATGTTGTCCACTGAGTCTCAATCGCCCCGCTTGATAATCGATTAAAGACAAGGTGAGATTGCGATCGGAGTTCATCCGTTGGACATTCTCATAAATCACTTGATTGAGTGTACTGAGAAATCGAGCCGAATCCTTTTCCTGATTAATCAACAGCGTTCGCACCGCAGTTTGCACCATCAGCATTAGAATCCCGCTCTCTAGTCCATGCCCGGTGACATCACCAATACCGATTTTGACCAAGCCATTGTTTTGCAGCACATCATAGTAATCGCCGCCTACTTCATCAGCAGGTTCCATAAAGCCAGCAATTTCTAAACCTGAAATTTGACTCAGTTCGGCTTCTTTTGGCAAAATAATTCGCTGAAGTTGGCGTGTTACGTCTAGCTCCGCACTCATGCGTAAATTTTCAGACTGCAATCGCTGATTGAGCAGCATAATTTCTTGGTTAGCCTGAGCGAGTTGAGCGGTGCGATCTTCAACTTTTTGTTCCAATGTTCGATAGAATGAAGCGTTTTCTAGCGAAATCGCAGCTTGTGCTGATAGGACATTCAGAACCGTAAGGCGCTCAGGAGTAAAAGTATCCGTTGCGAGCGAATTTTCGAGATAGAGGATACCCATCAAGTTGCCTTGATTCAGAATCGGAGAACAGAGAATTGAACGAGGCTGAGTCTGAAGAATGTAAGGATCAACCGTAAACAGCCCTTCATTTGCGGCATCCCGTAACACGACATTCTCACGGGTTCGCTGCACATAGTTGATGATAGAAAGGGGGATCTGGGCTGCGTTTAAAAGTTGAGCCTGCACTACAATGGCAGGATCGCGATCGATTTGTCCTTCTGCTTCAATCCGCAATTCGTTCCCGTCGGTCAGCAGCAAAGCTCCTTTTTGAGCACCTGCATTCTCGATCGCAAGTTGCAGCAACTTTTCCAGCAGTTGATCCAGCACAATCTCGCCAGAAATCGCTTGAGCAGCTTGAATTACTGTATCTAAATCAAGGGCTTGACCGAGCGAGCGACCGCTGGTTTTGCTCGATCGAGAAATACTGGTGGTCGCGTCAGAAATCGTGCGATCGCGCAGCTGAGGATAGTAGGTATCAAGTTGTGCAACTTTCACAGTTGCACCCCAGCGAAGATAAAGATGCCGCGCTTCTAGAAAATAAGGCTGAGCCAGTTTCTCTTTATTCAGACTGAGAAAGAATTTTGCGGCTAACTCATTTGCCAAAGCCGCTTCGTGGGTATAGTCCTGGGCTTTTGCACCAGCAATTGCACGATCGTAGAACTCGACAGCTTCCGCATACTTCCCTTTGATCCGAAACCACTCCGCTTCAACTAAGTCATAGCGATGCTGATAATTTTCTGGGCAGAACTTTGCCCAGCGTTTTGCCTTACGTTGATGCCTTGCCACTTGCCGCAAATATTTGCGTTGAGCGGCTTTAGAACGTGTCGAGCAGAGTGCCAAACAAGCGAGAGAACTGTAGAAAAATCGGCTCGCATAAGCCGGGGTAACCGGTGCAGATTCTTGCAGAGGTTCTGCAAGTTTGGCGGATTGAAACGCGCCCATATAGTCCCCAGAATAGTAAAGCCAGATCGATCGCGCGATGTACGTGTAAAACGTCGGAATCCCAAGCCGATTCTCGATAAAAACAGGCAGCATTTCATCTTCATTAAACGCAGCTCCGATCAGTCGATCCGGCGCGGCTGCTCCCCCTTGCAAGTTCAACACAAGTTGATGCCAGGGCTGGGTTTGATAGACGATCGCTTCTTGCTTAAATCGCAAAAATTGCGCGATATATTCTTGAAATCCAGCCGCCACATCTGAGAGCGGTTCCCCGACAAGCAACCGATGAATGCAGTAAACCTGAGCCGCGATCGACGCAAACTCCTGATTGCCCAGTTCTAGTCCTTCTTGGTGAGTACTCAGCAAGACAGGCAGAGATAGACGGAGTGGCTCTTTCCAGTGGCGAATGCAGGATTCATACGCCACAATTGTCATCGTGCGATAAATACGATCATTGAAGCGAGATAATATTCGCAAGCTGACCTGGCTAAAGCGGTAAGCCCCATCGATATCTTCTAACCCTGCCCGTAACATCACCCCATAGGCAAGCCCCTGCACAGAAGAGGAGCTAGAACTGCCGTGACGCACCACCAAATTCACCACGCGCAGTGCCAGAATTGCCACGAGCAGAGGGGCAACATTAATCGACGCTAACGCAGCAGACCCTAACAGTTGTACGGCTGCGAGCTTGTACGGATCAGTCATCGGCGGCAGCGCTTCGAGTTGCGCCAGGGAATGCCTGCCCACAATCCAAAAGCGCGTGTGGAGCAATTCTAACCCCACTCTCAACCGACTGGGATTGCGGGGCAAGGGTTCGCCCAAGCGTTTCATTGCACTGACGATCGTATCCAACGCAGCTTGTAAATTATTTTGAGCCGTGTAGGCAGCGGCTCTGGCTTGATAGGCTTTGACGCAATCTAAAACAGTTTTGGCATGATGGATGATTTGCTCGACGAGTCGCTCTGTTTCGGTAAAATCTCCATTTAAATAAGCAGATTCTGCCGCTTCTTCATGCAGCGCTAACATCAATTCATATTGCCGTTTCCAGCTTGTGGGACCTAACAGATCAATCCCCGTCAGCAAATAGCGAATCGCAGTTTCGTAGGCGGCAGAATCTTTGGCTTTTTTGCCTGCTGTGAGATTCAGCGCGGCGAGTTGATCCCGTTGTATTGGATCAGAGATCAAGTTAATACCAATATTCAGTTGATTGACGATGTCAAAGATTCGATCTTCTCGCTTCTCTGGGTCAGTATGAGCAAGAAGCAATTGCCCAATAGCTCGGTGAATTGCCTGTTTTTCAGCTTCTGGAATCAGAGAATAGGCCGCTTGCTGAACGCGATCGTGCAGGAACTTAAACACGATCACTAGATCGTCTGAAACTTGTTCTAAATTGGCAAATTTATAGTTTTCTCCAAGCGGCAAAATCAATCCCTCTTGCACCCCTTGCCGCAGGTCATGAGCTAACATCGCTGGAGAAGATTCAGAAATGATCGCAAGCGTTCTAGAATCAAATTGATTCCCAATACAAGCAGCCAGTTTGAGAGCACGCTGAGTCCGCTCACTCAGTTTTTGCAGCTTACCCGTCATCAACTGCACAATGTTGTCTGGGACTTGTGCAGCACGAAGCTGCACAAGATCCCATTGCCAGCACCCTTGTTGCTCATCGAAGTTCAGCAATCCATCTTCATACAACGATTTGAGAAACTCATTGATAAAGAAAGGATTTCCACCCGTCACTTGTAGAACAACTTCTGCGAGAGGAGCCGCCTGTTCAGAAGAACGATTAAACGTATCCGTAACCAGTTGGGTAATTGTCGTCAGATCGAGCGGAGAAAGCTCAATGCGGCTCGCAATCACATTAGCTTTCTGCATCTCGTTGAGCGCTACGGTTAACGGATGAACCGCATTCACTTCATTACTGCGATACGCCCCGACCAGAAACAAGAATTGACTATCAGGAGCCGTCATCAGTAAACTAATCAGCTTGAGAGATGCAGAATCCGCCCACTGCAAATCATCTAAAAAAATTGCGAGCGGATGTTCTGACTGCGTAAAAACTTTGATGAACTTCTGAAAAACTAAATTAAAGCGATTCTGTGCCTCTCTAGGTCCAAGTTCTGGCGGGAGTATCTGTTTGCCGATAATCAGTTCAACATCGGGGATGACATCAATCACAATCTGCCCATTGTTTCCCAAGGCATTCAGGAGCTGTAATCGCCAGCGATCGATTTGTTCAATGCTTTCGGTCAGCAGTTGGCGAATCAGGTCTTGAAATGCCTGAATCAAAGCTGAATAAGGAACGCTGCGCTGAAACTGATCGTACTTACCTGAAATAAAATACCCTTTCTTCCGAGTAATGGGTTTATGAATTTCGTAGACCAGCGCAGATTTGCCAATGCCAGAATATCCCGAAACGAGCATCAGCTCACTTTTGTGGTGCGCACTGGTGACAACTCGATCGAATCCTGCCAGCAAGATTGAAACTTCTGACTCGCGACCATAGAGCTTTTGAGGAATGTGAAACTTCCCAGATGCATCTTGCTGTCCTAATACAAACGGCGCAATCGGCTGACCTTGCCGCACTTGCTCTAAGCAGTGCTGTAAGTCGGCTTTAATGCCATACGCACTCTGATAGCGATCTTCAGCATTCTTTGCTAGTAGCTTTAAGATGATCTGAGACACCATGACCGGAATCTCAGGTCGAATCAGATGGGGCGGTTCAGGTTGCTTTGCCAGATGACAATGAATTAATTCCATTGCATCTGTCACCGCAAACGGTGGAATACCCGTGAGTAATTCGTACAAAGTCGCGCCCAAAGAGTAGAAATCGGTACGATAGTCCAGCGCTCGATTCATCCGCCCTGTTTGTTCCGGGGACAAATAGGGCAAGGTTCCTTCTAGAACATTGGGGCTGCGAATCGAGGGATTTTCGCGCGAAAGCACTGTGGCATTTCCAAAATCAATCAGCTTCACTTGTTTAGAAGCCAAATTCAGCACAATGTTTGCGGGACTGATATCTTTGTGAATCACATTCGCTGCATGAACCTGGCCGAGAATTTCAGTCAGCGCGATCGCCAATTCCAAAAACTCGACCAGATTAAAGCGACGCTTCTGCATCACTTGATGCAGCGATTCGCCACCAAAATCTTCGAGAACCAGAGCTAACCCATTCTGATGTGGGATCAGATCATAAGCTGCTGCAACACCTGATCCCTTCAGTTGTGTAATGATGTCGTATTCCAGACGATATCGACCCAGTTCTTCTAAACTCGGATATTCCGCCTGCATCACTTTCAAGATCAGGGGTTGCTGATCATCACTTCTCTGCCCTCGGTAGACTAGAGAACGACTGCCTTCGTAGAGTGTTGAAAGCACTTCATAACCCGAGATCATGATCATAGTAGCTTCCGTTAGAACAGAAATTGGGTTCGTAGAACGGTCCCGAAAACAGTCGGATTGTCCTTAAAGTTATTCGCGTTAAAGGTCGCAAAAAACGTCGGCACGATCATAATATTACGATTAATCGGATAAGCATAAGTTGCTTCTACATCGAATTCAGTCCCCCCATCTCCGTTACCTGCGACAAAGAATTGACGACCCGACACAATATCGAACGGCACAACCAACGAAAGCGTACCTAATGCACCTCTGCGTCCTAAATCGGGCAGTGCAACCCCTAACTGAAATGCCTGGACCTTGACCGAGCCACTCTGAACTAGCGGATTCACCGGATCAAGATTCGATCGACTATATGAATAGCGACCGAACAGGGCAAACTTCGGAGAGATTGTCCAATCGAAGTTAAACACAAAGTTGTCGGCGTCAATGTCCTCTAACCCTCCGCCAAATCCATCATCAACAACGCCTCGAATCGAATTCGTTAAGAAAAACGGAAAACTGGGCTGGAAAGGCGAGGAGGTAGGAGGAGGAGCTTGACTGTGAGCGCGCGTGTACAAGAAGCGGAACGTTGCTTGAGGAGTCGGAGAATAGGCAAGCTCTGCCAGAACTGAGTAAGAGCCTTTGAAGATGCCGCGTTGCGGGTTCGGCGCACCGTCTCCACCAAAGTACTGGAGAGAAGCATCATTGCGATTGAGATAACCCGCTTGAAAAACCAGCTTCGGATTGATCTTCCAATTCACAATTGCGCCCGCACCCGATAATCCTCCATTTGCGAGCGTACTCTGATAGGAATTAAGACCGCTGGCTGCATTGACGACATTTGTATAAGGATTCATATCAAAATGTCGGAAGGGGAGAATGCGCGGTCCAACGATCGCACTCACTGAGTCGCTGATCGGAAACTGATACTTTAGTTCAAATAACCCGATGCTATTGGGTGCAAGGGGGTTAACAGGATTAGAGTCTGCATATGGCACTCCAAACGTACTCGAAAAGCCCGCTGAGCTATACACACTAGCAGGCGGACTGCCATTTCCGGCTGCTAGTACAGTCGTTAACAAATCGCGTCCTGTAAAGGAGGACGACAAAATCAGATAAGTTGATTGGCTTAACGTCGCTGAGGGTGAGCGCGTGGTCGTTGTCACGACCGGTTCGAGCCTTCCGGTTGTAGGATTTGGCGCTCTCAAAGCAAAGCGAGCTGCCGGGAGAGCATTGGGGATCGGAATCCCTTCTGCTTTCACATCGCCACTTGCAAAAGCTTGACTGAGATTGAACGAACTCAACACATTTAGGCGCGTCGTTGGAGAAAAGAGTTGAGCTTGCAGAGTATTCGTCCGAGCTTCTAAGCTATCGACTCGCCCTCGCAGGGTGGCGAGTTCTGCTGCAAATTGCTCTTGCATCTTTTGCAGTGCAATGAGATCGTCTTTCTTGACGAGATCTGCGGTTCCTGCTGCGATTAGCTCATTGACTCGATCAAGACAGGCATTGATCCCAGCTGCAAATTCGTAGCGAGTTAAAGCCCGATTGCCCCGATAAGTACGGTCAGGATAACCTGCAATGCAGCCATAGCGCTCCACTAGCGATTGCAGTGCCTGAAATGCCCAATCGGTCGGTTTGACATCTGAAAGCTGAGAAACTGACGTCACTTGATCAACTTCTTCATCTAACTGCGTAAAGGATGAATTCGAGGAGGGATCGTTTTGTTCAGAACTCAAAGGTGCTGCTAGTCCCCGAGGTGCAGATAGCAACACGCCCACGATGATGACAGATGTAAATTTGCCTGCTTTAAACAGCACGCTACTGATTGCCGTGCTAATTATCATTATGACGGATAGTCCTCACACTAAATACTGTTATGCTGGCAATCTCACTGCCACTTGACTTAGATTACAGCTTTATCCGTGAGGAAAGCAATTGTTTAAATTCTGTATTGAATCACTTCTTTCGATCTTCATAGAGGTAGAATTTATCCTAAGTGATTCTGTAGGTCTTGCAAACAGATAAACTACTCTAGATATGTAATCCAAAATACAAATTACACGTTTAGGAGTAGATCTACTTTGGCTGCGTAGTCGTTGAGAGAAACCTTTTACATATAGAAATAATTATGGATCAGCTATCGACTGAAGTAGAAGCTTTATATCAAGAAATTAGTCGGTTAAAACAAGAAAACGCTGACCTAGAGATTTTGCTAGAAAATACAACAGAACACTCGACCCAAATTGAAACCGAGCTGCATGAGAAGAACGAAGAAATGCAGGAATATTTGCGCCACGTTCACGATGTGACAAACGCTTCTGCAGCAGTTGAGAATGGCACTTTTCAGATCGGGATGTTAGACAAAGTAGCACAGCGAGGAGATGAATTGGGACAGCTTGCCCGTGTCTTTCAAAGTATGACCATGCAGATTAAACAGCGGGAGGAAAAGCTGAAACAACAAGTCGAAGAACTGAAGATTGAAATTGATCAATCTAGACTAGCGCAGCAGGTTTCTCAGATTACTCAGACTGAATATTTTCAAGAATTAAAGCAGAAAGTAAAACAACTCAGAAGCTCAAAACAGTCCTGATGCGCCTGATTTTTCTCAAGATAACCCAGCCTATTTCTATTTATTGGATGAGAGAAATGATGTTATGATTTTCCCAACATTAAACGCTAAGGTCAGTAGCAATTGAGGGCTACATAGCATGATTGAAATTCTTGGAGATTTTAATGATCATCTGCCCATGAGTCGGGAATACTTGACGATCGTTTTGTCACCTAGTTCAGCCCCGCTACAACAACGTTGGCATAACAATGGATTATCGGCTGATTTTATGGCAGATTACTTTGCCGCATTTTTTCCGCGCAATCAAGATACGGTTTCAAAAATCAACAGCAAAGTTGAAGTTAAAAGTGCGGTCAGTTTCATTGCAAACGAATTGTTAGAAAACGCAATGAAGTTCAACGATTGCAAAGCCGAATACCCAATTAGTATTACGCTACAATTACATGCCGACAGTCTGATCTTTGTCGCAAAGAACAGCCTTCCTGTCGAATCTGTCGAGGGCTTTCAAGCATTTATCCAAGAAATTCTAGCGGTTGATCCTGCAGAACTTTTAGTCCGCCAGCTAGAAAAAAACGCTGAGGAGGACAATCTAACCAGTTCTGGCTTAGGACTGTTAACAATGTTAAGCGACTATCTAGCAAAAGTAGGCTGGAAATTTGAAACAGTTCAAGAAAACCCGACTATCACTGCAGTCACGACCATGGTTTACTTGATGATGTAATTGACTTCATCCAACAATGTCAGCAGACAGGGAATCCAGAGAGATGGAAATTACGAGTGAGAAATATAGTATCGAGTACGATGAGACGACGAATACAGTTGCCTGTCGCGGAGCATTGCGCCTAGCCGGTATGGAAGATTACGCGCCGATCGTTCAGCTTCTCGATCAAGTCCTGCAATATCAGCCTGCCCAACTGATGCTGAACTTACAAGAACTTGAATTTTTAAATAGTTCTGGGATCAATGTTTTATCAAAATTTGTCTTAAAGGTTCGAGGTCAAGAAAACATGCGGCTCATTGTTCAGGGTTCGACAGCAATTCCCTGGCAAGAACGATCTCTGAAAAATTTGCAGCGCTTAATGCCACAGTTAGAGCTAACTTGGGACTAGCGCGTACATCAGTTTACCTTTTCTTCAGCAATCGACTATCCCGTGTGCAAGTCCTCTTCTGCTGGCTTTGCTAGACCATCATTCTACCCACTCCATCTAATGCTCTAATGCTTCTCAATCATGCGAATTGGATCTTACTGACCGTTTTGCTCTCTTCTCTCTTTACACTAGTTCCTTATCTTATCGATGTGGTTAAAGCAGCGAGGCAACTTCCTCGAATTACAGTTCCTCAAGTAGAAATTTTCTCTAAAACTGAATCCTCTAAAATTTCGGTGATTATTCCAGCGTTTAACGAGGAAGCAAATATTGAAGATTGTATTAAATCAGTTGTGTTTAGTACTCAGCTTTCGGCAGCACAATTAGAGATTTGGATTATCGATGATCAATCGACCGATCGCACTCCAGAAATTCTCCACAGCTTACAGACCCAGCTAGCAGATCCAAGATTAAACATTCTCACCGGACGACCTAGGCCGACCGAGCAGTTCTGGACAGGGAAAAACTGGGCATGTCAGCAAGGAGCAGAAGTCGCAAGTGGAGATTTTCTGCTCTTTATTGATGCTGATGTTCGCTTGAAGCCTCATGCAATTTTGGCGGCAGTGCAAACCGCGATCGCACAATCACTTGACTTTCTTACCTGTATTCCAACTGTAGTCTGCGGCTCATTAGTGGAGTGGTTAGTTCAACCGCTGATGTTTATTAATTTGATGATCAGCTTCAACTTTGGAGGAGTCAAAGACCCAACAACAAAAACGACTTACGCCTTGGGTCCATTTCTCTTATTTCGTCGGTCTGCTTACGATGCCATTGGAATGCACAAAGCTGTGGCTGAGTGTGCAGCTGAAGATGTTGCCCTAGCTCGTCGGATCAAACACAAAGGATTTAAGCTTCGACACTATTTAGGAGACAACCTTGCTTCCTTACGCATGTATCGTAACTGGAGTGCTCTTTGGGAAGGCTGGACAAAGATTTTATATGTTGGCTCACAACGTAGTGTCCCACTGATGCTGCTTTTGGTCATTGTTATGTTGCTAGTTTACACAATCCCTTGGATAGGATTCGCGATCGCAATCGCTCAAGCCTCCCAGCGCCCGCTTCTTGCCAGCTGGATAGGGGTTGGTATCGCAGGACTAGCTATTCTCGTGCAATATCAGATCAGACAGCAGGGATCATCTGCTCTAGGGACATCAACAAAGTACTGGTGGTTACAAGGTATAGGTGGTTTACTGATCTCAGTCTTTGCGATCGCATCTATCATTAAAGCTGAAACGGGCTGGGGCTGGACTTGGCGAGGACGAAAGTTACAGTTAATCAAAAAATAGACTTCTTAGCACATGAGGATTAGGAATCTCGATTATGGCAAAGATTATTTCTGTTCATTCCTATCGTGGTGGGACTGGAAAATCAAATTTAACCTCGAACATTGCTGCAATCATTGCTCGGCATGGCTATCGAGTAGGCATTGTCGATACAGATATTCAGTCTCCTGGAATTCACGTCCTATTTGGCTTCGATGAAACCAGGATCAATCTCGCATTGAATGACTATATTTGGGGAAATACTGCAATCGAGAATACTGCTTACGATGTGACCTCAGTTCTCAACAACAAAGGCACAGAGAACAGCAAGCTTTATCTTGTTCCGTCCAGCGTCAAAGTGAATGATATCGCTCGTGTTTTACGAGAGGGTTATAACGTTGAGATGCTCAATCAAGGCTTTCAGAATTTAATTGAAAAGCTAGACTTAGACTATCTTCTAATCGATACTCACCCTGGTTTGAATGAAGAAACGTTACTGTCGATCGCGATGTCAGACATTTTTGTACTCATTCTGCGTCCTGACCAGCAAGACTATCAAGGCAGTGCCGTCACACTAGATGTTGCTCAGAGGCTAGAAGTTCCTAAAATGCTTTTGGTGGTTAACAAAGTTCCCCAAACTCTTAATTTGGTTCAACTTCGAGAAAAAGTCAGAGAAGCTTACTCCACAGAAGTTGCAGGTATGCTGCCTCACTCAGAAGAGTTGATGACTCTAGCAAGTAATGGCGTTTTTGCGCTTCAATATCCAGAACATGAATTATCTTTGGTGCTGGAAGAGATTGCGACAAAAGTCATTCGTTAGCGTACTAGTAGGCTTGCGGTGGTGTTGAACCTAATTAATTCGGTAAACCCCCAGCTCGGCTGGGGGACTCACAAAGTTTGACAGTTCCGGGAATCTAAGAAAGAGTCTCCTGGCACGAACACAGTGATTCGTGCCAGGAGACTCAAAATGAAAGATATCGGAAGTTTAAGTCATACGAAGTGGGAGTGCAAATATCATGTGGTATTCATTCCCAAGTATCGAAAAAAAGCGTTGTACTACGAGCTACGGCAGTATTTAGGCGAGTTGTTCCGAGAGTTGGCAGCGCAGAAGGAATGTCGGATCGAGGAAGGACATTTGATGAGTGATCATGTGCATATGCTGATCTCGATTCCGCCGAAGTACTCGGTGTCACAAGTGATGGGATACATCAAAGGCAAGAGTGCGATTAACATTGCGAGAACGTATCAGGGGCGGCGGAAGAACTTTACGGGACAACATTTTTGGGCAAGGGGGCACTATGTTTCGACAGTTGGACGGGATGAGGCGTTAGTGCGCCAGTACATCCGGGATCAAGAAAAAGAAGATCAGCGGGTGGATCAATTAAATTTCTTCAACGAGTAGGTCGATTGCCTCCTTCAGGAGGTGCTGAACTGCCGCTTTGAGCGTCTGCACATACGTTAAAGCCTTCGGCTCTGCCGGAGGTTTATTACTACCGCAAACGTTCTCAATCCTGGATCTACAACTGTAGCATATAGTATTACAGTGTTTTGGTTCGGGTGAGTGCGTTGAGAAACTTAGAGTAATCATCGTGGAGATCAAAAGAGTGAAGCCCGAAGTGTTTCGACATTTCTTCACAGACTTTGACTCCCCGAATACTATTCCCGCGCGCATCTAGGCGAGGTGAGAACACTGCAATTCCCAAAAGTTTCGGGACAACTGCGACAATACCACCTCCTACACCGCTCTTTGCAGGAAGCCCTACTCGATATGCCCACTCTCCTGAATAATCGTACATCCCGCAGGTATACATCACACTGAGCACATCTTTAATATATTCAGAGTCTACAGCACGTTCACCGGTGATAGGGTTCACACCATTGTTTGCTAGTGTCGCACCCATGATCGCTAAATCGCGGCAAGTGACCAGAACAGAGCACTGCTTGAAGTACAAATCCAGCATGTCTTCAAGGTTAGCTTCTACCATGCCAAAGTTAAGCATCAGGTGAGCAATCGCTCGGTTGCGATGTCCGGTCGTTCGCTCTGAGGTGTAGACAGACATATCAACCTGAACCTCATGCCCGATATAGCGACGAAACATCTCTAGGACACGGTTGAGTTTATCCGTTGGATTCTCGCCTTTGACTAAACCCGCAGTCGCGATCGCACCGGCATTCACCATGGGATTATAAGGTCGTCCAGACTGTTCATCTAAAATAATCGCATTGAACGAATCGCCTGTAGGTTCAACACCTACTCGACCTAATACAAACTCCCGCCCACAGTCTTCTAGGGTAAGCCCATGCACGAAGGGTTTTGAAGCAGATTGAATGGTAAAAGACTTATGAGTATCACCGACCTCGAAAATTTGCCCATCAACCGTTACAACACAGATGCCAAACAATTCTGGATCCACTTTGGCAAGCTCTGGAATATAGTTAGCAGCCTCGCCCTCTGTGACAGACTTATACTTTGTATGCAGGTCATTCAAGAACCCCTGAAGGGGCGAAGCAACTGCTTTAAAGGGCTGAATCAATGAGTCAAGCTCATCAAAAGCCTTCTGTTTATCGTTATCTTCGGTCACTGCTAAACCACCTTTCTCGTGAGATGTAAGTTGTGTGTTGCCAGAAGCCAATGAACTAATTGTGTCAACACGTAATCCAATCAAAGTGAAATACTAGGAAAAACGAGAGCATTAACTTGTACTGCATGAAAAGAAGAATGATGAGGGTTGTCAGCCAGGGATGAATTGTTTAATCTATCTACGAATTATGTAAGCGATGGAGAGTGAATGCTGAAGTAAGCTAGGTAATAATTTGTGCTGTGGCTTGTCTGAGCTGATCTGTATAAGGATGATGAGGATATTCCAGACAGAAAATACCGCTACTTGCTAATTGAATCATTTCCTCACAAACTGGAAAGACACCTGCAACGGGAACCTGAAATGTAGTTGAAATTTGTTCCTTCACATCTTCGGGATTATAGGACGGTAAGACTTTATTAATCACGAGGACGGTTTTTGGCGCATCGAGTTTACGGGCAACCTGAAGCGTAACAGCGGTGCCCTGAAAGTCTTGGCGATCGGGGCGGAGAATGATCACTAATACGTCAGAAATTGCTACGGAGAGTAAGGTTTCTTTATTTAAACCAGGGTGTGTGTCAATAAAGAGGTAACTTAACTGAAGTTCTTTACACAGAGTGCGTAATCCATCGTTCAGCAGGGTAACGCTGTATCCTTCGTTTAAGATGCGAGCGATTTCACCTGCTTTGATGCTTGATGGAATTAAGTAAACCGAACCATTGGATTGAGCGATTTCAGGAGGGGTGACATCGTAGGAAGCTTCGGCAATGGTGCATCGCTCCCAAAGATAATCATTCAACGATCGCTGAATTGCCTGCTCATCCATGCCAAACAGAACGTGAATCCCAGGCGATTGAATATCGGTGTCCACGATCGCAACTCGATTTCCCTGAGATGCCGCAAGGACTGCAAGATTGGCCGTGAGATTCGATTTTCCTGTGCCTCCCCGAAATGAATGAACAGAAATAACCTTGACCATGCGCATTCTCCTTTGGATGCATCTGCTCACGTTCCCACTTCAATACTTAATCCAACGAGGATTCATTGAAGTTTTTCAATGATTTCTTAGCAAGGGAACCCCTTGAAATTTATTTCTTTAAAGCAAGGATATTCTGTCGTCTGGAATACACTTTGTCCCCACTGTTTATCCTGATGCACGTTAATTTTCTTAGCGATCTTTCAAGCGCTGGCTCTCTTACTGTAAGTCATTGAAATCATCGAGATCTGCGTCAGTTTCTTCTCCTAAGACAAATAGGTCAGCTAAGGTCCATTTCTGATCAAGCCATAAATTTTGTGGAGGCCATAAATTTTGTGGAGGTTAGATGTTGCATATTCTTTCAAGCGCTTGCTTTCCTGCCTTGAGTTCTTGAATGAAATCGAACGCCTACTCCTCAGCAGTCTGTTTAGAGTTTTGACTTTATTAGTCCAGGATTGAAGCCACTTCCTGAGATCTCTCTTGGTTCTAATCTAGATTTTGCAGGGGGTTGCTGGTTGGAGCTATAGGGACTACTGTTGTCAACGCGATCGTCACTAAACCAGAGCGGATGGCGAAGATACAACGCGAGAGTGATGCCCACCAATGACCAAGCCAAAATCCAAATCACTCCGATCGGAAATGACCAGAACCGAATCAAGGGTTCATGATCGAGAACCATGTCCAAGATTGAGCTAATCGATTGAGCATGAACCATCGCCCCCAGAATTTTCTGGAGATCATCCTTACTGGAACTGTGCAGCTTCTCTGCGGTAGATGCAAATCTAAGAAGCATGGCAACAATTTGATAGCAAGCAATCGCTACCAAAACCGGAGTGAGTCGGAATCGGAAGTCGAGCGAAAACATTGCCTAAACTACTTGTTCAGAATCAAATTCTCAGCGATCGCTGAGAATTTTAGAAACTTTTGATTGCCTCTGCTTCTGTTGGGTAAAGATGGAGCAAACTAGCAAACCCAGCGGTTTCTAGCACTTGTTTGACTGACTCATTAGCATCGCATAGCTTGAGGATTCCGCCGGAGCCTTGCAGGAGTTTTGCTGCAACAAGCAATGACCGTAATCCCGCACTGGTCAAAAATTCAAGTTCTGCAAGGTTAACGAGCACCTGCTTATTGTCGCCTTTTGCAATCCGCACTAATTCATCATAACTATAGCCGGATGTTCGAGAATCCAGCCGTCCTTTCATATCAACTACTAATACGCCGTAAGCCAAGCGGGTGCTAATTTCCATTGAAGTCTCCTGATACCAAATCCCTATAGTGCAAATTTCCTATAGTGCAAACCTCGATCGTTGAACAATCTCCTTTGATAAAACATCAGCTAAATTATCGAACCAAGACTTCTCAGAGCGGAAAATGACTGGAAAACTTTCATATTTGTATACACAACATTAATTACACAACGGTATACACAACGGCTTGAGTCGCATTTTGTATAGTACGCCACAGACTTTGAAATAGCGTTTGGTAGCTCTATCGCCACTGCTCTCGTAAAGAAGATAAAGCTTCATTATTAATCGCCAACTCTGCTGCTGCTTCCTTAGAAACTGGTTCTCTGAGAAACTGAAGCGCAAGCATGGTCAGGTCATCTGATTGCTCAACTTCTCCTTGAAAGGCTTCGATCGCGGCTAGGGTCAGTTGAATCACTTCTTCGGCGGAACTATACTGATTCGATTTCAGCAGGTCTAGAAATCGCTGATCCGAAAAAAGGGTTTGGTCTTGATCCATCGCTTCCGTCACCCCATCTGTGTAGGTAATCAAAATATCGCCATTTTCTAAGGTTGTCTTGTCTTCTTTGTAGACCAAACCCTCGAGGACTCCGAGCGCGGTTCCATGACGTTGATTCAGTGGCTCGACTAAACCGTTTTGGCGGCGAATGTAGGGTGGATTGTGTCCTGCATTCGTGTAAACCAATTCGCCATCTGCTAGATTCAAAACGCCAAAGAAGAGAGTGACAAACATGCAGGAAGGATTCTCAGCACTGATCACATCATTCACATGGGTAAGAATTTTTGCAGGCGACAAATCAATATAAGCTTGCGATTTTAGTAAGGTTTTGATTACTGCCATAAATAAGGCGGCAGGAACCCCTTTACCAGACGCATCTCCGATACAAAAGCAAAAGCGATTTTCTTCAAATAAGTAGGATAGATTCTCCCGCCTAAAATAAAAGTCGTAGAAATCTCCGCCCACTTCACGAGCAGGCTTTAACGTTGCGTAGATGCCTAAATCTTTATGTTTAGAAAATGCGGAAGCGCCAAGAATTAGCATATCCATCTGAATCTCTCGACCGATCTGCAACTCGCTCTCCATACGTTCTTTGATAGCAATAGCTTTTCTTAAATCCTCGATCGATTGTTCCAGTTCAGCCTCCCGTTTTTGCAAAGCACGGGCAAGTTCCCCGATTTCGTCCTGTCGTTCTAGCGTCAGCGTTGCCAGAGCCGGAGAGCAGTCTGAATGAGATGATTTTTCATAATTTTGCTGAGAAAGCTCATTCGTCCATTGGATCAAACCTTGTAACGGTTTTGTGATGGTACGTGAGAATAAATGAGCGATCGCAATCGTTAGTATCGCTAAACCTGTTGTACTCCAAACGGTTGTGAATGGATTATATGCACCAATGATGAATGCTATCAGGGCAGTGGCTGAGAGCAAAATGAAAATCTTGGTCTCAATTTTCATAACAACAATTTGACAAAACTATCAAGACTCTAAATGATGTTTAGAATACACAGCAAGATCTTGAATATGCTGGAGATGCAACAATATGCAATTTGAGGTTACTCATCTAGACAACAAGATTAAGCAAGTCAAGCTGATTGGACGGTTAGATCTAAAAGGAACCAACGAAATCGATGATGCTTTCTCGTTTGCAGTCGGCTCTAGCAAAACGCCGACCTTGATCGATATGTCAGAAGTAGAATTTATCGCCTCGATCGGGATGCAGATGCTCATTTCTAATACGAGATCACTGGCAAAGCGAAGTAGCAAACTTGTTTTATTGAACCCAACGCCGCTCGTCAGAGAAGCCCTTGTGACTGCTGGATTTGAATCACTAATTCCAATGTACGATGATTTTGATACTGCCTGTGCAGACCTGCAAACTGCTCTCGTTGAATAATGGGGAGCCTGTTGATGAATTTGCCTTCTACAAGCGCTCAAGATGTCGAACCGATGTGTCATCACCTTGTTCTAAGCAATCGGTTAGACGATTTGGACATTCTCAGCGCGTGGCTCAACCCACTATTTCAACAACTTCAGATCTCTCCTAGGGGAGCTTTTCGGATAGAACTGGTGCTCATGGAGGCAGTGACGAACGTGATGCAGTACGCCTACGAAGCACACGAAACTGGCGAGATTCAGGTAGCGCTCCATGCTCTCAATCAAACAGTCACCCTTGAACTTAGAGATAATGGACGACCATTTGATCCGCTTCAGCGCCCAGACGTGCAGTTACCCAAAAGTTTAGAGGAAGCTACTGAGGGTGGTTTGGGCATTCATCTCATTCGCAGCTATGTCGATGAGTGCCGTTATTCTAGAGATGGCAATCATAATGTGCTGACGATGAAAATTTGTGATTCGGATGAAGGCTAGTGACTCAGTCGTCGATCGACACACTGTTTCGATCGCTCCAACTCAAGAAGAATCGTGTTGATCCCGACGCTTTTTCATCCGGTCCAGTTTTTGTTTCAAGTTTTGGAAAGATTCGGACTCTACAATTTCAGCCACTTTTTGATCTTTTTCCGCCTTGTTGATCTCAATTTGAAGGGTCTTAATTTGCTGTTTGAGCTGTTGCTCTCGGGCTTGCACTTGATCTGCCATGCGTTGAAACATTCGCGCCAGTTGACCGAGTTCATCGATGCGCTGAGTCACTTCAGATAGATTTGTCTCATCATATCGGCCTTTCTCTAAGGCAGTAGCAGCATCTGTAATTCTGTTAACCTGCTCAATATATTTCATCATTTGTTGATTTCGTTCATAAATATCAAACAAATGTAAGTGATGCTCCTTGGAGATTGCTTCGCAGACTCGCACCGCCCGAACGGAATTGCCCCATTGATCCAAGTAGGGCGAGAAAACCCCTAATCCTAGCTTTTGGGGAACCACTGCCAGGAGTGCGCCGCTTGTACAAGTCTGGGCTGGCATCCCAACCTGGCGCATCCATTCGCCCGATCGCTCGTACATACCACAGGTCATGATCACACTGGTCACATCCTGGACATACTCTGCTGGGATCGCCTGTTCTCCGGTCACAGGATTTATGCCTCCATTGGCAAGGGTTGCCCCAATCATGGCAATATCATGGCTACTCACTAGCAGCGTACTATGTTGGAAATAGAGATCTAGGGTCTCTTCCACTGATCCCCCGATCAGATCAAACTTGAGCAAAAAGTTCGCGATCGCGCGTTCTCGGTGTCCCTGGGCTTTCACCGCTGAGAAAACTAAGGCATCGACAGTCAATTCTCGCCCCGTGTAGCGCTGAAATAGTTTCAAAATCCGCCGCAGTCGTTCCGTCACACTCCCGCCTCGAATCAGATTCGTGGTTACGATCGCACCCGTAGTGATGATGGGATTGTGAGGGCAACGATTGGGAGCATCCAATAAAATCGCGTTTGCCACTTCGCCCACAGGTTTGACACCCACCCGTTGATTGACATAGTCGCGTCCCCAATCTTCCAATGCCAATCCATAAATTAGCGCTCTAGAAAGCTCTTGAATGGGAAACTGTTGCGCCACATCTCCTACTTCAAAAACCTGACCATCCACTGAAATAACACAAATACCAAACCCGTCGGATTTGGTTTGAGTGTGACCCATCTGAACAACTCGTTTCCCCTCTTTTAAGGATCGATATTGCTGATGCAAATCGACCAGGTAGTTTCTCAGCGGGGAAGTTGCTGCTTGAATGGAATTTGTCAGTAAGGCAAGATGGTCGTCTGTCATTGAATCGTGAAATAGATAATTCGATAAGTCGGTAGATCAGGACTACTCCAGATCTTAGATCGACTTAGAAACGGTATCGCTGGCTCGGGCTGGAATCTCAGAAAGCCGGTTAGTTTTTTATCATTCTTAACAAGCTTAGGCGATCTACCTTTACAACCTTGATGCAATGATTATTATCGGAATCAGAGATTTTCAAGACTGTACCAGATCATCGTTACTTGAGCAGTCAAGCTTGGGGAGGTTCAACCATGCTGTCTTCGCTGAAACAGGAATTACAGGAGCAGTCATGGATTCCCATCCTGACCGCAGGATTGGTGATGGGAATTACAGTGATTTTAACAGGGATCATTCCGATGGCGGCTCTGGTCTTCTCTGGAGAGCTAGATCGGTTTCTGGCGACGGGCATTAGTCTTGCCCTTATGAGTGCTGCGGTGATTGGAGTTGTGTTGGCGCTGCGGAGTTCCTTCGTGGGAATGGTGGCGTTTCTCCTTGCCGAAGAAGCAACGATTTTAGGAGCAATGGCAACCACGATCGCGAAAACCATGCCTGCGAATGCTACCGATCAGGACATCCTGATCACGATCGTGGCAGCGATCGCAGGATCATCGGTATTGACAGGGGCATTTCTGTTTGCGTTAGGACGATTTCGGTTAGGGGAGATCATTCGCTTTTTGCCCTATCCCGTGGTGGGCGGATTTCTTGCAGGGCTAGGATATTTGATTACCGAAGCGGCATTTCGAGTCGTCACGAATGGTAAGTACAGCTTCGTGAATTTTCCTCAACTTTTGCAGCCAGAGACTTTGCTGCAATGGGTTCCTGCTGTAGCGTTTGGTATTCTGCTCTTACTGGTCAGCCGTCGCCCTGTCCATTACCTCGTATTGCCGGGTCTGATCTTGGGCGCGATCGCGCTGTTCTACTTAGTGCTAGCACTAGCTCACCTATCTCCGGCTCAGGCGTTACAAGGAGGATGGTTGCTAGGTCCATTCCCAGAAGGAGGGGGGCGCAATCCCTTCAACCTCACGGCATTACTGCAAGCTAACTGGTCTCTGATTCTGCCTCAATTCAGTAACATGGCAGTGCTCATGCTGATCACAGCGCTCTCGCTCCTACTCGTTTGCAGCGCTTTAGAGTTAATGGTCGAGTGCGATATTGATCTGAATCAAGAGCTACAAGCCACGGGACTCGGTTGCTTGCTCTCAGGACTGTTCGGGGGTATGGTTGGAAGTCCTGCGGTTTTAGCCGCTTTATCGGGCAAGGTGGGGGCGAGAAGTCGGCTCACGGGACTCGTGACTGCACTGGTTTACTTGGGAGTTTTGCTAGCTGGCGTGTCATTTTTCACGTTCTTTCCCAAGCCTGTTTTAGGCGGTTTACTGGTGTATTTAGGGCTAGATCTCCTGGTGCTTCAACTCTATGATGGCTGGTTTAAGCTCCCCAAGATCGATTACGCGATCGTGCTTTTGATCATGGCAACGGTCGTACTCTTTGGATTTTTGATCGGGGTTGCTGTGGGGTTGGTGATAATGATCATCCTGTTTGCTTGGAATTACAGCCAAATTAATGTGGCACGTCATACGCTATCGGGTTCGAGCTTCAGCAGCCATCGCAAACGTCCGATCAACCAAGAACGATTGTTGCAAGAAAAGGGCGATCAAACCTATGTCATGACCTTGCAAGGTTATATTTTCTTTGGAACTGCAAATCGTCTTCTCAACCAAATTCGCCAGCGCCTCAAGGCAACGGATACAGCAACCCTACATTTTGTAATTCTTGATTTTCAGTGGGTGACGGGATTAGATTCTTCAGCGATCGTCAGTTTTGTCAAATTAAAACAGTTGGCTCACACACAGCAATTCCAGATTGTGTTTACCGATCTGTCTCCAATCCTCGCTAAATCGCTGCATCAGAGTCGCCTACTCGCGCCAGAAGATCCCATCTGTTTTGAATTTCCCGATCTCGATCGCGGTTTAGAATGGTGCGAAAACCAAGTTTTAAGCGCGAGTAAATACCGTCGTTCCCGATTTTTACCCCTATCGCTGTTGCTCAAAACCATTCTGACCGAGGACAACGAACAGATCTCAACTTTGATGGGATATTTAGAAACCCTTCAAGTTGAGAAGAGTCAGCCTGTATTTTGCCAAGGCGATACACCGGATGCCTTTTACTTTGTGGAATCGGGAGAGATCAGTACCTTTGTGGAACTCGAAACTGGAAAAACTCAACGAGTGCAAACTCTAGGAGCAGGAACGATTCTAGGCGAAGTCGAGTTTTATACCCAAGCTCCCTATGCGCTCTCTGCGATCGCGGAAAAATCCTCCAAGCTTTACGGTTTGCGGACTTCTGCCTTACAGACCATGCAGCAAGCCCATCCTCAGTTAGCTGCGACGTTGAGTAATTTTATGATGCGATCGTTGGCCAATCGATTGGCTTCGGTTCAAAAAGAAATCACCCATCTCACAACCCGCTAACGATCGCTGGATTAGTAATCGGTAATTTTTGAGCAACGATGATGATTCCTCCCAAGATGGTGAATTTACCAGAAGCATTTACAACTTACATAGAAGAAAACTTCTATGGCAGGGTGACCGAACAATCCAAATTAGAAGCGATTATTAACGACGCTCGATTTCTTGAGAACCCGTTAAAGCATGTTGCGTTGTTTTCGGATCACGGGATTGTACATGGCAAAGACATCTCGCAAAAGATTCAGCAGGTTCTCTGTCACATTAACGGTGTTCTGATTCCTGAGCGAACCGAGAATCAGTTAGCATTCTTGCTCGGGTACGGCGTGATGTTGGCTTACCTGCATGACATTGGGATGCGAGATTTTTCTGCCTTTGGGCGAGCCATGCATCCAGAATTTGCAGCACAACTCGTCTACACCGAGGAGTTTGATCCCCTGATCGATCAACTGTGGCAGGAAAATTCTGGCAATATTGCTTGGCGATTGATGAATCTTGCGCGAGGGGAGGTGTTGCAGCAAAATCCCCAACTGGTGCTGAGAGAAATGCTCGCGTTGTCCATCGGGCATAGCAAGAGCAAAATCTCGATCGCGACGCTCAACGATCCCCAAATTTTGAGAGCGACGATGCAAGAATGTTTGAGTACCAATTTGCACTATCTCTACTACCGACAGCAGATTGCAAAAGCAGAGACAAAACTGGCTCAAGCCAATGATCAGAATCTGGATACAGAAATTGTCGAAATTCTAACGCAACATCTAGACCAGGCAAGAAAAGATCTCATACAGTTTCTCCAGCAGAATCCTACTCAGACTACGAATCCCAATCTTCAGCGCTACTATCACAACTTTGCCCAAGATTCGTTTCAATGGCTGATCAATCCCAGTGCTCCACTGAACGAATTCGTTGGAGATGTCATCGACACAATCCGGGCATTAAGATGTGCAGATGCACTGCGACAGCGAGGACATACTTTTAGAACCTCTGCTGGCTATGAAGTGCTAGTAAACCAGCACACCGCGAATGGCGTGTATGCCTTGCAATCTTCCGATGGTTCTAAACTCTTTTTACTAGAGGGTAAAGATGCCATCAGCAGTGGAGAAGCCAATATGACAGGCTGTGAATTAGACCAGGATAGAAATTTACGAGTGTCTTTCGATCGTGGTTCTTTTTCCAGTCCCGAAGCTGTTCACTGGGCAGCATACAGTGCAGCCTTGGTGATCAATGATATTCAAGCCGATGTGATTGGCAGTTTTAGCCGTTCCCCTGAGACAGACGCTGCCCAATCGGTGAAAAAACCAGCCAGCGAGATGCAAATTCTCGTGGAAGGGGTCGATGACAATCCCAATTTTTCTGAGGCAGTATGTCGGGAATTAGGACGCATGAATCCCGCGATCGCTTCCCGTTGCCGACCTGTTGCCTCGCTACAAAAAGCTGATCTTGCTGAAGTTGAGCGTTATTTGGCTGGAATTACCCCCGTCTGGAGTCTAGAAGACCAGCACCAGATCTTAGTTGAAATTGCTAAGTCTGGGCAAAAAATAGATCATTTGGATTTAGACCAAGCTTTTCAAGAAGTCAAAATTATTACGATTAGAGCGGGAGAGGTGTTGATGGAAAATGGTTCACCCGCAAGTTTTGTCTACATCCCAATGAGTCAAGGCTTAAAAGTTTTTCCTGATGGTGGCTATGCGGCTGCCCTAGCTCAGCCCTGGATGTCAATTGGGGATACGGCAGCAATTAAAGGCTCTGTCCGCAATGCCCGGGTGATTGCAGAACGAGACACTAAACTCTTGATGCTCCCTAAGCAAGTCTATCTGCAATCCTGGTACAACCCCTATACCTTAAGCGAGTTTGTACACCTATTTGAAGGAGATGGCTCCATGTTACGTCGTCGTCATCTCCTAACCCCGATCGCCATTCAGAAAAAACAACTGAATAAGAGCCGTCGGCAACGCTTTTTGCCTTTAGCCTTACAACTCAAGACCCTGTTTCAAGATGCAGAACAGGTGAAAATCTTTATGACCTACTTAGAAAAACTCGATCTCTTTAAAGATGAGCTTTTGTTTCAGCAGGGAGATGAGATCGATGCACTGTACTTTATTGAGATAGGACAGGTCAGGCTATCCGTAAAACTGTATGGCGGACAGTGCAGCCCTGTGCAGATCTGTAGTGCGGGAGAACTGGTTGGAGAAGTTGACTTCTATACGCAAACCGTCTATCAAACGACTGCGATCGCAACTCAAAACAGCCAGGTCTATCGCTTGACTCGGCATGCTCTCCAACAGATGCAACAGGAACACCCCTCTGCTGCGATCGCATTTAGCGAGATGATCCTCACCCGCATTGCAAATCGTGTTGTGGAATTTACAAATCGGCAAGACCCTACCTCAAGTGCAGGTTAGAATCATTCCGACTCGCACAAATTGTCTCTGTTTACCGTCCAAATCAAAGCTCCAACTATACTGATTCATCATCAAAAGGACAACAACAATGACTAAAATCGTATCGATTCATTCCTATCGAGGTGGAACTGGCAAATCTAATATCACTGCCAATTTAGCTGCTAGCATGGCGCTTCAAGGTAAACGGGTCGGTATTGTTGACACAGATATTCAATCTCCAGGAATTAACATTCTCTTTGGTTTGGGAGAAGCTGCGATCAAGTGCACACTGAATGACTATCTCTGGGGACGCTGTGCAATTAAAGATGCGGCTTATGATGTGAGTGATGTGTTTGAAGGAAAAGTAAAAGCTGGTACAGTGTATTTATTACCGTCCAGTATGAAGAGTGAGGACATTGCAAGAGTGTTGAGCCAAGGCTATGATATCGAGCTGCTACAAACTGGCTTCTATGACATTGCAGAACAGTTGCAGCTCGATTATCTCTTTGTAGATACCCATCCTGGCATCAATGAAGAAACGCTGCTATCTATTGGGATCTCAAACACCTTAGTACTCATCTTGCGCCCTGACCAACAGGACTATTTGGGCACTGCGGTTGTTTTAGAAGTAGCAGATAACTTAGATGTGCCTCAAATCTTATTAGTCATCAACAAGATCCTACCGGAGTTTGATCCAGAACTGCTCAAGCAGAAAGCTGAGAATGCCTATCAACGATCCGTGGCAGGATTATTACCGATTGCAACTGAAATAATGCGCTTGGGTAGCCAGGGAATTTTCTGCTTGCAGTATCCTGATCATCCCGTTTCACACGAATTTCGGCAGATTGCGAATCAATTCAATCATTCAGCTTGAAACAGGGTGGTGTTCTAGACCTGTGTATATTATGGGAAAATACAGCTGTTCTTAACTAGCACTACTCCGTTAAGTAGTATTCCAAGATAAATCACTGTGGTGACGTTGACAACGAGGGCAGACAACAAGGCTCAGGGCATTGAGAATGACTCGCCGAACCGATGGAAGTGTACATCGACTTCCTTTTTGTGCGTCGCCAAAGCAGCAAAAAGCAATATGCCATGAAGCACAGCACCAAATGGTGATTCAAGCCTCTCCAAGACTGCCCTTCAAAGTGATCCAGTCCCAGTTCTTCCTTCAGTTGCTGATAAGCTTGCTTAATCGTCCATCGTTGATGTGCTTAAGCTAAGAGTTGCGGCAAAGAGGTTGGAATTCATCCGAGTGATCGCTTAGCTGCAATTGTGCAGGGAGTTAACCCAGAGGGAGCTGATTTACTATAGCCCTAGCAAGCTACATTAGGGCTTGTTGCAACACAACGATTGACACACATCCGATCGCAAATCAATGTTTATTTTGATCGCTAAACATTCCCCCGCTTCCACTCACTAAAGCCTTTTCCTAAAATCACAAACAGTACTAGAGTTCCTTGAATCACTCCCGCAAGAGACGATTCTAAATTCAAATCGAGCGGCAACTGCAAGCTGCCAATGTTCAGCGCACTGAAAAAGAACGCGATCGGCAAAAGTAACCAAGCATTCATTCCCGCCAACATTGCGACTAATAACGCTAAATATCCCAATCCGCTTGAAATGTTGGGAATCAAGCGATGAAAGACAGCCACAACTTGCAACGCTCCCGCAACGCCTGCAAACGCACCACAGATTGCAAATGAACTGAGTAATTGTCGAATCGATGGAATGCCGAGAACATAAGCTGCTCTGAGATTTTGCCCAACGGCTCGAAGCTTTAAACCGAAATGTGTACCGCTGAGAACGACGATCGTTAATGCGATCGCAATCAGCGCAATCAAAACCGAAATTGGGCTTGCATCTGTATTACCAAACGTCGGCAACCACAGCGATTCTGGAAATTGTTCTGTGCCGCTCATCGATGCAACACCCGGACGTTTCCAAGGTCCAAACACCAAATACAAAGCAATCCCATCGGCAAGAAAGTTCAAGCCTAAGCCTGCAAAAATTTCATTGATGCGTCCATAGATATTGAGAACGCCTGCGAGTAATCCCCACAACATTCCACCCATTCCGCCAGCCACAATCGCAAGAAAAAGTGTCAGAGGAGGAGGCAAAGAATCTTGCCCTAATCGCAGTATCAAGGTTGCAGCAATCCCACCGAAAGCAATCTGTCCTTCAATGCCTAAGTTGTATAAGCCAGTTGTGAAAGTGAATAGTAATCCACAAGAAGCGATGAGCAATGGACAAAGTGTAGAAATTACACGGGCGAACTGTCCAGGCGTACCAAATGCCCCGGATGCAATTTCAGAAATGACCGCGATCGGGGAAGCCCCTGCTAACACGATAATGATTGCAACAAAGATCAAAGCAAGCACGATCGCACCAGCTTGATAGTAAAGTGTTTTACTCAAAGCGTCCCCCAATCATCTGTCCAAGCTTTTCGACTGTGAGTTCTGATGCTGCAATCGGCTCTGAAACTTCTCCACCACTGAAGACTAAAACGCGATCGCTATACTGCATGATTTCATCCAAATCTGAAGACATAAATAAAATCGTGGTGCCAGTTTGACATCGAGCAATTAGCTGCTGCCAAACCCACAAGGTTGATTCAATATCTAATCCGCGAGTCGGATGCTCCATTAACAATAAATTTAATGGAACAGGTAACAATGCAAGCTGTGTCCGTTGTTGATTTCCGCCAGACAGTCGTTCAACATGAGAATGGGGCTTGCCTCGAATGTTGAACATTGCGATCGCTTCGAGTGCTGTCTGATGCGTTGCTTTCCAATCAATGAATGGCGACTGATTCGGCTGACGTAAAATCACATGCTCATGGATCGACAAGCCTCGAATTAAGCCATCTTTCAGCCGATCCGCAGGCGAATAGCCAATTCCATGTTTGAGATACGCTGGATACGGTTTTTGAGTCATATCAAGCGCATCAATCTCGATCCTGCCTGCTGAAGCTCGCATTAATCCAGCACAGAGTAAGAGTAGTAATTGCTGTCCGCTGCCTTCGAGTCCTGCAAGCCCGATCACTTCACCTTTATAGGCGGTCAAAGTATCGACTTTCAAAGTTAAGCGATCGTCTTTGACCACAATGCTGTCGAGTTCCAACATTGGTTCAGATTGCTGAGTCCTCGGCTTGATGGGTAAAGCAAGTTCTTTCCCAAAGATCAGATCAATCAGCACTGAATCTGGACAAGGAATTTCCACATGACCGACGACCTGCCCTGCCCGCATTACAGTAACGCGATCGCATAATTCCTCTACATCCTCAAGCTTGTGCGACACGAAGATCACAGATTTTCCTTCAGCCGCTAATCGTCGTGCTGCTTCAAACAATGCCGTCTTTTGAGACGCAGAAATTCCGGTCGTCGGTTCATCGAGAATTAGGGTCTTCACACCGAGAGACAACAATCGAATGATTTCCAACTGTTGGCGTTCTCCAACGGTTAGATCAGCAACACGAACATCCGGATTGAGTGAGAAATTAAAAGTTTCGCTCAGACGAAGAAATTCTTGCCGAGCACGATCGAGATTCACGAACTTCAAACCCGAGAATAATCCTTTCGCCAGCACTTCGCCTCGACCGACCACAAAGTTATCCAGCACCGAAAGGGGTGGAAAGTCGAGCGGATCTTGATGCAGCATCCCAACGCCAGAGCGAATCGCATCAGCAGGCGTTTTAATGTTAGCTGCTTCACCATCGAAAAGGACTGAGCCGGAATCGCGCGAGATGAAACCACTGAGAACTTTGACGATCGTGCTTTTTCCCGCACCATTCTCTCCGAGCAAGCCATGAATACTTCCTGCTTGAACAGTCATCGAAACCTGATCATTTGCCAGGACTTGCCCAAAGCGCTTTGTAATCTGTTGGAGTTCGATTTGCATAGTTCAACCCACTCTGTAACGCGAGAACTCCAAGTTTCTAAAAAACTCGGAGTTCTGAAGAATTTAGCTATTTACTGGGTCCATCCATTCCAGCCAACAACTGCGGCATATACCAAATTTGTTGTTCTGTTGCAGTCTCTCCGGCTTTGACAAAGTCTGTTCCGTCTTGGAACTTGATCGGTCCTTTGTAGAGATTAATGCTGCCACTGCTCATTCCTTTGACAAACTCATCCAGGAATTTTTGATTCTCACCTAACGCCTGACCTGGATTAAACCCGATCATTCCAGCAGTGGGATTGGTGAGGTTTTGCCAGTCAGGACCAGACCAGACAAATTCGCTCGTGTACTTGCCATCTTTTGCTTTCTGCAAAGCATCTGCATAAGGAATTGACCAATTGTAAAACGGCACACCCAAACAAATGCTAGGAGCTAGCGAACAGCCCGTTGGTAAGTCATAGTGAACGTATTTTACTTTCTTCCCAGCTTCTGCTGCTTTTTTTCCTTGTACTGCTGCTTCTGGCGTATCAATGCCACTCATCACAACATCAAAGCCCCCATTGTAGTAGTCGTCTGCAACCTTGGTCGGATCAAGCGTTTTACCTGGAATATTGAACCAGAATCCAATCCAAGTCACTTTGAACGTCAACTCTGATGCCGGACGCTTTCGATAGGTCTCCCAGCAGTATTTTGCGCCGAGAAAAGCAGCAGAACTATATCGCCGAGTTTCATCATTGATCAAGGGACCTAAATACCCAATTTTTCCCGTTTCAGTTCCCAAGGCGGCAGTACATCCGGCAATCATCTTCCCGTACTCCATCCGTCCCATGATATTGCCGAGATTGGCTTGGTTTTTGAAATTCTTGCCGTCTTTCCAAGCATAATCCCCAGAGGCATGAATCACAGTCACATTGGTATGTTTCTTGGCAGTCTCCAAGGCATCATCTTTAAAGTCATCCGAGTTAAAGATAATGAATTTTGCGCCTTTGGCAATCAAGTCATCTGCGACTTGAGAACCTTTAACGTTGGGACGATCGCCAGGGTTCACCTTGTCTACGTACTCTAATTTTGTACCCGCGACTTTTTGAATTGCACTTTGAATGCCCTCAAAGTGTACCTGGTTCCAGCCTGCATCGTTTTTTGGACCCACTAAAACCATGCCAACGACGTAATCTCCACTGCCAGCAGCAGGTGAGGAAGCAGAGTTAGGAGTGCTCCCACCTCCGCAGGCTCCCACGATCGAGCCAAGAACAACGGTCAGTCCGATCTGACCGAGAAATTTCGATACCTTCGATATCTTTGTCATATTTTGCAGAACGCCAAGTAGGTGAGGTGTGGGAGCGAATTCAAGATCGAATTATCACGAATCCAGAACGCAGCAAAATGTATTGCAAGCCACATCAAACTATCAAGAATTGTTAGAATTCGTAGAAAATTCTGATTTTTTTAATTCCTCGATTGCGTGCTGACATCTCGAAGGGGAATCAACAGAAAATCTCAGCAGGACTTCTCCGCTCAGAAATCTTCTAATAGCCATTCTGAAGCGCGATCGCCCAAATCGATCGGAATACTGACTGCCTTGCCCTGCCTTGGACGTTCCCGAGTTTTTGCAATATAAGACTGCACCTGTTCGATCGCGCCCCAGCCTGCCAAATAGGTAGCCACCTGATCCAAATGCTCCAAATATTCCGCCTCAGACAGCGGAAACGATAATTGCTCCAGATATTTCCACATAATCTGAACAAAGAACTTCCCTTGGGTACGGCGCACCTGAATATCGTAGGAACGCCCCCACTTCTGGAGCAGAATTTGTTGAAGATCTCGTCCTGTCATCATGGCGATCGCAAAATTTGTAACATTTCGTAAATCAATTCCACAGTCTCGTATCGATAATCTGAATGTCAAGAAATGTATAATAAATCTTAGAAAAGCTACAGACAGCCGACTCTAAGGGATTTCTGGACATCCGATTGGACAAACTTGAAGTGCCCTAGATCGTCATTCGCTCGTCATTGTGTAGCCCTCTCCATGTAAATTGATTTAAACACAGAGCTTTCAAATCAGTTCTGCGCGAAATCTTTTGTCATCCATCTCATTTCCGCAATCCCTAGAGAAGAAGTCATGGCTCAATTATCCGAATCTTCTGATGTCCCAAGCATGGGTCGTCGCCAATTTATGAACGCCTTGATGTTTGGCTCTGAAGCGTTGGTCGCGCTCGGTGCTTTATATCCAGTCGTGAAATACTTTATTCCGCCGTCGGCTGGTGGCGCTTCGGGAGGTGTCACGGCAAAAGACGCGCTTGGCAACGATATTCTTGTCAGCGAATATACAAAATCCCATCCCGCCGGCGATCGTTCTCTCGCTCAAGGCTTGAAAGGTGATCCGACTTACGTTGTGGTCACAAATGATGGCATTGAGAGCTATGGCATTAACGCGGTGTGTACTCACCTCGGTTGTGTCGTGCCTTGGAACGCAAATGAAAACAAATTTATGTGTCCGTGCCACGGTTCGCAGTATGACAGCACTGGCAAGGTCGTTCGTGGCCCCGCTCCTCTGTCTTTGGCATTGGTTCATGCCAGCGTTGAGAACGACAAGATCTCCTTTACGCCTTGGACTGAAACCGATTTCCGTACAGGCGACGATCCTTGGTGGGCTTAAGCCGCTGACTTTGAACCATTGCACAACATAGTGAACAGAGATGAGAAGTAGTTTTCTAAGAAAAGCGATCGTGACGATCGCGGCGATCGCAACGTTACTCGCAGGCAGCTTTGCTTTGCCTCAAGCAGCTTCTGCATACCCGATTTTTGCTCAAAGCCAATACGAAAATCCCCGTGAGGCTACGGGTCGGATTGTCTGTGCAAACTGCCATTTAGGTGCAAAGCCGACCGAAGTAGAAGTTCCTCAGTCCGTTTTGCCGGATACCGTGTTTGAAGCAGTGGTGAAAATCCCTTACGACACCAGCGTGCAGCAAGTGCAAGGCGATGGCTCGAAAGGTCCGTTGAATGTCGGTGCAGTCTTGATGTTGCCAGACGGATTCAAGCTTGCTCCAGAAGATCGGATGACTGACGAGCAGAAAGAAAAGGCTGCGGAACTCTACATCCAGCCTTACAGTGATGCTCATCCGAACTGGTTAGTCGTTGGTCCTGTTCCGGGTGAGCAGTATCAAGAAATCGAGTTTCCGATTCTTTCACCTGATCCGAAGACTGATAAGTCTTTGCGTTTTGGTAAGTATCCGGTGCATGTCGGCGGAAACCGCGGTCGTGGACAGGTTTATCCGACTGGACAAAAGAGCAATAACGCGGTCTATAACGCTTCTGCGGCAGGTCAGATTTCTGCGATCGCGAAAACCGAAGAGGGCGGCTATACCGTTACCATTACGGGCGAAAATGGCGCAACTGTGACCGATGAGATTCCGGCAGGACCCGAATTGCTTGTGGCTCAAGGTGACACGGTGAAAGCAGGTGATGCGTTGACCAGCAACCCGAACGTGGGTGGATTTGGTCAAGTCGATAAGGAAATCGTGTTACAGAACCCAGACCGGATTAAAGGTCTGTTAGCTTTCTTTGCGATCGTTTCCTTGACTCAAATCATGTTGGTTCTGAAGAAGAAACAGGTCGAGCGCGTTCAAGCCGCTGAAATGAATTTCTAATTCTAGAATTCAACCGAATTGAATGGAGCGAGCGGTTCAGCTTGCTCCATTTTTTTGTGTTAAAACACCCCACTCCCCACTCCCCACTGCTTCCAATATTGATGTCATGATCCGAGCTTTTCAGCGTAGCGCTTCAATTCCCATGCCATCCGCTGAATCCCTTTTCGTTCCTCTTGACGAATAAAAGGCAGCAAAAAACGGGCAAACGTCCCAGAAAAATTTTGCTGATACGAAAATCGTGTTTGATTCATTCCGATGTCTTGTAGCTCAAACACATGCTCATTGTGCAAACCGGGAATCGAAGAAAGCCACTTCAAACAGTAATTAGGTTGAACTAAAGTGACGATCGGGCGAAATTGAATTTCATCTTCTCCGGGCGATCTTAAAACTGACAATGAAACATCCCGTCCTTGAATAAACGGGCGATTTGGGTCGCAGTCAAATAAAAAAGTATTCCAATATTTCCAGCGTTCTTTGGCGATCAGGATTTGCCAGATCTGCGATCGAGCGGCATTAATTTCAACTTCGGTGTACAAACTCGGCATAAATCATGTCCTCAGACGATCGCAATTAACAATTCGTGACCCTTTATTGCGGTAAGATTTGCCGAGTCGCAAATCACGCACACAATCCATGTCAGATCTTCTTACCCCTAATTCCAGTTTTAGCTTGACTATCCGCTTTGAGGTTCCGAATCGTCCGGGAATGCTTGCCAGTGTCACCCAAGCAATCTCTACACTGGGTGGCAGTATGGGACAGATTGATTTGATTGATCAGACTCGCGCCATTTCGATGCGGGATATCACCATCGATGCGGCGAGTGCTGAACATGCAGAAACGATCGTGCAAGCGGTCAAAGATCTCCCTCACATTAAAGTGCTCGATGTGTACGATCGTACGTTCACTCTTCATCGAGGCGGCAAAATTAGTGTTGTCAGTAAGATACCCCTGCGAGGTCAGGCAGATCTCGCGATGGCTTATACTCCTGGGGTCGGACGGATTTGTAATGCGATCGCACAAGAACCGCACCGCGTGTACGAATTAACAGTAAAGGGAAACATGGTGGCGATCGTTACCGATGGCAGCGCAGTGTTGGGATTAGGAAATCTGGGCGCGGAAGCATCAATGCCTGTGATGGAAGGCAAAGCGATGCTATTTAAAGAATTTGGGGGATTGGATGCCTTCCCGATTTGTCTTGCGACTCAAGATACGGATGAAATTGTCGAAACCGTTAAGCGGATTGCGCCTGTATTTGGCGGTGTGAATTTAGAAGATATTGCTGCACCCCGATGTTTTGAGATCGAAGCACGATTGCAGCGAGAGTTGAATATTCCTGTCTTTCATGATGATCAGCATGGAACTGCGATCGTCACGCTTGCTGCACTCACAAATGCTCTAAAACTTGTCAACAAGAACATGTCTGACGTGCGGATCGTGATCAATGGCGCAGGCGCAGCGGGAGTTGCGATCGCAACGTTACTTCAGAAAGACGGAGCGAATGAAATCATCATGTGCGACTCGAAAGGAATTTTGTCGAACGATCGCACGGATTTGAATCCTCAAAAACGCAGCTTTGCAGTTGATCAATCGGGTAACTTAGCCGATGCGATGAAAGGTGCAGATGTCTTTCTGGGCGTGAGTGCGCCTGGAGTCGTGACACCGGAGATGGTGAAATCGATGGCAACTGATCCGATCGTCTTTGCGATGGCAAATCCGATCCCTGAAATTCAGCCGGAACTGGTCAAAAATGATGTTGCAGTCATGGCAACCGGGCGCAGTGATTACCCGAATCAGATCAACAATGTGTTGGCATTTCCGGGGGTGTTTCGTGGGGCATTAGATTGTCGTGCTTCGACCTTTACGACAAATATGTATTTGCAGGCAGCTTTAGCGATCGCGTCTCTCATCAAAACCGATGAACTCGATCGAGAACACATTGTGCCCTCTGTCTTTGATGAGCGGGTGGCGAAGGTGGTTGCTGCGGCAGTTCAGCGGGCTGCGAGAGAAGATGGAGTCGCACAGGGATAAATGATTTCTTAGGACTTTAGGAGTTAAAACTTTCCGAACATTTTCTATCCTTAGTGGAAGAGTCAGTACAATAACAGCGGATTGCGGGGACTGAGCAACAACTGAATTCATTCAGATTGTCAATGTTCTAGAGATTACATGTCCACTATTCGCAATAAGTTATGAAGATTCTCACTCACAAGTCTGAGTTGAAAGTGCTTGGACTGCCTGCTGACCAGGGAAGATGGCTACTTCTTCCATTAGGGATGAGTGTTCTGCTATGTCTGGGCAGTATTTATGCTTGGAGCGTCTTTAGAAAGCCTTTAGAAAGTGAACTGAACATTAGCGCAACAGAAAGCTTATTACCTTTTACTGTGGCGCTTGTTTTTTATGCTGCGCTGATGCCGATCGCAGGGTTCTACATTTCTAAGCTTGGAACTCGCACCATGACGGCAATTGGAGGAATCATTGTCGGCTGCGGCTATCTTCTTTCGAGCTTTGTCCATCAAATTGAAATGATGGTGCTGACCTATGGAGTGATCGCTGGTACGGGAGTTGGGATCGCTTACGGTGTCCCGATGGTTGTCGTTTCTCGGTGGTTCCCAGATCAGAAAGGGTTAGCCGTTGGACTCACGATCGTTGGATTTGGGCTTTCTCCTCTAATTACTGCGCCCCTAGCAAATCAACTCATTGACATTTACACCGTTCGACCGACTTTACGGATACTTGGGATCATTTTTACGATCTTGATTCTAGCAATCGCTTGCACCCTGAAATTACCGCCTAAAGATTGGCACCCTCAGAGAGATTTAGCTGCTTCAACGACGATCTCTGCCCGAACTTATCCAGCGAACTTATTCAAAAGTCGATCGTTCTATGGACTTTGGATTTGCTATGCGATCGCAACGTTGATTGGCCTAAGTGCCATTGGAATTTCTAGCCCAGTCGGTGAAGAGATGATCAACATTGATCCAAAATTCGCAGCGAGTAGCGTTGCGCTATTTGCAGTGTTTAATGGCATGAGTCGTCCTTTGTTTGGATGGTTAAGCGATCGCTTTCAGCCTCATCGTGTCGCGATCGCATCTTATACCCTCATTCTGATTGCCTGTATTCTCATGGCAAATGCTCAGCCAGGGCAAGTTGCACGGTATCTGATTGCTTTTTGTCTCTTTTGGTTTTGTCTAGGCGGATGGTTAGCAATGGCTCCAACGATCACTTTGCGATTTTTCCATCCTGACCAATATGCTCAAAACTATGGGATTGTATTTACTGCCTATGGAGTCGGTGCTTTAGTCGGAACTTTGGCAACTGGAAGAATTCGAGATTGGTTGGGAACCTATACATATGCGTTTTATCCGATGGCGCTGCTTGCGATCGTGGGCATCATTGTTGCTAGCTCAATGCTGAAGTGCGATTCGATTCGCCCAATAGTGCAAGAGAACGTTTAACAGAACTATAGCAATCCGATTTGAGTTGTGAAATCCGGGAACGTCCCCTAAATTCCCCATTCTGGGGGACTTTGAAGCCTCAAAATTTCCCAGTTTCAAAGTCCCCCAAGTTTGGGGGATTTAGGGGGCACAACAGACTGTGCATTTCACGATCAATTTGGGACTGCTATATTTCGCCAATCTTCCTTGAGAATGCAGAACAATTCATAAAAAAATGATGTCGTTTCTTAATCGGTAACGACATCATTTTTTTGCTTTAGAGAGTCTGATAATAGGCGCTATCCAACCTGACGCGGAAGGGTCGCCTCATGTTCCAAGATGCTCGAATTTATCAAATTCTCTTTCTTTCACTGTTTTTACTCGTTGGCATTGTCACGAGAGATTGGTCATTACATCTGAGTATGGTTGGAACTGCGATCGTGACCTGTCTCGGATCACAATGGCTGATGACTCGAATCTCAGAGCAATCCTTTACTCAATCTTTCCCCAGCGCATTGGTTACAGCCTTGGGGATGAGCGTGCTATTGAGAGCAGATCATTACCTAACGATCGTACTTGCTTGTTCTGCTGCAATTGCTAGTAAATTTATCCTGCGGATTGGAGAGAAGCATCTCTTTAATCCGGGAAATTTTGGCATCATTACAGCCTTATTGCTTACTTCGGATGCTTGGGTTTCGCCAGGGCAGTGGGGTGAAGAGGGCTGGTATGCAGCACTGTTTTTGGCAACGGGGGGATTAGTCCTCAAGCGAGTTGGCAGATGGGATACGACGATCGCGTTTCTTGCAATGTATGGCGGATTAGAAGCGATTCGGAATTACTACTTAGCTTGGACTTGGGATGTCTGGGGGCATCGATTGATGAGTGGATCGCTCTTGATGTTTTCCTTATTTATGATTACTGATCCTCGAACCATTCCGAATTCTCAGATTGGGCGAGTCATTTGGGCAAGTGCGATCGCAGTCCTGACGTTCATTTTGCGAAATCAGTTTTTTGTCTCGACAGCAGTGTTTTGGGCATTGTTTGCACTGGCTCCGCTTAGCATTATCATCGATAAAATCTTTCCTGATTCTCGCTTCTCGTGGGAACAGAGTGCAGCTACGACTGAGTCTTTATCAATCTAAGGAATATGCTATGAAATCATTTCGCATTTTATGTGCATTGCTCATTATTGGTCTGAGTTGCTTTTTCTTTGTTCCAAAAGCTTGGGCGTTTTGTGGATTCTATGTTGCGAAAGCAGATGCAAAACTCTATAACCAAGCTTCTCAAGTCGCGATCGCTCGAAGTGGCGATCACACTGTTTTGACGATGGCAAATGACTATCAGGGTGAGGTCAAAGATTTTGCGATCGTGGTTCCCGTACCAGTCGTTTTACAGAAAGAGCAAGTTAAAGTCAGCGACCCTAAAATTATCGAGAGATTAGATGCATTTAGCGCACCTCGATTAGTTGAGTATTTTGATCCAGATCCGTGTGAAACGCTCGACGATCGCGTGTTACGGATGCCCATGCCATCTGCACCAATGAGTGAAGCAAATGAAGCTGTTCGGAGTCGTCAAGGCTCGCTAGGAGTCACTGTAGAAGCAAAATTCACCGTTGGGGAATATGACATTCTGATTTTAAGCGCAAAAGAATCGGGGGGATTAGAAACTTGGTTAGTTGAAAATGGCTATAAGATTCCGCGTGGGGCAAAGCAGCTCTTAAAGCCTTACATTCGCCAAAAGCTCAAATTCTTTGTTGCGAAAGTCAATCTTGATGAGTTTGATAAAGCTGGATTTCAATCTCTTCGTCCCTTACAGATTACTTATGATTCGCCCCGGTTTATGCTCCCGATTCGATTAGGGATGATCAATGCTCAGGCGGCTCAAGACTTGATTGTTTATATCCTGTCTCCCAAAGGTCAGGCTGAGGTAACTAATTACAGAACGGTCAAGGTTCCTTCTGATTCTGAAGTTCCGTTGTTTGTCAAAGATGAGTTTAGTCACTTCTACAAATCAATGTTTGAGAAAAGCTACGATCGCGAAGATCGCAAAGTTGCTTTTCTAGAATATGCCTGGAATATGGGCAATTGTGATCCCTGTTCGGCTGAGCCTCTCAATCCTGAAGAATTGAAGCAAGCCGGGGTGTTCTGGCTAGAAGGTTCTGAACCTGTTGTGATGCCTCGTGGTCGTCGTCGCCCAGTTGTAAGCTCTGATGTGTTTATCACACGACTGCATGTTCGCTACACGCGCGATAAGTTCCCCGAAGATCTAATGTTCCAAGAAACGAATCAGCAAGAAACATTCCAAGGACGCTATGTTTTGCGGCATCCTTTCAACGGTAAAACAGATTGTCCTGCTGGAAGACGCTATCAGCGATCGCTGCGCCAACGGTTTGAAGAACAAGCCCAAACGCTAGCACGTCTCACAGGCTGGAACATTGATGAGATTCGCAAAAAACAACCGCGAGTTCAGAGCCAACTCCCTTGGTGGCAAGATGCATTGATGTCGATCGCGGGTATGTAGGAACGTTATATGGAGAGATAGGGGAGTGGGGGAATAGGAAGATAGGAAGCCGTCTAGGTCTTAGTTCTCCCTATCTCTCCATTCCCCATTCTGCGAGATTAATATGGTCAACTACTAGCCCTCCTGCAATGAATGATTGGAACTACTAAGGAGTTAGCTTCCGGATTGTAGGACAACTAATGAGCGACCCATCACTGGAACATTTTTCGTTCCTGTAAACAGAATCTTCTCAGTGGTAAAGCTTGGCTCTTTTGTATTAATCAGCGCAGACCATTTCCGCTGGCGTAATCGAGTCGGTAGGACAAAATTTAGCATTTCCCAATGCGCATTAAACAGTAATAGGAAACTACTATCTCGAATCCGTCCACCTTTGGGACCGCGATCGGGCAATTCACTTCCATTCAAAAACACAGCGATCGCTTTTGCATATCCATTGCACCATTGTTCCTCGGTCATGTCATGCCCATCGGGATTAAACCAAGCAATATCATTCACACTCGATCCATGAATCGCCTGCCCTTGAAACCACCGCTGCCGCCGGAAAATGGGATGTGCTTGACGGAAATGAATCAACTCTCGCGTGAAATTGAGCAGATCAGACTGAGAAGTGCATAACTCCCAATCCAGCCAAGACAGTTCATTATCTTGACAGTAAGCATTATTATTTCCAGACTGAGATCGACCCATCTCGTCGCCCATCACAATCATCGGAATGCCTTGAGATAACATCAGCGTTGTGAGCATATTGCGCTGTTGTCGCTCTCTTAGACGCATTACTTCCACATCATCTGTCTCACCTTCTACACCACAATTCCAAGAGCGATTGTGGCTTTCACCGTCTCGATTGTCTTCGCCATTGGCTTCATTGTGTTTCTCGTTGTAGCTCACAAGATCGCGGAGCGTGAAACCATCATGAGCCGTCATGAAATTGATGCTGGCATGAGGTCGTCTGCCATTCGATTGATAAAGGTCAGGACTGCCCGTAAATCGATAACCAAACTCACCAAGCTTACCATCCTGCCCCCGCCAGAAATCTCGCATCTCATCTCGATAGCGCCCGTTCCACTCTGACCACAGTACCGGAAAATTGCCAACTTGATATCCGCCATCTCCTAAATCCCAAGGTTCTGCAATCAATTTGACTCCAGCTAGAATCGGATCTTGGTGAATAATGTCAAAGAACGATGCCAAATTATCCACTGCGTAAAGCTCTCGGGCAAGTGCAGATGCCAAATCAAAGCGAAAGCCATCCACATGCATTTCTGTAACCCAGTAGCGCAAGCTATCCATGATCAGCTTCAGCACTTGTGGACTCTGAACATTCAGCGAATTTCCGCATCCTGTAAAATCCATGTAGTACCGCTCGTTGCCTTCAACTAAACGGTAGTAGTTTTTATTATCGATCCCCCGTAGAGATAGCGTTGGACCACAATGATTGCCTTCGCCTGTGTGATTGTAAACAACATCTAGAATGACTTCGATCCCAGCTTGGTGCAGAGCTTGCACCATCTGTTTAAATTCCCGCACTTGTCCACCGAGAGTTTGATCGGCACTATACCCGGAGTAAGGTGCAAAGAAATTAATCGAATCATATCCCCAATAGTTACTTAATCCTGTGCCAGCAAGATGCCCAGGCTGGGATAGAAAATGATGCACAGGCATGAGTTCAACCGCGGTCACACCCAGAGATTTGAGATGTGCGATCGCTGCTGGATGTGCAAGTCCTGCATAAGTTCCTCTTAATGTCTCTGGCACTTCAGGATGCTGCTTTGTAAATCCCTTAACGTGCATTTCGTAGATAACAGTTTGGTTCCAAGGCGTTTGTAATAACTGATCTCCTTGCCAATCAAAAGCTTGATCGACAACAATACACTTCGGAACGAGATGGGCATCATCCAAATCAGAAAAACCTAAATCCGCATCTGGATCGTCCCAACGATAACTAAAAATTGCTTCACCATGTTGAACATCGCCCTCGATCGCTTTTGCATAAGGGTCGATGAGCAGTTTATTGGGGTTAAATCGATGCCCAGCTTGAGGATTCCAAGCCCCATAAACGCGAAAGCCGTATCGCTGCCCAGGCGCAACTCCAGGGACATATCCATGCCAAATAAAATTTTCACCCGCATAGAGAGGTAAACGCTGTTCTAAACCCTGTTGATCAAATAAACAAAGATCCACAGATGTCGCATGTTCAGAAAATAGTGAAAAGTTAGTTCCTTTACCATCCCAGGTCGCGCCAAGCGGATAGACTTTTCCTGTCCAAATGGGTGCATTCATAGTCGTTCAACTATCATGATTAAAAGCAGTTTAGGATATTCACACAATGATGTAGTCATCCAAGAATTGATATCTAATATCTTGCAAGCGTCCTTAACACTCGCTTCAGTGTAAGAGGTAGACTGCTGACTTCTCATCTACCAGGAGGACAAGCTAATTTCTATCTCAAGGAGTGGCTCATTTTATAGCATTCAAAAATATTTGATTTTTTCTTACATGTAAGATTTTGCCTCGTAGAGCGCGTCTGAGTAGGACATCTAAAATAGTGCCCAAATTGTGAACAGCACCCAAACAAGTCACGTTACATTGGTGAAGTCAGGTCAAGCTTTGCTCAGTCGAGAAGCACTTCACACACTTGAGACAATGCATGTTCAATTTTGATGTCAAGCAATTGCTCCAAGCTTTTCTAGAATTTCTCAAGCACTTGCTAGCTGCTCGCCGAGGCGCGTTACTCATGCTACTCATTGGCGTGTTACTGCCCCTATTGATTTTTGGAGAGCTAGCAGAGGATGTGTGGGAAAATCAGGGTGGCTTTCCGTGGGACGTGCCGATTCTGCTGGCAGTCCATTCAGTAAACAATCCCTGGCTTGATGCGATCGCAACTTTTCTGACAAAGCTAGGAGTCTTTTGGGGAGTGTTTCCGGTTGCGATCGGAGTCGGGGTGTTTTTGCTGTTTCGACGATGGTGGTATGCACTTGCATATCTGATCACAACTTTAACAGGCAGTATTGTGATCAACCGAACTGCAAAATTGCTTTTACATCGTGTCCGTCCACATTTGTGGCAGTCGCCTGCACCAGAATTTGACTACGGATTTCCCAGTGGACACGCTATGTCAAGTATGACGTTTGTGACAGTACTGATCATTCTAACTTGGCAAACAAAATGGCGCTGGTGGGTATTGCTGCTAGGAGGCTTATTTGTCCTGATGATCGCGTGGACTCGTCTCTATCTTGGTGTTCATTATCCGAGCGATATCCTAGCAGGTTGGCTTATCTCGATCGCTTGGGCAATCGGCGTGAGCTTACTGATTAATCCACAATGGCGGAATGTTCCTCTACATTCTCGCTGAACCACCCTTCCTTAAAATTCGCCTTTTAAGAATGCGTTCCCTTGAAAGCTGATATCAATGCTGGGGTAATCACTGCTGAACCGATACGATCAAGCTACAAATCCAAGGTGCGGTGCTGAATGAAAGTAGGAACTAGCTTGGTATGCGAACCTACAGTACAACAACAGAAAGCCGATGATGGGATTTGAACCCATGACCTTTCGATTACGAATCGAATCCGATTGATTTCCAAAACTAACGATGGAAAGAACTGTAGCTTATCTCAATCGACATTGCACGCAGTTTTATCTCAATCACTGTAAGGCAGTAAGAGTAAGGATTTAAGCCACAATTTACGGCTTGGTTTATTCGTCCCCATTGAACCCTAAAGTAAGGATATTTGAGGTTTATTCGGTTGAGGCACTTAATTTCCAATTCCGAATTTCGTTGATCGCGACTTCTGCCTGTTCTAAAGTGACTTGAGGCAGACGATTCGTGAAATAGTTATCTAGTCCAAGTGGTTTGCTCAACTCTTCTTCTATGCCATCCAGCACCTCTGGATGATTTGAGGTTAATGCCCAGTCGCGATCCCAGAAGATGCGATCGACCAATTCATCTACAAGCGTATGCCAAAGACTCAAATTATCTGAGTGTGAATGGAAGGTATCTAATTCTTCATCAAACCCAAATTCTTCTTGCCCGCTTGCCAATTGCTCAAAAGATATTTTTCAAATCCTCGCCAGACTAAATTCCGATAAAAATATTTCAGGCTTTCCTCTTCGTTGAGTCCCTCCTTCTCCAAGTAAATCTCATCTCCGAGCCGCATCTGGAGAAACGCGAAAGGAAAATAAGCAGCAGCTTCAATGACATTTGTCAGCGTCGGCGGCTCGATCGTTGGATCAAGAAATGCGGAGAGACATCGGTAGAGCAGGACAACTTTTTGCTCAAAAGTGGCGATATCAAATATGCGGTCGCCTGTTAGTACTTCTGATTCTTCTAGATCACGGGTGTCTTCAAGGTTCTCGATCGCGTCCTGCATGGCAGTGAGATATACTTCTGCTTCAACGCCTTACTTGGCAGATTGCACAGGGCGGCATCCGACAAGTTTTAATCGGTGCGACCCGCGCCGAATTCGACTTTGCCAATCACATCGCACATACGATTGAGACTGACCCAGAAGCGAGTTGGATCTTTGTGCTGGATCAACTCAACACTCATCAATCTGCTTCCTTAGTTCGACTCGTGGCAACCTGTTGTCAGTTAGACCTGGATTTGGGTATCAAGGGTAAGTCGGGCATCCTACACTCGATGGCTTCACGTTCTGCTTTCCTGAGTGATCCAACCCATCGCATTCGCTTCGTCTACGTGCCCAAACATACCTCTTGGCTCAATCAAATTGAATGTTGGTTTAGTATTCTGACCAGACGACTGATTCGGCGCGGCAACTTCACTTCCACTGAGGATCTCAAGCAGCAGATTCGAGCCTTCATCCGGTACTTCAATTGCACGATGGCAAAGCCGTTCAACTGGAAGTTTCAGGGCTTTGAGCCGAAGCCCCACTAAGCTGCTGCTTTATTTTCGCCCAGATGCACTAGTCAACAACCCGTAATTCAAATCACGATTTAGCCCATAATTTAAATCACAACTGCATCGTATTTCTCAAACATTGCAGATTTCTTTCAAGCTGAAGATTCGATCGGCGATCGAGTATCCTAACAGTAGACGAATCAAGGTTTTCAATCATGCAAGCACTTGAAAAACCGATTAGCTTTGATGAGTTCATCGCTTGGTATCCAGAGAATACCGGAATTCGCTACGAACTACACAATGGAGTGATTGTCGAGATGCCAAAGCCAAGAGGAAGGCATTCACGAGTCTCTGGTGATTTGGCGTTTGACTTGGGATCTGCAATTCGACAAGCAAAACTCCCCTACTTCATTCCCAAAGAGTGCATCGTCAAAGTGCTAGATCAATCCGGATATGAGCCAGACATCATCGTACTAGACGAAATCGCGATCGCAGATGAACCCCGATGGGAACGAGAATCCGTCATCGAAAGAGCCGCCTCAATTCGTTTAATCGTCGAAGTAGTCAGCACCAATTGGCGAGATGATTATTTAACCAAACTTGCAGGGTATGAAGCGTTCGGAATTCCTGAGTATTGGATTGTAGACTATGCTGCACTCGGCGGAAAACGGTTCATTGGCAATCCGAAAACTCCAACACTTAGCATTTATACCTTGGATGAAAGCGGAGAATATCAATTCAAGCAATTTCGCGGCAATGATTTGATCGAATCTCCAACGTTTCCAAATTTGCGATTAACGGCTGGCGAAGTTCTCGATCGCTAAAACTCCACCTTCTTATAGATTGCCGATAGCGACATCTGAAACGGAATCGAAGTAAATGCTAACGTATCATTTTCATCTTCGTATTCTTCCAAACTCCATTTTCGCGTTCCGGTTTTTGAGAATTGCTCAACATGGATTTTGTACTGATCGATCAGAATGTACTCCTGAAAACTTTCTACCGTTCTGTAAAACTCAAACTTCTCACCTCGATCGTAGTTTTTTGTCGAGTCTGACAGCACTTCCACAATCACCAAAGGATTTGTAATCGTATCCTTACGTTTTTCCAAATACTCTAACGATCCTTTCACAACCATCACATCTGGATACGTAAAAATCTTCCTCTGCGGCAACCATAATCTAATATCCGTGAAAAAAGCTTCGTAGGGTTGCTCAAGCCCAAAATTTAGGGCTGCATAGACATTCCCTGCAATTCGATTATGATTTGGGGTTCCGCCTGTCATCGGGATAATCTTACCGTCTAGATATTCACTTCTCGCCTCAGCTTCGGTTTCTAGCTCTAAATACTCTTCCGGCGAGTATCGTCTCTCTTGTGCTTGCACCATAAAACCTCCGGATTCTGACTTTAGTTTAATCAAACGCGAAAAAAATTCTGCGGAACGAGGCGATTTTCTCCTGAAGTTTTTAGACTAGAAGAGGCTGTGTAATTTGCATACTCGGCAGGTTTCGATCCTACAAGAAATTAAGTTGGGTCACTCCGCAGTGCAAACCATACGGAAGTGCTGCAAAATCAATGGTGTGGGCTACCGTATAAATAACGGCAATTGAACTCTAAGAAACGCCAGAAGGAAAGAACTATGGGATTATTTGACCGCATTAGCCGAGTTGTCCGCTCCAATGTCAACGACATGGTGAGCAAGGCAGAAGATCCAGAAAAAATTCTGGAGCAAGCCGTCATCGACATGCAGGAAGATTTGATTCAGCTTCGTCAAGCCGTGGCGCAAGCGATCGCTTCTCAAAAACGGACACAACAGCAATACAACCAAGCCCAAACTGAATCCAATAATTGGCAACAGCGGGCACAATTAGCGCTACAAAAAGGGGATGAAGGCTTAGCCCGTGAAGCCTTGACCCGCAAGAAAACCCACACCGAAACCGCAACCGCGCTCAAAACCCAACTCGATACCCAGTCGAGTCAAGTCGATACGCTTAAGCGGAGTCTGATCGCACTCGAAGGCAAAATTTCCGAGGCGAAGACGAAAAAAGACATGCTCAAAGCTCGTGCGAGTGCTGCCAAAGCGCAAGAGCAACTGCAAGGCATGGTCAACAACATGGGCACCAACACAGCGATGGCTGCGTTCGAGCGCATGGAAGACAAAGTATTACAGCTAGAAGCGCGATCACAAGCCGCCGCAGAATTGGCTGGAGCCGACTTAGAATCGCAATTCCGAGCACTCGAATCCGGCGATGTCGATCTCGAACTCGAAGCAATGAAACAACAAATGCTCGCAGGTTCAGCCCAACCCCAGCAATCGCTTCCCGGAACCGCTGCGCCTCAGTCTCAGACAACTCAAGCACCCAATGATGCAGCCGTTGATGCAGAATTGGAAGACTTGAAGAAACAGTTAGATAACCTTTAGTCGAAGCGTAAGGCGGTGGGGAGTGGGGAGTAGGGAGTAGACTCCTCACTCCCTACTTTTTAGCCTTCATCATTCGTTACAATTAGAAAGGCAAACGGATGTAACGAAAAGGATTTTCATGGCTGACCAGTTAATACGGGCAACTGCCGCAGATGGTGGAATTCGAGCAGTCGGAGTCATTTCAAACCGTCTCTGTGAAGAAGCGAGGCAGCGTCACAAATTATCTTATGTTGCAACCGCAGCACTAGGTCGAACCATGTCAGCAGGGCTATTGCTGGCATCGAGTATGAAACGAGCAGAATCGCGCGTCAACATTCGCATTCGAGGCAATGGCCCGATGGGTGGGCTGATGGTCGATGCGGGATTAGATGGAACCGTGCGCGGTTATGTCGATAATCCAGAGGTCGAACTGCCAACCAATGCTCAAGGCAAATTAGATGTCGGGGGCGCGATCGGGAAAGATGGCTACGTCTATGTCATTCGAGATGTAGGCTATGGATATCCCTACTCGAGTACGGTTGAACTCGTTTCCGGTGAAATTGGAGATGATCTCACTCACTATCTCGCAACGTCTGAACAAACGCCTTCCGCTCTCTTCTTAGGAGTATTTGTAGACGGAAATGGCGTGCAAGCTGCTGGCGGATTATTGATTCAGATCTTGCCCAAAGCAGCAAGCGATCCCGAATTAGTTGCCCTGCTCGAATCTCGACTGTCTTCCCTGCAAGGATTTACACCACTCCTACAAGCGGGTAAAACCCTACCCATGATCTTTGAAGAACTGCTTGGAGATATGGGCTTAGAAATTTTTCCAGAAACGCAGCTTGTAAGATTTCACTGTGGATGCTCTTTCGATCGCGTTTTAGGCGCACTCAAACTGTTAGGAGAAGCCGAACTTCGCGACATGATCGAAAAAGACAACGGTGCAGAAGCCACCTGTCATTTCTGTGGCGAAGTCTACAAAGCAAACATCGACCAACTAGAACAGTTGATCGATGAACTGAAAACAGCAAATTAATTTTGTAGAGGGTGCGAGCGATCTCAATCTAAACGCAATTAACCTCTGCCTTGCTCGGCATACATAGCTCGCAGCACCAGTGCTGGATCAACCCATTGGCTTGAGTATTTCAACCCCCAGTGTAAATGGGGTCCTGTTGTGCGTCCGGTCATACCGACCCGACCAATTCGTTCACCTGCTGGCAACATCTGACCTTCATAGATACGGACATCACCGGACTGAATATACTTGCCTTGCCCGTCCCGACCGGCTGAGCCTTGCATATGACAGTAAATATGCTCCCAGGAACCCGATTCAATGACTACTGAAGTTCCACAGGCGCTATTGTCTGAAACTTCAACAACCTTGCCCGTCCACCAACTGCGAATATAGCTGCCTTCTGGTGCTGCCATATCTAAACCCCGATGGAATTCACGGCTGTAAGAACCATCGGGAGACATTCGATAGCCAAATGGAGAAGTATACCCTTGAAAATTTTCAAGTGGGAATGACGCGCCTTGCCAGCTATTGCCAGTCGCTTGTAAATTCGCCTCGATCGCGAGTAAGCCATGTTGACCCCAGGACAATGCGATCGCACCTAAAAATCCCAAGACCAGAACGACCCAGAATCGTTTCAATGCGAACCGTGATTGAACAAGTAAAGACCTCCATCCTTGCGCCATTCTTTTCTCCTTGTGTGTGAAGAGTTATCGGCAGATGCGAACTGCACTGATTTTGTTGCGCAGCGAAACATAGCGTTAGACAAAAATCAGTCAAGGTCATTTAATCACAAAAAATCTTCACAGCCTTCGTATTTTCCTGCAAAATTGCGCGAATTTTTTCCGTTATATTGCGGTTGCCTCATCAATTCTTTATATTTCTCCAAAAATAATGAGTAGTTAGTCAATGCTGTATGAATTCAGTCGTACCCTCATCATTCGTTAAAGTCACCAAGTGATTTTTGAATCGATAAAGTAGATGGCTGAAGATTTGATCAATTTATCAATCTACGGCGAATTGCAAGACAAGCGAATCTTTACGGGGGCTAGGAAGAGTCAGCGTAAAAAAACCGTGATTTCACTACTGCTTAATGTGATTTCATATACACTTCACACCCGAACTATTAGGTTCAACCCTATGATCAGCCTAGAACTATCGCTAGTTCTGTTCTAATTACGGTAGAAACAATTGCTATGACAACATCTCTTGAAGTGAAGTCTCCACTCAGCGAGGCAGTATCTTTAAGTACGAGTCAATACGGATGTGGGCACAGTGCACCTGATTTTGAAGATCCAGTTGCATCAGGTTCTAAATCTTCATTACTTCAAAGTCGAGCTACCGCTTTCATCTGGCGGAATGATGCACTTGATGAGACTGGGGCGTGGGGCATTCAAGGCACAACCTTTCAAATTGGTGCAGCATTTAGAAACATGCCGCCGCTCGGCAGTAACTCTGACTGGAAACTGGTTGATGCAGGTGGGTTTACAGGCGGTGAGAACACGTTACTGTGGCGCAATGCTGTTACCGATCAAACCGCCATCTGGACGGTAGATGGAATAGACTTTGAAGACGGATTTTTGCTCACAGGTGCCCCATCTTTGGGCAGCAATTCTCCTTGGAGACTCGTAGGCGGTGTAACGATCTCCGATAGCCCAACTCTCGTTTGGCGTAACCAGGTTACGGATCAAACGGCTATCTGGAAGTTCAATGAAACAGGCGTATTTCAGTCTGGAGCTTTCTTGGAAAATGCTTCTGGACTTGGCGCAAATTCTGCTTGGCAGCTCATTGATGCACTCGGGAATGGCAATCAATTAGAATTGCTCTGGCGCAACCAGACGACCGATGAAACTGCGATTTGGAAGTTTGATGGCTCAAACTTTAGTAGTAGTGCTTTTGTGGCAAATCTTCCCAAACTGGGCAGTAATTCGCCCTGGGAACTCGCAAAATTTGTCGATGTAGATGGCAACAAGAGCGCGGACTTGATCTGGCAAAATCGCACGAGCGGCGAGCAAGCTGTTTGGTTTTTGAATGGGTCAGACTTCACGTCGAGTGAATTCATCAAAAATGCACCTCGTCCAGATGCAAATTGGCAAATTGTAGGGGTTGTTTCGATCGATTTAGAAGAACTTCCAACGGTCATCCCGCAGTCTGCTGCAAGCACTCAAGCGCCCTCGACCAATACTCTAGTTTGGGCAAATGACAGTGATGATACTAGTGGCACTTGGGACATTGAGAGCAATCCGCTCGGTGCAACCTTTATTAATGGTCGTGGCATCGAGGGCGCACCCGCAATTCCGCCGAATTCTCCTTGGACGCTGATTGATGCGATCGCCAAACCGGGTGGTGGTATTCAATATCTCTGGCGCAATCAAGTGACTGACGAAACTGGAGTCTGGACGATACAAAACAATCAGTTTGTGTCCAGTGCGTTCTTAGGAGGCGCACCGAAACTGGGCAGTAATTCTAGCTGGGAGCTAATCTCGCACGTTTTCTTAGGGGATTGTGATCAAACAACTTTAGTTTGGCGAAATCAAGCAACGGATGAAACTGCTCTTTGGACATTCGACGCGAACTATCAGTTTGTTGGGAGTGAATTTGTGTCAGGTGCACCTGTGTTAGGCAGCAATTCACAATGGAAGCTGATTGATGCGGTGGATAGCTATGGCTATTTGGATTTGCTATGGCGGAACGAGGTGATAGATGAAACCGGATTCTGGATTCTAGATGGCAAGGATTTTAGCTATAGTGGCATGGTTGAGAATGCGCCAAAGCTCGGCAGTAATTCACCTTGGAAGCTCGTCAAGACTGAGAATCTCAATGATGATGGTCATGCTGATTTGATTTGGCAAAACTTTGAGACGGGTGAGCAAGGGATTTGGTATCTCGATGATCTAGATTTTGCATCGGGAGTCGTCGTGAACAATGCTCCTCGCCCCGCTCAAAATTGGCGAGTAGTCGGGGCAGCGTAAGCACGATCGTTTCAGGGTGCTTGTGTGCAGAAGATCTGATTTCTATCAATTGTGAATTCATAAAGAGTGCCTGCAAAGGGTCTAGGTCGATCGCAGTCACTCTTTTTACAACCAAGCGATTGTTTGCATTAAAACTATTCCTATGTTATCTTGGACTAACAAAGTACGAATTCAAACAGTTTTGACTTAGACATTAGGAGGGTTTATGCTGACACTTCGTAAAGCCAACGATCGCGGACATGCAAATCACGGTTGGTTAGATTCGTATCACACTTTTTCGTTTGCGAGCTATTACGATCCGGCTCATATGGGGTTCCGAAATCTGCGCGTCATTAATGAAGATCGAGTCGCGGGTGGGGGTGGATTTGCACCGCATTCTCACCGGGATATGGAGATCATTACTTATGTGTTGGAGGGCGCATTAGAGCACAAAGACAGCATGGGGAATCAGTCTGTGATTCGTCCCGGCGAAGTGCAGCGGATGAGCGCTGGAACAGGTGTGACGCATAGTGAGTACAACGCCTCGAAGACTGAGACGGTTCATCTTTTGCAAATTTGGGTACTGCCAGAGCGAGCAGGTTTAGAGCCGGGATACGAGCAAAAGTTTTTCCCGTTGGAAGAGAGACGAGGACAATTGCGGTTAATTGCGTCTCAAGATGGGCGAGATGGTTCTGTGACCGCTCATCAAGATCTCAATCTCTATGCCACGATTTTAGGTGCAGGTGAAGCGGTGAAGCATGAGGTCGATCGCGATCGTCATCTGTGGGTACAAGTCGCACGGGGTTCTGCGATCGTCAATGGTGTTTCTCTAACAGCGGGGGATGCGGTTGCGATCGAGGACGTATCGCACGTGGAATTTGTTGGGCAAGATCTCGCTGAAATTTTAGTGTTTGATTTGGCTTAATCGCTTGGAGAGTAAAGATCTTGTGCGCTCTCCCAAAGATCTAAATCTGAGCATCAAGACGGTGCGTTTATTGATCCCATCCTGGGGTTCAATAAAGCGCACCGTTTTGAATTTGTATTGGCAGAACTGTGATCGCGCATCAATCCATGTTGTTTTCGATAATCCATCGCGACAGTTCTGTGCGATTGCTCAAGAGCGTTTTCTTCAACATATGGCTAATATGACTCTCGATCGTCCGCTTACTTGCACTCAATCGCTGAGCAATCTCTAGATTCGACATGCCTTGCGCTACCAATCGCGCCACCGTTAACTCTGTATTCGTCAACTTCACTCCAGGCGGGACAGAAATTTTCGCTTCTGTCCGCTTCGCGCGATTTTCCCGCATCAACTGCGACGATCGTAAAGCCGACTCAATCTGAGCAATCAACTCCTCCAACTCAAACGGCTTCACCATATAAACCGTCGCTCCTGCACTCAATCCTCGTACCCGATCCTGGCTCTGATCACGTGCCGACAAAAAAATAATCGGAATCCAATTGATCTCCGGCGATTGCCGCACCGCCTCTGCAAAGACATAGCCATTCATTTCAGGCATCACAATATCCGAGATAATCAAATCCGGTTTGACATCGCCCAAAAGCGCGATCGCTTCCGTTCCTGTCTCGGCAGTGGTTACCTGATATCCCTGGAACGCCAGATATCCAGTCATCAGCGTTACAAAATTTACATCATCATCAACGAGCAGGATCGAACCTTTTGTCTCTATCTCCAAAGCCATATTCGTCGGTTCTTCTTAGAAGTGAATCAGATTTCAAGCCAGTATTTCTACTTAAATTTATAGTCAGAGAAATGCGCTGTGTTGTCATCAGCACAAACGTCTTTCCTCGCTTTCTCCGTATTCCACAATTATACGGAGGCTCTCTTGCGAGAGTTGCGTAATTTTGCTGAAACAAATCAATCTTCGGTTCCTGATTGATCTGCCTGGATTGCTGTCGCTTTTCGGCTAAATTTGCCTTCATCAAGTTTTTACGATCGCAATTTCTCTCCTGATAAATACGGAGACAACAGATTAGCCGATTCTCTAAAGCTCCGTGAAGACCGAAGCAGCACTATCTCCGTGCAGATGAGGGTTACGGCGATCAGTATTTTCTCTCACCAGCATACTTAGGCACGTAGAGGCTGGAATAGCAGTAATTCGATGTTTGTAGCTATCAATGGCAGTATTTTTACATAAAAAAATCAAAGATTAAGTTTATACTCTCTGTTCTAGATTCTTCCTGATTTCCGCATTTTCTCGCGAAATGCTATCTAGCTTGGATAAAAAACTTAACTATTGCTTCATGGAGTGGGCTTCGATGGTCAGTTGATCTCAGTCTCTCCAACCGTAACCTTCACCAGTCTTGTCTATGACAGAGGAGGTCGAATTGCAGAGAAGGTGTGCTCGAAATCGGAAACGTTCTAAACGGCGAAGTATCTATTGCCCTAAACACGACTGCTATTTGCACAGTGTTAGTCAAAAACACCCAATTTACGCCGATCGAGCAGAACAATTACAAGAGCGGGGGCTATCTCGTCGATATGCACTACTTGCCGTTTCCACCCGAACGACGGTAATGCTCAGTGGTGAATGGTTAGAAGCCTTTTGGTGCGATGAATGTCAAAGTCGCGAGTGGTATCATGTCCGCCGATTCGAGAACAATCAGTATGAAGTCTCGATCGCGCCGACTGAACTCTGGCAGCAAGCAACGGGTGTGATTCATCCTCATGGCAATCCTTCCGTTGGGGAATTCACGCGGAAGTTTGCTCAGAAAACCACCTATCCGGCTATTCGAGAGTTTCACTTTATGAGGTAGTCATGGGAATCGATATCAATACTGCCAAGTTTCTGATTTCAGCGTATGAAGATGGAGTGCGGTTCGATCGCACGATTACGCTAGGTCGGCTCACGTTGTTTGTTGATGAGCAAAACTGTGAAGTGTTGCAAAAGCAACTTGATCGTACTGTTGCTCAATCGAAAAAACTCACAGCGAAAGGACTTGCAGAGCCATTATTTGAAGCATTAGGCGCAACTCAGTTAGACTCGATGGATCGGTCTGACTTTGAAGGCGCAACCGTCTTACATGACTTGAATTTTCCGATCAACGCCCAGCAGCATCAGCAATTCGATGTTGTCTGTGATGGTGGTACGTTAGAGCATATTTTTAACTTTCCAACCGCGATTCAAAATGCGATGGAAATGGTCAAGGTTGGTGGACATCTTTTAATTCACACTCCCACAAATAACTGGTCTGGGCATGGCTTTTACCAATTCAGTCCAGAGCTTTACTACCGAGTGCTCTCTGAAGAGAATGGATTTCGGGTCAAGCGGATGGTGGTGTACGAGGTGGGAACGAATCAATGGTACGAAGTTGCTGATCCAGCTAATGTGCGATCGCGGGTTTATGTTGTAAATGGTTGCCGTACCTCTTTGTTAATCTTGGCAGAGCGCATCAAAGCGGTTCCGATTAATCAAACTCCACCCCAGCAAAGCGACTATGCTTTGATCAAGTGGAACTATGCGAACACAGAAGCTGCAAAACCTTCAGCAGCGATCAGCCTGAAACAGCGCATCAAAGCGATTGTTCTCCCGATCCTTCAGCAAGTCAAGGCGATTCGGCAGTCGCTATCGGGTCGAAAGCCGAGCTATTTCAGTCAGAATCAGCAATTTTTTACCCCAGTCGATCGCTAAAGCTACATGAGAAAAATTCCTCGTTCTTCGCGGATTGTTGTGCATCGCCCAGAGAGCCAGATGCGCCGACCGCTTCAACTGTTGCGTGAAATGTGGCACGATTTGCTAGCATCGCGTGAACTCGCTCGACAGCTTATGGTGCGCGATATTCGTGCAAAATATCGTCAGTCTATTTTAGGATTAGGATGGGCAGTGATTCCACCAGTCATTACCGCGATCGGGTTTTCGTTTGCTAAAAGTGGTGGGGTGATTAACATAGGCGAGACTCCGTTGCCTTATCCCGCCTATGTCATGTTTAGTATGACGCTTTGGCAAACCTTTATCGAAGCATTAACGGGACCTGTTCAAGCTGTCTCAACTGCTTCTACAATGATGTCGCGAGTGAACTTTCCAAGAGAAGCTCTAATTCTGGCAAAGCTGGGAGAAGTTACTTTTAACTTTGGAATTAAACTGGTGTTGATTATCGGATTGTTTCTTTGGTTTCAAATTCCGGTAGGGTTAAGCGTGCTGATTGCACCCGTCGCCCTGATTCATCTCGTCGTACTAGGAACTTTTCTGGGATTGTTGCTGGCTCCAATGAGTGTCCTGTATCGCGATATCACAATGGCACTGACATTAGTCACGGGATTGTGGTTGTTTATCACGCCTGTGGTGTATCCGGTTCCGACAGGCGGCATCTTCGGGCTGATTGTCAAGCTCAATCCCGTGACCCCTCTCTTGGTCACGACTAGAGAATTAGCCACGACGGGAATCATTTCTGATCCACAAGGGTTTTGGATTGCGAGTGTGATTGGGTTTGTGGGTTTATTCATTGCTTGGATTGTGTATCGCCTAGGAATGCCTTTTGTAGTTGAGCGGATTAGTTCGTAATGGTTAATGTTGTCAGTCCAGAGACGCCGATAGAACCAGCTTTAGATAAAGATGAAGTGGTGCTATCGGTGAATGGAGTTTCTAAACGATTCTGTCGGGACTTGAAGCGATCTCTGCTCTATGGTGTCCAAGACATCGCATTAGAACTCAGCGGATTACGTCAGCAAGCGAGTACACTCCGTCCTAGAGAATTCTGGGCGCTTGATCGCGTGAGCTTTCAAGTTCGACGCGGCGAATCGATTGGACTCATCGGTAAGAATGGGAGCGGCAAATCGACCTTGCTGCGCATCATTGCCGGGTTGATTAAGCCGGATATGGGCGAAGTTGAGGTGCGCGGGCGGGTTGCGCCGCTGATTGCATTAGGAGCCGGCTTTAATCCAGTGCTCACTGGGCGTGAGAATATCTTTGCGAACATGTCGATTTTGGGTCTGACGCGGCGGGAAATTCTCGATCGCTTAGATGAAGTTATCGATTTCGCGGAGATTGGGGATGCGCTCGATTCTCCGGTTCAGACTTATAGTTCTGGGATGGCGGCTCGTTTGGGGTTTGCTTGTGCCATTTATACAAAACCAGACATTTTGCTCATTGATGAAGTATTAGCAGTTGGAGATGTTCGATTTCGCTGTAAGTGCTATCGAATGTTGAATGAACTTCAGCGCCAGGGTACTTCTTTTGTCTTAGTGTCTCACAATGCCAATTCGATTTTGGGCGTTTGTGAGTCTGGTGTGTATATCAATCAAGGCAAGTTAATTGCAACGGGTGCAGTCGAGAGAGTGATCACTCAGTATGAGTCGGATTTGTTTCTGGGTGAAGTTGAGAAAACAGTTGGCGCGATCGCGCTTCCTAAACGGTCTCCGGACGAAAGTTTAGGACTGGATATCACGGCACTCTCGTTTCAAGATGCTGAAGGACATCCGCTTACCGTGGTGCGAACCGGGGAGCTTACACGTTTTTGTATTGACTGTGTAGCGCATGATGCGATCAACGATCTCACAATTGATGTGTTGCTGAAAGAGCAATTCGGTGAGGGGGAATGGGTACAACTCCTGAGTAACTTAAAGACCCAACAAACGATTAATGTTTTGCCAGGTCACAATCAAATTCAGATGGTGCTTCCTTACTGCGGCTTAAAGCCCGGGGTATACATCATGAAGCTGAGTATTCGACGCGATCGGCTATATATGTTGGATGCGGTGGAGTCATTCCGATTCATGGTTGAAACCGAGCAAAACATGAGCAATTGTGCGTTTTATCAGCCTGTGGAATGGAAAGTCAGCCAAGAGGGATAAAAGAGTGATTACTTTCTTAACGTTTCATCTTGATCCCACGAAAGAAGCTTCTGAGCTGATTGCGAATCAGAACATTCTTTTAGATCGCAAGCGCGATTATATGCGAATGATTGAACTGCTTGCACGATCGGCAAAAATCTTTCATCCAAGCTGTGAATTTGTCTTGCTGACCGATCAAAAAACGAACTTACTGGATCTCGATCCGAATATTCGAGTTTGTCGATATGAGCTTGAATCGGATAAGGTCACCCTGAGTAAAGTTCGAGCTTTACGCGAATTCATTGCTCAAGAGAGTGAGCCAAATTCTCATTGTGTTTTGGCAGATTCAGATGTGCTCATTAATGCAAATCTTGATCCGTTATTCGAGCAAGCCTTTGATGTTGGCTTGACCTATCGCGACAATTTAGAGATGCCGTTTAACTCTGGATTGATTTATGTGAAAAATAACGGCGATCGACAAAAGCTAGTTCAATTCTTTGACCAACTGATCGATCTCTATTGCCGCGAGTATTTAAGCGAATTGTGGTACGGGGATCAATATATTCTGATCGATACGGTTGGGCGAGATCGGTTTTGGCAGAGAGCTTCAGATCTGATTTCAGTTGGAGAATATGATTTTTTGATGCTGCCTTGCGAGCGATATAACTTCTCGCCAGAAAACATGTTTAAGTCAATTTTATTGCCGCTTTCACATGTGAAAGCTCTCCACTTTAAAGGCGCGCGTAAACGATTGATCCTACCGTTCTGGACAGCGCATTTAGCATATCGTGAGCAATCAGGATTAACCGCATTTCTCCTCTTGATTCAAGGCAAATTAAAAATTCTGCTGCAATCGCTGAAAGAATTCGTACAAGAGCAACCTGCCTTAAGACAACGATTCAAGCAGAAGTTATTTTCGCAACCTGAGTAATACCGATGAAGACATTATCTCAAACATTCATTGACCGAGCACGACTGGAATCGTTTGATCGACAAGCGTTTCTCGATCGCAAACCTTATCCATGGCAAAATGTTGAGGACCTTCTCACACCCGAAGGATTTGCAGCCCTTGATCGAGATTTTCCATCGCTTGAACTCTTCGAGAAGCATTCGGGTATCGAACGAGCGTATGGGCAACGTCCCCACAATCGCTACTATCTGGCGTATGAAAGCTCAATCTATCACGGCAAATACATTGAAAAGAGTGATAAGGGAATTGTTAGACACAACGAGCTTCCGCTAGTGTGGCAGCAGTTCATTACCGACTTAGAAACGAACGAAGACTATCATACTTTGATCAAATCTTTGTTCGGAGTGTCTCAATACACTGTTCGATATGCGTGGCACGTCGGCTTTAATGGCTGTGAAGTGTCACCTCATATGGACTCTCCCGATAAAATCGGGACACACATTCTCTACTTCAATACGAGCGAAACCTGGAAGCCTGAATGGGGTGGAGCAACGTTAGTGCTCAGCGATAAACGGACAGAGAGCTTGAATCCAGATGTGTCTGATTTTGGCAAAGTAGAAGCATCGAGCATCCTGGATAATCGCAGTTTCTTATTTAAGAATGATCCGAATGGCTGGCATGGAGTTGAGCCTCTGAACTGTCCTGAAGGAGTCTACCGACGATTGTTCAACATTATTTTCGAATTTCCCGAAGTCAAACCCTCCCCGAGTGCAAAACTGCGATCGCTGGTGAAAAAAATTGTTCATCGATAACTAAAGCTATGCAAACGAATTCTGTCGAACCTATTCGGATTTTCATCGGATCTAGCCTGAAAAATTCGGTTGAAGAAGCGGTCATGCGTTATACACTGCAAAAGTACACGCGTGCTCCACTTGATATTCATGTGATCAATGGCATCACAGGCAGCGTGAAGAATCTGAAAACGGGTGAAGTTAGAGCACTTCCTGATGGTCTTGCCGATCGCATTCCAGAAGCGACCGCATTTTCGTATGCCCGCTGGGCGATTCCAGAGTGGTGTGATCACAAAGGGCGTGCTTTGTACTTTGATTCGGATCAGCTTGCTATCTCTGATGTTTCTGAACTATGGAACTATGATTTAGCAGGTAAAGCACTTGCAGCGGTTAAGATTAAAGACGTCAAATGTCATCAGTACTATATTGACTATTTCTTGAAGCCGTTGATCGAGACTCCTGAGATTCTCTATCTATCAAGCGTGATGGTCATCGATTGTGAAAAGACCCCTTGGAAGCTCCATCAACTTGTCGATCTGATGGATCAAAATGCGTTCTCATCCGTCAGCTTAATGAACTTAGGTGAGGATTTTCGACGCTACTTTAACTGTGAAGTTGTTGCTCTTCCCTGCGAATGGAATCATCTCAATCGTATTGATCGAGATTCTAAGCTGGTGCATTTCACTGATTTGACCGACCAGCCTTGGCGCTTTGATCACAATGATATTAGCGATTTGTGGGAGCGATTTTACTTAGAAGCGTTGGATGCGGGATTTGTGCCGAAAGAAACGCTTGAAATTGCCTTGGAGCGCAAAGGAATTTTACCCAGAATCAAAGCGTTAGGAGAAATGCCAAAACTGATTCGCCGTCCGGTTAACTGGGTTTGGCGAACTTGGGATGGCACAAAATTCGATTTCCTGCGGTGGTTAACTCATCAGATCGATCGCGTGAAATTCTATCGTTCTCGGCTTGTTCAGAAAACCAGCATGCATACCTGATGAACTTCTCTCTACTCGATTCAACCGTTGCAGATCGCGATCGCTTTTTCTGGGAGGCAGTCTGCAACTGGTCGAACGATACTTCGGTCAATCCAGTGATCGCTGGCATCGATTACAGTGAATTAACGCGCTGTTTTCTGTGGGATAAAGTAGCTCGATCGATTCGCGCTCAGCATCCCGAACGGTTTGCATTCGAGCAAGTCCGATTAAAACCCGTTGCTGATCCAATCCAGCCCCATCCGAATCGACTCAAGTTTGGTTGCAAACAAGCACTGAGTCGATTTGCAGCGTGGCAAGATATTCGATCGCTGCCGACAAAAAACAGTCTGTATGTACCTTGTTGGCATCCGACCTTACACACAGTTGTGCGATCGCTGGCTGAGTCTTTCACAGTCGTTACGCCTCAAGCGAGTCACTTTAGTCAGCTTCCAACCATTCATCCCATTCGGTTGCCACTCAGTGCAGACTCACCGAATCTGTCGCAAGTGGAATCGCTGCATCACGGCATCATCACCGGATTAAAACAACAAGGCATCGAATTGATCCAGCATGATGTGATCGAACTGCGATCGCAAATTGCTCAACTCTTGCTCCGAACCGAGCAGATTGAAGCTGAACTCTCACTGCTTCGCCCCAAAGCGATTCTCCTGTTTGCCGACAACCATTTTCCAGTCCAGAGCTATGTCCTAGTTGGGCGCAAACTCGGTATTCCCACAATTATGACTCAGCATGGATTGGACTGTGAGCAGTACTGTTTGGAAGAGGCTTACGCGGACTATATCAGCGTTTGGGGAGTATCCCGATTACAACGTTATCAAACGCGATCGTCAGGGCAACCAATTCAACTTCAGGTGAATGGCAATCCAGACTATGATGGGCTGACACCACCCACTCAGATGGATCGCTCTGGCTCCTATTGGCTTTGGGCAACTCGTCCCCATGCGCCCGAAAAATGCTATCTTCCTTCACGCCATCCTCAAGAAGGCATTGAGATTCTCAATGCTTTACTGATGGCGCTCTCACGATTGCCGAATGCACGCTTAGTAATTAAGCCGCATCCCTTGGATGATGTGACACTCTATCAATCTACAATCGACCAACACTCCGCTCGTCATCGAGTTTTGATGTCCAGTGATAGTGTGCGCTCGCTGCTTCCTGAGGCAAGTGTTGTGATTTCAGAAGATTCAACTGTGGGACTAGAAGCAATGTTCTTTGGCAAGATTGTGGTTCACGCCCATTTTGCAGCTTCAGAACCTGTGATGCCCTTTGTGAAATATCAGGCTGCACTACCTGGTTATACCGCTGAAATGCTGCGCACGACTTTGGAAAACCTGGAGCAAGTGACGGAGGCACAAGCAAAACAGCTGTTTGCAGGACAATGCCGATTGATTCAAGATTTTGCGGGTGATTGTGACGGGCAAGCACTGAAACGAGTTACTGCAATGATCCAGAGAATTTTGGAGCAATGACATGGTTCCAAAATATTGTTCAAAATCAGGAACTTATTCAACGGACTTTCTTCAGAGCGAAAAACAGTAGCACACATTAGACGATGAGCCTTCAAGCTGGCTGGGTGCATACAGGCATTGCACAATTCACTGAAGGACAATCATCACATGAAAGGAAATCGTTCAGCCGTTCTAAGCTACATGCCCCAACTCGACAGCTTACGATCGTTTGCAATGTTTGGGGTGATGATCACGCACTTTTTAAGCCCTGAAGATCCGATTCGGTTGCAAATTCCTTGGGGATGGTTAGGCGTTCGACTGTTCTTTGTTCTGAGTGGATTCCTAGTAACAGGTGTCCTGATCGCCTCTCGACAGAAAATCGAACAACAACAGGCTTCTCCCTGGAAGATTCTACAAAACTTCTTTATCCGGCGATGCTTCCGATTGTTCCCGCTCTACTATCTATATCTTGCATTTGCCTTTATCATTCACCCTGACATTCGGGGCAATATTCTCGCTTTTATCCTGTACGCCCAAAACATTCTATTTGCCTTTCAGCCTGAGACGTTTGGGCTACTTTCACATCTTTGGACTTTAGCGATCGAAGCTCAGTTTTATTTGATTTTGCCGTGGCTGGTCATCTGTCTGCCCAAAAAGATGCTCATTCCTCTGTTAGTGGCAATGACTCTGTTTTCTCCGATGTTGCGATTGGTATTACATGTCTACGGTTTGACTCCGCATCAAGCCAATATGATGGTTCCAACGCACTTTGATACGCTCTGCTTAGGGGGCTTGCTCAGTGCGTTGATGGCAGCGGGACAGTCTGGACAAGTGCTAGCAAGAAAGCTCTGTTCGATCGGGCTGTGGCTGGGTGCGCCGATGCTCATGGCATTTATGTTTGGAAGACTCGTTTGGGGAGATGCTGCAATTTTCGTCACCCTCGATGAAACTGGAGCAGGATTGTTTTTTACCTGGCTCATTGGGCGAGCTTCTGTTGGGTTTAACGGATTGGCTGGAGCCATCTTGAACCAAAACTGGCTTGTGTATGGCGGCAAAATTAGCTATGCCGTATATCTATTTCACTTTGAGATTCCGCCGTTCTTTCAAAACCAACTCTTAGGGGGGTTAAATGTGAGGGCGATCGACAATACGCGCATTCTTTTCCCGGTCTATGTTGCAGTCTCGATCGTCATTGCAATCCTGGCTTGGAAATGGATCGAAGAACCGATGAATCAGCAGAAAAAGTACTTTGTCTTAAAATGAGCCTGACCCATGAAGAAAATTGCATTTATTGGCATCAACGATACTGCACCTTGGGGAGGCAGCGAAGCACTTTGGACACAGACAGCGATGCGGCTGGCTCAGTCTGGTTATCAAGTCGGAGTGAATGTGAAAGGATGGGCAACCAAACCCAAGCAGATTCAGGCACTTGAGTCGATGTGTTCGGTTACGTATCGCTATTACGATCGCAATTTGCTCGAAAAGTTGACCTTCATTGCTCAGCGCGGCAAGCAGTTTTATCGCTGGCTCGATCGCTTTCAGCCCGATTTAGCAGTCATCAGTCAAGCCTGTAACAATGATGGACTGTACTGGATGGAAGCTTGTGCTGCTCGAAACATTCCCTATGTCACGATCGCACAATCGGGTTCTGAGCAGTATTGGTATCCCGATGCGCTAAATCAACGACTCGCGATCGCATATCGCCAAACTCAGCGCTGTTATTTCGTCTCGCAGCGGACACTGGATCTGACGGTCAAACAGATTGCGATTGAATTACCGCAAGCGGAAGTGGTGCGAAATCCGTTCAATGTAGCGTACGATGCGGCTCCACCTTGGACTTCGACTGATGCAGGTTTCAAACTTGCCTGTGTGGGGCGAATTAACCCAATTAGCAAAGGACAGGATGTGCTGTTTGAAGTGCTGCGATCGCCAAAATGGAAAAATCGGCCACTCACAGTTACGTTGATCGGAGCAGGCGATCATGTCGAAACGCTGAAGCGCCTGAAAACTCTCTGGGATCTGCCCAATATCGAATTTGGTTCATTCACTCCGAATATCGAAGAGGTCTGGGCAACGCATCATGGCTTGATTTTGCCATCTAGGTACGAAGGATTACCGCTGGTCATTGTTGAAGCGATGTTGTGTGGGCGAACTTGTATCGTGACAGATGTTGCCGGAAATACAGAGTTAGTCGAAGACGAGGTGAATGGATTTGTTGCAAAAGCGCCTACGCCTGAACTATTGGATGAGGCGCTCGAAAGAGCCTGGGACGCGCGTGAATCTTGGTATGAACTGGGCAAAGCCGCCTCTGAAAAGGTGCGTCGCGTCATTCCTCCAGACCCGATCGAAGTATTTGCTCGAACGCTTGAGCAAGTGCTGGCATCGATCTAATCAAATCGCCTTTTTACATCAATTGTGCTCTCTTTTCCGGAAAAGCCTGCGCATAGTCACGGAGTCTTGACGCAGGTAAACAATTGTTAAACCTCTATCATTTCTCCCTGACTGCATGATTGATACCAGAATACGAGGGTAATTACAGATCGTAGAATTGCTGAGAGTTGAGCTTTGAGGGTCGCCTTTGATCTCAGTTCCTCTCCTTCTTCGCCTGCTGCTCATTGTGGCAGAAAAGAAGATTTGATACGAAACTTGTGTCTATTTTCTCCCTGTTGTTTGGAGGCTTTCATTATAATGCCATTGACTCAACCAGAGCTTCACGGGTCACTTTACGGATCGCAAGTCCGATCACTGCTCCAGCTCGAAGCCGACGCGATCGCGAGAACTGCTCAACAGATCGATCCGCATGCGATCGAACAAGCCGTTACACTCTTGCTCAACTGTCGCGGCAAAGTGGTGCTGTCTGGAGTCGGTAAGTCTGGCATTGTTGCTCAGAAAATCGCTGCCACGCTCAACAGTATCGGCGCAATGGCGGTCTATCTCCATCCTTGCGATGCCCTACATGGTGATTTAGGAATTGTCCATGCTGCTGATGTCGGCGTGATTCTCAGCAATAGTGGCGAAACGGATGAACTCTTACAGATGATGCCGCATCTCAAACATCGTCATGTGCCGACAATCGCGATCCTAGGGAATCTCAACTCGTCGCTGGCACAACAAGCGACCGTCACACTCGATGCGTCTGTCGATCGAGAAGCCTGTCCGTTGAATCTCGCACCGACAACTAGCACGACCGTGGCATTAGCAATCGGAGATGCGTTAGCAATGAGCTTGATGCAGATTAAGCAAATTACACCAGAAGAATTTGCCTTCAATCATCCAGCAGGTCGGCTCGGTAAGCGTCTGACTCTGACAGTAAAAGATCTCCTGCATCCAGATAGTCCCAAGCTGGCTCCCGATGCCTCTTGGTTAGAAGTGCTGGCTGCCATCACGCAGGGAGGATTAGGAGCCGTCAGCATTATCAACGATCAAGGACAGTTGCTGGGATTGATTACTGATGGGGACTTGCGGCGCTGGATACAGAAACTAGAGTTTACAGAATTAGCACATACGATCGCTGTACGATTAATGACTCCGAAGCCGATCGTCGTCACTCCAGAAACGCTCGCTTACGATGCCCTGCAATTAATGGAAAATCGCACGTCTCAGATTGCAGTCTTGCCTGTGGTTGATGATGAGCAACGCTGTTTAGGACTGATTCGACTACATGACATTGTACGGAGTGGCTTGTAATGGTAAGGATTTTGGCAGTTATTCCAGCGCGGTATGCGTCAGTGCGATTTCCTGGTAAGCCGTTGGTGCAAATCGACGATCGACCAATGGTGCAATGGGTGTATGAAGCTGCAAAACAGTGTTCTGCATTCTCGCACGTGGTCGTCGCGACGGATAGTGCTGAGATCGCGGATTGTGTTCAAAGCTTTGGGGGAGCAGTGGAGATCACTTCGAGCGATCATGCGACTGGAACGGATCGAGTCGCAGAAGTAGCAGAACGCTATCCAGACATTGAGGTTGTGGTGAACGTTCAAGGAGATCAGCCGTTTGTCACGGCAGCAATGCTGCTGCAACTCATTCAGCCTTATCTGGATGGAGAAAGACCAGAAATGACGACGCTGGCTTGTCCTTTAGATCAAGAGACCGGATATCACGATCCGAATGTGGTGAAAGTGATCTGCGATCAATATCAAAACGCGCTGTATTTCTCGCGATCGTCGATTCCATACTATCGCAATACGACTTCTGCTCCAGTGTTTCATCATTTAGGACTGTATGCGTTTCGACGAGACTTCCTCGCCCAATATGCGACACTCACTCCAACACCGCTCGAATACTGTGAAGCATTAGAGCAACTGCGGGTATTAGAGCATGGATATCGCATTCGGGTCTGTCGCACCGAAGCTGCGGTTCCAGAAATCAATACTCCTGAAGATTTGATCGCAGCACAACACTGGATCGCCTCGTCAGTTGCTTTATAAGTTAGTTTTGCGATCGTCTTGCAAAGTTGTTCCACTCAGATTGTCGTTGTCCTTGATTTCGGTTGCGATCGCGTCTGATTCGCACCGCAAACCTTCTGGTGCATCCCAGTATTTCTATTCACCTGCACCTTTTAAACCGAAATGTACAACGCTTTCTCTGGCGAGAGTAGTACGCGCAACGCTGTCTCTACAGTTGAGTTATCGATCGTCATGCCTTGTTTGAACGAAGCAGAAACCCTTGAAACCTGTATTAAAAAAGCACAATGGTATTTAGAACAGCATCAAGTCTCGGGCGAAGTTATTATTGCGGATAATGGCAGTACTGATGGATCTCAAGAAATAGCTCGTAGTTTGGGTGCGCGAGTGATTGATATTCCACAGCGAGGATATGGAAGTGCACTTCGAGGCGGTATTGAAGCAGCACGTGGCGAATATGTGATTATGGGTGATGCGGATGATAGCTATGATTTCACGCGGCTGACACCGTTTCTCGCAAAGTTGCGAGAAGGGTACGACTTGGTGATGGGAAATCGGTTTCGCGGCGGGATCAAACCGGGCGCGATGCCGCGACTGCATCGATTTCTGGGCAATCCAGTTTTAACTTGGGTCGGACGAGTGTTGTTTGCGAGTCCTTGTGGAGATTTTCACTGTGGATTGCGCGGATTCAGAACTCGGAGCATTCAAGAACTGGCGCTTCAGACTACGGGGATGGAGTTTGCCAGCGAAATGGTGGTGAAAGCGACATTGTATCGGCTCCGCATGACTGAAGTGCCTACAACTTTATCGCCTGATGGTCGAAGTCGTCCCCCGCATCTTAGAAGTTGGCGCGATGGTTGGAGGCATCTCCGATTTCTGTTGCTGTACAGTCCTCGTTGGCTCTTTCTGTATCCTGGAATTTTGCTGATGCTGATGGGTGTGTTGCTGTCTGCATGGCTACTGCCTGAAACGCGCGGCATTTTTGATGTTCATACGCTCTTGTACGCGGCGACTGCTGTGATTGTTGGATTTCAAGTCACTGCCTTCGCGGTCTTTTCCAAGCTGTTTGCAATTCGAGAAGGATTGTTGCCGCCCGATCAACGATTGCTGCGCGTGCTGCGTCACATCTCACTAGAATCTGGGCTGATGCTAGGTAGTGTGCTTTTGACAGTAGGCGTTGGGGGCACGATTTATGCCTTGAATGTCTGGAGCGGAACTTCTTTCGGTGAGCTGAATCCTTCGATCGTGATGCGATTAGTCATTCCATCTGTGACAGCGCTGGCGTTAGGTGTGCAAGTAATTTTTTCTAGCTTCTTTCTGAGCATTCTAGAACTCTAGTGAGATTGAGACTTATGATTTCGACACAGCATGATAGCCCTTATATCGGTCCAAAGCTGGGCGGATTTGCAACTCAGCTTTCCTGGTATGCTCGGCAGCAAATGTTTAAGACGCTGATGCAAGTTGCTCCAATTTCTAGTAAGACGCGGGTGCTTGATGTAGGGGTGACTTCGGATCAGCGGCTTGACTGTAACTTTTTTGAGAAGCTTTATCCCTATCCAGAAAACATCACAGCTGTGGGAACTGAGGATGCGTCTTTTTTAGAGCAAGAACATCCTGGACTAACGTTTGTGCGAACGGATGGATCAGGTTTGCCGTTTCCCGATCGCAGTTTTGATGTGGTCGTCACGTTCGCAGTGATAGAGCATGTCGGCAACGCTCAACAGCAAAAAGCCTTCATTCGAGAACTCTGCCGCGTTGGGAAGACTTGTTTTATTACGACTCCGAATCGCTGGTTTCCGATCGAGTTTCACACGAGCTTACCGCTGCTTCACTGGTTGCCTCCGAGTTGGTTTCGAGCGATTCTCAATCTGATGGGTAAGTCTTTTTGGGCATCAGAAGCCAATCTAAATCTATTAACCGAGCGAGACGTGCTCAAACTATTTCCAGCCGATTCTAAAGTACAGACGAAGCACTTTAAGCTGTGGGGAATGCGATCGAACTTAGTGTTCTATTCAGAGAATTAGCACACCATGAAATCAATTCGAGCGGACAATTGGATTGTAGTTCTGTTTGTCGGAGTGGCTTGTGCGATTGTGGGACTACGATCGCTGAGTCCATTGGTTCTAAACAGTGATGCTTCAGTTCAGATTGGTGCGGCACTTTCACTTTTGGATGGGGATGGATTTGGAACTTATATTCTCAATTCAGATGTGACACAACCACCGAAGGTTAATCCACTCACTTGGTATGCACCTGGCTTTTCGCTAGTTTTGTTTGGATTGTTAAAGCTCGGATTACCGATGCCGACCGCATTGAAAGCGATGTACGCGATCGCGTCAATTGTAGGCTGGTTAGGATGGGGATTGATCTTCCGCGATGTGATGAGATCGCAGCAAAAGGGGGCGCTTTCTCAATGCGTTGCAGGTTTGCTTGCAGTCTTGCTGCCCTTTTATTTCACTTACGATTGGATTGGAACTGATTTATTTTTGTGGGCGGGTATTCCGTTGATCATTCGCTTATTCTATTCGAGCAATGAGCGAAATGATGCATCATTCTGGATTGGTTGCTTAGTCGGCTTGATGTATGCGTTTCGATATGCCGCAATTTTCATCATTGTTGGCTTCTGTTTGTTCTTTTTGATAAAGCGACGAAACTTTCTCAAATTAGGAAAGATTCTTCTAGGATTTGGGCTGTTTTATGGCGCAATCTCAATCTATCGATCGCTGGTCAGTACCCGCGTTCCAAGCCAGCTTACGGTATCTGGGTTATTACAACCCGATGCTTTGTTGAGAAAACTCATACAGATTGCAGACGGGTTGAGACAAGTTCGGTATCTGCTCTTTAGCCATTTGAGCGGAGTGATTCCGAGTGGTCGAATTATCATTGTTCTCGTGTTTGCGTTATTGCTGATTTATGCTTCGATTTTGGTTTGGGGCTACCCTAGCGGTTCAGAGAAAAGAAGCAGCAATTCTCGATTAGAGATCATTCTATGTCTAAACTTTGGACTGATTTCAATGCTCGCAGTGATCAGCTTTTTTTCGTCGATCGACTTCGTTTATCTAGCTGATCAGAGGTACTACTACCCACTTTTTCCATCGCTTGTCCTGGTCGCGTACGAAGTTGGATTTGGGCAGGATCAAACTCGATTTGATTGGAATCAGTTGCTGAAGATCGTTTCGCTCGTTTTCCTAGGAAGCTTAATATTTTTCTCGGTTACTGTTTTTTTGCGTACTCCTGATCGAGTCTTTGGCTTTGATCGATTTGATGCCAAAATGTATCTGACAGAATATCCCAGCAATGACATTCTCAATCGACATCCAGACAGTTATGAAACAGCGATCGAGTTACTCAAAAAGAATCCGCAGGCGAAGATTATCTCCTTTGCTGAAAACTTCGATTTTTATCACACATTAGATCCTGAAATTCGCAGACGGTTTTTACCTGCTTCCTATCTAAAACAAAAGATTTTTTCAACGCATACTTCAAGCCGCGATTTACCCGTTTACTTAATCTTCGGAATGGAAGCAAATTGTAAATCTTACTGCTTTTATGACTCTGGAAAAGAAGTTGAACTTATCGAGCAAATTGCTCCACCAAAAGTGGTTTATGAGAACAATCAGGAAAAGGTCAGAATTCTATCGACTAAGCTACCAAAAGGACTCAAATTCAAGTTTTCTCTATGAAACCAATTCAGACAGAACATTGGATCGTAATTTTGTTTGTTGGAATGGCTTGTGCGATCGTGCTTTTACGATCGCTAGCTCCGCTTTTGATAAATAGTGATGCTTCAGTTCAGATTGGTGCGGCACTTTCGCTGCTTAATGGAGAAGGATTAGGAACATACATTCTGAACGATGATCTTTCGCAGCCTCCGAAAGTGAATCCGCTCACTTGGTTTGCTCCAGGGTTTTCGCTTACTTTGTTTTTATTACTCAAAGTTGGATTTTCGGTTGCGATCGCACTCAAGTTTATGTATGGGATCGCAACGATTCTCGGCTGGTTCGGATGGGCACTCATTTTTCGTGATGTCATTCAATCCCAACAACAAACATTCGTCTCAAACAGCGCTGCCGTTCTGCTAGCGCTCGGACTTCCGCTGTATTTCACTTATGATTGGGTTGGAACTGATTTATTTTTATGGGCGGGCATCCCGTTTATCATCCGCTTATTTTATTTGAGTGAATTGTCCCAAGATGAGAAACTCGATCGATATTTCTGGCTCGGATGCTTAGTTGGCTTAATGTATGTCTTTCGATATGCTTCAGCTTTTATTTTTATTGGTTTTCTTCTACTGTTTCTAATCAGGAGAAAAGGATTCATTAAGCTTAGAAAAATTACTCTAGGGTTTGGAATATTTTTGTGCGCGGTTTCACTGTATCGCATATTTGTTAAGACAACTGTTCCCACTCAGCTTACTTCAGAGAGATTTCTTCAAATCGATATATTACGCAGCAAGCTTTCTGAAATTATTAATAGCATCACGCAATTTAAGTTTCTTTTATTTAGCCATCTTAATCATTACTATATTCCTGGCAGTCGATCTCTAGTGATAGTTATATTGCTAGTTTTATTATTTGTTTTAATCTGGGGCTATCCAAGCTTTAAAGCAAGAAACTTAAGAAATCCTCGAATTGAATTCATTCTCTGTCTTAATTTTGCACTTATTATTTTCCTCGCTTTGATTAGCTTCTTTTCTTCTGTTAACTTTCTATATCTCGGAGATCAACGTTACTATTATCCGCTTTTTCCTTCACTCACATTGCTGATTTATGAAGTTGGGTTTTGCACAATAGAAAATAAGCTCAATCAAGACCGAATTATCAAGACAATCGCTCTACTTTATTTGGGAGTTCTAGCATTTTCTACAACGACTGTATTTTTACGTGCACCTCATCGAGTCTTTGGCTTTTGGGAGATTAACCCTCCGGTTGATATTGCAGCATACCCAAGTAACGAAATTCGGAGTCGATTTCCTGAAAGCGATCGCAAAGTGATTGAACTATTACATCAAAATCCGAAAATGCTCGCGATCTCTTTTGCTCAAAGCTTCATTTTTTCTCACCTTGTAGAAACAGATATACGTAAGCGGATGTTGCCTGTTGCAGCGGTCGCAAATGTGAATTCAAATTTTTTATCTCAACATACTCTTAGCCAGGAGATTGATGCATTTCTCATTTTCGGCATTGATGACAGTTGTAAAACTTACTGCTATCACACAACGAGTAGAGAAGTCGAATTAATGAAACAAATTCCCCCTCCCCAGCTTGTGTACAAAAACGAAATCGAGAAAATTAGAGTCTTCTCGACTAAGCTACCAAAAGGATTAAAGGTTGTGTTTTCTTCGCAAGCGTCTCCGATATGACTCAGCTAACTCCCAGAGCAATTCCGGTTGTGATGATTCATACCGGGTATTCACCTTATTTGCCATACACACTTGCTCAAGCCAAAGCAACGAATCCTCGATCGCAAATTGTTCTATTAGGTGATCGACGAAATGCTTTTCTCAACTTTGTACATCACAAGGATATCTCGAACTATTTTGCGGCAGCAAAAGCGTTTGATCAGGTGTATCGCAATCAGCACCGAAGTCCCAATAGCTATCAGTATGAGTTGCTGTGTTTTCAGCGCTGGTTCATTTTGAAAGAATTTATGGAGGTCAATCATATTCCCGTCTGCCTGCACATTGATTCCGATCTAATGCTTTATGGCAATGCAACTGAAGAGTTCGATCGTATTCAAGCGAAGCATCCGAAGGTTGAATTTACTGTACACAATCGAGGCTGTGGGCATAACTCGTTTATTACGCTGAGCGGCATTCGTAAGTTCTGTAACCTAATTATGGAGACTTACACCAATCCAGACTTGTTTGAGATCATCGAACAACAACAAGCCAAGCGACGTGCAGATCGTCCGCACTTACCGATTGAGGTTTTAGGCGGAATTTCAGATATGAGCTTGCTGCGGCGATTTTGCGAACTGTATCCCGATAAAATTGCTTCAACAGGGGAGATCATCGAATCTGCCACATTCGACTTCAAAATCGACTCAGACAGCGGCGGATACGAGATGGAAAACGGTTTGAAAAAGATTCAATGGAGAAATCGACAGCCGTTTTGCAAACAATTGAACTCGGATCAGTGGGTGCGGTTTAATTCGCTTCACTTTCAAGGCGGAACGAAGAAACATATTGACCAATACTTCAAAGGCAATGTTCTGACGGTGTTCTATTACAAGCTGACTGGTCGCGTACTCTGGAAGCTCCAGCACTCGTAGACTACAAATCTCGCCACTCTATTCGCAGTCAATCCGGTATCATCTGAGATCGTTCAGCAACTGCGCTCAATGCTTTAATCTTTACTTGAAGAAGCCATTCCTATGAATCAAGTCAACATCTCACCTGGGATCACGATTGGAGAGCATCAGCCATTGGCGCTGATTGGCGGTCCTTGTGTGATCGAATCAGAAGACTTTACGCTGAAAATGGCAGACCAGATTAAACAAGTCTGCGATCGCTTATCGATTCCGTTCATCTTCAAATCCTCATTCGACAAAGCAAATCGTACGTCGATCATGTCCTACCGAGGACATGCGATCGACGAGGGCTTGGAAATTTTGCGGAAGGTGAAAGAAAAAATTGGAGTTCCGGTACTGACTGACATTCACGAAAGCAATCAAGCTGCAATCGCGGCTGAAGTCGCCGATGTGCTACAAATTCCTGCTTTCTTGTGTCGCCAAACGGATCTCTTAGTTGCTGCGGCTGAAACAGGACGTACGGTGAATGTGAAAAAAGGGCAGTTCCTCGCACCGTGGGATATGAAGAACGTAGTTCGGAAGCTGGAAACGAGCGGCGCGAAAAACATTTTGCTGACCGAGCGCGGGACAAGCTTTGGCTATAACGCGCTAGTTGTGGATTATCGATCGCTGCCGCAGATGAGAGCACTTGGCTATCCGGTTGTGTTTGATGCAACACATAGCGTTCAGATGCCCGGAGGACAAGGCGATAAGTCTGGTGGTCAGCGTCATTTTGTTCCGACGCTTGCAAGAGCGGCGGCTGCCGTTGGGATTGATGCACTGTTCATGGAAATTCACGAAGATCCTGACAATGCACCCAGCGATGGTCCGAATATGATTCCACTGTCAGAATTAGAAGCGGTTTTGAAGCCGATTTTGCAGATTCGCTCGGTGGTCTCTGAATCATGACTTTGATCCCTCAAGCCGAACTCGAAGCACGATTGGCTCAAGTGCAGTTACTCGCACTTGATGTTGATGGTGTTCTGACGGACGGTGGACTGTATTATACCGAAACGGGCGAAGAACTGAAGAAGTTTAACGTCAAAGATGGGTTAGGGATTCAGCGAGCCATGGGTTGCGGGGTACAAGTTGCAATCTTTTCGGCAGGATCTTCTTCAGCGACCTTGCATCGGGCGAAGCGGTTGGGAATTCAGCATGTGTATCTCAGAGTTCCAGATAAGTTAGCTGCACTGAAACAATTGTGTGAAACCTTGTCGGTTTCGCTCGATCGCGTCGCTTATATCGGTGATGATTTAGTCGATATTCCTGCCATGCGAACGGTTGGTGTGCCGATCACGGTTGCCGATGGAATGCCCGAAACTCAAGCGGTTGCCGTCTATATTACTCAAAAGTCCGGAGGACAGGGAGCAGTACGCGAAATCTGTGATCTGATTGCGAAACTTCACCCAACTGATGCGAGTTCTACATATCAATCAATCTGATACCTATGGCGGAGCCGCGATCGCGGGTTATCGTCTGCATCAAGGCTTACTTAGTCAAGGCGTGGATTCTCGCTTAATGGTCGGGCGGATGGAAACGAATGACGATCGAGTGTCTTTAGTGCCTCATGTGTCACCGTTTGAGCAGCAATTCAAGCGCGTCACCCAAAAGTTCGGTTTCAATCACGTACATTTGTGGTCAACATTCCAGATCGCTCACCATGATTTTTATCAATCGGCTGAGGTTCTGAATTTCCACAACATCCACACTGGATTTTTTAACTATCTCGCTCTGCCAAGACTCGTAAAACGTAAGCCTGCAGTGCTGACTCTGCATGATATGTGGCTGTTTACAGGACACTGTGCCTATAGCTATGGCTGCGATCGCTGGAAAATCGGCTGCGGAGATTGTCCAGATCTTACGATTTATCCTGCAATGCGCCGAGACAGCACTCGATGGGAATGGAAGCTCAAAGACTGGCTTTACAATCAAGCAGCGTTTTCTGTCATTGCGCCAAGTCGATGGCTGGCAGATTTAGCTCACCAGAGTTTGCTGAGCCGATTTCCGATCTATCACATCCCGAATGGTATTGATCTAGAAGTTTATCAACCGCTGAATCGAGCAGATTGTCGGTCGAAGCTTCAAATTCCCCCCGATCGCCAAGTGATTTTGTTTGTCTCACACACGCTGAAAGATGCCCGTAAAGGTGGTGATGTGATGCTGCAAGCGTTAGGGCGACTTCCTAACTCGGCAAAGTCCAACTTAGTTCTACTCGCAATGGGCGAAGAGGGAGAAAACATTGCAGCCCAAGTTGGCATTGATACGATCTCGCTTGGCTATGTGAAAGAAGAACATTTGAAAGCAATCGCTTATTCTGCGGCAGATTTGTTTGTATTTCCGACTCGTGCCGATAACTTACCACTTGTGCTGCAAGAAAGTATGGCTTGCGGAACGCCGATGGTTTCTTGTGACGTGGGAGGAGTTTCAGACTTAGTTCGTCCGGATGTAACTGGATATCTTGCGAAGCCTGAAGATGTCGAAGATCTAAGTCGCGGGATTCAGATGCTCTTGAACTATCCGGAACAGCGTCGAAAGATGGGAGAAGCTTGTCGATCGATTGCGGTTTCAGAATATTCGATCAATTTGCAAGTTCAACGCTATCTCGACGTATACCAGCAGAGTTTATCCCAGTGATCTATGAGTGATAGTCTTCGTGTTCAGTCGTTTCCCATCGTGTCGATGCCTTCAAAACGTTATCTTTTTGATTCGTTTAAATTCAGTTTGTTGCAGTGGATCGGCAAGATTCCCGCGCAAACAATTCGCCATTTTCTCTATCGCAGGCTCTACCATCTGACGATCGGTGAGGGAACTGTGATTTATAACAGTTGCCATTTTCGTTCTCCTGAGAAAACGATTATCGGTAGTCATACAAGTATTGGCGATCAGTGTGTGTTAGATGGGCGGGGCGGACTAACGATTGGGCATTCGGTCAATCTTTCAACTGCGGCTTGGATCTGGACAGCACAGCATGATTTGAACGATCGAGAGTTTGCTGGAACCTCCGCTCCGGTTGTCATTGAAGATTATGCTTGGATTAGTTCAAGAGCGACAATTTTACCCGGAGTGACGATCGGGAAAGGTGCGGTAGTTGCAGCGGGCGCGGTTGTGACGAAATCAGTTGCTCCGTTTGACATTGTAGGTGGTGTACCTGCCAAAAAAATTGGAGAGCGCAATCAGAACCTCGATTACAAACTGACCTCTTGCATCGCTTTTTGGTAGCCCGAATGATTACAGTGATTACTCCTGTTTACAATGGTGAACATTATATTGAAGCTTGCTTGCAATCGGTTATTGCTCAAAACTGTTCAGAGGTCGAGCATTTGATCATGGATGGGGGATCACACGATCGCACCATCGAAATTATCAAATACTATGCAGATCTCCATCCTCATATTCGCTGGATCTCTGAGAAAGATCGGGGACAATCGGATGCGATGAATAAAGGGATTCGACTAGCAAAAGGGGAGATTATCGGCTTTCTGAATGTGGATGATTACTATGAGCCGAATGTGCTCAATCGGGTGCTAGAAGTTTTCTCATCGCTCCCTCAGCCAAGTTTTATTGTTGGCAATTGTAATGTCTGGAACGATGCGGGGGAGTTAAAGAAATTTAACCGTCCGATCAAGCTCAAACTTAAGGATCTATTGCTGGGCGCAGAAATTAATCCCCATCCTATCAATCCATCCGCCTACTTCTATCATCGCTGTTTGCATGATCACGTCGGACTTTACAACGTTGATGAACACTTTACGATGGACGTAGATTTTATCTTTCGAGTCGTTCAAGTTGCGACTGTAAAACACATTGATGAAACCTGGGGTAACTATCGTGAAATCGAAGGTACAAAGACGATTCTTGATTGGCGATCGGGGGAAGGAGAACGACGGGTTGAAGCCTTGCTCAAGTCCTACCGCGATCGCTTACCGCTACGATCCCAACTTCAAGTTGCGACACTCTACTTTCTGCTCAACACTCCCAGAAAAACAATCAAACATATTAAGCGAACCATTGGAAAAACCTTGATGAGGGCTAGAATTTGATGAATATTGGCTATCTTCACATTGGATTACCGCAACATGGGATTCATCGCTATGGACGATTGTTAGCTGCAGAAGCGCGAACTCGATCTCAGATCAACGTGATCGAAGCTGATGTTCAGTTAACCGGAGATCGATCGCGTGATCGTCATGCTCTCATCAATGCGGCACAAACCCTCTCTCAGGCAGATGTGATTCACTTTCAATATAACCGTGTGATTTGGGGAGAAGATTGGCGACAGATTCATCATCTCAATACGTTTCTTGATCGCTGTTCTCGTCCTTTGATTGTGACGCTGCACGATATTTTCTATCCGCCTTCGAGTGCTACTTTGGTACACAAGTATCGATCCCATCCGGGTAGTGTTCGGGTCGCGGAACTGATCAAAGCAATATTGCGCGATCAACTCTCACCGAACATTCTGGCACTGCAAAAAGTGATTTCGCGATCGCAGAGTGCTCTTGTATGTACCCAAGAAGAGGCGCGACGATTAAGCAATCGGATTGTTAGCTCAAAAATTAAGATTATTCCGCACTTTGTAGAATCACGCACGCCTGGAATCAGTCGAATCGAATCGCGAAAAGTTTTGCATCTCCACAACTTTACTGTCATTACACTATTGGGATTTATCTACAGCGGTAAAGGGCATAAATTGCTCATTCAAGCGCTGCCTCATCTCCCCGCCCATGTCAAACTCATTTTCGCAGGCGGGGTGAGTCCAGGACACGAAGCTTATTTTCAGGATTTGATGGCACTGGCGGAGAAAGAAGGAGTCAGAGATCGTATTCACGTGACAGGCTATCTTTCAGAATCAGAACTTGAACGTTATCTTCTCGCTACTGATCTAGCAGTCTGTCCCTTTCGTCAAACTTCTGCATCAGGTTCTCTTTCGACCTGGCTTTCGGTTGCCTGTCCTATTCTCGCCTCTAACATTCCTCAAGTTGCTGAGTATAATACTCTCGCTCCTGGTGCGATCAAAAATTTCGAGGACTATACGCCTAACGGGTTGAAAGCAGCGATTTTAGAATTTCTAGCCACAGGTTGCAAACCTGAAGATCACAAGATTGCGGCTCTGCGTCACCAGCTTTCGATTGCTAATATTTTTGATCAGCATCTTCACTACTACGATCGTTTACTGGAGCTTGACTATGTTGCATAGACGATTAGGGCAATTCTTAAAATCGACTCTGCTCATTTACGAAAGTGTGAAATATTGGGCAAAAGAACAACCTGACTCTAGAGCAAAAGTCTGATTTGAAAATCTCATAGAACCTCAAGTCATTTATCGAACTGCTCCGCTCAAGATCGAGTCTGAATTGTACCCAGAATTTACAGCGCTTGCTTCCAATCGAAAGTTACCTCTGGCACTTGAACAGCTTTTATCCTTAACACGAACGCTTTATCTATGTCACAGCATGTTTTACCATACTTCAAGAAGCTATCGAAAATCCTGGGAGCGACAAACTGCTGAGCGAAATAACATGAGTCTTCTAGTCGATACGTTTTTTACAACAAATGCAAACGGTCATGGGGGCGATCATCGTACCGCACAAATTGCCGAACTGATTGGGAAAGCAAATCTAGAGATAACGCCGTTTTCGCGCACGCTTCTCAAATCGGCTCAAAGCCGATCAATTGCTGCGCTCAAAGCCGTATTAGATCCTGCTACCTGGCAATTTATCGCGAAGCATCACTTGAAGATCAATCCTGCATTTCGCTCGATCGCGTTTTGCGGATTTCAGCGTCAGCTCTATCAGCGAGTTCTGCAACAGCATACAGGCAGCAAAGTCTTGATCTGGGAAGCAACAAAGAACTATATTGCACCGTTTGTCGCAGCAGAACAGCACTTTAAGGTCATTGCATTTCCTCACAATCTAGAAGCATTAGTTCCAGATCAGGGAGCGATTTTTGAGAATTTTGAAACAGAAGTGCAAGCGTTAGTCAAAGCAGACTGGGTGTTTTGTATTTCTCGTGAGGAAGAATGGCTACTTCGCACGAAGGGAGCTAATGCTCATTATCTGCCTTACTATCCTCCTCAACTTGTTTTAGAGCGGTTTCTCAAGGTTCGAGCAGCAAGGCAAAATATGACAAACGATCGCTTTCTAATTCATGGCAATGCGAAAAATCCGCCAACTCGTAACGGTATGATCGAGCAAATTGAATGGCTCAAGAAAGCCAGAGAAACTTTTCCCTTTGAAGTGGATATTGTCGGGTATGGCACAGAGAAGCTCAAAGAACACTGCGAGTCTGCTGATTTTGTTGTACACGGCAGTGTCACTCCTGAACAATTAGAAGCGTTTCTCACGTCTGCCAAAGCGGCACTCATTCATCAAGTTCCCACTTCTGGGGCACTCACTCGAATTCCCGAATTGCTCATTGCTGGCATTCCTGTGATTGCAAATCGGAATGCTTCGAGAAGTACCTCTGATTATGCTGGGGTCTATCAATATGATGATTGGATTGAGTTAACAGAATTGATGAGTCGCTCGCTTAAATGTCCTGAAATGCTTGATCGCCCTGTTGCGCACGAGAAACGGGTGATTGATTGTCTACAAGCATGTACAAGTCCATCTTAATCTAACAACATCATGAAAGTCTTAGTCACGGGTTCCAACGGTTTGATCGGCTCTGAAGCGGTTGAATATTACGATCGTCAAGGGCACGAGGTGATCGGGGTCGATAACAATATGAGGGCTGAATTCTTCGGTGCACAAGGCGATACGACCTGGAATCTTCAGCGTCTGAGTGCAAAAACAAAAAATTTCAAGCCGCATAGCATTGATATTCGCGATCGCGATCGTCTATTTGAGCTATTTCAAATCCATGCTTTTGATCTGATCATTCACTGTGCCGCGCAGCCGTCTCACGATAAAGCTTGTCAGATTCCCATCTTGGACTTTGAGGTGAATGCACTTGGAACAATGAATTTGCTTGAAGCAACTCGGCAATACTGCCCGGAAGCAGTCTTCATTCACATGAGCACGAATAAAGTGTATGGCGATGCTCCGAATGAACTGCCGCGCGTCGAACTCGAAAAGCGCTATGACTATGCCAACGAAGCAGACTATCACGGCATTTCTGAAGACTGTCGCATCGATCGCACTTTACATTCTCTGTTTGGAGCTTCCAAGACCGCAGCTGATATTGTTGCTCAAGAGTACGGACGCTATTTCGGTATGAACGTCGGCATCTTTCGCGGCGGCTGTCTCACAGGTCCCTCTCATTCTGGAGTCGAACTGCATGGTTTTCTTTCTTACCTGATAAAAGTTGCCGTTACAGGCGGAACCTATCGCGTATTTGGCTACAACGGGAAACAAGTCCGCGACAACATCCACAGCTATGATGTGATCCAAGCCTTTGAAGCCTTTCGCCGCAATCCTAGACCCGGAGAGGTTTACAACCTGGGAGGCGGTCGCGAAAACAGTATTTCAATTCTCGAAACTTTTGACTTCGTTGAGCAATTGACCGGACGAAGCGTGAATTGGCTGTATGTAGAACAAAACCGCATTGGAGATCACATTTGCTACATTTCTGATTTACGCAAGCTCAAGAGCCATTTTCCAGAATGGCAAATCACACGCAGTATTACTGACATTTTGCAAGAAATCATTGCCGCTGAGGATTCAAAATATGCGGGTGCCCGCTAAGCTATCTGTTCCATCCATGCGAAGTCTTTTGCTGTTTGATCTCGGTCCTACCGGGCATCATCCCGCTTATCTCAGACATGTCGCGCAGTACTGGCAAGATCATCAGATTCCAGGCTGTTTGCATCTTGTCGTGTCTCCAGAGTTAGCCAGAAGACACCCAGATTTAATCGTATTGGCGACAGAATCCGACCTGAGCAGCGTTCGATTTACGGTAGTCACTGAAGCAGAATACGCCAGCTATCGAACGCCTCGATCGCTGATTGTTCGATCGTTCAACGAATGGCGTATCTTTTGTCGCTATGCTCGATCGCTCAATCCCACGCAAGCTCTCGTAATGTTCCTTGATAGTCTACAGCTACCGATCGCATTTGGAGAACGATCTCCTTGTCCGGTATCCGGGATTTATTTTCGTCCAAGCTTTCACTATCATCGTTTCTCAACGCATCCGGTATCTAAGCCTAATCGCTTCAAGCAATGGGGACAACTCGCGATCGTCGCCCAAATCCTCCGACGCTCGCAGTTCAACACTTTGTTTTGCCTCGATCAATTTGCTGTGTCTGACCTTCAGCGCTTGACTCAAAAACCAATTTTGCCTCTAGCTGATCCGGTCGAAATTCCAGCCTGTGACGCGAATGAAGTGCGAAACTTGCACCAACAGCTTGAAATTTCACGCGATCGTCATGTTCTATTATTGTTTGGAGAATTGAGCGGTCGTAAAGGTATTTATCAAGTGCTAGACGCGCTCAAACTCCTCCCGATCGCAGTTCAATCTCAACTCTGTCTTGTGCTGGCAGGTCCCGTTAATGCGACTGCCGAATCGATTCGAGCCGAAATCGAGCAGATCCGCCAAACCACTCCAGTGCAGATAATTTTGTGCGATCGCTATATCAAAGGAGCCGAAGTACAACAGTTCTTTGAGCTTGCAGACACCGTTCTCGCGCTCTATCAGCGCCATGTAGGAATGAGTTCGATTCTGGTTCATGCTGCTGCTGCTCGAACACCTGTCATCGGCTCAAACTACGGACTAATGGGAAAACTAATCGAACAGTATCAGTTAGGATTAGCAATTCAGGCAGAAGACAAGCGCGAAATCGCTCAGAGCATTGAACAGCGATTCTGTTTACCTGCAGATGGACTCTGCAATGCTGAAAGGATGAATGAATTTGCTCAGCTTAATCTTGCTAAAAAGTTTGCCAAAACGTTGATTAATCAATTCGTCGATCGTTCATTTCATCCTCAAGCTGAGAGTTTTAGCTATGTCGAAAAATGCTAAGATTGCTGCGATCGCGCTTGCCACTTTCGTTCACGGCTTAACGCTGTACTTCGCGATCTCTGGTGCGCTGGGCATACATACGACAGTCCTAACCGCAATTTTCCAGCTTGGAACGATCTTGATTGGGCTGATCTTCACCTTCTACACTCCGGAATCGCGGCGGAAGCTTTTCCGATTTGGCTTCTTTGAGATTTTCTACTGTGCTTTTATTGCTTTAGTGATCTACGATCTGGTCAGGATTCCTGATCCATTAGTGTTACCTAGCAATTTTGCCATCTATACCAGTGTCTATTGGTTCGCTCTAATTTTATTGAGAAGCTTATCTTTTAGTCAGCTTAAAATCTTCTGCTACGTTACAACTTGTCTCGCAGTACTCACCTCCTTAATTCTATTTGTACAGGTTGTGACCGGAACAGCAACTTGGGTCGATAACGGCAACAGATTAGCAGTTGGAACCTCTGGCAATCCCATTATTGCTGGATACACAGGGGCTTATTGTTGTCTAGCAAGCTTAATCTTGTGGATCAAATCGCCATCTTCACAGAAATTGTTTTGGTTAGCTTGTAGTGCTCCTGGGTTCTTTGTTTGTGTTTCTTCAGGAACTCGCAGTGCCACGATATCAATGTTTGTCGCTGCTGCCTTAATTGGACTTTATGTGCTGAACATTCTCATGAAGTCTGGAAAGATGTTCTCGCGGTTTCTATCGACTTCTTTTGCGCTCGCAGGAGTTTTGGGATTGCTTCTTGTGCTTGCACCTGTATCTTCTGAACGGGCAGTAGCAACGAATAAAGCGGATCGGTCTCCGGTCGAAACTGCGGTTGAAAACGGCAATCGTAGAATTCAGGCTCTCGTGCAGATGTTTTCTGGAGGGGCAGGCGATATGTCAATTCAGGGACGAGAAAGTATTTACGCTAATACAATCGAGGTTTTTAATCAAAATCCAGTGTTTGGCAAAGGTCTTTACTCTGCGGGAGGAGCGCACAACGTCTTTCTACAAGTGGCAGCGGAATTTGGAATGATGGGAGTTTTGACATTTATTGTGCCGTTTCTGATGTTGACCTATCAGATGTTCAATATATTGCGAAGCGCGATCGCAAGTACTTCATCTTGGTCATACCAAGCTGCGTCGAAGTTCTTGAGAAGCGATTATTGGATGGTTTCTAGCTTTGCGGTTGTCATGTTGGTTCAAACTATCTCAATGTTCTCATTTCATGGTGATCCGTATCGCAGCCATCTCCCGATCGCTTGTTTAGGCGTTTTGATTGCATTCTTGAGACTCAATCACCGATCTCTTCGTAAGCCACAATGACTAGTGTTGCCTTGATCTTCAATAACTATGGTCCGTATCATTTCGCGCGATCAAATGCGGCACACCACCGATTTGATCAGATTGGATGGCAGCTTCATGCAATTGAACTGTCTCGATCGGATACAGACTACGCTTGGAAGGCTGCAATCGAGCAGTCGGATTGCCCATTCGTAACTGTGATTCAAGATCAATCACTGCAGTCTGTGAAACTAACCCAATTGATCCCTGCAGTTTATGAAACTCTCTCTCGAATTAATCCTGATGTCATCGCGATCGCAGGTTATTTTCAGCCTGGAATGTTAGCTGCACTCAGTTGGAGTCGTTTACATCGTAAGCCTGCAATTCTCTTATCTGCTTCTAAAGAAGATGATGCTCCTCGCACTGGAATTAAAGAGCAATTGAAGCGACGATTAATTCATCAGTATCAGGCAGCATTAGTCGGAGGGCAGCCGCAGAAACGATATCTACTGAAGTTGGGAATACCTGAGAATCGAATTTTTCTAGGCTATAACGTGGTGGGCAATGAAGTATTTCATCCGGATCGATTGCGATCGCTTCCCAATCCAGTAAAAGCCCCCTTCTTCTTGTCGATCAATCGGTTTATCGAGAAAAAAAACATTCCAAATCTCATTACGGCTTACGCTGCGTATGTTAAGAAAACTTCGGAACCGTGGGATTTAGTTTTATGCGGTGACGGAGAACTGAGACCTCAGATTGAAGCACAAATTCAGGCAGAAGGATTAAGCGATCGCGTTCATCTTCCTGGTTTTCTTCAGCAAGCGGAACTCATGCCCTATTTTGCTCATGCCAACTGCTTTATTCATGCCAGCTATCAAGAGCAGTGGGGATTAGTTGTGAACGAAGCTATGGCGGCAGGACTTCCGGTACTGGTGTCCAATCGATGTGGATGTTTTGAAGATTTAGTGATTGAAGGCGTGAATGGTTGGGGCTTTGATCCTAACAGTGTCGAACAGATGCAGCAGTTCATGAGCAAAGTTAGTTCAGATGTAAATTATGCCAAAACAATGGGAGGAGCCGCACTGAGACACATTGAAAAGTTTTCTCCAAACTATTTCGCTCAGGGCTTGCACCAAGCAGTTGAATCCGTATTGAAGTAGAACATGAAAATTTTAATTGTTATTCCTGCGATCGGTCTTGTGTATGGCGGGACATCGAAATTAGTTTTAGAGCTTGCTCAAGCTTTGGGCGATCGAGCACTTCAAATCGATATCGTGACCACAGACGCGAATGGGGCAACTAACTTAGATGTGCCGCTCTGCACTTGGCAGCAAGAGAAATCTTATCGAATCCAATATTTTCCGCGCTGGCGGTTGAGTGAATATAAATTCAGCTACCCGCTCACAGCGTGGTTATTTCAGCATCTTTGCGACTATGATTTAGTTCATACGATTTCGCTATTTACTTATCCAGTTGCGATCGCACATTGGTTATGCCAACTGTATAAGATTCCCTATATTGTCAATCCTCAAGGAATGTTAGACCCGTGGGCATTGAACTACAAAGGCTTCAAGAAAAAAGCATACTATACTTTAATCGAGCGTCCAATCCTGCGAAAAGCGAGTGTGATTCAGATGCTTTCTCAAGCTGAAGCCGATGGGATTCGACCTTTATCTTTGCCCGCTCCATTAAAGATTATTCCAAACGGTGTCCATCGACAGGACTTCGATCCGCTCCCTGACTCTGAACTGTTCTATCAAGCCTTTCCAGAGTTGCGAGGTAAATCATTAATTTTATTTTTAGGACGGATTGATCCGAAAAAAGGATTAGATCTCTTAGCCCCCGCTTTTGCTCGAATTCATGCAGAGTTTCCCAATACTCATTTAGTGGTTGCTGGACCCGACAACACTGGATTTCTACCTACTGCACAATCTTACTTCAAGCAATTTGGAGTCCTTGAAGCTGTCACCTTCGCTGGAATGCTCACTGGAACACTAAAACATGCAGCACTAGCAGCAGTCGATTTGTATGTCGCTCCGTCTTATTCCGAAGGCTTTAGTCTATCGATCCTTGAAGGAATGGCAGCGGGATTGCCTTGTGTGTTTACAACTGGGTGTAATTTTCCAGAAGCTGCGATCGCACAAGCCGCAAAAGTGGTCGAAATCGATGCGGATGAGATCGCACAAGCGATGCGACGACAGTTTGCCTATCCTGAAGCTGCAAAAGCGCTTGGAGAACGTGCCCGTCACTTAATTTTTCAGCACTATACCTGGGATCAAATTGCCGGAACGTTGCACCAAGCTTATCTTGATATTCTTGATCGAAAAAAACATGCCCTTAGCTCACAACCTGTCTCATAAACAGTCTTCAGAGGTTCGTCTCATGGAAGTTACTCCTTTGATCCTGACTTACAACGAAGCTGCTAATATTGGTCGAACACTGGAACAGTTGACTTGGGCGAAGCGAATTGTCGTCATTGATAGTGGGAGTACCGATGAGACATTAGACATTTTGAGGGCTTATCCTCAAGTTGAGATCTTTACCCGACCGTTTGATACGCACGCCAAACAGTGGAACTATGGCTTAGATAAAGTGGAGTCAGAATGGGTGCTTTCTCTAGATGCAGATTATGTGCTGTCCCCTGAACTGATTGAAGAGATTCGATCACTGTCCACCGATATGCCGATCAATGGATTCTTCATTCGATTCAAATATTGTGTCTTCGGTAAACCCTTACGAGGAACGCTTTTACCACCCCGACAAGCGCTATTTCGACGCGAGAAAGCGAACTACTTTGATGACGGTCATACTCAACAGCTTGAAGTGCAAGGCAAATCTGGTTTTTTGAAGGCACCGATTTATCACGACGATCGCAAACCCTTATCGCGCTGGCTCTGGGCACAAGATCGCTATATGGTACTGGAGGTGAAAAAATTACTAGCGACACCGACTCATGAACTGAGTTTGGGCGATCGTATTCGGAAAACCAAAATTCTCGCGCCGTTTGTCATTTTGATTTACTGTCTGATTCTCAAAGGCGGAATTCTTGATGGTTGGGCAGGATGGTATTACACTTTTCAGCGTGTTCTAGCTGAAATTTTGTTATCCATTCATTTGATCCAAGCAGAGAAAGGTTAACAAAATTGCGAAAATCGGTAAACTGAGGTCAAGGGTTCTACCAGTGATCAGGGTCTACCGTGTTAATTCGTTCTCGACTGCTTCGGTGCATTGCCTCCGTTGGCATTCTGCTTGGGTTGGGATATGTCCCGGCTCGACTGGCGATCGCTCGCCAGCAATCCCCCATGCCCGAAATGATTCTTATCTTGGGGGGAAGTTCCGATCGAGAAGAATACACCGTCAACCTCGCCCGACAGTATCCCTCGCTCAAAATCTGGGTATCTAGCGGCTCTCCAGATGCCAAACGCATTTTTCAGCACTCAGGCATTCCGCGATCGCGCTTGTATTTTGACACTCGTGCCACCGATACCGTCACCAACTTTACAACCGTGATCCCCGACTTGAAGAGACGTGGAATTCAGCACGTTTATATTGTGACTTCTGATTATCATATGCCGCGAGCCGAAGCGATCGCGACTATCGTATTTGGCAGTCAGGGCATTACCTTTACGCCTGTAGAAGTGTCTGGAGTGCATCGCCAAGAGTCAAAGCTGCGAGTTTTCCGGGATGTTGGGCGATCGATTGTCTGGTTAATGACGGGACGAACCGGAGCAAGTTTACGCGATCGATTTCGATAAATTAGCGCTCATTTTGTTTTTTCAATGAAACTCAAACCTTTCATGATCGTGCTGCTCGGACTTGGAGTAAGCATTGCGATGCTTGAACTAGGATTACGCCTGATTTTCGGATTTGGAAACCCACCGCTCCTACAAGTCGATCAAAATACAGGCTATCGATTTCAACCAAATCAAAAGCTGTTTCGATTTGGCAAATATATCGAAATTAATCAATATTCTCAACGCAATTCTCCGATTTCAGCAATCAAATCCCCAAATACCCGACGAATTCTGATGATCGGGGATTCGGTACTAAATGGCGGTGTACAGACCGATCAAGCTTACACAATCACCGAGCAATTTCGCGAACTTCTTGGTGGCTCGATCGAAGTTCTGAATGCGTCTACGGGATCGTGGGGCATCGAAAATCGGATCGGATACTTGTTGGAGTTTGGCAGCTTTCAAAGCGATGTCATTATCTTTCAGATTGGCACAAGCGATCTAATTCAGAGAACTGGTACTGGAACAATGATCGGAGTTGATCCGAGTTTTCCAAATCAGCGACCTTGGTCAGCGATCGAAGAAGTTTGGTCGCGCTACCTTCTCCGGCGATTTGTTCGTCAGGCGTTAATCATACCTGCTTATGCTGAAGTGCGATCGCCTCAAGATAAAGCCGCGTGGTTTGCACGCAACAGTCAGAGCTTTAGAGCAGCAGTTCGATCTTTGAGAACCAATCCCGAAACGAAGAGTATTCCAATCCTTGTGCTATATACCCCAAATCGAGATGAAGTAACCCCCACGCCACAGCAACCTTTGTACAAAGCAGAATTTTTTGCCCTGTTGAAACAACTCAAAATTCCAGTTGTTGATGTGCATCAATCTTGGGCATCTCTGCCCGTTGAGCATAAAACGAGCTATTTCATTGATGAGATTCATTTGAGCGAAACAGGAAATCAAGCTGTTTCGGATCTGTTATTTCAACAGCTTTGTGTTCAAGCGAAATCAACTTGGTGCAGACAATAGACTTTTAATGGTGATAGCGATGAAGATGGTACTACGGAAGCTCAGAAGAATTGGTAGAACTTTGCTTGGAAAGGATTTCTTTGCTACTGTTGATCGAGACTATCCGAAAGAGCGAATTGGTTCGGACTACGGCGGATGGGATGTTGTAGTCGATCACATTACACCGGATTCGATCGTTTACTCAGTGGGTGTGGGAGAAGATATCTCATTTGATTTGGGTATGATCGAGCGGTTTGGTGTGACCATTCACGCTTTTGATCCAACTCCAAGATCAATTGACTGGGTAAGGCAACAAAAGCTTACTCAACCCTTGATCATGCACGAATACGGTTTAGCTGATTTTGATGGCATAGTCTCTTTTAATCCACCTGAAAATGCTCAGCATGTTTCTCATACATTACTCGATCGCCCAACCACTCAAACTAGTGCAATCACCGTGTCGGTGAAATGTCTGGAAACTATCATGCGAGAACTGAGACACGATCGTATTGATTTACTCAAGATGGACATCGAAGGCGCAGAGTATCAAGTGATCGAATACCTTGCAAAATCAACGATTCGACCAGAACAAATATTGATTGAATTCCATCACCGGTTTCCGAATGTAGGCTGTCATAAAACCAAAGAATCGATTGAGCTACTACGAAAGCTAGGCTACAAACTATTTTCAGTTTCTGGAACTGGTGAAGAGTTTAGCTTTCTTCTTGATCCGGCAACCCGATAGATGATCACAATTTTTCAAGTTAAGGAGTTGCTCTAAATGCCAAATCTTTTGAATCGCAGACAGTTTCTAACACTCATGGGAGGAACTGCACTGCTACCTGCTGCTTGCCAGAGAGTTGAGTCCCGATCTGTCAGACATGCATCCGAATTCAAAATCTTTGACGCTTTAATCTATGGTGGAAAACCGAATGTTGGCTTGATGCCAATGCGAGTAGACGATCGAGGGTTTTTTGCAACAAAAGAGCGAATCACTCCAGATCGAGCAGCAACCCAAAAAAATGCTCGAACGACAGCTGAAAACTATTCGTACTTCACGATTGATATCGAACATTGGAAAGTCAACATTGGCGCAGATTCTGAAGCTGAAGTTCGAGAGAGTATCGACAAGTTTTTGAGAATTATTGAATGGACGCGAGAAGTGGCTCCTTCATTGAAAATAGGAGTGTACAGTATTCCGCCGATTCGCGACTATTGGACTCCGGTGCGAAATCACCCCGCAGGTCTAAAATCTTGGAGAGCGATCAATCAATTTCTCAAGCCGATCGCGGATGCCTCTGACTTTATCACGCCATCGCTGTATACCTTTTATGACGATGTTCCCGGATGGGTGACTTATGCCAGCGGAAACATCGAAGAAGCACAACAGTTTGGTAAACCTGTGTATCCGTTTCTCTGGTGTCGCTATCATCCGAGCAATCGTCAGCGGCGCAATCAGTTTATCGATGGAAACTTCTGGCGAACGCAGCTAGAAACAGTGCGCGATCGCGGCGCGAATGGTCTAGTACTGTGGGATTGGGCAGGGCATGACAATCCCAGAACAAACGTCTTAGACACTCGGCAGGCTTGGTGGCAAGAAACCGTCAAATTCAAAGCAACGCTCTGAGATAGAACTGTGACAGTTATTCATCTTGATCAATATACAATTCGCGAATATACTCCCGGCGCACCTGTTTGGAAGCAATTGCTTTGGTTTTTCATCGGAGATCCGATCGTCCGAAGTCGATTGCTCCCGATCTCTAGTCTCAAAGTTAGGGTACTCCGATCGTTTGGCGCATCGATCGGGCAAGGTGTCCGAATTAAACCGGGAGTCCAAGTAAAATTTCCGTGGCGATTGACGATCGGGAATCATTGCTGGATTGGAGAAAACGCCTGGTTTGATAATCTTGCTCCGATTGTTTTAGAGGATCATATCTGTGTGTCCCAATCGGTTTATTTCTGTACTGGAAATCATGATTGGACAGCTTCAACTTTTGATTTGCGAGTTGCACCCATTACCGTAAAATCTGGCGCTTGGTTAGCCGCACGATCGACGATCGCTCCCGGTGTTGAAATTGGCGAAGGCTCGGTTCTGAGCTTGGGAAGCGTTGCTGTAAAATCACTTGATTCTTGGACAATCTACGCGGGCAATCCTGCGGTTGCGATTAAACCTCGCGCTATCAAAGAGCAAAGCTTTTCTTCTAGTCTGTTAAACCCATGAAAGTTTCTATCATTACTGTTACCTACAATGCTGCTGCCACGATTCGAGACACGATCGAATCCGTTCTTGCTCAGGATTACCCCAATATTGAACACATCATTATTGATGGAGCATCCAAAGATAATACGGTCGAAATTGTTCAATCTTATGGCGATCGCATTGCTCGATTTGTCTCAGAACCCGATCGCGGCATGTATGACGGAATGAATAAAGGCATCAAGCTCGCGACAGGCGACGCGATTGCAATTCTGAATGCAGATGATGTGTATCTCAATTCACACGTTATTTCCACGATCGTCAATCAGTTCGAGCAGCACCAAGTCGATTCTGTATTTGCAGATCTCGTATACGTGAAGCATGACGAGCCAGATAAAATCGTGCGCTACTACAGTTCTGCCCATTTCCATCCGGATAAATTTGCTTATGGTTGGATGCCTGCTCATCCGACTTTTGTCGTAAAACGATGGGCATTTGATCGCTATGGTTTTTTCAAAACCGATTATAAGATTGCAGCAGACTACGAACTCTTGATTCGGTTTCTAGCAATTCATCAAATGAGCTATCACTACATTCCACAAGTTCTCGTCAAGATGCGGACTGGAGGAGCTAGCACTGCAAACCTCTCAAGCAATTGGATTCTGAACCGAGAGATCGTTCGAGGATGCCTAGAAAATGGCATCCAAACAAACATGACCAAGGTTCTGTCTAAATACTTTGTTAAGGTCTTTCAACTCGTCGCACGCCCCGCATGAACTTTTTGATTACTGGCGCAACTGGCTTTGTTGGCTCAGCCCTCTGTCAGCTTTTAGAACATTCAGAACATACCGTTTATGGCGTAGTTCGCAGTGATGCAGTGTTACCTCCCTCTGTAACACCAATTTTAGTCTCCTCGATCGCAGAATTGGATAATCATCCCATCCTGCCTCAAATCGATGTTGTCATTCACCTTGCAGCCCGAGTCCATCAGATGAACGATACTGCGGCTGATCCCTTGAGTGAATTTCGGGCAGTCAATACTGAAGCGACCAAATCGCTCGCGATCGCTGCTGCTACTGCTGGAGTCAAACGCTTTGTCTATCTCAGTTCGATTAAAGTCAACGGAGATGGACAAGCATCACCTTACACCGAGCGCAGTACGCCTCAACCTGCTGATGCCTATGGCATCAGTAAATGGGAAGCAGAATGTGCGCTCAATGAGATTGCAGCCACCACTGATTTAGAGATTGTAATTTTGCGCCCCCCATTAGTTTATGGAGCAGGGGTCAAAGCGAATTTTCTCAACTTGATGAACCTAGTCAAAACAGGCATTCCACTCCCGCTCGGTGGAATTCACAACCAGCGGAGTCTAGTCTATGTCGGCAATTTAGTGGATGCGATCGTCACTTGCGCCACACATCCTCAAGCCGCTGGACAGACGTTTCTTGTCAGTGATAGCACAGACGTTTCTACCCCAGAACTCGTTAGAAAAATTTCGGAATCGATGCGGAAACCTGTCCGGTTGATGCCAATCTCGCCTGTAATACTAACTAACCTCGCCCGGATCTTGGGTAAAACGGCAACGCTCGATCGTTTATTTGGTTCACTGACGATCGATAGTTCAAAGCTTCGCCAGACTCTTAACTGGCAGCCTCCGTTTACCCTCGAACAAGGTCTGGAACAAACTGCGAGAGGGTTCCAAGATACACACTGACTTGTTGAAGTAAAAAAAGCTGAAGGGGTCTATCTAAAAGCGGCTCAAAAAATCGTTTCGGTTTCGTTCCTATGAATATTTTTCCCAGTCTGCTACTGGCAAGTGGTGGCTTGAGTTTTGTGCTAGTCGCCTCGATTAGACAGTATCTCAGTCAGTATCTTCTTGATGTGCCAAACCATCGCAGTTCGCATACTCAACCGACACCCCGTGGAGGAGGACTTGGGTTTGTGATTGCATTTGCTCTCGTGAGCGCTATGCTAGCGTGGCTGGATTGGCAAACCTTCACTGCTAGCAATGCGTTATTCATTTGGGCGGCTTTAATTCCGTTAATTATTGTTGGCTTTTTCGATGATCGCGGTGATGTTCCCGCTCGAATTCGCTATCTTGTACAACTTAGCTCTGCTGGAATTGCGATCGCAGCGTTCAGCCCTTTTCCTCAACCTTGGCTAGCTCCACTGGGCATGGTTGGAGCGATGCTTGCGATTGCATTAACCATGATTGGGATGACTGCGCTGATCAATTTCTATAACTTTATGGATGGGTTAGATGGATTAGTTGCAGGCGTGTCTTTTGTGCAATTCACGTACTTAGCGATCGAATATAACCAGCCAATGCTCGCGCTGCTGGCGATTTCATTGCTCGGCTTTCTCTGGTGGAATTGGTCACCTGCCAAAATTTTCATGGGGGATGTCGGCAGTACTGTTTTGGGCGCGATGATTGCAATCTCGCTGCTAAATCAGTCTGGTGGTGCGGTGCAGGCTTGGTCATCTTTAGCGATTACATTACCACTGATTGCAGATGCGATTTACACGCTGATTCGGCGTGTGATTCGGAAAGAGAATATCTTTCAGCCGCATCGCACTCACCTTTATCAGAGACTACAGCAATCGGGCTGGAACCACGCTCAAGTTGCTAGCACTTATATTCTGGTCACGCTTGCGATCGCGCTGAATTTACATTTTCTACAGGAATTTGGAGCATGGCTCAGTTTGAGCGAAGTTGTCTGTGCGATCGCGCTTGGAGAAAGATATCTGAGCCATCAGCAAGGCATCAAAATGCGAACGGTAATTTATTCGTCTGTTCGGAACTTAATTATGGGAACCCGAGCTGGATGACGAAAAAATAGTCAGATTGAGCAGTGTTTAACGAGATGGAGAGAGATACAGTCAGTAATTTTGCTGAAATCTTCTATGATCTCTCTCAATCTCTTTCACAAAAGCTTAAAGAAATTACGAAAAGATACTGAAATTGGTCAAGTTCTTGTGTAGGATGTACTGTATAGCGATTAAGTTTGGCGAAAGTAAATTTGCAAACCTTGATCGATAGGCTTCAAAGGGGTTGATCTACAAGGGCAAGTTCGACAGATTTGCTCTCATCGCTTCGGCAGAGAAAGCGGATTGCTAGCCAGTGCAGTTTACCTTGGGATAGTCAATGAACAGTGTTTTAGTGATCGAAGACGATCAAGAAATCTTAGAAAATATTGAAGAGATTCTAGAGCTTCAAAGTTTCCAAGCACTGACGACGAGTAGTAGTGTTGCCGGGTTGCAATTGGCGAAAGAAGCACTGCCGAGCCTTGTGATCTGTGATGTCGTCATGCCTGAAATGGATGGCTATACGGTGTTGAGCGAATTACGTCAGCAGGCTGAAACGGCAACGATTCCGTTTATTTTTCTGACCGGGCGTTCTGAGCGCACAGATGTGCGAATGGGAATGGAATTGGGCGCAGATGATTATCTGACCAAGCCTTTTACTCAAGAAGAACTGATCGGCGCGGTGCAGAGTTGCTTAAATAAGTACGATCGCTTAACTCGTCAGTCTGAGGCACAAGCACAAGCTGCCCAATCAATTGAGAAGCAACTCCAAACCAGTCAAGAGCTAGCTGAGATGAATAGTATGCTGTTGCAGAAGCTATCCCAAGGCTTACGGCATCCTGTCTCGAATATTACGATCGCGACTTATATGTTGAAACAACATATCTCTGATCAAGATCTCGATCGCTATATTGCAATCTTAGAAGAAGAATGTGCTCGCAGTACATCGCTGTTGAATGAAGTTTCAGGATTGCAAGAGTATTTGAATCCATCAAAGATTAATTTGCTGCGTGGTAAGTTAAAGCTTCGGATTCCCTTGTAGGAGTTGGGAAAATGGAGTGCTCCGAAGACAGTGATCAATACTTCTTCCGTGATTACCTCAGTCTCTATTCAAGCAAATTTTCACTAGACGATCAGGCGTTATCTACAAGAACTTTTGGACAAGACTTTTGAGTGTGATCCCAAAATTGGATTGGGAATACTGGGAGCGACGTGGTTGCGTCAAGCCCTTTCTGCACCCGAATTATGTCTAGTCTCTCTAAACTCCCAGTTTCTGTTCTAATTCCCGCCCGTAATGAAGAAGCAAATTTGCCCGCTTGTCTAGAAAGTGTTGCGCGAGCGGATCAGGTGTTTGTCGTCGATTCGCAAAGTAGCGATCTCTCTGTGGAAATTGCAGAGAGCTATGGGGCGAATGTGGTGCAGTTTCACTTCAATGGACGCTGGCCGAAGAAGAAAAATTGGTCGCTGGAAAATCTTCCATTTCGCAATGAGTGGGTGTTGATTGTAGACTGCGATGAGCGGATCACACCAGAACTGTGGGATGAGATTGAGACTGCAATTGAAAATCCAGAGTACGAAGGGTACTATCTGAATCGCCGTGTGTTCTTCTTAGGACAATGGATTCGCTATGGTGGCAAGTATCCCGACTGGAATTTGCGCTTGTTTAAACACGCAAAAGGTCGCTACGAAAACCTCAGCACTGAGGCAATTCGCAACACGGGGGACAACGAAGTCCATGAGCATGTTGTCATGTCTGAGAAAGTGGGCTATCTGCAAAATGATATGCTCCACATTGACTTCAAAGATCTTTATCACTGGCTAGACCGACACAATCGCTATTCTAATTGGGAAGCGAAGGTTTACCTAAATTTGCTCAATGGCAAAGACGATCAAGGAACGATCGGTGCAAATTTCTTTGGCGATTCGGTACAGCGCAAGCGATTTTTGAAGCGGATCTGGGTAAGATTGCCCTTCAAACCGACGCTAAGGTTCTTACTGGCTTATGTGTTCCGGCTTGGATTCCTAGATGGGAGAGCAGGCTATATCTATGCACGGTTGCTCAGCCAGTACGAGTTTCAAATTGGGGTGAAGCTGTATGAGCTACAGCAGTTTGGGGGAACGTTAAACACCCCGAAACCGAATCCAACTCCGATCGTACAACCAGAATCATGACAAGTTTGAAAGGGTCTGCGATCGACATAGATGCGCCTCCGCTCGTCGATTTACATTGTTATGATCAATCCTGGTACGATCGCGGTCGTCCAGGCTGGTATGTCTTACTATGGTGGTTGGTTCAATCGATCGTATTTCCCATCACTCCTCAACCTTTGAATCAAGTTCGCTGTGCCGTGTTGCGACTATTTGGGGCAAAAGTTGGCAAAGGGGTGCTCGTTCGTCCGACGGCACGGTTTACTTATCCCTGGAAAGTTGAGATCGGGGACTATAGCTGGATTGGCGATAATGTCGTGTTTTATAGTCTCGATCGTATTTCGGTTGGTTCTCATTGTGTGATTTCACAAAAGAGCTATCTGTGTACGGGAAGCCATGATTTGAGCGATCGCGCGTTTGGACTTGTCACACAAACGATTGAGATTGGGCATGGAGCCTGGATTGCGACAGATTGCTTTATTGCACCGGGAGTGCAGATTGGTTCCAATGCAGTGATTGGGGCGCGGAGCACCGTACTCAAGTCGATGCCAGCGCAATCAGTTTGTTGGGGGTCTCCTTGTCGATCGCACTATTTGCGAGAGATGCGAGTGCATTAGAGGAATCGCGAAGTATCCTATCGTTCTAGAGCATATTGATTCTGAGAATTGTGCAGAGAATTCCAGTTTCTCTCTCGTTCGTTAGAGGAGCAGAATCAATTGCGTCTCTAGGATGATCTGATGTCGCGTGAAAAGATTGCTCCTTTCCCGAAGTTTTCTGGACTCACTGCTTCAGTTGCTCCGAGAGTAATCTTTACGCAACAAGATTGCTTCAACCTCATGCAAGGACAATTTCATGGAACGAATTGCCTATTTAGGGCTAGGAACGATGGGTAGTGGTATGGCAGCTAATCTACTCAAAGCAGGATATTCTCTGACTGTTTGGAATCGCAGCCCAGAAGCCGGAAAGGCACTTGTCGAAAAGGGTGCAACTCAAGCAGAAACTCCTGCTCAAGCCGTCCAAGATGCGGATGTAATTTTCTATTGCCTTGCAAATGATCAGGTCGTTGAAGAAGTCGTCTTTGGACAGAATGGGATTTTATCGAATGTGCGATCGGGACAAATTGCGATCGACCAAAGTACCGTGCATCCCAGTACATCTCAGCGTCAAGCCGCAGCTTATGCAGAAAAACAAGTTGAGTTTCTAGATGCTCCAGTGTTTGGGAGTAAAAATGAATCGGCGGCAGGTGGATTGTGGATTGTAGTTGGCGGAAAACGAGCAGTCTTCGATCGTGTGCAGCCGATGCTCAATGCAATGAGCGAATCTGTTCACTACATGGGCGACACAGGCAAAGGCGCATCAATGAAGCTTGTAGGTAATTCGATCGTAGCAACTCAAATCGAAGCCCTTGGCGAAGCACTGGTGCTAGCAACGAAAGCAGGACTAAATCCGAAAGATGTCTTAGACGTGCTACATCGGGTTGATTTTCGTTCTCCGCTGTTTGATGGAATGGGTCAGACCCTCATCGATCGCGATTTCACACCGAGCTTTGCACTCAAACATTTACTCAAAGATGCCAACTTGATTGCTCGATTTGCTCAAGATCTAAACGCTCCAACTCCTGCGGCAGTCGCCGTACGAGAAACTATCAAAGCCGCTGTAAATCAAGGATGGGGCGAAGAAAATGCGTCTGCATTTATCAAAATGCTGGAACTCGAAGCAGATGTAACGATTGCACCTTAAATTGCAGATTTCCATCACTTTTTAACCAATCATTTTTTGACTAATCACGTTTTAATCAGGAGAAGCTACCATGACTGCTACCGCTCCAAAACGCCCCCCTCAATCGACTGCACCTACTCCCTACACAGGTCTCGATCGCTTATTTATCGGTGGACGCTGGGTACAAGGTCGCTCTGAACACAAAGTTACTTTGATCGATCCTTATCGCAAAACCTCGATCGCTGAATTTCAAGCTGCGAGTGAACAAGACATTCAGGAAGCTTATCAAGCGGCGAAGAAAGCTCAAATTGAGTGGGCACAGGCATTACCGAGTGAGCGATCACAAGTCATGCAGCGAGCTACCGAAATCATGAAAGCGCGTCAAGAAGAAATTGTCTCTTGGCTGATTCGAGAAGCAGGCAGCCCGCGCAATAAAGCGATGCTCGAATGGCAAGCGGCTTATGCGCTCATGCAGCAAGCGGTTGGAATTCCGTATCAAGCAGAAGGTCATGTGCTACCTGCTGACCTGCCTGGAAAAGAAAGTCGCGTGTATCGTCAACCTGTGGGCGTTGTTGGGGTTGTCAGTCCTTGGGATTTTGCGCTACACCTTGCGAATCGATCGATTGCTCCTGCTCTAGCCCTTGGCAATGCAGTTGTACAAAAGACACCTTCGACTACTCCGATTTCTGGTGGTCTAATCCTTGCCAAAATCTATGAGGAAGCGGGTCTTCCGCCGGGTGTGTTTAGTGTGATTGCTGGAAAAGCTAGTGAGATCGGTGATGTTTTTGTGACGCATCCGATTCCACGAGTGATTACCTTTACAGGTTCAACTAAAGCAGGGCGGCATATTGGACAACTCGCGATGAGTAGCCCAATTATGAAACGAGTGTCACTTGAACTCGGTGGAAGTAGTCCATTTGTTGTCTTAGATGATGCAGACCTAGAGCTTGCTGTGAATGCTGCGGTGTTTGGTAAGTTCTTGAATTCCGGTCAGATTTGTATGAGCATCAATCGCTTTGTGGTTGATCAGCGGGTGCATGATGAATTTGTCGATCGCTTTGTCGATCGAGTTCGCGCTCTTAAAATCGGCGACCCGAATGATCCGGATACTGTGATTGGTCCAATCATTGATCAAGCTCAGCTCGATTCACTGCTAGAGCATATCGAATCGGCTCATCAAGAGGGTGCGCGTCAATTGTTAGGCGGTGAACCAGAAGGATTAGTTCTACCGCCGCATGTCTTTGTTGATGTAAACAATGAAATGCGAGTGGCACGCGAGGAAATGTTTGGACCGATCGCTTCAATTCTGAAAGTACGCGACGAAGCAGAAGCGCTACAGATCGCAAATGCGACTGAATATGGACTATCGAGTGCAGTATTCACTCGTGATGAAGGTCGAGGATTGCGGTTTGCACTGCAAGTCGAAGCAGGCATGACACACATCAATGATCAGACTGTGAATGATTTACCGAATGCACCGTTTGGCGGTGAGAAAAACAGCGGAATTGGTCGATTTGGAGGCAGTTGGGTGGTTGAAGAATTTACCACTGACCATTGGATCACAGTGCAACATACACCGCGTGTTTATCCTTTCTAGCTAGAGATCGTAGAGGATGCTTTAAGAGTAATTGTTGAGACGCATTTGCCTGCCCCGGAATGCATTCGGGGCGGAGGCAGGTCACACGTCGGAACCTTTGACGCACACTAATTTACCAATTTCTTAAAACACACTCTAAGGACGATCAACTAAGATTTTGCCAGTATAGCCTGCGTTATGATAGCGATCGAGAACTGCTTGGATCGCATTTTTAAGCTCAGCATTAGAATCAATTAGAGCTACACAAGCCCCTCCAAATCCTGCACCTGTCAGTCTTGCTCCTAATACGCCTGGGGTCTCCTGCAGGATTGCGACCAGCATATCTAATCCTTCCACCGACACATCATAGTCATCTCGTAAGCTTGCATGAGACGCATTCATCAATTGCCCAAAACGTTGAGCAGATACCCCAAGGCGTGCTTCTAAAACCCGATTATTTTCTGTAATGACATGACGCGCACGTTCTTGTAGCGGACTCGGTAAAGCAGCGATATCGCTGATATCCTGAACATCTCTCAGCGCTGGAACACTGAGCAATCTTGCTGCTTCCTCACATTCTGACCGACGCTGATTGTATCCACTCCCTGCTAACGTGCGCGGAATCCCACTATCTATCACCAAAAATGTAGATGCTTCTGGAAATGGCAGTAATTCTCGATCGAGTGTTCGCGTGTCAAGAAATAAAAGATGCTCAGAATCAGCTAGGCTTGATGCCATCTGATCCATAATGCCGCACTGTACGCCAGCAAAAGTTCGTTCTGCATACTGCCCAAACTGTGCAATCTGAACATCATCGATTTTGAGATTGAGAAGCGATCGTAACGCACGTAGCATCGCCACTTCTAACGCAGCACTACTCGATAAACCAGAACCAATCGGAACAGAAGACGTGACAAAGATATTCAGCGGTGGAATAACTATACCTTGTTCTTCGATCGCACGAATACAGCCGATCACATAGCGACTAAATCCTTGAGGAATCGGATCACGCGAAGAGAAATTGACTTGCTCTTCTAAATCGTGAGAGTAAATATGAAATTGATCATCGGAGCTAGTTCCAAGGCAAACCGTAGTATGTTGGGGAATTGCTGTGGGCAGAACAAAGCCGTCATTGTAATCAGTATGTTCGCCGAGTAAATTCACTCGTCCGGGTGCGATCGCTTGCACATCGGGAGCAGCGTTAAAAATTTGCTCAAATGTAAATGTAGTGGCTGTACTCATATCAGTCAAACTAGATTCGTTCTAGAGGCAGAGGACGTTGTTGCTGATGCACTTCGATGCTATTCCAGCTTGGATCAAGGGTGAGATTTTCGAGATGATCATCTTCGTGGAGCAAGAAGGTATCTTCGATTTTTGCTCCTGATAAACTGGGATTCCAAGCGATCGCTGTATTTGCAGCTAAGCGATCGCTTGTAGTCGGGGTTGCAATCACTTCACGGGATAAATACCCAGTTGTTCCACCCTGATGATGTTCACGAATCGCATTTGGATAACCATGCTGTTCGTATGCTTGTTGTAAAGTGAGATAAATCTGATCTAGGGGCGTTCCCACTCGACATTGATTGAGCGCCGCAGCTTCAATTTCTCGAACTTGATGGTGTAAGCTTGCTTCTGTCTCTGAGAGACGATCGAAGTAAACAAAGCGGGTCAGATTGGCATATAGACCGAATCCACGCGCACAAAAGACTAGCATCGCAGCTCGTCCAATTTTTTCTTGTTTAGGAAGCGTATGGCGATATTTTTGCAGACGTTGTTCTCCAGCAGCTAGAGTCAAAGCAGGATGAAGTCCTCTTGTCCAAAGAGCAGCAGCTCCCGCTCCCGCAAGTTGCACTTCTGTCCAATCGGGGCGAGCCTGGGTCAGCACTTCGGTCATGGCTGCGCTAGCGAGTTTTCCAATTTGGCGATAGCGCTCGACTTCACTAGGCAACAGCGATCGTTTACGATTTACCAACGTATTCGGCAGAGATGTTTCTGCTAGGATAGGGCGATCGTTGAGAGTCATCAAGGGTAAATCACTGATGATTCGTCCGCCTTGAGTTGTCTCTCGCACAAAAGCTTCTCGAATATCGATCTCTGTCCAGGGATTGACGGTGAACTGATAAGCAGATCCAGCGGAAAGTTCTTCGTCTTGAAGCCGTTGAGCTTCGATTTCATCCGTCAAAATCCAAGCTCCGTCTAGGGTAACCAGTACTTCAGCCACACCTGTCTCAGCAGCTAGTAAAACCATATTCGAGCCGCCTGCGGTTGCCCAGGAAAACCAATCAATTCCGCGCAACCGCAAACCCGTCGCATGAGTTTCGTGCAACGCTTTACGCATCCAGCTTAGTTTTTGTTCGATCTCCGCATTGCGTTGCTGGTTAAGCGTTGAGGGATGGTCGCTGAGTTGGGTTCGCATTATTGTTCTCCTGATTCTAAGATGGGGATCGCAGTACACTAGCTCCGTTTAATGTTTAAATTCTCTGTTAAAGAATGTTCTAAAGGTCATCGTTGAGATGCATTCACCTGCCCCGGACTGGAAGTCGGGGCTAATTGAACGAAGTCCCTGCAGGGGACTAACAGCCAATCAGAATTAGGTCTTCAGTCCTTTTCAAAGGACTTCGCACTGTTAGCCCCGACTTCCAGTCCGGGGCGAGATAGAACGCAGCGAGGAAACCGTTGATATTTTTAAACATCCTCTTAAACCTTCACTCTGTCATCTAGTTGGACTGTTACAGCTTGTAGTTCTTTGACTTTATCTTCGGGAAGGGCATCATTCGCAAACATACCTGCTGCTAGTTCTGTGCCTGCTAGATATTTGAGTCGATCTGAGGTGCGGTAAGGCGGATAGAACTCTGCATGTAAGTGCCATTCAGGATGTGCTTGTCCATCTATCGGCGCTTGATACCACGCCATAAGGTAGGGAAACGCTCGCTGCCATAAGCCATCAAATTTCAACGTGACAGTTTTGAGTGCTCTTGCTAGCCCTTCACGCTGCTCAGGCGTTAAATCCATCAAGGTTGCAACTGGCTCAATCGGAGCGACCCAAACTTCGTAAGGATAGCGGGCACAGACGGGAACAAACGCGATCGCAACTTCATCCCGATACAAAATTCGTTGATCATCCGCAATTTCTTGCTGAATGAGGTCTTGTAATAGTCCGCGCTGGTGGCTTTGATAGTAAGCTTGCTGCTGCTGTCCCATGCGAGCTGGAACAGGCGGCACAAAAGGATAAGCATAGATTTGCCCATGCGGGTGATGAAGTGTAACACCAACTTCGACTCCTTTATTCTCAAACGGGAGAACATATTGAATCTGAGGAACTGCGCTCAACACACGAGTGCGATCGCCCCAAACTTGGATGAGCAACTCTAAGTGATCTAATTCCAGCGATGCTAGGGAAGCTTGCGGATCTTGAGTGAAGACAACAACTTCGCAAGCACCATTCGCAGGGAGCGTTTCAACAATTTCATGCGGCGCAGTTGTTGCTGTGACTAGCATCGAAGGAAACCGATTTTCAAACACTGCGACATCATAGTTTCCTTGGGGTAACTCGGTTGGAAATTCAGGATCACGGGTTGGAGCTAGGGGATTGTATTCTGGAGGCGGCATAAAGGTTCGCCCTTGACGGTGGCTTGCATAACAGACCCACTCGCCGCGCAAGGGATGCCATCGCAGATGAGGATTTGCCTGAATCGGCTCAGGGCTTGGGCTAGGAGCAATGATGTTTTCAGCGATCGCATTTCGACTATACAGAGTCAGTTTGCGACCATCCGGTTTGAGCAAAGTTTGAGAATACATACTCTATTGGCGCGCGAGGGTTTCGATAGACGGGGAAGACATCTCTTCTGATGCTGAAGTTATCTGATCAGGCTGTTGAGCATGTCGCTTTTGATGCCATTGCCACGCATGACTCAGAATACTCCGCAAATCAGCATGTTGAGGCTGCCATTTTAGAATTTGGCGTGCTTTCTCACTGCTGCCAACCAGAATCGGCGGATCGCCTGGACGACGATCGCGTTCTATCACCTGAATCGGGCTTCCTGTCACCTGTCGCGCCGTCTCAATTACCACTCTTTACGCAGGTTACTCTGGATCTTGACTCAGGAACTTCGCTAATTCTGGGTAACGTTACTTTATGACTAGTACTCAGATTTTGGCTGTGTATCCCTCAGTCGATAGCTCTCAGCATTTCATTTTGAGATTCTGACGGTTGCGGAGCTTCCCAGCGATCGAGAATCACTGCATTTGACACATTACCGATGATATTCATCACCGTTTTAAATCCATCCGTTAACCGGTCAACGCCTGCAACGATCGCAATTCCCTGTAACGGTAAACCTGCTGCGCTCAGAACAGTTGTCATCATAATAATTCCAGCGCCTGGAACTCCTGGGGTACTAAAAGAAACCAAAAAAGTACTGAGTGAGATCGCTAAAACTAAAGATGTGGTCAGTGGAATATCGTACATTTGAGCAATGAACACAGCATTGAATCCTTGCAGAATGGCAGAGCCATCGCGTTTTAAGGCTGTCCCTAACGGAATTGCGAAACTTGCGATGTCTTCGCGCAATCCATACTCTTCCTGAACGTCTTTGAGTAAGATCGGGAGCGCTGCGTTAGAACTGGCTGTTCCAAATGCTAAAGATAGCGCAGGAACTAGACTTTGTAGTAATTTGATCGGTTTTGCTTTGAGAAAAAAGAGGATCAATAGATAAAAGCCCACCATCAGCAGACTACCAACGAGGAGAAAGAACACATAATTAAAGAGCTTAAGAATCAGTTGCAATCCCTCTGTCGCAATCACCGAGCTAATCAAAGCAAACACACCGATCGGGGCGACGTACAAAATGAGAGAGAGAACTTTCTCAAAAATTGCATAACAGCTCTCAACAAAGCTGACGAAACTCGCTGCCTTTTCTCCAACAAGCTGAATCGCTACGCCGATCAATGCTGATGAAAAAATCACCTGAAGCAAATTTCCATTGCTCAACGCTTCGATCGGATTCGTCGGGATCAAACTGACCAGCCAATCAATCAGCGACTGAGATTGTGCGATCGCTTCCATATCGATTGTTCCAGACCCAGATACACCAACTCCAGGACGGATCACCACTGCCAGCACCAATCCCACAACGACGGCAACTCCGCTTGTTAAGCAGTAACTCAAAATCAGCTTGACGGCATAGCGTCCAACCTGAGCCGCATTTTGAATCCGAGTCAGTCCCAAAATTAGTGAAGAAAACACGATCGGGACAACCACGAATTGGATCAATCGTAAAAAAGAAGTCCCCACGGGTGTGAGCAAATACTGATCGAGTGGAGCGATCGCACTCGGAAAGAAATCATGTAACACTGACCCAAATCCAATCCCAATTCCCATCGCCACGAGGATGAGCGTTGATAAACTCATAGCTGACATCAAGTAAAAACTGCCCTCAATCTATCATCGTCGATTGCCCCAAACTGCTTGACGCGCAACTTTCACAGTTTTATGTCACATTACAAGATGTAAAGATTGCGCGATCCCGATGGAATTAAAAGTTCTCCCAAAACAGGCAATTCTTGCCAAAACCTTTCACTGGATCAATGTTGTCAGTTTATTTATCATGCTGACCAGTGGAATCCAGATCTACAATGCCAATCCTGTGTTTGGAGGACGGCAAGGCATGACCATTCCGCCCATTTTTGCCTTAGGAGGATGGCTGGCAGGTGGGCGAGATTGGCACTTTGCAGGCATGTGGCTTTTCTCACTCAATTTACTTTGGTATGGGATTTACGTACTTGTGACCCGGCGATGGCGGCATCGATTTGTGGGCACAAACGATATTCAAGCCCTGCAAACTGGAAAGAATCCCAAACGCAAAGCGTATGCGTGGCATCGACTCGTTTATACGTCGATCGTGCCGATTCTCCTGCTTGCCATTCTCAGCGGGATTGGTATGTATAAACCCGCTCAATTTCCTTGGATTGTCGAGATGTTTGGCGACTGGCAAGCGTTGCGAGTGGTGCATTTCCTAAGTGTGCCAACGGTGATTGGATTTGCGATCGTTCATTCTCTCCTCGTGCTGAAAGTCGGCGGCAGTCGCCTCATCGATTCAATGTTCTGGTAAACCTCATGCAAAACTTTTCGCGACGTGACTTTCTCAAAATTGCTGGCATTTCAAGCTCAGGGTTAATTCTGGGTGGCTGTGGAGTCCCTATCTTTGCAGATGTGGTTGGAGCCGTTTCAGAACCCTTCAATCAAAAATTTGAAGAACTGCTATTCAAGCCCCAAACTCCCGTGCCAGAATTCGCAGTGAGTCAGATTGAACCGGCTCAATTGATCGTCAACACCTTCGGATTCACCCCACAAATCGATCCTGCTCGCTTCCGTCTGATCATTGATGGCGAAGTCAATCAACCGATGTCACTTAGCCTAGAAGACATTTACAAATTACCCTTGACCTCAATGATCATTCGTCACGTGTGTGTCGAGGGTTGGGCAGCGATCGTGCAATGGGGCGGAGTTAGACTGCGCGATTTAATTCAACTCGCACAGCCTAAACCCGGTGTGCAATATGTCTATTTTCAATCTGCCGATCGCTATTTAGAAAGTTGGGATCTGCGATCGTGTTTGCATCCTCAAACACTGATGGCTTATCAAAAGAACGGTCAACCCTTACCGATCGAAAATGGCGCACCTCTCCGCCTCGCCTCCCCGATCAAATTAGGCTACAAACAAAGCAAATGGGTGACTCGCATTACGCTCGTCAGCCAACTCGGTCGCTCAAAAGGCTACTGGGAAGATCAAGGCTACGAATGGTTTGCAGGATTATAAAGTCTTACATTCAATGTTCATGTTTCACCTGTGCTCAGCCTTCAAAACCGACACAATTTGTGGGCTGAGCAGAGCCGAAATCCGATCATCGCAGTCTATTTAATTCAGTCTTTTTGAATCAGGTTCTCTCAAATATTTAAGACTTACCCTTCTTCTGATCCTCGATAAATCGGCAGTAGCACATTAAACGTCGATCCATCTCCTACCCGGCTCTTTACCGAGATAGAACCTCCGCAATGCAGCAACAATTTTTGAACGATCGTTAAACCCAATCCAGCCCCGCCCATATCTTCATCCACCGCTTGCCGCACCCGATAAAAGCGATCGAAAATCTTCGGAATCTCTCCAGCCGCAATGCCAATGCCCGTATCGCGAAACTCAAGCTGCACATAATCACCCTGCTGCTTCGCTCTCACCCAGACCTGTCCCCCTCGCGGTGTGAACTTGATTCCGTTGTGCAACAGATTAATCACAATCTGCTTCAACCAAGTCGGAAAGCACGAAATTGCAGGCAAATTCTCTGGAATCGTATAGGCTAACCGCACCCCTTTCTCTTCTGCTAGTGGTTGATATGTACTCACGACTCCCGGCACAATATCCCCCAAACTTAACGCCTGAACCGTGGTTTGCTCTGCCATCTGATCTAAGCTCACGAGATCGAGCAAACTTGTAATCAGTGAACTTTGGCGATCGCATTCTCTCGCCAACAAATCCATATAGCGCTGCTTTTGAGGCGGCTTTAGACTCGGCGAATTTAGCAACGTCAATGCCGTTTTCATATTGGTCAATGGCGTGCGTAACTCCTGCCCTACATTATGCAGAAACTCATCTTTCAACCGAATTGTACTCAGTAATTCCTCATTCTGAAGCTGAAGCAAATTCGCCATTTCAGCTTGTTTGCGATGGGTACTTGCCCGCTGCCATAATTCCTCTTGTCGCTGAATATGCTTTGTTAACAATTGATTGACGAGCATCGGATCGAACGTCTCCCACTCTGGCAACGTCGCACTCCTAGGCATAAGAGGCTGTAAACTTGCGATCGCTTCGCGCACGACGATCGGATCAACGACCAAAAATGCCATCAAAGACTGCTTCTTCTCAGTGCCGTCTTCATCCACTTGAACCAGCGTATCCCCTTCCCGTAAAACCGGGGCAAGTCTTGCCCGATGCCCCACTAACAAACCACAAAACTGTTTCGACCAGATCAGCAAAAAATATTCTCGTCTTAACGGACTCTCCGGCGATACTAAAACTGTTGAGGGCTGGTTTGTCCCCGTCCGCTCAAGCCCTGCGAATGCCTGTTTTAAGTCAGCATCGGGATTGTCGTCTCGCTGATTCTTAAAGCAGTGAATTTGTTGATCCGCCCCTGCTCGCTCCAAATAGCGATCAAACTCTGTTTGCCACGCATCTCCCTTCGGTAACTTTACCCATACCGAAGCTGTATCATTCTGCTCAACCAGTAGATCGAGGAGGCTACTCATCAATGCCTTAAATGTCACCGGGCTAACTTGCATCGCAAACGGCGCTGAAGTCGAACCCGCGACCAGTTCATATAAAGAAATCTCAGAAGCCAAAACTGATGTCATAGAAAGTTATCAAGGGAAATGGGGAACAAAAAGCAGAATCGTGCAATCTGAATGTTCTTCTATATCTATCCGCAATTCAAGAAAATAGATAAGAAATTTTGAATAATCTTCAGATATATAGAAAAAAAAGCCGGAAATTACGGAGAAAATAGCGTTTTTAGGAATAAACGCCATACTTTCATCTCAGCGACTGTTCCTCAGCAGTTTACTCTTCCTATGTCATTTCAGCACGAGGGATCTGACCCTAGAATTCGTCAGATGCCTCGATTTCTATCCCCATTAATCATCCGCAAGATATAATTCTTTGACCCATAATTCTGCCTTTTTATCAATGATTTTTAATAAATGGTGACATAATGTGGGCGTAATCAGTTGAGAGGCGACTGAAGCCTTTCAATATCAACCGTCGTTTTCACTGGAGAAATCACTGCAATGGCTGGACAAATGTGCTGGTTGGCAGGATTGGGTGGGGGTACGAAGATTCTGCATTTACGTGAACAGTCCCACCAAACTTGGACACCTTATCACTCGTTTCCCCAATACCGCGTTCCCGATTTACAAATTCGCGGCGCATCGAAGGGATGGACAACTTATCAGAAGCTTCGCAATGCCGGATGGTCTCTGATTGCAACGGCAGATGCCTACAAACCCCAATATTCTCAGTCGGAAGCAATCAATCGACCGTCTTAGATTGCAACTTCGCACTAGCCTAGTCTTGCTTGTGCGCTATATTCACTCGCTTTGGTATAGTCTCCAAGCATCGAGAATGCTGACTTGAGATTGCTGAGTAAATACAACTCCAATCGCTCATCCTGGTTCTGACGTGCCAGTTCCAATCGCTGCTGATAATATTTGATTGCGCAAGTCGTTCGACCTAATGCTTCATAAGCCACACACAGGCTCCCCAACGCTTGTTCCTGTGTGCGGACATCACCTAATTTTTGTGCAATCTCAACTCGCCGCAGATTATATGCGATCGCAGTTTCATAATTTCCGGTCACATTACAAGCGTTGCCTAAATTCCGTAAAACCTGCAATTCCAACCGCTGGTCACCTAATTTACCTGCTAACTCTAATCGTTGTTGGTAATAAGCGATGGCTTGCTCAAAATCGCCGAGCGCGTAGAAGGCGTTGCCTAAATTCTTCAAAATCTGTCCCGTGGCGACATAATCTTGCAATTTCTGGGCGATTTCCAATGCTTTCTGCTCACACTTGATCGCGATCTCCGGTTCATTTGCTGCCTTGTAGGCTAATCCCAAATTGTTCAGGGCTGCCATCTCACTCCGCTGATCGCGAAGTTCCTGCGCTAACATCAAACTCTGTTTCTGATAGTCGATCGCTTTCTCGTGGTCTGCAAGATGTCGATACGCATTTCCGAGTGTTCCCAACAGTTTGACGCTACTGAGATACTGCCGAATTTGCTGCGCTAGGACAAGACTCCGCTGCGAATAATCGATCGCTTTTGCATACTCGCCCAACGTATAGCAGACTTGTCCTAATGCCTCAAGAGCCTGCTTTGCGCCTTGCTGATCATTCATTTCCCAATACAGAAGATGCGCTTTCTGCAATGTATTGAGCGCTGCATGGAGTTCTCCGCGTTGATGTAACTCTATTCCCAAGTTCAACAGTTGATTTGCCTCGGCACCATCTGCATGGAATGATTCTGAGACAACTCTGTTCGCATCTTCGATCGGGAGAACAGTGTCGCGCTCCACTGAAAGCTGATCGTGCTTGGGATTTGAATCAAGAGTCATAGCAACACCCCGCCCTACGTTAGGATTTCAGGAATTTCACCCTAGAGCCTAGCTTGTTCATCCCTGTGGAGCGTTCCGTGAAACTGCGAGTTTTACTTCTCCAAGCACGGTGCCAGCTAAAATCTGCCTATTTCTGTTCGGTGAGCCACTGAATAATGAACTCATTGACAACCTCTGGACGCTCGTCATGGGGGCAATGTCCTGCATTAGGAATTGAGACGAATTGCACAGGCTGGGAGTGGACAAGGGATTGGTAGATTTGTGATCCTGCGATCGGTGTCCAAGGGTCTGCTTCCCCCCAAATCACCAGAAGCGGGGATTGAATATTCGGTAATAACTCGGTTGGTTTCGGTCCCGGCGGTGCCATCAACACAGATGCAAAGACTTGCTGAGCGCCTGGGTGACAAGACGGCTCATGCAATAAATCCACTAATTCATCTGTGATCGCCTCCGGATCGCGGTAAACCTGCCTGAGACTGTTGCGAATTCGTCCTTTCTGACGCACTTGATCAAACATCCATCGTCCAAACTGCTTTGATCCAACCAATTTGGCAAATGTTCCCATGACCAATCGCAACGGCAGGTTTAACTCCTCCGGGCGATGATTCAGTCCGCCTGCTGGATTGAGCAAAACTCCACCTGCTGCGATTTCAGGGTGATTCGCTAAAATCATGAGGCAGAGCAATCCCCCGATCGAATTTCCGATAAACACGGTGGGTCGCTGAATGTTTGCTGCCCAAAAATCTCGAATTAATTCCACCCAAAGTTCAACGGTGTAGTCGAGTGCAGGCTTTGCCGATCCTCCAAATCCGAGCAGATCGATCGCATATACCTGATATCCTGCCTGTGCCAAGACTGGAATATTTTTTCGCCAATGCCCGATCGAAGCTCCGAACCCATGAATCAATACCAAAGGCTCCCCAGTTCCCAGGACGGTGTACTGAATCGAATGCCCTTGCCAATCCCACGTCAGTTTCTCAAACGTGGGCAGAGAGACGACTTGATTTGCAGTGCCAGTCATTTTATGAAGTTTTCTTAACTAATCTTCACTTATATTCTACTTCTTTCTCGGCTCTGGCTCTGAGGATTGCAATGCCCGATCTAAAATGGTGCGGGCTTGTTCGGCTTGCGATCGCGCTTCTCGATATCTCAGATTAGTCTGGGCATAGCTTTTCAAAACTTTAAAACCTTCTTTCAGCCCATTGATTTCTTCTTCGGTGACGAGATCATCTGTGAAGAGAACATCGATATGCTTCCGAACTTGGAGGGCTTCCGATCGAGATTCCTGTGCCTTTAATTTCAAAGTTGCCAGACTGCTTAACGTTTGCACAGCTTGATTAATCGCGTCTTCATCACTGGAAGGCTGACTACCAGGGTCTTTAATTTCGATAAAATTTTGCGGTCCGAAGCCATCTGCCAAGTCTGTTGGTAGTTTCTCTTCATCCATCAGTTCCATGAGTTGATCCATTGCTTTCTCGCGGGCTTTGGGCGAGTCTTTACCGGAAACAGTGAGGATAATTTCGGGGCTTTGAGCGAGGGTGTACTGAACCATTGAATGTAGCGCTAATTAACAATAAGAATATACATACTAACCTTATCTCTGAATAATGCGAATTGACCGGGGAGATCTCTGCAGTTAGGTCTCGAATTTTTTTGTTGGAGTTTCTTGACAGTTCCAAGTTAGTGTGCGATATTAATAAAGTACCAAATGCGGGTATAGCTCAGTGGTAGAGCGTCACCTTGCCAAGGTGAATGTCGCGCGTTCGAATCGCGTTACCCGCTTTCTAAAAGAAGTCTTCAAAAAGCCTTTGTTCCAAAGGCTTTTTGGGCCTTAAAGTGATATTTCTCTGACAGCAAACTTAGTGTAGTAGTGCTATCGTTTGGGTGTTTTTCAGGCGATTCCGGTAGTTTATTGAGGTAAGATTGGGGTAGATCTGAACCCCTTATCCCTGGAGAATTTTATGTACTTAAACTCTCCAGGTAAAGCTTTCAAGGAATCGGTTCAGGTTAAGAATTCTAAAGACTACTGCCACTGACGACATAGCCCAGTTGTTTCACAAGAGTTGAGCCAGCAGCACCGCCCACTAACCCGAACTGCTGCAATTGCTGCACCAAACGCAGTGTTTTTCTTGCCCAAGGTGCTGCCACTGCTGGAATCCGCTCGGTAAAGATTCGACGCAAACAGGTCGGATTGAGACAGAAGAACTTTCGCACTTTGACCTGGAGCGTCAGGCGGCATTGTGCCATTGACAAGTCTTCTAAGGTTCGTTGATAACGGCTATGCACTCGTTGGCTAGATTGACGACAAGCCGGGCATTCCGCCCTTGTCTGAGTTGAGGTGACGACCGCCCATAAGTGAGGTTCTGAATCCTTAAAATGCCAATGTTCGAGCCGAAGTTTTTGAGAGTCAGGCAGAAAATGTTGGAGGAGTTTCACAGCCTCTAGAATCCTGACGAGACGGATAGTTCTATTATGAGGCAAGATCACCAAAAGCTCGGAAGTTCCACATCAGGTACTTGTCCAAATTTGGTGAAGCAATTCGCTAGAATAGGGCAAGGAACGCTTCAGATGACTCGTGGAACTTTTACAACTACTACCTGACTCAGAACACATACAGATTCAAACCTATGAGCTAGATCGCGTTCAGAAGCAAGTGCAAATCAGTCTTTGCTCAACGCAAGCTTCTGCGCCCTGTCCAATTTGTCAGCAGGAAGCAATTCGAGTGCATAGCCGATATGAACGAACAATCGGGGATTTACCGTGGGAGGACTATCGGGTGGTGATGTAATTTGAAGTGCGAAAATTCTTCTGTGATAACGCCTCCTGTCATCGTCGGATCTTCAGCGAACGACTACATGAGATCGCTGCACCTTGGGCACGAATTGACGGGAGACACTCCCTGATCCAATTCCCTATGTCTAGAACACTACCCATTTCACGACCTAAGCCCAGGAAAGCTGAGACAAATATGAGAATTTGCTGAGAAGCTCCAAAGAGAAGCTTCTTTCAGCATAGTAGACATCAAAATTTATGGACAATCCAGCGAAGTACATTGACGCTGACAGAGGAGAACTCCAAAATGAGATCGCGCATCAGTCCAGATTTGGAGAGGGTGCAATGCGTGATGTTCAAGCTCTAGCTCTAGAATCGGGAGATGGAACTTATGAGAGAGTTCAGTGCGAATCGTTTCCCCTACCTGTAATGCAACTTGATAGTTTAGTGCATCTAACTTAACAATCTGATTGATGAGACTTTGTAAATGCATTTCAATGCGATCCTCTACAGGATTGTAAAAAGCGAGATGCTGAAACTGGGTGAGATCGAAATTGCCCTGAAATTGCTGATTGAGATGCTGCAAAATATTGAGATTAAATGCGGCCGTAACTTCCTGAGCGTCGTTATAAGCAGCTTCGAGAAGATCAACCGACTTCTGCAAGTCTACCCCTAACAAGAAAAACTCCCCAGGCTTGAGCGCATGTTGGATTTGTGTGAGAAAGCGATCGCGCTCTGACTGATCCAAATTTCCTAGAGTACTTCCTAGAAAAATTAGCATTCGATTTTCTAATTCAGAGGAGGGCAGTTCTGCTAAGGCTTGTTCGTAAGTTCCAGCTAACCCACAAACCCGCAAAGTTGGATACTGATTTAATAGATCGAGAGCAGTACTTCTGAGAATGCCTTCGCTGACATCGATCGGAAAATAATAGAGAGGTTGCTCCAACTGCCCATAAGCTTCGAGGAGGACACGAGTTTTCCGAGAACTGCCACTACCCAGTTCAATCAATTCACAATTTCCTGTCAGTTTCACAATCTCTGGGGCATATCTTTCTAAGATGCCTTGTTCAGTGCGGGTTGGATAGTATTCTGGGGTATCACAGATCTGCTCGAATAGTTGTGAACCGCGATCGTCATAAAAATAACGGCAAGGCAGCGTTTTCGGATTGCCTGCTAGTCCTTGAATGACTTCTTCACCTGTATCAGCTTGGGGAATTGATTTGCTCAATGGAATCCAGCGAAAGCGATCGAGTTGTGAGTTCTTTTGTGTTGCTATCATCGGGTGCTTCATGAATGAGATCTACCTGAATTCGTCTAGATTGATAGTCGAAAATCAATTGAATGTGTGTTAACAGAACAATGGCTGTAATTCGTTATCAATCACAGCCGAAATTATGGTTCTAGGTCAACTTCGTTTTATTGCGCCCCACCACTATAGAAATTGAGCCGTCCAAATCCTAAGAATTGGCTCATACTCTGCTCTCCAACTGGAAAAGCAGTGACTCCGAACTCATAGATTCCACCAGAAGCTGGATTTGCTTTTGCTTCTAAGACAACAGTGACTGTACTTCCAGGTTGAACAGGTTGATCAAACACGATCGTAGCTTCTCCCGGAACTGATTCTCCTCCAACATTCGCCAAAGGAATTTCAGCACCGCTTGCATACCGAGCGCCTGCAAATGCTTTGCTTCTGCCGACATCAAACTTCACGGTTTCTAAGTTGCGCTCTTGAGCAATTCGTACTGCTTTGAGCGCCGGTCCTGCATCCGAGGGAACAACCAGAGTAAACTCATAAGTCGATGGCACGTAAGCTTGCGATTGAGACGTATAAGCGCGCATGAGGCGAGGGGGATGTGAGAAAAAAGCTTGCCCACCATTGAACTGGACTGGAGCCATTTGGGATTCAGTCATCTGTGTAGGCATCATTGTTGACATTCCAATCTCAGAGAGCCTAGGCTGAGTCGAATTCTTAAATTGACTGTGAGTGGGTGGATGCAAGGAAAAGGTTGGGGATGTGCCAATTTCAGAGAGCCGGGTGTGTGTTGGGTTGCTGGCGTTAGTTTGCGAGAAGGCTGAGGGTTGGGTGCTGATAGTTGCAGCGATCGCGATCATCATTCCTAGTGCAAGTCTTTGAAATAGCATCGTCAAATCTCCTTGTGAAATGAAAGGTTCTGGTTTCAGTTAAGTTAAGTGAACTTCTGAAGCTTCACTCTAATTAAACGAAGTGAAACTGAGAGCCGTATGAGGAAAAAACGTCGGATGTGCTAAATCTTTCCTGAGAAGAAGCTGAGAAATCTCACGTAGTCGTTACTATCTGAATCACAGCACATTGTTCTGTTACCCTTGGATTCTATTCCGGGGCGGATAGGCAACAAAGCATAGGGATCTGATTTGATTGCCTATCCTTTAACTGCAAGAAGGTTAACCTTCTGCATACTGGCTAATCTGGTGAATCAGTTTTGCAACTAATCCTGTCCATCCGGTTTGATGGCTGGCTCCAATTCCAGCCCCGTTGTCTCCATGAAAATATTCATAAAACAGCATCAAATCTTGCCAATTCGGATCAGTTTGAAAAAGCTCTGTTGCCCCATAGACAGGTCGCCGCCCAGATGGATCTTGAAGAAAAATCTGAATCAGCCGATGTGAGAGTTCTAAAGCAACTTCCCAAAGAGTTAGCCATTGCCCTGAACCAGTTGGGCACTCTACTTTGAAATCATTGCCTAAGTAATGATGAAACTTTTGCAGTGACTCAATCAGTAAGAAATTGACCGGAAACCAAACAGTCCCCCGCCAATTCGAGTTTCCTCCAAATAGACCACTGCTAGATTCAGCAGGTTCATAGTCTACTCGAAACTGTGTTCCATCCACATCAAACGTATAAGGATGTATCGCATGATGTTTCGAGAGTGCCCGAATTCCGTGAGAACTGAGAAATTCAGTTTCATCCAGCATCTTCTGTAAAATTCGTCGAAGCTTGTCTTGAGACACGATCGCTAACAATCTCCTGGCTTGCATCCCTTTTGTCTCCATACAAGCCACATTACGCCTCAAGTCAGGACGATGTTGAATAACCCATTCTAGCCGCTTCTTAAAAGCAGGTAATTGATGAAGTGTTTCTGGCTCTAATGTTTCGATCGCGAATAAAGGAATCAGCCCGACCATCGATCTCACTTTCAATTCAATCTGCTGGTCATTCGGTAAGTGTAGAACATCATAGTAAAATCCATCGGTCTCATTCCATAGTGAAGTTTCTGCTTCTCCAATACGATTCATTGCATCAGCAATGTAGAGATAATGTTCAAAGAATTTAGTCGCAATGTCTTCATAGACTGGATTGGTTTGAGCAAGTTCAAGCGAGATCGCAAGTAAATTTAAACAATACATCCCCATCCAACTTGTGCCGTCGGATTGATCGATATGGCCGCCTGTTGGAAGTGTTGCACTACGATCGAACACTCCAATATTGTCGAGTCCTAGAAATCCACCTTGAAAGATGTTTCTCCCTTCTACATCTTTGCGATTTACCCACCAAGTAAAATTTAGTAAAAGCTTTTGAAACACGCGCTCTAAGAAAACGCGATCGCTGCGTCCATACATTTTCTGCTCAATCTTATACACACGCCAAGTTGCCCAAGCATGAACCGGCGGATTCACATCACCGAACGCCCATTCATAAGCTGGAATTTGCCCATTGGGGTGCATGTACCATTCCCGCGTCAAAATATCTAGCTGATATTTCGCAAACTCCGGATCAATCATCGCCAGTGGAATGCAATGAAATGCTAGATCCCAAGCTGCAAACCAAGGATATTCCCACTTGTCAGGCATCGAAAGAATGTCATCTGTATGAAGATGGAACCATTCACGATTGCGTCCATATTTGCGCTCTGAAGGAGCAGGAGCAATCGGATCGCCTTTGAGCCAAGCTTCTACACTGTAATGATAGTATTGCTTGCTCCAGAGCATTCCAGCAAATGCTTGACGTTGGACATTTCGCATCTCATCGCTCAGTGGAAAGGGTGTAATGCGATGGTAGAATTCATCAGCTTCTTGTTGTCTAGCTCTGACTATCGCATCAAAATCAGCAAAAGGAGTCGTTAAATTTGCACGATCGCTGAGCCGTAATTGAATTGTTTGAGTCGCATACGCTGGAATGATCAATTGATAATGTACGGCTGCTTTTGTGCCGATTTTATCTGGGTTCACGGCTTCCTCATTGCCATGAATAATATAATCATTGATACCATCCTTGACATAAGCAGAATGATTCGCGGAACTCAGGATTCTCTCATTGTTGGTTTCGTTTTCTGTGAAAAGTAATCCTTCACCTTTCTCACAGTACAACCATCGCTTGTTGAGGGTTGGATGATCTGCTTCGATTACATCATAGGTATGATTCGATCGCACAATTTTGAGTGAGGGCTTTGAACTATCTTGAGTCCAAGACCAAGTATTCCGAAACCACAGGGTTGGAAGGACATGAATAGGCTTTGTTTCGGAACTACGATTGGTGATTTTAATTTGAATCAGAATATCTTCAGCATCCTGCTTTGCATATTCAACCATCACGTCAAAGTAGCGCTGCTGATCAAATATGCCTGTGTCGAGGAGTTCAAATTCTGGCTCTTGGCGAGTTCGATGCTGATTTTCTTTAACGAGTTGCGTGTAAGGGAAAGTGCTTTGTGGATATTTGTACAGCGCTTTCATGTAGGAATGAGTTGGCGTGTTATCCAAGTAGAAATAGTACTCTTTGACATCTTCGCCATGATTCCCTTCGTTTCCGGTAAGTCCAAACAATCGTTCTTTCAAAATCGGATCGGCTTTATTCCACAGCGCGATCGCAAAACATAGTCGTTGATGATTGTCTGAAATTCCCAATAAACCATCTTCACCCCAACGATAAGCACGCGATCGCGCTTGATCATGAGAAAAGTAATCCCAGGCAGTTCCAGACGGACTGTAATCTTCGCGAACGGTTCCCCATTGTCGATCGCTGAGATAAGATCCCCATCTGCGCCAATGAGCTTTGTGGGTTCGAGCAGCTTCCAATCTAAGTTCTTCTTGAGTTGGAACAGTCATGGTTTAGTACCTTGATGAAAAGTGAGCGATCGCGAAGTAATCTAGTGGCTATCAATTCCAGAGATTTGAAGATTCACAGCATTGAGATAACCCCGATCATTCAAAGTGCTAGCAGGCAGTCGATTTGTAACAATCGCCGCTTGAACAATATCTTTTGCGTGAACTCGCCCAGCTTTGTAATCATAGATCAGTTGGCTGTAGCTCGAAATTCCTTGATCGCGTAAATAGCCACGATAAGCTAAATTGGCTAGATCGCTCGGCGTGAGCGTGTTGTTCAGAACTTGGCTTGGCACCGATTGAATCATACTCAGTTCTTGATCAATTCGAGTTTCAGCATGGGCAGCCGTTGCGGTTACAGCAGATAACAGTAAAACAGATAATCCTGCAATGAGTTGACGTTTCATAGGAATTGCCTCATTAATGATTGAACTGCTTCCTAGAATGAACGATGCGGCTGAATATCCGTTGATGATTAGCTGAGAATTTAGTGAGTAAAGGTAGAATCGATATTTTACTTTGTTCAGTCTTTTCTCAGCTTTGACTCAGAATGCTTGAAGCATCGATCGATATACTAAAACGAATTGAGTTCAAGACGATATCATGCAAACGAAAACATCAGCAATTGCATTACTATTAACGCAGGCAGATCAAGCACATCACGACTATGAACAAAGCGTATTGAAAGGTCTGTATGACCAGGATTGGGCAGACTGGTATGCTGAATATGTGATTCAGAATGGCTTAAGTGAATTGTTGGAACAGGAGGTCACAGTTCAGCAAGTCAGCCAGTTTTTTACCCAAAGTTATGAAGCGTACAAGGGCAAAAAATCTGGAGAGAGTTGGGCGGATTACACAGCAAAGGAAATGCAACAGAGACAATTTGTCTGAAGAAGTGCGATCGCATTAATCAAAATCTCGTTTATTAGATTGTGAAATACTGCGATCGCTGAGGAACTAATCAGATAACGTTCGTGATCAGTGGCGGCTAGTAACTTTTGTAGTCCAACCAAGATCTTGATACCAATCGCTGCAACATAGTTGTTCGACGTTAGTCTGACTCTAGATTTTGAAAAAATTAGTCTGCCCCATAGACATCAAATCTTCTATTGTCAGAGAAGACTCGCTTAGTGAAGCAGATATTGTAAGAGTCAGCTCAGAGGGGTAAGGAAGATTATCGGCATAAACTGCTCCGACAAGATTATCGCGATTTTCGGTTTTCTTACCGATGTAGAAGACATCAGAGAACACTCTCCTCCCTGGCTGTAGATCTCCACAATCAATCTCAACAGTTAGTTGGTTAGCCGCTTGATTGATGCATACACTCCCTGGTGTCTTAGGTCTGTTAAATCTCATTCTACTTAGGTCAGGGCCGAGAGATTGTTTTTCGGGCATTTTAGGAAGATCTTTCTTTTCAAGCATCTCTATCTGCATTGAAGAGTTAACTGAGACCTCAACTCTGACATTCCGTGCAGCGACACGCCCAATATTTGAGATAGATAGCCGAACTGGGCGAAATAGTTTGCATATGTAGATGTAGTGAGCTAGCTCATGGTAATATTTTCGATTTGTTCTATAGATTGATATTGAATCAAGTCCATAGATATTTTTGGGTGGATCAAGCAAAGATGGGATGCTTTGAGATGACGGCAAGTTGAATAATTCAGCTTCAATTGATAAGTGTGAGCCAATCAGTTCCGCTGTATGTGGATTGGAAAATTCAACCGAAAGATTAGCGTCAATCTCTTCAGGTTCCACCCTCATTCGTGCAATTTCTTCCAAACGAGCTGGTTTTGTTGGATCGGTTGAACTTCCTCTCCTCACATACACCTGCTCTTTATCTAGCTTTCCATATTTCCTCTTAAGATATATTGGTCTTGTTTGCTGTTCAATCCGGATAACACCTACTTGCTTGCCCTCAATAGCGACAGCTTCATAATGAAAGAGAACTGGCTGATTAGTAAGGTTATTGATAAATTGCTGAAGTGTGTGATCATCGAGATGATTTTGTATTCCTACTACCTTACTCTTCCCTCCACGTATTTCCTCTACTCCAATCAAGATGTATGCCTCGGATCTTCGCCATACGTTTGCGAATCCTAGAATATCCTTGACAAGTTCAGACTTCTCGTCCTCAGTTGCCTGTGAGAACGGATATTGCTCTTTTTTAAAGTCAAGCGTTGGACTTTCTTCTTCGTAAAGCAGGCTTTCAAGTAGTTGAGTTTTCATTTAATTGATTTTGCTTCCCACGGATTAGCCTCTGTATCAGCTTACAGTGTTGAATCGTAGTTTAGAGGTGTACGTCGAAATTATTTTTAGACAGATCTAGCTCTTTCTACATTCAGCACGTTATCCGAACGCAAATCTGTATAACGCCCTAAATCAGCACATTGTACAGACGAAGATCTGTATAACATCCCAGAATTGAATGATTAGGCAGACAGGGATCTGTGTAACACCCCTGTACGGCATTTTATCCAGATCGGCAGTTTGGATAATAGCTGCGTTTATTGAAGTGCATTTATATTTCTTCAGCAAATCTTTATTCACTGGTTTTTAGCCACGACGATCGCTATCACAACAAATGAGCTTTCGTACAGAATGAGGGCTAAATGATGCCTGGAAAGCTCTGCTGATCGCGATCAGCAGAGTCTCAGTTAAGCACTCGTCTCAAATCATACCTATTCACCACCACTATAAAGATTGATTCGTCCAAAACCTAAAAATTGACCTACCCCGTTGTCTCCTGCCGGAAATGCGGTCACTCCAAATTCATAAGCGCCTCCAAATTCTGGATTAGCCTTCGCTTCAAGTGCAACCGTCACTGTGCTACCAGGCTGTACGGGTTGATCAAATACGATCGTAGCTTCCCCAGGAGCAGGCTTCTCACCACCGACACTTGCCAGAGGAATCTCCGCTCCTGCTGCAAATCGTTCTCCTGCAAATGCTTTACTTCTGCTCGCATCAAATTTCACTGTGCCCAAATTTCGTTCCTGAGCAATCCGAACTGCTTTCAAAGGCTGTCCAGCATTAGCGGGAACAGTCAAAGTAAACTCATAGGTCGATGGAGTATAGGCTTGGGTTTGAGAAGCGTGAACACGAACTAACTGAGGGGAATGAGAGAAGTAAGCTTGTCCATTGTTCAGTGGAGCTTGGCTCATTGGAGCCTCAACCATTTGAGTCATCGGAGACTGCATCGAGTTAGAGGTGCCAATTTCAGACAATCTGAGGTGAGTGGAATTCTTAAATTGGCTTTGAGAGGGTTGACGCGAGATATTTGTTTGAGCAGTGCTGATTTCCGAAAGGTAGGGATGAGTCGGGTTCTTGAACGTTGTTTGAGAAAAAGCTGAGGATTGTGTGCTGACTGTTGCAGCGATCGCGAACATTGTACTGATTGCCAATTTCTGAAATAGCATGATCAAATCTCCATAAAATTAGAAGTAGATTGCGCCTCGTCAAATTCGGGATTGACTTGAAGCTTGAGTATGATTAAACGCTGTCTGTCTGAGAGTCGCCTAAAGAAAAGCTTGAGTTAGATAAACGTTTACTGAGAAAAAGATGAGAATGAGCAACTATTTTTCAACCAAGCGCATCACATGACCATCTGGATCGCGAACCAGTAATCCTCGTTTAAACCCCAAAGTCTGCCCTGGGATCGTTACAACATTGGAAGAAACAAGCTGCGATCGCTTTAGTTGTTGCGCGATCGCTTTCACATCATTCACTACCAAAGTTGTTTGCCAACTGAGTAAATCATTGGGTCGAGCATCCATAGGAAGTGATCGACCATCACGCGGCTCCAAGTATTCTAAAAATTCAATTCCCACTCCAGTCGGCGCTCTTAATCCACTAATATGCAATCTCGCTCCTTCCACATTGTTCAGATGTGCTTGCTCTGTTCCATAGTTCATACTTTCTCCTACTACTTTTAGACCAAGCAGATCCCGATAGAAGCTCAAACTATTTGCAGTATTGGAAACAACGATCGCAGTATGATCAATCCCTAGAAATATCTGATTCGTAGACTTTTGCCATTTCGGATTGCCTTTTCCTGGAGGGAAGTAAATGAGTTCTAGATTGTGACCATCTAGGTCTTTGAAATAGAAGGCACGAATTCCAGCTGCTGCTTTATTCCAATCTGGAATTCGTTGAGGAGCAGTAGAAGTATGTTGAACTTTATATTTTCGTAGGTGCTGATATGCTTTATCGATGTCGTTGACCACGATCGCAATGTGTTGAAACCAGCGATCGTGACTCCGGGAATCGATCGGAATAGGTTTACCTTTGGGTGTGAGGTACTCTGTAAGTTCAAGCACTTCACCGCCCAGTTGCATTTTGACGACTCGCATCCGAATCCCGAATAGCCCTTGAAGTTGTTCATAGTTTGAACCCAGAACTTCTACATCCGAAATTTTCTGAAAGGGCAAAACTTGAGAATAGAATGAGATAGCTTTATCCATATCAGAAACTGTTATTCCAACAGATTCGACTGCTAGCACAGGTTGCTGAGATTGAGCAGCACTTTGAACAGCCTGAGATGCTACTTGTGGATAAGCTTGCTGATAAGGAGAAATTGAGATCGCAAACAATGTAAAACAAGCAAGCACCGTGTATCGAATTCTTCTATGGATTGTAGTCTTCATGATTCAAATCAAGATGTTGAACTTACTGAGCAAGTCGAATTCCTGAAAACTGCCAACGGGTTGACGCTGGAAAGAAATTGCGATAGCTAGGACGAATATGACTCTGAGGCGTAACACATGAGCCACCTCGTAGCACCATCTGATTGCACATAAATTTTCCGTTATACTCTCCAACGGCTCCCTTCGCAGGCTGAAATCCTGGATAAGCAAGATAAGCGCTCTGTGTCCACTCCCACACATCGCCAAACATCTGAGCAGGTCGAGTCATTCCCTGCGCTCCAGAAGGATGTAATCGCCCACTCTCCAAGAAATTTCCTTGTATTGCAACCTGTCTTGCTGCAATTTCCCATTCTGCTTCAGTGGGTAGTCTTTTCCCTGCCCAACGCGCATAAGCATCTGCTTCGTAAAAGCTCACATGACACACAGGCTCATTGCTGTCTAGAGGACGCAATCCTGCAAGTGTCATGATCCACCAAGTTCTATCCATCTGTTCCCAATATAAAGGCGCAGACCATCGCTCTGCTTGCACAGTTGCCCAACCATCAGAAAGCCAAAATTCTGGCCGATTGTATCCACCTGCTTGGATAAACTCTAGATACTCTCCATTTGTAACTAATCGATCGGCGAGTTCATAGTCTTGTAGATACACTGAATGACGTGGAGACTCATTATCAAACGCAAAGGATTCGCCTTCATGCCCGATCGTATAAATTCCCCCGCAGTAGCTCAACCAACCCATTTTTGAAGCAATAGATGCAGGCAAGGAAAGGTCTGATCGATAAGCTGGACGCAGTGGATTGAGTGCTAGATTGTATTTAATATCCGTGAGCAGCAGTTCTTGATGTTGTTGTTCATGCTGTAAGCCGAGTAGAATCAAAGATTCCAAAGGTACTTCTGCAAATTCCTGCAAAAATAATCCCATTGCTTGATCCACGTAAGCGCGATAACGATAAATCTCTTCGACTGTTGGACGAGAGAGCAATCCTCTGTGAGGTCGCGGGTGACGACTTCCTACTGCTTCGTAGTAAGAATTGAACAAATAGTTAAACTGGGGATGAAACACTTCATAACCTGGCAAATATGGAACCAGTAGAAAAGTTTCAAAAAACCAGGTGGTATGTGCTAAGTGCCATTTTGGAGGACTGACATCGGGCATCGCTTGCAGGATGTAGTCTTCGATCGCTAAAGGTTGACAGATCTGTTCACTGACTCGACGTATAGACTGATAGCGATCGAGGAGTGCGGTTTGAGGTTTAAGTTGAGAAAGCATAAGAGATTCAGATGTCTGGTAGTTGATCGCTCAATTTCTGAGCTTTGAATCCGCATCTAAAAATGCAGCGTTTGTGATTTTGGTGATGAAGTTTGGCACAACAAACGGCCTGCTGTCCCTTGATTCGCACATAGATCTCAGAAGCTAAAAACATCCCAAGAATCGGTGCGGTTAAGTAAACCCAAATCGCAGTCCAATTGTTTGCCGGAATTGCAGAAGCAATGGTTCGAGCAGGGTTCATACTCATCCCGGATAATGGAGCCTCGATTATGATATAGGTCGCCACCAAAGCTCCTGCAAAGAGTCCTGTCCATCGTGCGAGTCGTGCCGTGTTTGACACTGTGAGAACAGTCATCATTAAACCGAAAGAAATGACCAATTCAGCAAAAAACGCAATGATTGCTCCTTGAGTTCCTGGAATTGTCACAATGTAGTCAACTGAAGGATGTGAGAGCATGTTTCCTAATAACCCTGCTGCAATTAAAATTCCGAGTGATCCACCGATCAATTGAGCAATGACATAGCAAAATGCATCTTTCGGCTTCACTTTACCTAAGCGGAGAAACGTTAACGTCACCGCAGGATTGTAATGTGCACCTGATTGCTTTCCCCAAGGAGAATAGATCAGCGAAATTGCTGTCAGTCCCATGCCAATTCCGATCAACGATCGCTGAAGTAACGGATCGATCTGAGAGATCGGCGAACTAGGATGTACGACTGCTGCTGTAATCACCGCAGCAGCAACCATGAAAATCCCTAATCCTGCTGCTTCCATCAAATATTCAGGATAGTGATGACGAATTGTATTGATCATGGTTAGACTCTCTAAGTGCTGCCTCAGTGCTATCGGATTCTCTGCAATTCACGATCGCTGTGACGAACACCCTTCACTGCCCGCAGAGATTCTCCCAATGACCAAACTGCACCGCCCAGGAGCAAGATATCTTTGAGTAAAAATTGTCCCGGTACAACTGATAAAGCCGGAAATCCGAGTGTCGGTTCCCAACCTGGTGTAGAAAATAAAAAGCTCAAGGTTAACAAGCAGGTAACTACTGCCATCCCACTGCCAACGACAGAAGCAATCGGTAACCACGAGCGCAATGCCATCAAGACCGCAGTTGCAACTTCAATCACACCAATCAGATTAGACACTCCCTGAACACTGATAACGCGATACATCCAACTCATGAATGGGCTATGTTCTACAAGTGGCTTAATTGCATTCGCTTCGTAAGGTGTAAACTTCATCAAGCCGATCCAAAATAAAATCAGCACGATTCCATACCGCATCAGAGCAAGCCCAATGAGTTCTAGAAGTCGGCTAACTGCTTTTCGATCATTTGTCGTTGCCATTTTTAATTCTCCTTATTTATCTCAATCGATCAATCAAGTGATCTCCTACCCGCAAGGCATTCGCAATGATTGTCAGAGTTGGATTGACCGCAGCACTAGCCGGAAAGAAGCTACCATCGACAACATACAAATTGTCCACGTCATGAGTTCGACAGTTGATATCCAGCACAGAGGTTTGTGAATCTTCTCCATAGCGGCAAGTTCCACATTGATGCGCGACCCCTTGAAGTGGGATTTTTTTACGGAAGTAGAACGAACAAGGTAAGAAGCGATCGCCACAATCAATCGATTTCAAAACTTCTGTCCAGCGATGTAATAATCGATCGAATGCAACCGTGTTATTGTCTTTGTAGCTTAGATGAATCTTGTCTCCTTTCACCTGTACACGATTGTTTGGATCAGGTAAATCTTCTGCTGTGAGCCACCAATCTACAGAATGACTGGCAAGCGATGCGAAGACTTCACGATCTTGAAATGAAACTCCAGCAATCTTCGGAGAATCCAGTGCAATCATGTCAGCATTGACCTTGCCGAGCAGTTGAATATGACCCATTGGATAGTCAAATCCTGCTTCTCCCCAGTAAAAATCATTCACAGCTAGGGTTTTCTGAAATTGAGTTGGATTTGGCTTTTTCGTCAATCCAACGATCGCACCATTCTGATGCCTCATAAAATTCCGTCCAACCTGATCAGAACGATTCGCTAATCCAGTTGGGTGTTGATCATTCGCAGATCGTAGTAGCAGAGCCGCAGAGTTAATTGCACCACAAGAGACAACAACAATATCTGCAGAAAACATCTGGATTTGACCTGCAACATCGACCTCAACCGCTGTGACTTCTCGACCCGATGGACTTGTATGCAAACGGAGTACCTTCGCTGAAGTGAGTAAGGTTAAATTCTCAGCACGATCGATCGCAGGACGTACACAATTGATCTCTGCATCTGCTTTCGCATTAACTAAACAAGGAAACCCATCGCAAGTATCACAACGAATGCAAAAACTCAAATGGCGATTCGCTTCGTTGAGCTTAATGGCTAGCGGAAGATAAAACGGATGCAAGCCTTTTGCTTGTAGCGCATCATGAATCTCTTGAATTCGCGGCTCGTGTTGGATGGCTGGAAAAGGATAGTCTTGACTTGCCTGTGGCTCGGTTGGGTCTAGTCCATGCTGTCCATGCACTTCATAGAGTGCTTCTGCCTGAGTGTAGTAAGGTTCAAAATCGCGATACTTCAAAGGAGATTCTAGCGAAATGCCTCCTTGATGTTGAACTTGGTCAAAATCACGCTCGCGCCACCGAAACAGCGCTCCACCGTAGACTTTTGTATTGCCCCCGACAAAGTAACCTGTTCCAGGATGTAAGGCTTGCCCGTCTTGATCTCGCCAAACTTCTTTAGTGTGATAGCGATCGTGGTGAAAAACCTCAACTGTATCCCAGTTCTGCTTTTCTCTTGGTAGAAACGAGCCTCGTTCTAGCACTAAGATCTTTTTTCCGGTTGGAGCAAGACGATGTGCAAGTGTGCCTCCGCCTGCTCCTGTACCGATGATAATCACATCGTAATGAGCTTGAGTTGTCATAGTTCTTACCTTATTTTAACCGTGAGTTCATCCTCTAACTGAGTCACCTGCCATCGCGTCTGTTCACCTTCCTGGTAGAAATGCAAAGAAACAATCGCATCTCCCACTCTCAATTGCTTCACCGTTAAATCTGGCAATTAATCTGTTGAGTTTATTCCTCCATTGCATTCAATGGGTTTTGCCGTCCGTATCGCAATACTGTTGACATCCATACCAATTCATCTAAAAAGCGATCGAGCCGACGAATCTGAGTCGCTTCATCAATCAAATGACCCATTTCATCAAACAAAGATTGAACATTACTAAAATTTAGATCATAGAAAGTTGTCACTAATCCAAGCTCACGCATCACAGGCAGCAGGTTCTGAATCACCCTTGTTCCACCAAATGCACCTGCTGAAACTCCGCATAATCCCACAGCCTTATGAATGTATTCCTTGAGGCAAGTATCCAATACATGTTTCAACAAACCCGGATAGCCGTGGTTATATTCTGGAACAACAATGATCAAGCCATCAGCACGTTCCATCGTGGCGGAGAACTGAGAATTTTTGATTGATTCACCTGCATCATCAACTGCAATCTCAATCGTGCGAATATCAATTAACTCAGTCTCAACTCCGTCTCTCGCAGCAACTTGCTCTACCACAAATTGAGCGACCAATTCGCTCTGACGACCTTGTCGAGATGTCCCCAAAATCACGGGAATAAATAACGCTTTGCGCATACTACTGCTCCTGATAGTTCCAAAGCAATCCACCATCGACCACAAATGTGCTGCCCGTAATGTAATTTGCGTCTTCAGATGCCAAGAATGCTACCAAAGATGCAACATCTTGAGTGTGCCCTAACCGCCCTAATGGAATGTTGTTCAGCAATGCCTGTAATTTTTCAGGATTGTTCAAAAGCTGTGTGTTGATCGGAGTCTCGATCGCACCAGGAGCCACATTGTTAATCGTAATCCCAAGCGCACCTAGCTCAACTGCTAGATTACGAGTCATCATTCTCATTCCGCCTTTACTAGCACAATAAGCTGTAAAGTTGGGAAAGGGCAATTCTTCATGGACAGAGCTAATGTTGATGACTTTCCCAGGACGGTTTGTTTCGATTAAATGCTGCACAAAAGTTTGCGTAGCAAAGAAAACGCCTTTCAAGTTAACATTCATCACCGCATCATACTCTGCTTCCGTAACTTCCCAGAAGGGAGCATGTTTCTCAATTCCAGCATTGTTGACCAAAATATCTAGCTTGCCAAAATGCTCAATGCTCTCAGTAATCAATTCTCGCACCATGTCAACACTACCGAGATCAGCTTGAATTGAATACGCTTGTGAGTGCGGACATTCCGCAAGATAGCACTTTCCTCCGATCGCATTAACTTTTTCTAGCGTTTCTTGAGCGCCTTCTGGATGAGATCGATAGTTGATCACCACATCTGCTCCTATTGCTGCTAAATGTAGAACAATTTCTTGCCCAATCCCTTGACTGCTGCCTGTAACTAAAGCAACTTTTCCATCAAGTCGCATATCTTACTTCCTCAATCAACAATGTCATTCATTGTGACTGAGAGAAGAAGCTGAAAGATGAGTTCTATCTAAGAACTCCAGCTTAAATTGCTAACATTTTAATGAAAAAATTCTTAGGTGATTTTCAGCAGATTCTCATATTGGAAGGCTTCACATTCAGTGTCCAAGCCACGGTAGTGTCAGAGTAACTTTGTGTCACGATTGTCTAGATCGCTAAATCGTTGTAAAATACCGACGCACCTGGCTTCTCGCTCAGATTCGGCACAATCCAAGATGCAAGGATCGATTCCTCGATCCAGACAGTCAAGATTCCCCTGTGCTGCAATCCAGGGAAAAATTATACTGGCGTATCATCACCCTTTGTAGAGCGATAATTGCAGGATTTACCTCTACATATCGTCGAGAACGATCGCGTAAATAGTTCTCATACTCACTCTCAATCATTGCGATATCTTGTGCTAAAAATCTCATAAATAGACGGTTGCGAATCACACGCTCTAGCACAGGTTGTAATAGGGCAATGAGCCATTTTGGGAGGCGAACGTTAACAAACAGAAGTGAGAATGAACGACTTTCGTGTTGAGAGATCGGCGATCGCATCAGATAGAGGTAAGACAAATCTTGCAGAGAATTGATGTAGTTAGGATATTGATAATTTACTGAAATCGTTCGAGTGATCACTTTAGAAGTATCATTTAATCCTAAAAATCTTGCGATCGCTCCTCGATATGACACCCGATAATCGGCTCGGACAGAAGCTTCCGCTTCTTCCAACTTGAGCAATACGGGATCAAACCATCCCTGTAGATTTCGATGCAGATATCCGTGAAAAACATCCATCGTATTTTCATTGCAAATCGTGTAGTGAGCATTAAAATGTGCGCTCACTGGAATCATTAACCAGTTGGGATTTGCATATTGCGGAATGTCTAGGAGAGGAATCTGATCTGCTTGGGCTGGATCGCCTGGAAAAACAAAAATAATACCGTACTGTTCTCGAACAGGAAAAGTTCTCAAACAAGCAGTCGGCAACTTCTGATCAATTGGAAAATATGGAATGTGAGTGCATTGTCCATTTTGAAATTTCCAGCCATGATAAGGACAAACAATTGCATCTCTCTGAACAACACCCCGATGCAATGCTACTCCTTTATGTGGGCAGCGATTTTCTACCGCTCTCACAATGTTTTGATCATCACAATAGATAGCAAGCTCTTGATTCCAGAGTGTGATTGCAAGGATTTGCAAAGGCTTGATCTCATGTGCCCAGGCTACGGCATACCAGTAGTTGGGGTTGATGCCAATCTCGCGCACTTGCCCTTTGAGTCTGTGTTCTGACAGTGCAGGTGTAAGCTCTATCATGCTCTTGTTAAGAATACGATTGTTTGTCTGTGGTAGTCAGGTCGTCTATCAGGACTATCCTGCAATAAAATCTAATGCAATTCCGTTGATGCAATAGCGTTTACCTGTAGGTCGAGGCCCGTCTTGAAATACATGCCCCAGATGCCCACCACAGCGACGACAATGAACTTCTGTGCGAGCAATAGAAATCGTATAATCAGGTGATGTCGCGATCGCATTTGCAATCGGCGTGTGAAAACTGGGCCACCCTGTTCCACTATTGAATTTTGTTTCTGAAGTAAAGAGCGGAAGTTTACAGGCAGCACAGACATAGCTTCCCTTGCTGTACTGTTTGTCAAGTGGGCTTGTTCCTGCTCGTTCTGTGCCATGCTTGCGGAGGACATAAAACTGCTCTGGTGTTAGCAGATTGCGCCACTCTGTTTCAGTTTTGATGATTTCAAATGAACGTTCTGGCATATTTTTTGGATTCTGGCGGAGGGTATGGGATACCCAAACGGTTCCTGCAAGCGCTAAACCTGCTTGCACAAAATATCGTCTATTCATCGTTCGGTCGTTCGGGGATTCGTACATTGAACTATTCAGGACTGAGAAACTTCTGAAGTGAAGGTTTAAATTCGATAAAGCTTGCCTGAGAAAACAATGAGAATAAATATTTGAGCGTAAAAAGCGGCGACAGAGTTCAGATTAATTAGAGCTTCTCAGCTTGTTTTCAGAATTCTTTCAGATATAGCTCAGGCTTATATTCTATGCTCAATTCCTAGTGATAGCAGCTTATTGTTTACCGCTATGGCGCATATTCTTTTAGTCGAAGATGAAGTTGCACTTGCACAATTTATTTCACTTGAGCTAAGTAATGAAGGATATCAGGTCAGTACAGCCCACGATGGGATGACTGGACTTGCTATTGCACGGCAATCTCTGCCAGATCTTGCCATTCTGGATTGGATGCTACCGGGACTGTCTGGGATAGAACTTTGCCGCCGATTGAGAACCACAGGAATCAAGATTCCAATCATCATGATGACAGCAAAAAATGAAGTAGAAGACCGAGTTGATGGACTAGATGCTGGAGCAGATGATTATATTACAAAGCCGTTTAGTGTAGAAGAACTGTTCGCACGAATTCGTGCTCATCTTCGCCGAACTCAAGAAGTGTATGAAAATATCTTGCAAGTAGGTGAGCTAAAATTGGATCGACTGACTCATCAAGTATTACGGGGAGATCGCTTAATCGATTTAACGGTCAAAGAATTTGATCTTCTCGCTTACTTAATGCAGAATCCTCAACAGGTTTTTACGAAAGAGCAGATTTTGGAAAACGTCTGGGGATACAATTTTGGCGGGGATTCAAACGTGATTGAAGTCTACATTCGGTACTTGCGATTAAAACTCGAGCAGCAAGGTGAAACACGCATCATTCATACCGTACGTGGAGTGGGCTATGTTATCCGAGAATCATAGTCAATGAATCATAATCAATCCTCTTTGCTCAACTTCGTAGCATGGGTAACGAAACAATGAAGGTCGTACCTATGCCGGGTTCAGAATCAAGGGAAAGCGTTCCACCCATTTTCTCAACTAAAATTTTGACGATCGCCAGTCCTAATCCGGTTCCTCCTGTGGCTCGACTGCGCGAAGGATCAATGCGATGAAAAGGTTCAAAGATCAACACTTGATCAGACTGGGGAATTCCTTCGCCACGATCGCTCACCTGAATGACAGCACAACCATTCTCTTGAGTTAACTGGATCACAATTGGTAAATCGGGTTGAGAATATCGAATCGCATTCTCAATCAGGTGATCTAGCACTTGCATGAGGTGATCCCGACGTGCTTGAACGCGAATCGGAATCGGCGAAATTTCAAGCTGAATATTCGGATGATCAAACTTACCCCGCATATTTGCGATATTGCGCACAAACTCATTGAGAATCAGAGGCTCTTGAGGAAGCGAAACATCTAAGCTCTCTGCTCTTGCAAGATCGATCAGGTCTTGTAGAATCAAGGTCATTCGCTCTGCTTCTTCGGTTACCATTTTCAGGCTCTCTTCCTGACTGAGAGACATAGGAATACGCTTGACGGTGCGCTGAAGGTATCCATAAATCACACTGAGAGGAGATCGCAGCTCATGAGCAACATTGCTAATAAATTGCCGCTGCTGCTGCTTGATGGCGGCTTTCTGACTGAGCGTCTCGCTCCATGCTTGAGCAACGACTCGAATCTCGCTTGGCATTGCTCTAGTTGTAAAGGGATTGGATTGGGAATTTGTTGCTGTGGTCTGTATCCAGTGCTGCAATTGATTGACGGGACGCAACAAGAGCCAGGTTACTGCTAAAGTTGCGATCGTCATTCCAATCATCACAATCAAGCTCAGGTTGACCAACTGACTAGAGATCGTCAGAAATTGTGCTTCAGTCAACTGATCGGAGTACATCATCAGCACAGTCTGAATGCTCCAATGACTCAATTGCTGATAGATCGCAATTGCGATCGCACAAATTCCAATTACAGTGACAGCAAGCCGAAACTGCAATGAAGCGAAATCAAATCTTTTCCGCCTGTTCTGCCCATTTGAAACCTGCCCTGGCCGATTCATTAACTTTACTCATATGTAGAGGGAGTTCGTTTTAGATTAGAGAGTGTTTGAAAAGTTGATTACCTCACCCGTCCCGACTTGCAAATCCAGGTCTAACTGTGCGAAGTCTGTTGCAATAAACCGAAGAAATAATGATAGTCGGCTTCTAATTCTTTCAGTAGACTTCGTTCTACTAGCACCAGGCTGGAAGATAGCAACCAGAGTGAAGAGATTTCTGAGACTTTTCAAACATCTTCTTAAATTGAAATTCTAAATATATATTTTTATTGATCTCACAGTCCTCCAAACCACTCGTATCCTTGATCTTCCCAATATCCTTTTTGAGGCATCAGTTGCGCTGTGAGGATAATTTGAGTCACCCATTTACTTTGCTTGTACCCTAACTTGACCGGAGAAGCTAAACGTAAAGGAGCACCATGCTCGACTGAGAGCAGGTTTCCATTATGCTGATATGCCATCAAGGTTTGAGGATGCATTGCTGAGGCAAAATCCCAACTTTCGTAGTAGCCATCAGCCGACTTAAAGTAAACATAGCGGGCGTTCAATTTTGGTTGTGCTAGTTTCAACAAATCCTGAAGCTTCACTCCGCCCCATTGGACAATTGCAGCCCATCCTTCTACACAGACATGCTGAATCACCATTGAGGTAAAAGGTAGCGACTGGAGATTAGCAAGGCTCAACTGCATCGGATGGTTTACTTCCCCTGAAATTTCTAAACGATATTGGGCTGGATCGATTTTTGGCGTTTGATCAAAAGTATTAATCAGTAATTTATCGGGTTCAACTTGACGGATAGAAAATTCAGGCACAGGCTTTTGGCTGAGCAGCAAAGATTGTGTCGCTTGGTTCAAAGGTTCAATGACCTGTCCGATTTCTTGTGTCCCAAAATTTGAACCGCAACTGCTGAGCAATAAACCTGCTCCGGATAATCCAGACCACTGGAGTAATTGACGACGAGAAATCGGTTTAGACATCGTTCGATCACTCCTAGATAAACATCGATTTCACAAGCCGAATTGTGCCAACTTTGAGTGCCAAAATTGAATGCACAGCTGTGAATACAACAACAATTGGAACAGTAATAAAATGAATTGTTCGCAGTGTTTGCCAATTGATAAATAAACTGTACAAACCGTGAAACTGAGCAGGCTTATACATCGCTAAACCCGATGCGATCGACAAAATGAGAATGGGAACGATCGCAGTGTAAACTACTCGATGCAGCGCATAATTTTTACGTTTTGCATTTTGACTAACGCGCAGTGCTTTAACATCACTACTGCTAGCATATCGATGCTGCCAACGGCGAGACAAACCAACATAGATACCGTATCCCAAAAGATTGAGTGAGTAAATCCACATCGCTGCAAAATGCCAATTCCGTCCCCCTGCTAGCCATCCACCTAGCGTCAAAAAACTAGGAAAATGCCACCCGCCTCGTCCCCCAAACACCGGATTCGCATTATAGATCTGTAATCCACTGAACAGCATAATGAACAGGCTAATCAAATTTGTCCAGTGGAATATCTTAGCGAGTAAAGCTTGAGAAGGAGTCGGAGGAGATTTTTGGCGTTTTACAGTCTCCATGATCGCAGTGCCTCACAGTGAAGTTTTCGGGAAAAATGGTGCGAGCCAGAGTTGAACTTGCACATCCCAACCTAGTAAGATTGCGATTGCACTCAAAATCACAATGCTTCCACCAATTTTTTGCAAGGTCATACTCTGCGATCGTAAGTTCAACAAGTGCTGAGTCAACTTTCGCCCACCATAAGCAATCATCAGCAAGGGTAGAGCAGCTCCCAATCCATATGCCAACAATAACCAAAAGGCGCTCATGGCTTGATGTTGTACAGCCGCCAACACTAAAATCCCGCCGAGTACGGGACCAGCACAAGGTGTCCACAACAATCCTAACTGAGTCCCCAACCAAAATTCGCCCCACAATCCAATGCGTGGAGAATTCTGAACCCATTTCAGAGTGGGGAAATAGCTCAAAAGAGTATAGCTCCAGCTTGGGCATAGGGTGAGAAGTCCAAGCCCTAATAAGATTGCGATCGCAGTGTATCTCAAGAAGTTCGCAATTCCTGTTAGCCAGCTTGTACTGATTCCCAGTAAACTTCCAGCTACAGCGAATCCTCCAACTAAACCGAAAATTAGAGCAATTGGACCATAGCGATGAGATTGCAGCGATCGACCAATAAGCACTGGAAGAATTGGCAATATGCAAGGAGAGAGGATCGTGAGGATCCCTGCCAAAATTGCAATCTGAATAGAAAGGGTCGATGGATTCATAACACTCTCTCTTTAAGGAGGGTTTGAATCATCTGCTCGGTCGTGTCATATGCACCTTCGCCGATATGGTCGTACCGCATTAACCCACGTCGATCAGCTAAAAACAGATGAGGCCAGTACTCATTTTGATAAGCTTTCCAGGTTTTGTACTCATTATCAACTGGAACTGGATAGGTAATTTGATGCTTTTCGATAGCTTTCCGAATATTGTTAGGCTCACGCTCAAATGCGAATTCTGGGGTATGAATCCCAATGACTTTTAAGCCTTGTGCTGCATACTGGCGATGCCATCGAGTAATGTATGGGAGAGTTCGTTGGCAATTGATACAGGCAAATGTCCAGAATTGAATCAGAACCACATTGCCCTTGAGATCTGCGATCGAGAGTGGAGTTGAATTTAGCCACTGCTGAATTCCCTGGAAGTCGGGTAATGGATTGCCAGATGCTTGCACACTGACAAGATCTTGCTTGGGATCTAGGATGGGTTGTCCAATGAAAGATTGCTTATCTTGGCTAGGCTTGAGTTTTAGGGCAGTAGCTCCAGCACCGACCACACCCAACCCTAAGTAAAGAAGAAGCTGACGACGCTGCCGGAAAATTCTACCCATAAAACTTACCAAAAGTGAGAATTGATCGCCCTGATAACACTATGGCTTTGTCGCATCACCATCTTTCTTCATGGCATCACCATCTTTCTTCATAGCATCGCCTTGTTTCATCGCATCACCTTGTTTCATCGCATCACCTTGTTTCATCGCATCACCCTGTTTCATCGCATCGCCATCTTTCTTCATCGCATCACCCTGTTTCATCGCATCACCATCTTTCTTCATGGCATCACCATCTTTCTTCATGGCATCGCCTTGTTTCATGGCATCAGGCTGAACTGGGTTAGTTGTAGCGGGCTTTTGACTATTGGGAGTGGAGCAAGCGACAAGCATACCCACTGAAGCTAGAATAATCAGAGAAGCAATTGTTTTCATGGTTTTCACTACCCATATGATATAAGTTCTAAACTGTGCTATTCACTCGAATGGCAAACACTCAAGCGCCTGCTACTCTTTGGAGTATGGGGGACTAAACTAAGCTGTGCATGAATATAGCCCTAAAATTTGCTGAGTTTAGTCTGAGAATTGGCTGAGAATAGAGGACTTATTCTCAATATAATCTCGCCATAGTTGTGCAAGGTCTTGTGCTTTCTGTTGTTTTTCTGAAACAACTTGGTAGATTCGTCGAGGACGACCGCGTTTTGCTGGCTTCTTCCAATAGCTTACGACCATTCCTTCACGTTCTAGAAATCGTATTGAACTCTGTAAGATTGTGTCAGACAGTCGGTAGCCTACATGGTCATTCCTAAGTTTCTGGACAAGCTCAGCCCCGTAAGATTCCCCTTTTGACAGTAACACTGACAGCACATAGCAAACTGTTAGCTCCTGATTGAGAAAGATGACTGGCGGAGCCTGAAAAAATTGATAAATATCTTGCAAGGTCAGGGATTGCTGAGTGTTTGACATTTGGAGATCAATACGAATGTTACTGCTTAAGTACTGTTGTTGCTGCATTACTTTGGCGATTAGCAGAATGAGTCGCGGTGCTGCTGTAAATCTCTGTGATTGAATCAAGTAATTTTAAGGCTTCAGGATACGATCGCTGAAATGAATTTCGCCCAATGATCGAACCGAATCCATTTCCTGCATGAATAGCATGAATTTCATCGAGTAAGGCACGATCGCTGTCGAACGCACCACCTGAGAAAATCACAATGCGCCGTCCGTTAAACGTGCATTGCACCACATGCCTGACTCGCTCTTCCAGCGTTGTAATAGGAATGTTTTGTGCTTGATAGATTTTACGCGCTTCATCTTGCTCGATATGCTCTGAAGGGAGCTTAACTTTAATAATGTGTGCGCCAAGTTGAGCCGCAATATGAGCAGCGTAGGCAGTCACATCGATCGCAGTTTCTCCAGCCTTACTCAGTCCTGCTCCACGCGGATAAGACCAGATAATAACAACTAAGCCGTGGCGCTTTGCTTCTTCGGCTAAAGCACGGATTTGTCCATACATCTCTAAGCGATGAGATGAGCCTGGGTAAATGGTAAATCCGATCCCAACACAGCCCAATCGCAAGGCATCTTGAACACTGCCTGTTATTGCTTGATCAGGATCAGTTTCATTCAGGAGCAGATCGTGATCGTTGACTTTGAGAATCAATGGAATTTGACCCGCAAATTCGCGCGCACCTGCTTCTAAAAAACCAAGGGGTGCAGCATAAGCATTACAGCCAGAATCGATCGCGAGCTGAAAATGATAAAGCGGATCATAAGCAGGTGGATTGAGCGCAAAGCTGCGAGCAGGTCCATGTTCAAAGCCCTGATCAACAGGTAAAATTACGAGTCTCCCTGTCCCTGTAAGCTTACCGTGATTGAGCAAACGAGCGAGATTGGTTAGTGTTCCAGGATTGTCACTACCATACCAACTCAGAATCTCTTGGATGCGTTGAGTCATTGGAAGTTCCTTAGTAGGTTTGAGGTATTACAGTCTACGCTGGCAGCATTTGTTCGTAAAGTGTCAGAGTTGCCTTGCTGCCAATGATTAACGGCGATCGCTGATGAATTGATAGAGGTTGAAGCTCTAAAACACGCTTTGTCTCGGTTAATGCCATTCCCCCAGCTTGCTCGACAATAAAAGCAAGGGGCGCACATTCGTAGAGCAGTCGGAGTTTGCCATCAGGATAGTCAGGAGTTGACGGATAGAGATAAACCCCGCCCTCAATCAAGCTCCGATGGACGTCTGCAACGAGCGCACCGCTATATCTTAATGAGGTATGTTGCTGATTGAGATGAACAATGAGTTTCTGAATGTGCGGTTGCCATTCTTGGGCATAGCTGAGATTTGCGCTGTAGTATTTACTTTCACTTGGGCATTGAAGGTTCAGGTGAGAGAGTAAAAATTCGCCCAAGCTTGTATCGAGTGTAAATCCATTGACCCCATGACCACAGGTGCAAACCAAAACTGTACTCGTACCATAAAGAATATAGCCTGCTGCAACCATCTCTGTGCCTGAGCGCAAAATATCTTGCTCTACGCTACAGCATCCATTGTAAGTTTTGCGCTGATAAACACCAAAAATGGTTCCCAAGGCTCCACTACTATCGATATTAGAGGAGCCATCCAGCGGATCAATACACAGAACATAAGGCGTATGATTGCGACAATCCATAAATTTTGCCATTTCAAGCTCTTCAGAAGCTAGAGCCGCTACTAGCCCTGTGTCTGAGAAGGCTTCAATGATAGTTTGATTGCTGAAAACATCGAGTTTTTTTTGAGCGTCCCCGGTTGCATTCTTATCTCCGACTAACCCTAGCTGTCCAACCAAGGCGGCACGGCTAATTTCACGAGTTAGAATCTTTGCAGTATAACCGATCTGGCTGATTAGAATCGAGAGTTCTACTGGAATATTGAAGGCTTTTTGCTGCTGCCAAAGATATCGATCAAGGGTCATTGCTTGTGTAATCATGTCCCTACCTCCCACCAATGTCGCTGATCCTGTTGCAGTAGAGCGTCTGATTCCTGTGGTCCCCAGCTGCCTGCTGTGTAGTTCGGGAAATTGCGTGGGGGCAATGATTGCCACACATCCAGGACTGGTGTGATCACATCCCAACTAATTTCAACCGTATCAGCACGCTGAAAGAGTGTTGCATCTCCAATCATGCAATCATAAAGTAAAGTTTCATAGCCCGTACTTGGAGAGGTTCCAAAATGCTTGGCATAGCAAAAATCCATTTCAACCGCACCCGTTTTCATCACAGGCCCAGGAACTTTAGCACCAAATTGGACATGAATCCCTTCATTCGGTTGAATTCTAAGTCGAATTAGGTTAGGTGTAGGTTGCTCCATTGAAGTTTGGCGAAAAAATACTTGAGGAACTTGCTTGAACTGAACGACTATCTCACTAACTCTTTTTGCCATTGCTTTCCCTGTACGAAGATAGAAAGGGACTCCTGTCCAACGCCAGTTATCAATGAATAATTTCAGAGCGACAAACGTTTCGGTGACTGAATCTGAAGCAACTTTAGGGTCATCCTGATAGGCAGTTAGAGGTTTGTTTTGCACAGTTCCTGCTTTGTACTGACCTCGGACAGTATCGGTAAGAACTTGCTCTGGTTGAAGTGGACGAATCGATCGCAGAAGCTTAGTCTTTTCATCTCGGACTGCATCTGCTTCAAAAGAAATCGGCAGCTCCATTGCAATCATTGCGAGTAACTGAAAGAGATGGTTTTGAACCATGTCTCGCAATGCCCCTGTCACATCATAGTAACCCCCTCGATTCTCAACTCCAACTTGTTCAGCTACGGTAATTTGTACATGATCGATGTAGCGATGATTCCACAGCGGATCAAATAAGCCATTACCGAACCGAAAGACGAGAATGTTTTGAACCGTTTCTTTGCCTAGATAGTGATCAATGCGATAAATCTGATGTTCTTTTAGAGCCTTGCTCAAAGTTTGGTTGAGCACGCGGGCTGAGATGAGATCATGCCCGAATGGTTTCTCGAGAATTGCACGTCGCCATTGACCTGCTGTTTCGTCAACAAGTCCTAAGGAGTGGAGTTGCCAGATAATTTCGCAGAAAAACTCAGGAGCAGTCGCAAGATAATAGAGATAGTTACCCTGAGTATGATGGGTGTGGTCAATTTGATCCAGGAGTTGTTGCAGTCGATCGTAGGTTTCAGCCTGCTTGAATTCGCCTGAGAGGTAGTAGAGCCGCTTGCATAACCAATCTCGCTGCTCAGATTCAAGGTAAGGAGCAAGCTCTTGCATTGCAGAGTTCATCGCTTGACGGAATTCTTCATGATTCATGGAAGCGCGCGCGACTCCAACGATCGCAAAGTTTTCCGGTAGTAGATGACCCTTTGCTAAATTCCCCAAAGCAGGAATGAGCTTGCGTTTGGTCAAGTCTCCGGCGGCTCCAAAAATGACGATCGTACAAGGCGGAATAGATGGAGATTTCGTCATGGCGATAGCTCCGCAACTGGCTCAACATGCCCTCCAAACTGCTGACGCATAGCAGACAACATCTTTTCAGCAAAGGTATGATCTTGTCTGGAGCGAAATCGAGCATACAATGCAGCAGACAAAACTTCTGCTGGAACGGCAGATTCGATCGCTGCCATAATCGTCCAACGTCCCTCTCCAGAGTCTTGGACATACCCAGTGTAATTAGAGAGCGATGGATTTTCAGTTAATGCGATCGCAGCAAGATCTAACAGCCACGATCCCACCACACTGCCACGTCTCCAAACCTCTGCAATCTCAGAAACATTGAAATCATAGCTATGAGATTCAGAGATTTCTGGAGAATTTGCATTTCGTAGAATGTCAAAACCTTCGGCATAAGATTGCATCAAGGCATATTCAATGCCGTTGTGAACCATTTTTACAAAATGTCCTGCTCCATGCGAACCGCAATGTAAATACCCTAACTCTGCTGTAGAATTTAGCTGCGCTTGTCCAGGAGTCCGAGGAATACTACCGATTCCAGGTGCAAGAGATGCAAAAATTGGATCGAGCTTCTGAACGATAGAGGTTTCTCCACCAATCATCAGGCAGTAGCCTCGCTCTAGCCCCCAAATGCCGCCACTTGTTCCAACATCAATATAGTGAATACTACGATCGTGAAGCCATTTTGCTCGACGCACATCATCCTTGTAGTAAGAGTTGCCTCCATCAATGATGATGTCTCCAGGAGACAACCTTGCGGCGACCTCTAAAAGGCTTTCTTCAGTCACAACGCCTGATGGCAACATCAACCAGATCACGCGCGGAGCTGCTAATTGCTCAACGAATTCGTCAAGCGTATTTGCTCTTTTCGCCCCTTCAGTAACAAGCTGCTTCACTTTGTCCAAACTGCGATTAAACACCACACATTCATGCCCATGTTTGAGCAAGCGACGGACAATATTTGCGCCCATGCGTCCCAGTCCGAAAACACCAATTTGCATTCTGTTCTCCTGTCAAAGACTTCAATATCAACTAAATCAATGCGATACGTACTGCGGTCTGTAAAAGCTCTAAATCTGCCTGTGTATTCTGGCTCAGATGCAACCTAAGTAATCGACGATTGCGTTCTGCTAAAACCTGAAAATCACCCTGTGCTTGAGCTGCTTTGACGACTCCAAAGCTATAGTTCTGTCCAGGAATGTCAAGATCATTCTCAGGCTCGTTCGTAATTTGTAGAAATACCCCTGTATTTGGGCCACCCTTGTAGACTTGCCCTGTGGAATGGAGAAATCTTGGTCCAAAGCCTAGACAAGTTGCGACTTGTTTAGCATCCCGAATTGCATGGCGAATTGCTTGCAAACACTCGTAATACACAGGATTCATTTCGATGTAAGCCAAGAGCGCAAAATAATCTCCAGGTTTCAGCCGATTCAAATGCGATCGCAAATAGCTTGTTAAAGAGTTCTCGATCGCTGCTTTTGCGAAGGCATCCTTGTCATGTGGAGCCGAATATATCTGAATTTCTAGTTGCGTAGTGAGCGGCTCTGCTGTAGAAAGAATCCTAGTTTTTTCATAGTCTAGCATGAGCTGCTTTGTTGCAATTTTACTCGCTTCTACATCAGGCTGGTCAAAAGGATTGATCTCTAGAATTGCTCCTGCTACTGCGGTTGCGATTTCCCATCGGAAAAATTCTTGTCCTAAATGCTCAGGAGTCGCGACTGCGATTCTGACCACTGGAAATCCTGATTGTTCTAAAAGAGCGATCGCAGCATCTTGAGCTAAATTGGGTGCAGATTCCAAGCGAATGTAGATGAATAATCGATCTCTACCATACTTTTCAGGTGTAGAGAGTGCCTCTTGATCGATTGGAATGATTCCTTTCCCAATCTTGCCGGTTGATTCTGCTAGAAGTTGCTCTAACCAAGCCCCCAAACTTGCAATGCTGGGAGAGGTCGTCAAAGTAACTTTATCGTATCCTTGATTAGCAAGCACCCCTAAAATTGTTCCAAGAACGACACCTGGATTATCTTCAGCAGGAACAGAAGGCGCACAAGAATGTACCATTTCTTCCGTTAGGCGTAAAAATCTTGCAATATCGACTCCCATGAGTGCAGCAGGAACCATACCAAAGTTAGACAGCACAGAATAGCGTCCACCAATGCAAGGTAATCCCAGGAATGTTTGATAGAAGCGATCGTTGATTGCAATCTGCTGAAGTTGAGAACTAGGATCAGTAATGGCAATGAACTGTTGTCCTGCTGCTTCTACTCCAACAATTTGTTGCACTCGGTCGAAAAAATACTGCTTGAAAATATGAGGTTCCAAAGTACTGCCAGATTTACTAGAGACAATAAACAGTGTTCGCGGCAGGTTAATTCTGCTTTCAATTGCTCGAATTTGGGCAGGATCAGTCGAGTCGAGTATATGCAATTCTGGGAAGTTTGGAGTCTTGCCAAATGTCTGCTTCATCACTTCAGGACCAAGAGAAGAACCGCCCATTCCCAACAGTACAACATGGGTAAAATCGCGCGATCGCACAGCATGAACAACTTGCTTCAGAGGATCCAGATGAGCCAGTTGATTATCTGTAATTCCAAGCCAGCCGAGCCAGTAATTTTCATCCGTATCTGTCCAGAGTGACGCGTCTTGCGCCCACAAACGGCGAATTTTTCCACTCTGCCGCCATTCAAATAGATGCATTTGAACCGCTTCATCAAGTGCAGGAGGCAGACGATAGGTCATGCGATCAATTTGATCTCCTAGTATCGTCTCGCGCTTTCGAGCGACAGCACTAAGAAGTGCATCAAATGCGTCTTGAAAAAGCTTTATGCCTTGCTGGAGCAGGTGATCTGCAATTTGTGAGAGTGAGATTCCCACCTGTTCTAACTTTAATAAAACAGCTTCTGCTGCTTCAATCTGTTCTGGCAGACTCAAGCGAGGCTGACCATGATCTAGAAATGCTGCCAATGTAACCGGTGGTACTGTATTGACTGTATCTGCTCCGATCAGCTCTTCAACATAAACCACATCTCGATAATGTGGATTTTTACTGCCTGTACTGGCCCACAGCAGTCTTTGAGGATGAGCGCCTTTCTCTGCTAATTTTTGCCAGCGAGGACTGGTGTATAACTGCTGATACTTGCGATAAGTCAATTTTGCATTCGCGATCGCGCTTTTTCCTAATAGACCTCTTAGGAAATTGCAGGTATGAGAATCTGAATTCGCGCTGAGTTGAGCATTGAGTAATCCATCGATCGCGGTATCGATTCGACTAATAAAAAAGCTGGCAACACTCGCAACCTGGCTGACATGTCCTCCTTGCGCTGCAAATCTCTCTAATCCTGCCAGATAAGCATCAGCGACTTTTTCATAAGCCGATTGAGAAAATAGCAAGGTTACGTTAACATTTATGCCATTCCCAATCAGTGCTTCGATCGCAGCAATTCCCTCAGGAGTCGCCGGAACTTTGATCATCAAATTAGGACGTGCAACCGCTTGCCATAGTCGATGCGCTTCTGCAATCGTTTCAGCAGTCTTGTCAGCAAGATAGGGAGAAACTTCCAAGCTCACGTAGCCATCTTGCTTTTGAGTACGAATGTAGGTTGGAAGTAAAATATCAGCCGCCGCTTGAATGTCAGCAATTGCAAGTTCTTCGTAGATTGATAATGCATCGCGATCCTGAACCTTTTCGAGCACATTCAAAACTTGATCATAATCACTGCTTCCAGCGATCGCCGTTTGAAAGATAGCAGGATTAGAAGTCACACCCTGAACTTTACCAGAACCGACTAATTCTTGAAGTTCGCCACTAGTAATGAGACTGCGACGAATGTAATCTAGCCAAATCGATTGTCCATAGTAATGTAGAGACTGGAGCGAGGTGATGGGATGATTGTCAGACTGTACGAGAGATCGAGTCATAGCTTAAAATTCCTCCTAGCTTAGATCAATAAGCGAACAATGATTGTTTGAATTAGCCTGATGTCTTGTTTCCTTGAGATATCGTGCTGCCCCTATCAAACCGACATAGGGATTTAAGACGATGTGGATAGGAATTTGCTCTAGTAGTGCACTCACTCTGCCTTTTGCAAGAAATGCTTTAAGGAAAGTTCCCTCTTGCATGAGGGGCAAAATCTTAGCGGCAATCCCCCCTGCAATATAGATACCTCCATATGGCAAAAGCTTTAGCGCCAAATTTCCTGCTTCTGCACCATAGGCTTTGACAAATATCTGTAATGCTTTCTCCGCTAAAGGGTCTTGTGCATTCAGCGCTGCTTCAGTAATTTTAGAGGTTAAGTCGATATCTTCTTCAGGGAGAAGTTGGTCTAGCCCAGTGTGATATCGCAAAAATTGGTAGATTGCTAAAATTCCATTTCCAGAAACGACCTGCTCAACAGAAACATGCTGAGTTGGAGATCGCTTGAGTAAATATTGCAACATTTGACATTCTAGTTCAGTTTGTGGAGCAAAGTCTGCATGTCCACCCTCTGACGCATAGACTTGACGGTTGCTCCTAGTATGATGGAGCAAAAAGCCTTCTCCTAAGCCAGTACCTGCACCAATGACTGCAATTGGTGCGCAAGGTCTTGATTGCCCGACTTGAATCGTAGATAAATCAGCCTGAGTTAGATCAAGTAATCCATAGCTGACGGCTTCAAAATCGTTTATCAATGCAATATTTGGAATGCCCGTTTCTTGAGTCAGGCGAGACACTTCTAAAATCCAGCCGAGGTTTGTGAGATGTGACGTATTGTTGATCACAGGTCCTGCGATCGCAAAACAAGCTGCATCCGCTCTGATCGGTCGATTCAGCTTTGCGATCGCTTCTGCTGAGAATTTGGAGAGCACCTCAGTCAAATCTGAGAAATCTCGACTGCGATATCGACCTTCACATAAAATTTGGGACGATTGTGGAGTAACTTCTGAGAAGCGCAGAATTGTCTTTGTTCCTCCGACATCTCCGGTTAGGATGATCACGGCATTTACCTCGAATAAAGGCTTGATAGCTTGATTTGATCTCGATAGAGTTCAGGAAACTGCTTCTCAAGTCGTTTAAGCTTGGGCAAATCATGAACTATGACATAGGGATAGTTCGGATTATGCTGGACGAAATCCTGATGATAAGTTTCCGCCTCATAGAATTTCTGCAAAGGCACAACTTGCGTCACAATCGGTTTTTGAAAGCGCTGTGCTTGATCAAGTTGCTGAATGTAGGCTTGTGCAACTTGTTGCTGCTCAGGAGTTGTGAAAAAGATTGCAGATCGGTATTGAGATCCACGATCGGGCAATTGCTGATTCAGTTGGGTCGGATCATGTGCGACAGCAAAGTAAACTTTCAGCAGTTGACCATAGGAGATTTGAGTCGGATCGTAGGTGATTTTTACAGCCTCTGCATGTTGTGTTTTACCTAAACTAACTTGGCTGTAAGTTGCAGTTTCAGCACTTCCTCCTGAATAGCCAGAGACCACTTGGGAAACGCCCTTTAACTGCTCAAAGATTGCTTCTATCCCCCAGAAGCATCCACCTGCTAGCACGATCGTCTGCTGATTCAGGTTGCTTGGAACAGCAATATCGATCTCTGGATCAGGAAGTGCAACAAGGTTAGTATCGGATGGAAGGCTTGAATTGAAAGATGGTGTTCGGAGTGTTATTCGGCTACTGAGTGAAATCGCGATCGCAGCAAGCAAAACGACAGAGGAAGCAAGCATTAAAGGGCGAATCCACGAAAACGGTTGATATCTCATAGCGTTAACCTTCTCTGTCAGGTGAGGTTGGGATAGTTTCTATCTTGCGCGACTTGCCTGAGAAGCAGATGAATATGACCTGATAATTTCTACAGATTTTCCTGAGATATTTCAATCTACTTTCAGGTTATTTCTTACACTATTCTGCTATCAAAAATCAGTAAAAAATATACTTTACAAATGAAATTAATCGTCTACTATGATATTAGTCTGTTCAGCGATAATGTCCTCAAACAGCACTTACTCGAAAATTTCAAAATTGCACCATAGTCGCTCCAAAACAAATCTCAAGGAATCAGGGTTGGACTAAATTGCTAGTCACTAAATAGGTAAGAGAGTAGTATGACTCAAACATATCGAGATGGAAAATTGCTCAAAACAGCTTTATTTGTCGTGCTGGGAGCAGTATTTTGGCTGGAGGGTTTTTTAGCAATTCGATTTGAAGGAAGCCTACTGCTTGTTAAAAGCAATTTTCGGCTTTTGTTTCTATTCACGAGTGCCCTGCCAATCTCATGGATTTTTGTCAAAATCGGCGCAGTGGTCAGTAACACGAAGGGACAAGATTTGCTTGGTGGAGTTGTGCTGATGTCGATAACAGCACTGCTATTAGATGGGATTGGACTCACCTGGTTTCAGAGTTGGTATGGGCTTGAGCTTACACAACTGATACTTGCGGCTGCTTGGCTTCTCTGGGGTGTTGGAGTCGGTTTAGCGATCGGATATTGGCAATCCTATTTGAATGTAGAAAACTAGGAGAAAATGAATGTCAAGATTTTGGCAAAATTGGATGACCGCTTGGTGCATCGGAATTGGTTTATTTGGAATTACGCTAGCAGCAGGGGCTTTAGAAGCAACTAGCGAACCAACTCGGATCGTATTTCAACTGCTGAATGGCCCTGGAGAACTCAATCTTGACCCACATATGCGCTTTAGTTTGGCGGTACTCGGAGCCGTATCAATCGGTTGGGGCATCACCTTGTTTGCCACAATGCAAGCCGTGAACCAACTTGACAAAGCTGCGAGCAAGCCAATCTGGATATTAGTCATCGTTTCAGTGTTGACCTGGGCAACGATCGACACCACTTTATCGATCGCCACCGGGTTCTGGCGCAATGCGATTCCTAACCTTGCATATGTGCTGACTTTTTTATTGCCAGTGTTGCAGAGCGGTGTACTGAAAGACTGAAAAAATTGTACAAAAGCAGTAGTGTAGATTGCACAGCTATTTGCTACTTTAAATCGATTTGAGCAAGAACTATGAACAACCGATTCTCATTTGTTGGGGGCAAGCAGGGCGGATGGCGCGTTACCAAAATGCAAGGAATGATCGGGAACAGCTTAGCTCCTGTTGAACGGGTCAATGTTGTGAACGATGCCATTACAGAGCTTCCCTCAGATAGCTTGTGGATGCTACAAAGCTTTACTAGCAATGTCCGGTATGCAAAGCGCGACGAGATTACTATGCTTCAAGCGGTACAGCCCGGATTGAATCGAGCAGAAGCTACGATCGCAGTACTCATTCCCATTAAGAAATCGGCTCAGTGGTGGGAAATGGCACAGGATGAACGACGTGCCATTTTCGAGGAAGAATCTCATCACACAGCAGTTGGATTGGAGTATCTTCCGGGGGTTGCTCGTCGGTTAATGCACTGCCGAGACTTAGGAGAACCGTTTGATTTTTTAACTTGGTTTGAGTTCGCGCCAGAACATACTCAGGCATTTGATGAGTTACTGGTGCGGATGCGGGCAAGCAAAGAATGGGAGTATGTAGAACGCGAAGTTGAAATTCGTCTAGAACGTGATCTGGAGTGAAATGGAAGCAGAGATTAAGATCGCGACGATCGAGAATTTAGAAATTTTGCTGCCACTGGTTCAAGAGTTTCACGCAGTTGCAGATTTGCAGCTTGCAGACTCTCGAAGAGAGAATTCCGTCAAGATGCTGCTTACACATGCGGAACTTGGCGGAATTTGGTTGATTTGTTGTAGAGGTCAAGTTGTCGGTTACATTGCACTCTGTACTGGTTATAGTATTGAATTTGGCGGAAAAGATGCGTTTATTGATGAGTTTTACATCAGACCCGATTTTCAAGGAAAAGGTCTTGGCAAACATACCTTAGAACAAATTAAGATCATTGCAAAAGCGCTTGGTATTGGTGCAATTCACCTCGAAGTTTTGCAGTCGAATCTAAGCGCTCAAAAACTTTACCGCAATTCAAAATTTGAGAATCGTGAGCAATATGTTTTAATGTCAGTTAGCTTGTAGCCAATTCATAGATTCATCGGGAGATACACACTTACTTTGGTTCCTGATACAGATGATTCAATTATTAGCTCCCCGCCATGTGCCGCAATAATCCGTTTTGAAATTGCTAGTCCTAGTCCTGTTCCAGAAGGCTTAGTTGAGCAAAATGGAGTTCCAATTTGGGGCAGTAGCTCTGATGGAATCGGAGTGCCACCGTTGTGAATCTCAATGCAAATCGAATTTACATTGATGCCTGGGCGAATTGAGCAATCGACAGCTTCCTGGGGAGAGATCGCTTCAAATGCGTTCCGAAATAAATTCAAGAATACTTGCTTTAACTTATCAAGGTCTGCCATCACTGCAACTTCTGGAAGGCTGTTAGTATACTTGATTCGGCGGTCAACTGCTTCAGGTACATCTTGAACCTGAAGCAGAAATTCATCTAGAAACAGACTGAGATTGAGTCTTGAGAGTTTTAAAGTTTGCGGCTTTGCGTAATACAGAATGTCATTGAGAAGATGCTTCAGTCGTTCAGATTCCTTTAAAGCAAGGTTAAGACGCTGTTGGTCAGAATCAGGCTGCAATACTTTTTGAGCGTATCTCAAGCCCAGTTCGATCGTAGTCAGTGGATTTCGCACTTCATGGACAATCATTGTTGTAAACTCACCAATTGCGGCTAACCGTTCTTGCTCAATCAGTTGACCTTGCGATCGCTTCAAGTCAATTGAGCAAGCTGCTGCCTCTTGAGAGAGTTGATGATTAACTTGTAGCTGATGTTGATAGAGCCAAAAATTCTCGATCGCGGTTGCTGCTCGCTCAGCAAATAATTCAACCATCTTTACTTCAGCTTCTGTAAATGAGCGGGGGTGACATAAAAACGAGCAAATCGTGCCAATTGCTGCTTGGTTCCTCATTTTTAGCGGCACTCCCAGATAGGCGTGATACTCACTTGCAAGATTGTGATCCCGCATATCTTGGCGGTTTTCGATGACCAGAGATCGCACGGATTGAACCACTTCTGCTGCCAGGGTGCGATGAACGCTGAAGCTAGCACTTTCCCGCCGCATCTCAAGATTGCTTGCAATGATTTGCCCGGTCTCCCCTTGGCAAAGCGTCACGATCGTCCAATCCGACTGAATCAATCGACTCACGCTCCGTGAAATTTCAGTTAAATAGGCAGCCAAATCGCCCGATCGATAATTTAACGTCGTCAAATACTCCATTTCTAATTCGGGAGAGACAGTAGGCATAAAACTAGCAGAATTCACGGGTGGCTGAGACTTAGACATCATCTGTTACCTCAATTTGAATAGAGCAAGTGCGCTTCAACAGTTGCGCTCAGCTTTTACAACTGCCTCTAACAGCGTTTCCAAGTGATCATCATCTCCATGCTTTATCCCATTAATAAAGAAAGTCGGAGTTTTGATCACGCTACTTTGGATGCCACTTTTAATATCTTCCTGAACGCGTGCCATATGACGATCACTGGTCATTTCTGCCAGAAATTGATCGACATTGAGGCAAAGCGCGATCGCATACCTGACTAAATCGCTATCTGCCAATTGCGCTTGATGATGAAATAAATAGCTGTGCATTTCCCAAAACTTACTTTGTGATGCAGCGGCTTCGGCAGCTTCGGCAGCATGGTAGGCTTCTGGATGCAGACTCGATCTCGGAAAATGACGAAACACAAATCGAATCTGTTCTCCCAACTGCTGCTGAATCAACGGAATAATCTGCTGCGCTGCCCAACAGTGAGGACATTGATAATCGCCATACTCGACCAAGGTGACTTTTGCGATCGAGCTGCCTTGGCAATGATCGCGATCGCTCACAGGGAGGGTAAGACAATTAGGTTCTCTGGATGATGCCATTAGATAAAGACTCACAATATCTTAAATTCAAGTTGTGGCTTCGCCATCGCTAAACATCATCACTTGATCCAGCAGCGAATTGTTTCTCAATCGCTTTGTGATCTTGTCTCCAAGCTGCATAGAATTGAGCAGACATAGGATCTGGAAAAATATCCTCGTGACCTGCTTCAATCCCTGCTAGCACAGCCACTGCAACATCCGCAGGGCTTGTTTTGCTAAATTCAATGCCCGCAGCCATATCAGTATCTACAGGACCAGGAAAAACAGCATGAACCATAATCCTTTTTTCTGCAACACTAGCTCGTAGAGATTGAGTCATTGACCAAGCTGCCGCTTTAGAAGCATTATAAGCAGCTAATGCAGGCATACTTACAAGCGATACGACCGACAACAGATTCACGATCGCCCCTCCGTTGTTCTGCTCAATCACTGGAACCAGCGCACGAGCTACATTTAGCGAGCCGTAAAAATTAGTATTGAACTGACTAGCGATTACCTCCATTGGCACATCAAGGATACTTCCAAAAGCGAGAATTCCAGCGTTATTGATTAAGAGGTTAACATCAGGTGATTGTGCAGGCAGGGTATTGATTAGGCAGGAGTCTGTGACATCAAGTTGGAGAGGGATGACTCGGCTAGTATCCAAACTCGTAACATCTTTGAGCGTATTGATATCACGGGCAGTGGTATAGACTTTCTGAGCGCCTGCCTGTAGCAGAGCGTTGACGAATGCGTAGCCAATACCACGATTTGCGCCTGTTACCAATGCCGTTGCATTTTGGATTTGCATGATCCTATTCCTGTATATAGGTATTCTGAGTCATCACAGTTGAGACAATGATGATGAACTAATTGACGCGATAAACTACTGGACAATTGACAATGAATCCAACGGCTCGAAGGCTGCCACCGTCGAGAGATCGAATATAGCCTTTAGCACCCATATCTTCGATGTGGATGGCATCACTCATGCGAGCACGGTAGCCTTTTTTGATCGCTTCTTCTGTCCAGACTGCCGGAAAAATCCGCCACATCGGACTGTAATCTAAGTTAATCGTTGGAATGCCACCTAATACATTCAACGGTCCTCGTCTGTCAGTTAATGCACTGTACAAACCTTGCCGATGCGGATTGTCTAAGCCAGTTGCTCCATTGACAAAGACATAAATGCGTTCAGCAGATTCGCCAGGCAGTGCATCTTCATGGGCAAAGGGTAAGTCTTCCATGGCAGGGGCGTAGGTTGCAGTCTCCAGCGTAGCGACGACTGGATCGTTGGCTTCAGTAGAGAGATAGAGAATCGGTTTACTGAAGGTAAATCCGATCGTTAGCTCTAAAGTCACCGTTCCTTCACGCGGACAGATTGCAACCACTTTGTCATGAACTAAATCATGATTCGGCTTGCCATTACAAAAGGCATTAAGCTGCTCTTCCGTCTGATTGAATGCCACCATTGGAGCATTAAACAACACATCTTTCGTCGCATTCGTAACTTTGACTAAAGGCGTGTAATTGTTATCGCCTACTGATCCAGGTTGAGCCGCTTGAGGTGGAAAAGGAGCGCTAGCAGCACCTGGTGTAATGCTCAGTTTCGGCTTGAAGTCTACTTTGCCTCGGTTGAATACCCAAGTCCCATCTTTACTGATCGTTGCTGTTCGTTGATTGCGTCCTGTAAACCCGTAGGCAAGCTTGGGTGAATAGTTTACACCATGCAGGTTAGACAGATTCTCATCTGTTGCATCAGTGATGATAAACCAGGCTGTTTCACCTGAAGCGAGTTTTCCCTTGTGTAAGGGAAGTTTTGCAGTGCCTTTGACCAAATCAACCTGAGCAGATTTCATGAGCAGCACAGGACCTAGAAACGAGGGGTTCACTTCAGATGGAGAAGGCTGCCCAACGACAATCTTGACATCAGGTTGGAGAAAATCGGGCGCGGGGCGTGCTTCGTGGTAGGGACCAGATTCAATGCCTCGATTAATCACTTCAGCCTGAATTGGAGCAGCATTCAGCGTGACTAAACTTCCGAGTAGTAGAGCAATGTGGTTAGCCCATCTTTGTTTTGACATGATTGGGTTTCCTCAATTTGTGTAATGCTGAGATAACATTTGAAGATAATTCATACTCTACAGAAACTGTTCTGATTCTTTACTACGCCAGACAATGATTGTTTCCCCCCTCAGGCGTTGAGTATTTTCCCCACCCAAATGGGTAGTTGACAGACCAAAGGACTACCCTTCAAGAATTTTTGGAGTTTTTTATGAATCATGAAACCCTCGTTAAAACGATTAACCTGATCATTGCTCCCGTCGTCATGATTACCACTTGTGGGATTATCTTGAATGGGATTATTGCGCGGTATACCTGGCTAAGCGATCGCATTCGTTCTATTCATGAGGAACAGCTTAGCTTGCTAGAGTTGGATCTGACTCAACATCAAGCAAAAGCTGAAAAACTTCACCATCTTGACCATTTGCTGCCCAATCTACTCAAGCACCATCATCAGGTTCATCATGTTTTGGTGCTCGTTTATCTTGCGATTCTGGTCTTTATGCTGGATATGTTGGTGATTGCTTTCGCGATCGCTAACAATAGCGAATGGCTCCAGCAAATCGTCGTGATTGTTTTTTTACTTGGAATTAGCGTTTTGCTCTTGGGGATGGCTCTGATTGCTGATGAGCTAAGATCCTCTCATCAGTTGATTCAGTTGGAAGTTCATCATCAATGTCAGTCCTGCAAAATTAACTTTCGCAAGTAACTACAATTTGATCAATCCTTGCTGAAGAGCATTGACGACTGCGTGAGTTCGATCGCTAGCACCCAGTTTGAGCAGAACATTTGTCACATGGAATTTGACCGTGTTTTCAGTAATCGATAGTTCAGATGAGATCGCCTTGTTATTTTTACCTTGTGCCATCAGCTTCAACACCTCAAACTCACGATCGCTCAAATTTGGGCGTTCCATCCGCGCTGCTAACTTCGTCCCAATTCCTGCTGGCACATACCGCTGTCCATCGTTCACCGCTCGAATCACCTCTAAAATTTCAGGACAAGGGGTGTCTTTGAGCAAATAGGCTTTTGCTCCAGCCCGAAGTCCCTGATAGATATCTTCATCCGTTTCATAGATCGAAAACATGATGATTGCAGCATTGGGAAATTCCGATCGAATCGTCGCGATCGCTTCTACTCCCCCGACTTGTGGCATCCGTAAATCGAGCAGCGTGACATCGGGCTGATGCAATCGGAACTGTTCGATCGCTTCTTTCCCGTTGGTTGCTTCAGCAACGACCTTCATATCCGGTTGGTCATTCAAAATTGCAACTAAACCTTGACTCACAATGGGATGATCATCGGCAATCAGAATTCGGATGGTTTTGGTCAGCATAGGTGAAATAGAGCGTAGATGTAGAATTTATGGAATCACAGGATTGCTCAGAGTGACGGTAATCGTCGTTCCTTCGCTGGGGCGACTGACAAGATGCCAGGATGCACCAATTCGGGCTGCTCTTTGCTGCATCCCCAGTAACCCAAATCCAGCAGTAGACGATTGGGGATCAAAGCCACAACCGTCATCTTGGATCGTGAGTTGTACAGTCTGAGGGCAATAGCTGAGGTAAATTTGCACCCTTTGAGCATGGGCATGTCGCAGAGCATTTGTGAGCGATTCTTGGGCAATACGGAGCAAATTTAGTCCTGGATCAGGATGGAGACGATAAGGTATACCATCGATTGTCAGATTAATTGATACGGATGGATCAGAGGGAGTTTGTTCAATAAATTTAGCGATCGCTTGAGCGAGATCCTCATATTCAGTAGTTTCGAGGTAAAGCGTCCAAACCGATCGGCGTGCCTCAGCCAGCCCTTCTTGAGCGATTTTTTGAGCAACCAGCAAATGTGACTGAGCTTTTTCAGGCTGACTGACCGCAAAGTACTGAGCGGCTTGTAACTGCATCAAAATCCCGCCAAAGGCTTGCGCCAAAGTGTCGTGAATTTCCTGTGCCATGCGAGTCCGTTCTTGTAATAGAGCGGTCTGCTGAGCTTCCTGTGCAAGACGGGTCAGTTCTAGAGCGAGGGTGAGCTGTTGTGCTAAAGCATGAGCGAGTTCAATGGTTTGTCCAGGAAAGTGACGATGGGCAAGCAAGTAAATCGACAGCGCTCCAATATTGCTCTCTCCGACACTGAGGGGAATATCGAGAAATGGAATCAATCCTGATGAAGTGACATTCAAGATGGAAGCATTGGCAGCACTAAGCACTTGACCTTGCCAGTATGTCAGATGAACTGAAGCTGGCTCTTCTGACTGAGAATAAACCCAGTATTCAATCAAGGGAGAATCGAACTGCTGAGCAATCGCTTTGAGTGTATTTCCAATGAAGCGATCGAGATCTGAATCAGCAGCAAAAGTATCGAGAGATTGCTTCAGGGCTGTATTTGCCTGAGCCAACTCAGTCACTCGTGTTTGTTCAGCCTGCAACATCGTTTTCTGAGTGCGATCGCGTTGAATCGCGCTACCGATACAATCTGCGATCGCCATCAGCACTGAAATTTCAGCAGTACTCACCTGTATCGGCGCTCGATAATAATCTAAACTCAATGCTCCCCACCACTGCCCATTCACGCGAATCGGAACCGCGTAGGTAGACTGGACTTGAACAGAGGCTAACGCGCTGCGTAAAGGCTCGTCCCAGACTTCAGTGAGTCCCCCAAAGCCATCCCCCTCCAGAAAGTACTGTCTCATGAAGTCCAATCCTAGCAAGTCAGCCGGGAGCGAGGTTGAACCAAAAGCAACGCTAATAGGCAGAAACCCAGGGGCAGCCCATTCGTAAATGAATTCGCAGGAATTCGGCAAGGGAGATGAGGACTCAAATCTATTTTCCAGAACTACGACACAATCACAGTCAGTGCCTTCTCCAATAAACTGAAGGGCTGCGTTAACAGCTTGGTCAAAGTCTTCCGATGTCAGTAAAACATTTGCGGCTTTCGCTGTCGCTTTAAACAGGCGATCTCGTTCTCGCTGAGTGAGATTGCGCTGAATTGCACTACCAAGACAGTCAGCGATCGTTCTCAAAACCGCAACTTCACCAGGGCTGAATTGAATGGGGGCGTGGCAGTAATCAAAACACAATATGCCCCACCAATGACCATTAACCCGAATGGGAACCGCATAAGTAGACTGAATTTGAAGCGTCGCTAACCAGCTTCTCAGCGGTTCATCCCACTCCGCCAAAACTCCACCAAAGCCATCCATCTCCAGGAAATACTTCTGAAAGAGATCCTTTAGCTCGAGGGCTTCGACAGATTCAATGTTGAAGGAGCCAATTTCAAATCTGGAGTCGAGGCACTTATGAGCTGTACTGAGGTAACGAATCGGCATCGGAGATGAGGCTTCGTAGACATTTTCGAGAATCTCCAAGCGATCGCAACCGATTCCCTCAATCAAAACTGTGAGTGCAGAATCAATCGCCACGTCAATGTTATCTAGCGTTAGCAACACATTGGCTGCTCTGGCAGTCAACTCCAATAGTCGATCGCGCCCTTGTAGCATTCGATTGTATCCTTCTAGGTCAGCAACTCTCTGTTGAGAGGTTTGTTGATGTTCGTGCTTCAGGCGATTTTGTTGAATCGCGCTGCCAATACAATCTGCGATCGTCATTAAAACTGAAATTTCGGCACTACTCACCTGAATGGGCGAGCGACAATAATCAAGACATAAAGTTCCCCACCACTCGCCATTCACGCGAATCGGAACCGCATAAGCTGACTGGATTTGAACAGAAGCTAAGAGACTGCGAAAGGGTTCATTCCAGACTTCAAGCAGCCCTCCAAAGCCGTTTCCTTTGAGAAGATATTTCTCTAAAAATTCTATTCCTAGCAATCCCACCGGAAGAACCGTTGCTCCAAAGGTCTTGCTGAGCAGTGGAAAGCCAGGGGAAGCCCACTCGTAGATGAAATTGCAGATTTCAGGGAATGGAGATGAAGACTCATAAACATTTTCTAAAACAATGGCGAAATCGCAACCGATCCCTTCTCCGATGATGCTCAGCGCAGTATTCACCGCTTCGTCAAAATTATCTAGAGTGAGTAGAACATGAGCCGATCTAACAGTGGTTTCCAGAAGGTGATCACTTCTTTGCGTCATTGAACTAAAAGGGATCAATTAAATCTTAAAGGTACTAAATTCCATCTTAGTTCAATTTTGTAGCTGAAGATGAAAGCGATCGCGCCTAAATTTCAAGCGAGATCGCAATCCCTGTCCCATATCTCTAAAGTTCGCCCGATTTTTCTCGACGTGCGACAAGATAGTGATCATAGGCGGCACAGATCCAAGCCCCGATCAGCATAAACACATTCTTATCCCAGTTCCCCTGATTATTGGGGATCAACCCATCCGGTCCAATCAAACCAAAAGCAATAATAAAGCTGAAGAGCATGAGCATCATCACGATGCCTGTCCAGCGAACAAATCGATTGATCATGAATGATACGCCCACAATCATTTCAACGAGCGGAAGTAGGTAAGCATAGGGCAAAGCAATAATTAGAGGTAGAGGACCAATTCCTTCAAATCCCCATCCCCAGAGCTTGAGCTTGAGTTGTGTCACTGTTTCAAAGAAGCCACCCGGCGCATTGAAGTAAAGATAGTTCGCGATGCCTGACAGCACAAAGAAAAGCCCTAGCAAAAATCGCATTGTCGTCACCGATTGTCGAAATAAACGCTGTTCGCTGCGTAAGCCAGGTTGAGTATGAGTGTCTAAAATCATGAGAGTTCTCCAAAATTTGAGAGTACAAAAGTTTCGTCTCTATCCCTGTTTTTGCTGAAGTCGATCGAGCAATGCGGGCAACTGTGTCGATCGCAAAGTCTGCTCGAACTGGGTCGGTTGAGCAGCACGCCACAGCAAAAGCCCACTACTCATGACCACGATCGCAGCCGCAACATCTCCAACGCGCTGAAGCAATCGCATCGAGGTCAAAGGTTTCAAGCTAGTTCGACTCGGACGCTGAAAGATCTCATCTGTCAGCCAACCTACCGTCGCTTTGAAATTGTGAACATACACGGGGAGGAGTTCTAAATAGGTTCCATGTCGTACTAGATGCCCTGCCCGTCCTGTAATTGGTACTCGATCGAAGAGATTCGCAACGCTCTCGCCTAAACCCAATTTCATCAGTGTTCCTCGTAGCGCAACTGTTGCGGGTTTTGGGGGCTGCCCTTGTGCGATCGCATATAAATTATGTGCGATCGCGGCTCCTTGTTGGTAGGCAACTTGCGCCGTTGCGGGTAGAGGCTTCTCTAACACGGCGCAATCTCCACCCACAAAAACCTCCGGGAAGTCAGGCAGTTGTAGTGTGGGGACAACTCGCAACCGACCTGTGCGATCGCGATTTTCATCCGAAATTGCTAACTGTTGAACTAGAGGATGAAGTCCATTGCCCGCTGTCCAGATCACAGTCGCAGTTTGAAGTACTTTAATCTCATGATTTTGCTCATACTTCAAAGCATCCGGCAATACAGCTTTAACAGCAACGCCTTGAATAATTTCAACAGAAACCTTACGGGTTTGAAGGGCAGTTTGGACAATTTCTCGCAGATGTCCGTTAATGTCATCTTTGAGAATTTCATGGCTACGATTCAACACAACAATCCGAATATCTTTGGGATCACCGTGCAGTCGGTCGTACCATTTGGGCAACAAGTCTGCTAATGTTGCTGCCATTTCTAGTCCAGCAGGTCCTGCTCCTACGATCGCAATCGTCAATAATGTCTGTCGCTGTTCAACGTCTGCTTGAGTTGCCCTTTGCAGACAATCTCGCAACTGTCGCCGCAATGCGATCGCATCCTCACCTGTGCGAAATGCAAAAGTATGAGCTTCTGCTCCTAAAATGTCAAAGTAAGTCGGAACACTACCAAGTCCTAAAACCAAATTGCCATATCGATAGCAAAGTCCTGAAGTGAGCTTAACCGTTCGCGTTTCTAAATCGATCGTTGCAATATCATCCTGCACAAACGTCACACTATCACACTCAAATAACTCGGCATAACGAGGCTGTACTTGAGTATCGGTCATTTCGCCACTCAGGAGTTCATAGAGCAGAGGCTTAAACACAAACCGTTCTGCTCGATCAATCAGTACAATATGATGAGGGTAGCGGCGATGACACAGGTGCAAGGTTGCAAATAGTCCCGTAAAACCAGCGCCCAAAATTACAGTTGGCAGAGTCGTTTCATGCATCTCGGTATCCTGCTGCTGTAGTGTGAAGCAATCTTGTCAGAAAGTCCTCTTTACGAGTTTCGTTGAGAGAGACGAGTTCTGAATGATGAGTCGTTAAGAAGTTTTATAGAACAAGCTGAAAATTTGATAAGTAAATCCTCAGCCGATTCTCAGCATCCTCTCAGGTTGAGGTGAATTAACAAATAATGGCGTGTGGCGAACTTGATCAATGGCTTTGAACAAGTCAGACATACAGAAGGGTTTCATCAGCCAAACCATTTCATTGAGTTCAGGCGATAAGACATGACGAGGTTTGGTATCAACTGTCATTACCACAATTGGAACCTTATTTCCGAGCGATCTAAGCTGGTGATACGCTCTTGAAGCAGCCTCTCCAGGTAGATCCCAACTCATGATGATGATGTCAGGACATAGCACCTGAGCTGCGATTAATCCAATTTTGGCATGATGTTCGACACTCACCTGATATCCCTCAGCCCTCAGTTCTAGGGCAATGAAGTGAGCGAGATTGATTTGGTCTTCGATAAGAAGCAAGCGCGTTTTCATACTACATTCGCAAATATTGATTCAATTTCAATCATCTTGTCTCATCAGCCTTCAGAAGTCCTGAGAAGAAGCTTAAAACTGCCTGAATTTAGAGAACTAAATGATGAGAATAAGCTTTGTTTGCAGATCAACGAGTGACTTTCCTTTTCCTCAGTAAATCATTCAGAAATTCTCAGGTTGCGATCAGCAAGTTCTCAGCTTGAACGGTCAAGATAGTGAGCAAGCTTCCTTGAAGCCTTTCGAGAACTTTGATTCTTAGTACTCAACGAGAAACTTATGAGACGATTCATCTATAGCAGCTTATCTGCATTGCTTCTTTCGGCTTCAATCCTCTCTCCAGCTTTAGCATCTGCTCCCAAAATTGAACTGAGTGCATCGGGTAGTATGGTTTTCGATTTTACTGCTCCTTTTATCAGTAGTTCTGGGTTACTCAACGATAGTCATATCATCCAAGTCATGGTGCTTGGGATGTCTCTAGAAGACTTGACGATTTCGATTCCGCCACAAATGGGCAAATTTAGTCGGGTTCAAGTCACTGATGGAACTGGGAAAGCAGTTGCCGCAAAAATTACCACGAACAAGAAGCAAGTTGCGATCGCATTTGATCAGCCTGTCAATCCAGGGCAACTGCTACAAATCAACATTGTCGGCATCCAGACTGACCAAGAAGAGGGATCTATCTTACTCTACGGATTGACTGGACACCGTGCAGGGATCCGAGACGAAATTCCGATCGGAACTGCCAGAATTCAAGTTCCGGGACGAGGTTAAGACTCAATCTGATCGCATCTCAAAGATACTCAAATTGATTCCTACTCTGAATTTGAACTCATAGACCGCTATCTCCTTGAACGAATCGAGTGTGCAATCAGAACTGCATCAAAGTCTCATGATAGAAGTGGTGAAAACGCTTCTATTGGGGATGGGTGAAAATCCCGATCGAGAACGGCTACTCAAAACGCCGAAACGAGTGGCAAAAGCCATGCAATTTCTGACAAGCGGCTATCAGCAATCTTTGGAAGAACTGATCAACGGGGCAATTTTTGATGAAGGGCACAGCGAAATGGTCTTAGTTCGAGACATTAATATATTTAGTCTGTGTGAACATCATCTCTTGCCTTTTGTGGGTCGGGCACATATCGCCTACATTCCAAATCAGAGGGTTGTTGGCTTGAGCAAGTTAGCACGAATTGTCGAAATGTATTCACGCCGCTTGCAAGTACAAGAACGCCTGACTCATCAGATTGCCGATGCGATTCAAACCGTTCTTGAACCGCAGGGGGTCGCGGTTGTTATCGAAGTAACACATCTTTGTATGACAATGCGTGGTGTACACAAGTCAGCAGCTTGGACTGTGACCAGTGCAATGGTGGGTGACAGCGACTAGAAGAAGCGCGATCGCGTCAGGTGCATTGGTGCAGATGGGATTCGTATCTCAGCGATCGTAGTTTTTAGAGTCCTTTAAATCCGATTCCATTCTCAACTTCCATCGGTTCCACCTGCGGTAAATTTCTGCGGTGAGCCATCTGTAAGCTTCCCATTTGACTAAGAAATAACCCAAACAAAATCACACTTCCACCAATATACTGAGCTTGAGTCGGAGCCTCATCGAGAATCCAGTAAGCCGCAAAAACTCCTACAATCGGTGTAAATGAACTGATCAGTGAGGCAGTCGAAACAGTAGATGCTCCTTAGTGATGTAGAAAAGTCCTGAAACGTCTGATTTATCGAGAGTCTCATGTGAGACAAGAATGGCTTGGGCGGGGCAAATTGTGAGAGGCTTAAGTTCCTACACAAAAACAATCTCATGCAACTGCCCCATCTGTATCGTGAACTAATCGACCAATTCCGTCAATGGATTCAACCGCGTGACCAACGGCACTTAGAGGGCGTATCCGAAGCGGTTGCTGCAATTCTACAATCCGAGAGCGCCTGCTTGAATCATTGGTTGCCCTATTTGAGCCATCGCGGTTGTACCGCCCGCAGTCACCATGCTCGCTTGAATTACTTACTGACCAATCCGCAGGTCAATGCTGAAACCTTCTATGTTCCATTATTGCAGCAATTGCTCTGTGCCTTTGCCGGGACAGACTTGCTGCTGACGCTCGATACCAGTGTGTTGTGGGATCAGTTCTGTTGGATTGGGGTCTGCTTTGTTTGGGGTGGACGCTCGTTCACCTTAGCTCAGATGGTTTTGGAACATGGCAGTGCAACAGTTGCTTTTGAAGCTTATCTTCCTGTCTTAGAGCAAGTTTTCAGCCTGTTGCCCTCTGATTGTCGGGTGACGCTGCTGGCAGACCGTGGCTTTGAGCATGGCGAACTGATGCGGTGGTGCAATCGACACGCATGGGACTGGTTGATTCGGGCTAAAAGCAATCTCACGATTACCCTCGCTCCCGGTGTATCGCAGTCTGTTGCTCAATTGCTGTCTCCAGTCGAGCAGGCTTACTTGTTCCCGAACGTGACAATTCTCGAAGACATCCCCTGCCATCTCGCCACTGCTACACTGCCAGGGGGACAAGAGCCTTGGGCTGTCCTCAGTAGCCAACCCCCTTCATTACAGACGTTTGAGCGCTATGGTCATCGCTTTGGCGGAATTGAACCGCACATTAAAGACTACAAATCTGCTGCCTTTGACATCATTGGCTCTCATTTACGCGATGCCACAGGGCTTACCCGTCTGTTCATGCTGCTCGATATGGCAACGCTGATTGCTTTGGTTTTAGGCTTTTTGCTCGTGCGTTGCGGTCAACGCAAACGGCTCGATTCCCATCCAGAGCGAGGCTTGAGTTTTCTGCAACTTGGTTTGCGCTATCTCAAACAACTTCGTCATTTGGGTCAACCCTTGCCCCGATTTCAGCCTCTGCCACGTCGGAGTCCACCGACGGCATGTGCTTCTCAAAGTAAGCGCGATCGTTTAAATCAAAGGATTCTATTCTCCAAAGTCACCACGTTCTCATCGTGAGACAGCAAAAAGTTTTCTACATCACTAAGGTAGATGCTCTCAAGCCACGAACCCAAAATGATTGTCCTAGAACAACAATTATCACACCATAGATCAGCATCCATCGCCACAAAAATGGAGAGAAGATCTCGACAAAATGATGGCTGCCATATAAAACTAAGGCTGCAAAGAAAAAGACAATCGTGCCTAATGCAGTCCGGAAGATTCCATAAATTGCTGTAGGAACTTCACTCAGCCACTTTTTGCTAATAATCGTTGAGATTGCCAGCAAGATCGCACCGATCACTGCCAAACTTTCACCCACCCCTGCGATTCTAAAATTCATCCCCTGTAAGGATGGCTGCAAAAAAATTGTCAAAAGAACACCCATCAATGCCAGGGCTGTGCCGATCACCTCCCATCGATTTGAGCGTTCCCGTAGCAGCCATATCGAAAGTGCTAAAGTGAATGGTGGCTCCAATCGCCCAATCAGCACAACATTGTTTACCTGTGTCAGAGCTAAGGCTTGAAAAAATAAAGCGGGCGCGATCGCGCCTGACAGAATCGCAACAAGTGTCAGATTTAACCAGTTTCGCTGCGATAATTGTCTTAGGTTTGCTCGATTCCACTGCCGCCCGTACAGGATCAATAAAACGAGTAGCGCACAGAGATTTCCAACAAACAAGACATTGCACAATGAGATTGGATTGTGCCCATCCATGAAGTGTTGAGCGCCAAGTTCGGTCAGCTTACGAGTCACAGCGCTAGAAGCTCCGAAGATCAGCACAGCTAGCCAGAGATAAAGTTGCCCTGGGATTTTACGCTGAGATGGAGTCTTGTTTAAATTTGTCACGATCGTAGTTCCGAATAAAGCACATACTAAAAATCCGAACTAGCGATAAAACCTCCTACTAGGGATTTTATCACCAGTCCAGAATATCTTCTAGCAACAAGGGAATCATTGGTGCAATGCAACAGAGTGTCCCCGACATACAATGCGATTATTTGACTTCGCTAGCCGGAAACTGTGCAACTCTACCTGTTTTTACAGCGACAACCACATCATAAGTTGCACAATAGGAAAAGGTAGTATTGTTTGCCTTGTTGTAGAGATTGACAACCATTCCTGCACCTCCAGGCTGCACTCCCAGGGGTTCTAGATCGCCAAAAAAGTATCGTCTCAGTTCATCGCCACCCCCAAACTGCCCTTTATGCTGGGTCACCCTAGCAATTTTTTGTTGAGCAGTTAACCCAGTACTATCTTTCATTTCTGCGGCAGATGCTTGTACCAATTGAGGACTCAATGTTTTTAGCGGAGCATCCCATAGCGTAACCATACTCATCAAGGTTGCTGTTGTTAGCAAAACGGGAAATTTCATCTTGGTCATTTTGGTGAGTTCCTTATACGTCCACTCAACTCCAGCATAAGTAGCAATCCTGAGTAGAAGCTGAGATTCACTTAAAAACTCTCTGAGTTTTTCTGTAGAAAAGATTCAACGATTTTTTTAAGTCCTCAGTCAATTCTCATGGTCTTATCAGACCTCATTCAGGTAGATTTGTCATGCTGATCTGATATCAACCCGTTGAGGATGTCACACAATGAAACGTTTTCTACAAATATCATTCCTGCTGATGCTGTTCTCTAGTTTCTCAGGAGCAAGCGCGATCGCTCAAACTAAGGAAGCGATGAACATGACAATCGCTCAAGAAGTCATTAGACTTACACCCGCCGATCTTGCTACCTTTGCTTATCGAGGATATTTCAAAAGTCAGGGAATCAGTGGTTATGGGGGACTGATTCAAGATCACTCTTCAGGGAAAGTCTCAAACAAAGATATCGTACAAGCTGCGATCGCAATGCATCTACTCCCCGATTCCACGTTAAACAATCGTGGCTACTTGAATGCTTTGGATAATCAACTGCGAGAAATCAATCTGCATTGAGAATGAGTTAGGATGATTTTCAATCTCTCAGCTAACTTTAAGCTGACTCTCAGACTCTCTAAAGCTTCGTACTTCATCCTAGGAAAATGCAATCTTATTACTCTACAGTCCGTTGCATTCAGCCATCCTTTGTATCTGGGAGAATCCTATGAAACGGTTTGCCTTAGTTAGCTTCTCTACGATCGCGTTAGCCATTGCAGCAAGCCTTCCTGCTACTGCAACGGCTCCTGTAATTTTGCCTCAGTCCGCGATGTCATTTAGCTTCAATGCTCCTTTTATCAGTAGTTCTGGTCTTCGAGGCGAACATCACCTGATCCGTGTCATGGTGCTTGGAATGTCTCTCGAAGATTTGATGGTGCTGATTCCTCCACAAATGGCAGAATTCAGTAGCATCACTGTCACGGACGAATCAGGTAAAACGATCCCTGCAAAGATCAGTCGGGCTGAAAGCAGAGTGGCAGTCGTCTTCGATCAACCTGTGACTCCAGGGCGTACGATCGAGCTTGATTTTACCAATGGAGATACTGCAATGGAACAAGGCGAGATCTTGCTCTACCGTATCACAGCGAAACAGGCTGGCATTAATACGGAAATTCCAATTGGCACAGCCCGCATTCAAGTTCCAAGCCATCAATAATTGAGTTGTTTCCACGTTTGCACCAATGTTGGACAAAGCCCTAGACTTATGGCTTTGTCCATTTTTTGAAAATTAGTTCGACACTTTCTGCGGCTCTTTGTATGACTACAACTTTTGTATGATTACAACTTTTCAAGAGCCTGAGCGAGACTTCTGTCATTAGATCTCACTCACCCAGTCTCACACTTAGAATCGTATAGATGATGAGCTAAGCTCATCCATCTTCCCAAAACGTTAGCTCTATCCATTAGAAAAATTACAATATCACTACATTCTAGATGTTTTCAGGAAATTCTCAGGAAACACTCATTTTTGCGCTGCATACTCTGATATATCGCAATCTAAAAGTGAAGTAGAAAGATGAAGCAGTATGCTCGATCGATGTTTCTAGGGTTTAATCGGAACAATCTACAACTCCCCCAATCCGCCACTTTGATCATGCTAGGCGTTGTTGCGATCTCAGCACTCATCGTTACTGCTTGGTTTGCTGGGCAGGGGGCAATTCCGACGTTATTTGAGCGGCTAAATCAGATTCAGCAGACTCCGCCGGGTTGGTTGATGGTTCCGATGGTAGCTGGCGAGTATCTTTTGGCTTGGGCAGTACTCTTAACGTTCCTAGTCTTCGCGATTACAAAGATTTCGCCACGTCCTCAGCCCTGGTCGAGAGTACTTGTGGTGGCTGTTTTAGGGATTTTGATGATTCGCTATTTTGTTTGGCGATCGCTGTCTACGCTCAATTTTAGTAATCCGTTGGATGGTGTTTTTAGCCTGGGGTTATTCTTGTTAGAACTCCTTATCCTGAGTGGCAGCATGATTCAGCTTATCCTGTTGCTAAGAGTCAGAGATAGAAAGCCAGAAGCAGATCAACTGTCGATCGCAGTTCTAAACCAGAGCTATGTGCCTCATGTCGATATCTTGATTCCCACTTATAACGAGCCAGCGTTTATCTTGAGACGCACAATCATAGGGTGTCAAGCATTAAATTATTCTGCTAAAAGTGTGTATTTGCTCGACGATCGTAGACGACCTGAAATCAGAGATCTCTGTCTCGAACTTGGCTGTCAGTACCTCACTCGACCAGATAATCGGCATGCAAAAGCAGGGAACCTAAATCATGCCATTCCTCAAACAAGTGGTGAACTGATCGCTGTATTTGATGCTGATTTTATTCCGACTCAGAACTTTCTCACTCGTACAGTCGGCTTTTTTCAAGATTCAACAGTCGGTCTAGTCCAAACCCCACAGACATTTTACAATGCTGATCCAATTGCTCGAAACCTTGGATTAGAAGATATTCTGACACCAGAAGAGGAAGTCTTTTATCGGCAAATTCAACCTATTCGGGATGCTGCTGGGGGCGTTATCTGTGCTGGAACTTCGTTTGTAGTGCGGCGCTCTGCTTTGATTGAAGCAGGATATTTTTTTACAGGAGCCTTGAGCGAAGACTACTATACCGGAATTCGATTAGCTGCGAAAGGCTATCGATTGATCTATCTCAATGAAAAATTGAGCGCAGGTCTTGCAGCAGAGAGTATTGCAGCCCAAGCACTTCAGAGATTACGGTGGGCACGAGGGACGCTGCAAGCTTTTTTTGTCGATGCAAATCCACTTACAATTAAAGGATTGCGTCCGATGCAACGGCTTGCTCATTTAGAGGGAATTTTACATTGGTTTACCAGTCTTTCGCGCGTTGGATTTCTCTTGTTTCCCATTGCTTATGCGTTTTTGCACATCATTCCAGTCAGAGCGACAAATGCTGAAATTTTGTATTACTTTCTGCCGTTTTACCTCGTTCAGATCACAACTTTCTCTTGGCTCAATCATCGATCTCGGTCTGCTTTCCTAGCAGATCTTTATGCTTTGGTACTCGCGTTTCCACTGGCTTTGACTGTGATTCAAGTGATGCTTAATCCTTTTGGGCAGGAATTTCGGGTGACCCCTAAAGGAACGAGTCGCGATCGCTTTCAGTTTAACTGGAGATTGGCTGCACCTTTGATCATCTTTTTCATCGCAACTGCAATGAGTTTGTGGATGAACTTAGGCTATGCAATTCTAATGGGAGCATGGCAGCCGATGACAGACGATATTGCGAATCAGATGAAAGGGGTCGATCTCGGTTGGATCTGGAGCATTTTTAATCTACTCACGCTCAGCATTGCATTGCTGATTCTAATTGATGTGCCTCGACCTCACGCTTATGATGAGTTCGATCTGCGTCGTACTCTCAAGGTACAGATTGGGGATCAAGTCAGATGGGGCTTTACGACAGGAATTTCAGAAGTTGGAGCAACGATCGCGATAACTCAACAAATTACTCCAAAAGATTCTCGAATTCAAGTAGACTTTCTAGAAGAGGATCTTACACTGCCAGCACAGGTCACTCAAGTAGAAGATCGCCCTTCAAGCAGTGAGTTTCCGCTCTTGCACATTCACTTTGAACCCCTCTCACTTGAACAGGAGCGATGTTTGATCCAAATGCTATATTGTCGTCCTGGACAGTGGCGTAGTCAATGTGCTCCGGGAGAACTGCGATCGCTCTGGCTACTCTTTCAGGTTTTACTGAAACCTCGTGTGATCTTCGATCGAACTGCAAGAGCGAGCATAGTTTCTGTGGCTCAAGTATCGCCTTAGCTATCAACTCAGGTTAATGCTTGAAAATATAGTCCTAATGAACATTTGCCCCAACTTTCAGCCCTGAGCAAGTGACTGTGATTAATGATGGGACTTTAATCACGGGTAAATCCTAATCTTCTCGCAAAGCGTAGCCAACTCCTCGTATCGTATGAATTAAGCGGGGTTCGTGCGATCCTTCTAGCTTCAAGCGCAAATATCGAACATACACCTCAATGATGTTAGAGTCTCCAACAAAATCATATCCCCATACTGTTTCGAGAATTTGATCGCGCGTCAGAACTTGGCGAGGATGCCGCAAAAAGTACTCTAGTAAATCAAACTCTTTTGCGGTTAATTCAATCGATCGTCCTCCCCGATAAACCTCTCGTGTTTTGTGGTTGAGCCTTAACGTTCCAAACTGCAAGACTTCTTCATCCGTCTCTTGATTTCGACGCAGATGAGCGCGAACTCTCGCAATCAATTCCTCAATGCTAAAGGGCTTAACAACATAATCATCTGCTCCAGCATCCAGTCCTGCAACCCGATCACCCACTTCGTCTTTTGCAGTCAAAAAGATGATCGGTGCTTTAAACCCAGTCGATCGCAATCGGCGGCAAAGTTCAATCCCTGATAGACCCGGTAGCATCCAATCGAGCAACGCCAAGTCAGGAGATATTTCACGAGCCAGCATTAATCCATTCATGCCATCGTGGGCAACACTCACCTGATAGCCTTCACTTTCTAACTCTAGGGCAATAAACCGTGCAAGTTGCACCTCGTCTTCGACAATCAGAATGTGGGGAATGCTCATCCTCATCGTCCTAATATCGGTAAGGTCAATGTGAAGGTTGTGCCAACCCCAGGCTCAGAATCGAGAGAAAGCGTGCCTCCCATCTTTTCGATCAAAGTCTTGACGATCGCAAGTCCTAGTCCTGTTCCTCCCGTTGCTCGACTACGCGAGGGATCAATGCGATGAAAAGGTTCAAAAATCATCACTTGATCGGATGGAGGAATCCCTTCACCACGATCGATCACTTGAATCACTGCGAAATTGTCAACTTGCTTGAGTCGAATCAAAACCGGTGAATTGGGATCAGAATATCGAACCGCATTCTGGATGAGATGATCTAGCACCTGCATTAAGTAATCCCGATGCGTCTGCACTCGAATAGGCATCGGAGCGATTTCAGTCTGAATATTCGGATGATCAAACTTTTCTGTCATGCTGGAAATGTCCCGCACAAATTCATTGAGAATGAGTGGTTCTTGAGCAAGAGTACTATCAAAACTTTCCGCTCGTGCGAGACTAATTAAATCCTGTAAAATCAGCGTCATCCGCTCGGCTTCCGAAGTCGCCATTTCAAGACTTTCTTGCTGAGACACGGATAGATTGGGGATTCGTCTGACAGTACGTTGAAGATAACCATAGACCGTACTTAACGGCGATCGCAGTTCATGAGCCACATCGCTGATAAATTGACGCTGCTGCTGTTTGACGGCTGCTCGCTGGCTGAGGAGTTCATCCCATGCCTGTGCTAAAGTCCGAATCTCGCTAGGGGCAGCACGTGCATTAAAGATCGTTAACTGAGCAACAGTAGTTGTCGTTTGCACCCAATACTGAAATTGCTTCAAGGGACGGAGGAGTAGCCAAATCCCCCCTAGAATCGTGGCAGCCATTGCGCTGATCACAAGCAGACTGAGTGTTGCGAGTTGTTCTGTAATCGTTAAAAATTGCGCGATCGTCAGTTGCTCGGAGTGCATCATTAGCACCGTTTGGATGCTCCAATGACTGAACAATTTATAGCTAGCAAGTGCGATCGCGCAAATCACAATCACTACGACCATCAGCCGAACCTGTAATGAGGCGAAATCAAGCCATTTTCGCCTTCTACTCCACCGATTTGAACCTTGACCCAGCGGATTCATCGACTTCACTCATTACCTAGAGAGGATTCATTCCACATTAAGCTGAAATGCTCAAAATGCGGCTAATGATATGAAATTCTTGAGATACGGTTACTCGACAAAACTCAGCGACTTCTTAAGAATTAGATATTATCTTTTATATTTTATCCAGTTCTTACGTGTCTCTCATCTTGAATTAAGCAATTCTAGCAATAGTAGTTAAATTGCTTACTTAAGCTAATTCGTTCTGTTTTGCAATTCTATGATTTTTTTGGATGTCGAAGAGCTTTTGTCTCATTTTCGCTCGATTGTAACCTATCAGGACTTAGCACTAGGAGACTATCTCTTCTACCAAAATGATCCCGCTCACTCCATCTTTGCTCTACAGTCAGGCACCATTCGACTGCTCCATTACACGAATGAAGGTCAAGAAATCGACCATTATCGAGTTCATGCTGGAGAAATCTTTGCAGAAATTGCTCTGTTTAAGGAATCTTATGTATGCACTGCGATCGTAGAAGAACCAGCACGAGTCGCCCGATTTCCCAAATCGGAGTTTTGGCCAGCACTGCAACAAGATCCTGCACTGTCTAGTGCATTTATGGAACTTCTCGCACATCGATTACACCAAACCAAGATCATGTTAGAAATTCGTGGAATTCGGTCTACGCGCGAACGAATTTTACACTATCTTCGCTACATGGCGGATTCAGGTAAAGAAATCATGCAGTTTCATCGATCGATGAGGGTAATTGCACAAGATTTAGGTGTGAGTCCTGAAAGCTTATCTCGCACCCTAAAACAACTCCAGAAAGAGGGGATCATTACTCGAACAAAACGCATGATTCAACTCAACAAGTGAGCGCAGATACTAACGCTTCGCGAAGGAGAAATTCTTAAGACAACCTAAAAATTTCTCAAGCTTGATTTCAATCAAAGACGTAGGCATAGGCTTTGTTCTACGCTCATTAACATCATTTTTTTGGTGTGGAGACGCGCTTATGAATTTACAGAACAGCCAATCAGTTGAACAACAGCGGTATGTTCTGGAATCTTTAGCGGAATTGAACGATCAAGCTTATATCTTAAGTCGATACTTGCATGGAATTACCCGTGAAGTTTGTCAATTGTTGAACTCAAACTGGACAATTATAACTATCTGCGAGGAAGGAGATTGGCAAATTCTTGCCAGCCACCCGCTTCTCCATGAAGCAGGCCCTGAATCTTCTTTTCATACAGAACTTTCGGCAATTCTACTTCAGCATGGATTGCTTCAGCACATTGATGATGTAGAACACCACCTCGACCATCAAGAGCAACTCGGCAGCTACACTTATTCTCTGGGAGTACCACTGCGAACTATCTATGGCAGAGTCATCGGAACGCTTTACGCATTTCATCAGCATCCTTGTCAACACAGTTCAGAACAGATCTCGATCGTTCAATCGCTTGCAGAACGCACAGCAATGGCGATCGAGAACTATCAACTCTACCAGCAGAAACGATTGAGCGATCAACGTTTAGAGCAGGAAATTGCGACTGGGCTGAGAGAACTACAAGCAATCCAATCAAAATTGGCAACACAGGAACGCCTAGCTGAGATTGGAGAATTCACAGCCTTAATTATTCATGAGATTCGCAATCCTCTCACCACGATCGAGATGGGGTTGAACTATGCCAAAAAACGATTGCTTAACACCTCTGATCAAAAACGATTAGCCTTAGCTCTCAATGAATCTCAACGTCTGAAGCAGTTACTCACTGAAATCTTGCTCTACACAAAGCCGCAGGTCTTGAAGCGCTCCAGGTTGAATCTTGGCGACTTTTTGAGCGAGCTGCTCATACAACTTAAGGACATGCCCGAAGCAACTGATCGTCAGATAGAATTAACCTTCACACAACCGGACATTCACATTTCCGCCGATCGAGATAAGCTCAAGCAGGTCTTTATCAATCTAGTTCGGAATGCTTTTGAAGCAATCTCGCCTGGAGAAAAGATCAGGTGTGAGATTAGCTCCCTCCATTCAGAGCGAGTTTGCATCCATATTCATAACAATGGAGAACCCATTCCGCCAGAAATCTTACCTCACCTAACAACACCTTTCTGTTCTACGAAGCCTTCTGGAACAGGATTAGGACTCGCGATCGTAAAGCGAATTATCACCGCACATGATGGAGAATTGACCATTCATTCTTCTGCAGCAGGCACAACTGTAAGCGTTCAATTGTCAATCGTGCCTTAAATGAACCTCATCAAGTTCAATCTCCTTCTGCAATGATTTGAGGCTAAAAGTAACGTGCGATTTAACAGCAATCGATAATCGGTAGTGCATCAGGATAATGTGGGATAAGTTGCTATATCGTACCACGCCCAAGAACGAACTGTTAATCCTGCCCGTTGTGCTGCAGTGGATTTGAAGCGGCTGTGCTGCCAGATCCAATTGAAGTAGCTCATGACTAACCGGGTAGTGACTTTCGTCTGTTCCCACACCTTGCCAAACTTGTTCTGTCGTCGATGCCATCTTCCGGTTTGTTGTCGAACTATCCCATTAATCCGCTCTAATCGCTGTGTTTTATCTTTGCCGATGTGGTGCTGAATTTCGAGAGGTAAGACTCGCTCATAGCCGCCCCAATCGTCACTATTGAATCGCTTGCAGTTTGTTTTACCTTCGGTGTTCATCACTAACTGCTCAAGCAGTTCATCATTGTGTTGACCGACTCGTGCAGCCAAAATTAATCCACTGCTGTTCGCCAAGCTCAGTCCAATCCAGCAATCTCCAGTTTCTCGCTCTTGGCTCAAGCATTGCTTTTGTTTTTTGAGACAAATGACTACAGTTCATCAGCACTGACCTCGCTTGTTTCGACCGCTTGAACTTCTGCATTATGTACCAGTTGCGCTCTCTGACTCGCTGCTCGAACAATGCTGACGACTGTGTTGTAAGCGAGTCCAGTGATCCGACTCACCCCGCGTAGACTGCTGCCTTCTGTGCCGCGTCAATTACTTTTGGGCTTCGCGTCAATTAGAACAAATGCTCAAATCCTTGCAAATATACAGCGATCGCATCTCAGTATAATTGTCGCGAACCCGGTTTGTAATTGACGCGGCATATCAGGAATCATTAGGCGAAGAACGGATTCAGCAAGTTCAAGCTGACTGGCAAGATTTATTTGATCAAGTCCAGGTAGAGATGGCGAAAGGGACTGATCTAACCGCCGCACCCGTTAAAGCTCTAGCGCGACGATCAATTGAATTAATCCAAGCGTTTACAGGAGGTGATCCTGGAGTTGAACAAGCCTTAAACCGGATGTGGCAACAGGAGCAGCCTGAAGTGGTTAGTCGAGGAATGGTCGATGCAGCGATGATGGAATATTTGGCCAGAGCTAGATCTGCTCTGGAGCAATCCGAGTGATAGAAGTGGGCGGTCTGATTTGCTTGCGATCGCCCACTATAGGGCATTAAGAGCGCTGAGTTCATTTCCTCGCCACAGCCCAACTAAACCAGCAACGGGAAAAAACAGGTGGGTAATGAGGCTCAGTCCAATGGCAAAAGACATATTATGCCTCTGTTGAGATTTATCTTTTACTTTGCTCAAGCACAAGATTAAGAGCGATCGCAACAGCTAAACCAATGCCGATTCCAAAAACAAGATTTTCTACGATTAATCCAATTGTAACTCCAATCGATAAACCCAAAGCAATACTCGCACCCATGCTACGTTGTGAATTTCCCATCACTGATTCCTCCGCATTTGAGGTTGTCGATTAATTGTGGTCCTGAAGTTCAAATCCTGGTAGTGATCGCTTGAGTCTTAAAAATTGCTGCTTTATCGATCGTATCGAACTCGTCGGAAACTGCGTGAGAATGGATAAAGTTTCTGGCAAACTCATGCCCTGCTTGCTGACATCGGTGTTACCACATTTGTCTCTCTCAAAACATCAGTTAGACTGAGACAACAGCAGCCCTTGATGAATGATCTGCTTACAGATTGGCAAAATTCCTCCTGTTAGAGAGATGTTGACGTAGGCATCGGCTTATAAGTTGGTTTCTTTAGTTAAAGCCATCTGACACAACAGTTCAAACGCCTCACGGGGATAATCTCCAAGTAGGTTCGCTAATGGCTTAAGAATCTGACAAACTATATCTCATCATTCAAGGCTTTAATGCAACCATTGGAAAACCTTCAAAAAATTCGTCCAGAAGCTTAATTTTCTGGATTTTGTCAAGCGATATACTTTGGGAGGTGGCTGACAGTCCTTCGTCGGAGGAGCATTTAATGATCCATCTTGAGCAATTAACAGCCACATTGATGCAGGGGGTGATCGAATATGCAGGAGCCGAAAGGGGCGCTCTGATTCTCTTGGAAGAGGATCAACTCATTGTAGTCGCTCAATGCAGCGGAAATAGACAGTGTGACCTGGAAAAGCTTGCTGTTGCTGATTGTGCAACGATTCCTGTCTCCGTCATTCACTCGGTAGAACGCACTCAAGAAACTTTAGTGCTTGATGATGCAGTCACCGAATTGTCTTTTTCAACTGCTCCTTACATCCAACACCACCAGACGCGATCTCTCCTGTGTATGCCAATTCTTCAGCAACGTCAGCTGATCGGCATCCTTTATCTAGAGAACAATCTCAGTACCGGAGTGTTTACCCGCGATCGCTTACAAATTCTTGAACTGTTGATAGCTCAGGCAACAATTTCACTAGAAAATACTCGGCAGTATGAACGGTTAGCAAACTATGCCGAAACACTGGAAAAGAAACTAGAAGAACAAACTCAAGCCCTACAGCAGGAGATCATCGATCGCGAACGAACAGAAGACGCATTACGACAAAGTGAAGCAAATTATCGCAACCTGCTACAAACCGCGAATTCAGTCATCATTCGCTACGATCCGCAAGGACGGATTCGCTACATCAATGATTATGGGATAAAACTTCTGGGCTATGAAGAACATCAGATTTTAGGGCGAACCTTATTTGAAACCATCATTCCAGACATCGAAATCTCTGGACGCGATGTTAAACCCTTTGTCCATGATTTACTTCGCAATCCCAAATCGTACCCGCAAGGCGAGGGTGAAAACCTGTGTCGAGACGGTCGGCGCATTTGGATGGTCTGGTCGAATCAAGCTATTTTTAATGACCAGGGAGATGTCGTTGAAATCTTATCGGTGGGCAATGACACCACTCAGCGTAGACAAGCAGAAGAGGCATTACAACGCAGTGAAGCTAAGTTCCGCAACATCTTTGCAAACTCGCAGGTTGGTATCTACCGTACTCGTATCGGTGATGGATTAATTCTCGATGCTAATCAACGCTTTGCCGATCTGTTTGGCTTTGATTCACCCCAGGAGATGATTGGGATTGAACACACTACAGGCTACTGGGTCAATCTCAGAGATCGCCAACAAGGCATCGAGGTGATGAAGCGGGATGGGGAAGTGCGAAGCTATGAAGCACAGATGCGAAAACGAGATGGGACAGTCTTTTGGGGGCTTTTCTCTTCTTATCTGAATACAGGGGATGACTACATCGAAGGAGTGATTGCGGATATTAGCGATCGTAAACAGGCAGAAGTCGCGTTGCAAACCTCTGAAGCAGAACTGCGATCGCTCTTTTCAGCCATTCCCGATCCAATGTGTATCTTCAATGGTGAGGGGCAATTGATCTGTGCAATCAAAGGGAATCCGTCCTATGGAGAGTTATATCGGGAGGAGTATATTGGTAAGACACTGCATCGACTCTATGACAGGGAACAAGCCGATGAATTCCTGAGTTATATTCAGCAGGTGTTGAGAACTCAACAAGTACTTACAGTTGAATACAGTCAGTGGATAGCTGGACGAGAAATCTGGTTTTCGGCTCGCATTTCCCCGATTCGGCATGAGCAGGTGATTTGGTTGGCGCGAGATATTACGCCACAAAAGCAAGCAGAAGCCGCATCGATTCTGGAAGAACGCAACCGTATGGCACGCGAGATTCACGACACCCTTGCTCAGTCGTTTACAGGCATTCTGGCTCAAGTCGGAGCGGCAAACCAGGTGCTAACGGATGATGTAGAAGCAACCCAGGCGCACCTAGACCTGATCAAAGAATTGGCGCGAACTGGACTGACTGAAGCACGGCGATCGGTTGTGGCGCTCCGTCCTCAGCTTTTAGAGGAAGGCAGTTTACAGAGTGCTCTCCATCGTCTCGTCGCTCAACTCAGAACTGCCGCACTAGATACCACTTTGTATTATGAGATTGAGGGTGCAGTGTATGCTCTACCGAGTGAAGTTGAGAGTAATCTACTGCGGATTGGGCAGGAAGCCTTAACCAATGCGATTAAACACGCCCATGCTAACGAAATTCGAGTGGAGCTAGTTTACGATCGTGATCAATTTTGCTTGCGCGTGAAAGACAATGGACAGGGCTTTGGAGTGGGCAGTATTCCATCTTCTGAGGGATTTGGCTTACTCGGCATGAGCGAACGAGCAGAGCGCATCGGCGCACAACTCACGATTCGGAGTCAGCCTGGACAAGGAACAGAGATTGTTGTGGTAGTTGGAGTGTATAACCAGTGACTACTCCACACCCCACACCCCACACCTCACACCCCATACCCCCAATTCGAGTTCTAATTGCAGACGATCATGCTATTTTTCGGCAAGGATTAGCCACGATTATTAACCGTGATCCAGAGATGAACGTGATTGCCCAAGCTGAAAATGGGGAACAAGCGATCGCGCTATTTGAGGAACACCAACCGGATGTCACGCTGATGGATCTGCGAATGCCGGAAGTGGAAGGCGTTGCCGCCATTGCTGCAATTTGTGCGATCGCTAAATCGGCTCGGATTATTGTGCTGACCACCTATGATAGTGACGAAGATATCTATCGGGGATTGCAGGCAGGAGCCAAAGGATATCTGTTGAAAGAAACTGAACCGGACGAGCTTCTGAATGCGATTCGCACCGTCCATCGGGGTCAGCAGTATATTCCGCCAGATGTGGGAGCAAAGTTAGCACAGCGCCTCAGCAATCCAGAACTGAGTGAACGAGAACTAGAAGTACTCCGCTCACTGTCCCAGGGAATGAGTAATGCTGAGATTGCCACTGCTTTGAGTATTGGTGAAGGTACGGTTAAATCTCATGTGAATCGGATTTTGAATAAGTTAGATGTGGGCGATCGCACTCAAGCTGTGATTGTTGCCGTTAAACGCGGCATTGTCAGTTTGTAGAGTGTACTTTCGATCGAATTCGGATTCTAACTTAAGTTATAACCAGTCTTCTACTTTGAGATCGCAGGGGCACTCTATCAATTTGTACTGTAAAAAATTCAACCCACTGTAGACGACGGACTGAAGGCAATTTCCTATATTGAATTTATGCAAACAGTTATACAGTCAGAAAATAAATTTATGACCGGAGTGGCAATGCGCTAATTCAACTGACTGATGTAGCCATCTACTACGAGCCGTCGGACTATTCCTATCAAGAAGGGGCGTTTGAATGATTGCAATCGCAACTCTCTCGTTTAGTTCTAGATGAATTTGCTCGCTGCTAGCAGAACCTACGCTAATGTAAGTTCGAGATAATTCCTGAGCGCTCGGCGGTTGGAATTCGCCAAAGCGTATTGAGTGATTTCTTATCCCGAACTCGCCTTAGATAGACTTTGGGAACTATTGAAATAGGAGTATAAAGGTGCCTCAGGCAAACTTTTTGCAACGTTTTTTGGCTTGGTTGATTGATCAAGCGATTCTTATAATTCTCTATTCGCTAGCGATGTTTGCGATTGGATTAGCTGCTGGAGTCTATAACCGGAGTCAGATACAAATTCCCGACTTATTACTGTCTCTGGGCTTGATCGGATTTTTGCTTGTTCTCTGGCTTGGGCATTTTTTGTACTTTGGTTACTTTTGGAGTCGTCGAGAACGATCTATTGGAATGGGAATGATGAATATCCGAGTTGTTAAAGTTAATTACAGTTCTTTGTCTTTTGTAGTAGCGGGTTTGCGCGGTTCGATCGGATACTATCTGAGTAGTCTGATCTTTTGTTTAGGTTACCTCTGGTTCTTTGTCGATGAACAGCAGCAAACTTGGCACGACAAGATTTTTAATACGGTCGTGCTGAAAGGATAAACGTTGAACCAGGAGATAACGGTGAGTATTAAACTCTGACTGCTGACAAAAGTTCCTCGCGTTACGCTAACGCATCAGTCACCGACTCAAAGTGATTCAGCTAATGTTCAAGTTGCTTACGCTAGGCATGTCCTAAATCATCAGGTTTTTCCCAGCTTTTATAGCAAGGTTCCCTGCTTCAATGCTCTGCCCCTGACTATGTTCCTTTTTTGATCGCACAGGCATATAGACAGAAGCCGTTTAAGATCCTCACCTTTCGGCATCCAACTTGGGATTAGTGCCGAGGCGCAACTCCGAAGGAACCGCAGCACACCTCAATCATGAATTCATCATGCAATATCTTTCACAGGACTTAATCCTTCTTGCACTCAATCCCCAAACTGGGAAAACTCGCTTTTCTTGGTACTCTGCACTCGACTATGGCTTGGTCGGTTCTTTATTACTAGACTTAGTACTGCAAGGCAAACTTGAGATCGACAACGATAATCGTGTGATCGGTGCGATTAGCGCTTTGCGCAACTCCGCAGGAATCACAGGCAACACAGGCAATGAATTCTTAGATCAACGCCTCAGTGAGGTTCTAGCATCGTCTCGTCCTCGAACTGCAAGGTTCTGGGTGACTCGCTGGAGACGAAGATACCTGGGCATTCAAACGATTGTGTTGCAGAACTTAGTTGATTTAGGGGTTTTAGAACGACAAGAGCAACGCATTCTTGGACTGTTCCCAACGCAGCGATATTTTCTCACCGATGAATCCATTCAACGCGAGATTGTCCAGCAAGTTCGTGCAGCCGTATTAGAAGGCATTGGACTGAATTCTCGAATGGCAGCATTGATTAGTTTGATGCAAGCCTCTCACCTGACCGATGCGGTGTTCACGCCTGAAGCACGTCCTGAAGCACGATCGCGAATTAAGGCGATCGCAGAAGGGGAGTTGGTCGGCAAAGCAGTTTCAAAAGCAATTTTCACCGTTCAAACAGCCGCGACTCTGGGTGCAGTCAATGTCAGATGAAATCGTTAGGGGTTGTATAGAACAATCGTTCGGACAATTTTTGACAGGAAAGCTTTTCTATCAGACTTGTCCAGAGTATTGCTGCTTGATGCAAACGTAGAAAAATGAACGACGATAGTAGTCACAGTCCCTTACTTGTCCCTCCTTCAACCCAAGATTGGATGCAAGGTGTGCTGAGTGCAAAGGTTGTGTTGGTGATGTATGGAGACTATCAAGACCCTAAAAGTGCGGACGCTTACAAGCTGATTAAACGGCTCAAACAAGAGCATAGTGCTTCTCTTGGAGAAGATTATTTATGCTTTGTCTTCCGTCATTTTCCGCAAACACAGATTCATCCTCATGCTCAACGAGCCGCCGAAGTTGCTGAAGCCGCCGCTGCCCAGGGACAGTTTTGGTCAATGCACGATACTTTATTTGTTCATCAACAGAAGTTAGAGAACGGCTACCTTCTAGAATACGCCAACGATTTGGAGCTTGATATTCCGCAGTTTCTCAAAGACTTGTCTAAACATGTCCATATCGATCGCATCAATGAAGATATCGAAGGTGGAATACACAGTGGAGTAAAAACGGCTCCAGCCCTATTTATCAACAACATTCGCTATACCAGACGCTGGAAAATAACAGAATTGACGACAGCTATGATTGCTGCAAGTCATTAAGGAATACCCTCAAAACAGGTTCGCTTACACGATGCAAATCATTCATAGCGACAAATAGGAGAAAGATGATGCAATTAACCACAATACGACGATTATCTAGAATCACTGCGATATTTGCTAAAACTACTCTATCAATCATCACGGTGACAGGAGTGATTGGGAGTTCACGAACGCACCCAGCGATCGCCACCCCTCCACCGCAACAATCTCCTATTCTCGTTGCAACCGCCTACACGGATCTGACGTTGCCAACCCTAAGACGGGGCGATCGTGGTAGAGAGGTACAAATGTTGCAGCAAATTCTCTCGGATAATGGTTTTTTGCATGCTGCCGGAGTCAGGTTAGGAACTCCCAATGGTGCTGCTGTTGATGGTGTATTTGGTGCGATTACAGAGTCTGCGGTGAGAGATTTACAACAACGCTACGACATCTCCGTCACAGGACAGGTCAACCCTATGACTTGGGAAGTGCTGGATATGCGGGAGAATCCCTATCGATCGCCGCTTCCCTGGAAATCCTAATTAATCATTCAGAAAAACTTCCGAAAAAACTCATAAGGACACTTCTAATGAATAAGATTCTGTCCAGGCTTCAACAATCCCCGCGAGTTATTTCAGCAACAATACTGGTCAGCCTATTGTTGCTGTTCAGTTTCCCATCTCTAGCTCAAATTAGTCCACAGGTGATTCCCAGAATTGAAGTAATTGAAAGTTCTGAAGGAATTCCACCCGCTTACCGTTTAGTCATTAGCCAACCTCAGGACATTGTGTATGCTTTCTGTCCTACGGATTTTGAGCCTGAGTTGAGCTATCTACGAAATGTGAAAGCAATTCAGTGTAAGCGTTCTCCCACGTAACTAGCGGTCAGATCCAGGCACTACATCCACACAAAAGTTAAGGAGACAAAGATGAGATTCAAAGCAACCAAAGGAACGCCGAGAATCGGAACGGAAGTTAAAGACGCGACTTACGTCGAGGCTGCTGGGTGGGGTAAGTATCGGTGGTGGCGGTATGTTCTGGGGCTGATGATTATCCTCTTTGCATGGATGGTCGTCGCCAACTTTGCCAGTGCGCTTGTCGCGCTGGCGCTCGGCGGCAAAGAGGGTGCCGCAGCGCTTGGTCGGCTGGATTTCGCGGCGTTTGGTCCTGTGGGGGGCTTCGTCGTGTCCATGGCGGGTTTTCCGGCGTTCCTCGCAGGAATTCTCATCGCCGTCACCCTCATCCACCAGCGCCATCCCCGGACGCTGATCACGGCGCGGGAGCAGATCAGTTGGACTCGCGTCGGTCACGGCTTCGTGGCTGGGTTCGTGCCGTGGGTTCTGCTCGCTGGACTGGGGCAATACCTCCTCTACCCCAATAGCTTCTCCTTCAACTCCGACCTCAAGACGTTCGCGCTCTTTGTACCGATCGCGCTAATCCTCACTGCAATCCAGACGACCACCGAGGAGCTTTTCTTTCGCGGGTACATTGTGCAGGGTGCAAGCCTAATCTGGTCGAACCGTGTGTTTCTGGCGATCGTCTCAGCCGTGATCTTCACCCTGCCGCACGCCACTAACCCAGAGTCACAGGAGGGTGGCTGGATCGGGATGTTCGTCGGAATCTTCGTCGGCACGGGTCTGCTGTATGCAATCGTTTCATTGATCGACGGCACGACCGAGCTTGCGATCGGCGCACACTTTGCCAACAACATCGCGTATTTTCTCTTGTTCAACTGGTCTGGAAGCTTCTTCTCCGCGCCAGCCCTATTCAGCATCAGTGAGTACCACGCAAGATTCTACGACATCACCTCTCTCGTGCTGATTCCCGTCTTCCTGGCGATCTCTTACAAGGTGTTCAAGCGTGACAAGGCAGCCGAACCCGTCGATTCCTGAACCCATCAGCAACTCGATCAAAGGAGTTCATCACCATGTCCAAAGTGTCTTCTAACCACCCACAAAAGACCCCTGCCGCGATCGCACCAAACCGTGCCTCTCGTCCGGGTTGGTCTGAAATCGCCGTCGGTCTTGTCGTCTTCGCGATCGTTGGAATCGGGGTTGGCTCGCAACTCAAGCGGCTCGGTCTTAACCCCGTGGTTTACGGACTGGTCTTCACCGCGCTCTCTGGTATCGCTGGAATTGCCGGATTTGCAGTAGCAGTGCTACTGCGGATTCGTTCCCTGAACGCCTTTGGTTTGCGTCCGGTCTCTAAGCGCTGGTTCCTCATCGCGATCGGAGTCGGACTGGTTGCCTTCGTACTCAAAGGGCTGGCAGTTCTGGGTTGGATTCAGATCACCGGGAACAATAACAGTGTCCAGAGTGTGTACGCAGAGGGCGGTAGCGGCGGAGTACTATCTTTGGTTTTAGCAACATTTTTCCTTGGAATCGTCACGCCCCTCGGCGAGGAGTTGCTCTTTCGGGGGGTCGTCACCAACGCGCTGCTGCGCTATGGTCCTTTCATTGGGGTTGTGGGTAGCACCCTGATCTTTGCCCTTGTTCATGGCATCAACATTGTCTTTCCCGCAGCTATAGTGGCTGGTCTCGCTACTGCCGAGATCTTCCGCCATAGCGGATCAATTTGGACTGCTGTCGTTGTTCACGTCGTTTTCAATTTGCCTACAATCCCAGTGATGATAATTGCTGGCATGAGCTAATAGGACAGAGCATCTGGAGATTAAACCAATGGCAATTCTGAAACAATTCGGGATTTTATTTGTATTGGGCAGTGTGGGAATTGTGATGTTTACGGTCACGTCTATTCCTTTAATCGAGCAACAGTTAGCGAAACTGTCTCCAGAAACAATGGAAAAAGTGCCTCCATTGTGGATTTTAATGCTTCTGCAAGGACTACAGTATTCAGTTCTACTGGCAATCAGCATTCTGATCGGCATTGGTTGTGCCTACCGTGTTGGATTACGCTCCCATTTGGTTGATCATTGGGTGTTTCATACCACTAAGTCTCTATCTTTTGCTGTTGAGATGAAGTGGAGTTTGGGTGTGGGCGCAGCGGCGGCGCTCGTTCTCTTTTTGCTCGATCGGTTGATGCAACCTGCCCTACCTGAAGCACTACGGGCAGCCAATAATACAGAACGAAGTTGGTTGAATTTGCTCACAGCAATGTTCTATGGCGGCATCACTGAGGAAATTTTGATGCGTTGGGGTTTAATGTCGTTGCTTGTTTGGATCGCGTGGAAAGGTCTAAAACAAGGCGTTACGCTGCCAAGTCAAGGAATTTATCAAGGTGCGATCGTTCTAGCCGCGTTGGTATTTGGACTGCTACACCTGCCAGCGACTGCCGCAGTAGTTCCACTCACTCCGCTTGTGATTATCCGAGCGATCTTACTCAATGGGATTGCTGGCATTGCGTTTGGTTGGCTCTTTTGGCAATACTCGCTTGAGGCTGCGATGTTATCCCATGTCAGCTTTCATGCCTTTTCCTTTGCTCTTAGCCTTTTGCTGGCAAGATCTGCCTAAGCTTTTTGCTGGCAAGCATCACTGTATCCATCACCCAATATTGGAGCTAAAACATGTCACGCAAAACGATCGCCACCAAAGACCAGTCTCCACAACGATCGCTTACTCCTAGTGCCAAAAACCCGCTTCGGCGGTTTCTTCGCAAACCCCTTCAGATCATTGGCACTAATTTTCGCGCCTACCTCACTATCAACGCCATTGTGTATGGCTTAGTCATCATCGGGTTGGTAGTGGCGATGGTCTTCCCCAACCTGAGCGCAACTCAAGCAGCCATCCTGGAAGACAACGGAACGGCGGCTCTTGTCCGATCTCTATTCAATAACCCCTGGCTGTTCTCGCTGACTATCCTGGGAGTTAACCTCACGACCGGCGCGCTGTGGATCGTGCTCCCTTCGCTGATCGTTCCCTTTGCTGGTATCGCCATGTTTGCGTATAAGACGTTCACTCTGGGTTTAGCAATGGCTCCGACTACCAAGATGATGGCGGTGGCACTGATCCCGCACTCGCTGACAATACTCATCGAATTCCAAGCTTACGCCCTCCTGATGTTTGGCGCATATATCCTGGGTCGGTCTTGGGTTCGCCCCGCCACCATCGGCACTCGGAACCATCGTCAGGGTTACGTCCGTGGGCTGCAACAGTTCGGTTGGCTAAGTCTATCCACGCTCCCACTGTTCATCGTCGGCGCGATCTGGGAGGCGTTCTCGCTGCGCTACCTGGTTCCTCCGCTGACCCAATGGTTGTTGTAGCCAGTAGGTGATACTGCCCACAAAACTTTACTGTGAAGAGTTTTACAGACTGTTCGCAGTGTGATTTTGGGCTGAAAGTCGGTCTTGATTAAAACAGGAGAAGCAGAATGAGACAAGATGAAGTGGCTTTGATTAAGTACAAAGATTTTGCGCCTCGAATTACTGAACGGGGACCCTTCGGCGGAGCTTCCGATTATGAATCCTTCTCTGATGTTGTTAGTACTGTAAATCAGTGGATCGAAAGTACAACGATACAGGTAATCAATGTTGAAACCGTTGTTTTACCCGATCGCATCGAAGGCACCAGTGATGATGTCTACGGAGTGACGACCAGTAATGCTTTCCACCCAGTGATGATCAGCCAGGGTCTTGCAATCAATTGCTTTCAATGTGTGCGTGTCTGGTACAGAGAATAAGCTTCATCGGAGAAAGTAATGAAATGATCTACCTGGTTTACTTTCCTGTATCTAGCGCTCGGAGTTTGCCTGACGGCGATCGCGCTTGAGAGTCAGAACTGGACGATGGAAGCCATGTTACAAGCGTTTTCGTGGCTATTAGCCGTCTTAATACTTGCAGAAATCATTGTGATTACATGGCAAGTAAATCCTGAACATTAGTATCTAAATCAGAACAAGGAACACCATGAATAAGCCCGAGTTTTTTGTTACCCCCGGCTATGGGGAATACATGCTGAATAACTTGCATTACTCGCAAGCGGTAAAGATTGGCGATCGCGTAGAGACATCCGGTCAAGGTGGCTGGAATGACAACCTACAAATTCCTGAATCGTTCGCGGACGAGATTGCTCAGGCGTTTCGGAACGTGGAGCAAACCCTGGCAACTGCCGGGGCAGGTTGGGAACACGTTGTCCACGTCAATTCTTACCATGTTGGCGGGTTGCCCCCAGAGGTTAACGATGTGATGGTCAGACTATATCGCCATTACATGCCCAACCATGCCCCAATTTGGACACAGGTAGGAGTCGCGGCTCTTGGACTTCCAACGATGCGAATTGAAATCCGCGTTACTGCAATTGTTCCATGAGTTTCGTACCAGTGGCAGCAGAGGCGGCTCCGTTAAAGTATCCACTTGAACAGAGGAGAAATTTAGATGTCAGACAACAGTAAAGCCATCTTAGAAGCGGCAAACGCGGCGATCGCCCAAGGCAACTATGAAAGATTTTTGTCGTTCTGCACCGACGACAACGATCCTGATGCACTAGACGTTCTGGAACCGTGTTCGGGCGATCGCCCACCTTAGAGGGTGTTTTAAAAGTCGGAGTCGGTCAAATTTTATGCCAATCTCCTAACCATGATCCGAATCATTGCTAAGTAAATCCAAGTCTCTGAAGTTTCTGGAAGTAACTCATAATCCCGAACTAAGCGACGACAGTGCATCAGCCAGCCCAGAGTTCGTTCCACCACCCATCGCTTTTTGAGCAGGACAAAGCCTTTGGTTTGTTCCGGGCGTAAGACCACTTGGACAATCCAACGACAGATGGTGACCACCCAGTGCATAAAGGGAAAGCCATCGAAGCCGCCATCCACCCAAATCGTGTGTAGACGAGACACGGCTTTCCCGCGTTGTCGCACCCGCTGGAGAACAGTTTTGCCGCCGGCGCGTTCTGGGGTGCTGGCAGCAGTGACAAAGACCCGTAAGATCAATCCCAGCGTATCGACCGTGATGAATCGCTTGCGCCCTTTGATCACCTTACCTGCATCAAATCCGATTGCTGCATGCACTCCTGCCGCACTTTTCACGCTTTGGCTATCGACAATTGCTTCAGATGGGCTCGGAGAGCGCCCGACTTCGATGCGGATGCAGCGATAGAGACGGTCGTGAATGCTCAACCAGGTTCCATCCTTACGCCAATTACGAAAGTAAGTGTAGACCGTTTGCCAAGCTGGAAAATCTCCAGGTAACGCTCGCCACCGCACTCCTTCGACTAAAACATAAAAAATTGCATTGAGAATGTCCCATAAGTCTACTTCTCGCGGTCGTCCCCCTGGTTTTGCATCAGGTAGCAGGTCGCTCAACAATTCATATTGGGCAGGAGTGAGGTTACTGGGATACGATTTACTCATGTAGCTCTCTCGGTGCTGTGCTTTTACGTATTTACAGCTTATGACCGGAGAGCTTTTTTACAGCCTCAATTGTCTTTTAAAACATCCTCTGAGAGAATCAGAGTAAGTGCTGATCTCATCGGTATCCAGTTGCATCAGCAGGTTTGCCCATTTCTGTTACCTCCTGAATGTAACGCCAAGCATCCGGTTGAGAACCATCCAAATCAGTAAAACCATACACTTTAGCAAGTTGACCACTGGAAAGCGATTGACCATTCCAACGGGCGACCTCCGGATCAACCGCCAGATGAGCAACGGCACGTCCAACAAAGTGGGGTGTTTCGGAAACGATGAAGTGCGGTTCCTTGACTGTCGCATCCTGCCAGTTCGCTTCACTCACACCAAAACTATCCAGCATCATTTCCGATCGCAACCAACCGGGAGTCAGGCACACTGCTGTACAGCCATGCGGTTGAAGCTCTTGCGCTAATGCCCACGCCATCCGAATAATTGCATTCTTTGCGACATCATAAATTAAGGCTTGCCGATAGTGCTGATTGTTGTAATCTGCTGTTCCATCGGTGAGTTCAACGACGAATCCTCCTGGATTCTGGATCAGCAGTGGCAGGGCAAAGTGACTGGTAATGAGATGAGTCTCAATCGCCGATCGTAACAGGCGTAATCCCCGGTCTAAATCAACTTCCCAAATGGGTTTATCAAACTCGGCAAAATGTTCTGCTCCAATATCATTTACCAAAATATCTAACCGCCCTTGCTCTTGCTCCACACGAACGATAAGCGATCGCACCTGTTCTGGGTCTAAATGATCCACTTGAACGGCAATGCCCTTTCCACCAGCTTGAGTCACTAACTCTGCGGTTTCCTCGATGGTTTCTGGGCGATCGTAATCTGATCGTTGGGTACGGGTGCTTCGTCCTGTCACATACACGATCGCTCCGGCTGCACCCAGTTCGGTTGCAATGCCTCGCCCTGCTCCACGAGTGCCTCCCGCCACGATCGCTACTTTATCTTTTAGTGGTTGCATAATGACCTCTCAAAATTGTTCTAAAAAGTAAATTCAATTCACTGTTCTTGGGATAGTTCATTTGCTTATCGAGATGCAGAGCCAGCATTGAGTTGGTTTATCAGTCCCATCACATCATTTTTTACCCAGCTATCGGTGATCCGACCGTCAACAATTCGCACGATCGTCATCCCCGTCATTGCTACGACGTTGCCTGTTGCAGGTATCCCAAAGATTTCTCCCTGATGCGTTCCGCACGTAGTGGCGCGTGAGCAAACTTGATCGCCTTCAGCAATTTGGTCGTCGATCGTCATCTCTAGGTCAGGAAACGCGGCACGAAACATAGACACGACTTGCCTAATCCCCTCAGCCCCTGGTAACGTTCCGGGTGGTGCTTCATGATAAACATAAGAGGATGTTTTAAAAGACAATTGAGGCTGTAAAAAAGCTCTCCGGTCATAAGCTGTAAATACGTAAAAGCACAGCACCGAGAGAGCTACATGAGTAAATCGTATCCCAGTAACCTCACTCCTGCCCAATATGAATTGTTGAGCGACCTGCTACCTGATGCAAAACCAGGGGGACGACCGCGAGAAGTAGACTTATGGGACATTCTCAATGCAATTTTTTATGTTTTAGTCGAAGGAGTGCGGTGGCGAGCGTTACCTGGAGATTTTCCAGCTTGGCAAACGGTCTACACTTACTTTCGTAATTGGCGTAAGGATGGAACCTGGTTGAGCATTCACGACCGTCTCTATCGCTGCATCCGCATCGAAGTCGGGCGCTCTCCGAGCCCATCTGAAGCAATTGTCGATAGCCAAAGCGTGAAAAGTGCGGCAGGAGTGCATGCAGCAATCGGATTTGATGCAGGTAAGGTGATCAAAGGGCGCAAGCGATTCATCACGGTCGATACGCTGGGATTGATCTTACGGGTCTTTGTCACTGCTGCCAGCACCCCAGAACGCGCCGGCGGCAAAACTGTTCTCCAGCGGGTGCGACAACGCGGGAAAGCCGTGTCTCGTCTACACACGATTTGGGTGGATGGCGGCTTCGATGGCTTTCCCTTTATGCACTGGGTGGTCACCATCTGTCGTTGGATTGTCCAAGTGGTCTTACGCCCGGAACAAACCAAAGGCTTTGTCCTGCTCAAAAAGCGATGGGTGGTGGAACGAACTCTGGGCTGGCTGATGCACTGTCGTCGCTTAGTTCGGGATTATGAGTTACTTCCAGAAACTTCAGAGACTTGGATTTACTTAGCAATGATTCGGATCATGGTTAGGAGATTGGCATAAAATTTGACCGACTCCGACTTTTAAAACACCCTCTAAGACGGAGACAGAAGCTCATCCAACAGATCCACTCTCCCTTTGTTAAATACCTGTTGGATATAACGTCGATAGATGGCTTTGTTGCGTTCAAGCGTGTCATTGGTCGTCATTAGCTTTCCTCCAACGGTCATGCTCACAGCATAAGGGCGACTTCATGACACCCCCTGTCATATTTCGGCGTTAGTGTAGAAGAAGTTGCCAGGGTTCCAGAAATCGTTATGCGTGCCGATCGCCTCCTCTCTATCCTGATGCTGTTGCAGGTTCATACTCGCTTAACCACACGAGAACTGGCAGAGCGACTGGAAGTGTCTGAGCGTACCATTCATCGAGATATGGATGCTCTCAGCAGTGCAGGAGTTCCAGTAGTGGCAGAACGGGGTAAGGGTGGTGGATGGGGGCTGTTGGAGCAGTATCAAACCACGCTGACCGGACTCAACCTGGCAGAAATTCAGGCGTTATTTGTGCCAAAGTCGCCTCATCTACTTGCAGATTTAGGGTGGGGTCAGGCGTTTGAAGCTGCGTTACTCAAGCTTCTAGCCGCCTTACCCGCCGCCAATCGTCAGCAAGCAGAAATAGTGAGCCAGCGCATCCACGTTGACCCAACTGGATGGCAGCACTGGGATGAAGAAATGTCAGCATTTCCGGTTTTGCAAGCCGCCATTTGGCAGGAACGGCAAGTTTTGTTGAGCTACGAACGCGGAAACGGTCAGCGAATTGAACGATTGGTCAACCCGTTGGGATTAGTTGCCAAAGGAAGTGTCTGGTATCTGGTCGCGGCAGTGGATGAAGACGTGCGCTCTTACCGCATTTCACGAGTGCAGAATGCCGTGCTGCTGGATTCTCATTGTATTCGTCCAGTTGGGTTCAATTTAGCTAACTATTGGCAGCGATCGATGATGGAGTTCAAAGCAAATCTCCCTTACTATGGCGTAACGGTGCGAGTTGCTCCAGAGGCAATGCCCTGGCTACGTTATGCGGGGTACTTTGCTCGTATCGAACAGATGATTGATGCCCCCGATGCTGACAGGTGGGTTCATATCTCACTTCGGTTTGATATTGAGAAAGCAGCTTGCGCCTATGTATTGGGGTTTGGTGGACAGATGGAAGTAATTGAACCCCTAGAGTTACGCGATCGCGTGTTGCAAGCAGCAAAAGAGGCGATCTCACTTTATACCAAAGGCATGGCTTAATGATTCACTTGATAGTGCAACAACATGAAACCGTTCTTATAAATTTTGCTGTCGGTTAATTCCAGAGAAGTGAGTGGAATCTTTCCAGAGAAGAGTGGAATCCCTGAACCAAGGAGAAAGGGATGTACTTTCAAAACCACCTCATCGATCGCTGGAAACAGAACAGTGGCTAAATCTCCACCCCCACACAACCAAATATCTTTACCCGATCGCTGTTTGAGTGCTTGAACAAAGGTAGCTGGATCAGATGAAACCAGTTCAACGGCAGGATCGGGGCTTTGCTGAAGAGTACGGGAAAAAAGATACTGCTTCATGTGCGGGTAGGGATTTGTAATTCCCTCTTTAACGCCAACTTCGTAAGTTCTGCGTCCCATCAAAACGCTATCAAAGTGCTGATTCTCAACCGTAATGCCTAACATTCCTCGCAAATGATCTGGAATCGTTTCAGGAAAAGTAGAAAGCAAATCCGCAACGTGTTCTCCCTCCATTAGAAAGAAATCAAACGAACCATCTTTACGGGCAATAAAGCGATCGACCGTACAAGAAATTAGATAAATGAGTTTAGACATACACAGTACCCTCTCAAATCACCGTCTTAACTCACTTCACCCAACCAGGTGAGAGCAAAATTTATCTGTCTTTGGATAGATCGTTGATCACTGCTTGTTCAGCAGCTCATCTCAGGAAGGTGATAGTGCTGCAAGAATAAGATAGCGAGACGATAGAGCATTTTCCTAATTTATAAAGGGTCTGAAGAAATCAATCTGTGAATTAGGAGAAACAAATGGCACAGTTGCTACACATTGATGCAAGTCCCCGTGGAGAGCGTTCTCATTCTCGTCGTATGACTCGTGAGTTTGTCCAACAGTCGCAACAGAGCCATCCCAATGATGCGATCGCTTATCGAGATGTGGGTCGCAATCCCATTCCCCATGTCTATGAAGCCTGGATTGCAGCAGCTTTTTCATCGCCCGAACAATACCCCCCCCGACTCCAGGAAGCGATTCGCCTCAGTGATCAACTGGTAGACGAATTTCTGGCAGCAGATATTTATGTCATCGGTGTTCCCATGTATAACTTTAGCGTTCCCAGCGGATTCAAGGCGTATATCGACCAAATTGTTCGCATCGGGCGCACCGTTGATATTGAATCCAATGAGTCTGGTAATGTGTATACACCGCTCGTCCTCGACAAGAAAATGTATATCATTGAAGCACGGGGGGATTCTGGCTTTCAACCAGGTGGACGCTACGAAGCCATGAACCATCATGACCCTTACCTCGCAACCGTTTTCGGGTTTATGGGTATCACAGATATTACCTCTGTTCACGTCGAAAATGATGAGTCTGGTGGACAAACGTTAGCAGAATCAATTGCCAATGCTCGTCACAAAATCGCTGAGCTAGTTGCTGCATAGGAGTAAATGCTGGTTATGGTAGGAATTACATATCTGTATATTCTGAAACTATTTGCAGCCCTTGGGTGTGGGGTGATCGCTGGAGTATTCTTCGCCTTCTCAACCTTTGTTATGAACGCTCTGGCTCAACAACCTCCCGCTCAGGGAATTGCCACGATGCAATCCATCAACATTACGGTGATTAATCCCTGGTTTATGGCTGCCTTTCTGGGGACGAGTCTTGTTTGTCTGATTTTAATTGCCTTTTCACTCCTCCGATGGCAACAACCCGGTACTGCTTATTTGCTGGTCAGTGCTTTGTTCTACCTGATCGGTTGTTTTGGAGTGACAATGGTGTTTAACGTTCCGCTGAATGATGCGTTAGCTGCTGCCAATCCCAACAGTCCAGAAGGTGCAAATCTCTGGGCTAGATACCTGACGAATTGGACGTTTTGGAATCATGTGCGGGCGATCGCCGCATTCATCGCAGCCGCCTTATTCACAATGGCACTCAATGCTTCACCAAAACCGTAGAGTCCGATGAATTCACTGGAATATACGATTCTTTGGCGCAGATTAGATTGTCCTGGACACGATAGTTGTTGTCTCTGGAAGTCTGGTGATGGTTGGCAATTATCTGGAACAGCCATCTTCTTGTTTGAGCAACAGCCTTGTCTTTTATCCTATGAAGTGAATACTGATAGCAACTGGGAAACCCGCACCGCAAACATTTCAGATTATATCGGTAAATCAATCATTGCTCTGACAATTGCTCGTACTCCAAATAATCGTTGGAGTATCAATGACAAAGAATTACAGAACGCAGCAGACTGCATTGATTTAGATCTAGGATTTACTCCAGCCACTAATTTGATTGCCATTCGTCGGTTGGCGTTGGCGGTTGGAGCGCGATCGCCAGCCCCTGCTGCATGGCTAGATTTTCCAGACTTCATGCTGAAACGATTGGAACAACACTACCACCGATTATCCCACGATAGCTACAAGTACACATCGCCCGATGCAGGCTATGCCAATGTTTTAGAAGTAGATGATTATGGGGCAATCACTCGTTATCCTCAACTTTGGGCGCAGGAGATATGAACATCAAACTCGCTTAGCAGAAGATAAAGGGACAGGATGACCAATCAAGGATGACTCTCGCAGATTCTCATTCCCCGATAAATCAACCATGTTGCGACGTTTTTCTTCCAGTTCCAACTTAGTCCTGATCGGCATCAAAATGATTGAGATCGCCTTCATTATTCTATTTTTTCTACCGTCACTTGTTAGCCTTCGTCTTAATCTATTAATCTCGTTACTGGTTAATCAACGCGGTAGCGTCTTAACGGATAGTCCAGAGATCATTGCCTTAAGAAAAATCATTGCTGACAGTTATCTTCTTCAAAACGCTTATCTCTTCTTAACGGGTATTGTTTGCTAGCTGCCGGACTATTTAAACAAACCAATCGCTAGAACATATCCGAGAATCACGCCCGCAAGCTCAAAATTTCTCAAGCCAGGAGGAATATGAGCGACGTATGAGAATTCCTCTCTTCCTGTTTATTTCAGCACGTAAATCAATTCACGCTTCCCCAGCCCGCCTCTCTCACAAACCAACAGGAAAGCGATAGAACTTAAGGAGTACATGACGAACCATCTAACTTATGGAACCCTACATCAGCTTGATTACGCTCGGAGTTTCTGACCTTGTTCGCTCCACTGCCTTTTACAAGCAGGGGTTGGGTTTACCTGCGAAAGAAGAGTTTGAGGGTGTGACTTTTTTGAATCTTAGAGGAACCTGGTTGGCTCTTTATGCGCGTGAGGCACTTGCAGCCGATGCTCACATTTCAGCAGCAGGAAGTGGTTTTTCAGGGTTTACTCTGGCACACAATGTGAAGTCGAAGGAAGCGGTCGATGCCGTCCTTGAACAAGCAAGAGCGGCAGGAGCTACCATGCTCAAACCTGCACAAGATACTGATTGGGGTGGATATTCTGGCTACTTCGCCGATCCAGATGGTTACCTGTGGGAAGTCGCCTGGAGCCCTCATTTTGATTTGACCAATAGATAGCTGTTCATTGGGTAGGAAGCTGTGGAGATTATCACCAAACGATTTCTTCTACGTGATTTTGTTCAGGAGGATGAGCCTGCATTCCTTGCCTATCATGCTGACCCTCGTTATGCCGAGTTCTGTTCACCGGAAGAAGTGACACCTGACTTTACTGATCAACTGTTTCAACGGTTTATGCAGTGGGCAACCGACGTTCCGCGATGCAATTACCAGTTAGCAGTCATCGATCGCCGCAATCTGGAATTAATTGGCTGTGGTGGATTGCGGCAGGATAATGATGCTACTGGGCAGGCAGAACTTGGCATTGAGCTAGCACCTCTATACTGGGGGCGTTATGCCTATGCGATCGAAATCGGGAAAGCACTGATTGATTTTGGGTTCCGCAATTTGGGACTGGAGGAAATTATCGGTATTTCTGTGAGTGCTAACCTGAGAGTATCCCGGCTAGCAGAACGTTACGGATTCCAGGTGCTCGATGCACAACCGGGTTCTGACTGGATGCAGATGCAGGGGTGGAGCCAGATTAAGTGGCAGCTTACCAGAGAATCATGGGAGCATTTATTTCCTTTGCCCCGTTCGGTTAATTGAGCTTGTTGGAAGAGGAAGCAACGTAATTCAAGATATTCCACCTCGCATGATTGGTTTTGGGCTATTTCCTCCCCACGTGCAGGTTTAGAGATTAGGAGATGTTTTATGGAAAAACAAATTGTTCATCTGTTTGTATTTAACACGCTTGCTGACTGGGAAACAGGATATGCCGTCGCTGGAATCAATAATCCAGATATGCAAAAACAGCCGGGACAGTATCAGATCCAAACGGTTGGTTTAGACGCTGAACCTGTCGCCACAATCGGCGGACTCACAATTCTTCCTGATATCACCCTCGATGAATTGGAACCGGGAGCTATGCTGATTTTGCCAGGTGGTGAAGCTTGGGATAGAGGTGAAAACTCGAAAATTCTGGAGTCTACGAAAGCATTGTTGGCAGCGAATATTCCGGTTGCTGCTATCTGTGGTGCAACCGCAGGATTGGCGCGTGCTGGCATTCTGGATGATATTCCTCACACCAGCAATGCCCCAGAGTATCTGCAAGTAACAAATTATCGAGGGGCAGCCCTGTATCAAAATCAGCCCGTTGTTACTTCCGGTAATGTCATTACAGCGAACTCCACTGCACCCCTTGAGTTTGCCTACCACATCTTCAAGAAACTCGACCTTTACGAGCCTCCCGTCTTAGAAGCCTGGTATAGGCTATTCAAAACGGGGGATGCCTCGTACTACTTCACGCTGGAACAGCTAACCACTTGACCTATTTTCAAGTGAGGCGATCTAAACGATCTATTCTGGAAAAAGAGACGCGATCGCGTAAGTTGACTAGCGATGATGAAAGACAGAATGAGGTTGCGCTACAGATTACTTCTGCTAGGGACGTTGATTGTGCTGGTGTTCCAACTCAGAGCAAACGCGGTTCAGCCAAGCCTTGAGATGAAAATCGATCGCTTCATTACTCACCAGATGACCACTCAACACATTCCTGGTCTAGCTTTAGCAATTACCCACGAAAATCAGGTGATGTATGTCAAAGGCTATGGTAAAGCGATCGCTCAGCAACCTGTCACGCCACAAACCCCATTTCCGATCGCCTCACTGAGCAAATCCTTTACAGCGATCGCTGTGCTGCAATTAGTAGAAGCTGGGAAAATTGATTTGGATGCCCCTGTGAAACAATACCTGCCAAACTTCACTCTGGCTGATACTAAAACGGCTGATCTAATCACGATTCGTCACTTACTGAATCACACCAGTGGGTTATCTGACCTGAGCTTTTCAGAAGCATTTCTACCCCAACCCACTACAAATGCAGAGCGAATACAGAGTGTGCAAAAAGCTCGTCCTGTTGCGGTTCATGGAACCCAATTTCACTATTTCAATCCTAACTATGATGTCTTGGCACGAGTTGTGGAAGTGGTCAGCGGTCAATCTTTTGGAGAGTATTTGCGATCGCACATTTTCATCCCGCTTCAGATGTCCCAGACATTTCATGCCACAACAATGGCTGAGGCACTTCAACGCGGTGATCGTATGGCAACGGGACATCTAATGGCGTTCGCAATCCCGTTTGCGGCTCAAGAACTATCGGGCTATCTGGGCGGCAATGCTGGCGTTATTTCTACAGCAGAGGATATGGCGAAGTATCTGATTTTGCACACGAATGAGGGACGGTTTGAAGACAAGCAATTTCTAACTTTAGACAGCATGGCTCTCATGCATATGCCACCACCGCAAATTAAAAGTCCTTATGCAATGGGATGGTTTGTCACAACGGAAAATGGCAGAAAGACTCTCCAACATAATGGTATTTTGTCTACGTTCTACACCGATGTTGCGGTATTACCGGACGAAAAGTACGGTATTGCTCTGCTCTACACCATTAGTGCAACGTCGCTCATTGCGTTTGCACTACCGCAAATTAAAGCGGGATTAATTCAATTACTAACAGATGGAATGCTTCCTCCAGATAGTTTTAACATTAATCTCTGGGGTATCAGTCTCGCAATCTTGACAACTATTGGTGTAGCATTAGCAATTCGTAGTCTACTGTATTTTCCTCAGTGGAAACGAAAGACCCGCGCAACATCTAGATGGCAAATTCTATTGGGTATTGCATGGATGTTTTTCCCGTTAGTTGTCATGCTAGCGATGCCTTGGCTAGTAGGGATGATGAGCGATCGCATTTTCAACTACCAACAACTCTTCCGAGCCATGCCAGATGTGATGCTTTGGCTGGGTCTGTGTGCAGGGTTGGGTTCCATCAACGGAACGATCCGTCTGATCGCTTGTGCTAATGATAGGCAGTCGAAGGAAAGCGGAAGATGAGCAAGCCTAATGTGGTACGAAAGTTTTTCAGTTCCCATTAAAAGCTTTGCCGCTTCAATTAATTAACTTTGTCTATGCCCAGGTACCTAGAAGAGTCGATCCGCTGGGTGCAACAGATGGAAAATACCTATCGCACGATCCTAACCAAGCAGCGTCCAATTGTAGAGAGTGATTCCATCTTTGAAACAGCTTCAGTCAGAGCTTGTGGCTACTGGATGTTGGATACATTAACGCGACATCTTGAATCTGCTGTACGAAAGGATCTGAATTGGGGAATTTCTACTACCCGCCAACGGATTTTGGCTCGCTTAGAAGCATTCATTACAACAACGCAAGAATTCAATTAACTTCCTGGTTTACGCGGCACTGCTAGTCGGTTGTTGGATCTGTTGCAGCAGCGTTGGAGAGGTACGCCTTCTCTCCCTGATTACCCAGCATTCAGATGACTATCGTGGAAATGAAAGATTCATGCGATACCCAAATGGCAAACCCTATTGGGTATCGCATGGAGAATAAGCTTTTTTGCAGGACTTGGTTTCGTCAATGGAACAATACGGCTTATTGCTTGCGTCGATAATGGGCGGTCATGAACTGCTGCCACTGCCCATCATCGCTCAACATATGTGAGGTTAATACCCGGTGATCGTCACTCTTGAACTCGATCACATCTTTGTACTTGCCTAGCTTCTCCTCACCCGTCATGACAGGTCCATCAGAGTTGAGTGTTAGTGCAGTTTCAGAAGCATCTAGTTCACCGTCATATATCCAGAGATACGTCATCATTGAGCCAATCCAGGTGCCCACATAGCGCTGTTTCTGTGGGTCGTAGCCAAGGGTCATCAGAGTTGTTGCAGAACCACAGCCACCCATCTCACCCTGTCCTTCTGCCAATATCCAGAGTCCACCCAGAGAGCGCACCGTTTCTGTTCCCATTGATTTGACGGGAGGTTGATCAGGTTCCATCATCGCTTCGATTTCATACGTCCACTCACCAACGAGTTTCTGGAGCCACTGATGTTCTTTCTGCGGTTGAGCAGGCATAGATGGAGTTTGTTCAGTTTGAATCGTTTCCATTTTGTTCTCCTTGTGATGAATGAGAAGTGCGATCGCAGTAGATTTAACGTAGAAGTGCCGCGTTTCTATCCATAGGTCGGCTTTTGCGGATATCCAGGGGGTGAGTCTTCAAAGTCTTCCTGCCGTCCGTAGGGGGTCATATCCAGCAGGCTGTAGGAGTCAGTGAGGGATTCAACGCCACGGGCGTAGGTCGAGTAGGTGTGGAAAACATCGTCGCCTAGACGGAAGAAAACGCTGAGTCCGTGGCTCTCGCCTTGTATTACATTGGGTCCGTTTAATCGCTCTAACTCCGCCTTGTCTCGATAGTTGTATTCGGTGGGTGCAATAGTTTCATCCAGCGTGACATGGAAGTCGTAGTTGAAATCACTGCCAAAGGAGGAATACCAGGGAAGCGTCCATCCCTTCAGCGTCTTGTAGGCTTCCAACTTGGGTAACGGGGCGCGCGCGACTAACGCAAAGGTCGTATCCCGTTCATTCAGCATAGATAAATCGCCCAGCGAATGAACAAAGCCTGTGCAACCCATACAGCCCTTCTCCCACTCTGGTGCAAACATGAAGTGGTAGATGATCAGTTGAGTTCGTCCCTCAAACAAATCAACGAGTTTGGTAGCACCGTTTGATCCTTCAAAAGCGTATTCCTTGTCAAGTTTGACCATTGGTAGCCTACGTCGTTCTGCGTTGATACGATCGCGCTGCTTAGTCAACTCTTTTTCGTGTTCAAGCAATGTTTTCCGAGCAGTCAACCACTCATCTTTTCCAACAACTTTTGGATGTGAAATTGTATTCTGAACCATTGTGAATCTCCATGAATAATAAAAAGCTCAAGCGACCTGATCGCAGTTGACCATCCACAGTTTGCCAAACTGATCAACTAACATGCCGAAGCGAACGGACCAGAACGTTTGCGCGATCGCCATTTTTACTTTGCCGTTTTCTGCCAGAGCGCGAAAAATTCTTTCTGCCTCGTCTGGGTCAGATACGCTCACCTGGACGTAGAAGCCTTGAGGGGGTTCAAAATATCCCGGTGGGCAGTCAGCCCATAAGGAAGCGATCTTCCAGTTCAAGGCAGGCGTGCATGATTTTGTCGTGCAATTCAGCTGAAACATTTTCTGCGGAGGGTGCTTCCTTGTGAGTCATCATCATGGTGATTTTTCCACCCAGACATTGCTCGTAGAACTTGAACGCTGCCTCACAGTTTCTGTCGAACATGAGATAAGAATTGATTTTCATGACTACTTCTGGGGTTCCTTCAAAGGATTGCGTTTTTTTCCTTTGGTTTGAACTTCAAATTGCTGATGGATTGAGTCTCAACGTCAAGATTTTGGAAGTCCTGCAATTTCAAGAACAGGGCGAATTTCGACCGTACCGACTCGCGCCCCTGGAATTCGATTGGCGATCGCGATCGCTTCATCCAGATCCTGAGCATTGACCAGGTAGAACCCGCCCAATTGCTCACGGGTTTCGGCAAAGGGTCCATCGGTTACAAGCGATTTGCCCTCACGGACGCGAACACTGGTAGCCGTTGCAACAGGATGAAGGGGAGCAGATGCCACAAATTGTCCCTTTGCATGGAGATCCTGGGCGACCTGGGCAGACTCCACGTAGCAATGCTCGCGCTCGGTATCACTCATGGCGTTTTCGTCCATATAGATCAGCAGCAAATATTTCATTGGGTTGTCTCCTTTGTGATTCAGTCGAATGGGAATTGCCCAAATCGACACCTGACAGCAAAAATTTTGTTTAGTACAATTGAACTTTAGCTCTCTTTGTTAGTCAGTCGAACGGGAATCACCCAAATCGACATTTTGCCCAAACTTTTTTGTGTCGTTTTATGACAGGTACGGCTTCAACTCCAAAATCCGACGTTGCTCAGGCAATTGCCTCTGTCTATAAGACGGAATGGGGGCGAATTGTTGCTATCCTCATTCGCTTGTTGGGAGATTTTGATTTAGCTGAAGAAGCTGCACAAGAGGCGTTTGCAGCAGCAGTCAATCAATGGGAAACCAGTGGGATTCCCGATCTTCCTCGTGCCTGAATTATCCGAACTGCTCGATATAAAGAGATCGATCGCCTGCGACGACGAACACGACTAACCGAAAAACTAGAGTGGTACGCGGCATCAGGGTTAATTCCGTCGAGTGAAGAACCAACCTATGGCAGTGATGAAATTGAAGACGATCGCCTGCGATTAATCTTCACTTGTTGCCACCCAGCACTGGCGATCGAAACTCAGGTGGCATTGACGCTGCGAATGCTAGGAGGACTGGAAACCGACGAAATTGCCCGCGCCTTTCTGGTTCCTACAGCAACGATGGCACAGCGGTTGGTACGTGCTAAACGCAAGATTCGAGATGCAGGCATTCCCTATAAAGTGCCAGAGACAACCGACCTCTCCCCTCGGATAGAGGCAGTACTGACGGTAATCTATCTCATCTTTAATGAAGGTTATGCTGCAACCAAAGGTAATTCGATCGTGCGGGCTGACTTTTGCACTGAAGCAATTCGGCTGGGGCAACTGGTGCGAGAATTGATGTCGCCTCAACCTCCATCTGAAGTCACAGCACTCGTGGCGCTGATGTTGCTACACGACTCGCGACGTGATGCCCGTTTGGATGAGGCAGGCGATCTAATTTTGTTGGAAGATCAGGATCGGAGTCGTTGGAACCACCCCCAGATTGCTGAGGCATTGCCTCTGGTAGAAGAAGCCTTACGGGGTGGAACGGGAGTGTATGCTCTACAAGCGGCGATCGCTGCCCTCCACTGTCAGGCAGCCCGCGCCGAACAAACGGACTGGGTACAGATTGTGCGACTCTACGAAGTGTTGGAACGCTTGCAGCCTTCACCGATTGTGACCTTGAATCGAGCAGTGGCGATCGCAATGGCAGACGGTCCCCAATCGGCGTTTGCACTGGTTGATCAACTTGCTCCAGAACTTGATAGCTATCATCTGTTTCATGCCACCCGTGCAGATTTATTCCGGCGTGTTGGAGCATTAGAGGAAGCGAGCCAGAACTATACACGGGCACTGGAATTGGTGACAAACGACAGTGAGCGTCGCTTCTTGGAGCGTCGATTGCGCGAAGTATAGTCTAACATTCAGCTCGGCTAAAGGTTTGCAACCGTTTAGCTTGAGCAAGCGCGATTGTACAATGACTTTTTATATGTCATAGTGACGAATTAGTGTCGTTGAGTTAGTGTCGTTGAGACTGTAAAGCTTGTCTCTTCTGACGTTTAGCGTCCAGTGCAAATTCAGAGAATATAACCTTACCTCCAGCTCAAGACTTGGAAGTTTGTTGGGGCAAGACTATCTCAATGACAAGATTTTGTCTCGATGTCATTTAATTTGGCACTGTACAGCAATTGTCACATTTGTCCCCATAGAAAGTCGATCGACCCCAGTTGCTTGTTGCTATTTGGTTACGAAGGTGGAATACCGAGCAAGTGGTGAATTTTGTTAGCCCTTTGTACATTTGCGGAAATTAGATCAGATGACGATTTAGATAACCCATTGGATAAGCCGATGATGTTGCTTGCAACTTCTCTGACTTTATCTCCTGAAGGCAGTCGAAACACTTTAGAAGTAAAGGAATAACAAGGAATTAAATACATTTGAGCGTGAAGGCGTGAAGATAGTTTTCGCAAATTTACTGAAGCCAGCTTTTCAACTTCTTCACCAGCCACACCAGGATTCGCATAAATATTTGCGTATTCAATTAATGCAAGGGCAATATCAGCAACAGTCCTTCTAAATTCATGAACTGGCTCTATAAGCGAATAACAAGGAATTAAATACATTTGAGCGTGAAGGCGTGAAGATAGTTTTCGCAAATTTACTGAAGCCAGCTTTTCAACTTCTTCACCAGCCACACCAGGATTCGCATAAATATTTGCGTATTCAATTAATGCAAGGGCAATATCAGCAACAGTCCTTCTAAATTCATGAACTGGCTCTATAAGCAGTTTGAGTAAAATTTGCCCTAGTACAAAAGTTGCAACACCAGAAATAATAGTTACAAATACCGTCATCGTTCTTATGTAGAGCGTGTTCCTAGCTGTGCTGGGGTTTCTACCTGTCTAACAGTTATGGACAACGTTCCTGCACAGTTTCAATGCCTCTTTTGTAACCTATTTCTGAACCCCATCCTATAAGCACTGGCACTATTGACGAGATCAGCGACAGATGCGCTAGTTCTCGATCGTTCGGGCATCAAGCCAAAAGACGTGACCGAGAAGGTAAGCCGCACGATCGGTCTTGTTGTCCCTAATCAGCAAGGGGTGAACTTGAAGCCCTGGAAGAAGTATGTAACTTCGGTGGATGAAGTTGAGCGGCTGACTGGGCACGATTTTTTCGGGAACCTGCCTGATGCTGTTCAGGAAGTAATTGAAACGTGAGTTCGATGAGGGAAAGTAGCGCAAAAGAAAAGCTGAGACTACGTTTGAAAGAGTAATCAAAATCTTTCGAGCCTCAGCTTATGTGTCTCCCGTCAATTACATTGGCACATTTAGAGCATCAATTTTCTCCTCCTTTTTGCTACAAAATTCAACTTCAAATCAATGGAATCAGGTAGTGTTCGCATCCAAGTTGAAAGTAAGGTGTAGATGATCACGTTTCCAAACGACAACTAAAAATGCTGTACTACTCGGATGGACTGAAGATGGACTCAAGCTGAGTAGTACAGGGACAAAAAAGCAGCACAAATTGTCAAACTGAATCGTTGAAATCCAGGCTGGACGGAAGAACTTCTGCACTTTTAAGCAGAGCCTCAAGGTAAAGTGAGTTCAGGATAGGAGTGCTGAATTAAGTCGTGTGAGTGCGTGAGATTGCGGCTTGTTTGCGAAAACTCTCGGCTTGCATTTCGAGAATGGTCGCGTGATGGACTAAGCGATCTATGGCAGCGACCGTCATCATCGAGTCCGTAAAGATGCTATCCCACTGGCTGAAAGGTTGATTGGCTGTAATCAGTAGACTGCGCCGTTCATAGCGATGAGCAATCAACTCAAACAGCACCGAGGTTTCCGCCTCTGACTTTTTGACATAGCCCAAGTCGTCAATGATCAGCAGATCGTACTTATCGAGTTTGACAAGAAAAGCAGGTAATTGCAGTTGTAGTTTTGCTTGCTGAAGTTGCTGAACGAGCGTGGTGGCAGGCAGGAACTTCACCCATTTGCCCAACTCTATCATGGAACGCCCTAGTGCCGAACTGACATGTGTTTTCCCAGTTCCACTCGGTCCAAAGATGAGGATATTGGAGGCAGTTTGCAACCAACTGGTCGATTCGGCAAATTGCATCACCACTGCCGGATTGAGACTAGGAACATGAGCGAACTCAAAATTAGACCAGGATTTTCCGCAAGGCAATTGCGCTTCGGTGAGCGCGCGGGCAATCCGAGCCTGGTCGCGACGGGTTGCTTCCCCTTCGGCGAGTGCTAAGAGGAATTGAGCGTAGCTCCAATTCTCCTGAGTGGCTTGATGTTCGACCGTCTGCCAATCGGACAGGAAGTGGCTCAACTTGAGGCGTTTGAGCACCGTCGTCAGGGTTTGGTAGGGACTCAACTGGGACTGGGGATTGTTTCTGTGTTTGGAAGAGTTGGTCATAGCTCGATAGTGCGTGTTGCATTGAAGCAACTTCGGGAACAGGTAGGGATTTCATCAGATTGAATCGATGTTGGAGACGAGAGAGGGTGAATGTACCGGCTGCAAGCTCAGTTTTGAGATAGTTCGCCACTTCGACTTCTCGGTCTTGAGTGGCTGCAATGTACAAGGCCTCAACCATCCAACGAGCAGCAGTATCGGGATCAGTGCCGCGTTTCATCTGTTGCCAGAGTTCGCGCCAGTCGGCATCGGGCAGTAAGTCTTCCTGCCATTGGCAGTGCAGAAATGCTCTGGGTTTTCGACGCAGACTCTCGACGATATGGCGATAGTTGATGCAGCGCGCCCGTCGAATCGTTGCACTGCCATGGACATGAAGACGAGGCAACACAACGACTTGAGTCGTGCCGACAAAGCCCGCAATCTGGTCGTGATAGAGATGTAATGTCAGTTGCTGCCCAATCAGTCGAGACGGCACACTGTAAAGAATGCAACGCACACTGATGGTACTGTGGGCACTGACTCGACTACTTAAAACCTCATAATCCGCCGTCCGATATTGCGGTAAGCTTTGCAAAGTGGAACGTTCCAGCTCAAATTTTTGCTGGCACTTGGCATTGAGCTTTGCTATCACCGATTCGATGAACACCTGATACTGAGCGACACTCTCAAAATCAAAGCTGCCTCGACGGTACAGCGCCTGACACAATCGGCGTTTGAAGTACCCATGAGACGACTCGATGGAACCGTTTTCATGAGCCACGCCTGGGTTGTTTCGAGTCGGTTGCATCCGGTAGTGGTCACAGATCGCGGCATACATTTGCGTCAATTGCGGATTGCGGCTACCCGTGTTGCGATATGCCGCACTGAGACTATCGGTGCGATGTTGCTGGGGCACTCCTCCACAGGCAAACAGCGCATTTTGTAAGCCTTGGGATAAGCCCACAAAGCTCTCCCCACCCTGAATTACCTGCACATATTGCCACCCACTAAACGCCAGTCGATAGTGATACAAAATGTGCTGAAACGCTTGTCCTCTGACTGTTACGGTGACACCCTTGAGGTGCGTAAAGTCAGACAGTCCCAGGACTCCCGGAGAATGCTGAATCTTGAACATCACTTCTTTCGGTTTCCCGTGTTGAGCTTTCCAATCTTTGACCCGTCGTTCTACGGTTCTCAGTTTGTCGTCATATTGTCCGGGATATAACTCTTGCAGCGTTTCAAACAACGTGATGGGGTGTAGGCGAGGTTCTCGTTCTAGCATCGGAAGCAAGTCTGCTTCCCAATGCCCATCGAGTGGGTCTTTGCGGGTTTTCCAATCTCTCGGTCGTCCGCGTTTGGGTCGATGCGTCCCATTTTCAATCCGCTGGGCGGTACGTCTTGAAATCCCAGCTTTGGCTGCCGAGGTTTGTCGGGAATGTCCCGATTGTTTCGCGTTCATGTACAGTTGAACCTGTTGATATTTTATTGATACGGGCACTAGGAAGTCTCGAATTGCAAGTTTGGACGCATCCTAGTGTCTTTTCTTTGAAGATCTCGTTGGATCAAGATTGCTGAATCAAGCTGCTCGATCTGATCCGGTTTGCAAATGAGAAGGTGTTCTCTTATTTGGAAAATTTGGGGTGGGCAACGTAATTGTCAGTTGAGCCAATACAATTGTCGCGCCATACATTTCAATTGGATGTACCAGTAAATCCATCTCAAATAGGCTTCGCAGTTGTTCAACTGCCGACTCATCGACATCGGCTAGAAAACGGCTCAAGGTTGCTGCAACTGGACACTTTGCTCGTTTCCAAACTGACATGAGCACAGGTTTAACGCTCTCTAGCTGCTCGAAAAATAACTTGAGCGTTTCGACTCCACTGACGGCATAAGCGAGCAGTAACAGCACAAAGTCACACACCTCATACTGTCCCATCCGTCCACGACTGACTCGCACCTGTTGCTGTAACTGTTCGAGCAATCCACTCTGATTCCAGTATTGTCCCACCAACAGTGCTTCTGCCAACCAAGTTGGAATCGCAAGATTGGATTGTTCTGTTGCTGTGACTTCTAACAAACCTGCTACAGTAAAGCGAACATTGTTTTCTGACATCGGGAACTGCCTCCATGCAGTACGGCTCGATGTCTTTTTCTAGCGAATTTGTCGAACTTTAGAATCCCCTCTCTGCCTTGCTTCTAGCATTTACCCTAGCACTGGTTGCGTATCTCGTGAGCACAGGCAACGTTGGCAACTTGAAGTCACCTTTGAGGAGGTACGGGCACATCTTGGTGTTGAGACTCAACGTCAGTGGTCAGATTTAGCTATCGCTAGAACCACGCCAGCTTTGCTTGGACTCTTTTCTCTAGTCGTCTTATTCGCACATCAGGTCAGTACCAAGCAGCCTTGGCAACTGCCACAATCGGCTTGGTACTGCAAATCCCGTCCCACCTTTTCGGATGCGCTTGCGCTGGTACGCTCTCGCCTGTGGGAGTTTCGACTTTTTCAGATATCCAATTTAGACACAACCGATGTTAAAGTCCCCAGCAAAATTGTAGATATCTGGTTAGAGCAGCTTTGCTATGCTGCCTAATGGATAAAGTCGAGCTTAGACTTATCTCTCTCAATTGGAGCAAAAAGGACGCCAGCGAGCTTTGCCGCCCTAGTTTTTCAGCAGGGTCTGAACGCGATTGCTCTTATTCAGTCGAAGTTTTGGCACCGCTGTCACACTCTGAAAATGCTGGCTCATTCGGAGGGGGTAGCATTCAAATTGTGGGGCAGGATGTGTTTGAGTGACTGAAATAATGGCGCAAGTCCCATGACCGCCTAACTTTTCACTGCTTTTTCCTCCTCTACAGTGAAACGAACTAAGTCGGAGCCTTCAATCATTTGTAAAGCAAATTGGTCAGAAGTCAGAGTATTCAGAGTTAGATTTAACTTTCCTTCTATCTCCGTAACCAAATTTTTAACATTAAGGCTTCTAGTTCCAGGAAGGCTAGGAGAATCTGGAGAAACTTTCCAATTCTTGTGATCCAAATTCACACTAGGGGATTGGGTTTGGTCGTTTGTCTTAGCCTCACTTCCATCTTTGTTTTTGAGGTCTTTACTGAAATCCTCTTTCAATTTTTTCAATCCAAAGTGTAGCGTTTCAGGCTTAAGATGGATATCTACCCGATGAATGTCTCCTTGAAATAAGCAGAGCAGCACATCATTGGCTAAACGCTCCATCCTAAGAAGTGGTAATTTCAGGTAGTATTCTTTATCTTTATTATTGATAATCGTGTAATTATATTGTCGATCGCGATCCGGCATCATCATACAGAGTTGAGGATTATTGGCATCGCCAACGATCGTTTCAACATAGTCAGGACTTGTATCTAAGTCTGTCAGAGTCCAAGTTTCTATACCATCAGTTTGTTGAATTCGCAGTTTATCCGGCAACGGTATACCGATTCGATGCAGGTTTTGTTTTAAGTTAGGCAGAGCAGATGCTCTGATTTCTTGATCTTGCATCTTAAGTTCTGACTCAATATCTTTAGAGAGCTTATAATATCCATCAACGAGTAACCCAGCCCAACCAGAGACTGCCTCCGAGCGCAATAGCAAACCGCTCGTGATGGGATAACGGTTACTTGCGATAATGTGATAAAAGTCTTGTAGTTGGTCGGTTTCTGTGCAACGTCCCAGACTAAAAGCGCCATCTAGTAGGCAATCAATCCAGAGGGGATCAACCTGAAAAAATCGGATTGATTCTTCTGGTAGCATTCGAGCATCAGGAACTAGATAGTTGAAAGGAACACCTTGAAGTTGGTTGAGCTTGTCAAACCAAGTGTTAACTTCTGAAGGCGCATTCAAGCTAGGCAGATTATTGAAAAGTTGTAGATGAGGATCAGCGATCGCTTGTCTTCTTTGATGAAATTGTTGAACGTGATTACGCTTCCACTGTGTTAGAGCTACAGAAAAGTGCTGGTCTTGTAATGCTAGCAGTCGTCCAAGTTGCCAAGCGGCGGCGTAAGTTGTTTCAAACAGTCCGCTCTTTTGGTCGATACAAAGCAGCTGATCCGAGACACGCAGGTTTGCCCCGAAGAAAGGTGTCACTTGATAGAGGGTATTTTGTGTGCGATCTCCCCAGTAGTAATGGGTTTGATTCATCTCAGATTTGATATGCCAGCCTTTCTTTTCAGGAGGGCTATCGGTTTTCTTCAGCGAGTATAGACGATCGGTCGTTTTACAAGGACGCAATGGACTATGATACCAGGCGATCGTTTTACCTCCTTTACGCAGGTAGTAATTTAGAGCCACATAGCCTTGATTGAGATAGTCGTTCTTAGCTTCGGGTAAACGGAGTGTGTCTTGGTTGAGATGAAGTAGAATTTGTTTAAAGTTGCGATCGGGATCTGTACAAGAGAAACTCCAGGATTTGAGGCTAACGAATCGAACTAAGTCTTTTTCTCTATAATCGAAAACTTTTTTAGGCTCATCTATTTTATCTATGAATCGATTCTCAAGAGAGACTAAGTGTACAGTTGTCAATCCACCACGTTGAGGGAGGCGATTAGCAATGACGATCGCGACTTCAGCATCATTTGTAAATACATTCAAAACCTTTTTTTGTTGTACGGAGTCTTCTCTAGCAACGTATTGTTTGCCGTTTTCAGCATCTGTAATGACCCATTCCTTCTTGGTTCCATTTTGACGACAAGCGATCGAGCAAGCACCAAAAAGACGAATGCCACCTTGTTTAATTTCTTCTTTGAAAGCAGCAAATTCTTCCTTAAAAATATCTTCAGCCGCTTGGGTTGACCCTTCCTTACACTCATTTAGTTGTGCCAAGTAAGATTCATCAATATCGACACTGAGTTCTTTGCGTTGACGGACATGAGCTAAGTAGGGCAGATCTTCAAAGCTTGGCAAAATGACATTGAGAAGGCTTTTCTGGACATCGATGACCGTGACTTTGTCGCTCTCTCGCTGGGCAATTTCGAGCTTAAAATCAGGAAACCAACTTCCACTTTGAGAACTATCTTCGATAAGCTCGCTTAGTTTGATAATCTTGGGTTCTGAAACTCTACCTTGTTCGATATCGCTTTGATGAAATACGAGTAAGGCTAGCCAGGGCTGATTGCCACGAGTGCTTTGAATATCTCGCTCCCAAGGTAGCGTACTGCGATTCAGAATAATGTGCGGTAAGACGTTGGAATGATCTCCATGATTGCCTGGAGGCGGGAACATCTCATAAATGTCTTGAGGCGGTAAGTCGAAGCGAGGTCCTGCAACTGAGAATGATTTTGTGTCTTGAAACGTACTGTTGCTACCTTGAATCTTAGATCCGGTCACAGTTTGCGTTACGGTGATTGTGTAATCTCCTGACACAAGACCTGGCTTGTGGTATTGAATGAATTCGATTTTGCCGGAAAGAACGGAGCTGCTCATGGGTTACACCATTATGACTTGAGGAACTTCGAGAAATTCGTCAATCAATCTTCGATCTAAGTCCTGATCTAGAGGATCTGAAGCATCGGTCGCGATCCATTTGTCTAAACCTTCTAATAGGATTTGATTTGGTGTTTTTAAATTGATTTTCGCGGAGGCTTCCCGGTCTATCTGACTCGCTGTAGAAGCTTGCCATGAGAAAGCTTTTGGAAAGCCGTCGTCGTTATATGCTAGAACACTGCATTTGATGTCATTCGTATCACCAGGGGCAGGAGGCGTAGCAGGTCGAATTTCAAACCCGCAGAGCGCGCCCGGAATGGGTTTATCATTCAAGTCGGGTTGAAGTTTTGTGCCCCACAAGGCAGAGGGAACGGATTTGTAGAGAGGAGTGTATGAGAAATCATCTTCGCAGCGTTTGCTATCACGCTTAACTTCAAGCGATAGAGTCGAAGTAAAATCACCAGGAGATACTGCCATAGAACCGACTCCCAGGATAGTGTTCAGCTTTCTCTGCGAGTTACCGGATAGTTCTTCACGAGTGCAGGGAATCACTGTATCGATTTGGAGAACTAGATCTTTTGGGTTAATAATCCAGCGTTCTTGACCTTGATCTTGAAAGGTGCGAGACAGTCCATCTTTAGCCGACAGTGTGCAGAGTTCTCGATCGCTGGGTAAGAATGCTTCCTTAAATTTTGCCCATGTGAGCGGATTGGGCTTAGAGTTGCCTTGTTTACCAAATTTGATATCGAACTGGACGATTTTAAGATTAACTCTGGCAATTCCCTGAAATTCTGGTCCCCAAATTCGTAGGAAGACTCCGATACTAAACTCAAATGTTTTGAGAAAGGTTCGATAAGAGACTCGAATGCCGATCGAGATTTCAGCTTCGTAGTAAAAGGGTTGCCAAGCGACTAAAAAATCAGCATTAAAGTTAAACCAAGCTTGTAATTCATCTTGAGCGAAGTAGGCTTCAAGACTGCCGCCAGCCATGACAGCAGAGGAGGTGAGGGCAAAATAGGCACTTCCTTTGATGCTTAAGTTGCTATCGACTTGCCAGTTTAGGCGGAAGCGATCGACCTTGGGATAATGTGCTGGAATATTGAAGCGAGGATGATATCCACCCACGATCAGCACAAAATCGCCTGCATGGGGACCAGAAAACCAGCTATAGAAGGCAAAACCACCGCTAATCTGACAATCCCGCGAGAAAACGTATGCACCGGGTAGAATCTTGCCGTCAACTTTGAGAATGCCTTCTTTTGGAACGAATTCTGCGATTAGACCAATGCTAACTTCTGCGATCGGGGGTTGTCCTGTTGCGGGTGGGGGAGCAACAATCTTAGAAATGCCAAGGAGTTTGAGGCGAAATTCGTCGCCAAAGGTGGCAATGAGTAGCGCAAAGGAATCAATCAGCTTAAAGGATGTGAACTTCACGCCCACTGCTAGAAATATTTTACCGGGATCGGGGGGAATGTAGGATTGAAGCTGACCCAGAACATCCGATAGCTTCCCTTTTTCTTGTTTTGAAAGTGCTGTACTGGGAGATGAACTACTGTGCTCTTTGGGAACTGAAGGGGTGGCATTGAGAACTAATCGAACGAGAGGAAAACTAGCAACTTCTTCGACAGCGGTGGGAGTGCGGAGCGATCGATTGTAGCCAAAGCCTAGCGCCAAGCCTGTGACAAAGAAGAAAGGCGGTCCTCCGAGCGAACGATCGAGGAAAGCGTAGATAAACAGGGAGGGACTGCCATTGATTTCGGTGTAGGAACCGATCGCAGTGAGCGAGAAGGCTTCTGTGCGAATCAGGGCTGCACCGCTGTATTGATCAACGATTTGACCGTTCGCGAGTGTGATTTGTTCTCGGAGAAAGGCTCCACCAATTTGGAGAGGTCCTTTGCCTGTGTATTGCAGTCCAATTCCGTCGAGGCGAAAGCGAGGTTTGAGGAGTGCTTTGGGGTTCTTGAAGGCAGCGAGGACATCGAAACCGACAGCTAACCCATTGAGGCTGAGGGTCAGATCAGACGCAGATAACGCCATATCGAGCAGGAGCCACACGAGTTTTTCATAGTAGCGAACACCGACGCGGTTAAAGCTGACAGGTCCAACTTTTTTCTGAACATTGAACCACTTGGTAGTACCGAGATTGGGTGATGAACTTGATTGAGGTTTCTGGGATGGCGAAGTATCTGCATTTTCAGATGCAGTTGTAGGTGTGGGTGCGGGTGCGGGTGTAATTTTAGGGGCAGGTATAGTTTTAGGTGTAGTTGTTCCTGCCATTGAGAAATCGATTGGGTAAATCTCTTCACCAAAGCGCAGGATCGTAGAGAGAGAGCCGCCTTTAGAGAGCGTTTGTGATTGCTTTAGGTATTTGTCGATCGCTGTGTAATCAGCAGATTTGTCCTGAATCCTTTTTAGCTGCTCTTGAGTAAAATCTGCTGAGATGATCAGAAAGCGAAAGCTATCTATAGCAAGACTTTTATCACTGGGAAGTTTATCACCGATTAAGGGTAAATCTGTTAGAGCAGGTAGCTCAATCCCTAGATCGAGTCCGAAAATAAATTTTGATGTATTCGGTTTTGCAGGGTCAGATTTTTCTTTTTGATAGACGACTAGCCCTGATTTGGGTTTAATTTTTAGATCTTTTATTTCGTTGGGGAGATTGTCGATCGCATTGGCAAAGATCTTGCCGATCGAGATTTCTGTTTTGCTTTCAAATCCTGCGATAAATCCATCGTTTAGGACGATCGGATCTAGCTCAAAATCATCTAAGGTTAGCTTAAAGCGAGTCTTGCCTTGAATTCTTTGGATGGTTAGACAAAATAGCAGTCCTGAAACGTTTACTTTACAGCTAAAGTCGCTTTTGTTTAAGAATTGCGTCAGGCTGATTGAATCGATCGCTAACTCTTCAAAAAGCTTTGCGAGTTCTTGAAGTGCATCTGCAACTTCTTTTGGCTCAAATTTAGTATTTTGAGCAAAGCTGCCAGATTTGAGATTGAGATCGGTGTAGCTGGCTTGTGAGTAAGTTTGCTGCTCTGCGTCCTTGCCTGTCTCGATTTGAGGTTTTATCTCTCTACCTGAGATCAAGAAGATAGGAGCAACAATAATTTGAGATTTTGGGTTTTTGTTGCTGTCAGGCATAGTAAATTTTGCCTCATAGATACGACAAAGAGAGGGATTCGTATTAGTTTAGGAAGAGAGCCAAAACTAATACGAACAGGCAGGTTTAGACTCGGCTGATTTTACAATAGAATCCTTGAATGGCAAGTGTGCCCTTAATCAAATCTACTTCTTCTCCCGACAGCCATTGAACTGTAACAGCCAGCACATAGGTTGTTAGACCCTTCTCATCAGCAGGAATAGGATCAATATCTGTACTGGTGAGTTCTGCCCGTGGCTTGTCCTTTGCAGCTGCTTTCAACTTGTGAGTGCCAGGAATATTGACCATGAACTCTTCAACAGTTAGCTCAAGACTGGTTAGTTTTCTGTAGACTTCATCCAATGGCGCTGGGAAATCTCCTGAAGCGGGCATTGACGCGCCGTATTTCTGCAAAAACGTATTGAAATCTTTCAAGCTTCCCACTTTGATCGGTTTAGTCAGTTCATATTTTTTACCATCGAGTTTGGCAAGAACGACAGCATTTTGCAGCTTCCCATATTCATCGATCGGGCGGAGCGCAACAGGTTCGTTATTGACCAGGAGCAGAATTCCGACATCGATTTTGGTTGTGGGCGCACTACTAGCTAACGATGAATTTGCTGCGCCACCTGTTGTGTTTACAGTAGTGGAACTAGTCATAAAAATCTCCTTATTTTGTGAGGGGAATTGAGGGAATTGAACAACGATCGCTTAACTATCAACAAACGACTCGAAGGTTCGGTGAGGCTCTGGGCTGAATGGTGAATTGAAGAATGCGTTGGGTGAAGGGCATAGCACTAACTGAGTGGTGGAGTGGGTAAGTCATAGACAATGACGAAGAAGAAGCCTTCTAGCTCTGAGGGTTGGAGCGGGGCGGTGGCGATGTAGTGAATGTTTCCAATTTCCTTCGATTCTGATTTCAGTGCTTGAACTACCTTGGAACTCACTTCGTTTGGTATGAGGGTATTGTTCTCTGAGGTTTGGATCTGAATCTGTCCTAAGTAAGCAGCAAGAAAATCCTGACCTAGCTTGGCTAGAGTACTTTTTTCAGTTTCTTGGCTCATCAACTCATCGACTAAGTTACTTGGCATAGTGTTACCGAACTCCAACTTAATACTTGATGATGTAGTTAATTGCTAGATAAGGAGGGCGATTCTCATGAGCTTGATTACTCCCTACACTGTTGATGGAAATTGATCCATCGTGACTGTGACCTGTACTCTCATGATCTGTGTAATGCGTCTGCCTACCTGGCTGGTTTGTATCAAGTGTTTTGCGTAGAACACTATAGTGTCTTCTATCTCCTAGCAGGCTGAGATCATCATGTGAGAATTGCATAGAATGCCGATGCGATAAATCCCGGTGATTAATCGTTACGCTACCAGAATGATTATGACTTGCTAACTGATCTACTGTGAGTTGCACAGAGTTTTGCCCTCCTGTTGCGCCAAGGCTATACGCTGGATTCGCTGACCCGACTCCGACAAGAAAACGTCCTCGCAAATCAGGAACTCTGAAGCTTCCGATTTGAAGATTTTCTCCACTGGTAGAGCGGTAGCTGATTCCTATCACCTGAAACAGATCCACCAAATCTTTACGTTGGTTTGTGTCATAAAGTGTCCCATCACATAGCAGCCATCCTACTGGAGTAATAGCTCCAGCGAAGGGAAGGATAGAACCGACAGGCATGATTAGACCCGTTTTTTCTCGGATACGTCCGCTGACATCCAGGTTTCCAGTTGTACTTACATCTCCTGTAAAAGTGGAAGTACCAATTCCTTTAACAACTAATTTTCCTGCGCTAATTTCAACATCTCCTCCGTCAAACAATGCAGCCTGCTTCGTTGAGTCATTTTTGATGTGTAACTTTGCATTCGGTGTGTCTGTCCCGATCCCAACAAGTTCTCGCTTCTCGACTGTTCGGTAAACTAAGGGAGTTTTCTCGATCGAACAAACAAATCGCCCATCCCAATACCCCGGAATGTCTTCATAGTTCAGAGACAGATTAGTTAGCCCTGACGGAGAAGAAGATTTAATGCCAGTCAACTTAAACTTGATCGATGCTCCAGCATTTAAAATTGCCGGATTACTTCCTTTATAGGCAAAACTCCATCGGGATTGTTCGCCCTGGTCATTTGAGGTACGCTCCCAGTTCTCACTTTTGCCTAACGCTAAGGTCTGATCAGTACTGCCAATGCTCACTGAAATTGCACTTCTCTGACTCTCTTGCGCTAAAGCCCAGGCATTGTTACCCACATCAAACGAAATCGTGAACTTTGAGGCTTGAGACTCGGATATTTTTTGAAATTGGATGGACTGCGATCGCGAAATATTCGTAACCCTCAAAGTCAGTTCATTGGAAACAAGACCATCATTCACAATCTTGTTAGACCCGACAAATCCCACATGAAGCGGAATGTACTCCTTGCCTTGATGATTGATGATATTGATAAACTGCGATCGACCTCCGTCCGGAATCCGTTCCTTGTCCTCGTATAATAAGTGTTTGTAGTTTAGATAGATGCGTGTTCCTCGCGCACCCCCTTCTGCACCCGCAGACAAATGAGGAATCAGAATCTTATACACCGTATTCTTCAACAGTGTGAAGGTTGTGATCTGACCTTCTTTTTTCAGTTTTTGGAAAATCAGCTTCAGATTCGGATCATTTTTGATGCGATCGACTTCCGCTTGGATGTCTCTCAACTTCTGCTCATACCCTTGCACGATCGTATCGTTAAAATCTCTGTAGATTGCTTTTAGGGGAGAAGTAACTGCTCCAATCTGCTTAGGCTGAATCGGCTGAGGACTACTCGCCGCTCCCGGTGGTTTAGGTTGAATCGGCTGAAAAATCTCTGTAACTAAATTCTCTCCCTGTGTCAGCCCGATCCAGAGCAGCGAAATCCAATCTTCGGGGTCTTTGTCCTCTGGATCATATTTGATGTCCCACCCTTGAGCTAGAGCAATGAGACGAATTGCTGGTTTCTTGAACCACTGCTTTGCCGCTTCAGAGAGCGTCCCCGGTCGAAAGCGTAGTTGGAAATGATAAAGGGACGCACTAGCGACCCACTCTGCCCAAGTCTTATCGATCGTCAAGTCTTCTGCGGCTGGAGTCTGAAAGGTAATGTCTCGCGGTGATGCGTTGATCAGTTCCAGAGTAAACGGATGAGGTTTACTATCTTCTGTGATGTAGATTGCTTGTTCATCCTGCTGGTTGTATAAGTTAAATTCGATCGGATTAGCGGCGAGGAATTTAACCGTGATCGTTTCATCCGCTTGGGCATCGCGCCTGATCTCTTCTAAGGATAAAGCGCGATCGTAAAGTCGTAAATTTGCAATGTTGCCTTGAAATTTAGCCATTGTGTTCTCTCCCTTTAGGGTGCAATTTCTAACAACGGACTGCTAATCGCGCCTAGCTTAATCGACTTGGAAGCAACCCAAATCTGATCGAGATAGAGACTGATATCAGGTAACTGATGGTTATAGATAATGGCAAGCTGATGCCACCTGCCGTCTGCAAACTTGGTCAGGTTAGTAGAATTATCAAAAGTTAGTTTTTGGTTATTTTGAAGCGTTAGAGTGAGTTCCCAGGGGTTTCCTTTCTGCACAATCTTGAAATCGTTTCCCCATTGCAAAATAATAGCATCTGATTGCTTTTCTTCAGGTTGAACTTTGACGGATAGCACGATCGTAAAGCTCTTGTTTTCAGGCAAAGCAGGGATGGAATTAATCGAGATCGCGCCAGAGGTTGACTTAAAGTTGAGACAACTCCCAAAGCGGTCGTCAGCCATCACTTCTGGAGCAGGCTGATTCTCTTTGACCAATCCATGACGCTCATTCCCTGAAAAATCCTGAACTTCTTGCGTGGTGGGTTTGAGTCCCTGCCGCAGTTCATTGAGCCGTAGATGTAGCTGAAGGTGGGGATCGGCAGGTGAAGTAATGTGGTTCAGCTTATCTAATAGGTGATAGCGCCGAATCTCATCTATCGTGAGGGAACGACCGCAGATACGAATTAGAGCAATCTTCCCTTTAAACGCGGGTAGTTTAGCAGGATCAATTTTGCCAATTCTAAGCTTTTGCGCGTCAGCGATCGCTAGTTGGGATAGCTTATCATCCTTGACTAGTTCTTTACTATCGACATAGATAGAACGAGTTTTGCCATCGAAGGTGGCAACCACATAATGCCATTGACCATCATCCAATTTCTTCTGAGCAACTTTACCCGTATTTGTTTGACCCCAACTATTCCGAATCCCTTCAGGGGTGAGATTGAGCAAGTTAGCACTATTGTTGCCGATTGAATTTCCCCAGCCGACAATATGGCAATCTTTCATCTCAGCAGGTTTGATCCATACTTCTATAGAATAGGGTTCGTTTTTTAGGGGCATTTGAGATGTAGCAAATTCGATATAGCTTTTGTCTCCATCAAAATCAGCACAGAAGCCAAATTCTTTGTCTGGAATAATCTTGATATCTTGGAGTTTTCCTTGTTGTTCACCAGAAACCTCAAGGATATCTGTCCTGCCTTGAGGTAGTGGCTTGAACGTGAGATAGAAACTAATAAGATTGCGATACTTTTCAATGCGATGGTTGCAAATGTCGATCGCTTCCCATGATGTATCACTTTTGTTCATAGCTATTTCAAACGCCCGAACAAGCCTTACTTTTTCAGGAACAATAAAGCGACAGCTTGCTTGACACCAGCCATTCTTTAGTGGCTCAATGGTTTCAGACATTTTAGTGAATCCTTCCGTGATACGTTGCTCTGAGAATTGATTAGCTTTACCCCAGTAATTAAAGTGGAACAATGGTTTGATGCTGGAACTGTTTAACGTTGCTGGAGTAGTCAGCTTAAATTCAAAAGTTTCTTGATAAATTGTCTGAGCATTCACTGGCTCCAAATCGTTGGTGCTGTATGCATCTACAGGGTTGCCATTTTGGTTACGCTCCAATCTCTGTGTCGCCTTGGCTGCTTCATTAACTGAATCGAACACTGGGCGAGTCGTGCTGTTGACAGCTACTGGATAGATTGTGGGTAGATTCTTCACTGCTCATTGCTCCAGTTGTTTGAAATGCTGTAATCCGTGTGATTCCTACTAGCTTCTTGCCGCACCTGGGCTTCCGCCTGAGCTTTGATTTTTTCGACCAAGGGGAACACCTGTTTATAAGGCTGTTCTCCCAAAGCATCTAAAATCAGATTGATTTCTTGAACGGTCAGATTCAAACTTAGTTGTTCCATTGAATTTAACTCCCTTCTTTGACGCGCTTCAAAACTAACCATCCTTCTCGAATCTCTTGTGTTTCAGCAAACATTGCTTTAGGTTCAAGTGGTGAAATCTCTAGCGCTTCGGTTTCCAGAATGATTTCTATCTTCTTTTGCAGTTCAGGAAACCAGAGTGTTGATAATGGTGAATCTTTTCGTGGAATCAGAACTTCCATCCGTCGTTCGTCTTTTGGTGAGACAAGCGATCGCGTCGGATCGACTGGCAAAGGTTTTAACCAATTGACCTGCGGATCTAAAAGGAATTGCCACAAAGCTTGCTGATGAGATCGCTGCTCAGAAAATATCTGTTTGGTTGCTTTCTCCCGCTGAGTTAGTTTAGAGAAAAAGACTTCGCGATCGATAACCGGAATCGTAGTATATTTTGTCCAAAACAGTTGCTCGATGTAGTCCTCAATCTGAGAAATTGATTCACTTTGATTACTCATACCCAGTGCTGCCAAATTCACTTGACTGAGTTTTTCTGAAGTTCTACGCCCCATTGGAACAATTCTCAGCCGATCCCCATTGTTTGCCGGCTTGAGCCATCCAGAATTTTGCAATCCAGTCCAAAGTTGCTCGATCACAGCTTCGTCTGCAAATTGTCCGCCTTGTGCCTGAAGCGATTCTGTAAAAATGTCTTTGCTCAACCAGCGTTTATGTTCTAACCAAGTCCAGTCGAAACCGGGTTCCTTGGGGAAGCTCAAGCGACGAGTGCCTCGCTCGGTTAGAATCGGAGCCGTTAAGAATGATACTTCGATCGCTTCCAAAGCAGAGGCATAGTCCTCAACTGGAATTGAAATCGTCTTAGTTGGCAAAAAGCCAGAGGTAATGTGAACTTCCGCACGCGGATCAATCATCATGGTTAGAAACTGAGGAGGACTATCGATCGTTTGTAAGATATGCAATGGATCGACGGATTGAACCGCTAGAAGTTGATTGATCTCTCTTGATAGATGAGTGAGCATTCCGAGAGGAATCAGCGATCGCTCTTCCATCGCAATTACTTCCATCCAAGGGGTTTCTTCACCTAGAGCCTTCAGCCATCCAATTCGCAGCAGTTCTTGAGTGACCAGAGTTCCTTGTTCACCAAAAGCTTCTGTGAAGGCTTGCTTTTCAATCCACAACTGATCATCAATCACAATATCTGGATGATCGATACTGCGATTGATTAGCGAGTTGGGAGTTTGAGGAGCATAAAACTTATTGTATTCATAGCCATTCAGCGTTTCTCTCCAGTATCCAACCACACCATCATTGAATCTCTCCTGCGCTCCAATCCGAATCGGGAAGCGGACTCGCGTGAACTGATCGCTTTGTCGAGTTGTGCGCTCCATATCTGCTTTAAAGGCGTGCCAACCTTGATTAATTGCAGGCTCACCTTGCAGTTCAAAATTCAGTCTTGCTCTCACGATTGCCAAAGGTCGTCCCATCAACAATGCCAGACTGCGATGTTGAGCATGACTTTCTGGATCGATCGTTTCTAATGCACCCGCGATCGTTGTCAGCAAATCAACTAAGAAATTCTCATCAGTCTCAGTTGAGTCGCCCACTGCATCGCCTTTCGACAGAATGTGTTCCACCATTCTTCTCAAGTGTGGATTCGCAATCTCATCGACTTGGCGGTTTCGTCCCGGAGCAGGTTCCCACTGAATCATAGAACCACGCTGCAAAATCGAACCGAGTGCCTTACCCGCTTCGTCAAAAATGACGAGACTTTTCGCCAGATTGTTCGGCAACACCCATCCACAGATCGGAGTTGCTGTCAGATCTTCTTCCCAAGCCGACAGCCACCGAAAATCGATTCGGGTCGGTTGCACCAGACGAGGTGGCAACCAAACCAAATGAGGACTCCCCGGCACTGTTAACCATTTAGGCGTCAGAATCTCTTTTCCTGCGGTGAGGATGTCTTCTTGATTAAAATCTTTGACCTGACCGAAGGTATCAATCAGACGCAGACGCGTGATCGACATTGCCCCAGAGCGAATCGGGTTGAACTTATTCGCTGGTTCAGGGGCAGTCTGGATATTGCCTGCTAAGGCTCTAGCAACCTCTTGAGTAAAGGTCTGATCTTCTCCAAAACTGAGGGGATCTTCAACAGGTAATTGAAGCGTTTGCTTGTGCATCAATAACTCAGCATTAAAGCCGCTCAAGGACTGAGAGAGGAAGGGAATGGGATCGCCGCTTTGGTCAAATAACTTTAAGCCTGCACAGATCGCGACATAGACCAGATCATAGCTGTTATTGGTTGAATCATAGAGCAGAGTCTCTTTGTACCAGGTTTTGAGCTTCTCTAATCGCTCGAATGTCAGCTTTAAAGCCCTTTGCTGCGGTTGATAGAATTCAGGAAGAGTCTTAAAGTTTGCTTCGTTGAGTTGATCTAAAAACTGTTGTAAGAATTCTCCCAACTTCTCTAGCATCTGAGCGCTAGTCTGTGAGGTCAGAACACAAGAATTGCTATAAATCGATGCACTACCTAGTTGATTCCGATTCGGCTTCACAGCCAGATCGACCCCATTGTTAGGCAGTTCATAGTTCGCAGTAATCATATCTGCGGCAAAAGTTAAACCTTCTACATTGGTCTTGCCCAGAACAGGCTGCATCGATACTTCCCACTCCAGAAACAATGGATTCCAGGGTTGTGGGTTCCACCAGTTCAGTGCGATCGCTTGACTCGTACTTGCTAATGGATTCCCGGGTTGTGGTTTCCACCAGTTCAGTGCGATCGCTTGACTCGTACTCGCTTCCAGTCGCGTTTGAACGGTCTGACTAAAGGCGCTCATCTCAGTTCTAAACTGCGCCATATCAAAGCCAACACTCCGATTCAAAATCCCTTTCAAACTGTTTGGAATCGAATTAATCGCCAGACATTCCAGTTTCCCATCAGGATCGAATTTGCTATCTTGTCCATGCCGCTCTGTTTCTTTTACACCTGAGCCAGCGATTAAAATCACGGGTTCTGTAGGTTGCCAAAATCGAGGAGCCGCATCAGTTTGTAATTGATAGATCGGTCGATCGCTATCAGTCATGTCTCGTCGGACTTCAACCTCTGAAAGCGATCGCTGATCGACTCGAATCTGATTCATTTGTCCCAAGAAACCAGCCTTGCCTGATTGATCCTCAGCCCCAATGAATATGGCATCAAACTGACCTGGGATCAAAGGATTGTCTAACTGCAATGGAAACGATCGACCCTCCACGCTAACACTCAAGCGAGATTGCGCTCGAAAGCTACTTGTAGGTTCATATGTCAGGGCTACATGACACCACTGTTCAGCGTCAACGACTGTGATGTAATCGTCAATTCCAGGGCAGGTTAGAACGATCCGTGCGATCGCATTAAGCAATTTCTCTTCAGATCCCACGAATGCGTTCTTGTCTGAAATCGCTTCTAAAAATTTCTCTGCGGTTGGGAAGGCGGCGCGATCGCTAGCTTGGTTTGCAGCCTCGATAGTGTTTGCAAGAACAAGCAACTGCGGATCAGAAAACCCACAATCTCTCAAGTGCGCCAACATTGGCAGTGTAATTAAGAATCTTGGTTGTAGTTGCAGTTTGAGTGTACCAATCGAAAAGATCGTAAAGGGTAAAGCGCGATCGCTCACTCTAGGATAAATCCAGGCTGAAACAGTGAATCCAGATTTAATGTCGATCGCAGGTTGTTGCCACTTCGCTTTTACATAAGTCGTCGTACCATTAAAGTCTAAGCAGTTCCTAAACGATTGAGTTGAGCTAGATGGATTCGCGGCAGCAGTACAATTCGTGACAGCAGGATTCGTCTCATTGGATTGCGATCTCGCTGGTTTCGATAGGATCGAGTTCCCCTCGGCTCTGATATGAGCCAAAAGGCTTGCATTATACGCCCCAATCAAATTCTCAAGGCGTTGTGTAGCAGATTGAGATTGAGATTTTAGTTGCTCAGTTGCTACAAATAAAGACGCTAAAGGCTTTATATCTTTTTCACGAATAAAAAAACGAATCTTGTCAGTATCAGGATAGTCGTCTCCTCGAACCATATCCGGAGGCTGGTAAACCGACAGCATATACTTGTACCAATCTGCAAATAGAGTTTGGCGCAAGCTAGAAAGATTTGCCTCCGCTTGGTTGTAAGCTCGCTGTAAATAGTTGAGGTGCTTTAATTGTTGCGCGAGTTCAACAGGCAATTCTAGACGCGGCTGAGTTTGAGCCGTCGTTGCAGATTGTCTGTTCGCAGGCTGTGACTGATTTGAGGGAATCTCAACACGAACCTGCCAATGATCTCCGCCTGATATTGCCTGAAAACCCGCATCATGTTTATAAGCTCGAAGTTTTGATCTCCGATCTAATTTGGCATTGGATAACTCACTTGAGAGGTGTAGGAACTCCAGTTGCTCTTCAAATTGCTCTAACAGTCGATCTCGATCGCTTGGGCTAACCTTAAAGCTTTTATCTTCGATGAGTTGATGGGCTAGGTAAGTAGACAGTGCCTCCATTGGAGTTGTCCCTACCGCGATCGTCACATCCTTTTGAGTTGGTTCAGTGGACGGCAACCCTTTAAAGATGAGCTTGGAGTAGAACAGGAGTTGATCGGGAACGGCATTCGAAATCGCACCTGAGATTTTCCACTTAGACTCTTGCAAGTTCTCTAAATTAAGGAGTTGTTTAACAGAGTCCTTTTGTTGTCGATCTTGATACCATCCAATGACTTCATATTGATAGCCTGACATATCCTGGATGACTTCATCATCGTGAAATCCAAATACGCTGCGGCAGTTTGGATAGAATGCAGCAAATGCAAGTTCTCCATACCCAATCGCAGTCAGGGGATGTTCAGGAGGAAAATAGGATGTGTGCGAAGTATCTTCCTTAATCCAAAGCTCTAGGGGAACTTGACGACCTACATAGCGAAAAGGTTCATCAGAACCTTGATCAATTTCTCGATAGTAGTAACTGATACTCCCAGAATTAGCACCTTTTCCGCAAACGTACTCAATATAGTTCGCATTCTTATCTTCAGGGCTATGAATATAATCACTCTCAACAATCCAAGATTTAGATCTCAAGGGATCGGAACTATACCGAGTTACTAACCATCGGTTCGGCACTGCCGGAAAGCACCACCCCTGGTTTTTTTGAGTTCCTACGGCTAATTCATCGGGTAAAGCCCAGTGTAAATGTACTCCAGGCTTTAGATTCAGTGTCTGGCTCTGAAAGGACTGCGACACGATCGCTTCACTAATGTTTGCGGTATCTGCATTGATTTCACGCTTTAGATGCTTATCGAGATAAGGTAAACGCGAAAAATCTGCCATTGCATCTACAACTTGCTGTTCGTTCTGCAACCATAGTGCATCAACATAAATCGGAACCAACAGAAGGGTATCGTCCATGACTGAGATGGAGTTAGAGGGGCTACGAATCGGAAAACGGAATAGAGCTTCTTACTGCGGAAATCGGTGGAAATTTGAAGAGACTGTAATGAACCTTTCAATGCCTCAAATATCTCAGCAGTCTACCAATCTTTTGAGTTGTGAGATGTACTAGAAGGTATGGAATTGAGGATGGAAAGTATGGTTTAATTCTTTTATTTTGCTAAAGCTCTAAAATGTATGGAATTCGAGCAAGCGTTAGAAATAATTAGTGGTGTATTCAATCACACATTTTCAAGATCGCTTACAGAGGTTGAAGTTGCTCTATTATTTGGTGTATGGAACAACTTAACTTACGATCTCATTGCGGAACGATCGGGTTACTCTATCAATTACCTTCAACATGATGTTGGACCAAAATTCTGGAAACTTTTGAGTCAAGCGTTGAAACGCAAGGTGAACAAGACGAACCTTCGGACAACCCTCACCCACTTTCACAGCACTCTCTCTCAATGTTCAATTCAAGTTCAACCTGCAATAGATTGGGGTGAGTCACCGGATGTTTCTATCTTTCATGGTCGGACTGAGGAGATTGAGTATCTGAGCCAATGGATCACCGACGAGCGCTGTCGGTTAGTTGGAATCGTGGGAATGGGCGGAATCGGCAAGAGTGTTTTAGCGGCTCAAGTCGCTCGACAAGTCCAGGAGGAGTTTGATGTTGTCATCTGGCGATCGCTACGCAATGCTCCCTCCTTAGACTCTTTACTATCTGAACTTGTGCCATTTGTATCTAAACGGCAAGACATTCAAGCAAAACCAGAACGATTGCTCTACTGGTTGCAAAGACATCGATGCCTCGTGATTTTGGACAATCAAGAGACGCTTTTACAAGCCGGGAAAAATGCTGGATATTATCGATCTGACTTTATGGACTATGGCAACTTATTTCAGATGCTAGGTGAATCTAGCCATCAGAGTTGTATTCTGCTCACAAGTCGAGAGAAATCTGCCGAAGTTGCCCTGTTAGAAGAGTCAGAGGGTGCAATACGATCACTATTTCTAGAAGGATCTTGTGAGGCTTCTTTAGCGCTTCTAGATGCCAAACGGCTAGTTGGTACTTTAACTGAAAAATGTTACTTGTGTGAGTTGTATCGCTGCAATCCACTAGCAGTCAAGATGGTTGCGACTTCCATTCAAAGCCTGTTTGATGGAGAAATTACTGCCTTTTTGCAAGTCGAGACACCACTCTTTAACGGAATTCGCCGCTTATTAGAGCAACAGTTTGAGCGATTATCAGTTCTAGAGCAAACGATTATGTATTGGTTAGCAATCAATCGAGAATGGACAACAATCACGGAACTACAAGCTGACATTATTCCAGCAATTTCTCGCGCTAGTTTACTCGAAGCTTTAGAGTCACTGACTTGGCGGAGCTTAATCGAAAAAAGGTCTGGCGAATATACTCAACAGCCCGTTGTCATGGAGTATGTCACAGATTGTTTCATTCAGCGAGTTGTTACTGAATTATTGATCAATACAACATCTTTTTTCAACGACTATGCACTGATTAAAACAACTGCTTTAGACTACATTCGTGAGAGTCAAATTCGGCTAATTTTGCAGCCGATTATTGCAAAACTGAGGGAGACATTTCATCATAATGCTGTAGTCTTGGAGCAGCATCTTCGCTCGATTCTCGTTGCGTTGCGTTCTGCTTCTGAACCAGCTTTTAATTACGGCGCAGGAAACTTAATCAACCTTTGTCTGCATTCGCAAATTGATCTGGCTGGGTATGATTTTTCTGGTCTAGTCCTTCGATATGCCGATCTCCAAGGAGCAACCTTACAAGACATTAATTTTCAGTTGACTCATTTTTCGCAATCCACTTTTACCCAAACCTTCGCGGGAGGCGTATGGGTACAATTTAGTCCAGATGGACAACGCTTTGCAATTGGTGACACCAACGGCTGTCTACATTTTTGGCAATTTCAAGAGATGCAGCCCCTGTTTACAGTTCAAGCGCATCAAAGTTGGATTTTAGCAGCAGCTTGGCATCCTAATGGGACAACACTTGCAACAGGAGTAGGTCCGATAGTGAGGCTTTGGGATACTCGCACAGGACAATGGTTACGGAACTTTATGGGGTTTACCGATTGTGTGTTTACCTTAGTCTGGAGTCCCGATGGTCAACAGCTTGCTTGTGGTGGGCAAGAGCCTTCGATTTTGATTTGGGATACCGCAACGGGAACAGAACGGACTCGATTAGGAACAACAGAACAGCAGGATCATCGGTGTTGGATTTGGTCGCTAGTTTGGCTTGCGAGTGGAACTTTACTAGCAGGAGCTTATACTGATTGCACAATCAAGATTTGGGATATTGCTTCTGGTAACTGTATTCGAGTAATTCAAGCGCATGAGTACTGGGTACTTTCTTTAGCATTGCATCCTGATGGCAAAATTCTAGCAAGCAGTGGGATGGATCGAACCATTAAGCTTTGGGATTGGCAAACGGGGGAGTGTTTACAAGCGATCGCAACACGAGATTATGTTTGGCGACTAGAGTGGAGTCCTGATGGTCAAAAACTTGCTGGAGGAAGCGATGATCATACTGTCACATTATGGGATCGTTCTCTAAAATGTCTGCAAGTGTTTCCGGGGCATCAAAGCTGGGTTTGGGGAGTAGCTTGGAGCCGCGATGGCAAAACGCTCGCTACAGTATCCCATGACCATGTGATGAAGCTGTGGAATACGCACACGGGTTGCTGTATCAAAACGCTGCAAGGACATAGTAATTCATCCTGGTGCGTGAAGTGGAGCAAAGATGGAACTCGGCTCTTAAGTGGTAACACAAACCATACGGTACAGCTATGGGATTGTCAGACAGGTCAATGCCTTCGGCAGTTCTATGGACATACTAAAGAAGTCCTGTTTGTAGCCTGGAGTCCAGATGAATGCTTGATTGCGAGTTGTAGTGCGGATACGACAGTTCGCATTTGGGATGTCCGCACAGGACAATGCTTAACGGTGTTAATAGGTCATGAGCGATGGGTGAAGTCTGTTGCTTGGAGTTTAGATGGAACCTATGTAATCAGCAGCAGTAATGATCAAACGCTTAAACTTTGGGACATTCATTCTGGTCAGTGTTTACTAACCTTATCGGAACATCAGCATCAAGTGAATTCGGTTGCCTGGTTTCCAACAAGTCATCGAGTTGCGAGCGCGAGTTTAGACCAAACGATTCGGTTTTGGGATCTAAGTCGAGGAGTTTGCGATCGTATCCTTCCGGTCGGTCATTCTGTTCACTCCATTGCTTTTAGCCCTAATGGTCAAACCCTAGCCAGTGGAGACTACGAAAGTACAGTTAAGCTTTGGGATGTGAACTCTGGACGGTGTTTAAGCACGCTTCGAGGACATGCTCCTGGACATCTTTATTCAGTCACTTGGAGTGCCGATGGAAAACAGCTGGCAAGTGCTTGTACAGACTCAACGATCCGAATTTGGAATGTGGGTACAGGCGATTGCGAGCAGGTGATTGAGGGTAAAAATTGGGGCACCTCTGTGGACTGGAACCCAAGGAAGACGGTATTAGCGATCGCTTATTTTGAGCAACCGATTCAACTTTGGGATGGGCAGATGAGAAAAACGATCCAAACTTTAAGAAGTAAGCTTCCTTACGAGGGGATGAAGATTAGCGGAGTCACGGGACTCTCTGAGGCGCAGAAAGCCAATCTGAAAGCTTTAGGAGCGGTCGAGTAGATTTACCATGAGTCGCAGGATAGGGATTTTGAGATGTAGCCTATGAATTTGGCACTACAAATCTGAACTTTATAGATATTCATGGCTTTGTTGCATGAATCGCAAAAGTTCAACGCTCGCCTTGGGAGAGCATTGAACTAAGCTGCAACTTGATAGCTGTCGGGTTTCGCGATCTGAATCATGCGATTCAGCGCCGCACATTTGATCAATAGCTCCGCAGTTTGGTTGTCAAAGCGACGCGACCGGAGACTGCCACCAAAGACCGTTTTGAAGCGGAACATCGTGGTTTCGGCAAGTGAGCGACGATGATAACCAGCGATGCGCTTCCACTTTTTGCGTCCATGCTTGCGGATGGAGCGGAGATTTTCGTCTCGTGGATGGGATGGAGCTTTGCAATTGCCATGCTGCCAAATCACCGCATCCTTGCGGGGTGGAATCACAGGTCTGGCTCCGCGCTGGGCAATTTCCTCATAGCAATGGCGATGGTCATATGCTCCATCGGTGGTGACTTGCTCAATGTCGTCTTCAATCTGGTTGAGCAGGTCGTCTAAGACTTCACCATCATGCACCCCGTTCGTCGTCACCACCGCCGCTAGAATTTCGCCTGTTGCCTCATCGACTCCGAGATGCAGCTTGCGCCAAGTCCGACGCTTGCTGATCCCGTGTTGCCGGGTTTTCCACTCGCCTTCGCCATAGACTTTGACTCCCGTGGAATCAACCACGACATGACGCGCTCCGGTTGCAGGCAATACGGGCAGCCCAATCGACAGTTTGCCGATGCGTCTCGACAAGGTGCTGTGGTCGGGCACGGGAAACTCAAATCCCATCAGCGTAAAAATCGAGGTGAGGAATCCTTGGCATTGCCGTCCTGCCAGTCCATAGATCGCTTTGACGGTTGCCATCGTTGCCATCGCGAGGTCGCTGTAGAATACCGATGCCCCACGTTGTCCACTCAAGCGCGGCACAATCCATTCGGCAAGCACTGTTTCATCGATCCAGAAGGTGATACTTCCTCTGTGCTTCGATCCGGCGTTATACTCAGACCAGTTGCGGATGCGGTAGCTCATTGCTTGTGAAAGTTTGTCGGTGGTACTTCAAACCTATCACGTCGCCCCTCCGCAACCCCTATTCATGCAACAACGCCCTCGCGCTTCATAAATCAAGGTCGTTAATTCTTTAATTTCACCCCGAACCAGAGATTTAAGCGAAGACGTTATGCTACCAACGAGTCCCAGCGAGTAGACCGATACACCCAGCACCAACGGCACCGGCATGTAGCCATCATGAATCAGGTTCTACATCTCTTCATTCGTCAAATCACTCGTGATTGGAGTTTGACGATAGACATCAGGCAATGCATCATGAGACGAAGCGGTGCCAATCATCACCATTTCTTGAATGCCAATCATCGGCAAAATCGAAGTTGTAATTCCAACTACTGCATTCGCGCCCACTTGACGGGCTTCGGCTTGGATTCGCTTCAAGGTTAAGTGGCGAGTCTCATTAAAGCTTCGCGAATATTCTTTAATCTCACCCCGTGCTAGACTTCGCAATCCGCCGATTAATCCACCACCAATGCCGATCGAGTATGCCACATTGCCAAAGACAAACTGGCGTGGCTGAAACCCGCAATCCAGTTGGCAATACAGCGCTTGTCCATCCGCCGAACTTGAAAACTTCAGTCGTTCTACTGCTTCGTCCGATTGATGCAAACAAGACCCAATCGACAGAAACTCCACACTGCTCCCGTGAAAAATCAGTTGATTTGAGGCTCCAGTAATCCCTACGCCACCCTGCTGTTTAGCTTCACGCACCATCCGTGCATAGGCACGCTGTCGCCCTTCATGAATGAGTTGAGTGAGCGGATGAATTTCACCACCAATTAGCGTTTTGATGCTAGACCCGATCGAACTTACGACTCCCAGAGAAATGACACTATTCCCAATGACAAGATTACCGGGCGTGAACCCGCGACGCTTCAAACAAAAAATTTCATTTCCAGAGAGTCCGGTGATCACGCTCATAAGAGAAGATTACAGCAGGACAGACTGAGTATTCCACGACACTTCCTGTGAACGCTCATTGGTTACCAGAATTGCTAGCTTTTCAAATTGAGCAAAGAATCAAAGGAAATCGAGTCTTTATTGGTAGCTTCTAAATTCTCAATTTGCTATCAGAGAGAAATAGCGTATTTTTCTAGTTCTCTCGCTTGCTGATTTGAGTCATGGCGCGACTGAGACTTATGGCTGTTCATCTCGGAGAGAACAATGCGACTGATGCGATCACATATACCCATGCCTAGAACCTAAAGAGATTGATGAAGTATCTTTACGGGCGATCGCGGATTTCTGAACTCTAACCAAGTGTGTGTTAGAACCGCACTATAAGGCTTTTAGATAATTTAAATCAGCTTCTAACACACAGAAAAATACGGTTTCAATCTCGGCATTCATAACTCTATATCGGGGTTTCTTCCCTTAAAAAGCTGTGAATACACTTTGATATCGCATCTCACTTATTCGGTTGTTTCCGTTTGGGGGAAATCTGGGGGAGTCCCAAACTTTAAACCCTGAAATCTATGCCAGGAACGAGACTTGAACTCGTGACACGAGGATTTTCAGTCCTCTGCTCTACCAACTGAGCTATCCCGGCGGGAGCGCGTTTCGGCGCTTAATTAAATTAGCAAAAGAATCGTAACTTTGCAAGCAAATTTCTCAGAAACTTAGAAATGCCGTTTCGCATCATGAAAATAATCGGCTCAAACCCATTCGATTCGGACACAATAAACTACACGTCCGAATCGCACGAGCAGCAGTTACCCTGATAAAGTATGTACCGACTCCCGTTGAAATCAAAATTATGACTCGCCGACGTTCTACCCCTTGGATACACCGTGCCGCTCGCCCGCTGATTGGCGCGATCGCAGGGCTTGGCATTCTCAACACGGGCTATATCACCTTTAACAAATTGTCTAGCGCCACGGTGGCATGTCCGACTAGTGGATGTGAACGGGTGCTGGAAAGCCCCTATGCCGTCTTATTCGGACTGCCCCTTTCGCTGTATGGATTATTGGCATACATCGGAATGGCAGTACTTGCCTTGGCTCCCTTGCTGGTAAATCCTGAAGAGAAGAAATCGCTCCGCACCAATTTAGAGAATCAAACTTGGCTGCTGCTGTTTGCAGGGGCAACTGCAATGTTGCTGTTTAGCGGCTACCTGATGTACATCATGTTCTCCAAATTTGTGTCGCAGTTTGGAGTGAATGGAATTTGTTATTTCTGTCTGGCTTCAGCCACGTTTGCCACATTGATGTTCGTATTGACGCTGATTGGGCGAGATTGGAACGATCGTGGACAGTTATTTTTCCTGGGCACAATCGTCGCCATGATTACTCTCATTGGCTCGATCGCTTGGGGCGCTTCGATTGGCAGAGGTCCGATCGATGCCGCAACCATTACAGATGCGGCAGGCAATCCTTATTTTGTTGTCAATAACACGTCTGGACAAGCCGAAATTGGATTAGCGAAACACTTGAAGCAAACTGGAGCCACGATGTATGGGGCTTATTGGTGTCCGCATTGCTGTGAACAGAAACAATTCTTTGGCAAAGAAGCCCTCGCAGATTTTCCTTACGTCGAGTGTGCAGAAGGTGGCAAAGAGGCTCAAATTGAGACTTGCCAGAAAGTGTTAGGCGAAGCTGAAAATCAATTGAATCAGAAACCTGGATACCCAACTTGGCAAATTAATGGCAAATTCTATAGCGGTCGGCAAACTCCTCAGCAGTTAGCCTCTGCGTCTGGATATACCGGACCGCAAGACTTCAAGAATGCATTTAAAGCGTGCGGTCAGCCGTAAATTGCAGAACTTGATTGAGTTTGCCGCTCCGGTAGCCTTCTAAATCGAGGGTGACATATAAAAAGCCCAGAGACTGAAATGCCTCGACCAGCGTTGAAAGATCCGTCTGAACAACGAATTCTTTAACTTGATCGGGCATGACTTCAATCCGAGCCGTGTCACCCTCCGATCGCACTCGAATATTCGACCAGCCCAGTTTTCTTAAATACACTTCAGCCCGTCCAACTCGTTGCAGTTTCGCGATCGTAATTTCCTCACCATAGGGAAACCGTGAACTCAAACAAGGTTGGGCGGGTTTGTCCCAATATGACAATCCGAGATGTTTCGCGATCGCTCGAACTTGAGCTTTTGTGATGCCAATTTCGGCTAAAGGAGATCGTGCACCTCGCTCTTTTGCAGCTTGAATGCCAGGACGATAATCATGCAAATCATCTGCATTCACACCATCGACCACGTAAGGATAACCCCATTCATGTGCGAGAGGCTTTAATGTATCGTGCAATTCGCTTTTACAGAAATAACAGCGATTGACCGGATTAGAAGCATAATTGGGGTTTTCTAATTCGTGAGTTTGAACGATCTTGTGAGTAATGCCAATCTCAGCAGCTTGAATGCGAGCATCTTCAAGATCTTCGGGCAGGAGAGACGGGGATTCGGCAGTCACAGCAATGGCACGATCGCCCAAAACATCAAAGGCAACTTTTGCCACAAGCGTACTATCGATCCCGCCCGAATACGCGACTAGGGCTTGATCCATCTCGACGAAGAGCGCTTTTAGCAGGTCTAATTTCTCGTACATCTGGGGGCTGAGTTAGGGATACTCTCGTTATGCCACAAAAAAGCAGGCATTGATTGCCTGCTTTACTTTTGAGAATTTGTGAATTCAAGGAATTCGATTAGTCGTCGTACACGCGGCATTCTAGTGCATCAGGATTATCGTCGCAGTATTTTTCAAAGTTGTTCTTGGGCTTGCTGCTTTCGCGCTGGTGAGCCGCTTCAGCCTGTAGTTCTTCGACTACATCCCAAGCCGCCGCACACTCAGCCGAGTTCGCACCGTTGATGTCACACTCTTTGCGAGCATTATCACGCTCGACTTCAATCTGCTTTTCAATATTGCTCATTGTTAGGATCCGTCCTCTTTAATTCAAGTCAAAACAAGCGGGTTAGAGAGAGTAGACGTTAGACCTGGACTGTACTCAGGACAAGTGAGAACGGTTGACAGGACTATCCAGCATTCAAGCTTAGGACAATCAGCTCTTTTTAATCTGCTCACTAGACAACATTCCAGTGAGTGTCCGCTCATGCTTTATGTGCATATATTAACCCGTGTTGTTTCCCCTTGGCGACTCTACCTGAAGTGCGGTCTTCCGATCTGTGAGTCTGATAAGCTGTCAACCGTGTTCTACACTAGAGTCATTGCGACTTTTCTCAGGAGAGCGATCGCGTATGACCGAATCTCTCAAATCATCCATGCGATGGGCAAGCGCCTTGTCAACTCGCCCATTCCTAGAAGCTGCGGTCGAAGAAGTTGTGACTCAAGCACAGGCAACCTTGCGAGCTTCAATTGATTTGGGGATTATTTTTATCTCATCTGCGTTTGCCAGTGAGTACTCTCGATTGTTGCCTTTATTTCGAGAAAAATTGCCGGGTGTGCCGCTGATTGGATGTAGCGGGGGCGGCATTATCGGAATGACACAGCGGGGAAAAGTGCGGGAAGTCGAAGGGGAGCCTTCGCTGAGCCTGATGCTTGGGCATTTACCGAACGTGAAGGTGCAGCCGTTTTACATTTCGGCAGGGGATTTACCGGATTTGGATAGTCCGCCGGATACTTGGACAGATTTAATCGGGGTTCCGACATCAGATTCGCCAAATTTCATCGTGCTCGCAGATTTGCCGCGAGTCAACGATCTACTGCAAGGGTTAGATTTTGCTTATCCTAGTGCGCCGAAAGTCGGCGGGTTGGCAAGTGCGGGAACGTTAGGGGGATCGACCGGATTGTTTGGCGATCGCTTTTATCGAGAAGGCGCGGTTGGCGTTGCGCTGAGCGGCAATATTGTCATGGAAACGATCGTCGCTCAGGGTTGCCGTCCGATTGGTAAACCGTATTGGGTAACCGAAGGCGAGCGCAATGTCTTGCTGGCAATGCAAGAAGACGATGGATCAGGAGTGCCGTCTGATCGCTGTGGTGTGAAGCGATCTCCCTTGGAACAGTTGCAAGAGTTAGTGCAGGGATTGAGCGAAGAAGATCAGCAGCTCGCACAGCAGAATCACATTTTTGTGGGTGTGGCGCAGAACGGATTTAAGCAGACCTTGGAACCTGGGGATTTTTTGATTCGGAATTTATTAGGCGTTGATCCGAGAGTGGGCGCGATCGCAATTGGCGATTTGATTCGTCCCGGTCAACGGATTCAGTTTCACTTGAGAGATGCAGAAACTTCCGCAGAAGATTTGGATTTGTTCCTGCGGCGATATATGCAGACGAGCCAATCTGATCCGAGTCCGACGGGAGCCTTAATGTTTTCGTGTTTGGGACGGGGCGAAGGGCTGTATGGAGAACCGAATTTTGATTCGCAATTGGTGAATGAGTACTTGCAAGAACTGCCGATCGCGGGTTTTTTCTGTAGCGGTGAAATTGGGCCTGTGGGAGGGAGTACATTCTTACATGGCTATACGTCAGTTTTTGGAATTTGTCGGGAGAAGGAATAGACTGTGGCGATCGTTCGAGTTCGAGAGCATGTAAATCCGCTGAGCCGGAGATATCAAACCCCCACGCCTGCGCCAGACTGGAATCAGGTTTTTTCAGATCTGTCGCGCCCTTTGCATTTGGATATTGGCTGTGGGCGAGGGGTGTTTTTGCTGAAAATGGCAGAGCAACACCCGGATTGGAATTATTTGGGGTTAGAGATTCGAGAGCCGATTGTTCAACAAGCCTTAGAGTGGCGAGACGAAGCGGGCTTGAAAAATTTGCATTACATTTTTTGCAATGTGAGTAACTCGCTGCATCCGATGTTGGCATCTTTGCCGACAGGTGTGCTTGCGCGGGTGTCGATTCAGTTTCCTGATCCTTGGTTTAAGCGGAAACACCAAAAGCGTCGAGTTGTACAGCCGGAAATTGTTACAACTTTGGCGGAATTTATGAAGTCGGATACAACCGTGTTTCTGCAATCAGACATCCTGGAAGTTGCGCAGAAAATGGTCGATCGATTTGCAGAGTCACCCAATTTTGTGCGCACCAGTTCAGAGTGGCTCGCTGAGAATCCGTTACCGATTCCAACAGAGCGAGAACTGATGGTGATGTCCTTTGGAGATCCGATCTACCGAGCGATTTTTCGGAAAGTTTGAAGGTCGCAACAAAAAAGCCCTAGCAATTTACTAGGGCTGATTTCAACTTTCCAATGATTGATCCAGAGATTCAGAAGTTGAGGAGAGACAACTTCTGAAAAGTCTTATTGCTCAGTCAGGGATTCAGAAGTTGAGGAGAGACAACTTCTGAAAAGTCTTAGCTTGCAGCAAACGCAGTGAGAAACGTGAAGGCAACGAGTAGGAATGCGATCGCACCTTGAAAAGCGTAGTTCTGCTGTTGCTCAAGAGAAGGAGATTCAGCGAAATACATCACAGGTTCCGAAGCGTAGTTGTTCAAGATTCCGTCTTCATTCCGAGTCGTATACATCGCAGGTTCCTCTTAAGTCAGTGGTTTGTTGCGTTATGTAAATTAATGTAACGTTATGTTTACAAAATGTCAACAAATTTCTGATTTTCTGATAGAGAAGCACGGACTGCGTTTGAGCAGCACTTCCGAATTCAGAATGAGAGACTCTAGCTAGCGTTGCGCAGAAGCAGACAGTTGCGCCCACGCTTGCACCATGTCTTGTAAAGCTCTTGGAAGATTTTTAATTTCCAGATCGATGTATTGAACAGTAATCCCCATGCCTTTCAGCGTTGTCGTCGGATAGTCTGCCATAGCGGCGCTACTCAAATAACGCAAGCGATGGAAATTGGGCAATCTCTGGGTTTGCATCATTTGCTGAAACTGCTCAACTTGCTGCTGAGAGAGACGCTTGACCACGATCGGACGAGAACGAATATTCGGTCCCATGATCCACTGGGTGATTGCACCATCCTGGGTCAACGTAAGTTGTGTCACTTTGCCAGCCAGATCCCCGCTGACGATCGATTGAAATACAACGTCTTTTTCACTCGGCGATAAGTTCTCTTCTGGAATAAATGAAGGCACTAAACCACCCTGGCTACCGCTTGCTGTGGGATTTTGAGCAATGCGATTGCCGGACTGATCTAAGTGATAGACCCAACTGCGATCGCCGTTTGTCACGATCGCTTGCCATCCAGGTATCGCAATCTTCGTACAGGCTTGTCCTGGTTTGAAAACGCCCATGCAGCCATCCCAAGTTGCGGATCTGACTTCTGCTACTTTTAAACGACGCATCGGTACTCGCACTTGTCTTGAAACCGTTCGGAGCAAGCGTTGGTTGACTGATGCGGGTAAAGTCACTCCTGTTTCAGAGTTGGGTGCTAAGCGAATTGTGTCAGCATTCTTGTCCGTGCGATACAGCCAATTTTGCTGCCCGCTGGAGACTTCAATTTGCCAACCTTCAACCAGTGCTTGTAAACAACTTTCCGCCGCACCTCCTAGACCTAGACATCCATCTGTCCAAGTTTGCTGAGAAAAATGCACAACTTGAATCTCGCGCAGCGGAATGTTAAATTGCTGCGCGGCAGCTTGACGGACTTTAAGTTCAACGGATGACGGAAGTGCAGATCGCGGAGTAGTGAGCGCAATCGCAGATGCAGAAGTATGTGCAAATCCAGCTTGCTGAGAGAATCCTATTCCAGTGCTGAACATCAATCCAGACAATGCAAAAGTCATGAAGTGACGCGATAATCTGAACTGTTTTTGTGTCGTGAGTTTCATAAGGATTGAGAACTTGATTAGGGATAAATCTAAGTTAACGAGCCTGATGATGAGACACGATCGCTGTTTCTGAATCTGTTACATCAATCCATGACTTTATATTGATCGGAAACTCCTACGATTTGTATGGTGTCTTAGTGCGATCGCAATTTAAGGTGTAGTCTGTTTGTAGCTCATTGCAATGAGTAGCTCATATTGCTTGCAGTCAGACAGACATCGGGTGAAACGCTGTGTTCAAGCCAAATCCTTAGAGAATAGCCAGACCTCTTACAATACTCTTATCCATCCCGGACTGAGGACAATCGAATCATGGATTCAGAAGTCTTGACAAAACTGAAAAGCTTGTGCCGAGATGAAGCCGCATTTGAGCAACTCCGACAAACCCTCGCTGACAAAATTCAGCCTTTAGAACAGCAGATCAATCAGGCAAATTTTTTAGTTGAGCGGCAGAAGGCTCTGTTTCATGTCATCGCCCGCTTACGCGAACCCCTTGATCTCGAAACAATTTTTCAATCAACCGCAGCCGAAGTCCGGCAACTGCTCGGAGCCGATCGCGTTGGCGTATTTCGCTTCTATCCTGATTGCGGTTGGAATGATGGAGAATTTGTTTCAGAAGATGTTGATCCTGAGTTTTCTTCCGCGATCGCCCAAAAAATCCACGATCACTGCTTCGGCGACCAGTTCGCAGCACATTACCAACAAGGGCGCATCCAAAATGTAACCGACATCGACACAGCAGGATTAAGCGATTGTCACAGGCAAATTCTGGCTCAATTTCAAGTGCGAGCCAACCTCGTCGTGCCGCTTCTGCAAGGTCGCAATCTATGGGGATTACTCTGTATTCATCAATGCCGCGCTCCGCGCCAGTGGCAATCGACAGAGATCGAGTTTGTGCAACAAATCGCCAATCACCTCGCAGTTGCCCTGCAACATGCAGAACTGCTGGCAGAATTGCGCGCAGAAGTCACGGAGCGCCAGCAAGCTGAACAACGCGCCCAAAAACTCAACCAAGGGTTACAACAAGCCATTCTTGAACTTAAAGCAGTCAATGCAGAATTAGAAGCCTTTAGCTATTCTGTTTCGCACGATTTGCGCGCCCCTTTACGCAGCATTGATGGCTTCAGTCAGGCATTACTAGAAGATTGCTTCGAGCAACTCGATCCGAGCGGGCAAGATTATTTGCGTCGTATCCGCTCTGCCACTCAGCGCATGGGACACTTGATTGATGATCTCCTGACGCTATCGCGAGTCACTCGCAGTGATATGCAAAAAGACACCCTTGATCTCAGCCAAGTTGCCAGCCGGATCTGCACTCAGTTACAGCAAGCCTCTCCGCAACGACAAATAGAAGTTCAGGTACACCCGGGATTGACCGCTTATGGAGATACCCGTCTGCTCCAAGTTGTCTTAGACAATTTATTAAATAATGCTTGGAAATTTACTGAAAAGCAGGCACAAGCCAAAATTGAATTTGGCATGATTCTACAAGACAACGGTATCCCCCTCTACTTTGTCCGAGATAATGGAGTTGGCTTTGACCCAGCGTTTCTTGATAAATTATTTAAGCCGTTTCAGCGGTTACACAGCATGGTTGAATTTCCGGGTAATGGAGTCGGACTCGCGACTGTACAGCGCATCATTCATCGTCATGGCGGTCGCGTCTGGGCAGAAGGAGCCTTAGATCAAGGAGCAACTTTCTATTTCACATTAATAGAGGAGAAACCCAGCGCATGAGTGCGAATAGCAGAGTGATCCTGTTGGTCGAAGATAATCCGGATGACGAAGCTCTAGCAATGCGAGCACTCAAACGGCATCATATCGGTAATGAAATTATTGTCGCAAGAGATGGAGTAGAAGCTTTAGATTATCTGTTTGGAACCGGGCTGTATGCAGGACGGGATATTACATTCAAGCCCTCAGTCGTCCTCCTCGATCTCAAACTTCCTCGAATTGACGGACTGGAAGTTTTACGCCGTCTGCGAGAAAGTGAACCGACCAAATTATTGCCTGTGGTGATCTTAACGACATCGAGTGAAGAACAGGATTTACTCGATAGTTATAGCTTGGGTTGCAATAGCTACATTCGCAAACCAGTTGATTTTCTGCAATTCTCCGAAGCGATTCGGCAATTGGGCATGTACTGGTTACTGATGAATGAACCCCCCCCTGTTTAGAGAGGCGATCGCATATGCATTCTCATCTACAGCTTTTAATTGTTGAAGACTTAGAAGATGATATGCTCCTAATCCTGCGGGAGTTACGACAGGGTGGCTATAGCCTGGATTATGTGCGGGTGGAAACTCCGGAAGCCATGCAAGCCGCGCTCGATCGCGCAACTTGGGATCTGATCATTGCAGACTATACTTTGCCGAAGTTTAGTGCGCCAGAAGCGCTAAAGCTTGTTCAGCGCCAGCAACGAGATTTACCATTCATTATCGTTTCGGGCACGATCGGGGAAGAAATTGCGGTCGCTGCCATGAAAGCAGGCGCACATGACTATATTTTTAAGGGGAACCTAGCACGATTAGTTCCTGCAGTAGAACGGGAATTGCGGGAAGCAAAAGAACGACAAAAGCGGCATCAAGCAGAACTCGCATTGCAAGAAAGTGAGGAAAAAATCCGAGAGCAGGCTGCATTAATTAACATTGCTTCAGATGCAATTTTCGTCTGCGATTTCTCGAATCAAATTACGTTTTGGAATCAAGGAGCAGAACGACTCTATGGATGGAATGCGGTAGAAGTTATCGGCAAAGATGTTCGTACACTTCTCGGACAAGATCTAGAAGAGAGTGAAATGCTCCAAACTGTTTTGGAAAAAGGCGAGTGGCAAGGAGAGTGCCAAAAGCTGAATAAAACAGGTCAAATTGTGATTGTTGCGACTCGCTGTACGCTCGTGCGCGGTGAAGCCGGAGAAGCTCGATCGATTCTGATCGTCGATACCGATATTACGGAAAAAAAGCTGTTAGAAGCTCAATTTTTGCGGGCGCAACGACTCGAAAGTTTAGGCACTTTAGCGAGTGGAATTGCCCATGATTTTAACAATCTTCTGACTCCGATTTTAGCGATCTCACAGCTTCTCCCCCTTAAGCTACCCGATCTTGATGAGCAGAATCACCAACTCTTGCAACTGATTGAAGACAATGTGAAACGTGGTGCCGATTTAGTCAAACAGATTCTGACTTTTGCGCGAGGAGGAGATGGAAAGCGTGTGCCGCTACAAATCCGACATCTGCTTTCGGAAGTGACGCAAATTGTACGTCAGACTTTTCCAAAAGCGATCGAGATTCGGACAATGCTATCGACAGTCGATTTGTGGATCGTCTCTGCCGATTCGACTCAGCTGCATCAGGTCATCATGAATCTCTGTGTCAATGCAAGAGATGCCATGCCCACAGGTGGAACGCTGACCATTGGCGCGGACAATCTTGTGATTGATGAAAGCTACAGACGCATCAACCCAGAAGCTTCTTCGGGTTCCTTTGTCGTATTGACGATCGCAGATACAGGAACTGGAATTCCAGCGGAGTTACTCGAGCGAATTTTTGATCCCTTTTTTACGACAAAAGAAGTTGGGAAAGGAACCGGGTTAGGACTCTCAACCGTATCGGGAATTGTCAGAAATCATGGTGGATTTGTTGAGGTCTATAGTGAGATTGGGAAAGGAACGCAGTTTAAGGTCTTCTTACCTGCAATTCCACAAAAAGTGGATCTGGCAGTAGAAGCAACTGCACATGCCCACGGACAGAACAAGCTGGTTCTGATTGTGGAAGATGAAGCTTCGATTCGGCAAGTCACGCAAACAACTTTAGAACTCTGTCATTACAAAACGCTCGTTGCTAAAGACGGAGTTGAAGCAATTTCTCTCTATGCCCAACACCATCAAAAGATTAGCTTAGTGCTGATGGACATTATGATGCCATCAATGAGCGGATTAACAGCAGTTCGCGCCTTGCAGCAAATTAATCCTGAAGTGAAGGTTGTTGCGATGAGCGGGTTAGCAACAAATTATGAGATTTCTCAAGAGGGTGGGAGTAGCTGTATCAAAGCATTCTTATCTAAACCTTATACTACAAAAGATTTAGTCGATACCTTACAAACAGTTCTTTGCCCATAGCTAAATTTAGACCGATGATCAGATACTAAACTTTAGCAAACTATAATTAAGATCTGTCTCAAGAGATATCCGGTCATCGGCACTTCTCCGTAAAATAGAGCCTGCTCAAGATGTGCCCATTGAATGAACGCTCGACCCTCTAGGCAGTCCTGGCAGCCTCTCTTGCTGGGTGCGGGAATTCTTATTCTGTCCCATTACGCAGCGTTACTGTTTCGTGTACAGCCCGCAGTTTCGCTCTGGTTTCCGCCTTCAGGTGTTGCAGTAACGCTCGCTATTTGGTTCGGAATGCCTGCTGTGATCCTCACTGGAATCGTCTCGACTCTGGTTGCGCCACTCTGGGGAAATCACGGTTGGAGCCAATTTGCAGGCTTGATGGATAGCGTAGAGCCTTTCCTCGCATGGTGGCTTTATCGGCAGGTTGGAAAGAGATCGCTTGCGCTCGATCGCGTTAAAGATGTCAGTGTCTTTGTTTTGAGCGCTCCTGCTGTTGCCTGTGTCGGTTCTGCAATCTGTGGAACATTGACGTTAGCTCTGATTGGAAATTTGCCTTGGGAGAAAGTTTCCAGTGCGATTCCACATTGGTGGTTAGGCAATGCAATGGGAACCATGACGATCGCGCCGCTAGCGATATTGACCTTAAATCCAGTACTGCGCCGCTGGGGATGGCTTTCAGCGAGTGAGCTTTCACCTAAAACATCACCGAATCGTACCTCTGATCCGTGTAATGCTTCTCGCTTTCGAGCCGAAAAAATTGCAATTCTCGGAATGAGTAGTGCGATCGCGATATTGAGCGTCTGGAAAACGAGCCATACCGGATTTGCGTTTCAGCAGTTTGCTTTTCTCAACTTTGTTCCAATTCTCTGGGCAGCTTTGCGCTTCGGAGCCATTGGCAGTATAGCAACAGCAAGCTTCTGTGTGATTGCTGCTCTACTGAGCTATATCCTGAAGTATCCTAATGCTTTAATCTTACAAAATTTCCCAATTGATCCCGATGTTCTCACCGTTCATAAGCTCAGTTTGCTCACTCAATGCGTGATTGCTTTACTGACTGGAACTGCAATTACTCAGCAAACTCAAACCCAAGTCAAACTCGCAATCTCTCAGGTACAACTTGCAGAATATGCAGCCCGATCGCGCTTGACTGAAATTTTGGAGCAAACAAATGCCCGATTAAAACAAGCTAATCGTGAAAAAGATGAGCTGCTCGTGCGAGAAAAAACTGCGCGATCGCAAGCCGAAACCGCGAATCAGGTCAAAGATGAATTTTTAGCCGTGGTCTCACATGAACTACGAACTCCACTCAACCCAATTCTCGGTTGGTCGAAGCTGTTACAGACCGGAAAGCTCGATCCAGCAACAACCGAGAAAGCATTGGAAACAATTTCCCGAAATGCCAAGCTACAATCCCAGTTAATCGAAGACTTACTTGATGTTTCTCGGATTTTGCGCGGCAAGTTAATTTTGCGAGAAATAGAGCTAGATTTGAGTTTAGTTATTCGATCTGCGATCGAGACAGTTCGCTTATCAGCAGAAGCAAAAGCACTTGCTCTAACCTTCACGCAGACGAATGCAGCGTCCAAAGTTTTAGTTTACGGGGATCCAAATCGATTGCAGCAAGTCATAGTCAATTTGCTGACAAATGCGATTAAGTTCACGCCTGAACATGGACAAATCGAAGTTCTCTTAGACTGTACCGCAACCCATGTGCAAATTCGGGTCAGTGATACGGGAAAGGGCATTCACCCAGAGTTTCTCCCTTATGTCTTTGAGCGATTTCGTCAGGAAGACAATGGCACAACTCGCAATTTTGGTGGATTGGGATTAGGACTCGCAATCGTGCGCCATCTCGTCGAGTTGCATCATGGACAAGTCGAAGCGAAAAGTGAAGGACTCGATCAAGGTGCAACATTTGTGATCACACTACCGATCGCAAATGCAAATTCTGAAATGTTGCCCGAACCCATTCCATCCACACCAGAATTCACTCCCATTTTAGAAGGCAGAAAGATTTTAGTCATTGATGATGAGGCAGATACCAGAGAGCTACTCCAGTTCTTTCTGGTATCCCAGCACGCGATCGTCATCTCTACTGCCTCGGCGCAAGCCGCGATCGCCCAACTGAAAACCTTTCAGCCGGATTTAATCATCAGTGACATCAGTATGCCAGAGATGGATGGCTATCAGTTTATGCGTCAAGTTCGCCAATCTCATCGTATTCCGGCGATTGCCTTAACCGCGAATGTTCGCGAAGAAGATCGGCTTAGCGCGATCGCGGCAGGGTTCGATGCTCATTTAGCAAAACCGATTGTGATCGAAGATCTGTTAACTGAGATTGAGAACCTTCTGGATTCCTTTCATTCTGCCTTTAGAGAGTGACATTCTCACAACACAATTCGTTACACATAGGGTTGTCCAATTTGAAACGATTAACCCATGCTCCAGCGCCAACCCTTTCATCCCCCGACACATATTTATCCCGCCGACGCTTGGAGATGGGTTGAAACAAAGTTCGCCCCTGATTTTTTAGAGCAGATGGAAACTTTGTTTTCGACTGCAAATGGTTACTTAGGAATGCGCGGAACGTGTGATGAAGGTGATCCCGTTTGGCAAAATAGTACCTTAATCAATGGTTTCTATGAAACCTCGCAGATTGAATATGCTGAGGAAGCCTATGGTTATGCAAAAACCGGGCAAACCATCGTCAATGTCGCAGATAGTAAAACAATTAGGCTCTACGTTGATGATGAGCCGTTCTATCTCCCGACTGCCCATTTATCGCAGTATGAACGCGCCTTAGATATGCGATCGGGAACGCTCGATCGCACAATCATTTGGGAAACGTCATCGGGAAAACAGGTGAAGATTCGCTCTCGTCGATTCGTCTCGTTTGAGCATCGCCATCTTGCGGCGATTTCTTACGAAGTGACGGTTCTCAATGCCAATGCCCCGATCGTACTGTGTTCAGAAGTTTGTTATGATCCCACGCCTTCTAGCAATACAAGTGATCCTCGCCTCACCAAAGGTTTCAAAGAACGGGTTTTACTCCCCGAGCATCACTTCTGCGAGAAGCAGCGCATCTTACTCAGCCATCGCACTCGCAATAGTCAAATGAGTGTAACCTGCGGGATTGATCATATTTTTGAAACGGGATGCTCTTATCTCTATGAAGCACAAGCTTCTGAAGATAAAGGTAAAGTTGTGTTCAGTGTGGATGCTCAAGCAGGTGTACCAATCCGATTGATCAAGCTGATCACCTATCACACGGGTCAGCGTGCTTCTGCTCAAGAATTGTGCGATCGCTCAAATCGTGCCCTCGATCGTGCGCTCAGACAAGGCTTTGATCAACTCTTAGCCAGTCAGTATGATTACTTGAATGATTTTTGGCAGCGCAGTGATGTGCAAATCGAAGGGCATCCAGATGCACCGGATTCAACCGAGAAGATGCAGCAAATCCTACGGTTTAATCTCTTTCACATCTTGCAGGCTTCAGCGCGATCGCAAGATGCTGGAGTTGCGGCGAAGGGGTTAACTAGCCAAGCTTACGAAGGGCATTATTTCTGGGATATGGAAATCTATGTTTTGCCGTTCTTGATCTACACCTCGCCACAGATTGCGAAGAACTTGCTGCGGTTTCGATACAACATGTTGCAGCAAGCGCGATCGCGGGCGAAACAAGTGAGCCAAGCGGGAGCCTTATTTCCTTGGAGAACAATCAATGGTGAAGAAGCATCTGGGAACTATGCAGCCGGAACTGCCCAGTATCACATCAATGCTGACATTATGTATGCGCTGAAGAAGTATATCGAAGCGACTGGAGATGAAGAGTTTCGTTTCCGAGAAGGCGCAGAGATGCTAGTTGAAACAGCACGAATGTGGTGTAGCTTAGGGTTCTTTTCACCGCGCAAAGGAGATCAATTCTGCATCAATGGTGTGACTGGACCGGATGAGTACAACACTGTGGTCAATAACAATGCCTATACGAATTTGATGGCACGTGAGAATCTGTGGTATGCCGCTGAAACCATTGAAACGTTGCGAGACAAGAATGCAGAACAATTTCAGGCTTTAGTACATCAAACTCATCTCGATTTGGCTGAAGTAGAGTGTTGGCGAAAGGCTGCTGATCGTATGTATCTGCCTTATGATCAATCGCGAGGAATTCACTTACAGCATGATGGTTTTCTCGATGATGAAGTTTGGGATTTCGAGAATACACCTCCTGACAAATACCCTTTATTGCTGCATTTTCATCCCCTCGTGATCTATCGGCATCAGGTGATCAAACAGGCCGATGTTGTGCTTGCTATGTTTTTACTAGGACACGAATTTTCACAAGAGCAGAAACGCCGCAATTTTGACTATTATGATCCGCTCACAACAGGTGACTCTTCTTTATCAGTCTGTATTCAAAGCATCCTTGCTGCTGAAATTGGATACATGGATGAAGCGATCGAATATGCAGCCTATGCGAGCTTAATGGACTTAGGCAATGTCGCAGGCAATGTGAAAGATGGCTGTCATATTGCAGCAATGGGCGGAACTTGGATGATTCAAGTGTATGGTTTTGCAGGACTCCGCGATGATGACGGGCGGCTGTCCTTTCATCCTAGACTGCCGAAGATCATTCAACGTCTGCGATTTCCCCTAACAGTGCGAGGTCAGCGATTATGGGTTGAGATGCATGACAAGACGGCAACTTATCTCCTGCAAAACGGACAGGGATTATCGATCGAGCATCAAGGCAAAGTACTAGAACTCAGCGAAGGTCATCCTGTCTCCGTCGAAATTCAAGTTTGAAAACGGTGATAGGGCGGCTCTGTTTGAGTTGTGAATGCTGAAAAGAGTAGGGGGTAGGGAGTAGGGAGTAGAGAGCTACCAAGAAACCAATTCCCTACTCCCCACTCCGCAACCAATTCAGGACTACTAAAGTTCTCAAACCATCGGCTTATCTTTGGGAAGAAAGAGATTGTAGCGGCCTCTAATCCCATAGACATCATAGATAGTAATCGGGTTCTCAAACCCTTTCGGATGAACCTGTTTCTCGCCCATAATTTGCACATTCTGACCTAAAGCCTGACGGGTCTGCTCAGAAATTAGAATTTGTCCACCCTGGGTATAAGACTCGATCCGATAGGTCAAATTCACAGAACTGCCGACGACTCCATACTTCGTCCGTTTTTCAGACCCAATGTTCCCAACAATGACTTCTCCGGTATTGATACCAATTCCCATTTCTAACTGAGGTAAATTTAAGGCTTGTAGCTTCTCATTGACCAATCCCATTGTCAGTTGCATCGCGCAGGCACAGGCAACGGCTCGCAGCGCATCATCAGCTTGAGACAGAGGCGCACCAAACAGCACTAAGATGCCATCTCCCATAAATTCATCGATCGTGCCTTGATACTGGTTAATCACTTCTGCCATATCTTCAAGGTACAAATTCAGAATTTCAATCACTTTTTCGGGAGGTAAGCGCTCTGACAGTGTACTAAAGCCTCGCAGATCAGAAGTCAAAATCGTAATCGTTCGCCGATCCCCACCTAACTTTAGTCCGGTCGGTTGATCGAGTAACGTGCCAACAACCGCATCGCTTAAGTAACGTCCAAAGACTTGACGAATCAGACTATTGCGTTTCTCCAAATCCGTATTTGCCTGCGCGAGATCAAAGGTTCGTTCTCGCACTCGCTGTTCTAGCTCTTTTGCTGTTTGTCGCAATCGTCCTACAACCAAAGTTAAACCCGATAGTCCGATGACCGACATGCTGCCTAGCATCGCAAAGGTTCCTTGCAGATTGCGATTGACTTTCTCGACAAATTGATCCAGCGGTTGGCGAATCTCCCAGACTCCAGCAACATCACCGACTGCCCAATCTTTTTTCGGGCTTTGCTGATGCGTATTGTGGCACTCAACGCAGGTTTGCTTCATGATGCTGGCTTCACCGTAAAACAGGGTGGTATGCCCATCTTTACGCTCAAATCGCACAAAGGGCGATCGCGGAGTTTTCTGCAAAAATGCGATCGCATCTTTTTCCAATGCATCGGCTTGCCTCGCACCCCGCCACGGAAATGGATACTCGCTGAACAAGCGCACCACCATTTCTGGATTCTTCTCGCTGATTTGATTTCCCAGTTCGAGAGCGAACGTTGAGGGCAAAGGGATGCCTCCAGGCTGGTTCAGATAGGCATGAGTCACAGTAATGCCTTTAACAGGCTTGGCGCGATCAGCAGCAGAATCGCTGTAGAGCGCGATCGCTTGTTGAAAAGACTGGGCATGTAGAGCGGCATTTTGGATTGCTTGGGACTCGATCAAGTTCGTGGACAAGCGAGACATATTTGCCAGCGCGATTCCGGCTCCGAGACAAAGCAGAAGTGCCAAAACCAGCACAATTCGTTTGAGAAGAAATCGAAAAAATCGATTCCAAAGCATTGCCAATATCATGACGGTTGAAGGCGAATGGGCATCTTATACTTAAATTGTTACTGGTTGTGATGTCAGGATTACGGATCACACCAGCAGTTTAAAGAATATCTTGCGAAATGCCGCAACTATTTTGTTTGATTTTTGATGAGAGAGGTCTTAAGTTCATGTCAGGGATAAATTCATCAGTTTGACAGCATGGATATTGACGCAACACTAGCCTTTACTGATCGACTTGTGTTTGAAAAAATTGGCATACATCTGAACGATCTGCAATTGGCAATGCTGCGATCGTCTTGGTCGTGGGAGCGTCAAAGTTATGACCAAATTGCTGATACTTATGGCTATTCAGGAACTTATCTAAAACACGATGTTGGTCCAAAACTTTGGAAATTGTTGTCAGAAGTTCTGGGTGAAAAAGTCAATAAAACCAGTTTTCGAGCCGCGATCGAGCGACGCTTTCAAGCTCAAGAACAGAAACAACCAGTCATTAGCAAACAAATCATTCAAGCTCAAGATTGGGGCGATGCTGTCGATGTGAGTTTTTTTTGTGGGCGAGAGCATGAGCTATCTCAGTTACAGCAGTGGATTTGTGAGGATCAATGCCGCTTGATCTCAATTGTTGGGATCGGCGGGATGGGTAAAACTTCGCTCTCGGTGAAACTTGCCAAACAGCTCCAAAACCAGTTCGACTGGATCATTTGGCGATCGCTCAGAAATGCTCCATCTGTTCAGGAATTACTGCTAGACGTGATTCAGGTGTTATCGAGTGAAGCAATTTCTAATCAGCGAGATGTGACGATTTCTCGATTATTGCAAGAAATGCGATCGCGACGCTGTTTACTCGTACTGGACAATGTGGAGACCATTCTACAAGGGAATCAGTATCGCAGTGGCTATGAGCAATATGGAGAATTATTTCGGCAGCTTGGAGAAACCATTCATCAAAGTTGTAGTGTGCTGACGAGCCGCGAGAAACCTTATGAAATTGGTATGCTAGAAGGCAATGTGTTGCCTGTACGATCGCTGATGTTGCGCGGCTTAACGCTTGCAGCGGGACAGCAGCTTTTGCAAATTAAGGGAACCTTTCGCGGCACAGAGACGGACTGGAGCCGATTGATCGCCGGATATTCAGGCAATCCCTTAGCCTTGAAAATGATTTCCACGACGATTCAGAATTTATTTGATGGACAATTAGCGGATTTTCTCAGCCAGGATGCTTGGGCATTAGGCAATATTCGATCGCTAATCGAGCAACAATTTCAGCGGCTCTCAGAGTCAGAAAAGACGGTGATGGATTGGCTAGCAGTGTACCGTGAGCCAGTTTCATTTTCAGAACTCAAAGCTGACATATTTCCGCCGCTTTCAGTGCAGCGATTGATCGAGATTTTAGAACTCCTAGAGCAACGCTCTTTAATCGAAAAGGTGAATGCGAAATTTTCGCTCCAGCCTGTGATCATGGAATACGTGACTGATTGCTTGGTGGAAAAAGTTTGCCAAGAAATTCAAACCGGAGAGCTGCTCCGCTTAAAAACTCACGCATTGCTCAAACCCCAAGCTAGTGATGATGTTCGAGAGGCTCAAATTCGATTGAGTTTGCAGCCTGTAATCTCGACTTTACAAGCAAATTCTCCAGGGAACATCGAGCATCTTTTGGTCGATAGAATTCACCAACTTCAAGATAATCCCGTATCAGATATCGGCTATGCAGGTGGAAATCTCTTAAATTTACTTTGTCAGATCCAACCTCGGCTGAAGCATCATGACTTATCTGATTTAGCAATTTGGCAAGCAGATTTCCGCCAGGTGAATCTCGATCGAGTAAACTTAGCAAATTCTGATCTCAGTCGTTCCGCATTTGCAGACACATTGGGCGTGGTCTTTACGGTTGCTTTTAGTCCCGATGGTACTCAGTTAGCTACAGGCGATGCTGAAGGAGGATTGCGGCTTTGGCAAGTTTCTTCTGGAGAACCGTTATTAAATCTTTCAGGACATCGGGGATGGGTTTGGGCAGTTGCTTTTAGTCCTGATGGAAGCTTGCTAGCAAGTTGTAGCAGCGATAAAACAATTCGGGTCTGGCAAGTCGAGACTGGTGAATGTTTGCAAGTTCTTCGAGGTCATACTAGCGCGATTTGGTCTGTTGCTTTTAGCGCAGATGGAACTACGATCGCAAGCGGTGGCGATGAGCCGACTGTTCAACTGCGAAACGTTAAAACAGGAGAATGCTACCAAGTTTTAACGGGTCATACGGGTCGAATTCTTTCGGTTGCATTTAGCGCGGATGGTCAGTATTTAGCGAGTGGCAGCGATGACCGAACTGTGCGAATTTGGGCTATGCAGAGTGGCGAATGTCAGGCAATTTATCAGCAACATCGCGATCACATTTGGTCAGTTTCGTTTAGTCCTGATGGTCAACTGCTGGCTAGCGGAAGCGCGGATCATACAATTCGATTATGGGCATTAGAAACGGGTGAATGTTTAAATGTCTTGAGCGAACATCGCGATCGAGTGCGATCAATTACTTTTAGCTCAGATTCTCAACGATTAGTCAGTAGTAGCGATGATCAAACGATTAAAGTTTGGGACACCCAAACCGGACAATGTGTGCAAACACTCAAGGGGCACACAAATTCTGTCTTCTCAGTGGCGTTCAATCAGTTAATTGCCAGCGGTAGTACTGACCATACTGTTAAGCTTTGGGACACTACCACAGGTCGCTGTTTAAAGACCCTCACAGGCTATACAAACTCTATCTTTTCGGTCGCATTTCACCCAGATGGGCAATTGCTCGCGAGCGGGAGTACAGATCGCACCCTTCGGCTCTGGTCAATCCAGTCAGGAACTTGCTCGAAAACGCTACGAGGACATCAAGATTGGGTCACTTCAGTCACCTTTCATCCGAACGGAGAATGGGCTGCGAGTAGTAGTCTCGATCGAACTGTTCGGATTTGGTCAGTTGCAACCGGGGAATGCCTCAGACAATTACAAGGACACTCAAATTGGGTACAGTCTGTAGCATTTAGTCCGAATGGTCAGATCTTAGCGAGCGGCAGCGATGATCAAACGATTCGGCTCTGGTCGGTCGAAACTGGACAATGCTTGGAGGTTTTAACCGGACATTCGAGTTGGATTTGGGCAGTGACTTTTAGTTCAGATGGCTCAGTGATTGCGAGTAGTAGTGATGATCAAACGATTCGGATTTGGTCAGTGGAAGCAGCGGAGTGCTTGCACGTACTACAGGGACATACAGGGCAAATTCAAGCGATCGCTTTTAGTCCAGACGGAACGTTACTTGCCAGCGGCAGCGGAGATGAAACCGTCAGAGTTTGGAATGTTCAAACCGGGGAATGTGTGCAGATCTTACAGGGACACGAAAACAATGTCTGGACAGTTGCTTTCAGTTTAGATGGTCGTTTTTTAGCAAGTGGAAGCTTAGATCAAACCGTGAAACTCTGGGAAACTGAGCATTTTGCTTGTGCGAAAACACTGCCGATTTTGATGCATTCGGTCAGATCCTCGATCGCGTTTCGCCCAGGCGAAGCAATGACGATCGCAACTGGAAGCCATGATGGAACAGTTCGGATGTGGGATTTGCAAAATGAACAGTGTTTGCAAACATTCATCCCCGATCGCCCCTATGAAGGAACAAATATTCGAGGAGTAACCGGAATTACTTCTGCACAGAGATTAGCGCTGAAAGCATTAGGCGCAACAGATTAATTCTGCTAACATCAAGCGTACAGTTAGCTCTACCGTTGGTTACTCCTAATCATTAGACGGAATTTTGCCTCTACCCTTCGGAAGATATTGAGTCTATCAATGCACCTTTCGTTCCTGATTTCAGTAGGTCAGTTTGTAGCTAAGACAACTTGAAGCAAACTCGAGTGCTGTATTCGCCAATCAACATTCCAGCATTAACTTGATCCTGCTAATATTCAAACAACCTCAGAAATAAGTTCGGGAGAGATTTGTAATGACAAGTCTGCTTGGGTCACCCAATGCTGTTGCTCCTCAATCCCAAAATACCCGGTATCGTCCGACTACCCATCGCCGTATTCTCTGCATTTTTCCAAAGTACAGTCGGTCTTTTGGAACCTTCCATCACGCCTTTGGATTAAAAGGCGTAAAGGCTTTCATGCCTCCCCAAGGACTTTTAATTGTTGCTGCCTATTTGCCTTCAGAATGGGATGTACGTTTTATTGATGAAAACATTCGACCTGCTTCCCGCGCTGATTATCGTTGGGCAGATGTTGTGATTGTCAGCGGAATGCATATCCAACGCCCACAAATTCAGCACATTAATGCACTTGCTCATCAAGCTGGAAAAATTACTGTGCTAGGTGGTCCCTCAGTTTCAGGCTGTCCAGAATACTATCCTGACTTTGATATCTTGCATCTCGGCGAATTAGGAGATGCTAGCGATCGCATGATCGAATATCTCGATCGCCATCATGAACGCCCAACTCAGCAACTTCGGTTTAAAACTATCGATCGCTTACCGCTTGCTGAATTTCCCACGCCTGCCTATGACAAGCTCAACTTAAATCAATATTTTCTCGCCAATATCCAATACTCAAGTGGTTGCCCATATCAATGTGAATTTTGCGACATTCCTGCCCTCTATGGTCGCGATCCCCGCTTGAAAGCACCTCAACAAGTGCTGCGAGAACTGGATGCCATGCTAGAAGCTGGAAATCCTGGAGCCGTTTACTTTGTCGATGATAATTTTGTGGGCAATCGTCGAGCCGTTGCGGAACTTCTGCCGCACCTGATTGAATGGCAAAAATCGAACGGTTATCCGGTTCAGTTTGCTTGTGAAGCAACGCTGAATCTCGCACAGAGTCCAAAGCTCCTCGAAATGATGCGCGAAGCTTATTTCTGCACTGTCTTCTGTGGCATTGAAACTCCAGAACCAGAGGCGTTACGAGCAATTTCTAAAACGCAAAATCTGAGTATGCCGATGCTCGAAGCAATCAAAACTTTGAATCAATATGGCATGGAGGTTGTTTCGGGGATCATTTTAGGATTCGATACGGACACGGCAGAAACGGTCGATCGCATTTTGGAATTTATTAAGCGATCGCAGATTCCGATGCTGACAATCAATCTGCTCTACGCTTTGCCAAAAACACCACTCTGGAATCGTCTACAAGCTGAAGGACGCATTGTTTCAGAAGTCGGACGAGAATCGAATATTGACTTTCTCATGCCCCATGAAGAAGTCATTGCGATGTGGAATCGCTGTATTAGTGCTGCTTACGAACCCAACTTTTTGTACGAGCGATTTGCTTATCAATGCCAACATACTTATCCGAATCGGATCAAAGTTCCGAATAGTCCTGCACGCACCGCTCCAGATAAAGTTCGTCGAGGTCTCACAATGCTTGCAAAAATCTTGCTCAGAGTGGGAGTTTTTAGTAACTATCGCAAGACATTTTGGCAAATGGCATTTCCTGCCCTGAAAAAGACAAAAATCGAGCAAGTAATTCACATTGGCTTAGTCGCCCACCATCTCATTCATTTCACTCAAGAATGTACGAAAGGTGCTGAATCTGCTTCTTTTTATTCTCAAAAACTTCGAGGGAAGTAGTAAGCTAAAGATAGAATCTGGCAGCTGGCTGATACTCATGAAATCGATCGAGCAAATTACCGAAGAACTGTTGTCACTTCCTAGTGCTTCTAGGGCGCTTCTAGCTGAGAAATTGGTAGAAAGTTTGGAATTTGATACTGATCCAGCGATTCAGAAGGCTTGGACATCAGAGGCAAAGCGGCGGCGGGATGAAGTGAGAAGCGGCAAAGTTGAACCGATATCAGGGGAAGATGCTCTTGCTCAAGTAAGACAGCTATTTGAATGAAATACGTCTTTCATCCTGAAGCACTAGCAGAATATGCTGAGGCAGTTCAATATTACAATCGGCAACGCCCGGAAGTTGCACAAGCTTTTATCAATGCAGTTGAAAATGCAATTTATCGGATTCGGGAATCGCCTGAGAGTTGGAGCGCGATCGAAGAAGATGTGCGGCGTTGTCTGACGCAAAGGTTTCCTTACGGAATTTTATACACGATCGAGGAAGATTATCTTCTCATTCTTGCGGTCATGCACTGTAGTCGAGAACCTGGCTACTGGAAAGAGCGCAGATAACGATTACTCATTAGGCAACGGCGCGATCACTTTCAACTTCTTCCGTCTGATGACAAGATATCTTCTGATAAGATTTCAGGCGATCGCACTTCCTCAACGATTACTTTTTCTAACTCGAAACTGAGGTAATTTGCAGTTCTTTGACCCGATGCATTGGCTTCGTTGGTCTTTCTGTTGTTATAAATTCTTCTGCCTGAACAGAAATAGCAGCAGCAATATGAAGGGCATCCATTCCTGCTAGACCATAGGTACGGGCAACTTGCTTTCCGGCTTGAATGATGGCATCAAAATCATTTGCCCAAATTGTGACGGCATTGAAGAAGGTTTCATAAAATTGTGCTTCTTCTGATCTCTGATGATAGATTGCTTTGGGCAGCGTTTCTAGGCGTACAAATTCACTGGATGCAAATTGGATTGCCGGGTTGTTGAGCGTTTGAAGCGCGCGAATGCCCACTTGATCTAACCCTCGAAAACCATTGATCAAGATTCCAGAATCGAGATAGACAATCTTAAGGCTCACGATATCCGCCCCGTCGCTCTGCCAGTTCTTGTTCGAGTTCTTCTTCGGTGAGTAAATTCATGCCATTTGCGATCGCACGCTGCCGAATTTCCCACAATTTCTGGGCGAGAGGCGTTTGAGGGATGAATTCGGATTGAGGTTTAAGGGATTGGGCAAGTTTCAGAACTTCTTCTTGAGACTCGGGAGGAAGTTTGCGCCAATATTGTAAAAGCAGTTCTTCTTTGCTCATTGCACTCTCTCGATTCAAGCGATCGTACTTCTAATTTTACTCAGAATGTTGTGGTGCTGAATGCGATCGTTTTTTCGGCAAACCATCTACAGCATTTCAAGCATGATATTGGTCGTTTCGGCTGAGGAGTGCGACTAGAAAACCTGTGTCAGCAATGACAGATTGACTCATGATTGTCCGAACCCTTGGAGGTAGGATGGATTGGTCGATAGATCAGGAGGTAGGTCGGAAATTGCGCCGATGAGATCGCTTGCGGCTTCTAGTAAGGTTGCCGAGTGGGTCGTCTTGGGTTGGCGACTGGCGAGAAATTCAACAAAATCCAGGACTTCTTGTTGAGCTTCTGGTGAGAGTGTGCGGAATTGTTCGAGGACTGCTTGTTCGATGGTCATCGTCGATCGTGAGAGAAGGGATGTATTATTATGGCGAGATCGCACATTCTCGTAGCGATCGCAGTTCTAAAACTCAGCGATCGCAGTTCTTCAATTTGAGCATTCACGGGGCTATTTTTTGAATTTTGTCACGGGGTTCAATCGCCCACTTGAGATTGGGGGTCTAGCTCGATCGCCCTAACTCTTCAGTTTCTGATGCCGCAATCACTATTAAATGGCGCAGAACAGAAGACAAATACTACCTAGGGCTTGCTGAAAAAGTCGGAAGTGAAAAAGTTGGAGCAAAGTAGAGCGCATTCGGTGCATCATGATGAGATCGCGAATTGCTCTTGCTCTGGTTGTCGCGGTGTTCGATGCAATTCACAGCCATCTTTGAGCCAAAACAGGACTACAAAAAAGACAAAAAGAAGGTGCTGGAGCCACCGCTCCAAGTTCATCACTAAGAAGGTGATAGCAATCGTACATTCAGCCGTGGGAGCGAGTTTTGCCATGACACGACCCAAGCTAAAACGGCGCTTACCTTGCCCAAACTTGCCTTCAATCTGATTGCGAACAGCGGCATCGGCTCGGACTTGTTTGCGGATTTCTGCTGCATCTTGCGCCTTGGGTCTACCGAGCGGTTTGCCGCTTAATCGAATGCCGAGTTCCCGACAGAACGCACGATTGGCGCGAGTGCGATAGATTTGGTCGGCATGAACCGATTCGGGATAGTGTCCAAAGCGCTGCTTAAACTGTTCGACTTGAGTGGTGAAGTCCCCCGACTCGTTGAAGTTATCCCAACTGAGACGGTCGAGAAAGACATTGCCATCGACGCAACTTGCCGAGAACTTCGCGCCAAATTCGACTGGAGTGCCTGCCTTACCGCGAACGATGGGACGGATATGCGGTTGCGCCAGAGTGACAATCCGGTGCTCAATCCGATGTTGACGTTGGTCATACATCGATTGTTGTTGTCGGTACAACTCAGCAATCACCAGCAGCTTGCGATATAAAGATTTGTCCAGTGCCGATAAGGTTGCTCCAGCTTCGACTAACGCATCAAGGTGGGCGAGATTGCGCTTGATATATCCCAACTGCTTGCGAATCGCTTTCCGCATTGTCTTGCCACGAGCTTTGCGTTGCTTGGTGACGCTCAGATATTCTTTGCGTGCCTCCTGTCGATAGGTGCGAGGTTTGTATGGCACAGCCGTTCTCACTTGCTCATACAGCAGGTCAATGATGGCTTCTGTTGCTTCACGGGCTTCGTTCAACAAGCTCAAATCAGTCGGATAGCGAATGTCCCCCGGCGCACAACTGGCATCCAGGATCAGTTGTCCTTGATTAGGCGGTGGCTCATCATCGTCATCCTCATCTTGCTCGGAGTCATCCCCGTTGGCAGGAATCTCAGATTTGCTCTGTTCCTGGCACGGCAGGACGATGGCTTCATTGATGCGTCCCACGAGATCTAAAGTCAACCGTTTGCGAAAATGCACGAACATTGAACTATCAAACGGTGCGCTGTCACTATATTCGGACAATCCCAGAAAGAACTGTAAGTACGGATTCTCTCGGATCTGTTCCACGGTTTCGGCATCACTCGTGCCCAATCGTTCTTTGATGATCAAGGCTCCTAATGCCATCCGAAACGATTTCGCAGGTGCGCCCATCCCTTCGCTCAGTTGCTCGGCATACTCCGCTTCAAATTTGTCCCACGGAATCAATGCTGCCAACTTCACCCAACGGTTCTCCCCAGACAGTTTGCCCCCAAAGGGTAAGTAGAAGTTCTCAAATGAGAGCTGTCCAAGGGTGGAACGACGGTACATAGTAGAATCAGATGCAAGGTTTTTGCACGGTTTATAGTGCTTTATCTTGCATTTTATCAGCAATTGATCCCGCTGGAACTCAGTCACCGACAGCTTCTTAGACTTTTTCAGCAAGCCCTACCTATAAGATGATTTAAAGAGGCTTAAGTAGAAGATATCTAATTAAGTAATAAACTGATTGCAGAAGAAATCCTAATAAACACCAAGCTATTGCAGGATCGTTAGTGCCAATTAATTTTCCAAGGTTACCACCGATATGGTCAAAAAAACTGATTGGAAACGAAACAAAAAGCAATATAACAGCTACTGTATTAACTACCATGTATTGAGCAGATTGGACTACTAGAGAAACTGCCGGAAAAAGAATATAACTAATGATGTAAAGACTACCTAAAGAGAGTGCCGCTCGAACACAAATACCAAGGCTCTTCATCAGAGGGCTTGAGTCGTAATCATCATCATCAAACTCTTGCATCTCATAGCTCAAAGCAGAGTCAGAGTCATTTGCTTGTTTTGTACCTAAAACGAACATCCATATCTTGATAATGAGCCACCTTAAGATCTCTTTCATATCCTCTATGTAGTTAGATATGAGGCAATATTTTCTGTATATAAAGGCAGCTAAACCAGCAAAGCCAATAGCCAAAACTGCTGTAGCTAGGAATACGACAAAAGGTTTCTCCGAAGTTACTAAGTGGAGCATTTCCTCATAAGACTTATATGGTAAATAATGCGGATAAAAATTTCTCAGCCACAACCGAGTCATCCACATAATGGCAGCTGTAAGGATTGCAGAAATGCTATATTTTCCAATTGCTTTTTTCCAATTGTATGAAACTCTGAATTTAATAGGAATACTAAGCTTCTTAGTACCAATAGCTAAAAATATTGTTTCTTGATAAAGCCGCACATTTTTTGCCTGATTCAGGTTAGGAATAACACGAATCTTTAGTTTATCTTGCTCATAAATAGTATTCGATTTGCGCCTAAATTGTTTACTACTCACGACACCAAGAACTTGCACTAGTAAAAGATCAGTTGTTGTAACTTCTACTCTAAGTTTCTGAGCAGATACCAACTCTAATTCAATATCTGTAGGTGTAGCATCTTGTCCCTGTAGAAATGTCCCCAAGTATTTCTCACTGGAATCAGAGTAAATTTGGAAATCCTGAATCGTGTAATATATTGGAACATCATACGTTGAAGAGACTTCAACAGGAATACAGACAATTCGCCCTTGATATTCTCCTGGATTAACATCTAGCGTATCTAATAGAATTGTCAGTGAATCAAGCGAGTTAAATTGGTGAGATTCTAGTCTTAGCCCAGGCATACTGCCTACAATTTCGACTTTTCCCCATACAAAACCACGTCCCTGATGATTAAATTTCAAAACAGCATTCTTCTGTTCACCAACCATTAGGTTATGAAACTGAACAGTGTTCGGTTGTAGTAATATCTGAGGATATGGCATTATCCCCACCCTTTTACAAAGTTCTCTGACAAAGAGTTCTAGTCCTTTTCGAGTATCACTTCCTCGGTAAGTATCAGTAATTATCTTTGTGGATTGAGCCAGAACTGTGTCTCCTAAATTTCCGAGTAACCAGGTTTGGAATGAACCATCGAACAGATATTTTTCGGCTTCACCTATATACTGGTCGCATAGCTCAATTAGAGCAGAAATTGAATTCACTTCCTTTGTCCCGAACTTAAATGCTCTAGATCTAAGAATTGCCTCTTTCTCTTTAATCTCCTGTCCCAATTGAAGTTCTAGCTCCTGAAACCGTAATCGTTGGCTTTGTGCTAAGAACTGATTATCATCTTGCGTCAAAAGTTTTCCTTCTGCCCAATCCAGCGCATCGTGTAATGCCTGTCCTCGCAGTAACCGAGACTCATCCTCGCAATTTGATAGTAACCAGGCTGAAATTGCTTCAGCATACGGACGCAACTCTGCCAAAATTCGTTCAACCCAAGCTCGATCGAACACTGCTGCATAAATCCGATTATGCGGTTTCAGTTGCCCTTGATCTTTCACCACCAGCCCAGACAACCGTAATCGAATCTGTTCTTCACTCTCTGTTGCCGAAATCGTCTCTTGTTCCAAAACTTGTTGATACAGCCCCAAAAGTTGTCCCTTACGTTCATCCTCCCGCATCAACCGATTCTGAATCGTCCGCAAATGCTCTGGCTCATCCTGTCCTTCCCAATTCTCAATCACTCGAGACTGTACGAGTAGTTGCACTCGTTCCGCTTCCTGTCCTGCCGAAATCCAATCCGTTTCTGATTGCACAACTTGACAGATTTTTTGAGTCAGAAAAGGTTGTCCGCATGTCCAATCGAGGATGGATTTTAGAACTGAGATCGCATCTTCCGCCTTTTCTTGCAACCCCTGTGCTAACGGTTCCGCCTCATGCAGTTGCAACCCTCGCAAATCAATCGATCGACCAATATTAAACGGCGTTCGGCTCTTGTCCTGAATCAAATCCGAAGGAGTTGCGACCCCTAGCAGTGCAAACGTCAGCCGTCGATACTCTGGATTTTCCGCCCGTTGGTTATAGCAAGTCCGAATCAGCGCAAAAAAGTCATCCTTAAAGTCCAGATTCAGAATGCTATCGATCTCATCAATAAAGATCGCGATCGACGACTTTACTTCAACCAGCAAAACCTCTTCAATAAACTGACTCAAGCGATCGACTGGAGATGCTTCTGCTCGTTCTTGCCACCAAGTTTTCAAATCGATCGACGTTTTAAACGATCGCGCCAATCGCCGCATCACACCCCAATACCACTCTGATGCCGTGATTCCCCGACTCCCGATCGACGTAATATCAATCTGACTACAAGCGATCCCCTCTGCTTCCAATCTTCCAACCGTTCGCACCCGCAGACTTGACTTGCCCATTTGGCGAGAATTCAGCACATAGCAAAACTCTCCAGCTTTGAGTGCCTGATAAAAATCCTCATCCGCCTGCCGCACCCCATAGCTCGGTGCATCCCGATCCAAACTGCCGCCAACTTTGTAGTAGTGATTGGATGTCGTGTTCATGGTTAGCTCTTCAGATGGTCTTGAAAATACGATCGATACAACTCACATCGCGGTGTTGCCTCATTCCCTTGCAACGTAATCAACCCCATACTTTCCAACTTAAAAGCAGGCTCCGCTTCCAACTCGACAGGCTTACTTTTGACAACGACTTGCCGCAATGACTCTACTAACTGCGGATACAGACGCAAATTCAGTAAATGCCGCCGCAAATGATCACTATAAATTCCCGCTTCCGTTGCTGCTGTTTGCCTCAATTGCTCCAACGTCACATCCTGCCGCCGCAAATGATAAAACGCCTTACGAACCAGATAAGGATGTCCCCCAACCAGTGTTACAATCGCATCGACAACCTCTGCCTGCAATCGATACCGCTGTGCCAAATCCTGAATCTGCGATCGCGTAAACTCCTCCAATTCGACATTTTTGCCCACATTAAACGGCGATTGATTCATATCCAGCGGCACATACGCCTCAGTCGAATGCACAATCACGAGCCGCAATTTCTGCCAATATTCACTATCTGTATCACCACATCGCGCCGCATCAAACCACGATCGCAACAATCCAAAAAAGTCGTCCGCCACTTCCCGATGCGGAAACACCAAATCGACTTCATCCATTGCGATCGCTAACGGCTGATCCAATTCCTCTAGCAAACATTCCAAGAAATAGTAGTAACATTTGTCTTTACTACCGCCAGTCTTCCAATACTCATCTAGCTGAGACAACCGCTTCAGCCTGCGTCCAACCTGCTCACAAAACCAGCGCAACAACAAATCCAAATCTGAAAAACACTGCCGATCTGCGCGCTGAAAACTAAAAGAAATCGTCTGATAACCTTGTTGCCTTGCGTGATTCAGCGTTCTCGCCATCAGCGAAGTTTTGCCCATCTGTCTCGGTGCTTTGATCCGAATTAACGCTCCAGGCTGCAAAATCTCTCGATAACAATCTGCTTCGATCGTTCCTCGATCGATATACAAATCTGAATCCAGCGCAACAGCTCCCCCAGGCTCTCGATACAGTTCGGGATCAAGCTCTGGTTCAGCGATCGGTAAAGGTGGATCGTCTGGATGATTTTGCCGTAATACTGCTGGTTCGTCTTGTTGCTCAGCAATCCACTCAGCATTTGCTCCAATTAGCTCCAACACTTCCTGCAAGATCTTTGGCGTATCCTGTTCCGATTTCCATTCCCGTTGCTGAATGCGTTGTAAATAGCCTCGTAAGTCATAGTTCAAGGGAGAATCAAATGGAAAGTTAACACGAATTGGCAGAAGAATCGGACGGTTTTCGCATCGCGTATCTCTTAACTCTCTGGCGCGCCGTACTTCTTCTGTCACCATTTCACTGACTGCTGACTGAGGTGATAGCAGTAACAGCAAATAGTCACACTGCTGCAATTCGACATCGATTCGGTCTGACCAATTTTCACCCAAACGAATGCTCTCACCTGCCATAAATGCGGTGTGACCTGAGTCGATCAGCGATCGCTGAAACTCCGCTGCCAAGGATTTATCTGGATCTTGGCTGCGGTAGCTAATGAAAATGCGACGTGACACCGTATCAGCTTGACGTTGAGCCGATTTTGTTGACTTTCTGGGAGGCACAGGCAGAACAAAACAGTGGGCTATTTATTTTTTACCACTGTCTCTCCGCATTTTTCCTTATCTATAGAATCTATCAATAGTCTAATTCCTCCAAGACAGATCCATAAAATTACTTAGCTTGTAAACTGTTCGAGCCGCGACATTCCCATCCCATTCAGCATTTCCAATTTCCACGACATCAAATCCGATGACTTTTCGCCCACTGTTCACGACTTCCCGAAACAGGCAAAATGCCTGCTCTAGCTCTAAACCTCCGGGTACAGGTGTGCCCGTTTCTGGACAAAGCTTCGGGTCAAATCCATCGACATCGACACTGATATAAACATCCTGCGGAAGTTCTGAGACAATCTGCTTGCAAGTCTCTAGCCAAGGAATTCCTGCATATTCTTTCTGTTTCAACATGGGATCGAAGTACGTTGAAATACGATCGCTCTTTTGAATCAATTCCACTTCATCAATACACACATCCCGAATGCCAACTTGCACAAGCTTTGTCATTTGTGGCAGTTTCAGCACGTTGTACATAATCGAGGCATGGGAAAACTCAAAGCCTTCATAAGCTTCTCGTAAGTCAGCGTGAGCATCAATGTGGAGAATGCCAAAAGAGGGGTAATGTTGTGCGATCGCTCTCAAATATCCTAGTGGCACACTATGATCCCCACCGATCAATCCGACTCTTTTACCTTGACTCAAAGCTTTGCCTGCTTCTTCAAAGAGCCATTGATTGGTGGACTCACATTCTTGGTTAATGGTTGCTAGTAGTTCAGTGAGTTCTGAATCTAGCTTTTCACCGGACTCTAAGCGATCAATAATTCGTGCTGCTTGGGGTCGTAATGCATCACTCTTGTCTAAGATATGCTGGGGAATTTCAGGCATGAAGATGCCTTGCTTCCAACCATCGGGATTATCGAAGTCAAATAGATCGAGCTGAGAGGAAGCATTCAAAGTTGCTTCAACGCCTCGCGCTGTCCCTGCACTGTAAGAAACGGTTACTTCCCAAGGCACACCTAAGATGATCAGATTTGCCGAATCGTAGTCAAACGGCAACCCAAACAGCCGACCAGTAACACCAACACCGCTCGGATCATAGTTTTCTAGAGTCGTCATTGTTTAAGCTGCTTGTAGAGTTTTACCGAAAGTTTGAGGTTCTGGAAGAGGTTCACCTTTTGCGATCGCAGATTCTACGAGTAGCTCTAAGACCTCTTGGGCATTTTGAAGAGCTTCTGCATAAGTTTCACCATGAGTGTGAGAGAATTCACCCCACTCAGGCAGACTTACAACATAGCACTGATCTTCGTCAGACCATTGGATAAGGATTGTATATCGATATTGCATTTTTAACCTTCCTCCTGATCTCGCTTACTTTCTACTTTCTCAAGGGCTTCGTAGACATCTTTTTCTTGGTAAGGTCTCGCATCGGAGCCATCTTTTCCAGACAGAGTTAATTTTCCAGGGAGAAGAGGATGCGACCATTTGGTATGGCTTCCTTTTCCAGATTCACTTGTGAAGCCTGCTGTTAAAGGCAGGCTTTTTAGCTCTCGGATCTTTTTCGGCATTCTGTTACTCGATCAATCTCCTACGCGACAACGAAGTTTACTAACTTCCCAGGCACGACAATCACTTTCTTGATCTCCTTACCTTCGATATAGCGTTTTGCAATCTCAGAATCACGGGCGAATTGCTCTAAAGCAGCTTTGTCATCTGCGATCGCAGTTGCAGCTTCGATCGTTCCGCGCGTTTTACCTAAGATTTGAATCACGATCGTTTTCTCATCGGCAACTAAAGCACCCGGATCAACGATCGGGAAAGATTGAGTGTGAATCGAATCAGAATGACCAATCGATCGCCATAACTCCTCAGCCATATGAGGTGCAAAAGGAGCTAACAAGCGCAATAAAGCGTCAATTCCTTCTGCATAAACTGGAGAATCTTTTTGAGCACAATCGCTTAAGGCATTGCTCAATTTCATCAATTCAGAAACAGCCGTATTGAATTGATACTCACCTTGCAAATCTTCGGTGATTTCTTTGATTGCAGTGTGAATCGATCGACGTAAATCTTTCTCTGCTTTGGATAAATCTTTAGCAGGTTTTTGATTTAGCTTCGAGTCTGTTACCAATCTCCAGACGCGATTGAGGAATCGATATTGTCCCTCAACGTCTGCATCTTCCCACTCCAAATCTTTCTCAGGAGGAGCTTTGAACAAGATAAACATCCGAGCTGTATCGGCTCCGTACTTGTTCACCACATCGCCTGGAGCAACGCCATTGTGCTTCGACTTCGACATTTTCTCAAAGACGATTTCTAATTTCTCTCCAGTGTTTGGATCAACTGGATGCGTCGGATCTTTGATATCTGCTGGGATGACATACTTTCCAGTTGTGGGATTCTTATAGGTTCTGCCTTGAACCATCCCTTGCGTGAGTAACCGCTCAAACGGCTCATCAAAGTTGAGTAATCCGCGATCGCGCAGCACTTTCGTAAAGAACCGCGAATACAACAAGTGTAAGATCGCATGTTCAATCCCGCCTACATATTGATCAACGGGCATCCAATCATTGGTAATCGCTTTGTCAAATACAGCTTGATCATTGTTCGCATCGGGATAGCGCAAGAAATACCACGATGAATCGATAAAGGTATCCATCGTGTCCGTTTCCCGCTTCGCAGGAGTGCCACAGCTAGGACAAGGAACATTTAACCAGGATTCGATCTGAGTCAGAGGCGATCCACCTTTACCGGAAAATTCCACATCTTCAGGCAATTTCACAGGCAGATCCGCATCGGGAACCGGAACGGCTCCACAGTTTGGACAGTGAATAATCGGAATCGGTGCGCCCCAGTATCTTTGACGCGAGATCAACCAATCTCTTAACCGATAGTTCGATGTGCCTTTACCTTTTTGGTGAGCTTCTAAAAACGCGATCGCTTTTTCGACACTCTGACTTTTACCTTTACCTGCGGGTACGCCATTTAGCTCACCTGAATTCACCATTACACCTTCGCCTGGATAGGCTTCAGTCATGGTTGAACTATCCAAAGTTTGATCAGCAGGTTGTACGACCACATGAATCGGCAAATTGAACTTTTTCGCAAACTCAAAATCGCGCTGGTCATGGGCTGGAACTGCCATAATTGCCCCTGTTCCATAGTCCATCAGCACATAGTCTGCAATCCAAATCGGAATCTTCTGATCATTGACTGGATTGATCGCATAGCTTCCCGTCCAAACACCAGTCTTTTCTTGACCTTCAGCCGTTCGATCTAAATCACTTTTTGCAGCAGCAGCTTCCTGATATTGCTGGATAGCTTCTGATTGTTCCGGAGTTGTTAATTTCTCAACTAACGGATGCTCAGGAGACAAGACCATGAAAGAAGCACCCCACAAGGTATCTGGGCGAGTCGTAAAGACAACAATCTCGTCGCCTGCTTCTGTTGTGAAAGTAACTTGTGCGCCAGTAGACTTGCCGATCCAGTTTGCCTGCATCAACTTCACGCGATCGGGCCAGCCTTTCAGCTTGTCCAAATCGACTAACAATTGTTCGGCATAGTCTGTGATTTTCAAGAACCACTGCCGCAACAATTTCCGCTCGACTTTCGCACCCGATCGCCAAGATCTGCCATCCGCATCGACCTGCTCATTCGCCAAAACGGTTTGGTCGATCGGATCCCAATTGACGGTTGCTTCTTTCTGATAAGCCAAGCCTGCTTTGAAGAATTCTAAGAAAATCCACTGTGTCCAGCGATAATAATCCGGCGAGCAGGTTGCTAATTCTTTTGACCAATCGAAAGAAATGCCTAATTGCTTCAACTGGTCGCGCATCTGATCAATGTTCTGATACGTCCAATTTGCGGGTGCGACATTTCGCTCGATCGCTGCATTTTCCGCAGGCAATCCAAAGGCATCCCATCCCATCGGATTCAAGACGCGATAGCCCTGCATTCGTTTCAAACGGGCAATGACATCGACGATAGTATAGACGCGCACATGCCCCATGTGAAGATTGCCGGATGGGTAAGGAAACATCGACAGAGCGTAGAATTTCGGCTTGTCGCTCTGTTCTGGGGTCTGATCTAGATTCGTCTCTGACCAGACTTTTTGCCACTTTTCCTCAATTTCGGCGGGGGTGTAACGGGACTCCACGAATGCGTCTCCTAGCGATGTTAAAACCTTGTGCCTACTTATTCTAGTTGACGAGATCCCGTCTGTAGCTAGAATAGTTGTAGTATATTCTGTATTATATGGATACGACAAGGCGAGTCAAAATCAGTAAATATTTGAGTAAACATTTGCGACATACGCCGGAGCGTCTTGGAATTACGCTGGCTCCGGGAGGTTGGGTCGAAGTTGAAACGTTACTCAAGGCTTGTGCTGCGGCTCAGTTTTCGATTACTCGCACTGAACTGGATCAGGTTATTGCACTGTGCGATAAACAGCGTTTTGCGTTTGATGAAACTCGAACTCGAATTCGGGCAAATCAGGGACATAGCACGATCGTAGATTTGCAATTAGAACCCCGAATCCCGCCGGATATCCTTTATCACGGCACAGCAGAATCTTCAGTCGAATCAATTCTGCAATCTGGCTTGCTCAAGATGAATCGTCATCATGTGCATTTGTCGGAATCGATCGAGACTGCGAAAAAAGTCGGAATGCGTCACGGTCATCCTGTCGTGTTGAGCGTTGATACGATCGCGATGCAGCAAGCTGGCTTTATGTTCTATCGTTCAGAAAATGGGGTTTGGTTAGTCGATCGAGTTCCGCCTGAATTTTTGTTGCTAGACCATACCTCACAAGGAGTTGCTAAATGACGTTTGGCAAGGCATCAATTTTAACGGAGCCACCCTCAATGGTTTGAATCTGTAATTCGTAGCCTCGTAATAATCGCATTCCAATTAGAGGAACTGTCTCTGACTCGTTGATATAAATTTCGCGGTACTGCCCATTCCAGATGACAGACCCAAGATAAACCTCGAACGTACAGGAAGATCCATCGCCCAATGTTGCGAAATCTCGACCTTCCCAACTCAATCTCAATGTGGAGATGATTTCAGATGGCAAGGTTAGAAAGCCAGAAAATCCTGTATCAATTACGGCATCTATTAGTTGCGTTGTCGTATTGCTTCTGACGACGATCGATAATGTCGCTTCACAATTTTGATTTACCCGTCCCTCCATCATGGCTTCGGTCTCAAACTCCGTGCGCCAAAATGATCAACGGCTGGATGCCCAATGCGCACAAACCAGGTCTGAGCATCTGGTAATCTTGCGGTGAGTTGCTTAGATGCGGTCAGTAAATCATCAGCGACCTCAAAGGCTCCAGTTTCGATGTCGATCGCCACAATCTTGCCGTGATTGCCTTCCTCGACTTGCGATCGCACCTGAGATTCATAAATCTCATCGCCACGTCGAGCAAATTCTTCTTTGGGATAGCGGGGTTGTCGAACTGTCATTGTTTTGACCTCGTTTCAACGACTGCTTTCTAATTTTAACTTGAGCAACCGTAACCTGAAACCTGGAAAACTGTTGCCTCTTTTGCTCTAAAGAGCCTTACTAAATCAGTCTCCTGCTTTCCTTTTAGCGTTCAGAGAATTGGGTTTGGTTAGTAGATCTTCCGCCTGAATTTTTGACCTCACATTGTTTGCTGCAATATCTTTTTCTGCCTGAGCAATGAGGTGATCTAATTTTCCTGATGCTACATCCGTTTCAATTTGCCGATCCCACATCTCATCAAGATAGTTTTGAAGCCACTTTGCCAGATCGCGAACTTCACTCTCTGGCAATTGCTTGATAGCTGATTCAACTTCTAGCCGAGTAGTCATACGACAGTTCACATTTCAAGAGCATCTCTATATTATTGCCAATGATGGCTTTGAAGTCAGTGCCATTGGAACGCCCATTAGACATGCGTTTGATGAAACTCGAACTCGAAATTGACTGGGCTTTGTCTCGATCGAGAACTTGATATCGAAAAGCGATCAGAGAAAAGTTGACCTCAGGTACTCTTCTCCTTGATTAACTGTTTTGTTTGTCGCCGCACAACAGAATCGAAACACAAATGAAAAAGCTCTGTTCACTGCTCCAACAGAATTATCATCCCGCGCTATATGAGAAGAGCTAGTAGACTAAAAGGAGCTAACAGATTTATGAGTCTAACCATTCTTGAGTAAATTCAGCTTTTCTCGCCATTCACTATAGCCAACGCATGGCTCCAGAAATGTTGAACATACTCTAGATCTCTCTACATTCCAGCCCAAGACGCGAAGAATACAACGTTCTAGTGTCCATTTAAGATGGCTCCTAGCGTAAATTACAGCCTCATACTCTTCTCTTTCAAATCTTCCACCATGAATAAGTCTATTTCTAATCTTGGACAACGACGTAGAAACTTCTCCACCTCCCAACGACCATAAATCGCGAAGATCAACGCCATAATCATTACAGAAAGATTTGAATACTGTCCCAAAAGAAACTCTGTTTAATTCCAGTATCTTTTCATACATCAGCTGTCTATTTTCATTTCTACTTCTTACTTCATTACTCTCTTGATCTTTTTCAGCTTTGAAGAAGTCATGGGTTTTGATGAAGTCTTTCAAATCTTTAGAAAACTTTTTCCAAGAATCATTCTCTAGTATGTAGTGAAAGCTAGAAGCATCACGATAACCATTAACCAAATTTTCTAATGCGGAATAATAGCTTAAGTATTCACTTTCTAATGTGGAGCTTTCACGATAAGCAATCTTTCCAATTGCATCAAATAAATGCTCTCTGAACACACAATTCTCTGCGATTGGAGAGACTTGTGAAACAAATTCTTGAAAATCTCGTTTATCTATCAAAGTTTCACTCAATAAATGATCAAAATCCTCTTCAGGAACAAATATGTCTCCTCTATAGAAATCAGTTATTTCACCATCTGAAATTCCTCTGTAGCCGTAGCAAACAATTCTTCTTCGTTCTGCAAAAGAAACTAGCTTGAGAAATTTTTCTATATTGGGCAGAGTTGCTTCTCCAAGATCTTGCCCCGTAACACCAGTAAACTCAGCAGCTAAAATTGACCTTGATGATCGAACATTTTTTCTTTTGGGATCATCATAATGAATGTAGTAATTAACAAAATTGAATTGTAAGCCATTTAAGACTTCAAATCTTTTGGTATCAAATGTATTGATAGTTATATTGCCGTTATGGTGTAACTCGGGATAATAAGCAGGAGCAAGTAAGATGCTTTGAGTTAGCCAAAAATGAAAGCTCTTTTTCTGGCTATCAGCTTGCAGAATTCTCTTGCAAATTTTGAGATCGACTGGCTCTGCTCTCAAAATGCTAACACTTCGATTTGTATCGTAATAAGATGTCGATATTTCTAGCTTATAAACCTTGCTCGCAGAAATATAAATTAGTGGGTTACCCTTTAGGTCAGAAATTGTCGCATTTAATGCAAATATGAAAGGAATTTTTGGCACTGGGGAATCGATTGTATTAAATCGAGCTAATATCAAAACTTTTTCATCTTGCGTTTTTGGAAAAACAACTTCACAATGAATCGATTCAAGTTTTTCCGTCTCGAACGTTATATCAGCATCAAACTTTAGATTCTTTTCTTCCACCGTCTTTTAGCCAAAATATCTTTCGGTACTGAGTATTCTAACAGCAGTTTTGGGGTACTGTCTTACTGCTAACTTTATGGAACTTTTTCGACGCTTATTTCAAGCGGCATCCCTAGAGCACCCACTCTTAAATACTCACCATTAATCTTCCAATAACAAGTGGCAGCCCAAAACTCAAGCGGCATAACTTGTTATTGGATAGAGTTGACCTCTCGTATTCTGTCTATCTTCCGTGAATTGGGAGCTTAGGCAAACAAGGAGCCATATAACATCTCAAATCGGAACAATGTGCAGACAGGAGTCCCTTATAACACTCAAAAATGGAATTTTGTAACGATGTATTTTTTATAACGCCCCAAATCACAATGATATGCGGACAAAAAATTCACATAGCACTCTAAATTGAACGATTAGCAAAGATAGAGATGCGTGTAATATTCTCATACCAGTTTATACAGAATTTCATTTGCATATTAGCCTTATTGCTGGCGACAGGCTCTATTCCTTCAAGTCTCTAGTACCTGAGGTTAAGCACGATCTACATTCCTTTACCTTCAAGCCATTCGACGATATACCAACACGCTCATCGACAATCTAAATCGTCGTTTCGGAAGGTTTGAGCATCATTCCACTCAGCCAGATAGCTCAGCAATTAAGCCGTATACGTTGCACCAAGACCGAGCGCACTTAATCCTTTGCGATATGCGATCGACGTTTGATCCGCCCGAATATGAGATTCAGCCCTCAGTTCAAGGGGCAAATCTTCAGGATATTGAGCTTCGACTACCTCTTGATCTTCTGCGAATACTTGATAGTTAAATTCGTACACAGGTTCAAGAGACATGTCTTTATCGAAGTTCCGACAAATCGGGCAAAAGATGCGAGTTTTTCGGGCTGAAACGGGAGACGCAGCATTCAAAATACAAAGCCGTCCCTCATTCGGAAATAGCACCGTCAACCGCGCCGTAAAAGGTAAAAAGACTTCAAAAATTCGCATCCACTGAAAATCTGCCGGGGCACGATCTTGCATCGCTTTAGGAAAATTGCTGACATTGCTCAAATACTCAGCCCGCAACCCCGTTGGAGTTTTCGTCACTTCATAGTGCGGCACAATCGGATTACTGCGATCGCCAAACGATTTCTGATGTACCCAAGCAAAGTGAGCCACATCCAGAAATCCTTCCATCTGCCGCCCAGCCGCAGCATTGAGATCAACCGCTTCAGGTAAAATTTGCTGATAATCCGAATCGTCCCACTCGTGAAAATCAGGCAGGGGATGATCGCCCCCACCCAGCGAAGTCCAGACTAAACCGTAAGCCTCGATCGCCGGATAAGTCTTCAGACAAAGTTTTGCAGGAATCGAAGCATCAGGATCGGCAGGAACCAAAACACAGCGCCCGTCTGTTGAATAATGAAACCCATGATATTTGCAGATTAAATGATCGCCTTCCACAAAGCCCATACTGAGCGGAATGCCACGATGCAAGCAAATATCATTGGCAACTGAAACGCCTGCTGAAGTTCGCCATACCACCAATCTTTGATCCAAAAGCTTCGCAGCAATCGGCTGATCCGTGACCTCTCGACTAAATGCGATCGGATACCAAAATGGAGCTAACGCATCCCAATCCGAAGGAGCAAAGGTGCAATCTTTCGGATAAACAGTCGATCGAATCGTGCTGACCATTCGCCCCATCCTGAGTTCAAAATATCTAAATGGAATGGTAGCAAGCACACTCAATTGCGTTGTGTCTTGTACTACGAAACTCCATTTAGATTAATTGAGCTAATTTCTCAGGACATTAAAATCCCATTGCCTTCGCAAGAATTCGCAGGCTCACAGAAAATTCCTTCCTGCGATGCCAACATCCGATACGCATGGAGAATCTCTTCATCCGTCACCGCATTAAAACTGCCTTGGCTGGCATCTCGAACCGCGATCGCTTTATGCCAATTCGCCGGACTCCCAATCCGAATCGCAGTTGCCAACGTTTCTGGAGATAACTTGACTTAGTGAATCGCAGGGAAGATGTTAGACCATCGCTACAGGAATCTCAATGACAAACTCTGTGCCTTGTCCGAGTTCGGAGTCAAACTCAATCTTGCCACCGTGCTTCTCAACGATGATTTGTCGCGCGATCGCTAATCCTAAACCCGTCCCTTTACCCACGCCTTTCGTCGTGAACAGGTTATCAAAGACTTTATGCTTGATATCCTGCGACATCCCAATTCCATTATCTTGAATCTTAATGATTGCCCATTGCTGATCAGCCGATAGCTGCGTTGTAATTGTGATGCGATTTGGCTGTTCCTGGATTTCTAAAAAACCTTTCCCTTGATTGGATTCATCCAGAGCATCGATCGCGTTGGCTAGCAAGTTCATGAAAACCTGATTGAGTTGTCCTGGGAAGCAGAGAATGGGAGGTATTTCACCATAGTTCTGGGTAATCTGAATCGCTGGACGTTGGTCATTTGCCTTTAAGCGATGTTTGAGAATGAGTAACGTACTATCCAGCCCTTCATGGAGTTGAAAAGGAACTCGATGTTCTGTATCAGACCGAGAGAAAGTTCTGAGGCTGATGCTAATGCTAGAAATTCGTTTGATACCCTCTTGCATGGACTGCAAGAGTTTTGGCAAGTCTTCTCGTAGATAGTCTAAATCGATAATGTCAATTTTCCCTTTGATCGCTTGACCTGGATGGGGAATTGCTTCCTGGTATAAATCGAGCAACTCAAATAATTCCTTCACATGCTCTTTAGCAGGTTGTAGATTCCCTGATAGGAACCCAACAGGATTATTGATTTCATGAGCGATACCTGCGATCAAATTGCCCAAAGCCGACATTTTTTCCCGCTGGATAAGTTGCAGTTGGGATTGTTGTAATTGCTCTAGGGCTGCTGTGAGTTCAATCGTCTGCAACTCCAGTTTTTGATTCAATTCTTGTAAAGCAATTTCAGCCTGCTTGCGCTCTGTAATGTCTTGGTAGGTGCCCAGAATCCCAATGATTCGGCCATGACCATCATGTAGAGGAGCTTTATTCGTTTCCAGCCATGTCTGCTTGCCTTCACTATTAAACTGAGGTTCAGTAATGCCCAACTCAGCTTTACCGGATAGCATAACCCGACGATCGCATTCTCGATAAAACTCTGTTTCTTCCCTTTTCCAAGGCAGGTCAAAATCTGTTTTGCCGATAATCTCTTCAGGAGAATTTAGCCCAGCATCATCTGCAAAATTTTGGTTACAGCCCAAGTACACTGACTTTCGATCTTTCCAGAAAATCGCTTCAGGTAATGTATCCATCACAAGTTGCAGCATCTGCTGAGAGGCTCTCAAATCAAGCTCGATCTGTTCACGCTGTTGTTTTTCCTGAGCTTGAGCTTGCTTCAAGATTTCAATCTCTGCGCGAGCTTGATTAAGTTCTTGTTCTAAATAAGCAACTGCCTCATTTCGGGAAATAGCTGGTATGCTTGCTTTGTCCATCATCTAGTCTCCAGATAGAAATAGACCGTTTAATCTAGAATTCCCTAGCTAGAATGGCTATCTAACTGGATTATTGGACAGAGTTAGATCGTCAAAATGCTCATCGATCATCTAAATCGTCATTCAATGAAGTTTGATCGTCATATTGGGCAGTTCGATCGTCGTTCGGCAAAGATCGGCACTAGATGAACTTGATTCAGCAAAAATAAAGAGAAGGTTTTCAAGGCTCTCTACGCCCTTTAAACCTTCTCTCAAGCAGAACTTGGTTAAACGGATTGAATCAAGTGATTAAAATCCCATTGCCTTCGCAACTTCCTCCAAACCAGGTTCAATCCCCTGCTTAAAGTTATTCTCGCTAAACTTGATCGCCGAATCTGGATCTTTCAAGCCATTGCCTGTTAAAACACAAACCACGGTCGCACCTTCTGGCACTTGATCCTTCACCTTCAGCAACCCAGCAACCGAAGCCGCACTTGCAGGCTCACAGAAAATTCCTTCCTGCGATGCCAACATCCGATAGGCATGGAGAATTTCTTCATCCGTCACGGCATTAAAACTACTTTGGCTGGCATCTCGAACCGCGATCGCTTTATGCCAATTTGCCGGATTCCCAATCCGAATCGCCGTTGCCAAGGTTTCTGGATATTTAAATGGCTCACCTGTAACTAATGGAGCCGATCCCGCTGCCTGGAATCCCATCATCTTCGGCAATTTCGACGATCGACCTTCTTGGTGATACTGGTTAAATCCCATCCAGTACGCACTAATGTTTCCTGCATTTCCTACAGGAATACATAACCAATCCGGCGCATCACCTAATACATCAACGACTTCAAACGCCGCCGTTTTCTGTCCTTCTAAGCGATAGGGATTCACCGAATTAACCAGCGTCACCGGATAATTCTGAGACATCTCGCGCACAATTTCTAACGCGCGATCGAAATTCCCTTTAATCGCCAGCACTTCTGCCCCATACAGCAACGCTTGCGCCAACTTACCCAACGCCACATAGCCATCCGGAATCAGCACAAACGCTCGCATACCGCCACGCCGCGCATAAGCCGCCGCCGCTGCTGAGGTATTACCTGTACTCGCACAAATGACCGCTTCCGCGCCTGCTTCCTTCGCTTTCGAGATCGCCATCGTCATGCCACGATCCTTAAAGCTGCCCGTCGGATTCAGACCGTCGTATTTCACAAACACCTGCACCTGCCGACCAATCTCCCGCGCGATCGCAGGAACCGGGATGAGCGGCGTATTTCCTTCGTGCAGCGTGATCACGGGCGTTTGATCTGTCACGGGCAAATAGCGACGATAGCCATGAATCAAGCCGCGCCAAGGCTGTACTCTGGGCAATTCTTCGTTCTGAGCGGGGTTTGCGAGAGACAAGCGTAAAGTCACAGGAGTCAAAATGAATCACGATTAGATTTTCAGTTTACTGCGTTTGGTTCATCTCAAAGCAGCGATCGTCAAGGACATTTCGTTACGCTGCCCTCGCTGCCCTCCAAACTCCCGTCCACCTCACTTCATTCCGCTACAAAATTCAACCTTATCCAAAACTTTTGTATCTAATTTTATGTATCTATTTATGTCTGCAATGTGAATAACTCCTGACCGTTTTGCTATGGTAGAATTTCGTCAAATGAAACAAAGGCAAGGATTTTCAGGTAATGTCAGCAACCGCACAAGTTACAGATTCGTCGTTTGACCAGGAAGTGCTTCAGAGTGAAGTCCCAGTTCTCGTAGATTTTTGGGCTCCTTGGTGCGGTCCCTGCCGCATGGTTGCGCCTGTTGTCGATGAGATTGCAGCGCAATACGAAGGCAAGGTCAAAGTCGTTAAACTTAATACCGATGAGAACCCAGGTGTTGCCAGCAGATTTGGAATTCGTAGTATTCCGACGCTGATGATTTTCAAAGGCGGTCAGCGGGTTGATATGGTCGTTGGTGCTGTTCCCAAGACCACCTTATCGAACACTTTAGACAAACACCTCTAAGACCAGTTTCGACAAGTTTCTTGATTCGCCTGGATTCGTCTCATTTGTTAAATTCATTTGTCACAGTGCTGATAACGCCCTAGACTTGAGTGCTAGGGCGTTTTTCAGTGTCGATACGGGCATTCCCAGTGCGCCCTGTCTCGCTAAAATAGAATGCCCCTGTAAGGAAAATCTACATGACTGCTAACCCTTCGGATTTGCCTCAACCTTCTCGATCGATGCTGAATGTCCAGTCTTTACGATCGACGCTCAACGAGCTTCTGGATCATTTGCCTGAGATGCAACATGGCGCGCTGATTGCTCAAGCCCTGGGTCTGATTGCCCGAATTTCTCAGGACGAAATCGATCGCTTAGATTGGAAAATTCTGAATGCGTCGCTTCAGGACATGGAGCGGGCGTTTACCACCTTTTATCCCTATCGGCATATCCGAAAAGTTTCGATCTTTGGGTCAGCGCGGATTAAGCCTGGAACGGAAGAGTATGAGCAGGCGAAAGAGTTTGCGAAATGCGTGACTCAGCAAGGGTACATGGTGATCACGGGTGCTGGCGGCGGCATTATGGCAGCCGGAAACGAAGGGGCTGGCATGGACAAGTCATTTGGCTTGAATATTCAATTGCCGTTTGAGCAGGGCGCGAATCATTTTATTCAAGGCGATCCCAAATTAATTCCGTTCAAGTATTTCTTCACGCGCAAGGTCTTTTTCTTGAAAGAAAGTGATGCGTTAGCGTTGTTTCCAGGTGGGTTTGGCACGCAGGATGAAGCGTTTGAATGTTTGACGCTGACGCAGACGGGCAAATCGGCTCCGGTGCCATTGGTGCTGATTGACAAACCGGGTGGACATTATTGGCACGACTGGTCGGAGTACATTCACAAACAGTTGATGAAACGGGGGTTGATCAGTGCCGATGATCCGAGCCTGTATACCATTACTGATGATCTCGATGTAGCTTGTAACGCGATTTCGAGTTTCTATCAGGTGTATCACTCTAGCCGTTATGTCGGCAGCCAGCTAGTGCTGCGCTTGAAGACAGAATTGAGTGATGCAGCAGTTGATGAGTTGAACGATCGCTTTCGGGACATTTTAGTGACGGGCAGAATCGAGAAGACGAAGCCATTGCCACAAGAAGCCCAAGATGAGAGTTATGGCTTACCCCGATTAATTTTGAATTTTAATCAACGAGATTTAGGGCGACTCTATCAATTGATCGCAGCCGTGAATTTCCTAGGCAATCCACCGCCGGAGGTGTCGGCGCATCCAGAGCGTAAGTGATGGGGAGTGGGGAGTGGGGAGAGTGGGAGCAAAAATTATTTCTAGTCTTCCCCCCACTCCCCACCTCGACCAACTACGAGACCCACTCAACTCCTCCACACACAACTCCTCTCTCCGATAGATGATCCAGCATGTCTGAATCCGTTAGATCTCCAGAGGTTACTGTGAGGAAAGAATTCATGCGTCGATCGCTCAAGTTTCTCGGAGTCCTGATTGCACTCTCAGTCGTTACTATTCAACCGACTATTACACAGGCTCAACCTAGCTCAGAGCTGATCAATCCGGCTGTTCCTTATGTTCCAACGCCGGAAGAAGTTGTGATGGGAATGCTTAGTGATGTAGAAAACTTTTTGCTGTCTCACGATGAGAACGTGGTGACTTTGGAGAATAGAATCCTTTGATTTAAACGATCGCGCTTACTTTGAGAAGCACATGCCGTCGGTGGACTCCGACGTGGCAGAGGCTGAAATCGGGGCAAGGGTTGACCCAAATGACGAAGTTGTTTGAGATAGCGCAAACCAAGTTGCAGAAAACTCAAGCCTCGCTCTGGATGGGAATCGAGCCGTTTGCGTTGACCGCAACGCACGAGCAAAAAGCCTAAAACCAAAGCAATCAGCGTTGCCATATCGAGCAGCATGAACAGACGGGTAAGCCCTGTGGCATCGCGTAAATGAGAGCCAATGATGTCAAAGGCAGCAGATTTGTAGTCTTTAATGTGCGGTTCAATTCCGCCAAAGCGATGACCATAGCGCTCAAACGTCTGTAATGAAGGGGGTTGGCTACTGAGGACAGCCCAAGGCTCTTGTCCCCCTGGCAGTGTAGCAGTGGCGAGATGGCAGGGGATGTCTTCGAGAATTGTCACGTTCGGGAACAAGTAAGCCTGCTCGACTGGAGACAGCAATTGAGCAACAGACTGCGATACACCGGGAGCGAGGGTAATCGTGAGATTGCTTTTAGCCCGAATCAACCAGTCCCATGCGTGTCGATTGCACCACCGCATCAGTTCGCCATGCTCAAAGCCACGGTCTGCCAGCAGCGTCACCCGACAATCAGAGGGCAACAGGCTGAAAACTTGCTCTAAGACAGGAAGATAAGCTTCAAAAGCAACTGTTGCACTGCCATGTTCCAAAACCATCTGAGCTAAGGTGAACGAGCGTCCACCCCAAACAAAGCAGACCCCAATCCAACAGAACTGATCCCACAACACACTGGTATCGAGCGTCAGCAGCAAGTCTGTCCCGGCAAAGGCACAGAGCAATTGCTGCAATAATGGAACATAGAAGGTTTCAGCATTGACCTGCGGATTGGTCAGTAAGTAATTCAAGCGAGCATGGTGACTGCGGGCGGTACAACCGCGATGGCTCAAATAGGGCAACCAATGATTCAAGCAGGCGCTCTCGGATTGTAGAATTGCAGCAACCGCTTCGGATACGCCCTCTAAGTGCCGTTGGTCACGCGGTTGAATCCATTGACGGAATTGGTCGATTAGTTCACGATACAGATGGGGCAGTTGCATGAGATTGTTTTTGTGTAGGAACTTAAGCCTCTCACAATTTGCCCCGCCCAAGCCATTCTTGTCTCACATGAGACTCTCGATAAATCAGACGTTTCAGGACTTTTCTACATCACTAAGGATGGGAATGTTGGAATTAGCCAATGTTGGGCGAGAGGACATCGTTTATGACTTAGGTTCAGGCGATGGCAGATTAGTGATTACTGCGGCTCAGAAATTCGGCGCAAAACGAGGAGTCGGAGTTGAGATTAATCCAGGATTAGTCAATCGCAGTAATGCAAATGCAAGAGAAGCAGGCGTAAGCGATCGTGTTCAATTTATTCAGCAAGACCTCTTCCAAACCAATTTTAGTGAAGCCTCAGTCGTCACCTTGTATCTGTTGCCCAAGATCAATTTACAACTGCGACCGAAGCTATTAAGTGACCTCAAACCAGGCAGCCGTGTTGTTTCTCATGCGTTTGCAATGGGAGATTGGACACCGGATAAACGAGTGCTAGTTAACAATCGATCGGCTTATCTTTGGATCATTCCCGCACCTGTGGAAGGAACTTGGACAGGCACACTCTCTAGTGCTTCCGGACAATCTATCCCTTATACATTGCAGATGAAACAAACCTTTCAAAATGCGAGTGCTACTGGGGAAATTGCGGGAACAACAATGAGCCTGCCTCAGATCAAACTTGTAGGAGATCGTTTCACACTCGAACATCGGCAAAAATTTAAGGGTCAAGACATTCAGGTTCGCATCAATGCTCAAGTCGTTCAGAACACGTTAAAGGGAACTGCTGAAGTGTTAGATGGGACTTCAACTCAGACCTTCACACTGAACGGACAGCGAAGTTAATCGTATGGTCTTCTCAAAGCGCCGCACTGATGCTAGCTGGATTGGGATTGTTTTAGCATTCTACTCGTTTATCGCGATCGGAATTGCAGAAGGTGGATTGGGCGTTCTACTACCTTCGATTTTGAAAACATTTCAACTCAATCCGGCAAGTATCACTTTTTTGTTTCTCAGCCAAATTACAGGCTATGTGATCGCTGCATTGAATAGTGGCGCATTGGTGAGCCATCTCGGTTTAGCTCGCATGATTCTACTGGCAGCCATTTCTCTGACCAGTGCGCTTTCCATTTATGCTTCAACGACTCATTGGAGCATGATGGTCGCATCGGGCACGCTCTTAGGACTCGGAATTGGGCTAATCGATGCTGGTATGAATACGTTCATCGCAAGCAATCAGCAAAATGCGAATCAGATGGGTTTTCTCCATGCGTTCTATGGAATAGGTGCTTTATTAGGACCCGCGATCGCGACAACGCTCCTGGAAGCACAAGTTAATTGGCGCTATGTCTATTTGGTGTTTGCGAGCTTTGCCGGGCTTGTCATTGTTGGAATGATTTGGGCGATTGTGCATCACTATCGCCCTTTAACTCAGAGAATTGAAGCGACTGCATCGACTCGATCGAATCTTCGCATGATTTTTCGGACTCCGACGATCGTACTTTCGGCACTGCTTCTCGCTGTGTATGTGGGAACAGAAGCCTCGATCGGGAATTGGTCGTATACAGTGCAAACGGTCGATCGGGGTACTGTAACTTGGCTTGCAGGCTATAGCGTCAGCGGCTATTGGGCAGGTTTAACACTCGGTCGATTTTCGATGGGTCAGATGGTTCGTTGGTTTGGAGCAATCCGCACGATTATTTATTCACTCGGATTGTTATTGTTCAGTGCGGGAGTTTGGTGGCTTTTTCCAACGCAGCTTTGGAGTTTGTTTGTGATGGGATTTGCTTTGGCTGCAATTTTTCCGACTGTGATCTGGCTCGTTCCGCAGCGCGTGGAAGCTGCATTAGTTCCCTCTGCGATCGGGTTGATGACGAGTACGGCAAGTTTAGGAGCAGCAACCATTCCAACCTTACTCGGCTGGCTAGCTAATCAAACTGGTTTAGGAATTATTCCAATGGTAATCGTTGGATTAGCAGTTTTCATGATTGTTCTGCATCACTGGATCAACCAGTTTTAGCTCTTTAGTATCCAGCAGCAGTACCTTCGCCGCGTGGGTCAGCTGCACCTTCTAACCCGCCATCTGGACGAACGACGATCGCATTCGCATTGCCCCAATTTCCACGCTGATAAATTTGATGTCCTCGACGCTGTAAGTCTGAAATCGTCAAGGGATCAAGTCCCCGTTGTTCTACATTTAATCGATCCGGTTGCCATTGATGATGAATTCGAGGTGCGGCGATCGCTTGGCGGACATCCATCTCGTAAACCAACACATTCAGAATACTTTGCAGCACTGTTGTAATAATCGTGCTTCCGCCTGGTGCGCCTACTGCCATTCGGAGCTTTCCATTCTCAGTAATGATTGTGGGAGTCATGCTCGAAAGTGGCGTTTTGCGAGGCGCGATCGCATTCGCTTGCCCCCCGACTAAACCAAACGCATTCGGAGTATTCGGCGCGATCGCAAAATCATCCATCTCATTGTTCAAAACAATTCCAGTTCCTTTCGCAACAATTCCCGCCCCAAAACCCAGATTGATTGTAAAAGTAAGACTGACTGCATTGCGATCGCGATCGACCACTGTGAGATGACTCGTTTCCGTCGATTCTTTTGAAAGCTTTTGTAAAACTGCTGAATCGCCTGGTTTCACCGAAAGAGCAGCTTTTTTGGGATTAATTTCTGAACGCCGAAGTTTCGCGTAAGCAGGACTGATCAAGGCAGATACCGGAACTTTCACAAAGTCAGGATCGCCAAGATAAGTTGCACGATCGGCGTAAGCGATTCGCATCGATTCAGTCAGAAGATGCAATGAATCTGGATTGCGCCAACCCATTGTTTTAAGATCCGTATCACTCACCAAATTGAGCATCTGAATTAAATGCACTCCACCCGATGAAGGCGGCGGCATGGAGCAGACCCGCGCTTGGCGAAAATCTCCACATACGGGAGTACGCCAGATCGGACGATATTGTTTGAGGTCTTCGAGAGTAATTAGCCCCTTGTTGACTCGCATATCATTGACGATCGCATTGGCAATTTTGCCTTGATAGAAACTGTTTGGATCAACTGCGATCGCGCTTAAAGTGGCTGCTAAATCAGGTTGCTTGAAAATCTCACCCGGCTGGTAAGGCTTGCCCTGATGCGTAAAAATCTTCTGAGCCTCGGCATTTTGAAACTTCCGTGATGTCGTTGCTTCCGTAAACCGATGACTCACCGGAAAACCAGATTGAGCCAAGTTCACAGACGGAGCAACAACCGTCTTCCAAGGTAATTTTCCATATTGCCGATGCGCTTCGTAGAGTCCTGCAATTGTTCCAGGTGTAGCGACTGCTAAGTAACCATTAATGCTACTGTTCGGGCGAACTTTGCCCTGAGCATCTAAATACATGTTTTGAGTTGCTTTCAGGGGCGCACGTTCTCGAAAATCCAGGGCTTTCGTTTCATTTTTCTGCGCTTGGTAAAACATCAGAAAGCCCCCACCACCGATGCCAGCAGAGAACGGCTCTGCAACCGAAATCGCTAAGGTCGTAGCAACCGCAGCATCGATCGCATTTCCTCCCTGTTTGAGAATGCTCAAACCAATCTCGCTGGCGATAGGGTGCGCCGATGTCACCATGCCCTGTTGAGCGCGATCGAGATAAATAGTTTGCGCTTTGACCAGCGACGCATCAATGACAACAACAAGACTAACTGCAACGAGGCTACGAACTTTCATGAGCAATGCCACACTAGAAGCATTCATTATCATAATGCGATCAAGAGCATCTGCACTCTCAAATACAGTTCTAAGTTAGCCTCTTAGATTTTGCAGTTACGATGCCCGAGCAGGTTTGAGAGCATCTAACGCTAAGTTCAGCTTTAATACATTTACTCCGGGTTCACCAAAAATGCCTAAGAAGCGATTCTCAGTATTTTGGGTGATCAAAGCTTCAATCTGATTCGGTTGCAACCCTCGTGCTTTTGCGACTCGATCAATTTGTGCTTTTGCTGCTTCAGGTGTGATATGTGGATCAAGACTTGAACCAGAAGTATAGACTAAATCAGCCGTTGGCTTCACGCCTGCTTTTTGCAATCTGGGAATATCACCGACGATCGTCGTTTTGCCATCTGGATCAGATTGACCTCGAATGCGATCGAGCAAAGCGGGATTACTCGGAGCCAGATTACTTGCACCTGAAACCCCTGTTTTTAATACCCCTAGCGAATCTGCTTTTGGATCGGCAGTACTATAGTTTGTAGTACTAGGGCGACTATTGAAATAGCGATCGCTGGTAAACGGTTGACCAATTAAAGCTGAGCCAATCGGTTGCCCCTGAGCGTTGTTGATCAAACTGCCATTGGCTTGAAATGGAAAGGCAATTTGTCCGATCGCAATCATCACAAATGGATAAATCAAAGCAGTCAGAACCCAAAGAACGAAAGTAGAACGAACGGCTCTACCTGCCTCACGTACAAAGCTCATTTTAGAATTTCTCCGGCGCAAACATCACAAAAAACAAGTAGACAGACAACGCAACGATTAATAAACCGAGTAGTCCCAGTGACCAAGCTTGGGAGCGAGAAAGCTGAGAACTACTAGCAGCATAGACCACAGGTGCAAGAACAAGATTAAAACAAAGTGCCAAGAACAAATACAGAGGCAGTTTTCTTCTGCGCCATGCTAAAAGCATTTCGATCGTATCTTCAAACACTGGAGTGAGATTGTGAGGTAAATTGAATTTCATAGCGATTTACTAGGATAACGGCAAAATCAGGTCGATCGCTTTAATCGCAATAAAAGGTGCAACAATGCCACCCAAGCCATAGACCAACATATTGCGCTTGAGCAATTGATCGGCAGTGAGCGGACGAAATTGCACACCTTTTAGAGCTAATGGAATCAGTACAGGAATGATCAGCGCATTGTAGATTAAGGCAGATACGATCGCGGATTCTGCACTCTTTAAACCCATAATGTTCAATGCACCAATTCCAGCAGCAGCAAAGATAGTAGGAATGATTGCAAAATACTTCGCAATGTCATTCGCGATCGAGAATGTGGTCAATGCTCCTCGGGTAATGAGAAGCTGTTTGCCAATCGTCACTAAGTCAATCAGTTTAGTCGGATCAGAATCTAGATCGACCATATTGGCAGCTTCTTTCGCAGCCTGTGTGCCAGAGTTCATTGCTAAACCGACATTGGCTTGAGCAAGAGCAGGCGCATCATTGGTTCCATCACCCGTCATCGCAACGAGCTTACCTTCAGATTGTTCGCGGCGAATCACGTCAATCTTGTCTTCAGGAGTCGCTTCTGCAATAAAATCATCCACCCCTGCTTCTTGAGCAATGACTGAAGCTGTGATGCGATTATCTCCGGTTAGCATAATCGTCTTGACTCCCATGCGACGGAGTTGATCAAATCGTTCGCGAAGTCCCGGTTTTACAATGTCTTTAAGGTAGATCACGCCGTACATATCACTGCCTTGGCAGACCGCAAGCGGCGTTCCTCCGAATCGAGAGACACGCTCATATGCTTCGTCGAGTGCAGCAGGAACCTGTCCACCTCGAGATCGCACAAAGCCTTTCACAGCATCCACTGCTCCCTTACGATACTCAATGCCTTCAATATCTGTCCCACTCAGGCGAGTTCGAGCTGAAAATTCAACCCCTTCAGCCGCTTTTCCATTTAAGGCAAAATTCGCACCTAAATTTTGAGCGAGCTGGACAATTGATCGTCCTTCTGGAGTTTCATCGAATAAACTAGCGGCAAGACAAATATCAGCCATCTCTACGAGTGAATGGTCATTCACTGGAATAAACTCGTCAGCGAGACGGTTCCCAAGCGTGATCGTTCCAGTTTTATCAAGCACGAGTGTATTGACATCTCCACAAGCTTCAACAGCTCGTCCAGAAGTCGCAATCACATTGAACTGCGCCACTCGATCCATTCCCGCAATCCCGATCGCGCTCAACAAGCCCCCGATTGTCGTCGGAATTAATGCCACGAGCAGCGAAATTAAAATCGCGATGCTGGCTCCCGAGCGGAAGCTATTTGCGACCTCTCCTCCGAGCGTTGTTTCTAAAAAGTTTGCAACATGGTTTGCAATTGGGGAAACGGTCGCAACCACAATCAAAAACACCTGGGTCAGAACTGCAAGCAACACAGTTAAAGCAATTTCGTTCGGCGTTTTCGTGCGTGCTGCGCCTTCGACGAGGGCAATCATCCGATCGATAAAGCCTTGCCCCGGATCTTGAGTAATTTTGAGTAACAATTGGTCAGAAATAATGCGAGTCCCACCCGTAACCGAACTCATAATGTCTGTGCCGGGTTGCTTCAGCACCGGAGCCGATTCTCCAGTGATTGCAGATTCATCTACAGAAGCAATGCCTTCGATCACTTCCCCATCAGCTGGAATCATGTCTCCAGCTACGACTCGAACCAGATCACCCCGCCGTAGTGCAGTAGAACTTACTTTCTGAGTTGTACCATCGGGAAAAACTTTTAAAGCAGAAGTATCCGATCGCGTCGATCGCAGTGAATCTGCTTGAGCTTTTCCACGTCCTTCTGCAACTGCCTCTGCAAAATTCGCAAAAACAACTGTAAAAAATAGAATCAACGTAATGATGCCATTGAGCAGGCGTTGTTGATTCACATCAGCTTGCACGGTTCCAAATAAGTTTGGCTCCAGCGTGACGAGCAAAGTCACGATCGTACCGAGCCAAACCACAAACATCACCGGATTTTTAACGACAATCCGTGGGTCAAGTTTAACAAATGCCTCTTTGACGGCTTTTTGATACAAGCCATCCAGCTTGACTTTAGCGGTATGTTTGCGATTGTCACGAGATCCCTGAGGCAATTTTCCTGAATGAGACGGCATAGATTTCATAACAGTTGAAATGTTATCCTGAAGTAAATAACTCTAGTCGTTGATCAAACTAACCGCCTCTAGCAATTTGAAAGGCTTCAGCGATCGGTCCAAGTGCCAAGACAGGGAAGAATGTGAGTGCGCCGAGAATTAAAATCACACCTGCTGTCACACCAATGAATAATCCGGTATCAGTTCTCAATGTTCCACTCGTTAAAGGCACAGGCTGTTTGCGGGACATGCTATCAGCAAGCAACAGCAGTGAAACCATTGGAATATAACGACCTGCTAGTAGACTAAAGCAGCAACTCAAGTTCCACCACAATGCAGAGGATGCAGGTTGACTATCGAATAATCCTTCAAATCCAGATCCATTGTTTGCAGCAGCAGACGCATACTCATACAGGAGTTGAGTCATGCCATGAAAGCCAGGATTAGTAATACCGTTAAAAAAGCCTTGAGCCGTCGCACCATCGGGCGCACTGGGTAAAGATAATGCGATCGCACTAGGCAGGAGAATCGCGATCGGATGCACCAGCAAAATCAGAAAACTCGCTAGCACGACTTCCCGCTTTTCGATCTTGCGTCCCAAAAATTCTGGCGTTCTACCAACCATCAATCCTGTGACAAACACTGCCAGAAGCAAGTAAGCAAAAAGGTAAGCTGTTCCCGTTCCTTGTCCACCCCAGACAATTTGCAGCAGCATGTTGGAGAGCGTGACAAAGCCACCATTGGGCATAAACGAGTCGTGCAAGCTATTGACGGCTCCAGTCATGGTTCCAGTCGTCATCGTGGCATAAAGTGCCGATTGTGCCCAACCAAAGCGGACTTCTTTTCCTTCTAGATTCGGAGCCTGACCGCCAAGCAGTGTGTTAACTGCGGGATTGCCATTGTACTCCCCAATCCCATTGATAATGACGAAGCCAATAAATAGGAACATGACTAGCCCATAGACGAGCCAAGCTTGCTTACGATTGTTTGCAATCACACCATAGGCGTAGATGAAAGAAGCAGGTAAAGCAACCATGCTCATAATCTGGATGAGATTCGTGAGCGGATTGGGATTCTCAAATGGGTGTGCTGAGTTAATCGCAAAGAATCCACCCCCGTTTTCCCCAAGTTCCTTCATTGCCTCAAAGTGAGCGATCGGTCCGCGTGCGATCGCTTGACTGATTGCTGGATTTTCTAAAGTCGGAACGACAATAGGACTTCCGAGGGTTTCCGGAGTTCCAGCAGCAATAAGAACAATCGTGATCAAGATTGCGATCGGCAAATGAATCCGCGTAATCGTCCGAATCAGATCCACATAAAAATTACCAAGCGGTCTACCTGTCAGCCCTCGGATAAAAGCAGCACCCACTGCCATCCCTGTTGCTGCTGAGACAAAGAACATATAGCCTAAACCAGCAACCTGAGCAAAATAGCTATAGGTCGTTTCGCCAGAATAATGCTGCTGATTAGTATTCGTAATAAATGAAATGATTGTATGTAAATTCGTATCCCAAGTTGGCGAACTGAGATAAGTCGGATTCAACGGAAGCCAGCCTTGACCAAACAAAATAAAAGCCAGCAGCAATGACATCGCCACATTGCTAAACAATACGGCTCTAGCATACTGCCAGCCCGTCATGTTTTCCTGTGCTTGACAGCCACTCAAGCGATAAATTCTCGACTCGATCGCATTGAGCACGGGGTCAAGTAACGATCGCTGACCCAAGTAGACGCGCGCCATATACCCACCTAAAAAAGGGGTAATCACTACTACAATCAGCAGCGTTAACGCAATTTGAAACCATCCTTCCAGCATAATTTATCTCGAACTCCAACAGAAAAATTGAAGTAGTTGTTTTTGCTCAAACTTGATAGCGTGATGCAGCGAACACGCGAAGCATTTGAATCGTCTCTGAGAACTATCATGAACGATTTTGTCGATCTGACAAGGTATAACTTTGAAACGGGTCTCGTCTATATCTTCCACTGAGTCGTGTTTAGGAAAGCGCTATCAGCATAGATATAGATTGCATCTAAACGCGAATTGAAACATCCTTTTTCTCAAGCAGATCGCTTAAACTTTGAGAAAGGACTCCTCCGGATCAGCCCAATGTCACTCTTCAAGCTGTTTGTTAGTTCTAAAGATTGGCATCTTCACGCATTCTGGCTCATCGTATTTCTGTTCGCGATCGTATTTGTCCTAGAATATGCCACGCCTTCTGCCTATGTATTTGGCTATCTATACATTGGTCCTATTCTGATTGCGAGTCATCATTTGAGCCGACGCGCCGTTTTTACACTGACGGCGATCGCTTGCATTCTGACCATGCTCAACGTTTGGCTGCCCAATTTTGAGATCATCAATGCTGCAATGATCTCAAATCGAATCATCGCAACAATCGCGATCGTAGTAACAGGGATGTTGAGCGATCGCAATCGGTCATATCAGCAAACTGTCTTACAACAGCAGAGTCAATTAAAATCCCAAGAACAACTTGCACGTCTTCGAGAAGATTTTGCTTCTACTTTGACACATGATCTGAAAACTCCGTTACTGGGAGCAATTGAAACATTAAAAGCATTTCAACAGGGTAGTTTTGGCGAGGTGCAGTCTGCCCAACAACCTGTTCTAGCAATGATGATGAGAAGTCATCGAACCACCTTACAGATCGTTGAAACATTATTAGATGTCTACCGCAACGATAATGAGGGCATTCAACTCAATGCAGTTCCTGTCGATCTCGTAAAACTGACAGAAGAAGTCACAACCACTCTAAGAGAACTTGCAGCCAGTCGTCGCATTCATATTTCCCTGAATTATGGCACTTCTGATTTTCGCAAATTTCTCTGGGTCAAAGGTGATCCGCTACAGCTTCAGCGGGTGATTGCAAATTTGCTGACCAATGCCATTCATCATTCTTCTCGCGGTGGCAAAGTTGAAATTGCGCTAGAACCTGGCTCAATTTATCAAACGGTAAAAGTAATCGATACCGGGGCAGGCGTGCAGTCTGAAGAAATTCTGCATCTATTTGAGCGATTTTATCAGGGACAGAGCGATCGCCAAACCAAAGGGTCTGGACTCGGACTCTATCTCTCTCGTCAAATTATCGAGGCACATGGCGGTACAATTTGGGCAGAAAATGGTCAGGCAGGAGGAGCAGTATTTGCATTTCGCCTGCCAACTCTCCCTCACTCCCCTGTCGTGTAAGATGGCATCTCCACCGCTAAAAATTCTTCTTGTTGAAGATGATGAACTATTCCGTCTCGGTTTGCGAGTTCGTCTCGATCGAGAACCAAACTTAGAGGTTGTCGCAGAAGCAGAAGATGGAGAAACAGCACTCGATCTAGTTAAGTCGCAAGCGCTCGACATTGTTGTCTTAGATATTGGGCTATCAGGGCTTGGAGGAATTGAAACTTGTCGGCAAATTCGGCAGTGTGTACCGACACTACCTGTGCTAGTTCTCACGTCTCATACTCAAAAAGCGATCGTCAATCGGATGATCGAAGCTGGGGCACAAGGATATTGTCTGAAAGGATGCCCTTCTCAACTTTTGATTCTGGCGATTCAGTCAGTAGCAGCAGGTGCATCATGGTGGGATGCGACCGCGACGACTGAAATTCGAGCTGCTTTTGAACATCAAGGAACTTCTGATCCGGATCATCCTAAAGTGGCTCTGACTCAACGAGAGCAAGAAATTTTGGCATGGATCGCACGCGGAAAAACGAATCAAGAAATCGCTGAAATACTATACATTACACCCGGAACGGTGCGAGTTCATGTCCATGCTATCTTGCAGAAGCTAGAAGTTCGCGATCGCACTCAAGCCGCAGTTCTCGCGATGAAGCAAAAACTCATTGCTCCTGATGAATTTCCCAACTCAGAAGAATTGTTATAAGCCCATAAAATTGAGGTTTAAGCTGCAAAAACTGCTAGCCGAACGTGCTGGAGCAACAGTAAACATGCGATCGCTAACCAACTCAAAAAACAAACCCGCGTCAAACTGAGCGCTTGATAAATCGTATCAACTGTGATCTCTTGTAAAGGCTCTCCGAGCAGAGGTTTATGTTTTTCGACTCCTTGATAGTAATTCACACCACCGACTTGCACCTTCAAGATAGCTGCATAAATACATTCACTCCATCCAGAATTAGGACTTGGATCTTGAGGTGCATCTCGCTGGCAAAGCTTCCATACCTCAAACGGTCTGCCGGATATTAAACCCAATGTCAACACAGTCAATCGACAAGGAAACCAAGTCAAAACATCATCAGTTTTAGCACTAAACCAACCAAGATCCGTGAAAGGCGGTGCCTGATATCCAATCATTGAATCGAGCGTACTAACAGCTTTGTACGCGATCGCAAACGCAACACTTCCCACAGGCGTAAATGCCCCAATCAAGGCATAAAACAATGGAGCCATCACTCCATCGACTGAATTCTCGGTGACAGTTTCCAGAACTGCCCTAAGAATCTGAGGTTTTGACAAATGCTCTGTGTCACGCCCGACGTAAAGCCGAAGTTGCGATCGCGCTTCATCTAAATGATCCAATCTTGCAATCACATCTTCTGCTGCTCGTCTCAAACTCCGTCCAGCAAAACAGCTTGCAAGTAAAACGACCGCGATCGCACTTCCTAAAATCGGATGCAGTACCGTTCCAAGCTGAATCAACCCCCAACTGATACCAGCACTTCCAAATCCTAATCCAATCGTTAAAATCACGCCTGCAATTCGCAGCGCGATCGCATTTTTAGTAAGCCGAAAAGTAACTTGCTTAAAGTGCTCGATCACCCAACCCATCACCTGCACTGGATGCAACCAATTCCACGGATCACCAATCCAGAAATCAAGCAGTGCTGAGCAAATTAAAATTAAGGCAGACATTGTTTCAAATCATCGGGAGTATTGCAATTAAACAAGATTTGACGATCGGATACTACTAACTCTTGGACAACTTCAGCATCTAACCAATGCTGAAACGACCTCTGACCTTGTGCAATGTAGCGTTGCAAGCTTGGTAGACAATCGCGGCGGTAAAATCCACATAAAGGTTCCCATCTCTGCTCAGTTTTTGCAACTACGATCGATACTTCTGCGAGTTGAGTTGTCCACTGTTTCAACGTCTCACCCCGCAATCGAGGCAAATCGCAAGCGAGTAGTAAAACCCACTCAGTCGCAACCTGTTCAAGTGCTGCTGCAAAACCAACAATCGGCGATCGCGGACTGGATTCTTCAATCCATTGCACGTCAGACACCATTGGCTCATAGCGATTGCGCCACGAAGTCACAATATAAATCAAATCAGTACAGTGTCTTGCTGCATCACAAGTTCGTTTGAGCAGAGGAACTCCATCAATCTCAAGTAGAGCTTTGTCTTGCCCCATTCGAGAACTATTTCCACCCGCTAATACGATCGCACTCAGATTCATTAGAAATTACACTCTTTGGGTTCAGAATCCTCTGTCCAATTTTCCAGATTCATCGGTTTGAGCGTTGTTCTAAATTCTTGATTATTCTTCACACCTCTGCCTGTGAGCAAATTCACATCACAAGTGCCACCCACTGCAAGATCAAGCGTGTCGTGATAAGAGTAGGTATACCCTGCCACAACAAACTCTCCGTTTTCATACATCGCTGTGATCTTTTTGCTCCAGCGATCGCGACCAATCGCATCATTTGCAGAATTGATGACGAGAGAACCTTGAGGGTTTACGGACAGCGAAGGCTGTGTGCCATACATTGCACCACGCCAAGCAACATTTCGCTTACTCAGAGCAAGTCTAGACTTTTGAGACTGATCTGAAAGATAGATCAGCAGATCCGTCTCCGTAGCATCGGCTTCTGAAACAGTTAAGATTGCGCGATCGGCGATACTATCTCCATTCCAATCTGCTTTAACCGCGCTGATCACTTTATCTTGAGGAATATCCGGCATCGCAATTTCAGACGAGGCAGAAGTTTTTGAGGATGGGACAGACTGAGATTTGGGCTTTACTTCTGCTGTTGGTTGGGTACTAGCTGGAGCCTCGGTTTTTTCGGATTGAGCGCCTGCACTCTCCGATGAATTTGGGGTCTGCTTGGGTTGAGCTTCTGCGGTCGGGGTTGATCCGCTCTGTCCTGGTGGCGCAGAAGATGGAGTAGAACTTGCACAGCCGACCATTGTCAAGTTCATGTGACCGATGAGAAGCGCGCTCATCACAACACGGAGATTGGATCGTTGAAGCATCTGCAACCACCTAAACGGTAAAAATAGGATGTAGTCTTGCCATCCCAAAAGCATCGAGCCGAGATTTGAATTCTAGCTCAAATTCCAATTTTTTCATTTCTCAAATCCATTCAAAATCGAGATTATCCGCCTACGTGAATTCTAGGACGCTGTTGAGGGTCGCGTTCTGCTTTCCGCAATACCTCACGGGTCAACACTGGAATATCACCCTCACCAAATAGAATAAATCGTGCCAAATACTTCACGGGATTACCTTCTGCCCATCCAAAATAGACATGGGGCAGCTTACCCGTTTCGTTGCGCAAGTAAAGCAAAATCGCAGCGATCGCGTTTGGGACTGCGGCACTCCGGGCACGCAAAATTCGATATTCTCCCACTTCAACGCCTTGAATTTGAATCGTTTCGGAAAATTCCGACGCATCCGAGATCTCAACTTCTAAAAATAGAATCGGCTCTGCATCTGGAATATGGTTATCTTCACGAACTTGTTGTTCTTTGAGAAAATATTCTTGCCAATCCCCTGCCTGTTTACGATTCGCAATCAGTCGAATCATATGAGCACGTTCATCGTTGATCAACTGACGGGCACTTGCATCTAGATCAATTCGCTCAACTCGCAATTCGGTCGATCGCCAAATCCGAGAAATCAGTGACGTAATCACGATCGTGGCAATAAACAAAGCCGCAATCCGAATGCCCTCAGGACGTTCAATAATGTTAACAACAGTGGTATAAACAAAAACTAACGTAATTAAGCCAAAGAGCAAAATACTGCGGGTAGCTCTACGGCGATAAGCAGAGAGTGTCACCGCAAATGCTGCCGAACTCATTAACACTAATACGCCAGTTGCATAAGCACCCCCTTGAGCTTCCACATCTGCTTGAAAAACTACCGTCACCGTAAACGCGATCGCAATATAAACCAACACCAGCGGTCGGGCAGCTCTTGCCCAATTGGGAGCCATGCCATAGCGCGGCAGATAACGCGGCACAATATTGAGCAGTCCTGCCATTGCAGACGCTCCAGCAAACCATAGAATCGAAATTGTGCTGAGGTCGTAAAGTGTTCCAAATCCACTTCCCAAGTAGCGATGAGCGAGATATGCTAGGGCTCGCCCATTTGCTGCACCCCCAGGTTGAAATTCTGCAACTGGAATCAAGAGCGTCGTCACCAGACTACTCGCAATTAAGAAAACGCTCATCGTCACAGCCGCAGTCAGCAGCAATTTGTGAGTATTGCGAATTCTGCCACGCGGTTTTGGTTCCGTATCGTTTCCACTTCCTTGCACGAGTGGCATCACTGCCACGCCCGTTTCAAACCCAGATAGCCCTAATGCAAGCTTGGGAAAGAGTAAAGCAGCCGATGCCAGTAAAAGAACGGGATTACTGCGATCGGCAAAGAGAGCCGCTTGCCAATCTGTAATCACGCTCGGTTGATTCAAAATGTGCAGGGCACTCACTGAGATCGTGATTAAATTCAAAGCAAGATAAGCAAATACCAGCACTACAGCAAGCCCGATCGCTTCTCGAAATCCTCGCAAAAACACAATTCCGAGTAATGTAATCAGCATCAGCGTAATACCCACTGTCTGACTGTGCAGAAATTCCGGAACCATCGGATTCTCTACAATATGTGCAGTGGCATCTGCGGCAGAGAGTGTAATCGTAATGATAAAATCGGTCGCGACAAAGCCGAGGAGACAGAGTACGAAAAACTTGCCCTGCCACCATGCTAGTAAATGTTCGAGCATCGCGATCGAGCCTTCTCCATGCGGACTATTCATTGCAATTCGCCGATAGATCGGTAAGGCTCCAAACAAAGTGAGTAAGACTAAGATAAATGTCGCGATCGGAGATAAAGCCCCTGCAGCCAAGGCAGCAATCCCAGGCTGATATCCCAGCGTTGAAAAATAATCCACCCCCGTCAAGCACATCACTTGCCACCAAGGGTACTTCCGCTCAGTCTGTGCTTTGTGATAGGGTCCTTCTCGCTCGTGATGTTCTTCTTCTAGCAGCCAATTGAGAAAAGGACTGCGGTGTTGACTAGGAGGATTCGGCTTGACCATTTTTTAAGCACATTCAAGAAAATGCGATCGCATTCAATACTTCTACCACAAGCCCATCAAGGAAATTAGAAAGCGCCCTGCTCACTTAGAGAACTATAGTCAGTGTTTCCTCTACCTGAGACTAACAGGAAATATTCAACCTATACAATCTGTCTATCAGTAGGTGCGGACGATTGAGAACGCTCAATGCAAGTCATGGCTCGATCATGGCTAAGTCTTAAGCGGCAGGCGAAGTGTAAAAATACTCCCTTTCCCGAATTGGCTTTGAACTTTAAGACTTCCCTTGTGAAGCTCCACAATCGCTTGAGCGATCGCCAGTCCCAATCCTGCCCCGCCCGTCTGCCGAGAGCGGTCTTGGTTCACACGATAAAATCGGTCAAAAATTCGAGCCTGCTCCGCTGTCTCGATTCCAACCCCTGTATCTTCAACTTGAATGATGGCAGTCGAGTCTTCTTTGAGCAATCGCAACATTACAGTCCCACCAGGATACGAATATTGGATGGCATTCGTAATCAGGTTCATGACTAAACGGTAGAGCTGTTCTTCATCTCCAACAACATAGAGATCTTGAGCCTGGATTGAGAGTTCTAAGGAAACTTTAGCGGAGATCGCGAAAGCAGCAAATTCTTCAACTAAATCGTGCAATAAATCATCTAAACAACAGTTCTGATGTTTAGTCGGTAAGACTTTCAGATCCATCCGAGACAGCATCAGCAGATCTTGAACGAGTTGAGCCAGCCTCTGATTCTGACGAGTAATCGTTTGCAGAGTCGTCTGAGCTTCAATCAAGTTCAGATTTTCTGTACCTAAGGTTGTCTCAACCGTCGCTTGAATTGCAGCAAGAGGCGTTCTCAGTTCATGGGCAGCATCTGCGGTGAATTGCTGGATTTGTCGATACGAATTATACACAGGCTGCATCGCTAATCCGGCTAGCCACCAGCTTGCTCCCCCAATTGACACCATTGCTATCGGTAAGCCAATCAGCAGAAACACTTTCAGCGAGGCAAGATATCGTTGATATCCAGAGAGCGATCGTCCAACTTGAATATAGCCCCAAGGCTGCCCTGCTGAAGTCGTCAACACCATTGAGAATTGATGATAGCGTCGTCCTTCCTCGTCTGTGAGGATTTGCCAATTTTTGCCTTGAGCAGCAGAATCTGGCGGTGGGGGAGTGTTGACTGTTGCTAATGTTTGGAAGGATAGGTTTGTGAATCTCACATAGTAGGGATCTTGGTAATCGGCTCCTAAAACATGAATATGTGATGTTTTAACCGGGCGGCAAAGCTGACCTCCAACACAAAGTCCGGGAAGAATCTGCCTGACACGCGGATGCAGTTCGCCCGGTTTTTCGAGCATCGGTTCAATGCTGTCATGTAAAGACCCTACTAAGGTTTGAATTTCGCCAGCGATCGCTTCAAAATGAGTTTCTGCTAGATGTAAATAAACCGCAACGCCACAAACACCCAAAATCGCTCCCATAACTCCTGCATACCAAGCTGCAAGCTGTAGTCGCGTTCGATTAAACAGTCGATTTTGGTGCATAAGCTCTACATAAGCCTTATGTGGGAAGATTCAATCGATATCCTAGTCCATAAACTGTTTCGATCGCGTGACCCAGGTCTTGTTCTGCCAACTTTCGACGCAGTAGGCGCACTTGTGCCGCAACAACATTACTCACCGAGTCTGAGTTGAGTGTCCAAAGCTGATTGCGGATTTGCTCAGTACTGACGATTTGATTCGTATGCTTCATCAAATACTCTAGAAGTTGAAATTCCTTCGCAGTCAGCAGGACTTTTGCCTCTGATGCTTGAAGCTTCACACAAGAGGAACCATAGTCTAAGATAAGCGAGCCAACCTGAAGAGTCTGAGCTTGAACTTGAGGGGATCGACGCTGCAGCGCTCGCAGTCGGGCAAGCAATTCTGCCATGCCAAACGGTTTAACCAGATAGTCATCCGCGCCTGCATCTAATCCAGTCACACGATCGCTGATACTATCTCGTGCAGTTAGGAGCAGCACAGGCAATGATTTTCTTTGTGCCCGAAGCCGATTGCAGATTTCAATCCCAGACAAACCAGGCAACATCCAATCAATCACAGCCAGCATATACTGCGCTTGGGATTGAGTGAGATACTCCCAAGCTTCATTACCATTTTTTGTCCAATCGACAATGTAACGTTCGCGCGTTAGCGCTTTCTCGATCGCACTCCCTAAGTCTGGCTCATCCTCAACAAGAAGAATTCGCATAGCGTTCGCACTTTCTACCTAAAATCGATCACTCTAGCTGCTATTTGCATTATTAGCAGATAAGGATGAAATCAAGATGAAATGTCGCAACTTAAAGCAATATTTCTAAATGTTATTTTCTCTGATCCTTGGAAAAGTTCTGGAGAATTTCATCACAAAAAATTTCATCCTTATTTCACTCTTTGTTGTTAGAGTCAGGATAAGGGTGCGCAAAGCAATTTCAGACAACAATACCGTCGTATCATCCAAAATGTAGAAATCTGCCCAACATCCTTGCAAAGTTTTAGCTGTTTGTTCTAAAAGTCTAATTAGGCAAAAACTTCAAGATGAGCTTTCACTAATTAGAAACAATTAGTCCGAGCAGAAGATAAGCATTATGTAGTTCACATTGTTCAGTTATTTTCAGAAGTAAAAAGTCAGCTTACCTTACTATCAAAAATATGAATTTGCCCCAGTTGTTTAGCACACAAAAGGTATTAGTCACAGGCGCGTCTGGCTTCATTGGAGAACATCTTTGCCGACAGCTTCTTTGCTCTGGAGCAGAGGTTTATGGAATCTCTCGACTGAAGCGATCATCGCCTCATGCCGCAATGCAGTGGCTTCAGGGGGATGTGAAAAATTTTGATGAGCTGCGGCAAATTTGGAAGAGCATTAAGCCTGATATTGTCTTTCACTTAGCGAGCTATGTATCAGGTTCACGTAGCATGGATGCTGTACGATCGACTCTAGAAAATAATTTGGTGAGCACGGTCAATCTGCTAACGCTGATGGCTGAATTTGGCGGACAGAGGATTGTCTTAGCCGGATCATTAGAAGAGCCAAATGCGGGTGATGTTCCCATTCCATCCTCGCCCTATGCTGCCGCAAAATGGGCAAGCAGTGCCTATGCCCAGATGTTCTATCAGCTCTATCAAGTCCCGATCGTCAATGCTCGTATCTTTATGGTGTATGGACCAGCCCAGAAAGATATCAAGAAGCTGATTCCTTACGTGACTCTTTCATTATTAGAAGGAAAAGCGCCACAGTTAAGCAGTGGTCAACGTCAGGTCGATTGGGTTTACGTAGATGATGTTGTGGATGGCTTAATCGCAGCCGCTCACGTGCCCAATATAGAAGGGTGTACTTTCGAGCTAGGGTCAAGTAGCTTGACTCCTATTTCAGAGATTGTTCAAAACCTGAATCGCTTGATCGATCCGAGTATTCAGCCTCTATTTGGTGCATTACCCGATCGACCCATGGAGCAAGTTCGTGTAGCAAACTTGGACAATACTCGGTCAATACTCGGTTGGATGCCGAAAACTGCTCTAAAACAGGGACTGATGAATACTGTGCAGTGGTACTCTGCTCATCGAGATTTATATTTGCCTCATGCACTAAACTTAGCGCTCTGAGCAAGCAAGCTGCATTTTGAACAGCATCCTTTGAAATCAGAAGACTCAGAGCCATTAGAAGCTCGAATCCAGATCAAGACAAATCGTATGATTTAAGTCTTAATTTCAAGCTTGAAATTAAGACTTAAATTTCATAGTGCCAAGCTTCCGATTCTCGCAAGACAATGCGACGCAGCGATCGCTCAATCACGCCTTGTTCCTCAAATTGTCCAAGAATCCGCGTCACTGTCACGCGCGTTGTTCCCAACACATCCGCAATATCTTGATGGGTGAGCTTCAGATCAATTAAATTTCCAGCTTCTACTTCTCGTCCGAATCGCTTTGCTAACCAATTCAGCAGCTTAATCATCATGGCATCGACTTTTCGATGACTGCGAATCACAGCTAATTGCTCCATCTGTTGGAGATGAGACAGCAGCAACGCTGCATCAGGTTGCCATTGTTCTGAGGATAGCGGCGTTGCGGTTACTTTTGTGAGGCATTCCACTTGATAAGGATCTACACAAGAAAGCGCCTGACCCACAATGTCCCCGGCACCCCAAATGCCAAGTGTGATGATCGTTCCGTCTTCTAGCCAAGTGAGCGATCGCGCGACTCCCGATTCAATCCGCCAAAGTTTGAACCTTGGATCGAGCAACGATCGCAATCCAAAGTCGTGAGAGTGAACCGCAGACGAGAAAGGTGAAGAGAATAAACTGGTCATTACATAAATCCTATTTATCTATAGGATTACCGGAGTATTTCAATATCGTAGATCGCCAAGTGCAAATTGTCACGATCTTGAACATGATGAATTTGTTAAGGCTGCCGCAACCCGAGAAGGGTTTGATCATCTACGGCATTTGAGTGTACTCACTGAATGATTAAATTCAGTCATCTAGATGTCACAGACGCAATAGACCAAAAAAGACTTCTGACGCAGATTCATAGAAACGCGCACGCTGACTCCTCTACAAGCCTTAAAACAATCCTAATCTCAAGTAATCCGATCAAAAAATGGGGGTATTTTCTTGCGCTTTATCTCTTTCTCCGATACGATTGAAAGCTGAAAAGAACGGTAATCCTACAATATTACCGTAGATTAGGAGAACAATTCATGAAGTTGAAGCAAAACAGACCGCTATTTAATTTACGATCGCTGAAAAAATTCGTTTCACTCTTTGTGCTCGGCACCACCCTAAGTGTCGCTATCGCCTCCTGCGGCGGCAACACCGCTTCAACTTCTTCTAGTCCCAATAGCGCTAGCCCCGTTGCCAACGCCGCTAAAGAGGTCGAACTCACCCTCGTCGGCTATGCCGTCCCCAAAGCCGCCCACGATGCCATCATTCCTAAGTTCGTCGAAAAATGGCAAAAAGAAAAAGGTCAAACCGTCACCTTCAAACAAAGCTACGGTGGCTCAGGCTCTCAAACTCGCGCCATTATTGATGGTCTTGAAGCCGATGTCGCCAACTTAGCGATCGCCGCAGATACCGAAAAGCTCGTCAAAGCCGGATTTGTCAATTCTGACTGGACGACCAAAACCCCGAATAATGGCATTGTCGCCAAAACGGTCGCTGCGGTGATTGTCCGTCCCGGTAATCCCAAAAATATCAAAACCTTTGATGATTTGACCCGTCCCGATGTCAAATGGGTCACGGCAGACCCGAAAACCTCGGGGGGCGCTCGCTGGAACTTCCTCGCCCTCTGGGATCATGCTTTGAGAGCCAACAATAAGGATGAAGCTAAAGCGACCGAGTTTGTTACCAAAGCGTTTGCGAATGTGGCGGTGCTGGCAAAAGATGCCCGCGAATCGACTGACGCATTCTCCAAGCAGGGACAAGGCGATGCCTTGATCAACTATGAGAATGAGGTGATTCTGGCACAGCAAAAGGGGGAAAAGCTGGAATATGTCGTGCCGGATCCGAATGTGTCGATCGATATTCCGATTTCGGTGATTGATAAGAACGTGGATAAGCATGGCACGCGGGAAGTTGCAGAGGCATTTGTGCAGTATTTGTACACCCCGGAAGCACAAGCTGAATTCGTCAAGTTAGGCTTCCGCCCGTTGGATGGTGCCCCGGTGAAGACGAAAGAAAATACGGACAAGTACCCGGCGGTGAAGACCTTGGGCACGATTCAGGAGTATGGCGGGTGGAGCGAAGCACAGAAGAAGTTCTTTGACGATGGAGCGGTCTTCGACCAAGTCCAAGCTTCGATCAAACGTTAGGCATGACGCGTAGTTTGCCACTTTAATTTTGCGGAGTGGGGAGATGGGGAGCAGCAACTCTGAGTGCAGATCTTCTCTCTATCCTCCTATCTCTCGATCTGATTTACTGATGGTGAACTACTAGACCCGTAGAAATCGAACTATCTCGCTGCGGCTTTAAACTGTCTGGAGTACTCCGAAGTACTTTCCATCGTCCCTAAGACTTCGACAATACCCTTTGATTGTGAGAATCTAGGCAATGAGCAGAACAGCGATCGCATTGAATTTAGCTCATTTCTGGTGCTAAAGGACGGCGACGAGTTGCTTTCTCACGAGCATTTGCTTTTGTAAATAGCTTTCCGGCTTCTTTGAGATCGATGTTACCCCCGCTAATGATTACGCCAATTTTGGCATCGGGGAAAGAGACGATTCCTTCGAGTAATGCAGCGGCAGCAAGCACACCTGTCGGTTCCACTACGATTTTCAGCCGTTCCCATAGAAAGAACATCGTGCGAAGAATTGCCGCTTCGGAAACTGTGACCATTTCATCTACTCGTTCCAAAATGATTGGAAAGGTCAGTTGTCCGAGAGCAGGCGTTCTTGCACCATCTGCGATCGTATTCGGATTGTTCACGGTTTGCAGCGTTCGACTATAGAACGATCGCTTCGCATCATCTGCTTGTCTCGGTTCAACCCCAATGATTTGACAGTTTGGTGCGAGATGTTTTGTGGCGATCGCACATCCTGAAAGCAATCCTCCGCCTCCACAGCAAACGAGCAAAACATCCAGTTCACCCACTTCTTCGATCAATTCTTTTGCCGCAGTGCCTTGTCCGGCGATCACAGGCTCATAATCAAATGGAGGAATTAAAATACGATCGCTCAAAATGGATTGAGCCACGTCTTCTCGTTTCTGCAACGCTCGGTTATAGGTAATTACTTCTGCACCATAACTTTCAGTTGCAGCCTTTTTCACCACAGGCGCATCACTAGGCATCACGATCGTAACCGGAATGTCTAAAAGCCCACCTGCTAAAGCAAGAGCTTGCCCATGATTGCCCGATGAATAAGCAAGAACGCCTCGCTGCTTCTGTTCATCGGACAATTGAGCCATCGCGTTGTATGCTCCCCGAAACTTAAACGATCCCGATCGCTGGAAATTCTCACACTTGAAAAACACCTGTGCTCCAGTTCGATGATTCACCAGTCTGGAGGTGATCACAGGGGTTTTGTGAGCGATTCCAGCCAGACGATCGGCAGCCGCTAAAATATCCGAGTAAGCAACCATTATTTGTTGTAAAAGAAAGCGATTTCTTTATCTTTCAATGGTGCAAATCCAGCCGCCTCTAGCATTTGGTTGAGATCAGCTTGAGGAATATGTTTTGCTCCAATCCGCACAATTCTCGATCGCATCGTATTCGATACTCCACTGCGTTGCCGTCCCGCTTCAAGTGCCATGACTTTGTTATAAAGGTCGAGCTTTTCAGTGGGGATCGGAGAACCATCAAAGTCAATTCCTTTTGCGATCGCAACATCGATCGCATCGGCGCCTGTCGTATTTTCGGTACTCATAAAACGAATCAAATCTATTCTTGTACAAGAGCGATTGTACCAGGAAGCCTAGATCTGATAACGAATTAACTTAGCTGCAATTAGTTTTACCGAATTATCGGGAGATTTGATCTGAACCTTGGTCGCTTTTCATTCATGACTGTTGGGCATCTTGCCATGTTGATGAGCTTTAGCGTGACCATATAGAGGACATTCCATCGATTGGCTCGCAGTGAAGATCCATCTCTACTCAACTATTTCCACATGAACTTGATGCACTCTCAAAGATCTGACGTTGATGCAGTAGGATACTCAGGACTGACGAGCAATTCTAAATTCACCCTCTTGAATCATCACACTATCAAGCCGTCTTCGTTCACAAGTTGTTAATTATTGAACATTTTCACTCCTGACAATCACAAAACTGTCGTAACGAGTAAACAAGCTGTCACGAGAAATGCAACAACTGTCGTAACGAATAGACAAGCTGTCACGAGAAATGCAACAACTGTCGTAACGAATAGACAAGCTGTCACGAGAAATGCAACAACTGTCGTAACGAATAGACAAGCTGTCGTTACGACAGCTTCTAGTTTTGTGATTTGATCAGTGACTTACACAGAGACAGCATGTAAATTTGCGGAGACAAAATCGATCGCGGTAGAGAAATCACTTGCATTATCAAAGCAACTTTATAAAATCCTTACATTCTTTCTGCGTTTTCTGCTGAACCAGAAGTCAGGCTGAGTAAGCCAAGCTGGTCGCATAAATCTGTAGAGGAGAGAAAAATGTCTCGTAAAAAGCGTACCTCGCGAATTTTAGAAAAGGCTGAGATCCGCATCTCAGGGCTAAAAGCTGTTGATCCGGCGATGGATTTTGGTGAGTCTCGCAGTGTGGTGCATATGAGCGTGCAAATTGATCGATTACGCAGTCATATTGAAGACTATAATCGCGCGCTCACATTCCTCGACTCTTCTAAAAAACAAATTGAGGAACTTGAAAAAAGCTTAGGTGATCTCAGCGATCGCATGTTAACTGGAGTCGCATTCAAATACGGCAAAGATAGCCGAGAGTATGAGATGGCAGGTGGAACGCGGAAAAGCGATCGCATTCGTAAAAGCAGCATCGCCCGAATTAAAGCGACAAAAGGAGCAAAAATTACGCCTGAAACTGAGACTGAGCAAAGTGCATAAGTTAATTTTGCTCTAATGAGCAAAGAAATCGATACAGAGGGCTATCAACCTGGGAATGCTGAAGCATAGCCCTCTTAAATTCGACAGAGTCAATAGGTTTTATCCACGATCGTCATAACCGAAAAATTGTTGCGTGCATCCGTACATCCCGCGATCATGCTTCACAATTTCTTCTCGAAAAATCTGCGAAATTACTGCTTTGTAATTCCAGGTGAATGTCCTAAGGCGCGGATTGGGAAATCTACCCATTGAGCAAACTAGAACCCTCGTCCTACCTGGAGAAGAATATGGACTTCGCGAGATTACCCCAATGGAATCGTCAATCTCCACTTGAAACCAGCACAATTCCATCGATCGCAGTTTCGCAAAATGATTTCAGTCCAACTTGGTCATCGCTTCAGGGCAAATCGTCTTTGATTGTGATCGATTCGAGCGTTCCAAACTACCAGGAATTAGTTGCAGGGATTCAAGGCGATGCTCATATTTTAATTCTCGATCCCGTCAAAGATGCGATCGCACAAATTACTTCAGCACTCTTAGAAGAGAGTGGGATTTCGAGCTTGCACCTTATCTCGCACGGAGCGAGTGGTGCGCTCAAACTAGGTGAAACTTGGCTCGATCGAGCAACACTCGTTCGCTATCAGTCAGAATTTAAGCTGTGGAGCCAGTCCCTCACCGCAGATGCAGACATTTTGATCTACGGTTGTGATGTCGCTCAAGGAGAGATTGGACAAAGCTTTATTCAGCACTTCAGCCTGTTAACTGGCGCAGATATTGCTGCGTCGAACAATTTAACTGGCAATGTTAACCTGAATGGAGATTGGACGCTGGAAGTGCAAACCGGAGCAATCGAATCCGCGATCGCATTCAATGCTGATATTCAGGCTAATTACCAATCAATTCTGCCTGTCGATCTGATTTCAGTGAGCAATCCTACACTTGTAAAAGGCAGCGTGGGACTCGACAACATTGGGCAAAACGCAGTCAGTGGAGATGGACGCTATGTTGTCTTTGCGAGCAGCGCTTCGAGCTTGGGAGCCAATGATAGTAACGGCGCATCGGATGTATTTCTATACGATCGACAAACCGATTCCGTCACCCTGATTAGCCAGAACTTTAGCAAAAGTGGCAGTGCAACGGGCGCATCCCTCAATCCCGTCATTAGCTTCGATGGCAACTTTGTTGCATTCATTAGCAATGCCAACAATCTTGTTGGATCAATGGCAAGCAATACAGATTCTATTAACAATATTTTTGTGTGGGAGCGGACTACAGGCAACATTTCACTAGTCAGCCGAGATGACACAGGCAAGAGTGGAAGCCGTGCCTCATCTGCTCCTAGTATCAGCGATGATGGCAGCCGAATTGCATTTCAAACTCAATCTCAACTTTTACCCACCGATAGTTCAGCTCGCCCAGATGTGTATGTTTGGACACGATCGACAGGCGCTTTAACACATCTAAGTCGAAATCGGATCGGCACAATCAGCCGAACCGTTGGAGCCGATGCGCCTGTGATCAGTGGCGATGGGAAATATGTAGCATTTGCCAGCCTCTATTCCAATCTGGCAGCATCTGATACAAATGGCGTACAAGATATCTTTCTGTGGCAGCAAGAAACCGATACGGTTATTAACTTAACGACTTCTGGTAATGCAGCATCATCTAGCCCGGTTATCAGTCGCGATGGAAGCCGGGTAGCATTTGTCAGTGATGCGACCAATTTCGCAACCGATACGAACGGAGTGCGAGATGTCTTTGTCTGGACGCGATCGCCCGAAAACCCGTTAGCCGGAACCATTCAGCTTGCCAGTGTGAATGCGACAAATACAAACAGCGGGAATACAATACCTGGCGCGATCGGGTTAAATCTAGGCTCGCAAAATCCGGTACTCAGTCGAGACGGGCAAACCCTCGCTTTTACAAGTGCTTCAACCGATCTCGTCGCAGGCGATACGAACAATAAAGTAGATGTATTCGCTCGGGATTTAACCGCTAATACAAATCAGACTGTTTTGGTCAGTCAGAGCAGCACAGGAACTCTATCAGATGGGGACTCTGGCAATATTACGCTGAGCGCAGATGGCAAGCGGATCGCTTTTACAAGCCTGGGCACAAATTTAGTCAGTGGAGACACGAACGGGCTGCAAGATATTTTTGTCCGGGATATTTCGACCGGACAGCCAGATTCGGGTAAGACATTCCTAAGCAGCCGTACTCCGACCGGAGAGGTTGGCAATAATAGTTCTGGAACTACTTCAACTGGGATTGAGCCTTCGATTTCTGTCCCTATCATTACCAGTGATGGTACGAGAGTTGTGTTTGTCAGTCAGGCAAGCAATCTAAACGCAGAGGATGCTAATTCTAACTTTGATGGATACATCATTCCGGTCGCAACTGGAGCAGCGACCCTGATCAGTCGTCGCAGTTCTGACCCCAATACAAGCTCACGGACAGGCAGTGGAGACTCAACGCTGTCGGACAATTCACTCAGCGAAACGGGACGTTATATCGTCTTTACGAGTGATGCTTCTGAGATCGTCGCAGGTGACACCAATGGGGTCGCAGATGTCTTCTTGCGCGATCGTCAAACTGGAACGACAACGCTGATCAGCAAGGGTGCAACGATCGCCAATGGCGCTTCAGGAAATGCCAGCATTAGCGCGGATGGTCGCTATGTCGTCTTTACGAGTGAAGCGACAAATTTAGGTAGTGTCGATAATAATAATGCGATCGACATTTTCTGGGTCGATGTGCAAACGCAGCAATTGCGATTAGTCAGCCGGGCAGTGGGTGGAGCAAGCAGTGCAGATGCAGCTTCACTCAATCCAGTACTGAGTGCAAATGGTCGCTATGTTGCCTTTACGAGTAGCGCAACCAATCTTGTCGCTGGCGACACGAATGGACTGCAAGATGTATTTGTTTGGGATAGTCAGGATAATTCGATTCTGAATATCACTCAAGGTGCAACAGGTGGCATCTCAGAGCAGCCTGTTATTAGCCCCGATGGACGATATGTTGCTTTTGTCAGTGCTGCATCGAATCTTGCGGTTGGTGATACGAATGGACTCAGAGATGTCTTCGTCTGGGATCGTACAAACAGCAGTATTACACTCGTGAGCCGAGCAACGGGAGCAAGTGGTGCAATTTCAGATGGCGATTCGTACCAAGTCAGTATGAGCCAGGATGGAAGAACAATCGCGTTTACAAGTACTGCCAAGAACCTTGCAGGCACACCCGATGGCGACAATGACGAAGATGTCTTTGTTCGCAACTTAGATACAAACACAACGGTACACGTCAGTGTGAATCAAGCAGGCGGATATAGCGTCAGCAGCGAATTCACGCCCCTAAGAGCATTCAGCCCGAGACTGAGTGGCGATGGTAAATTCGTCGCGTTTACTAGCACCTTTACTGATTTAGTTGCCACAGACACAAATGGAACCAGTGATGTCTTCTTACGAGATCTAACCACGAATGTCACGAAATTGATTAGCGTCAATCTGGCAGGTTCAGACAGTGGGAATAATGCAACGGGTGCAGATGGCGGCACTGGCAGCGGCACTGGCACTGGCTCTTTTGCGACTGGAATTAGCAACGACGGGCGCTATGTTGTCTTTAATAGCTTCTCAAGTAATCTTGTCGGTAACGATACGAATACTGCACTGGATGCGTTTGTCCGAGATGTCACTCAGAATCTCACACTTCTAGCGAGCCAAATTCCTGCTGAGACAAATAGTGGTCAAGGCGCTTCTTTCAATCCTGTCATTAGTAACAATGGCGGTTATGTTGCTTTCACTAGTCTTGCTACAGATTTAACGCCACGAGATTTGAACGGAAAATATGATGTCTTTGGCTTGAATCTATCCACGACCGTGAGTTTGTCACTGAGCAAAAACACGATCGCAGAAGCCACACCGACGAATTCAGTTCAATACACGATTCGGCGCAATCAAACCGCAGGTTCGTTAACGGTGAAGTTAGCGATCGACAACACAAGCACCGTTTCTGCCAGCGATTACACTTTCACTGCTGGCTCAGGCATTACCTTAACTGAAAATGGTTCAGAACTTACGATCGAGTTTGCAAACGGAGTGAATGAAGGCATTCTCACTTTAAGCGCGATCGATGACACTGCACTTGAAGACGAAGAAGTATTGAATCTCAGTGTTGTAGCAAGCCCAGATTATGCGATCGCAGATAGTTTTGGAACTACTTCGCTGAAGTTTATCGATAACGAGATCCCAATCTTTGTCTCCATTACCAATACCACTCAGGACATCAAAGAAGGGAATTCGGGCGAAAAAGCGTTTACCTTCCAAGTCAAACTGGCAACTCCTGCGACAACAGACCCTGTGACGGTTCGATATACAGTTCAGCCTGGAACGGCTGATGCTAATGACTTGACCGTAACAACAGGCATCCTCACATTTAACGTCGGAGAGGCAGATACTCAAACCATCACCGTTCAAGTCAAAGGCGATACCCAGTTTGAGCCAGATGAAACCTTCACAGTTGAACTGAGCGATGCGAGTGCAAATGCGAGATTACAAACTGGCTCTGCAACTGCAACGATCGAGAATGACGACATTGCACCTACGATCGAGATCGTAGGTCTCGATTCAATCACGGAAGGACAATCCAGCACACAGACTTATGCGCTAACCGTTCAACTCAATCAAACTAGCAGCACCCCGATCACAGTAGATTATGCAGCCGTTGATTTAGGTGCAGCGAATGGCAAAGATTATGTGCTCGCACCGGGTCAATTAACGTTTGCAGCAGGTGAACAAACTAAAACGATTAATGTCACTGTCAATGGCGATAGTATTTTTGAAGCCGATGAACAGTTCAAAATTCAGCTTTCCAATGCTGTCGGTGCAATCTTACCTGAAGCTCAAGCCGCAAAAACAGTCACGATCACCAATGATGACACTGCACCCACTCTCAGCATTGAGACAGTTGCTGAACAATCCGAGGGCACAACGCCTTATAACTTTGTCGTGAAACTCACAGGCGAGACAGAAGTGCCCGTGACTGTGAAATACGCAACAGTTCCTGGAACAGCAACAGTTGAAGACTTCACAAACGTATCTGATAGTTTAACTTTCGCAGCAGGAGAAACTCAGAAAACAATTGCGATCGCGATCGCCGATGATACTCAACGCGAACGCAATGAATCTTTCTCTGTTCAACTTTCTGAGCCAACCAACGCAACAATTACCACTGCATCCGCAACTGGAACCATCACCGATAACGATCCCATTCCAACCGTATCGATCACCAACGTTACCAAGTCAGAAGGCAACGGTGGAAATACGCCATTCGAGTTTGAAGTCAGCTTATCCAATGCGAGCGATCAAGAAATTGTCCTCAACTACACCACCGAAGACGGAACGGCACTCGTCTCAGACAACGACTATCAAACAGCAAGCGGAACAATTCGATTTGCACCCGGAACAACCAAGCAAACGATTACAGTGAATGCTACAGGAGATACCCGACGGGAACAAGATGAAACGTTCTCTGTGAAGCTGAACACGACAACTCCAAGCTTAGTAACGATTCCAACAGATGCGATCGGTCTTGGAACCATTCAAAACGATGATTTAACCTTCCCATCGATTAGCGTCTCGCCTGCAACTGTGAATGAAGGTGGAGTTCTTTCCTTTGAAGTGTCGCTTTCAGATACCAGTAGTGATGAAATCCGCATTGATGTTGCGACTAGTGACGGAACCGCATTACTCAGCGATTCTGATTACACTCGTCTGACTCAGACCCTAATTTTTGCTCCAAATGAGCGTACAAAAACCGTCACAGTTCAAACAACAAACGACAACAAGCTGGAAGACGACGAAACGATCACGCTCACCTTATCGAATCCAGTCAATACGACGATCGCCGGAACTGGAAACGCGGTCGGAACCATCAAAAACGACGACCAGCGACCCACGATCGGGATTGCAAGCACACCTTTAAGCGAAGATGACCCAACGGCTGCCGCTTATCCTTTCACAATCCGTCTCTCGAATCCGACCACTCAAACCGTCACGGTGAAATACCGAACGATCGATGACACTGCAACCGTTGCTGACAATGATTATGTGGCAACAAATGGAACCATCACCTTTAATCCTGGTGAAACCGAGAAGACCATTACAGTTCAAGCTATTGCCGATCGTAAATTCGAGCCAACCGAACGGTTTATTGTCCGTTTAGAAGATGCAGTTAATGCAGATCTCTCTCCCACCGCAACGGACGGACTGGGTGTATTGAACAACGACGACGCAGCACCGCAGTTATCGATTTCCTCTCGCACTGGAGCACAAGCCGAAGGCGATTCTGGCACAACTCCGTTTGTCTTCGTGGTCACGCTGAACAATCCGAGTAGCGAAGAAATCCGCGTCAACTACACAACTGCTAACGGCACTGCGACTTCTCCCGCAGATTTTGCCGCTACAAATGGAACCTTAATTTTTGCACCTGGACAAACCGAGCAAACGATCACGGTTAATGTTGCAACGGATTCTGGAATCGACGGAATTGAACCAGATGAAACTTTCTTTGTTCGCTTAAGCGACCCAATTGGAGCAACGCTCTCTAGCAACAGCGAAGCACAAGGAACCATTCTCAATGATGACAATGCTCCAACTCCGACGATCCGAATTGATGATGTCATTGCTAGCGAAGGCAACGGCAACACAACCTACACCTTCAAAGTTAAGCTGCTACAACCTACAACCAATACGGTCACCGTCCAATATCGCACCCTAGACGGCACAGCAACCGTCGCAGATGGAGACTATACAGGACTCACAGCCCCTGGAACACTGACTTTTGCACCTCGCGAAACCGAAAAAGAAATCTCGATCGTGGTTCGAGGAGATACAAAATTTGAGCCGAATGAAGATTTCTTTGTAGAACTCTTCAATCCCACCAATGCAACCCTATCGTCGCTATCAACAGCAAAAGGCGTAATCAATAACGATGATGCTCGCCCGACAATTAGCATTGGCAATGTCGTTGTCTCAGAAGGCAATGTAGACGGAGCATTCACCGATGCAATCTTCACCGTTGCTCTCTCAAATCCAAGCAGTGAAGCAATTACCGTCGATTTCACAACGGTTGATGGCACAGCACTGGTCAGCGATAACGACTATCAAGCTGCATCAGGTAAGCTCACTTTTACTTCAGGTGTAACCAGCCAGCAAATCACCGTCAAAGTCCGAGGCGATCGCAAATTTGAACTCGATGAAGCTTTCTCAATTCGTCTTTCTGCTCCAACAAACGCCGATCTATTCACGGCTCCAAATCAAGGCATCGGAACAATTCTCAGCGATGATTTCCGCCCAACCATTACGATCGACGATGCCACCCCAGTGTTAGAAGGCAACTCTGGCACAACCCCGATTCAATTCAAAGTTCGTCTCTCGAATCCCAGTAGCGAGACTGTAACCGTGAAGTATGTTATGAAGAACGGCACAGCAGATGGGAATGATTTTGCAACGGTATCGACTCCCACAACTGTCACCTTTGCGCCTGGACAAACTGAGCAGACTATCACCGTTCAAGCGATCGGAGATACCCAGTTTGAACTCGATGAAACCTTTACCGTTGAATTGAGCGAACCTAGCAATGCTCAAATTGCAGATGGCAGTGCAACGGGAACAATCATCAACGATGAAGCATTGCCACGGTTATCGATCGCAGCAGTTCCACCTAGTCTTGCAGAAGGCAATAGCGGTATCACTCCCTTTACGTTTGAGGTGAGTCTCAGTGAAGCCAGCCCAGTTCCTATTACAGTCCGTTACAGCACTGTAGATGGAACCGCAACGATTACAGGCAACGATTATGTTGCTGCATCAGGAACGCTAACATTTGCAGCCAATGAGACGAAAAAGACAATCACTGTGAACACTTTGGGTGATACACAGTTTGAAGGTAATGAAACTTTCCAAGTCGCACTCAGCAATGCATCTGGTGCAACCATTCAGACAGGTTCAGCCACCGCAACGATCACCGAAGATGATACTCCTCCGGGCGGTGACACAACGGATTCGCCATATGACATTCTCTGGCGCAATCAGCGAACTGGAGAAAACATGCTCTGGCTTCCATCTGGCAGTTTATTAGAGCGCGAGATTCCCTTCTTCACCGTACCAGACCCGCGTTGGCAAATCGCTGGTTCAGCCGATTTCGATGGCGATGGCGACACAGATCTCCTCTGGCGCAACCCTAGCACTGGAGAAACTGCAATTTGGCAAATGGCTCCTGATCTCTCATTCAGAGGAAGTCTGCTGCCGACCACCGATAGTAGTTGGGAAGTCAAGGGAATTGCAGATTTTAACCGCGATCGCAAACCAGACATCCTCTTCCGCAATGTCAGCACAGGTGAGAATGCGATCTGGTTCATGCGTGATACAGCGTTGAGTTCATCATCTTTCATTACGAGAGTTGCAGACACAAGCTGGCAAATTGATGTTGTTGCTGACTTTGACAACGATGGCAACGCAGACATTTTCTGGTCAAATACGCGCACCGGAGACACAGCTCTATGGTTCATGAACGGAACCAATATCAAATCGAGCCAGTTCTTGCAGAAAGTTCCAGATATTGCTTGGCGACCGATCACGTCGGGCGACTTTAATCGAGATGGATTTGTCGATTTGTTCTGGCGCAATCAGCGAACAGGTGAGAACGCAATCTGGTTCCTACGAAATGGCGAACTCCAAAGCAGTTCTTTTATTCAATCTGTTCCACCGACGAGTTGGCAGCTTGAGCAAGTTTACGATTTCAATGGAGATCAGAGTTTAGATCTGTTGTGGCGCAATACTGTGACACAAGAAATGGCAATTTGGTACATGGCGCGTGAGGTATTTGGAGCGTATGCGCTCTTGCCGAGCCTACCCGATCGCAATTGGGCAATCGAAGGGGTCGGTTTGATCGGCAACCAAAGAAAAGGTGAGATTATTCTGCGGAACTATCAAACGGGTGAAAACCGCATCTGGCGAGTGAATCAAGATGTGTTTAATCGCACGACTATGTTAGAAACCTTAAGCCGCGATTGGGAGATTCAAGGAACGGGAGACTTCGATCGCAATGGCGATGCTGACATTGTTTGGCGGAATTTGCGAACCCGCGAATTGTCGATTTGGCTGACACAGAATGGGCAAGTTCGTGAGAAAGTTACTGTTCCGTTAGGATGGGATGTCCCGACCACTTGGAAGATTTTGGCAGTCGATGATTTTAGTGGTGATGGCACTCCCGATCTAGTGTGGCGAAACGACGAAACGGGTGAAACCGCATTCTGGACATTCAATGGGACTCAGTTTTCTTCGAGCAGTTCAATTCTGCCTGCGATGGATACTAACTGGCGGTTAGAAGGGGTTGCCGATATGAATAACGATCGCAGTCTTGATTTAATCTGGCGCAATCCGACGACAGGTGAAATTGCATATTGGTTGTTCGATCGCACTCGATTAACTCGTGGCGTAATCAATCCTGCAATCGATTTAAATTGGCAAATTAGAGGTTTTGCAGACTTTAATCGCGATGGTCAAACGGATATCGTTTGGCGCAATCTGGTGACGGGTGAAAATGGCATTTGGATTATGAATGGAATCCAATTGAGTCGAAGCATCAAGTTGGAAAATGCGTTGCCAACTTGGGATATTGTTGGCATTGGAGAATATAACCAAGATAATCAGCTTGATTTATTGTGGCGCGATCGCTTGACTGGCTCGAATGCAGTTTGGTATCTCAACAACGGCAATTTCGTACTCGGAGCTTACATTCCATCGCTTCCTGATCCTGCTTGGACTGTGGAGGGAATTGACGATTTCTAAGTTAGGAGCTGCTCAGACTAGCACCAATTTAAGAAGAATTCTGGGCTGTTGCTCTCGCTTCTTAAACTATGGTGCAGAGCCTATAGCATTCCTGTTTGGTTTGTAAGATCTTGCAAGTTGGGGAATGGGGAAATTGCTCTCCATTCCCCTATTTCACAGCCGATTTAGGACTGCTGTAGTCGCGGCTAGAGAAATTGCTTGTATCTCCTCTCGGCTCTGCTCAACGCTCTAATACCAAATCTCCAAAATATGACTACAGATGATATAACTCAGATGTAGCATTCCGTCAGCGACGATGGCAGGCGTTTACAAGCTAGAGATTCAAGAAAGCGCTGAAGAACTGAAACAACTACTCAGGGCACAAACCACGGCGACAGGTAAAGAACGGCTCCAGGTGCTGTATCTGTTGCAAACGAAGCAAGCGAAGACCGTACAAGCAGCGGCTGAATTGATTGGGCGCAATCGTGTGACGGTTCAAGGCTGGTTGCAGCACTATCGAAGTGGCGGCATTGCGGCGCTGTTGATGAGCAGAAAGCAAACCGGGCGACCGCGCAACCTACCGCAATGGGCAGAACAAGCGCTCTTCAAGCGGTTACAAGAGCCAGAGGGATTTGAGAGCTATCAAGCCATCTGCGACTGGCTAGAGACCACGCTGGGTCTGAGTGTTCCCTACAAGACCGTGCATAAACTGGTCTATCAACGACTAGGAGGATTGCCTAAAGTTCCTCGCCCCCAGAGCATCAAGCAATCCAAAGAGCAGCTAGAGGCATATAAAAAAACTTAGGCGCAAACTTGGCAATGTTGGTGTGGTTCAGCCTCAATGTCCTCGGTATCAAACGCCGAGTGCGCTTCTTCTGCCAAGATGAAACGCGCTTTGGACTCAAAACGGTGAGTGGGCGAAAGATCACTGCCAAAGGAGTCAAACCAATCGGCAAGGTGCAATGGCAGTTCAAGGCAACCTATCTCTATGGCATCGTCGAACCGCAAACCGGAGCCTCCTTTTTCTATGAGTTCTCCCATCTCAATACTGATTGCTTCCAAATCTTTCTTAACTTGGTCGCTGCACAATTCCCAGAAGACTGGCTGATTGTGCAACTCGATAATGGCGCGTTTCATAAAGCCAAACGCCTGCAAGTGCCTGACAACATTGTGTTGCTGTTTCAACCGCCGCATTGTCCTGAGTTAAACCCGATTGAGCAGGTTTGGCAATATCTCAAGCGGCGGTTTCGCTGGCATCTGCCCAAGACTTTAGAGGAGTTGCGACAGTGGATGACTCAGAAAATTCAGGCATTGTCTCCGGAGACGATCGCATCAATCACAGGGCGAGCATCCATTCTAGAGGCACTATCTGTAGCCGGAATTTAGAGATTTGGTATAAGATCTAAGTTTTTTGTGAGTTGAGTGCAGCCGAAGCTCAAAGCCAATCAAGAATTCAGCACACTTTTCTTGAAGCACAAACTCTTACCAGATTTGGGAACTCGGAAAAGCAAAGAATTGAGATGATGGCAGATCAAACGTCGTATGTAGCTGTCAGCGATCGCCCAATCATCAAGCCCGCAGAATAAAGGGTTTCTCAAATCAGCAAAGCGCTGGAAATAATTCATACGAAAAAGCCCCCCATTTCTGGAGGGCTTCATTTTGCTCAAATCAGTTAAAAATTAACCGTTGATTGCAGGTGCGCTCATTGCAACAGGTGCAACTTCACCAGCAGCCAAGTCGAGCGGGAAGTTGTGAGCGTTACGCTCGTGCATTACTTCCATACCCAGGTTCGCACGGTTGATTACGTCAGACCAGGTGCTCACCACACGACCTTGCGAGTCGATGATCGATTGGTTGAAGTTAAATCCGTTCAGGTTGAACGCCATCGTGGACACGCCCAATGCGGTGAACCAGATGCCGACGACCGGCCATGCACCCAAGAAGAAGTGCAGTGCGCGAGAGTTGTTGAACGATGCGTATTGGAAGATCAACCGTCCGAAGTAGCCGTGTGCTGCAACGATGTTGTAGGTCTCTTCTTCTTGTCCAAACTTGTAACCGTAGTTTTGGCTCTCAACTTCAGTGGTCTCACGTACCAACGAAGAAGTTACCAACGAACCGTGCATTGCCGAGAACAAGCTACCACCGAATACACCAGCTACGCCCAACATGTGGAACGGGTGCATCAAGATGTTGTGCTCTGCTTGGAAGACCAACATGAAGTTGAAGGTTCCAGAGATTCCGAGGGGCATACCGTCGGAGAACGATCCTTGCCCAATCGGGTAGATCAAGAAGACTGCGGTTGCTGCTGCAACAGGTGCAGAGTATGCAACACAGATCCAAGGACGCATGCCGAGACGGTAGGAGAGTTCCCACTCACGTCCCATGTAGCAGAAGACGCCGATCAAGAAGTGGAATACGACGAGTTGGTAAGGACCACCGTTGTACAACCACTCATCTAAGGATGCTGCTTCCCAAATTGGGTAGAAGTGCAAGCCAATTGCGTTCGAGGAAGGAACAACTGCACCAGAGATGATGTTGTTGCCGTAGAGCAAGGAACCTGCAACAGGTTCACGGATGCCGTCGATGTCCACAGGAGGAGCAGCGATGAAGGCGATGATGTAGCAGATGGTTGCAGCCAGCAAGGTGGGGATCATCAATACGCCGAACCAGCCTACATACAGGCGGTTTTCGGTGGAGGTGACCCAGTTGCAGAACTGCGCCCACAGGTTTGCGCTTTCGCGTCTCTGTAAGGTCGTTGTCATGGTTTGATAATTACGTTTGAGAAGATGTATGAAGTGGTTGTGTTAACCACACTTTACATATTAAGGGGAAGATTGAGATTTGTAAAGAGTGTTAACAATTATTTCAGAATTTTCTTTCCGAAGGCACGCCGATCGCATGAAAAAACCGCCTGTTTGGGGCTGGAAACCCTGATACAGGCGGAGAATTTGGGGAATGAAATCAGTTTGAAGCGCTCGCTGAAGTGTCGAAACGCTGGCGGTGCAGGTTTGCACGAGTCGATAAGCCCATCTGTTTTAATAGGCGATTAATATGTCGATCGCTAATCGCGACTCCGGTTTCTTGTAACAAATGTTTTCTGAGCCACTGGGCTGTCCAGCGATCGAACGGATAGCCGAACTGTTTTGGGCTATGACTGACTAATTCTTTTAAGCGATCTAAATATTGATCATTGATCGTCTTTGGACGACCGACAGGCTGATTAATCCAATCGTCTTGCTCAATTCGCTGCAAACTTTTTGTCATGGAACACACTCCCTAACAGGTTGTTCCGCCTTCATCGACGGAGAGTCAAACTCGATCAACGATCGATATGCGTTAGGTAGATTGCCCTGATGATGATGCTATTTAACAGTGAGTAGATATCAGATGTGAAGTGGTGAAACTACTATTATTTCGTCTGCACTTGTGTCCAAAAAAGCACTTTCTAAATAGGAGGTAATTCTATTCCTGAATATGACGATCTGAAGATCAAACCAGCTTCTAGAGATTCGATCGATATCAGGAAGAATCTTAGCTGATGGATTAAAGTTTTAGCACGAAGCTTTCTCGAAGATGGAAGTCTGCTTCGGTTCCACAGTGCTGAAGTGCCCAATATGTAATATTTTGAGGCGATGTTTCAATGACTGTAGTAATTGAAACATCAAGAGGTTGATCGGGCTGGATGATCGAATTAAGATCAAGTTCAATTGTGAGTGAAACTTGCTTGGCTTTCACATTTATCTCAAAGGGAAGTGATGTAAATTTGAGTTCTTCTTGCATTCCTGTTCGATAATTTTCAAAGCGATAGATATTCCAATCGCCGCTTGGAGAAAGGTTAAATTCCCAATATTGTGGGGAGTTCTGGACACCGAGAAAAAATTCAAAGCAGGTGGTTTGCCATAGATTATTCTGACGGGTTGGCGATTTTGCAGCTGGAATTAACACTTGAGAGCGTTCGTCGAATAGATCGTAAGTCAGGCACAATCGATTGTTCGATCGAGAAATGCTCCCTGACAGTTTGAGATCCGAGTCTGCATCAAAAGGGTGGAGAGTAAAGTTCTTCATCTCAAGCCCTCCACGATCGCAGAAATGGCTGCTTCTTGAGATTCAATGCTCTCTACTAACTTGAACTGCACCAAGGCACGCACTAAGTTATGGTCTGGATAGTTCACCTTGAAGTAACGATCGCCCATGAGATAGTCGGTGAAGAATCTTAGCCCTAATTCAAATGTGATTAAGCGAATGGCATCAAACAAATAGGCATAGTCCTGTTCTGTGAGAAACGTTTTTGCAATCCTGACATAGCCTCGTAAAATTCCCTCGCATAGATCAGGTTCAAATCTTACCGTCTCCCAAGCTTGGGTTTCTTCGCCGATCGCATTACAGCCTGAGCGCAGACAATCGCCAATATCGTAGTGAATCAAGCCAGGTTTTACAGTGTCGAGGTCAATCACACTCACGGCTTGGTTTGTTTGGGTGTCGAACATGATGTTATTGATCTTAGGATCGCCATGCATCAGTCGCAGTTTTAATTTTCCTGAGTGTTTCGCATTTTCTAAAACCTGTGCCCAAGCTTGGCGATCTCTGACGAATTTCAAGCAGTAGTTAACTTCTGGCGTGCGAGAAACGGTGGAATTTGATAATGCTCGATCGTACTGGTGCAAATAAAGCGGCGTGATGTGAAATCCTTCTAGCGTATCCAAGAGCTTTTCAGGAGGTAAATCACTGACTAAACAATGAAACAGTCCTAAAGCATAACCAATCTCTTCGGCTTGATTGAGATTCTGAATGGTGTCATACGATCGAGAATTTTCAATAAAACTAATGGCTCTCCAAAACGAGTCTTCTTCTAAATAATGGTCTTGCTTCTCGTTGGTGAAAATCACTTGTGGCGTTTCCCAACGTCGATCTAGATTCAGCGTGGGAAGTCGATCGCAAATGTGTTGAGTGCAGACACACATATTCTGCATCACCCATTCAGGCTGGCGAAAGACTTGCGTATTCATTCGCTGCAAGACAAATTGCGACGTTTCCAGTGCAACTAAAAAGGTATCGTTAATATTGCCGTTTCCCAATGCTCGAACTTCGCGAATCGATTGCGATGTGAATTTCTGTGCAATCTTGAGCAGATGTTCGGGGGAGTAATGATTTACCATTCTGAGAGCATTGAGAAGATTTCCTCGACATTCTACTATGACGATCGAACCTATAACCGCCCCAGACGTTCACCCGATTCAGGAGGTCTTGAATCAGGTTCATGAGAAGTATCGATCGCTCAATTTAGGAACTCCAGCGACCTATATTCCTGAACTGGCAAAAACAGACCCAAAGTTGTTTGGAATTTGCATTGTCACTGTGGATGGAGAGCAGTTTTCGGTAGGCGATGCTGAGCAATTGTTTACCATTCAATCAATCTCTAAGGTATTTGTGCATGGGCTAGCACTCGAAGATCATGGGAGAGAACAGGTACTTTCTAAAGTTGGAGTAGAACCCACGGGCGATGCTTTTAACGCGATCGTGCTAGATGAACAGTCGAAACGCCCCTACAATCCGATGGTAAATGCAGGCGCGATCGCGACGACGAGTTTGATTAAAGGTCAGGGTGCATCAGAACGTCTCAATCGAATGTTGGCAATGTTTGAGCGCTATATCGGACATGAGAGCTACATTGATATGCCAACGTTTATGTCTGAGCGAACGACTGGATTTCGGAATCGCGCGATGGCTTATCTAATGCGGAACTTTGGCATGATTGACGATCGCATTGATGAGTCTTTGGATCTCTACTTTCAGCAATGCTCTTTGATGGTGAATTGCTGTGATTTAGCTACGATGGCAGCGACTCTAGCAAATCAGGGAAAAAATCCGCGCACTGGAGTTCAAGCTGTGCCGTCTCGCTATGTTCGGGATATGCTCAGCGTGATGTATATGTGTGGAATGTACAACTATTCCGGAGAGTGGGCATATCGAGTTGGATTGCCTGCCAAAAGTGGGGTAAGCGGTGGATTGATGGTGGTCGTTCCGGGGAGGTTAGGGCTTGGGATTTTTTCGCCCCCGTTAGATGAGCGGGGAAATAGTGTGCGGGGAGTTAAGGTGTGTGAGGATCTTTCTGAGCAGTTTGGATTACACTTGTTTGAGTGTGAAGAGAGATCGTAGAGTCTACAGAAAATCTATATGAATTGCCCAATTGCTACTTTGGAAGGAGATCAAAACAAAGCCTCTAATGAGATCGCTTGTGCAGATTGCATTTGCCCATAGCTAAACACATAGGGAACATCAGATGGTAACTGTGGAATAAAACGATCGAGGACATAAGGACTGCCATAAACTACGATCGCATAAAGTTGATCAGTATTGAGCAAGTAAGTGAACCAATCTTGTGCTGCTTGTGTTAGTCCAGCAATCCCTCGAAATGGATTGCCTCGGATGAATAGCTGCAAGACAGTTGGACTTGCATCGCGAGTACTTAAATCAATGTACGGCGTATGTCGATCGATAATCTGAGTCTGAGTGAATCCGAACTGAGAAGGAACTGCGATCGCGGGAGCTGTTCGACCTAAGAACTCACAATCGAGAATGCTATCTACGACTACAATGTTTTGCCCCACACCTGACAAAGTTACTAATCGCGATGGATTCGGCTGATAGACTCGCATCGAATCTCGAAGTAACTGAGCATTAGTTGCTAGCATCTCAGGCTGAGCAATCTTTTGAGTCAGATCATTCGTCTCTAAAGGCAATGAAGCAAGATTTTCCCAAGCATGACCTTCTTCAGACGGAATCTCTGGGATACAAGCTTTCTGCTTCGCTCGCCAGATCCTTTCAACAGATGCACGAATTCGATCGCGATCAATCCGCCCTGCTTCGACTGCTTCACAAACAGCATCGATCGCTTTTTCTGGCTCTAATGGCATCAGCATAATATCGGCTCCAGCTTCGACGGCTAAAACGCAAGCTTCTGCTGTTCCATAACGATTCGCGATCGCACCCATAACTAAAGCATCTGTGACAATCACACCTTCAAATCCTAAATTCTGCCGCAATTCATCTGTGAGAACTTTGGGCGAAAGTGTAGCAGGATAGTTCGGATCGAGTGCGGGAACCTGTAAGTGAGCACTCATCACAACATCGACACCCGCAGAGATTGCATTTCTAAACGGTGGAAATTCAATCGCTTCTAATCTTGCTCGATCGTGCGGAATCAGTGGCAGTTCGAGATGCGAATCAACAGCAGTATCTCCATGGCCCGGAAAATGCTTTGCAGTCGTCAGAATCGGATGCTGATGTGCGCCTCGAATAAATGCTTTTGCTAATTCACTCACAATCTCAGGCGTTTCACCAAATGCCCGCACATTGATTACTGGATTATTTGGATTGTTATTGACATCGACTGTAGGAGATAGCAGCCAATTTAAGCCAATCGCTAAACTTTCCTCTGCGGTGATTCTTCCCATCTGTTCGGCATAGTGACAGGCGAGTGGAAGATCGCGTTTGGCAATTTCAGCGATCGACATGGGGGGCGGAAACCAAGTTGCGCCTGAGAACCGCTGTCCGACTCCTTCTTCTACATCGGCACAAATCAGTAATGGCGTTGATGCCCAGTTTTGAAGCTGCTGAGTTCTAAGAGCAATTTCTCCAGCACTCGCACCCAATAAGATCACACCTCCTACACCCAAATCTTTGACCCAGTGTTCTAGCGTAGCAGCGGGGGGTTCCCAGATTGGATATTGGATTTGGTGATCAAATAGAAATCCGGATGCTCTGACAACTACCATCTGAGCAACTTGCTGAGGCAGGGTAAGTGTGTCGAGATTGGAAAGAAAAGAAGCCATGATTTCGCTCTTTCTGAAAATTCAGCTAGTCACTAAGCTTACAAGAGTTTGCTTCCGTTCTGTCTCAAATGGTTGAGCGCGATCGCAGGGCATTCCTTGATCATCATCCCTGAAGAGTTTGGACTGAATCAAAGCCGAGCGTGTCGATACACATCACTCGCAGCACGATGCACGATCGAATGTCGGTAAACCAAAGCATCCATATCCTCAGCATATCCACCTCCAATCACACAAGCGACCGGATAGCCTCGCCCTACACAAGTCGTTAAGACCTGCATTTCCCGGCGATACAATCCAGAATCCGTCAGGGCTAGCTTGCCTAATCGATCTCCGAAATGCGGATCAACACCTGCATCATAAAAAACTAAATCCGGCTTCACTTCAGAAAGTAAATCAGGAAGATACTGATCCAAAATTTGCAAATATTCATCGTCTTCCATGCCTTCTTTTAGAGGAACATCTAAATCACTCTGCTGCTTCGTTCCAGGAAAGTTAATTTCACAATGCATCGAGAACGTAAATACACTCGGATCAGATTGAAAAATAAATGCCGTTCCATCTCCTTGATGCACATCGAGATCAACAATCAAAATTTTTTCAACGAGTTCTAATTTCTGCAAAACGCGAGACGCGATCGCTAAATCATTAAAGATACAAAATCCCGATCCATAGCTCGGAAATGCGTGATGAGTTCCCCCCGCCGTATTGCAAGCAAGCCCGCATTTCAAAGCAAGCTGCGCTGTCAAAATTGTTCCACCGACTGCAGTGCAAGTTCGATTCACCAATTCTGAACTCCAAGGCAAGCCAATTCGTCTTCGAGCCTTTGCATCCAGCGTTCCAGAACAATACGCATTCACATAATCGGCAGTATGAACAAGCTCGATCCAATCTTGAGCAGGACGATCGGGAACATGAAACTGATCGAGATCAGCCACTCGATCGCTTAACAATAGCTCGTAAAGTTTCTTAAATTTCTCCATGGGGAAGCGATGACCCAGTGGAAGAGGTGCAACGTAATTAGGGTGGTAAATTAGCGGCAAATCCATCAATCTTTTAATCTGATTACTGTCTGTAGTTTTGTGAATAAAGGCGCTTGAATATTGCTATTTGTAAGACTTTCTAGAGGATTACACCCCTCATCCTTTAGACTGATTCGAGACTTAAGAAACCCGCTGACATCGCACTATGGCTCATTCCACTTGGCACGAATATCTCAATCTTGCTTCATTCTTCGCAAGTGTTGCTGGACTTTATCTTTTGTTGAATCAGAAAAAGGCGCAGACTCAGCAAGAAGATAATGAAGTTGCCGATCAAGTTTTGTTTTCAATGGCATTTGCCTACTGGATTGTACATTGCATTGCAGTGGGAGCACAGAAGTGGGTTTGTCCGGATTGGACGACCTGTATGTTAAGCCTCAAATGGACAGCCGTGATTTCTTACCTCCTCACTTTCTCCTGCGCATTAAGCTTGCCCCTGCACCGTATTGCTTCCACTCAGCAGCCTGTTGAGTAATTCAGAAGGCGAGTCCGAGCTTCGATCAGCTCGCCTCATTTCAAAAGTTGAGCGATCGCGCTTTCAAGTTGCTCCTGTGCCAGTGTCGTCAGAATAAACACTTCTTGCACGGTTTTGCCTTGACGCGCGATCGCTTTAAATCCGCCTCGAATCGGCACAGAAATTTTTAGCTTAAATTTGGGTGAATGAGCGCGCACAGAGCCAATGACTCCGGGCGTGATCGTCTGAATCCCCTCAACTTTAACCAGCTTTTCAAGCAGGGCAATCAGCCCTGGAATATGGGTGGAATGATTGAGAACCAGTCTTCCTTGCTCATTTTTCATGCTTGCTCCAAGGGAGCCATCGTTAAGCCCTCCATGCCAAGCTGCATGTGATAAAGCTCCGCCTGCTCTAGCGGTCCCGTCCAAACGATCGCCTGTCCCTCAAAATGTACCTGATTCGTCAATTTCCAAGCTAGGTCAGCAGTCATCTTCGGAATGTACTGCATCAGACACCGGGCAACATGCTCAAACGTATTGAAATCGTCATCAAGCACAATGACTTTGTAATTCGGGTAGGTTTGGCGGGTTGTCTGACTTGTTTTCTCAGGAGTGGTCACACTTCCAGCCATTGAAATAGCACTGATAGAAACGCGCTTCATGATGCTGGCAAAATCTACAAAATTTCCTAACAAATTCTAATTCACTCTTCGCCAAGTCGGGCAGTTCTCAGTATAGTAATCTTGTACGATAGCATGTAGACGAAGATCTCTGCTTAAATTACGGGTGCAGCACTGAAATTCAGACGATGCGAAGAAGAAACCGCCAAAAACGAGAAGGCAGCAGCGTGTTTAAAAACTTAAGTTTAATGTTGGCGGGGAGTGGATTGCTACTCGGGGTAGTTCTGCTGGTTGGGTTTGCACGATCGGGCAATCAGTTCTTTGATCACTTGCGATCGCTCATTGCCTCAAACTCACCGGAACCGAAGGTCGAAACGCGCTCGGTTGTGATTCAACAAGTTCGCCAAGCCAGCGAACTGACTACAGCGGTTTTTACAATGGAGGCGGTCGTTCCCACTCAGCAAGATGCTGCGATCGCAGGGGTCGTCATTGGGACAACCAAGCTTTTATATATTGCGCGGGGAGAAGTGCGAGCAGGCGTCGATCTCAGCACGCTGAAGCCTGACAATGTGCAAATTGTCGGGGATACAATCCGATTGCAACTGCCCGCACCAAAAATTTTAGACAAGAAAATCGATGTGACGCGTTCGAGTGTCTACGACTACAATCGCGGCCCGCTTGGGTTAGGCCCTGATGTTGCACCAAATTTACAGAAACTCGCTCAAGACGAAGCTTTAAAGAAAATTCAACTAGCTGCGTGTTCAGATGGCATTTTAGACAAGGCAAACGATCGAGCAAAACTAGTCGTTACGTCTTTAATTCGGGTGTCTGGTATCAAAGACGTAATTGTCGAACCGCAACCCGGAAACCCTCAACAGTGTCTTGCCTCTTAAGCATTTAAGTAATAGAAAAAACGCTGAAACTTGAGAGAAAAATCAAGCGTTCTATTACTAAAGTTGTAAACTCAGCTTCAAAAACTTCGTTTGCCGCCTTCAAATCACAATTTAATTTGAGATTAATTTATAAACAGCGTAAAGTCGTATGGAGAGGCGGGATCACCCTACGGATAGGTGATCCCCAAGTTGAAGAAATTTAAAATAAAAATGAATTCTGAACACACTCAGCATGTTTGCTGTCCATAATAGAATCAGATTCTTCTCAATGATTTGAGAAATTTAGTAACGGTAGATACAAAATTCCATCAGCGCAATATTTGTTCAGAACTACCTAATGTTCGCTCTTTAAATTGTTTGAATTTAGTGCCAAGATTGAGGATTTTTAAGATGCAAGTTGTTCAAACCGTTCATTGTCCCAATTGCGGTAGCCATGCAGAACGATATCGAATTGAACCAGGAGCCTTGACTCGGACGCAATGCCCGGAATGTGATTATCTAATGATCACCTGCTCAAAGTCTGGTCGTGTCATCGAAGCATATGCGCCTGGAATTTATGTTCGTCGATAATCTGTAGCCGTGTTTCGGCTGCGCTCAACTCAAGGATATCGGTTCTTCAAGTTGAGCGCAGCTTAAAACCCAAACTCCACAATCAACTTCCAGCAAACGATGCGCGTAACTGCCCGCAAGCCGCATCCGCTTCCAATCCGCGCGTCCGCCGCACACTCACCGCGATTCTCCGATCTTTCAACGCCTTCACAAACCCATCAATCCGACGCTGATCTGGTCGTTGATAATCCGCTTCGCTAATCGGATTGTACGGAATCAGATTCACATGGCTCTGGAATCCCCGTAAATGATCTGCAAGCTCGATCGCATGTTCAGCACAATCATTGACTCCAGCCAACAAAATATACTCAAACGTCACTCGCCGTCCCGTCAGACGCACATACTCGCGACATTCCTCTAAAAGTGCTTCTAACGGATATTGACGTGCACTCGGAATTAATTGCTCTCTCACCTGCTGATTCGACGCATGTAAACTTACCGCCAGCGTCGCCTGCAAGTGGTGATCCGCAAGTTTGCGGATTCTCCCAGGAATCCCGACCGTAGAAATAGTGATATAGCGCCGACCAATGCCAATATCTTCATTAATCGATCGCACTGCCTCTAGAACATTGTCCGCGTTCAGCAGGGGTTCGCCCATGCCCATAAACACGATATTGCTAACCCGTTGCTGAAAAACTTCTTGCACTGTTAACACTTGATCCACAATTTCATGGCGTTCCAGATTGCGCTTAAATCCGCCTTTACCCGTCGCACAAAAATCACAAGCCATCGGACAACCGACTTGCGAAGAGACGCAAACCGTTAACCGCTGCTCACTCGGAATTCCAACGGTTTCAACAATTTGACCGTCGCTTAATCGCAACAAGAATTTCACCGTGCCATCTAAAGCGGTCGCTTGGTGATGAATTTCCGATCGCCCAATCGACCAATCCGCTACCTGCGATCGCCATTGCTTCGGAAACACAGAAATTTCAGCTAAAGAGCGGATGCCCCGCTGATAGATCCACTGATGTAATTGTTGTCCCCGGTATGCGGGTTGCTCCTGCGTTTTGACCCATTCCGTTAACTCTGGTAAAGACGCTCCAATTAAGGCTTTCATAAAACACTCGATCGCGAGAAGAAGGAAAAATAATATGTTGCTGGCAAACAACTTCACTAAAACTTTACGGAAATTACAGAGAGCCGATGAATAGAGAGATTAGGTCTGTTGGTTCTGAGGCAACCCGCTCTCTCGTTTTAATTTGTGAAGTTAGAGAGTTCTATCTTAGACTGTTCAGCCAACCAACTGAGATAAAGCCGCATTAAATTACGTACTCTCATTTAGCCATTTGTAAAAATACTTACTTACTTTTAACAAAAAAGAAAATTAGTTGGGACAATGATCCGTAGAAACCCCGCTTTATGTTTTTTAATCCTGGTACAAACTTCTATGAGGATTTCAGAGATTGAACTTTTGTCCAACCTTCTATCGAATTCCACCGCTGGAAATGAAAGATCACTCATTTGGGTGAAACGCTTTTTCAGCGTTCATTTGATTAAATTGCTAAATATTTCCTTTTTGTTTAAATCTTTTTCTTTTCATCATGCGCGTTGTCAACTTAGCACGTCTCACCTCTACTTCATCCAATTTCTTCGCCTGCTAGGACGTCAACGATTCACTTCAAAAAGCTTCTATCCTCATCTGTCCATCCGCTTCGATCTGGTAACCTTGTGGAAATGTCGAATCATACACTTCCTGACAAACTCGTACGAATTGGCTCCGTGGAAATCAGCCTGAGTCAATCGGAAGAACTGTTCCGAGCTTATGTCGAAACTGCCAACGATATGGTTTACACCGTTGACTTGACAGGAACTCTGACCTACATGAATTCCTATGGTCAAAAACTGCTGGGATGTCCTAGAGACGAAATCTTAGGACGATCGTATTTAGATTTTGTCTCCCCGCTTTATCGCGAAAAAACAATGCAAGCGTTCGCGAATTTAATGCAGACCGGAGAGTTGAGAGATTTTGAGTTTGTGCTGACGACAGCAGTGGGCACAGAGATTTTTCTAGAAGTAAATGGAAAACTCCTCTGCCGCGATGGCGAACTCATCGGCGGTATAGGAATTGGGCGAGATGTGACGGAAAGAAAGCGGATTGAAAAACAGTTAAAAATCTTTTCTCGCGCAGTTGAATCCGCCTATGACAGTACCGTAATTACGGATTTGAACGGAGAAATTATCTACACAAATTCTGCGGCGAGCCGAATTTTTAACTGGCAAACCGACATGATGATCGGGGCACATGCTGCAATTTTTTACCCCGAGAAAAAGCAGACCGAAGAGTTAATTAAACAAGCAATCTCAGGCGGTTGGAGCGGTGAAGTCATTTGTAATCGTCGCAACGGCGAATCTTTTCCTGCTCTGGTTTCCGTCAGTCCGGTCTTGGATGAACGCAATCGCCCAACCGCAGTTTCAATGATTACCCGTGACATCACGGTGCAGAAACGAACAGAAGACGAACTTGCCACAAAGAACGATGAGTTAGAACGGGCAAGCCAGATGAAGTCGGACTTTTTGGCGAACATGTCACACGAGTTGCGCACTCCACTGACTTCGATTTTGGGCTTTTCGTCGATTTTGCAAAAACAAATCTTCGGCGGTCTGAATTCAAAACAACAGATCTACATTCATCAGATCTATCAAAGCGGCCAGCATTTGCTAGGCTTGATCAATGATGTCTTAGACTTGTCGAAAGTCGAGGCAGGACAGTTGCGCTTAGAACTCGCGCCGCTCGTCGTCGATGAAATTTGCGAGAAAACCTTGGGGTTTGTCAGCGAACAGGCTCGCATAAAAAATTTGACCGTGAACTATGAGATCCAGCCGGATCTAGAACCCTTGATGGCAGACGAATTGCGGCTGCGCCAGATGCTACTGAACTTGCTCTCGAATGCGATTAAGTTCTCGAACGAAGATCATGAAATCGGACTGAGCGTGAAACTCAATGGCGAGTTTCTAGATTTCACTGTTTGGGATCAAGGGATTGGAATTGCAGAAGACAAACAGCATCTCTTGTTCAAACCTTTTCAGCAGGTCGATGGCTCATTGTCTCGTAAGCACGAAGGCACAGGTTTAGGGTTAGCGTTGACCAAGAAACTCGCTGAACTTCACGCTGGAACGGTGCTCATGCACTCGAAGGAAGGAGAAGGAAGTCAGTTTACGATTCGCTTACCGATGAATCTTCAGCATCCGGCAACGGTTGGAACGATTGCGATCGAACCCAATCGTCGCTGATTCAAATATCCGTTCGGCATTCTGCATCTTAGTGGTGGAGCGATCGCGCAAACTGTGCGAATCGATGGAACGGAGCAAAACGGTATTCCAAAGTACGAATCGCCCTCAACCAAATGTGATAAAGCTGACAATCAGTTGAGTCTTGAGGGCAAAGTGCATGAGTGGTTTAGGTGGATTGAATAAATCTCCAAAGGGTGTTGTATTGGGACTGGTGCAGCTACAGCTTCCAAATGTTGTCACGCCCGACGATCTTGCGGCTCAGACCGATCGCATTTGCCAAATGGTCAGCAAAGCCCGTCGTAATATGCCCAGTATGGATTTAGTCGTCTTTCCAGAGTATTCCCTACACGGACTCTCGATGGACACAAATCCAAAAATTATGTGCCGAATCGATGGTCCAGAAGTTCAAGCCTTCCAAGCCGCCTGCCGAGAAAATCGCATTTGGGGATGCTTCTCGATCATGGAGTACAACCCACACGGCAATCCCTACAATAGCGGCATCATTATCGACGACCAAGGCGACTTGAAACTCTATTATCGGAAACTGCATCCTTGGGTTCCGGTTGAGCCTTGGGAACCTGGAAATCTGGGAATTCCGGTCTGTGAAGGACCGAATGGCAGCACGCTTGCGTTAATTATCTGTCACGACGGCATGTTCCCAGAAATGGCGCGCGAATGTGCTTACAAGGGTGCGGAAATCATGATTCGTACCGCAGGATATACCGCTCCAATCCGCCACAGTTGGCAAATTACCAACCAGGCGAATGCGTTTTGTAATCTGATCTACACCGCATCTGTGTGTATGTGCGGCACAGATGGCACATTTGACTCGATGGGCGAAGGTATGTTTGTCAATTTCGACGGAATGCCCTTAGTGATGGGCAGCCATCGACCGGATGAAATTATCACAGCCGAATTGCGTCCCGATCTGGTGCGAGAAGCTCGGAGACACTGGAGCGTCGAAAACAATATTTACCAATTTGGGCATCGCGGCTATGTCGCGGTGAAAGGCGGAGCACAGGATTGCCCCTACACCTACATGAAAGACTTGGTGAATGAATCGTATCGCCTGCCTTGGGAAGATGAAGTGATTCACACCGATGGCACAAGCTGCGGATTTGACGCGCCAACGCGATCGTATCAAGGCGAAGAATTACCAACTTCAGTCACCAGAGGTTAAATCATGGGACGGTATGTAGAGGCTGAGCCTTATCAATATCCATTCAATGGCGATTTACGCCCTGAGAATACGGCTCTGATTGTGATTGATATGCAGACAGATTTCTGCGGTAAGGGCGGTTATGTGGACAAGATGGGCTATGACCTGTCTCTGACGCGTGCCCCGATCGAACCGATTCGGAACCTCCTCAAAGTGATGCGAGACCTGAATTACACAATTCTGCACACTCGCGAAGGACATCGCCCGGATCTCTCAGATTTGCCAGAAAATAAACGCTGGCGATCGCAACAAATCGGAGCCGGAATTGGCGATCCGGGACCTTGTGGGCGAATTTTGGTTCGAGGAGAGTCAGGTTGGGAGATTATTCCTGAACTCGCTCCATTACCCGGAGAAGTGATCATTGATAAACCCGGAAAAGGATCATTTTATGCCACTGATCTCGATTTGGTTTTGCACCGTAAAGGCATACAAAACTTGATCCTGTCCGGCATTACCACTGATGTCTGTGTGCATACAACCATGAGAGATGCCAACGATCGAGGATATGAATGTTTGTTACTGTCCGATTGTACGGGTGCAACGGACTATGGCAACCATCTAGCCGCGCTGAACATGGTCAAAATGCAGGGCGGTGTGTTTGGGGCGGTTGCCGATTCGACAGCATTGATTTCTGCGATCGCGTGAGCCTCTGCTCAGGCATCGCAAGATACGTGTTGAACAATACAAAAGCGAGCAGAAAAATCGATTTCAATACGATGGCAATTAACTTCTGTGAGGAGGAACGATGAGCAGTCAGGATTCACCGCGATCGCGCATTTCCCGCCGCCAAGTCATACGCGGATTGTTAGCGACTGGGGCATTTGGTGCAACTTCAAAGCTCTGGGTTGGCTGTACCCCAGCGAACGATTCTTCAACATCCAGTAGCAGCCCCGCCGCAGGCAAAGAACTTGTAATGGGGTTTATCTACGTCGGTCCTAAAGACGATTTTGGCTATAATCAAGCCCACTTCCAGGGAAAAGAAGGTGTCCAAGGTGTGAAAGTCGTCGATCAAGCCAGCGTGCCTGAAACGACCGAAGTGCAAGAAGCAATGCGGAACATGATCGAGCAGGACAAAGCAACCGTTCTGTTTCCCACCTCATTCGGCTATTTTGACCCGCATATTCTTAAACTCGCCACCGATTATCCAGAAGTACAATTTTTCCACTGTGGCGCAATGTATGATGCAGCCAAGCATCCCAAAAATGTCGGCAGCTATTTTGGTTACATTGATGAAGCGCAGTATGTTGCAGGCGTGGTTGCCGGGCATATGAGCAAAACCGGAAAGTTAGGTTTTGTGGCAGCAAAACCAATTCCACAAGTGCTTCGCAACATCAATAGTTTTACCCTGGGAGCGCGAAGCGTTAAGCCAACAATTACAACCCAGGTGATTTTTACCGGGGACTGGTCTTTGCCAGTAAAAGAAGCGGAAGCGACCAACAGTTTGATTGACCAAGGGGCAGATGTGATTACTTGCCATGTAGACAGTCCGAAAGTTGTGATAGAAACGGCAGAGAAACGCGGGGCGTTTACGTCTGGCTATCACGCCAATCAGGCAGCACTTGCGCCGAAAGGCTATCTGACGGGTGCAGAGTGGGATTGGACGAAGGTGTATTCCGATTACGTCAAGATGATTCAAGAAGGTAAAACCTTGATGAATGGAGGGATTCCGCATTTGCTGCGCGGCGGATATAAGGATGGATTTGTGAAGATTTCGGCATTTGGACCGGCGGTATCTGAGACTGCGAAGAAGGACGCAGAAGCCGCGAGGGACAAAATGAAGGCGGGTTCGCTAGTCATTTACAAAGGCGGACTCAAAGATAATACGGGTAAAGAGGTTGTCCCTGCTGGAAAAGACTATGCGACAACTGCGATCGAGCTTGAATCGATGAACTGGCTCGTAGAAGGGGTCGTTGGTAAAACGGCTTAGCAGTCTCGCTCAAGCTAGAGATTTGTTAGATCTGCGACGTTTCTAGAAAAAATGAGATCCTGATACTAAATTGGTTTGATTTGGTTACAAATCAATTCGGTGTCAGGATTTCGAGTGCAATGGGTGAAGTCGTTTAGAGTGATAAAGACTTTCTTTTTGCAATCCAGAACGATGAGTTGGATGAATTTGGTTTGGCTAGCTGGCGGCTTGGGAATTGGATTTGTGGGGGGTTGGTGGGCGAAGCGATCGTCTAAAGTCGCATCCTCTACTCCCGATCGCACATTGGAATTGGCGTATCAATCCGCACTCGAACTTGCGCAATTCAAGGCAGGATTTTTAGCCCGCACTTCCCACGAGTTACGATCGCCCTTAAGTGGATTAATCGGTTCGCAGCAATTAGTTCTAAGCGATCTCTGCGAATCGCCTGAAGAGGAGCGCGAATTTATTGAACAGGCGAACCTATCCGCTTTAAAGCTCGTGAAATTATTGGATGAAGTCATCCATGTTTCTAAAGTCGAATATGGAACCAGCCCATTAGACTTTCAGTCTGTTTCCGTCAGTGATGTGTTTGACAATGTATTTTCTTTAACGCATCTATTAGCAGAGAACCGGAATTTGCGATTTCAAATCGTGTTACCAGAACCCGATCTGGATGTGTTTGTCGATCGCAAAACGCTAGAGCAGATTTTAGTCAGTTTGATCAGTAGCGCGATCGCAACAATGCAGGAAGGCACGCTCAAGCTCTCAGCTCACATAGAATCCAAATTTGCGGTGATTGAGCTAGAAGATCAGCGACCGATCGAGGTATGGCGAGAAGCGATCGATCTGCTCAAAACCGAAGCTCCAAAAGATTTAGACCCACCTTCTCTGGGATTTCGCCTGCTGATGAACCAAACTTTGGTCGAGGTGATGAACGGTCGGTTAGAGTTAGGAAAGTTGAACGAAACCGTCACACAACTGCGGTGCGTTCTTCCTCGAAATGCGGTTCAATCTTAGGCATGGATTCACTCATCGGTCAGACAATTTCAAACGGCAAGTACACCCTGCAAGAAGAAATCGGGCGGGGAGGATTTGGCATTACCTTCAAAGCCGTTCATCACTTTTTGGATCAAACCGTCGTGATCAAAACGCTGAATGAAGCTTTGAAGGCAGAGAAAAACTTTGCCGATTTTCAGCGCAAATTCCAAGATGAAGCCCGACGGCTTGCGACTTGTATTCATCCCAATATTGTCCGGGTCAGCGACTTTTTTGTTGAAAACGATCGCGCTTACATGGTGATGGATTACATTCCAGGGCAGACCTTAGAAGACTTAGTCTTTCCCGATCGACCGCTGCCCGAAGCGATCGCAATTCGCTACATCCATCAAATCGGCTCAGCCCTTGAAGTCGTTCACCGCAACGGTCTGCTGCATCGAGATATCAAGCCGCAAAACATCATTTTGCATGAGAAAACTCAAGAAGCAATTCTCATCGACTTTGGAATTGCACGAGAATTTACACCGAATCAAACCCAAACTCACACGCAAATGATGTCGGTCGGATATGCACCAATCGAACAGTATTTTGCTCAAGAAAAACGCAGTCCTGCTAGTGATGTTTACGGTTTAGCAGCAACCCTGTATGCATTAGTCACCGCCAGAATTCCGACGGCATCAATTTTACGCGATCACGAACAGATGCCCGAACCCAGAGAGTTAGAACCTTCGATCAGCCCAGGCGTGAATCAAGCCATCCTGCGCGGAATGGCGATGAATGCCAGCGATCGACCTGCGACGATCGCGCAATGGCTAGAGCTATTGCCCCTGTCTAGCCCAACGGTGACTCAGCTTAGCTCAACGGTGACTCAGCCCCCCAAACCGGGAACTTCTGCAACCGTTGTCGTGCTGCCTGCGCGTGAACCGATGACGACGATCGCGAAACCGGGATTGCGAGCCGTTTGGCTCCTTGCTGCTTTATCAGGATTAACGCTCACTGGAGTCGCGATCGCGATTCTCTGGTGGCAATCCCGCCAAACCCCGGCACCACAACTTACGCTCAATTCCCCAAGCCCCTTGCCCTCGGTTTCTCCTACCCCTTCTGCACCACCGAAACCTACGCCTTCTGAAACACCAAAACCCAAACCGAGCGTTGCTGCATCGCCCACTCCGACACCCGCACCCCAGCCTGTGCGGATCGATCCATCCCTGCCAGCGCCGATTACAGAAGAAGCTCCCACCGCCTCTCGAGCTAATCCGAGTCGCGTTCCAGGCTTTGCTGTTGGCACTTCAGAACGAGAGGTGCGAGCCGCACTAGGAGAGCCTGCCCAAACGAAACCGGGCTATTGGCAAAATACTCGCAGCGTTTTGTATGAGGTTGTTCCCGATCGCATTACCTTGGCATATTTATACGATCGCAATAGTAACCAAGTCAGACAAACTGAAGCCTCCTTTGCTCAAGCTGTGGATAATTTGACCATGCAAGTCACAGTCAATGGCATGTTAGGCAGTGAAGCAAATCCAGAAGTGATTGAGGCGTTGAAGCGAGTTTATCGCAGACAGAGCAATCTCCATAATTTCCAACAGGGCAATCTGCAAGGAGTCATTGCCCGGAATGAACAAGATCGGATTTATGTAGGCGTTTGGGAGGCAGGCTTGCATGACTAATATCCGCTTTTGTGAGCAACAGAAAAAATTTGTTCTGCTCTTGCACTCCCGACATACCGCCAGTGCCAAGGTTCAAAGCTCACGCCCTGCTTGTTATTGCGTGGGAAGGATAGCTCAAATCCATATTGATCAGCCGTCGCAGCTAACCATTGATATGCCCGAGTGTTTGCAAAGCTGATTTGTAAATCGGTATCGGGGCGTTGCCGATCAGCAATATCGATCGCATAGCCTGTATGATGTTCGCTGTATCCGGGTGGAGCGCTCCATTTTGCCGCTGCTTGTTTGCTGCCTCGACGGGCAATCTGTTGCTTCCATAATCCAGTCTGCACCGAGACAGACCGAAATCCAGAAATGGGCATCAGCGACACACCTGATTTTCGAGCCGCGATCGCCATCTGCTGAAAAGCTTGAACAGCTTCAACATCCATCGATTCAGGTCTGGAAGATTGACTACGGACAAACTGACCGACCGTTTTCAATCGCGATGGATCGTCTTCTCGATAAGGAAAGTGTCCATAGGAAGGTCGCATCGTGCTAGTTGGTAAGGAAGGTCGCATCGTGCTAGCTGGTACAGTTCGTACCGGAATCTCTAGCGTTTCTGTCTGTGAAACAACGAATTGTGGAATCAGTCCAACAATAGTGCTGGTTGTGAGAGCCGCGATCGCCAAAAATCGCAACAGTTTTAGAGATATCCAAGAGAGTTTCATCCAACGTCCTCGCGCAACCTAAGATCAAGCCTATGGTCTTCTTCGGTAGCATCATTCATGGTTTCAGCATAATTTCCGCAAAAAGTAAGAAATGTTCAGCAATCTAGCGGAACGCGTACTTGAAAATACACCCGTCTAAAATTTCAGTTGTCCTTTATGAATGAAGCCTGGAGTTCCGCACACATCTGTTGTGTACCAATCTCCTTTCCGTTCATAAACGTTAATTTCTTGCTTTTCTCGCACGGCACAAAGAATCGCTCCATTCGGCGAAGCTCTGACATTCGAGGGTGGATCAATTACAGTGGCAACGTCTGCTTTGGAGACTGAATCTTGTTGCGCTGTTCGACCACAAATGCGCGCTAGCATTTGCTCAGTTGCAGCAGATTGAGGACGATTCACCTGTTGTTCTGGCAAGCTTTTCCAAGTCCCGCTCGCACAGTCGGTTTCTGCTCGAACTTGTTCGGCATCGAGATAGTACACAAAGCGAATCACCGCAGGATTACTGGCATCGATCGAACAAGTATCTAAGGTCAACGTTTGCGATCTCAATGTTGTTCCTGTTTGCAATCTGCACGATGCGTCGATCGCGGGTACAGGTTTAGCAGGCGGCTCAGGAGGCTTTGCGGGTTGCTCAGGAATTGGAGAAGGCTTTGACTGCGGCGGTTCGCTGGGTAAAGGTGCAGGAGATGGGTCGAGAGATGGCTTCGGAGACGGAGATGCGATCGCGTTCTCGACTGGCGAATTCGAGATGATCGGAGTCGATCGGCTTGTGAGGTAGGCAATCAACCCAGCGATTCCCGCCAGAGAAGCTACGGCTACGCCAACAAATGCCCATTGCCAAGTCCAGGGACGTGCCACAGAGGGCGGTTGGGTTAGAGGTGTTGGCGCAATCTGTATCGTATCGTTAGGGATTTGAGATACAGACGGCAGGATCGTCGAGGGTGGAACTGCACCGGGCGTTAATGCGATCGCCATGTCTTCTGCGCCTGCAAATCGTTGATTGGCGTAGGGCTGAATTGCTCGATCGAGGACTGCTGCAAAGTCAGGACTCCCATTCGGAGCATACTGCTGCCACAATACTTTTCCGGTCATCGGATCATTATCTAGCTGTTGTGGCTGTCTGCCAGTCAGCAGATAGATTGCAGTTAATCCCAAGCTATACAAATCACTGGAAAATACGGGACGACCTGCCATCTGTTCCGAGGGTGTATATCCAGGGGTTCCAATCACGATCGAATGGGTTGGATTCCCGCTAGCACTCATTACCGTATTGATCGTTTCTTTGACGGCTCCAAAGTCAATCAAAACGGGTTTTCCGTCCGAATGCCGCAGAATGATGTTGTCGGGTTTGATATCGCGATGGACAATGCCTTGACGATGAATATCTGAAAGCGTGGGTAAGAGATCCAGTAAGAGCGATCGTGCTTGCCTCTCACTAAACACGCCTCGCGATTCGACGCACTGTGTCAAGGTTTCGCCTTCGATCCATTCTTCTACCAGGTAGAACTCTTCTCCTTCGGCAAAGTAAGCATAGAGCCGTGGAATTTGATGGTGATGTTCTCCTAATTGTTCGAGAATTGCGGCTTCTCGTTGAAATCGCTCTTGGACGAGTTGATGAATTTGGAGATTGTCATGAATGGGTTTGAGTTGCTTGAGAACACATTTTCGTCTCGAAGGCATTTGAGTATCTTCGACCAGGTAGGTTTTGCCAAATCCTCCCTCTCCCAAAACATTGAGAATGCGATATCGATTGCTCAGAAGATTGATCGGACTACTCATGCATCAAATTTCTCGAACTGAGGAATATCTCATTTTACAGTCTGAAATTTTGCTTCGTATAGTGCTTACTTTTCTTGCTATTGAACAGCACGAGATTGCATCAAAGCTGAGCTTTAAGTCGGTATCTGGATGTTGTGAATCAGCCCTATCAATTTAAAAAACTCCGAGCTTCTGCAAGCCCGGAGTTCTGGAATATCCCGAAGTTCTGGGATACGTTTAGTAGCGATCGCGGGTACTCGATACATCAGCAGGATCGCGATATGCTGTTGCCGACGATGACGACGAGTACTCATCGCGACTGCTCTTGCGTCCCATCAAACCAAACAGACCCAACAACCCTAACAAGCCCCAATAGCCATTCCGACCTTCTTGATGATAATCAGCATCAACCGCAGTCGTTCCAGTTCCAGTTCCCGGTTCGCCAGGAGTGGTTTGGCTCATCGCTGGCAGAGACAACGGAGCAAGAATCAAAGCAGATACAATTGCAAACTTTGCAGCAAAATTAGACATGATTTATAAACCTCGTTTCACCTTGAACGACTCCAGCGTAGAAATTTTGAACCCCCGTTAAATCTGACTAAAGCTTGAGATCCCCTCTGTTAATAGGGACATTTCGTGGTAAAGAACCCTCTTCACTTAGCAGCATGAATATTTCAAAACCGTTACATTGATTGGGTTTGCGGCGCAACGCGATCCCGTCCGGTGATAGGCTAAGAAACGTAGAAAACAAAAGGATTTATTAAGAGGCTTCTCCATGACGGGTTCTTCGCACCTTCCACTTTTGTTACGGGCAGCACGAGGCGAGGCGTTGGATCGTCCGCCAGTTTGGATGATGCGACAGGCTGGTCGCTATATGAAGGCATATCGGGATTTGCGCGATCGCTATCCGTCATTCCGGGAGCGGTCTGAAATTCCAGAAGTCGCGATCGAAGTCTCGCTGCAACCGTGGCGCGCATTTAAGCCCGATGGAGTGATTTTGTTTTCAGATATTGTGACTCCTTTACCGGGGCTAGGTATCGAAATGGATATCGCTGAAGGGAAAGGACCCATTATCGCTGATCCGATTCGCTCTCAGGCTCAGGTGGACAAGCTCCATCCTTTGGTTCCTGAAGAGACGATGCCGTTTATTAAAACGATTTTGAATTCGTTGCGCGAAGAAGTGAAGAACGAGGCAACTGTTCTCGGTTTCGTCGGTGCGCCTTGGACGTTGGCAGCATATGCGGTGGAAGGAAAAGGGTCGAAAACCTATTCGGTGATTAAGAATATGGCGTTTTCTGATCCAGCCATTCTGCATCAGTTGTTGTCGAAATTGGCAGATGCGATCGCAACGTACGCTTGTTATCAAATCGATTGCGGCGCGCAAGTGATTCAGATGTTTGATTCTTGGGCGGGTCAGCTTAGCCCCCAAGATTACGATACGTTTGCATTACCGTATCAGCAACAAGTCTTCCGCAAGATTAAGCAGGTTCATCCGGAGACTCCGTTGATTCTGTTAGTGACCGGAAGCGCGGGTTTGTTAGAGCGGATGTCGAAAGCAGGCGCGGACATTTTGACGATCGATTGGACAGTCGATATGGCAGATGCGCGTACCAGATTGGGCAAAGATGTGAAAGTGCAAGGAAACCTCGATCCAGGCGTATTGTTTGGCTCGAAGGAATTTATCCGCGATCGCATTCTCGACACGATTCGCAAAGCCGGCAACCGAGGACATATTTTGAACCTGGGTCATGGCATTTTGCCGAATACGCCTGAGGAAAATGCAGCTTACTTCTTTGAGACTGCAAAACAAGTTGATCAACTCCTGAGCGCTGTCTAATCGCTTTGATTCGAGAGTTTAGCCCCCTAAGTCCCCCAATCTGGGGACTTTGAGCAAGAGAAATTATTCTGACTTGAGAAATTTCTACCGTTCAAAGTCCTGCAAATTTGGGAGATTTAGGGGGCTGGATCTGTTTTAAACGTCGCGAAAACACTGACCCTACTGATTCACTGAAAAGACAGGTGAAAGGATCAGAAATAGGCAGAAGCGTTTATTCTGTTTATTCATAGGGATTTCCTCACACGTAATCATGTCTTTCATCCATCATCACCTCCCCCAATGACCAAGCGAATTTTTGTGACAGGTGCAACAGGTTGCATTGGTCACTACCTTGTTGAAACCCTGATCCAAGAGACTGAGCATGAATTATTTTTGCTAGTTCGGGATGCCCGAAAGCTCAAGATCGATGTGACTTTCAGACCGAATGTGACTGTGATTCAATCTGATATGCAGGAGATTGAGCAGCATCGGGATTTGTTACAGACGATCGATTGTGCAATCTTAGCGGCAACCGCTTGGGGTGGAGATGCTGTTTATGACGTGAATGTGGAGCGGAATCTGCAATTGATTTCCATGCTTGATCCCAATCGGGTGGAGCAAATTCTCTATTTTTCGACTGCGAGTATTCTCGATCGTCAAAATCAACTCTTGCCTGAAGCGAAGGAAATGGGCAATGAGTATTTGAAGTCAAAATATCTTTGCTATGAGCAATTAGAGCAGTTAGAGATCTCTAAGAAAATCACCAAACTCTTTCCAACTTTAGTGATTGGCGGTGGAGATCGATATCCTTATTCAGCCATCACTGCCGGAATTCCCGGCGTCGCGAAATGGGCGAAATTAATTCGGCTGTTTAAAGCGGATGGAAGTTTTCACTTTACACATGGACATGATATTGCCCAGGTTGTGCGATACTTGGTCGATCATCCCGCACCGGGACAAAGTTTAGTTTTAGGCAATGCAAAAATTACGGTAAATCAAGCGATCGAGGAATTGTGTGATTACCTGAAATTACGCCCCTTGATGAATATTCCGCTCTTGTGGATGGCGGATATTATCATCTTTCTGTTTCGGATTCAGGTGGGCGAATGGGATCGGTTTTCGATGAAATATCGCCACTTTACACATCTGAATCCAGTGAGTCCGGCATCCTTTGGGATGGCGAATTATTGCTCGACGATGGAGGATGTATTGAAGTTGAGTGGGGTGAAGAAAAGGTTAGGGAGATAGAGGAGTAGGAACTGGAAAAGTGGAAGATGGGGAGAATCGTGTGCGATGTTTCGCAACAGGCAACAGAAGAAATTGTTTTAACTCTCCCCATTCCCCCATCTTGCCTAAATGAGCTTGATCGAGCGGAAGGCGAGAAATAAGCCATAAGCAACCGCGATCATGCTGCCAACTAATGCAAAGTAAGTGACTACTGCCATAAATTTTGTCTCCTAAGACTCCTAACAAAACTATACAGAATATTGCGATCGCTTGGATCGGAGCTTGTATATCTGATGAGTGCAACGCAATAAAGTGAACTGCTGCCGGAATTAGGTCGGCAATCGTTCGAGTTTCACTCCCGCATAGCAAACCAAGACGATGTGGTTAGTGCTTCCCTCGAAACACTTCAGGAAAAGTAATGTCACTCCACACTTTCATTGACCGGGAAGCGATCGAGTAATTGAATTGCCCGTCCCGCGTTCACCTTCAAAGCATCGGAAACGTGGGGCGTATGCGGAATCTGCGACAGAAAATCCAACGTCCGCCGCAACAATCTCACTACATCTCCCTCATCCAGACTCGTATTCTTACACAACTCCAACCAATCGACTCCTAAAGCCCACTGCTCGACCAATCCCACCATTTCATCTTCTAGCCACACCGGAAGCACGACCTGATACCGCCGCTGCACCTGAAACAGTTGCCGTCGCACCCGTCTTAACTCGCTCAACGCTTCTAGAACAGGTTCCGACACGTCATAGCGAGTCCAACTATCCGGACGCGAAACCTCGGTTACTAAGGCAGCACAAGCGGTCGCCAAGTGATGCGGATCAAGATGATCCAAATCATGCGACATCAGCGCCAATCCTAACCACAGTTCGTTATCTCCGCGAATTGCAGCCGTCGCTTCTCCAAGAATTGTCGGAGTCAAATCATCCAGACATCCAAACTTCCTGAGTACCTCGATCAGCGCCACAAATTCTTCCCAGTGTCGTTGAGATTGACGATCGAGTTTTTCTTGTCGATCGTCAATCTCACTTTGCAGCATTTCTATCCGCTTCTGCCGCTTGATAATTTGGGGACGATCGCCCCACTGATGCACTGGATGCGCCTCAAGCTGAGCCTGAACAGCATTCAACCTTTGCTTCTGCGCGTAAACTTCCGGCGCATCATCTGGCAATCCGGCGGGGTCGGGAATCATTTGTGCGATCGCTGCACTTTCTTCTGTTCCTCGACGCGCCTGTCCTGGTTTAAATACCAACTCCGGAGGTGGGGTCAACCCATCGACTTCCTGCAATCGCGGAATCTCACCTCGAAGGGCAACCACATCTGCGACGCTTGCCACATACCAGCGATTGTTCTGCCCCAAACAGACAAAGTAAGGAAACTGCCCAGAACCAGGAGCCTTCATCACCAAAACGGCTGGAATTAGTGTGGAGCCATCTCCTTTCAGTGTTAAAGCAGTTCCGGCAACGGCAAAAGAAAGTGCGATCGCCCGTTCCCCTGCTTGCATATCATCTGCTTGACTCTGCAACGTTTTCAGCAAGCGCTTCTCTTCTTTGATTCGCCCTTGTAGGTTTTCGTATTGCGTTAAAAGCTTCCAATCAATGTCAGAAACAATCGTTTCAAGTTGTTTTAATTCGAGCTTACAGCGATCGAGTTCTTGCTGTTGTGGACGTAAATAAAGCGTTGACAAATATTGTCCAAAACTGCGTTCGATCAATTCTTTTACTTCTTCGATCGAATGAGTTTGCAACAAATTCAACACCATCCCATAACTCGGTGTGAACTGGCTGACTAATGGATCGGCTCCAGACGTTGCTAAATACGCCGCTTCTTTTGCCCCTTCAAACGGCGTTTGCACCGTCACAACATAGCCTTGATCGTCCATGCCGCGTCGTCCTGCCCGCCCTGACATTTGCAGAAACTCGGAAGGATTCAGCAATCGATGCCCTGCATCTGTCCGCTTAGAAAGACTGGAAATCACCGTCGTTCTCGCAGGCATGTTAATCCCCGCTGCCAGTGTTTCTGTAGCAAATACGACTTTAATTAATCCTTCCTGGAACAGTTCTTCGACTAGACCTTTCCAAGCCGGGAGAATTCCAGCATGGTGAGCGGCAATGCCGCGATACAGCGGTTCAACTTGTCCTGCCCGTCCAGCTTCAGGATTACGATCGAGAAAATCATCAATCCGTTTTTTTAACCTTGCCGTTTCCACGTCATTCACCAAGGTTAAAGCACCCAGTTCATTGACCGCTTTATCACAACCCCGGCGACTAAAGATGAAATAAATCGCCGGGAGCATATTCTTCGCGCTCAGTTGGCTAATCGTAAATGCCAAACTGGGCGGTTCTGGGCGAGTTGCTCCGCGTTGATTTGCCCCTCTTGGACGGTACTGAGCGCGCTTCGGCTTCAGTTTTGGACTCATTTTCTTGCCCGTCTCATCCAACAATGGAAACAATCCCTTCGGAGTGCAGAATGAGAATTGCAGCGGAACCGGACGAAAATCTGAATAAATTAACTCCGTCTCACCATGAACTTGCGAGATCCAATCGGTTAATTGATCACTATTTGCTACGGTTGCCGAGAGTGCGACGAGTTGGATCTCAGGCGGACAGTAAATAATCGACTCTTCCCAAACTGTGCCGCGCTGGCGATCGTTCATGTAATGACATTCATCAAGCACAACCGCCTCTACGCCAATCATTGAAGTCCCGACTTCCCCGATCGGTGTGCCATACAGCATGTTGCGAAAGATCTCAGTTGTCATCACCACGATCGGTGCGTCTCGATTGATTGAAATATCTCCCGTCAGCAACCCGACATTTTCGGCTCCAAACGTTTCTCGAAAATCTCGTAACTTTTGGTTTGAGAGGGCTTTGAGCGGCGTGGTGTAAAACACTCGTTTCCCACCTGCGAGTGCGCGATGAATCGCATATTCCCCCACTAACGTCTTTCCTGATCCGGTAGGGGCGCAGACGACAACGGATTTTCCGGCATCCAGTGCAGCGATCGCGCTCAATTGAAATTCGTCGAGTTCAAACGGGTAGAGCTTAGCAAGATCAACTCTGGAAGGGGAAGTGTTCACCACGGAAAGCCAAAAGGTAAGGACTAAAAATCAGATAAAAGTCTTAAATGATTTTACGCTCTCATGCTAACGTAAGCGATCGATATTACCGCAG